>NZ_QDFV01000002.1 GCF_003075395.1 Microbacterium sp. TPD7012 | reverse complement strand
CCGGGCCTCGCCACATGGTCGTGCACCCCAGCGGGCACCTGCATGTCGTGACCGAGTACTCGTGCGAGGTGTTCACCCTCGCCGCCGGCGTCGACGGCACCTGGCGCGTCGTGYCGTCGACGCCGGCGGCGAGGGTGAACACCTCGCACGAGTACTCGGTCACGACATGCAGGTGCCCGCTGGGGTGCACGACCATGTGGCGAGGCCCGGTGCCGAGCGGGAGCACCACCTCGTGGTCGAGGATCAACCCTTGGGCTGCCGAGCTCGTCCCCTGGGTTGCTGAGCCTGTCGAAGCACGCCAGATCCGCGACCAGCAGAACCAGACCGGACAGCACGCGCTTCGCCGTGAACAGAAGCATGGGAACCTCTCGGGTCGGAGGGGAAGGGGTGGGCCGGGGCGGACGCGAGCGCCGCCCCGGCCGGAGCATCAGCCCCGAGTGATGTAGCGCAGCGTCGGGAACATCATCCCGACGACCGGCTGCAGCTGGATGCCGCTCGCTGTGTAGTAGATGTTGTTCGCCTGATACCAGACCGACCACCACGCCTGATCGACGAGAGCCTTGTTCAGCTCTTCGATGGCCGCGGTCTGCGCGTCGCCGCGCTCGGTCTGCACCTTCTCGACGAGCGGAGCGATGACGTCGTTCTGCGCGTAGTCGGGCTCGGGGTTGAACCACTGCACGCTGGTGACCTGACGAGCCACCGTCGCGACGTCGTTCCCGTCCATCGCCAGGAAGGAGATGAACATCGGGTAGTTCGGCGCGTTCAGCTGGTAGTCCGGCATCTGCATGTTGTCCCAGGTCACCGTCACCCCGAGCTCGTTGAGCGCCTGCTCGGCGGACGGCTTCCACATCTCGAAGATCGGCGACATGGGCATCGAGATCGCGAAGCCGTCGGGGTAGCCGGCATCCGCCAGCAGCTCCTTGGCCTTGTCCATGTTGTAGGCGTAGGTCTCGTTCAGCGCCGGATCGTTGATGTCGCCGCCGTCGGGGAAGACCTGGTTGGTGGCGACTCCGGCTCCGCTGCCGACGGCGGCGAGGACCGCGGCGCCGTCGAAGGCGTAGTTGAGTGCCTGCCGCACCTCGAGCTTGCCGAGCGGCTCGCTCTTGGCACCGGTGTGGTCGGTGATCACGAGGCCCGCCCAGCCGGAGACGCGCTGGGCGACGTTCCATCCCTGCTGCCCCGCCTGCTCGAGGTTGGCGACGTCGCCGTACTGCACGTTGATCTGGCCGCTGAGCATGGCGTTGTGCCGAGCGGTGGCGTCGGTGATCGGGAAGATCGACAGCTCGGAGAACGGATACGTCGCGGCATCCCAATGGTCGGCGGTCTTGGTGAAGTGGTACTCCGCGCCGGCGACGCTCGTGGTGCTGTCGAGCACATAGGGGCCGGAGCCGATCGGCTCCTTGCCGAGAGACCCGGCCTCGATGGACGCCGGCGACATGACGTAACTGCGGCCGAGACCCATCAGATAGAGGATCGTGTCGTCGCGCTGCGTGAGCCGGATGCTGATCGTGTCGTCGTCGACCTTCTCGAACGAGGCGACATTGAGGTACGCCTCGCCGGAGCGCGGGCCGGCCTTGAGGTATTCGAGGCTCTTCACCACTGCATCCGCATCGACCGGGGTGCCGTCGCTGAAGACCGCGTCGGTCCGGATGTCGAGGTCGATGCTGAGATCGTCGTCGGCGACGGTCCATTCGGTCGCGAGCGACGGGATGGGCGCGCCGTCCTCGTCGAGGGCGATCAGCGCGTCGTAGACCGCAGAGAGGTAGGGACCGTCGAAGCCGATGTCGGCCAGTGACGGATCCCAGGAGGTGACGTCGAGGAAGTTGCCGATGTTGAGAGCGTCGGGTCCTTCGGCGCCGCTGCCGTCGGACGGTGACGGAGACGTTCCGCCGCTGCAACTGGTGAGCGCGAGGGTCGCGGCCACTGCTGCGGCGAGCGCGAGGGGCATTCGTTTCATGGTTCCTTCTCTCGGATGCAGGGAGGGTGAAGAAGGTTCGAAGAGCCGCTGGCCGGAGAGCCGGATCCGACGCCACTTCGATGTGTCGTGCTGGTTAGTCTACATGCGTGGAAAAAGAGCGCAACAGCGATCTTCGCCCGACGACCCAGCGATCATGCCTCCCGACGCACCCGGCTTGTCAGAGCGCGCAGGACTCGTCGGCGAGGACGGGTCTGGCGCTGCTCAGGCGGCGATGTCGAACCGTGCGCGGCCGCCGAGGCGGGGTGTGCGGGCGGGATCGACGCACCGGGGCGGTGTGAACCAGACCCGGGCCGCGATACCCGTGCCGTCGATGTGGATGTCCCATCCGTTGTCGTGGATGCGGTGATGACACGTCTCGCACAGCAGCACTCCGTTGGCGAGATCGGTGGGCCCGTGATCACGTTGCCACCAGCGGATGTGGTGGGCTTTCGTCATCTCGGGCGGCAGCCCGCACATCGCACACCCGCCATCCCGTTCCACGAGCGCCAGGCGTTGCGCCCGGGTGAAGAGGCGTTTCTCCCGACCCCAGTCGAGAATCTCGCTGCGCCCGCCCATGACCCACGGGATGACTCCGCGCCCGGCAGCCATCCGCCGCGCCGCCCCCACCCCTACGGGCTGGTCGAGTCCGTCCACGGTCGCTGATCCGGCCCCGGACTGCAGATCATCCAGGGTGAGCCGGACGATCACGGTCGCCCCGGCAAGCGGCATCCGCGATTCGCATCCCAGGATGTGCGCGCAGAACGCGGCGAGGGCATCGGCCTGAATCATCGCCACTGTGCGGCGATCCGCATCCACCGCCTCCGCATCGGGGGCATCCTTCCGGGCAGCGAACGCCGCCGACACGAACCCGCGGATCGCGGTCACCACCGGTGCAGCGGTCTCCGCATCGAGCACCGCACTGAGGTGCACCATCCCATCGCGTTCGAAGATCTTCAGCGACCGCTTCGCCCGCCTCTCATCCTCCTTCGGCTGCACACCATCGGGATCCAACCAGGCCTCAGCCCGAGTGATCAGCTTCCGCAGCTCATCCAACCCCAACCCGACCGCACGCTCCGTCAGCAGCGTCTCCGCCTCGAGGATCCGTTCCGTCCCCGCCACGACGCGGCACCGGTCCAACAACGCGATGATCAGCCCCGCGGCCGCCACACCAATGACCCCAGCAGCCAACGCTGCCCGCAACACCTCGTACCGGGCGGGCAACCGTGCCCCCAACAGGTCTGTGCGGGGTGCGGTCGCCTCCCCCACCGCCACCAACCGCGACGCATCACCCGACGAGATTCCGGTGGTCGCGGCGATCAACTTCGCCGCCGTCCGGAAGCCGTGCTCCTTCGCCAGACTCCCCGCCCCTAACTCCCGCCGCGACTCGTGAGCGATCCCGGCGGCGATGTCGGCGTGCACAGCATCGGCGCATCGCTGCAGCGCCCCGAGAGCGTCGTTCACGGCGATGAGCTGCTCCCGCGACAACCCCATCGCGTCATCCGCGCCCGCCCACGCCACATCGAGACGGGCGACCGCCTGATGCAATCCGGTGAGCTTCGACATACCCCGATTCTACCGCGCGTCCACTCAAGATTCGAAGCTATGTTCGATTACATATTGGCCTATCGGTATATCGTGAAAGCCTTGAATAACGCCCCAACGCCGACTGAGCCCATCCGAGTCGAGCCTCGTGACGGACCGTTCGCGACCGACGGCTCTCCCATCAAGTGGCGACGGACACCCGATGGCCACCTCAGCCGACCACCACGGACCTAGGCATCCGCAGACACCCCCGCACGCCCCGCGGGAATCCCCCGAGCTCCGGCCACGTTCTCCCCCCTCGGACGCTCCACGAAAGGCGCACGATGACCCCTCACCCCCGCGGTTCGGCCTGGCCGCCGCTGCTGGTCGCCATCGCCCTCGAAGTGTCGGCCACACTCGCCCTGCGCGCAGCTGAGGGCTTCACGCATCCGCTCTGGCTCATCCTGGTGGCCATCGGCTACAGCGGCTCGCTCTGGCTGCTGTCGATCGTGCTGGATCGCGGGATGCCGGTCGGCGTCGCCTACGGGATCTGGTCGGCGATCGGCGTGGTGCTCACCGCGGTCCTCGGAACGGTTCTGTTCGGCGAGCTGCTCGGCCCGGTGCAGATCGTCGGCGTCGGGGTGATCGTGGTCGGAGTGCTGCTGGTCGAGCTCGGATCCCACGCACGCGACGGCGCAGGGGCGGCGTCATGACCTGGCTGCTGCTCGCCCTCGCGATCGCGAGCGAGGTCACCGCGACTCTGAGCCTGCGCGCATCAGAGGGACTGCGTCGCAAGCGCTGGATCCCCGTGATCGTCGTGGGCTACCTCGCCGCATTCACCCTGCTCGGCGCGATCCTCGCGATGGGGATGCCGGTGGGCGTGGCCTACGGCGTCTGGGCCGCCGCCGGCGTGGCCCTCACCGCGGTGCTCGGTCGCGTCATCTTCAAGGATCACTTCTCCGCCATGATGGCGATCGGGGTCGCCCTGATCGCGGTCGGGGTGGCTCTCATCGAATTCGGCGGCGCCCACTGACGCAGGCCGGCCGACCCGCGCGACGTCCGCCGCCGGGTCACCACACACCGTCGGCCCTCACCTCCCGGTCGACCCAGCATCCGGCGAGCGCGGCCCGGACCTCCGCGCCGTGATCGCGGGCCAGCGCCAGCGCCGCGTGGTTCTGCTCGAGCTGCGCGACCCGTGACGCGCCGAACAGCACGTTGGACGTCGCGGGATTCGCCAGACAGAACGCGATGCCGAGGGCGGCGGGAGAGACACCGAACTCTCCAGCGACCCGCTCGACCTCCGGGTAGATCTCGGAGATCCGCTCCCGGATGCCTCCGACGTCCGCGCCGATCTTGCGCTGCGGCGCGCGACCCGTGGCGAGGATGCCGCCCTCGAACACGTCGGACGCCTGCAGGGTCAGCGTGCCGTCCGCGAACAGCGGCCCGTACGCCTGCCCCTCCGCCATCGAGCGCCGGGCGATGCCGTATTTCAGCTGCGCGAACACAGGACCGGCGACCCCCTGGGTCGCAGCCTCGGCCAGGGCCGCTCGCGTGTGCTCGATGCGCCAGTTGTTGATGCCCCAGGAGCCGACGAGCCCTTCGTCGATCAGCTCGTCCACGTCGGCGACCAGGCGCGGCAGGTCGGGCGCGTCGATGTAGTCACCCACGACGAGCGTGTCGAAACGATCGAGGCCGGCGCGGCGGAGCGACTCGACGATCTGCGCCCGGAAGCCCTGGTTCGGCCAGTCCCACAGCCAGAGCTTTCCGCACAGCACGATCTCGGAGCGGTCCACCCCGCTCCTGCGGAGCGCCTCCCCGAAGAGGATGTCCGTCCTCGAGTTCTCCGCGTGCGGACCCATGTTGTAGAAGGCGACATCGAAGAATCCGGCATCGAGGTCGACGGCCCGACGGATCAGCGAGACCGCATCGTCCTGCGACATGCGGTCCCACGTGTTCCAGGACCCGAGCGCGAGCGGCGGCACCGGTGCGCCGCCCGGGCGCAGCGGCCTCCGGGCATATGTCTGATCGGGCATGACGACTCCTTCGGGACGCGCGAACGCGGGGTTGTGTTTTTCTATGTTTGTAGAATATAACGGAGACACCCCCGTCGCGACACCGTCAGTGAGGACGAACATGACCGAATCCCCCCGCCGCATCCTGGTCACCGGAGGCGCCTCCGGGCTCGGTCGCGGCATCGCGGCCGCGTACCGCGCCGCGGGCGCCACCGTCTTCATCGGAGACGTGAACGCGGATGCCGCCGCCGAAGCCGCAACCGCGATCGGCGCGACCGCTCTCACGCTCGACATCGGCGACGAAGCATCCGTCCTCGCCGCCGCCGAGCGGATCGTCGCGGCCGGCGGACTCGACGTGCTCGTGAACAACGCGGGGATCGTCGCCGGCGGAGGCACCCTGCAGGAGGTTCCCGTCGACGTGGTCGACGCCGCGCTCCGCGTCAACGTGCGCGGCACCTTCCTCATGCTGAGGGTCTTCGGAGCCCTCCTCGCCGAGGCCGGTCGCGGCAGCATCGTGAACATCTCATCGATCGGCGCGCGGCAGCCCACACCGGGCCTCGGCCACTACGAGGCGACGAAGGCCGCGGTCGACGCCCTCACGCGTACGGCAGCGATCGAGCTCGCCACCTCCGGCGTCCGAGTGAACGCCGTCGCCCCCGGCCCCGTCCTCACTCCCCTGACCGCCGCGTTCGCCGACGAACCGCAGGCCCGCGCCGCCTGGGAGTCGCGCATCCCGCTCGGCAGGATCGCCGAGGTCGACCAGATCACCCCGCTCGTCCTGTTCCTCGCGAGCGACGCCGCCAGCCACATCACCGGGGTCTCCGTCGCCGTCGACGGCGGACAGCTCCTGGTCTGAACCGACTTCGCCCTCACCGGACAGGACATCATGACGATCCCCACCACCACGCGCGCGGCCGTGCTCACCGCGCACCACGAGCCGCTCACCCTGCAGGATCTTCCCCTGCCGACCGAGATCGAGCCGGGCGCCGCTCTCGTCCGCATCGCGTGCACCACACTCTGCGGCACGGACATCGAGATCTGGGAGGGACGGATGACCTTCCCCGGCATGCTCCCGATGGTGCTCGGTCACGAGATGGTCGGCGAGATCGTCGCCGCCGGCCCGGAGACGAGAGACGCCCTGGGCCGCCCGCTCGCCCCCGGCGACCGCATCGGCTGGTCCGAATCGACCTGCGGCGAATGCCACGGCTGCGTCGTGCTGCGCGAGCCCGTCGCGTGCTCCCGCCGCGGCTACGGCTTCCTGCAGCGCGCGGACGTGCACCCCTTCGCCACCGCCGGTCTCGCCGAGTACGCGTACATCACTCGGGGCGCGGCCAAGCTCCTGCTGCCGGCAT
The DNA here is from genome assembly GCF_003075395.1 of Microbacterium sp. TPD7012. Classification (GTDB taxonomy): domain Bacteria; phylum Actinomycetota; class Actinomycetes; order Actinomycetales; family Microbacteriaceae; genus Microbacterium. The sequence goes on along the minus strand of NZ_QDFV01000002.1, from coordinate 842,043 downwards.
CGGTCAAGGACACCTGGGCCTCGATGGCGGGATGCGCCGCGAAGACCGTCCTCCGATCCTTCGAGCGCGGCGGACGCATCCGCCCCGGTTCGACGGTCGTGGTGCAGGGCTCCGGTGCTCTCGGCATCTTCGCCACCGCGGTCGCCAGGATCGCCGGCGCCGGCGAGGTGATCACGGTGGGCGCGCCGGCCGCGCGTCTCGAACTCGCCGCGCGGTTCGGAGCGGATGCCGTCGTCGACTTCCGCGAGGGACCGGTCATCGAGCAGGTCATGGAGCTGACCGACGGTCGCGGCGCCGACCACGTCTTCGACTTCGCCGGCGCTCCGAGCGTCGGCCCCGACGCGATCGGCATGGCCGCCCAGCGCGGCACGGTCGTGATCGTCGGCTCGACCGGCCCGACCGGCGACGGCTTCCCGCTCAGCACGATCATGGGCAAGGAGCTCACCGTGGTCGGCTCCCTCAACGGCGACATCTCCGACTACGCCCGCGCGATCGACTTCTTCACCGCCTTCGCCGGCCGCTTCCCCTGGGACGACCTGTTCAGCGCACCCGTCGGACTGGCCGATGCCTCCGCGAAGATCGCGAACATGCACCACCTCGATGAGGTCAAGGCCGTCATCGACCCGAGACTGTGAGGACCACCGTGACCACTCCCCTCGCTCGCCGCGAGATCGGCCGCAGCGGCATCGACGCCTCGCTGCTCTCGCTCGGCTCCTGGCACACCTACGACCGGATGGACTTCGCCGACGCGGTCGCGATGCTCCGTGAGGCCGTCGACCGGGGCATCAACCTGTTCGATGTGGGCGTGTACTCCGCGCCGGGCATGCCGCCGGTGTTCACCGACGTCATCTTCGCAGGCATGGTCCGCGCAGCGGGGCTCCGCCGGGACGAGTGGCTGCTGTCGTCGAAGCTGTGGCTCGAGTCGTTCGGGGCCGAGGGATTCCGCCCACAGCTCGAGAACGCGCTGATGCGCGTCGGCGTGGAGCACGCCGACCTCGTGATCCTCGGCGACCTCCGTCGCGACGACCTCGATCTGCGCGATCTCGTTCTCGACCTCGCCGGATTGACGGATGCCGGGCTCATCCGCGCCTGGGGCGTGAACAACTGGTCCGCAGCGAGCATCCAGCAGCTGATCGACATCGCGGCGGCCGAAGGGGTCGCGGGTCCCCAGATCGCTCAGCTCAAATACAGCGTATCGCGGCGTTCGATCCCCGATGGGGAGCCGTTCGCCCGCCTGTGGGAGCAGGGCCTCGCGCTGCAGGCATCCGACTGTCTCGAGGGCGGTGTGCTGGCGGGCAAGATCGCCGGCGACCGGCAGATCGGCCGCGACCCCGGCGACATCCGCGAGCGGATCATCGACGACGTCCCCGCATTCACCGCAGCGGCGGCGTCTCTCGACGTCTCGCCGGCGCAGCTGGGCATCGCCTTCACCCTGACCCATCCGGCGCTCACCACCACGCTGTTCGGGGCATCGAGCGTCGAGCAGCTGCGCGCGAACCTCGACGCCGCCGCCCTCGTCGACCGCATTGGGGCGGCCGAGCTGCGCCGTCTCGTCGAACCGTTCTGGGCGGACCGCGACGTGGTCTCGCCCGAAGGACCCTGACCCCCGCGCTTCGACACGCACAGCGAACACCCACGAAGGAAAGAGACCATGACCGCCACCGCCACAGCCGCCGGCCGACCGACCGTGACACCGGTGCCCTTCGACCCCGAGGTGCAGGCCGTGCTCGACGAGCTCGCTCGGAACCCGCAGCCCGCTCTCACACGCGCGACGCTCCCTCGCGAAGGAACGGATCGGATGTTCCCCGACAACGACTCGGTGATCTCCGGTCGCGACATCGACTGGGAGGATCGGGTCATCCCCGGCCGGGCCGGCTCCCCGGACGTGGAGATCACGATCTTCCGTCCCCGCGGCAGCATCGGCGAGGTCCTCCCCGCTTTCCTCAACATCCACGGCGGCGGCATGATCGTCGGCCACCGCTCGTGGGAGACCGCGCGGGTCGTCGACATCGTCGCCGAGCACAGGGTGGTCGCCGTCAACGTCGAGTACCGCCTCGCGCCCGAGCATCCGTTCCCGGCAGGGGTGGAGGACTGCTACGCCGGATTCGTCTGGCTGCATGAGAACGCCGCCGCACTCGGCGTGGACCCCGACCGCATCATCGTCGGCGGCGGGAGTGCGGGTGGTGGCCTCACCGCCGCCGTCGCCCTCATGGCACGCGACCGGCAGGGGCCGGTCATGGCGGGCCAGCTGCTGCTCTGCCCCATGATCGACAACACCAACACCACGGTCTCGAGCCGGCAGTACGACGGCATCGGCACGTGGCAGCGCGAGATGAACCTGCTCGCCTGGTCGTGCGTGCTCGGCGAGGAGCTCGCCTTCAGCGCGGAGGCTCCGGCCTACGCGGCCGCCAGCCGCGCGACCGACGTGTCGAACCTCCCTCCGGCCTTCATCGAGGTCGGCGAAGCGGAGGCGTTCCGCGATGAGGACACCGAGTACGCCCTGCGCCTCTGGGCGACGGGCGGCCAGGCCGAGCTCCATGTGTGGGGCGGAGGCGCGCACGGCTTCGACATGTACATGCCGGATGCCGAGATCTCCCGCGCCGCGCTCGCCGCCCGCGCCTCCTGGCTGCGCCGCACGTGGAGCAGCGGACGATGAGCCTGCCCCCTGTCCCCTACGATCCCGAGCTCGTCGCGGGACTCGAGGCATTCGTGAGTCTCGTCGAGATCATCCCGCTGCGCGCCGACACCATCCACGCGAACCGCGACCACTTCGCCACGATCATCCCGCCGATGTCCGTGCAGGTCGAGGGCCGGGCCGTGAGCTGGGAGGACCGCGTCATCCCGGGGCCGCCGGGAGCGCCGGACATCGAGATCACGATCGTGCGACCGCGCAGAGCAGCGACCGCCCCCGCCCCGGCGGTGCTCTCGATCCACGGCGGCGGCATGGTCCTCGGGACGAGGTTCTTCGGCACGGGCGAGCTGATCGATCTCGCAGAGCGACACGGCGTGGTCGGCATCGCCGTCGAGTACCGCCTCGCCCCGGAGCATCCGGGCCCCGCGCAGGCCGAGGACTGCTATGCGGCGCTGGAGTGGATGGTCGCCCATGCCGAGGAGCTCGGCATCGACCCGGACCGGATCATCGCGTCCGGCGTGAGCGCGGGCGGAGGGCTGTCAGCTGCCGTGGCGCTGATCGCCCGCGACAGAGGAGGGCCACGACTGGCCGGACAGCTCCTCGGCTGCCCCATGCTCGACGACCGCAACCAGACCGTCTCGAGTCGTCAGTACGACGGCTTCGGCGCGTGGGACCGCAACAACAACGACACCGCCTGGGATGCGATCGCCGGGACCGAGCGGTTCACCGACGCGGTCTCGCCGTACACCGCACCGGCACGAGCGACGGATCTCGCCGGCCTCGCGCCGGCGTTCATCGAGGTGGGCGCCGCCGAGACCTTCCGCGACGAGGCGGTGGACTACGCCCTGCGCATCTGGGCGACCGGCGGTCAGGCCGAGCTGCACGTCTGGGCAGGCGGATATCACGGCTTCTCCGGGTTCTCCCCCGATGCCGCCGTGTCGAAGGCGGCGGACGACGCCCGCGAGAGCTGGCTGCGCCGCACGCTCCGCCTCGACGGATGAGCATCCCGGTCTCCGGCGAACCCGGGCGCCCGCGGATGGGCACGCTGCACGCGATGCTCGTGCTGGGGATGCTGGAGGCCTTCGGTCCGCTGTCGATGGACCTGTATCTGCCGCAGCTGCCGCAGCTGGCTGCCTCCCTCGCGACGACCGAGGCACTCGGCCAGGCGACGATGTCGGCGTGCATGATCGGGCTCGGACTCGGGCAACTCGTCGCGGGGCCGCTCAGCGACCGCTACGGCCGGCGACTCCCGCTGATGGCGGGGGTGACGGCTTTCGCGCTGCTGTCGGCGCTGTGCGCGATGGCGCCGAGCATCGAGCTGCTGCTGCTCGCCCGTTTCCTGCAGGGCCTCGCCGGCTCCGCCGGGATCGTGATCTGCCTGGCGATCGCCCGTGACCAGTTCGACGGCGTCGAGCTCTCCCGCATGCTGTCGCTGCTGTTCCTGGTCTCGGGCACGGCGCCGATCATCGCTCCCGTGGTGGGCGGGCAGCTCGCGCGCATCATGGACTGGCGAGGGATCTTCTGGGTGCTCGGCGGTGTCGGGATCGCCCTCCTCCTGGTCGTGGTTCTCGCGCTGCCGGAGACCCTGCCCTCCGCCGAGCGGCACGGGGGCGGCCTGCGAGCACTCGGCGGGCACGCGGGCGCCGTCGTGCGCGACCGCCTCTTCCTCGCCGTGCTCATCGCCGCAGCGGGTGGCGGTGTCGCCTTCTTCACCTACCTGTCGATGTCCTCCTTCGTCCTGCAGGACGAGTTCGGCCTCACCCCGCAGGAGTTCAGCCTCGCCTTCGCTGCGGGGGCGCTGGCCAGCATCGTCGGCGGACAGACGAGCCGCCTGGTCGTGCGCCGCTGGGGACCGCTGAACGTGTACCTCGGCGGGATCACCACGACCCTGGTCGCGACGACGATGTTCCTCGTGCTCGCGCTGATCGGCACCGGAGTCACCGGGGTCGTCGCGGCACTCGTCGGCTTCATGCTGTGCGCGGGGATCGGCGGGCCGAACGGGCAGACGCTCGCCCTCGCCCACCACCGCGCCAGGGCAGGCACCGCGTCAGCGCTGCTCGGGATGGCGACCTTCCTCTTCGGACCGGTCGTCGCGCCGCTCGCCGCAGGGATCGGCGGCACCGATGCCGTGACGATGGCCCTCACCATGACGGTCGCCGCAGCGGCGTCGGCCTTCGCCGCCTGGGTGTTCGTTCGACCGGCGGCTCGCGGCTGAGCCGCGTGGGGCGGCGTCTCAGTACCGCGCCGAGAACGCCCCGTCGGACTTGAGCAGCTGACCCGAGATCCAGCGCCCTTCGTCGGACACGAGGAACTCCACGACTGCCGCGACGTCGGCCGGTCGACCGAGTCGACCGAGCGGGGTCATCTCTCCCAGCTGGGTGCGCGTCTCGTCATCCATCCATCCGGTGTCGATCGGGCCGGGATTCAGCACGTTCGCCGAGATGCCCCGTGGGCCGAGCTCGCGCGCCGCCGAGATCACGAGCCGATCGAGCGCGCCCTTGGACGCGCCGTACGGCAGGTTGCCGGTGACGTGGTCGCTCGTGAGCGCCACGATCGCGCCGCCGTCGTCGCCGATCTGGCGCGCGAACGCCGCGATCAGCAGCAGGCTCGCTCGGGCGTTCACCGCGACGTGCAGGTCGAAGCTCTCAGCGGTCGTGTCGAGGATGCCGGATTCGACGTCGTGCGCATGGCTGAGGATGAGCGCCGAGATCGGTCCGTGCGCGGCGGTGACCTCGGCGATCAGAGCGTCAGGGCCCTCCGCTGTCGAGAGGTCGGCGGGGTGATCCGCATCGCGCAGGTCGCTGGTGACGACGGTCCAGCCTGCCGCGCGCAGACGCGGCACGATGCCGGCCGCGATGCTGTTCGCGCGCGCGGCGCCGGTGATCAGGGCGAGGGGCATCCGGCCACGCTACCGGACCGCATCAGCGGTCAGAACCCGAGGCACATCACGGCGACTCCCGCCGCCATAGCCCAGGACTCGGTCGTGAGCAGGCGCGCGGTGCGCCCGTGGTGCACCGGCTCGACGACCCATTCCGCGACGACCGTCCACAGCACGACGCTGATCACCCCGACCACGACGACGACCGAGAGCAGCCCCGACAGCCCCTGGCCATGACCGTGACCTGCCACGGCGGCGGCCTGCCCGGTCGACGCGCTTTCGAAGGAGCAGATCGCCATCACCAGCGACACGAGCGCGCGGTGGCAGCACGTGGCGGCGGCCGGCGTTCCACGGACCCCCATGGTCCCGAGCATCGCGGAGAGCAGCAGCACCGCACCGAGGATCAGGCCGAGGACGGGACCGCCCTCGCCGACCGCCACCAGCAGCATCACCGCCGCCATCACGAGAGCCGACTGCCTGCCCTGCCAGGGCACGGAGCGCCACGCGGCCACGCAGGCCGCGGCCGAGACGATCGCCGCCGCGGCCATCAGCCACGGCGCCGCCGGCAGGAGATGCTCCACCCGCGAAGTATATTGATCGAGCGCTCAAGATAGCTATACCCCCTCGGATGCGACAGGATGTGAACGTGCCCCGCATCGTCGATCACGATGAGCGCCGCCGGCAGATCGCCGAGGCGCTGCTGACCGTCGCCGCCCGCGACGGTCACGAGAACGTGTCGTCGCGCGCGGTCGCGAAGGAGCTCGGCGTGGCGACCGGATCGCTCTGGCACTACTTCGACGGGTTCGACGACGTCGTGCGCGCCGCCGCCGCCGAGGTCACCCGTCGCACCGACACGCGGATCGCCGACGCCACCGCGGGCCTGCGCGGCCTGCCCCGACTGCACGCGCTCATGCGCGAGGTCCTCCCGGTCGACGAGCGCACCCGCAGCGAAGCGCATGTGGTCGTCGGATTCTGGGGGCGCGTCGCCACCCTCGAGACGACGCCGGATGCCGGGGCACCCACCCTCGCGACATGGCAGGACAGCATCCGCTCCTCCCTCGAGGAGGCGGTCGCCGATGGCACGCTCCGCGCCGAGACCCCGCAGGATGCCGTGATGGCGCTGCTGCGCTCGATCACCTACGGCCAGCAGGTGGTCGAGGTCACCGAGCCTCAGCCGGCCTCGGCGCACCTGGCCGTGCTCGAGGGCATCCTCGCCCCCTGGCGCGCCTGATCCGCACCGCCGCGGCCCGGGTCTTGTGACGCCGGGCGTTCCGTCGTACGATCGTGCCAACCCGTTTATTGAGCACTTGCTCGAAAATAGTGAGGTCGACGATGTCCCACCACCCGCAGCCCGTCATCGAGAAGATCGCCGTCCCGCATCCGCTCGATCCGCTCACCGGCCCGGAGATCGCCGCCGCCCGCGCCGTCCTCGACGCCGCCGGCCTCATGACCGAGACCACGCGCGTGCCGATGCTGCTCCCCGACGAGCCGACGAAGCAGGAGCGCGCCGCCTGGCATCCCGGGGCGCCGATCGACCGGCGAGTCGACGTCACGCTGCTCGACATCGCCACCGGCGTCGCCACCGAGGTCATCGTGTCGATCACCCGCGGCGAGGTCCTCCGCACCGAGCGGGTGCCCAACGACGCGCCGCCCTACGGCCAGCCGCAGTATCTGTTCGAGGAGTACGAGCGCGCCGAGACGATCGCGAAGGCCTCGCCCGAGTGGCAGGCCGCGATGACGCGCCGCGGCCTCGCCGACCACATGGCGCTGGCGTTCTGCGGTCCGCTCGCCCCGGGATACACCGGCCGCGCCGACGAGGTCGGCCGCCGCGTCATCCGCTCCCTCACGTTCCTCAAGAACGACGAGGCCGACTCCCCCTGGGCGCACCCCGTCGAGGGACTGATCGTGCACATCGACCTCACGACGAACAGCGTCATCCGGGTCGAGGACCACGGCGATGTACCGGTCCCCGCCGGACACGGCAACTACTACCCCGAGGCCCAGGGAGCCGCGCGCACGACCCTCAAGCCCATCGAGATCACCCAGCCCGAGGGGCCGAGCTTCACGGTCACAGGCTCCCTCGTCGAGTGGGAGGGCTGGTCGATGCGCGTGGACTTCAACGCCCGCGAAGGCCTCGTGCTGCACGACGTCTCGTTCGGCGGACGCTCGGTGCTGAGCAGGGCGAGCGTGCCGGAGATGGTCGTGCCCTACGGCGACACCGCACCGGGACGCTTCTGGATCAGCTACTTCGACGCCGGCGAGTACCTCCTCGGCAAGAACGCCAACCACCTCGAGCTCGGCTGCGACTGCCTCGGCGTCATCCGCTACCTCGACGGCCATGTGGCCGACGATCACGGCAACCCGGTGCGCATCCCGAACGTGATCTGCATGCACGAAGAGGACTACGGCATCCTCTGGAAGCACACCGACCTCTCCGGCCGCTCCGACGTGCGCCGCTCGCGCCGCTTCGTGGTGTCGTACTTCTCGACGATCGGCAACTACGACTACGGCTTCTACTGGAACTTCTCCCTCGACGGCTCGATCGAGGTCGTCGCGAAGGCCACCGGCATCGTCTTCGCCGCAGCCGGCGAGCCCGGCGTGCGGCAGAGCCACGCGACCGAGCTCGCACCCGGCGTCTTCGCCCCGGTGCACCAGCATCTGTTCTGCGCCCGACTCGACGTCGCGATCGACGGAGACGACAACCGACTCCTCGAGATCGACGCCCAGCGCGTGCCGATGGGTCCGGACAACCCCTTCGGCAACGCGTTCACCTGGTCGGAGACGCTCCTCGCGACGGAGCAGGCAGCGCAGCGCGAGGCCGACACGTCGGTCGCGCGCGTCTGGGAGGTGCAGAGCGCCACGCGGACCAACCGGGTGGGCCGCCCCACCGCGTATCACCTGATCCCCGAGCCGACCGCTCTGCTGATGGCCGATCCGGAGTCGTCGGTCGCCGCACGTGCCGCCTTCGCCACGAAGCACCTCTGGGCGACGCGGCACGAGCCGGGGCAGATCTGGCCCGCGGGTCGCTACCCGAACGCGCATCAGGGCGGGGCGGGACTGCCCGAGTACTCGGCGGGCGATCGCTCGATCGACGGCGAGGACATCGTGCTCTGGCACACGTTCGGGCTCACGCACTTCCCCCGCCCCGAGGACTGGCCCATCATGCCCGTCGACTACGCGGGCTTCTGGTTCAAGCCGAACGGCTTCCTCGACCAGAACCCCGCGATGGACGTGCCGGAGTCCTCACAGGCGCATGCCGCTCCGGCGGCGGAGGGATGCTGCGGCGGAGGCGCCGCCTGCAGCTGCGGTCACTGAACGCGACCGCATCCCGTCAGGCGAGCGCGGCGATCGCGTCGCGGAGGATGCCGTCGGCGTCGACGAGCGCGGATGCCGCGGCCTCGGGCGACGCGTCGACGGCGAGCATCAGCAGGGCGAGCTTCACCGAGCCGTCGGCGGCACGGAGCACCTCCGACGCGGCGTCGACGCCGACGCCGGCGAGCTGCGACACCGTGCGGATGGACCGGGCGTGCAGCTTCTCGTTGGTGGCGAGCAGGTCGACCATGACCCCGCGATAGGTCTTGCCGAGCTTGATCATCGACAGCGTGGTGAGCATGTTCACCACGAGCTTCTGCGCGGTGCCGGACTTCAGCCGTGTGGATCCCGAGATGAACTCGGGTCCGGTGACCACCTCGATCGCGATCTCGGCGGCCGCGCCGATGGCGGAGTCGGCATTCGAGGCGATCGCGACCGTCAGCGCGCCGAGCCCCCGCGCGTACTCCAGCCCGCCGACGACGTAGGGCGTCCGCCCGGATGCCGAGATGCCGACGACCGTGTCGCTCGCGGACAGGTCGAGGTCGCGCAGCGATGCGGCGGCCGCCTCGTCGTCGTCCTCCGCGTTCTCGACGGCGGACCGGATCGCGGTCTCGCCCCCGGCGATCAGCCCCACGACCATCGAGGGGTCCGTCCCGAAGGTGGGAGGGCACTCGCTCGCGTCGAGCACGCCGATGCGCCCTGCGGTTCCCGCACCGATGTAGATGAGCCGTCCGCCGCGGCGGAACCGCGCGGTGATCCCGTCGATCGCCGAGGCGATCTCGGCGGCGCGCTCCGCGACCGCGGCCGGGACGCGGCGGTCCTCGGCGTTCATGCGCCGGATGAGCTCGGCGGTGTCGAGCAGGTCGAGGTCGCCGCGCTCCGTGGTCGACGCCTCGGTGTCGAGGCTCTCGAGCACCGAGAGCAGGGCGGTCAGTCGGGCGTCGTCATTCGGCACGGTGCACGAACCTTTCGTGGGGAAGATCGGCACGGCGCGCGAGGAGCAGCGCGCCGTCGAGAGCGGTGCCGGCTGCGGGGACGGTCTGCCGTCCCGCCGCCTGCAGCGCGGAGACCAGGGCGGCACGGAACCAGGCGTGCTGGGTGAGCCCACCGTGGAGCGCGACCGTGAGCGTGCGGGACGAGGCGGCGACCGCGGAAGCGGTGAGCAGCCGCACCGCGTCGTCGACGATCTCGCCGGCCACGCGATCGCCTGCGGCCGCGGAGTCGAGCACCAGCGGGGCGAAGGTCGCGAGCCGCCGCGCGAGCGGTTCGGGATCCGCCAGCCAGCCGATGATGTCGGATGCCGTGCCGATCCGCGCCTCGATCGCCGGGGCGAGCACGGTGTCGGGCGACAGACCCGCGGATGCGCGGAGCACCGCGCGCAGGGCCTCCCGGCCGAGCCAGGACCCGCTCCCGAAGTCGCCGAGCTCGGGCCCCCATCCGTCGACGAGCCTGGCGCCGTCGGCATCGATGCCGAGTGCCGCGGCGCCGGTGCCGGCGATGAGGAGCACGCCCTCCCCGCCTGCGAGCGCACCGGCGTGCGCGGCGACGACGTCGGACGCGACGGCGACCCTCGCGTGCGTCGCCGTCGCCAGAGCGGCGGCCAGCCGTCGGGCTGCGCCGGGGGCGCTCCATGCGCCCGCGGCGCCGACTCCGACGAGGTCGATGGGGCCGTCGTCCGCCCGCAGCAGAGGCAGGATGGCGGCGGTCGCCGCGTTCACGCCGTCGGCCGCGGCGAGGCCGGGGGCGCCCACGCCCTCGCGGACCACGTCGCCGGACGAGACACGGCACCGGGACTTGCCGAGATCGACGGCGACGGCGGGGCGCGGGGAACTCATGAAAATAGTCTACGCAGAAGCAACTAATCGTGAAACAATTGTTCATCCGGCCGTTTCCGAGCCCAGGAGGGGCATGAGCATCCAGACGACCATCGCGACGGCCGCCGAGACCCTTCCGCCCTCGCTCGCTCGGATCGCCCGCGTCATCGCCGACGATCCCACCACCGCCGTCGAGAGCACGATCTCCGAGCTCGCCGCTCTCTGCGACACCTCGGTCGCCTCTGTCGTGCGCTTCTGCCGCGTCATCGGCCTTCGCGGCTACGCCGCACTGCGGATGGCGCTGGCCGCCGAGCTCGGGCGCGAGTCCGTGCAGTTCAACGCCCCCGCCGGTTTCGGCTCCGAGATCGCCACGGGCGACACCCTTCCGGATGCCGTCGGCAAGATCGCCGCGCTCGAGCTGCTCGCGATCGAGGAGACGATCGGGAATCTCGACTTCGACGTGCTCGCTGCGGCCGTGGAGGCGATCGATCAGGCGGACCGCATCCTGCTCTTCGGCGTCGGCGCGAGCCGCCTGGTCGCCGACGACCTCGGACACAAGCTCCTCCGGATCGGGCGCTCGGCGATCGTGCTGTCCGACGCGCACGAGGCGAGCGCCGCGGCGTCGCTCAGCGCGACGAGAGCGGTCGCGATCGGGTTCTCGAACTCGGGGTCGACGAGGGAGACGCTGCGGTTCCTGCAGGCGGCGCACGGCGCCGGCACGACGACGGTCGGAGTCACGAGCGTCGTCGACTCCCCTCTCGCCCGCGAATCGGACCATGCCCTGTTCACCCACGCGCGCGAACCCCGTTTCCGGGCGGGAGCCATGGTCAGCCGCATCGCCCAGCTCGCGCTCGTCGACTGCCTCTTCGTCGGCGTCGCCCAGCGTCGCCACGCCCACACGGTGCACGCGCTCCAGCGCACGGCCGACGCAGCCAGGGCGCTCCGCGACGAATGACGTCGGCCGCGGCGCCGTCAGTGCGCCGACGCCGCTTCAGGAGCGGGGGCGGGGGTCCGGGGCGACCCGGTCGAGCTCGCCGTGCGCAGGAACACGATGATCCAGCTGAAGATCAGCACGGCCGCAATGAGCTCCACCGCCGTGAGGTTGTAGTAGCCGATCACGAAGAACACCGCCAGCAGCACGATGACCAGCACGTACACCCAGCCGAAGACGACGAAGACGCGGGGGATGCTGCGCAGGAACCACGGGAGCCCGACCACGACCACCGCGAACACCACCGTCATGCCGGTCGCCACCGTGTTGTGCACGAGGAAGAACTCGTCGACGGGGAAGATTCCCACGCACGCGAGGAAGACGCCCAGCAGGATCAGGCCTCCCCGAACGACGAACCGGCCGCGGCGGTCGATCGGATCCGATGCCGGCAGGCCGGCCGTGGCGTAGCGCGAGATCGTCGTCACCATGACGCCGGCGATGATGAGCGTGATGTTGAAGGCGAGTGAGGCGCTGTTGGTGCTCATCCCGAGCGCCGAGAGGTTGTCGCGCCACCAGTGCGGATCGCTCGACGCGAGCATGCTGGCGAAGGCGCCGACGACGAGGAACACCGCGAGCACGAGAGACAGGACCGTCGGCGTGAGCGCGACGGCGCTGAGGAAGGAGACGTAGCCGGTCAGGGCGAAGGCCACGGCCACGAGCACCGCGCCGGGGAACGCGAACACCGGGGCATCCGTGAAGCTCCGCTCGAGCAGCTCGGCGATCCCGATCCAGCCGAGGTAGGCGATCGCCGCGTGGGCGAAGGCGATCGCGACGAGGTCGTACCACCGCAGCCGGTCACCCGGCACGCTGAAGCCGTCGCGAAGCCCGTCGGCGTCCGGCTCCGCCGGCCGCACCGCCAGGCGTCCCACCACGAAGGCGATGACCGCCGTGACGGCTCCCCCGACCGCCGCGAAGACGCCGATGGAGCCGGAGCCGCTGATCGCGAGCTCACGACCCCAGAAGACCGGCAGTCCGATCGCGAAGCCCAGCACCAGGAAGGCCGCGCCCACGATGAGCGCCGTCGCCTCGAAGACGGCATCCGATCTGTCCGCTCCCCGCACCTGCCGCAGGACGAGCAGGATCCTGTCACCGAGAGCTTTCATCGTCCATCCTCCGGTCACATCCTAGGAGCAGTGCTGTGCGGCCGCCGCCGGTGATAACATCGCGGAACGGATCGTATACAACGTCGTCGTTCCACCATCCCGAGGTGATCAGTCATGAACGGTGCATTCGCTGCCCCCGTCGCCCCTGCCGAGTCGGTGTCGTCGCTCATCGCGCGCAACATCAGCGAGTTCCGCGCTGCCGTCTCCCAGTCCTTCGTCCCTCTGCAGGTGTCCAGCGACGGCCCCGATCACTTCCGCGGCGTCATCCGCGGCGCGTCCGTCGATGAGGTGCACGTGACGGAGGTGCGTGCGACGTCGCACGTCGTCGAGCGCACGCCCGAGCTGATCGCCCGCGGCGACCGCTCCTACTTCAAGGTGAGCCTGATGCTCGCCGGCACCGGCCTGCTCATCCAGGACGACCGCGAGGCCGTGCTGCACCCCGGGGACCTCGCCGTGTACGACACGGATCGCCCGTACTCCCTCGTCTTCGACCAGGACTTCCGCACGATGGTCGTGATGTTCCCGAAGCACCTGATCAGTCTGCCGTCCGACATGATCGGCCAGCTCACCGCGGTCCGGATCTCCGGCCAGGAGGGCCTCGGCGGCATGGTCGTGCCGTATCTGACGCAACTCGCCGGAAACCTCGACCAGCTCGCCGGCACCACGGGCGCCCGCCTCGCGCACAGCGCCCTCGACCTCGTGACGACCGTGTTCACGCGCGAGCTCGGACTCGACGAGGTCTCCGCCGACCCGCATCGCGCGCTCGTGCAGCGCATCCGCTCGTACATCGACCGCAACCTGGCGTCGACCGATCTCGGCCCTGCGACGATCGCCGCGGCTCATTTCATCTCCACGCGTCACCTGCACGGGCTCTTCCAGGAGCAGGGGGTCACCGTCTCGACGTGGATCCGCACCCGTCGCCTCGAGCAGTGCCGACGCGATCTGCTCGACCCGATGCTCGCCGACCGCCCCGTCGCCGCGATCGCGGCCCGCTGGGGCTTCGTGGATGCCGCGCACTTCAGCCGCGCGTTCAAGGCGGCATTCGGGGTCTCCCCGAGCGAGTACCGCGCCGCGCACTGACGCCGCCGATCGCGGGTCCTTGCCCGGGAGGGCACGCCGGTTGACTCTCGGCGCGCGATGGTGCCCCCGCTCTTGAGCGGATGCCGCGCCGCGGCTGAGCATGAGGCAAGCGCACCGCGATGACGCGGCGCCCGGAGCATCGATGCTCCGCCACGTGCGATGTCAGGACCTCCATGACCGACACCTCCCTCGATCCGGCGCTCGACGAGTGGCGCACCTACGACGAGTTCGCGGCGGGGATCGACACCTTCCGGCTTCCGAACGTGTCCTTGGCCGGCACCGCGCTCGCCCTCAGCCTCGACGACGGCTCCGCGCTGTCCCTGAGCTTCGACTCCATCGCCGTCACCTGGACCGGATTCGATGCCTCCGGCACCGATCCCTACGATGCCGTCGCCGTGCGCGACGACGTCGTGTTCGTCAACATCCCCCTGGAGAGCCGCGAGCGCGAGGCGCTGACGGTCGTCTACTCGACGACGACGCACCGCGCGACCGTCATCCGCTCCCGCATCGCGGCGGAGGCCGTGGAGGGCGTCCCGCAGGTCGGACAGGAGTTCTGGGCCGCGACGACCGACGCCGGCGAGGCGACGGGCGAGGTCCCCGGCCCGAGCCGCGACCTCATCGGCAAGCGCAACGTCTACCGCTACAGCCCGCACCACCTGTACGAGCACGTCTACGTGTCGAGCACGCGATACGCGTGGCAGTGCCTGGAGGGCGTGCAGCGCGGTCACGGCGACATGGATCTGTCGACCGTGTGGAAGTTCGCCGACGGACTGTACCTGTTCTGCTTCCGCGAGTTCCGCATCGCCGTGGCGAGCGTCTGGCTGCACGACCTCGGCTACCAGCTGATGACCACGGGCATCTTCCTCGGACTCAACGGCGAAGGCCGGGCCGAGCACTCCCGGGGCGGTGGTCACATCTACCCGCTCGGCTCCGTCGCCTATCCCGACGCCCAGCCGGTCTGACCCCCTTCGACAGGCTCAGGAACCCGGAAGAGATCGAGGAGAGCGCATATGAGCAACGCAGACATCATCCGCGGCCACTACGCCGCCAGCGACCGGGGCGACCTCGACGGCATGCTCGCGCCGTTCGCAGCGGACATCCGGTGGACCGAGGCCGCCGGATTCCCGTACGCCGGCACCTACGTCGGACCGGATGCCGTCGCCGCGAACGTCTTCGCCCGCCTCCAGGAGGACTGGGACGACTACACCGTGGCGATCGACGAGGTCATCGACGGCGGAGACGTCGTGGTCGGCATCGGCACGTACTCCGGCACCAACAGGGCCACCGGACGGTTCTTCGCCGCTCGCGTCGCGCACGTCTGGCGCCTGAAGGACGCCGAGGTCGTCGCCTTCGAGCAGTTCACCGACACCGAGATGGTCAGCCGCGCGCTGCGCGACCCGTCGACAGGCTCAGGGACCCCGGCCTGAGCCGCAGCACGACACCGCACGACCCGAACACACGAGAGGCAGGAAGCACATGAACAGACGAGCATCCGGCACCGCGGCGCTCCTCGCCGTGGCAGCCCTCACCCTGGCCGGCTGCGCCGGCGGGGACGGCGGCGGAGGCGACGGCGCCCCGATCGTCGTCGGCTCCGTCAACACGATCAGCGGACCGGCGACGTTCCCCGAGGCATCGCAGGCGGCAGCCGCCGTCTTCGACGCCTTCAACGAGGCCGGAGGGCTCGATGGTCGCACGATCGAGTACAAGACCCTCGATGACAAGGGCGACCCCGCGACCGCCACGGCATCCGCTCGCGAACTGGTGGGCAGCGACGGCGCCGTCGCTCTCGTCGGCTCGGCCAGCCTCATCGAGTGCGAGATCAACGCCAAGTACTACGAGCAGGAGGGGATCCTCTCGATGCCCGGCATCGGCGTCGACACCGGATGCTTCGCCAGCGAGAGCATCTCACCGGCGAACGTGGGGCCGTTCAACGACATGACCCTCACGCTGCAGTACGGATCGGAGGTGCTCGGTCTGGACGACATCTGCATCCTGCTCGAGATCGCCGGCTCCACGCGCCCGACCTACCAGGCCGCGATCGACAAGTGGACGGAGATCACCGGCAAGGAGCCGAAGTACGTCGACGACACCGTGCCATACGGCGCCTCGGATTACACGCCCTACATCGTCAAGGCACGGGACCAGGGCTGCAAGGCGCTGGCGATCAACCCGGTCGAACCCGACGCGATCGGTCAGGTCAAGGCGGCCAACGCGCAGGGCTGGGACGACGTGACCTGGCTCTACCTGACGAGCGTCTACAGCGAGAATTTCGCCGATGCGATCGACGACGCCGGTGCCGGGATCTACGTGCCCGCGGAGTTCTACCCGTTCACCGACGACAGCGAGATCAACGCCGACTGGCGGGAGCTGATGGAGGCGAACGACATCCCGCTCACCTCGTTCAGCCAGGGTGGGTACCTGGCCGCGACGTACTTCATCGAGGTGCTCGAGGGCATCGACGGCGACATCACGCGCGAGAGCGTCTCCGAGGCCCTCAAGGCCATGGACCCGATCGAGAACCCGATGGTGGGAACACCGTACGCGTTCGGCACCCAGAACACCGCGGGGTGGCCGATCATCCTGAAGTCCGGCACGAACGCCTGGGAGCAGGTCGCCGACGACTGGCTGCGCATCGGCGAATAGACACCCTTCACGCCCTTCGTCTCGCTTCGCTCGCTCAGGGACCGGAAGCACCCCCGGTCCCTGAGCCTGTCGAAGGGCCCCTCCCCCTCAGATCAGAAAGGACGCCTCATGCTGCAAGGCGCGATCGCCGGCCTCGCCGCCGGCGGACTCTACGCCGTCCTCGGCGGATGCCTGACGCTGATGTCACGCCTCGTCCGCGTGGTGAACTTCGCGCAGGCCGCGACCGGGATGTTCGGCGCGTTCACGGCGGTGTGGTTCGTCCGCGAGATCGGGCTGCCCATCTGGCTCGGGTCGGTGCTCGGTGTGCTGGTCGCGGGGCTGCTCGCCGCAGCGATCGGCTTCATCGCGGCGACCTGGCTCTCCGAGGCCTCGACCACCACACGCTCCGCGATGACGGTCGGGCCGCTGCTCCTGCTGATCTCCATGTCGTTCATCCTGTTCGGCAACAAGCCCCAGCCGTTCACACCGATCATCGCCGGGCCCGCCTTCTCGTTCGGCGGCGTCGTGGTCAGCCAGGTCACGGTCGCGACCGTGGCGATGGCGATCGTCACCGCCGTCGTGGTGCGGATCGTGCTTCGTCGCACCAGAGTGGGCACGCAGCTCCGTGCCCTCTCGGAGCGGCCGACGACGGCGGAGCTGCTCGGCATCCGTTCGCGTCCGCTGTCGATCGCGGTCTGGTTCGTGACCGGCGTGATCAGCGCGATCGCTATCATCATCGTGGCCCCGTCGCAGTCGAACGACGCGACGAGCCTCGCGATGCTCATCGTCCCCGCGGCCGCTGCCGCCCTGCTCGGCGGGTTCCGGCGTCTCGACCTCGCGGTGATCGGCGGCGTCGTGCTCGGCGTGCTCGGCGGCCTGGTCGCCCAGATCGACGAGGTCGCGCTCGTGCGCAACTTCCTCCCGTTCCTGTTCATCGTCGTCCTTCTCCTCTGGACCCAGCGCAAGGAGGTGTGGGATGCCGCTCGCTGACCGTCCCTGGTTCCGGATCACCTGGCCGTTCGCGATCGCCCTCGCGGGCATCGGGGCCGGCGCGATCCTGAGCGCGGCCCTGCCGGGCTATTTCGTGTTCCTCGCCATCAGCGCCGTGATCGCCGCCATCGCGATCCTCGGTCTCGGCATCGTGACCGGGTCCGCCGGCATGATCGCGCTGTGCCAGCTCACGTTCGCAGCCGTCGGCGCGTGGATCGTCTCGCTGCTCAACGTGCTGCAGGCACCGGGCGGATTCATCGTCTGGCTCGTGCTCGGCGGCATCGCCGCAGGGCTCGTCGGCGTGCTCGTCGGACTCCCCGCACTCCGCCTCCGCGGCGTGAATCTCGCGGTCGTCACACTCGGCTTCGCGGCAGCGGCCGACGTCACCCTCGTGCAGATCCAGTTCCCCGGCTCCGCCGACGGCACCGCGATCGAGCGCCCCACGATGTTCTCCGACGATCGGCAGTTCTTCTTCCTCTCGATCGTCGTGCTCGCACTCTGCGCGCTCGGAGTCTTCTTCCTCCAGCGCGGACGCTGGGGATCGAGCTGGAAGGCCGTCGCTTTCTCCGAGCGCGGCACCGCCGCCGCGGGCCAGAGCGTGCAGATCGCGAAACTCACGGCGTTCGCGGTCTCGGCCGCGCTGGGCGGCGTCGCCGGGGGTCTGCTGGCCGGTCAGGTGCAGCTGCCGTTCGCGTCGAGCTTCACTCCGCTGCAGTCCCTCGCGCTCTACGTGCTGGCGATCATGTCGGGCGCGCACCTGATCGACATGGCCATCTTCGGCGGCATCCTCTGGGTGCTCGTCCCCGAGCTGCTCAAGCGCTGGGGAATCCCGCAGGACTGGGGATTCGTGGTGTTCGGCGTGCTCGGCGTGCAGGCACTCACGAGCGGGACCAACCTCGGTCAGGGGATCCGCAACCTGTTCTACCGGCGCGCCGACCGACGAGCGGCGAACGCGGAGCTCACGGCGCTCCCGCCGGATGCCGGAGCGGATGCCGGTGCCATCACCACGACGACCACCGCCACGGTCGATGAGGCCGCCCTCGACGGAGCACCCGTGCTCTCGGTCGAAGGGCTCACCGTGCAGTTCGGCGCGCTGAAGGCGCTCGACGACGTGTCGGTCGTGATGCCGGCCGCGTCGATCATGGGGCTGATCGGTCCGAACGGTGCAGGGAAGTCGACGTTCGTCGACGCGATCAGCGGATTCCTGCCGAAGCACGGCGGACGCGTGCTCCTCGGCGATCGGGATCTCGGAGGCCTCTCCCCCACCCGGCGCGCACGGCTCGGGCTGCGCCGCACGTTCCAGCAGGATCGCGTCCCACCCGCGCTCACGATCGGCGCCTATGTGCGGTTCGTCGCACGACGCCGACTCGCGGCATCCGACATCGACGAGGTGCTGGAGTTCTTCGGATGCCCGCCGGCCCGCGCTCGCCTGTCGAGCGTCGACGTCGGAACGAGACGACTCGTCGAGGTCGCCGCGAACGTGGTGTCGCGCCCTCGGCTGCTGATCCTCGACGAGCCTGCTGCCGGGCTCTCGCATGACGAGCATCTGGCCCTCGCTGCGCGGCTCCGAGAGCTTCCGGCGCGCTACGGCATCGCGCTGATCATCATCGAGCACGACCTCGATCTCGTGCGCTCGGTCTGCCCGACACTGACCGTCCTGGACTTCGGCCGCGTGCTCGCCAGCGGACCGCAGGCCGAGGTCCTCGCGAACCCCGACGTCGTGAAGGCGTACATGGGAGAGACGGAGCTGCTGAAGTGAGCGAACTCGTCGTGGACGCCGTGAGCGTCAGCCGCGGGGCGGGCGCCGTCATCTCCGATGTCTCCCTGCGGGTCGAGGGCGGCGAGGTGCTGGCCCTGGTCGGTCCCAACGGCGCAGGAAAGACCAGCCTGATCGAGTCGATCTCGGGTGTGACCCCGCACTCCGCCGGCACCATCACGCTCGACGGCGAGCCGATCGACAGGCTGTCGCGGGTCGCGCGATCACGGCGCGGCATCGTGCACATCGAGCAGGGCAGAGCGGTGTTCCCCTCGCTCACCGTGCGGGAGAACATCTCGCTCACCGCCCGCACGTCCGCAGAGCTGGATGCGGCGATCGCGCAGTTCCCCGAGCTGGAGAAGCGCATCGACTCGCCGACCGCCCTGCTCTCGGGCGGAGAGCAGCAGATGGTGGTGCTGGCGCGCGCCTTCGCCGCGAAGCCCCGCATCCTGCTCATCGACGAGATGTCGCTCGGCCTCGCGCCGGTCGTCTTCCTGCGGCTCATGCCGATCGTGCGCTCGATCGCGGACTCCGGCGTCGGGGTGCTGCTGGTGGAGCAGTTCACGCAGGTCGCGCTCGGTCTCGCGCGCGAGGCCGTGGTCGTCGCGGGCGGCCGGGTGTCCTTCCAGGGCACGGCGGAAGAGCTCAGCGCCGATCCCGCCCTGCTGCACCGCGCGTACCTCGGCGGCTGACGGCATCCACGTCCTCCGCCGACCGGGCCCCCTTGCCGCCGACCCGGCCCCCTGTGCGCGCTCTCAACGGGCCGGGTCGCGCACAAGGGGGCCGCTCGCCACGAGGTGGAGAGTGCGCCAGCTAGCCTGGAGAGGTGACCGAAACGATTCGCGCCCGCGCCGTCCTGCTCGACATGGACGGCACCCTCGTCGACTCGACTGCGGTCGTGGAACGGCTCTGGCTCGCCTGGGCGGAGCCGCACGGAATCGATCCCGAGCACGTGCTCAGCGTCGTGCACGGTCGGCAGGGGCACCAGAGCATGTCGATCATGCTGCCGGAGCGCGATCATGCGATCAATCTCCGCGAGAACGACGAGATGCTCGCGACCGAGACGAACGACGTCGACGGGGTCATCGAGATCTCGGGGGCGAAGGCGCTGCTCCTGGCACTGCGCCCCTACCCGCACGCGATCGTGACGTCCGCGAACGTCGCGCTGATGACGGCACGGATGCAGGCGGCAGGACTCACTGTCCCCGCCCTCGCCGTCACGGCCGAGAGCGTCTCGGCATCCAAGCCGGATCCCGAAGGCTTCCTCCTCGGCGCGAAGACGCTCGGCGTCGACCCCGCCGACTGCATCGTGTTCGAGGACTCGGGGGCCGGCATCCAGGCTGGCCTCGCCGCCGGCATGCGCGTGGTCGGCGTCGGAGAGCACGCCGCAGCGCACAGCCCGACCTACCTCGTCGACGACCTCACGCAGGTCGCGGTCGTGGCGACGGGCGACGGCTTCGC
The DNA here is from genome assembly GCF_003075395.1 of Microbacterium sp. TPD7012. Taxonomy (GTDB): domain Bacteria; phylum Actinomycetota; class Actinomycetes; order Actinomycetales; family Microbacteriaceae; genus Microbacterium. The sequence goes on along the minus strand of NZ_QDFV01000002.1, from coordinate 821,404 downwards.
GCTCGCCATCGACTGAGCGGGCTGCTACATCCCGGCGTGGTCGAACGCGATCGTCGGCACATCGACGACATGCGATCCGCCGTCGGCCACGATCACCGCGCCCGTGATGTACGACGACTCCCCCGAGCCGAGGAATCGAACGACCGACGCGATCTCCGACGGCTGTGCGGGTCGGCGCAGCGGCACGTCGGCGGTGACCGCCGCATAGGCCTCCTCGCGGGAGGAGAGATCCGCGTGGTTCGCGAACTCGTCCATCTCGTCGTCGGCCATCGGCGTCTGCACCCAGCCGGGGCAGATCGCGTTCACGCGCACCCCGTGCCGGCCGTAGTCGCGGGCGAGCGTGCGGGTCAGACCGATCAGCGCATGCTTGCCCACGGTGTACCCCGCGACCGACGGCCCGGCGAAGAGCCCGGCGAGCGACGACACGATCACGATCTGCCCCTTCGCCTCGATCAACGCGGGCAGCGACTCCCGCGCCATCGTGAAGGCGGTCGTGAGGTTGGCGCGGATCGCCGCGTCCCAGCCGGCGTCGTCGGTCTCGCCGACCGGCGAGAATCCGTGGCCTCCGGCATTCGCCACGAGCACGTCGATGCGTCCGAAGCGCGCCAGCACCTCGGCGACGGCCGCCTTCGCCGAGGCGGTGTCGGCGGCGTCCGCGACGACCGGCACGGCGCCGACGGCGCGCTCGACCTCCTGCAGCGGCTCAGGGCGGCGCCCGACGACCACGACGTGCGCGCCCTCGGCCGCATAGCGCTGGGCGATGGCGGCGCCGATGCCGGTGCCGCCTCCGGTGATGACGACGACGCGTCCGGCGACCGTCGATCCGACTGCGAGTCCCATTTCTGCTCCTTCTGCTGGTCCCGCGCTCGCGCGCGGGGGAATCCTGCCGTGCTGCTCGGTCGTCACGCGGGGAACCCCGAGCGGGCGGTGTATCCGAAGTCGCTGAGCAGCGTCGTCCCGTTGATCGCCCTGCTGAGCGGCGACACCAGATAGGAGACGTGCGCGGCGACGTCTGCAGCGCTCTGCACCGGGAATCCCGGTGCGTCGAACGCGGCGGAGCCGAGATCGCCGCGGCTCATCGGCGTGTCGACGATCGACGGCGCCACCGTGTTCACCCGGATGCGGGTGTCGGAGAGATCGACCGAGAGCGCCCGCCCGAACTGCACGAGTGCGGCCTTCGATGCCCCGTACGGCACCATGCCCGGCGACGCGACGAAGGCCGAGTCGCTTGCGAGCAGGACGACGGATGCCGCCGGCGCGGCACGCAGCGTCGGGAGCGCGTGCTTGAGCACGAGGAACGCTCCGGTCACGTTCACGGAGAGCACGGCATCCCAGTCGGCGAGATCGGTGTCCTCGATCGACGTGCCGACGGGCCCCGAGATCCCGGCGCAGCAGACCACGGCGTCGAGGCGGCCGAGCGTCATGGCAGCGGAGCCCACCGCCGCACGCACCTCGCTCTCGTCGGTCACATCCGCGACGAGGACCAGGGCCTCACGACATCCGCTCGCCGTCTCGCGGAGCGCGGCGGCGTCGCGATCCAGCAGGGCGACCCGCACGCCTTCCGCGGCGAGCGCGAGCGCCGTGGCGCGGCCGATCCCGCTCGCCGCGCCCGTCACGAGCGCCGTCGTACCCTGCAGCTGCAGATCCATCGCACCCTCCGGGGCCGCCGCCGGGCACCGGATGGTGCGGAGAGGACGGCGGTGTCGTCTCGGTCATCCTGCTCCCCCCTCGCGATGACGCGAACCGCCGTCGGCGGGGTGTGCGCGCTCGCACCATCGTCCTTCACTCAGGGTCAAGCGCCCGAGGTGTCGCGCGAGCAGACTCGCTCTATCGACGATTCCCCTCGTCGTCGGTGCCGTGCGAGCACGGCGTCACCGAGCAAAGGAGCCGACGTGGCACCCTCGACCGAAACATCTCACGAGCACACCGCTCTCCGCCCCGGTGCCCTCGGCGTCGCCGGCATCGTCTTCCTCGTGCTCGCCGCGGTCGCACCGCTCACGGGCATCGTGGTCGTCGCGTCCCTGGCGATCGCCCTCGGCAACGGCGGCGGCACCCCGATGTCGTTCTTCCTGGTGGCGGCGATCCTGCTGCTCTTCGCCGTCGGCTACGCGCAGATGTCCAAGCAGCTGGTGAACGCCGGCGGCTTCTACGCGTTCGTCGTGAAGGGCCTCGGCCGCACCGGCGGGCTGATCGCCGGGCTCATCGCGACGCTCGGCTACAACTTCTTCGTCGTGGGTACGATCGGCACCAGCGGATTCTTCATGCAGACGATCATCCGCGACCTCACCGGTCTCGACGTGCACTGGCTCGTATGGGGGCTGCTCTCGATCGCGGTGTGCTTCGTCCTCGCCCGCATCGGCGTCGACTTCAGCTCGAAGGTGCTGGGCGTGTGCCTGGTGCTCGAGGTGCTGATGCTCGTCGTGTTCGACGTGTCGGTGCTCGTGCAGACCGGGTACGACCTCGGTGCGTTCAGCCCGGAGGCGGTGTTCTCCGGCTCCCTGCCGATCGGACTCCTGCTCGCCGCGACCGGCTTCCTGGGGTTCGAGGCGACCGCGCTCTTCAGCGAAGAGGCGAAGCAGCCGCTGCGCACCATCCCCCGCGCCACCTACACCTCGATCATCGCGATCGGCGTGATCCTGGGCGTCACGACCTGGGCCGTGGTCAGCGCGACCGGAGTGGCGCAGGCGCAGGCGACCGCGCTCGAGCACCTCCCGACGGGCGACCTGATCTTCTCCCTGTCGCAGCAGTACCTCGGGGGCACCCTCACCACGGTGATGATGGTGCTCCTGCTGGTGAGCCTGTTCGCCGCGATGCTCGCCTTCCACAACTCGGCGACCCGCTACCTGTACTCGCTGGGACGCTCGCGGATCCTGCCGCAGGCGCTCGCGCGCACCAGGGCCAACGGTGCCCCGCAGCTCGCCGGTATCGTGCAGGCCGCATTCGCCGGCATCATGGCGATCATCTTCGCGATCGCCGGCGCCGACCCGATCCTCACGCTCGTTCCCGCGATGCTCGGCTTCGGCACCCTCAGCGTGCTGATCCTGCAGGGACTCGCGGCGATCTCGATCGTCGTGTACTTCCGCCGCAACCGGGACCCGCGCTGGTGGAGCACATTCATCGCACCCGGAATCGGATTCCTCGGCATCGCGGCGATCTCGGTCCTCGCCGTCGTGAACTTCAACATCGTCGCCGGCTCCGAGGAGCTCGCGATCCGGCTGATGCCGCTGCTGCTGGTCGTCGCGCTGATCGGCGGCATCGCGTACGGCGCCTACCTCAAGCGCGCGAAGCCCGCCGTCTACGACGGACTCGCCACCGACCTGGAGAAGTTCAGCGATCGCTGACGCTCTCCCCGCCTCCCCCATCGACAGATAAGGACGACGCATGACGACCCTGAACCCCGCAGACACCTCCACCTGGCTGCCGCTCGAGGGCCTCGCCCCCGGCTTCGACGCCAACAAGGCGCCGCACACCACGGCGCTCAGCGGCCGTGAGATCGCGGTCGTCGACGCCCGCGGCACCCGCATCGTGCACCGCTTCGGCGACACCACGGTCTCCTGGCAGTACCACCCGGGTGCGGAGGATCCCACCGAAGCCGCAGCGGACACCGATGACTACGAGGCGTTCGAGGTCGACGACGATCTCTACTTCGTGCAGTTCCATCACCGCTACCTGCCGAACGAGGCCGTCTCGCTCGTGCTGGATCTCCGCGCCGGTCGTGCCCTCGCCGTGATCTCGATCATCCTCCCCTCCCCGGAGCAGGGCCGCACCCGCGTGCAGCACGTCTTCGCGCCGAGCGTGATCGAGGGCGCCGACGTGTCGGGCACCGAGGCCGCGCCGACGACGACCCTGATCGGGCGTCGGGTCGAGTGGGTCTACAGCGCCGAGCACGCCTACGAGCACGTGTACCTGTCGTCGCGGTGGTACTCGTGGCAGTGCCTGGCCGGCCCGGAGCGCGGCCTCGCCGACACCGACGAGAACAGCGTGTGGGAGGTGCGTCCCGGCATCTACATCTTCGCGTGGCGCGAGAAGGTGATCCCCTGCGCCTCGGTGACGATCGCGGACCACCGCGACGTGAACGCGATCCGCTCGCACGGCGTGCTGTTCGGGCTCGACGAGACGGGCGAGGTGCCGACGCACTTCACGTTCGGTGCGCACGGACGGCTGCTGTCGACCACGCTCCACGCGCCCGAGCTCGAGCCGGCCGCCTTCGGAGAGGACTGAGGTGGGGACCGCCGCCGACCTGATCGTCACCGGCTCCGTGATCCGAACCGCCGACCGGTCGAACCCGCTCGTCGAGGCCCTCGCGGTCCGCGACGGACGAGTGCTCGCGGTCGGTTCCCTCGCCGATGTCGTACGACTGCGAGGACCGGGAACGCGGATGCTGGACGTCGGGGGCGCGGCGGTCTATCCCGGTTTCGTCGACGTGCACAACCATCACGCGCTGGCCGGCCGCACCGACCTGTTCGAGCTGTCGCTGCCGCCGTCGCTGACCCTCGATGAGATCCTCGCGCACGTGCGCGACAGGGCGGCCGCACTGCCCGCTGATGCCTGGATCGTCGGCGGCGCGGTGCCGACGACGCTGCTGCCTTCGCTGGCGAACACGAACTCGCGCCGGCGACTCGACGACGCATCCGGCGGACGGCCGGTGATGCTCATGGAGGACTCCCGGCACAACCGCTGGGTGAACACGCGTGCGCTCGAGCTCGCGGGCATCACCGCGACGAGCATCCCGTCGTCGGGCGTGACGATGCTCGACCCCGACGACGGCACCCCCACGGGCGTGCTGCTGGAGGCGGCGGGGATCCCGGTGCAGGAGGCCTTCGACGTCGGCGGCGGGCTCACACCGGAGCAGCATGTGGCCGCCTCGCGCCGCGGCGTCGAGCTGCTGAACTCCTTCGGCATCACGACCTTCCAGGACGCGGGTGTCTCGGTCGACATCCTCGGCGCCCTCGCGACCCTCGACCGCGCGGGAGCGCTGAACGCGTGGGTCGTGTCGTCGATGCTCATCAACGACGACATCTTCGGCGTCGCGCCGATCGGCACGCCCCTCATCGAACGAGGAGAGGAGTTCCGCACGACGCACCACCGCCCCGACTTCGTGAAGATCTTCCTCGACGGCGTGCCCCCGGCGCACACGGCCGCCTTCCTCGATCCGTATCCGGCCGACGCCGCACACGGCGCGCACTTCCACGGCGAGACGACGATGACGTTCGACGAGCTCGCCGGCTGGCTGCGCGCGGTCGCCGACAGAGGTCTCGGCGCGAAGGTCCACTGCACCGGCGACGGCTCCGCCCGGCTCGTGCTGGATGTCGCGGAGCGCCTGCGGGGCGAGGGCGTCACCACCCCGATCCAGATCGCGCACGGACAGTTTCTCGCCGACACCGACATCCCTCGGCTGCAGGCACTGGACGTGTCGGCCGACATCTCCCCGTTCATCTGGTTCCCCGGTGTCATCCCCCAGGCGCTCGCCGACGTGCTCGGCGAGCGCGCGGAGCACTCGCAGCCGAACCGCGCGCTGATCGACTCCGGCGCACTGGTGGCCGGCGGGTCGGACTGGCCCGTGAGCGAGTCCCCGAACACCCTGGAGGGATTGCAGGGCCTGGTGACGCGAGCCGATCCGCTCGGGCGCGCACCCGGCGTGCTCTGGCCGGAGCAGGCCATCTCCGCCGAGGAGGCGCTCGAGGTCTTCACGATCAACGCCGCGACGGCGATGGGCCTCGGTGCGGAGACCGGTTCCCTGACGCCCGGCAAGTCCGCGGACTTCGTCGTGCTGGCGCGCGACGCGATCGCCGGGCCGCCGGACGAGATCGTGCACACGCCGGTCATCTCGACGTGGTTCGCCGGCCGCGAGGTGCACTCCGCCTGACGCGAGGACCACCCGTACCGCCGAAACCCCCACCCGCGGTCATCGCGGGTGGGGGTTTCTCGTCGGCGTCGCGCGCGGCGTCTCAGTCCGCGAGCACGAACCCCGCCCCGCGCTCCCCGATCATCGCCGCGGGCGCGTTGGTGTTGCCGGTCGGGACCGTGGGGATGACAGAGGCGTCGATCACCCGCAGACCGTCGACCCCGTGCACGCGCAGTCGAGGGTCGACCACGGCATCGGCATCCGTCCCCATCCGGCACGTTCCGACCTGGTGGTGGTAGGTGATGGCCGTGCGGCGCACCCAGTCCTCGACGTCGGCATCCGACACGTCGGGACCGGGATAGGCCTCCACCGCGCCCCACCGCTCGGCGAGGGCCGGGTGGGCGCCGATGCGGCGGCATTGGCGCACGGATGCCGCGAGCGAGGCGACATCGCGGTCGTCGGCCAGCGCGGCCAGGTCGATGTCCGGTCGATCGCCCAGCCCGGGGCCGGTGAGTGTCAGCGCACCACGGCTGTACGGCGTCACGAGCCCGGCCATCAGGGTGAATCCGTCGTCCCCCTTCGGATCCAGCTCGCCCCACATCGGCACCGAGAAGTGGATGGGCTGCGTGTCGGGCTCCGCGAGGTCGTCGCGACTGCGCCAGAAGAGGTGAGTCTGCGTCACCGAGACACCGGGCTGCGGCGGACCGACCGGACGCGCCGTCGTCGTGAAGACGACCGGCGAAAGGAGGTGGTCGTGCAGGTTCTTCCCGACCCCCGGAGAGTCCTGCACGACCGGGATCCCCAGGGCCTCGAGCTCCGCCGCGGGTCCGATGCCCGATCGCAGCAGGATGATCGGCGAACCGATGGCGCCGGCCGAGAGGATGACCTCGTCGGCGAACACGTCCTCGGAGTCCGCGCCCTCCCCCAGCCGGACCCCCCGCGCCCGGCCGTCCTCGATGATCACCGAGTGGACTTCCCGTCCGGTGATGATCGTCAGCTTCTCAGCGACCGGCTGCGCGTACGTCGTCCAGGTGTTCACCCGGCGACCGTCGCGGATCGTGACCTGCTGCTGAGAGACCCCGTCGAGGACGCCGCCGTTGTAGTTCGGATTGTGCGGCAGCCCCTCCTCCACGGCGGCGGCGATGATCGACTCCTGGATCGGCGAGAGCGCATAGTCGTCGCTCACGTACAGCAGATCGTGCTCGATCGCGTCGTACACGGGTTCGACCTCGGACCAGCCCCAGTCGGTCGCGCCGGCCGTCTCCCACCCGTCGTAGTCGGATGCCGCTCCGCGCACCCAGATCATGGCGTTGAGAGCGTGCGATCCTCCGGTCACCTTGCCCCGGGGCAGGTGCAGTCGACGCCCGGCCGCATGTTCCTGCGGCACGGTGAAGTAGTCCCAGTCCTCGGCCGAGTGCCACAGCTCTCCCGCGCGCGAGGGATCGTGGATGGCCGGATTCGTGTCGTACCCGCCCGCTTCGATGAGGGTCACCGCGACGCCGGCATCCGCCAGCCTCCGCGCCACGATGGCCCCCGACGTGCCGGCTCCGACGACGATGGCAGAGCGCATGGGTCAGCCCTTCCGACCGGGGCCGGACACGACCTGCGTCACTGCCACCGACTTGAGCCCTTCGACGCCGAACTCGAGGCCGTAGCCCGAACTCTTCACCCCGCCGAACGGGACCATCGGATGCAGCCCGCCGTGCGAGTTGACCCACACGGTACCGGCCTGCATCCGCGAGGCGGCCTCACGCGCCGCCGCAGGGTCGCTCGACCAGACCGAGGCTCCGAGACCCACGTCGACCGCGTTCGCCCAGGCGAAGGCCTCGTCGACGTCGGAGTACCGGATCACGGGGAGCGCCGGACCGAACTGCTCCTCCTGCACGAGGGCGGCGTCGTTGTCGATGTCGGCGACGATGGTCGGGCGGTAGAAGAGCTCCCCCAGCTCCGGCGCCGCGTCGCCACCCGTCACGATGCGGGCGCCGCGGCTCTTCGCGTCGTCGACCAGCCGGGTGACGATGTCGAACTGCGCGCGGTTCTGCAGGGGTCCGAGGACGTTGTCCTCGTCGAGGCCGTTGCCCATCGGCACGGATCCCGCGATCTCGGCGAGCGCACCGACGACGTCGTCGTAGACGGAGTCGTGCACGTAGAGGCGCTTCATCGCCGCACACGTCTGGCCGGTGTTGATGAAGGCGCCCCAGAAGAGATCCTCGGCGATGGCGGCGGCATCCGTCCCCGGCAGGACGATGCCGGCGTCGTTGCCGCCGAGTTCGAGGGTGAGACGGGCGAGGTTCCCGGCGGAGCTCTCGATGATGCGTCGTCCGGTCGCGGTCGATCCGGTGAACATGATCTTGGCGACGTCGGGATGCGAGGCGAGCCGTGCGCCCACCTCGCGGTCTCCGGAGACGCCGATCAGCACATCGGCGGGAAGCACCTCGTTCATGACGGCGAGCATCGCGAGCACGCTGAGGGGCGTGTACTCGCTCGGCTTCGCGACGACCGTGTTGCCCATCCGGAGCGAGGGCCCGATCTGCCAGATGGTGATCATCAAGGGCCAGTTCCACGGACCGATCGCGCCCACCACGCCGGCGGCCTTGTAGACGAGCTCGGCATGGAGTGTCTCGTCGTCGACCAGCACCTGCGGTTCGATGACGATGCTCGCGTTGGTGCGCAGCCAGGCCGAGCAGGCGCCCAGCTCGAAGCGGGCGTTCGGGCCGTTCAGTGGCTTGCCCTGCTCGCGCGAGAGCAGGTGAGCCAGCGCCTCGGCGTTCGCGTCGATCGCATCGGCGGCCGCGAGCAGCAGCTCGCTGCGCCTCTCGTGGCCGAGCGCCTCCCAGGCGGGCTGCGCGGCCGCGGCACGCGCGACCGCGTCGTCGAGATCGGCGACGGCGTGCACCGGCGCGCGGCCGATGATCTCGCGGGTCGCCGCGTCGGGGATGTCGCGCCCCGCGCCCTCCGGCGCCTGGATGCGGTCGAGCAGCACGGCGGCTGCTGCGGCGGATTCGGACATCGGTGACTCTCCTTCGAGCGGGACGGGGCCGGCATCGGGGAGGCCGGTCGTCATCTCATTGTCGGATGCCGTTCGGCACGGCACTTGTCCGGGAGCGCGTCGTAGATGTCCGAGTGCGAAGGATGCCGCGGCTCAGCGCGTGCGCAGACCGTCGAGCGCTACGGTCAGCACGTCTCCGGCGAGCGCATCGGCGTCTTCGGCTCCGCCGGGCCGGTACCACTCGACGAGCGAGTTGACCATGCCGAAGAGCAGTCGCGTCGCGACCGAGGCGTCGACATCCGCTCGGACGGCACCGTCCTGCTGGGCGGCGCGGACGATGCGCGTGACCTCCTGGTCGAAGGCACGGCGTCGTTCGAGCGCCCGGCGTTCCACGTCGCTGTTGCCGCGGACGCGCAGCAGCAGGGTCACCGACGGCAGGTACGCGGCGAGCACACGGACCGCGCCCTGGAGCACGGCCGCCAGACGCTCGCTCGGCACGACCGTCCGAGTGTCGGCGAGCACGCCTTCGAGACCGTCCAGCGCTTCGCCGAGTGCCGTCTCGAGGATCTCCTCCTTCGAGGAGAAGTGGTGATAGAGAGCGGCCTTCGACAGTCCGAGCCGGGTGGCGAGGGCGGCGACCGAGGTGGCGTCGTAGCCGGATTCGTTGAAGACGGCGACAGCCGCGTCGAGCAGGCCGCGTCGGTCGTATCCCGGACGGCCGCGCCGGGCCGGTTCGGTCGCGCCGCTCTGACTCATCCCGTCAGTCTGGCAGGTTCGTCCGCCGTTCCCGTGGCAGCTGCGGCGGGTTCAGCGACCGTCGACCCGCCACAGGTGCCACGGGAGCGCGGGGTCAGCTCGGCCCGAAGTCCTCGAAGATCAGCGTCGTCCGTGTCGAGCGGATCGACGGGATCGCCTGGATGTCCTCCAGCACGATGCGACGGAGATCCCGCGCATCGTTGGCCCGCACGAGCAGGATGACGTCGAAGTCGCCGCCGACCAGCGCCATGTGCTCGATCTCGGGAATCGCGCGCAGGCGGTCGCGCACGTCCTGCCAGGTCGCCTGCTCGATCGCCAGCGTGACGTACGCGCTCGCGTGATGTCCCAGCAGCACCGGATCCGTGCGCACCGAGTAGCCGGTGATGACGCCGGCATCCGTGAGCCGCTTGATGCGCGCGTGGGCACCGGCGCGCGAGATGTGCACGGCCTCCGCGATCGCCGTCATCGACGACCGGGCATCCCGGCGGAGCTCTCCGAGGATCGCATGGTCGATGTCATCCAGCACGGTCATGGGAACCCCTTCGTTCGTCCATCGAATTCTGACACTTCGAACGTGGAATCGGCAATTTGCCATGCATCGTCCAGCTTTCACCGCAATCTCTTGGACGACTGAGTTCTGCGAGGCATGCTGGGCTCATCGAGTTCGGCAGTGGCGACGAACAGTTGGAGGCGACGGATGCAGCACACCGACATGCTCCCGCGTGACACCGCGGTGCAGCTGATCGACCAGAACGGCGCTCCCGTCGCCGACGAGCAGTACGCGCTCCCTGAGGCGGACGTGCTGCTGCGGGCCTACCGTGGCCTTGTCGAGGGACGACGGATCAATGATCAGGCCGGCGCCCTCGTGCGCCAGGGCCGTCTCGCCGTCTATCCGTCGTCGCATGGCCAGGAGGCCTGCCAGGTGGGCGCGTCCCTGGTTCTCGGCGACGCCGACTGGCTGTTTCCCACCTACCGTGACTCGGTCGCCGTCATCGCGCGCGGAGTCGAGCCCGCCGACGCGCTGGTCCTCCTCAAGGGCGACTGGCACTCCGGCTACGACGTGCGCGCGCACCGGGTCGCACCGCAGGCGACACCCCTCGCGACGCAGCTCCTGCACGCGGTCGGCTTCGCCCAGGCAGCGAAGCACCGCGGAGAGGACACGGTCGTCCTCGCCCTCTGCGGCGACGGCGCGACGAGCGAGGGCGACTTCCACGAGGCCATGAACTTCGCCGCCGTGTTCCACGTGCCTGTCGTCTTCTTCGTGCAGAACAACGAGTTCGCGATCTCCGTGCCCCTCTCCCGCCAGACCGCGGCCCCCTCTCTCGCCCACAAGGCGATCGGGTACGGGATGCCCGGGCAGCGGGTCGACGGCAACGACGTCGCCGCGGTCCTCGCCGTGCTCGGCGAGGCGGTCTCCCGTGCACGCGCCGGTGGCGGCCCCTCGCTTGTCGAGGCGCACACGTACCGGATGCAGGCGCACACGAACGCCGACGACGACACCCGCTACCGCGAGCGCGCCGAGGTGCAGGAGTGGGTCGCCCGCGATCCCCTGCTGCGCCTGCGGGCCCACCTGACGCAGACCGGCGCCCTCGATGCGGATGCCGAGGAGCGGTTCGCCGCGGGAGCCGAGGAGATCGCCGCCGCCATGCGGACGGCGCTGAACACGGATGCCGACCTCGACCCCGAGGACCTCTTCCGATTCGTGACCGAGAAGCGCTCGCCTCAGCTCGAGGAGCAGTGGCAGCTGCTGCGCGACGAGATCGACCGCTCGCAGCTGGAGACGGAGGGACAGCGATGACCATCGCCCACGACGACGTGCACACGGAGACCGCCGTGCCGCCCCGCGAGGTGACGACCATGAGCATGGCCGCCGCCCTCAACCGAGCTCTCGCCGACGCGATCGAGTCCGACCCCGAGGTGGTCGTCTTCGGCGAGGACGTCGGCGCTCTCGGCGGCGTCTTCCGCATCACCGACGGACTCACCGCGCGCTACGGCGAGGACCGGTGCTTCGACACGCCTCTCGCGGAGTCCGGCATCGTCGGCACCGCCGTCGGCATGGCCATGAACGGCATGCGTCCCGTGGTCGAGCTCCAGTTCGACGCGTTCGCCCTCCCCGCCTTCGAGCAGGTCGTGAGCCACGTCGCGAAGCTCGGCAACCGCACACGCGGAGGGATGCGGATGCCGCTGGTCATCCGCATCCCGTTCGGCGGCGGCATCGGCGGCGTGGAGCACCACTGCGACTCCTCGGAGGCGTACTACGCGCACACGCCCGGGCTCACCGTCGTGAGTCCCGCCACCCCGCAGGACGCCTACTCCCTGCTGCGTGCGGCGATCGCCTCCCCCGACCCCGTGATCTTCCTCGAGCCCAAGAAGCTGTACTGGAGCAAGGGCGAGGTCGACACGTCGATCACGGCGGAGATCGGCACCGCGCGCATCGCCCGCGAGGGCACCGACGTGACCCTCCTCGCCTACGGCGCCTCTGTGGCGCTCGCCCTGGAGGCCGCCGAGGTCGCCGCCGCGGAGGGCCGGAGCGTGCAGGTCGTCGACGTGCGCTCGCTCTCGCCCTTCGACGACGCGACCGTGACGGCCGCCGTGAAGTCGACGGGGCGTGCCGTGGTCATCGCCGAGGCTCCCGGCTATGCGTCGGTCGCCTCGGAGATCCAGGCCCGCGTCTTCGAGCGGTGCTTCGAGTTCCTCGAGGCGCCCGTGCGCCGCGTCACCGGCTTCGACGTGCCCTACGCACCGCCGAAGCTCGAGCACTGGTACCTGCCCGACGTCGACCGGGTTCTCGACGCGATGGACACGCTGCACTGGGACGAGGACGTATGAGCACCGAGCTGAAGAACGGCACCGCGCAGGTCTTCCGTCTCCCCGACCTCGGCGAGGGACTGACCGAGGCCGGACTCGTGCAGTGGCTCGTCTCGGTCGGCGACACGATCGTCACCGACCAGCCCATCGCCGAGGTCGAGACCGCGAAGAGCGTCGTCGAGCTGCCCTCGCCGTTCGCGGGTGTCGTGACCGCGCTGCACGGGGAGGCGGGTGACACGATCAATGTGGGAGCCCCGGTCCTCGAGGTCGCGGGAGCCCCGGAGCACTTGGAGACGGAGTCCGCGCCCGGCGCTGCCGTGGAGCAGGAGGCCTACCGCGAGGAGGAGCGCGCCGGCTCCGGCAACGTGCTCATCGGCTACGGCACCACGGAGCGCGCCGGATCCGGTCGTCGTCGCCGCCCCGCCGCGGTGCGTGCGAAGACTCCCGCAGATCTCGGAGAGACCTCCGTCTCGCGGACCGTCCCCGCGGAATCATCCGAGAAGCCGACGATCGTCCGAGAAGCGGATGCCGCGCGGCGTCGGCCGGTCGCCGTACGCTCTCCGCTCGTGCGGCGTCTCGCGCGTGATCTCGGCCTCGACGTGCACACGATCGCCGCGACCGGACCCGACGGCGCCGTGACGCGCGCCGACGTGCTCCGGGCCGCGGTGGACAGCGCCGTGGACGGCGCGGCCGCGCACCATCGCGAGACGAGCAGCGCAGCGGCTGTCACCGGGGAGACCGTCGACGGACTCGCGGTCCGGACGCGGGAGCGGATGTCGCCATTGCGCAAGGCCGTCAGCGCCAAGCTCAGCCGCAGCAGGGCGGAGATCCCGGAGGCGACGGTCTGGGTCGACGTCGACGCCACCGCCCTCTGGGACCTCCGCGCGCAGATGGCGCCCGAGGGCGGCAGGGCACCGTCGGTCACCGCCCTTCTCGCCCGCTTCGTGCTCCTCGCCCTCGAGGACTTCCCGATCCTCGCGTCGCGTCTCAGCGAGGACGCCGGCGAGCTGATCTCCTTCGACGGGGTGAACCTCGGCGTCGCCGCCGACACCGAGCGCGGGCTGATGGTCCCGGTGATCCCGGGCGCTCACAGCCTCACGGTCGAGCAGCTCGACGTGGCTCTGCGCGAGCTCGCCACCTCGGCCAGGGCCGGATCGCTGCCGCCGGAGCGCCTCCGCGGGTCGACGTTCACCCTCAACAACTACGGCGGGCTCGGCGTCGACGGGTCTGCCGCGATCATCAACCATCCGGATGTCGCCATCCTCGGCATCGGCCGCATCATCGAGCGCCCCTGGGTCGTGGACGGCGAGATCGTGGTGCGGCGCATCGCCCAGCTGTCGCTCGTGTTCGACCACCGCGTCTGCGACGGCGGGTACGCGGCCGGCTTCCTCCGGCGCGTGACCGAGCTCATCGAGCATCCGCTGCGCGCCTTCGGGAGGGTCTGATGACGGAGGCGTTCCTCGTCGGCGGTGTCCGCACACCGGTCGGACGCTACGGCGGAGCCCTCGCCGGGGTGCGACCCGACGACCTCGCCGCTCTCGTCGTGCGCGAGGCGGTCGTCAGGGCCGGAATCCCGGATGCCGCGATCGACGAGGTCATCCTGGGAGCGGCCAACCAGGCGGGCGAGGACAACCGGAATGTCGCGCGCATGGCCGTGCTGCTCGCGGGACTCCCCGACAGCATCCCCGGCATCACCGTGAACCGGCTCTGCGCATCCGGGATGTCGGCGATCGCGATGGCCGCACAGGCGATCCGTGCCGGCGACGCCGACCTCATCGTCGCGGGTGGTGTCGAATCCATGACCCGGGCGCCGTGGGTGCAGGCGAAACCCGAGCGCGCGTGGGCGAAGCCCGGTGAGGCGTTCGACACCTCGATCGGCTGGCGCTTCACGAACCCCCGTCTGGCCGCGCGTGACAAGGCGACGTTCTCGATGCCCGAGACCGCCGAGGAGGTGGCGCGCCGCGACGGCATCACCCGTGCGGATGCCGACGCCTTCGCCCTCCGCAGTCAGCAGCGCGCCGCCGCCGCGATCGACGCCGGTCGCTTCGCCGCCGAGATCGTCGCCGTGCCCACGCGGTCCGGCGATGTCACGGTCGACGAGGGCCCGCGTCGCGACACCAGCCTGGAGGCCCTGGCCGGGCTCCGACCGGTCGTCGCCGGAGGCGAGGTGGTCACCGCCGGGAACTCCAGCTCGCTCAACGACGGCTCCTCCGCGATCGTGGTCGCGAGCGCCGACGCCGTGCGACGCCATGGACTCGTGCCGCGTGCCCGCATCATCGCAGCGACCTCGGCGGCCCTCGCCCCCGAGATCATGGGCCTCGGACCGGTACCGGCCACCGAGAAGGCGCTCCAGCGCGCCGGACTCGAGATCTCCGACATCGGGGCCGTCGAGCTGAACGAGGCCTTCGCCACGCAGTCGCTCGCGTCGATGCGCCGACTCGGCCTGGACCCCGAGATCGTCAACCGGGACGGCGGCGCGATCGCCCTGGGGCACCCCCTCGGCTCGAGCGGATGCCGTCTCGTCGTGACCCTGCTCGGGCGCCTGGAGCGAGAAGGCGTCGAACGCGGTCTCGCCACGATGTGCGTCGGCGTGGGCCAGGGCTCCGCGATGATCGTGGAGCGCGTCTCATGACGCTGCAGGTCGAGGCGCGACCCGACCGCGTCATCGCCGTGCTGGATCGTCCGGAAAAGCGCAACGCGATCGACCAGGAGACCATCGACGCGCTGCACGACCTGTGCGCGTCGCTCGAAGAGCACCCGCGCACGCTCATCCTCACCGGCGCCGACGGCGTCTTCGCCGCCGGCGCCGACATCGCCCAGCTGCGCGAGCGCACGGCCGACGACGCCCGCCGCGGGATCAACGCGACCGCGTTCATCCGCATCAGGGAGCTGCCGATGCCGGTGATCGCCGCGATCGACGGCTATGCGCTGGGCGGCGGCGCCGAACTCGCCTACGCCGCCGACATCCGCATCGGCACGCCCGCGCTGCGGATCGGGAATCCGGAGACGGGGCTCGGGATCATGGCCGCGGCCGGCGCCACCTGGCGGCTGCCCGAGATCATCGGCGAGGCCAGGGCGAGCGAACTGCTCCTGACAGGTCGCACACTCGACGCCGAAGAGGCGCTCGCCTGGGGGCTCGTCTCGGCCCTGCACCCGGCCGAGGACCTGCTCAGCGCGGCGCACGCCCTCGCCGATCGGATCGCCGCGAATGACCCGCTCGCGACCCAGCACACCAAGAGGGCCCTGCGGACGCCGCGCGCCGAGCACCCCGCGATCGAGTTCGCGCTGCAGGCCGAGCTTTTCGAGTCCCCGGCGAAGCACCGTCGGATGACGGAGTTCCTCGAGAGGCGGGCACGTCGATGAGCGGGATCGACGCGCCGGCACACGTCGGAGTCCTCGGCGGAGGGCGCATGGGCGCCGGAATCGCCCATGCCTTCCTGCTCGCCGGATCCCGTGTGAGCGTGGTGGAGCGCGACAGGGTCAGTGCCGACGCCGCCGCCGAGCGCGTGCACGACAGCATCCGGCGCTCGGTCGATCGCGACCCGCTGCTCGACGGATCCGCGCTCCGTGCCCGCCTCGACTGCAGCACCGAGATCGCCGAATTCTCGGCGTGCGCGCTGGTCGTGGAAGCCGTTCCGGAGGACAGGGCGCTCAAGGAGGAGGCGCTGAGCCGCGCCGAGGCGGCGATGCACGACGACGCGATCCTCGCCTCGAACACCTCCTCGATCTCGATCGACGACCTCGCCACGGACCGCGCCCGTCCCGAGACCTTCCTCGGGCTGCACTTCTTCAATCCGGTGCCGGCCTCCGCCCTCGTCGAGATCGTCCGCGGCTCGGCCACGCGGTCCGACGTCGTCGAGACCGCTCGCACCTGGGTGCAGACGCTCGGCAAGTCGCCGATCGTGGTGCGCGACTCCCCCGGCTTCGCCTCCTCACGGCTCGGCGTGATGCTCGGTCTCGAGGCGATCCGGATGCTGGAGGAGGGCGTCGCGAGCGCCGCCGACATCGACGCGGCGATGACCCTCGGCTACCGGCATCCGACCGGCCCCCTGCGCACGACCGACATCGTCGGACTCGACGTGCGACTCGGGATCGCCGAGGAGCTCGCCGCGACGCTGGGCCCGCGCTTCGAACCGCCCGCGCTGCTGCGCGCGATGGTCGCCGACGGAAAGCTGGGCCGCAAGAGCGGCGAGGGCTTCTACAGATGGAACGAGGAGACGCGATGACCGACCACCTTCCGAGCTACGTCGAGGGATCCTGGTGGACGCCCCTCCGACAGGCTCAGGGACCCGTCGCCGGAACCGACGTGCGCGATGCGTCGACGGGCGAGATCGTGACCCGCGTGAGCACCGAGGGACTGGATCTCGCGGCGGCTCTCGAGCACGCCCGCACGGTCGGCCAGGCGAGCCTGGGCGCTCTCACGTTCCACCAGCGCGCCGTGCTGCTGAAGCAGTTCGCGCTCGCGCTGACCGAGCGCAAGGACGAGCTGTACGCGCTGTCCGCTCGCACCGGTGCCACCCGGACGGACTCCTGGGTCGACATCGACGGCGGGATCGGGGTCCTGTTCTCCTACTCGGGCAAGGGCCGCCGCGAGCTGCCGAACAGCACGGTGCACGTCGACGGCCCGGTCGAGCCGCTCTCGAAGGACGGCTCGTTCCTCGGTCGCCACGTCTACACGACCCTGCCGGGCGTCGCGGTGCAGATCAACGCCTTCAACTTCCCGGTGTGGGGGTCGCTCGAGAAGCTCGCCCCGGCCTTCCTCGCCGGCATGCCGACGCTGGTGAAGCCGGCGACGCCGACCGGGTACCTGGCCGAGGCGATGGTGCGGATCCTCGTCGAGTCCGGACTCCTGCCCGCGGGCTCGTTGCAGCTCGTCAGCGGCAGCGTCCCGACCCTGTTCGATCACCTGCGCCTCGGCGACATCGTCGGATTCACCGGCAGCGCATCGACGGCGGAGAGCCTCAAGGCGCACCCGGCCGTGCAGACGGGCGGTGTGCGGTTCACCGCCGAGACCGACTCGATCAACGCCTCGGTGCTCGGCACGGACGCCGTGGCCGGCACTGCGGAGTTCGACGCCTACGTGCGCCAGCTCGTGACGGAGATGACGACCAAGGCCGGTCAGAAGTGCACGGCGATCCGCCGGGCGATCGTGCCGACGGAGACCGCGGATGCCGTGATCGCGGCGGTCCAGGCTCGGATCGCCGAGAAGACGGTGCTGGGTGACCCGCGAGCCGACGGCGTCACGATGGGCCCGCTCGCCTCGCTCGCCCAGCGTGACGAGGTTCTGCGCCAGGTGAAGGTGCTGCAGGACGCCGGCGGGCGGCTCGTCGTCGGATCGACCGAGACTCCCGAGGTGCGTCTCGCCGACGGGACCACCGGTGCGGCGGCGGACGGCGCCTTCGTCTCCCCCGTCCTGCTGCGCTTCGACGATCCCGGGACCGATGCCGTGCACAGCGTGGAGGCCTTCGGCCCGGTGGCGTCGCTCCTGACCTACGACACGACGGCCGAGGCGGCGGCGCTCGTCGGACGGGGCGGCGGCTCGCTGGTCACCAGCATCGCGACGCACGATCCCGTGCAGGCCGTCGACCTCGCCACGCGCATCGCCCCCTTCAACGGCCGCATGCTGCTGCTCGACCGCGATGACGCCCGCTCGTCGACCGGTCACGGCTCGCCGCTCCCCAACCTCGTGCACGGTGGCCCAGGGCGGGCGGGCGGCGGCGAGGAGCTCGGCGGCATCCGCGCCGTCCTGCATCACATGCAGCGCACGGCCGTGCAGGGCTCGCCGCAGATGCTCACCGCGCTCACCGGCATCTGGCACGCCGGCGCCACTTCCCGCAGCGAGGGCCGGCATCCGTTCCGCAAATCGCTGGCCGAGCTGCGCATCGGCGATCAGGTCGTCTCGGCGTCTCGCGAGGTGACGCTGGCCGACATCGAGACCTTCGCGCGGTTCACGGGCGACACGTTCTACGCGCACATGGACGAGGATGCCGCGGCCGCCAACCCGTTCTTCCCCGGACGCGTCGCCCATGGGTATCTGCTCGTGTCCTGGGCGGCCGGGCTCTTCGTGGACCCGGAACCCGGTCCCGTGCTCGCGAACTACGGGCTGGAGAACCTGCGGTTCCTGACCCCGGTGTCTCCGGGCGACGAGATCCGGGTCGAGCTCACCGCGAAGCAGATCACTCCCCGCGAGACCGACGAGTACGGCGAGGTGCGCTGGGACGCCGTCATCCGCAACCAAGCCGACGAGACGGTGGCCACCTACGACGTGCTCACGCTCGTCAGCAAGGAGCCCGCTCCGGCGGCGGTCCCGGTATGAGGCCGATGATGCAGCGCGACCGGGCGTCTGCTGCGCTGGGCATGAGCGTGGACCGCGACGAACCCGGTGCCGCGGTCGTGTCGATGGTCGTGCGCGACGACATGCTGAACGGGTTCGCGATCACGCACGGCGGCCTCGTCTTCGCGCTCGCCGACACCGCGTTCGCCCTCGCGTGCAACGAGGACGAACGCGTGACCGTGGCGGCGGGCGCCGACATCACGTTCCTGAAGTCGACGCACGCCGGACAGACGCTGACCGCGACGGCGGTGCGCCGCGTCGTCAGCGGACGCACCGGCCTCTACGACGTCACGGTCACCGACGACACGGGTGACGTGGTCGCGGAGTTCCGCGGCCGCTCGGTCACGACGAGCCGCCGGATCGACTGAGCGTCCGTCACCCGAAGACGGGCTCGCGACGCGTCGTCGCGTCCTCCACGGTGATCCCGATGATGAGCGATCCGGCGTCGACGACGTCGCGGTCGGCATGGAATCGGAACAGGCGCCCGTCCCGCGTCGCGACGTCGTACCAGTCGTCGCCCGACGAGGCGACGGTGACGGTGGTGCCACCGGGGTAGGCGGCGATCGCCTCGGCGACCGTGTCGCCCACCCGCACGTCGCCCCGGGCCGGGAGAAACGCCCCCGACTGCGCGGCCTCGTCGAAGGTGCGGTCGTTGCCGACCGTGATCGACGTCACGACCGTGCCGCCCTCGTCCGGCTGGATCAGCATCGACGCGCTCGCGTCCTGGTTGACGACCCGCCACGGCCCCTGCTCGAAGGCGGGCTCGAGCGCCTGCGCCCCCGCCGCGGCCTTCACGGCGTCGTCGATCGGGTCCCCGAGACGGACGGGACCGACACCACCGACCGAGACCGCCCACTCGCTCCAGGGCGCGGAGGCATCGGAGGCGGGTTCCTCCTCCGTCGGCGGGTTCGCCGTGAGCTCGTCGATCAACGCCGCGTGGGCGTCTTCCGCGCGCCACAGGAGCAGCTCGGCGATGGCCTCCCCGTCGATCACCGTGTCGCCGACGACGGGCTGCCAGATCTGCACGAGAACGTTGCCGACGGAGGCGACAGCGGAGAACGTGCGGGCTCCGCCCTCGATCTCGGGGAAGGTCAGGACGCCGGCGTACGCCTGCGCGTTCTCCGAGGCGTCCGGGAGCACGGCGTCGAAGCTCGCCTCGCCGTTGTAGTCGAAGGTGCCGCACTGCTCCGCCGCGGAGCGGAGCTGGTCCATGCGCTTCGCCGCGTGGTCCTCATCGGCGAACTGCAGGACGGACAGGCTGCCGGCACCCCGCTGCGCGTCGTCCGGCACCTTCCACGAGACGGTGCGCGACCCCACGGTCCACAACGACTGCTCGGCGAACAGCGCCGCGCAGATCGCGGGTTCCGGGCTCGGGCCGCCCCCGTCGGAGATCTGCTGCAGGACCGACGACGACGCACCCACCTCGGTGCTTCCGGGCAGGAGCTCCGTGATCTCGTCGGGCGTGAGCAGCAGCATGTCGAGCTCGTCGCCCACGAAGACCGCCGGACCCGTGTACGGGGAGGCACCGGGCCCCTCCGATCCTGTGGGCTCCGGGCCCGTTCCCGGTTCCGGCGCGCACGCCGCGAGCAGAAGCAGAGAACCGGCGGCGATGACCCCGACCGCCGTCGTGAGTGAGCGTGAGCGCGACATATGACCCTCCGATGCAGAACCAAGCGTCGTCCGTCGACGCCCCCTGCGGCGAGCGTAGAGCCTGCGTGCGACGCGGCGGAGAATGCCGACCCATGTCGAGATCAGAATGATAAGAAACGCATGCCGCTGTGCGCATACACCCGCGCCTCGGGGCTCAGGACCGGAGCGCGACGCCGAGCTCGGAAGCCGCCGCCGCCCGGGCATCGGCGACGGTGGAGGCCGCGATCGCCGCGAGGGCCGCGCGTCGGCAGGCCGCCTCATCGACATCCGCGAGTGCGGCCGCGACCCTGCCGAGCGATCGGGAGGTCATCGACAGCGAGGTGACGCCGAGCCCGACCAGCACCGGTGCGAGCGCCGGATCCCCGCCGGCCTCGCCGCAGACTCCCACCGGCTTCCCGACCGCACGGCCCGCGTCACCCACGGCGCCGATCAGACGCAGGACGGCGGGCTGCCACGGATCGTTCAGATCGCCGAGCTCGCTGAGCAGACGATCCGCCGCCAGCGTGTACTGCGCCAGGTCGTTGGTGCCGAGGCTGACGAAGTCGACGACCTCGAAGAGCTCGCCGGCGAGCAGCGCGGCGGCCGGCGTCTCGATCATGATCCCGACGCGTGCGATCCCTGCCGACCGGCAGCGCTCTGCGAAGTCACGGGCCTCCTCGACCGTCGACACCATCGGGGCCATCACCTCGACCAACGCCGACTCCGCGTCGGCCGCGAGCGCGAGCGCCCGCAGCTGCTCGTCGAGGAGCTCCGGGGAACGACGGGCGATGCGGAGACCACGCACGCCCAGCGCCGGGTTCTCCTCGTGGTCGGCGTTCGCGAAGGGCAGCGGCTTGTCGCTGCCCGCGTCGAGCGTGCGCACCACGACCTTGCGTCCGGGGAACGCGGCCAGCACCCCGCGGTAGGCGGCGACCTGCTCCTCGATGCTCGGGGCATCCGCCCGGTCCAAGAAGCAGAACTCGGTGCGGAAGAGCCCGACGCCCTCCGCTCGGGCGGACGCGGCGGAGGCGGCATCCGCCCCTCCTCCGACATTCGCCAGCAGCGGGACGGGGTGTCCGTCGGCGAGCGCACCGGCGCCGTCGAAGGCGACGACGACGGCCGCCGCCCGTGCCTCGGCGATGCGCTCCTCGGGAGGATCCACCTCGACCGTGCCGTGGTCGCCGTCGACGAGCAGCAGAGCGCCCGCGACCACGCCCGTCGCACCGGCGACGCCGACGACCGCCGGCAGTCCGAGGGACCGCGCGATGATGGCGGTGTGCGAGGTCGGCCCGCCCTGCTCGGTGACCAGTCCGACGCACTGCCCGCCCTCGAGCGATGCGGTGTCGGCCGGGGCGAGATCCGTGGCGACCAGCACGAACGGCTCGTCGCGCTCCGGCACACCGGGCAGGTCGACCTCGAGGACCTCGGCGATGATCCGATCCCGCACGTCGCGGATGTCCGCGACTCGCTCCGCCATCCGGCCGCCGAGCGCGCGGAGGCCCTTCTCGTGGACCGCTGCGGCCTCCCACACCGCCCGCGCGGCGCTACGCCCCTTCGTCTGCACGAGAGCGGTCGCATCCGCGACGAGCTCCGGGTCTGAGGCGAGGAGCCGCGAGGCGTCGAGGATCGCCCTGGCCTCCCCCGTGGCCTGCGCCGTGCGGGAACGCAGCTGATCGGCGACGGCCACCGCTGCCCACTCGATCGCGGAGACCTCGTCAGCACGGTCCTCCGGGGCGATCACCGTCGCCGGATCGGGCTCAGGAAGCGGAGGGGCGAGATGCACCACGGGCGCCGCGACGCGCCCCGCGCTCACCCCGCGTCCGCGGAGAACGGCACCGGAGGCGATCTCGGCCGGAGCCGCGATCTTCGTCACGGGCGCGGCAGAGCTCTGCGGCGCGGCGGTGGGACGCCCAGCCGACGCGTGCTCGGTCCCCTCGCCGAATCCGTCGTCGAAGAGCGCGGCCACGCGGGCCAGTGCCGCCTCAGCGTCTGCTCCCCGGGCTGTCAGCTCCACCTCGTCTCCCTGGCGGGCTCCGAGGATCAGCAGTCGGGAGAGGCTCGCGGCAGACGCATCCGGTCCCTCCGGAAGGCGACGCAGCCGCACGTCCGAACCCGCGGCGGCTCGGGCGATCAGCGCCGCCGGGCGCGCGTGGATGCCGAGGGGGTTGCGTACCCGCACCCGAAGGACGTGCGCGTCGCCCGCGTCCGCGGTCGTTCGCGTCGAGGCGGTCTCCACAGCATCGGACTCCCCGGGGCTCCCGAGCTGCCCGGTCTTCGCGCCGAGGGCCGCACCGGCCTCCGCCGCCACATCGTCGAGCGAACCGCCCGCGGCCGCCGAGACCACCGCTGCCAAGAGCCCCTCCACGAAGGGAGCGGGGGCGAGGCGCACCGGCACGTCGCTCCCGCGCAGCTCGAGGGCGAGCTCCGCGCTCAGCACGGCGGATCCGAGATCCATGAGCACCAGCACCCCGTCGCAGTCGGCGGCCAGCTCATCGATCGCGCCCGCGACGGCGACGGCATCCGTTCCGAGGATCGGCGCCCCTTCGCCGTCGGTTCCTGCACCGGCGGCGACCTTCACCCGCACATCCCCGCCCTGCACCATCTGCAGGGCAAGCTCCAGCGCCGCCTCCCCGAGTCGTGCACTGTGGGAGACGGCCACGATCCCGATCATCAGGAGCTGCCGGAGATCGCCGCGGAGAGCGTGTCGAACAGGATGGCCGTCGAGGCGGCACCCGGGTCGAGGTGTCCGGCGCTGCGTTCGCCCAGATAGCTCGCCCGGCCCTTGCGGGCCACGAGCGGTTCGGTCGCGTCTCGTCCTGCGGCCGCGGCATCGGTGGCCCGCCGCGCCGCCGACGACAGATCGGCGCCTTCGGCGATCGCCGCATCGAGCGCGTCGACCGCGGGTGCCATGGCGTCGAACATCGTCTTGTCGCCGGCCTCGGCCTTGCCGCGGGCGACGATGCCCTCGAGTCCCGCGCGCAACGCGGATGCGAGGCCGGCGGCGTCGAGCTCGTCGACCGCGCCGGCCGTCATCCCCATGCGCAGGAAGAAGGTGCCGTAGAGCGGCCCGCTGGCGCCGCCGACCGAGCTCACGAGCGTCATGCCGACGCTCTTCAGCAGTTCGTCCGCCGTCGCGGGGGCTCCCGCGGCGAGCTTCTCCCCCACCGCGCTCATGCCGCGCGCCATGTTCGCGCCGTGGTCGGCGTCGCCGATCGCCGAGTCCAGCTCCGTGAGCCACTCGCGCTTCTCGGTCACCGCGTCGCGGAAGCGCGAGATCCAGTCGACCAGGGTGTCGGTTCCGATGGTCGCCATCACGCCCCCCACCGCAGACCAGGGGTGTTCACCGGGGCGTCCCACAGGCGCAGCAGCTCGTCGTCGACTTTGAGCACCGTGACGGAGCATCCGGCCATGTCGAGCGAGGTGATGTAGTTGCCGACGAGGTTCCGCACGATCTGCACGCCCGCCTTCTCGAGGAGCGCCGCGACCTCGGCGTACATCAGGTACAGCTCGATCTGCGGTGTCGCCCCCATCCCGTTGACCATCACGATCGCGGGTCCGGCGAAGTCGAGGTCGGCGAGGATCGGCTCGACGAGCTGACGGGCGATGTCGGATGCCGGAGCCAGCGGCTCACGGTGCCGACCCGGCTCGCCGTGGATGCCGATGCCGATCTCCATCTGGTCCTCGGGGAGGTCGAAGGTCGGCTTGCCGGCGGCCGGGACCGTGCAGCTCGTGAGCGCCATGCCCATCGAGCGCCCCTGGCCGTTGACGCGCTTCGCGAGTTCGACCACCGAGGCGAGGTCCTGGCCCTCCTCCGCGGCGGCACCGACGATCTTCTCCAGCAGCACGGTGAGGCCTACGCCGCGACGCCCCGCGGTGTAGAGCGAGTCCTGCACGGCCACGTCGTCGTCGACCACGACGCTGCCGACCTCGATGCCCTCCATCGACGCCAGTTCGGCCGCCATCTCGAAGTTGAGCACGTCGCCGGTGTAGTTCTTCACGATGTGCAGGACCCCGGCACCGCGGTCGACGGCCTTGGTCGCGGCCTGCACGCGGTCGGGCGTGGGCGAGGTGAAGACCTCTCCCGCCACGGCGGCGTCGAGCATGCCCTCGCCGACGAACCCGCCGTGCAGCGGTTCGTGTCCTGATCCGCCGCCGGACACGATGGCGACCTTGCCCTGCGCCTTGGGCGTCGCCCTCATGATGACGTGGGTCTCGAGATCGACCGACAGCTCCGGATGGGCCAGCGCCACGCCTCTGAGCGACTCGACGAGCACGTCTTCCGGGGCGTTGATGAGCTTCTTCACTGCGATCTCCTTTGATCTCTTTCGCGAAAATCGGAAAGCAATTCGTTAATGTCGAATATGCTCGGACCCGGTCGGGTTGTCAAGATCAATCCGGAAGACCAGCACGACGAGCCGGTTCGACGTCGAACCGGAAGAAGGGATGCCCCGTGATCCAGGCGATCGACCGTGCGGCGAAGATCCTCGAGCTGCTCCAGGGCGCGCGCCATCTGGGCATCACCGACCTCGCGGCGGCCCTCAGCCTTCCGCCCTCCACCGTGCACGGCATCGTGAAGTCGCTGCGCTCGCACGGCCTCGTCGCGAAGGAGCGCGGCGGACAGCGCTACATGCTGGGCCCCACTCTCCTGCGTCTCAGCAACGTCTACCTCGACACGCTCGACGTGCGCGCGCGGGCGATGCGCTGGACGCAGGAGCTCGCCCGCCGCACCAACCTCTCCGTACGGCTCGGCGCCCCGCACTTCACCGATGTGCTGGTCATCCACCACAACCTCCGCCCCGATGACAGTCAGCAGATGCTGGAGACGGGGGTCGCGATCCCGGCTCACGCCTCGGCGATGGGCAAGGTGCTGCTGGCCTACGACCTCGGGTTCCAGCGGAGCGTGTTCGAGCAGCCGCTGCGCAGCCTCACCGGCGACACGGTGACCGACATCGCACGGCTCACCCTGGAGCTTCCCGCGATCGCCGAGCGCGGGAACGCGGCAGAGTTCGATGAGGCGGTGCTCGGCGAGTCCTCGATCGCGGCCCCCATCGCGGATGCCTCGAACGACATCGTCGCAGCCGTGGCGGTGGTGATGCCGACCACGCAGACACCGCCCTCGGATGCCATCCTCGACGCGCTCCGCGAGACGGCGCGCAACATCTCGCGGGAACTCGGCGCGACGTCCTGGCCGCCGCGCGTCGCCCCCGCGGAGGACTGACCGCGCGAGGCCGTCAGCTGCGCAGGGCCGACAGCCACGAAGGGTCGTCAGCCGCGCAGCGCGAGAGCGAGCGGAAGGACGTCGGTCGCGCCCGCCTGCCGCAGCGCACGAGCGGCGACCGCCATCGTCCACCGGCTGTCGACCAGGTCGTCGACGAGCAGCACAGGGCCGGCAGGCACCTCCAGGTGCTCGGCGCTGAACCGGTCCCAGAGACCGGCGAGGCGGAAGACGCTGTTCCCGCCGGGCTGCCCTGTCGGGCCGCCGCCGACCGGTTCGAGCGCCCCCAGGTACGGCAGGCGGCCGACCTCGGCGATGCCCCGGGCGAGCGAATCCACCAGCAGCGGACGCGAGCGCGACGGCAGGGCGACGACCGCCACCGGCCGCTCGGCCCAGCCCCACCCGGCGAGCACCCGGACGCACGCCTGGAGCAGCGCCGGCGTGACGGCTGCATCCGACGCGCCCGCCGCGAACAGGTCACGCAGCGTGTTCCCCCATCCCAGGTCGGTGAGACGCGCGAGCGCCCGCCCCTCCCCGGCCTGCTCGTCGGCGGCGATGCGGCCCTTGAGCGGCACCCCGAGCCGGTCGGCTCCCGTCGGCCAGGCCCGTCGGGGCTCGATCGGAACCCCGACCCGATCGAGCGACTCCGCGGCCTGCGTGCTCGCCGCCGTCCCGATCTCGCGCGGGAACCATCCGCCCGCGCAGTTGTCGCACCTCCCACACGGAGCAGCTGTGTCGTCGTCGAGCGAGCGCTGCAGGAACTCCATCCGGCATCCGTCGGTCTGCTCGTACTCGATCATGTGCTGCTGCTCGGCGACACGCTCGGCGGCGATCCGCTCGTAGCGCTCGGCGTCGTAGGTCCACGGCTCGCCGGTCGCGACCCAGCCGCCCTGCACACGCCGCACGGCCCCGTCGACATCGAGCACCTTCAGCAGCAGCTCGAGCGGCGTCCGCCGGATGTCGACCATCGCCTCGAGCGCCGGCGTCGAGATCGGCGTATCGCCGAGGGCGCCGATCACCCGCTCGGCGCGCTCCCTGTCGGGCATGGACGCGGTCGCGAAGTAGTGCCAGATGTCGCGGTCTTCCACCCCGGGCAACAGCAGAACGTCGGCGCTCTCGCTCGCACGACCGGCACGACCCACCTGCTGGTAGTACGCCACGGGAGACGAGGGCGCGCCCAGGTGCAGCACGAAGCCCAGATCGGGCTTGTCGAAGCCCATGCCCAGAGCACTGGTCGCGACGAGCGCCTTGACCTCGTTGCGCTTCAGCATCCCCTCCGACTCGGCGCGCTCCTCGGTGTCTGTCTGCCCGGTGTACGCCCGCACGTCGTGGCCGTGGTCGCGCAGCAGCCGGGCGGTGTCGACGGCCGCGGCGACGGTCAGCGTGTAGATGATGCCGGAACCGGGCAGGTCATCGAGATGGCTCAGCAGCCAGGCCAGGCGGCTCGCCGAATCGCGCAGCCGCAGCACGCCCAGCCGCAGCGAGGTGCGCGCGAGGGGGCCCCGGATCGTGAGCACCGGCGCGGCGGCTGCGGCGGCCTCCCCCGTGCCCTCGGTCAGACTGCCGAGCTGCTCGGCCACATCGGCCACGACCCGGCTGTTCGCGGTCGCCGTCGTCGCGAGCACGGGCACGTCGGCCGGCATCTGGGCGATGAGGTCGCGCAGCCGGCGGTAGTCGGGACGGAAGTCGTGTCCCCAGTCGCTGATGCAGTGCGCCTCGTCGACGACCAGCATGCCGATGCGCCGGACCAGTGCCGGCAGCTGCTCCTCGCGGAACGCGGGGTTGTTCAGCCGCTCGGGCGAGACCAGCAGCACGTCGACCTCGTCGCGGTCGAGCTGCGCGAGCACGTCGGTCCACTCGTGCGCGTTCGTGGAGTTGATGGCGACCGCGCGCACCCCGGCGCGCTCGGCGGCGGCGATCTGGTCGCGCATGAGCGCCAGCAGGGGCGACACGAGCACGGTCGGCCCGGCGCCCTGCCGCCGCAGCAGAAGCGTCGCGACGAAGTAGACCGCCGACTTGCCCCAGCCGGTGCGCTGCACCACGAGCGCGCGGCGGCGCCCCTCGACCAGCGCCTCGATCGCCTCGTACTGTCCGTCGTGGAAGTCGGCGTCGGGGCGGCCGACGAGCTCGCGCAGTGCGGCGAGCGCGGCCTCGCGGGTGTCGACGGGAGAGGGGGAGGTCATGCCCCCACTCTGCCTCACGCCACCGACACCTCGCGGCCGTCATCCACAGGCTCGACCGCGCCCGGGATCCCGGCATCCGGCATCCGGGCCCGACTTGTCGGATGAAAACACAGATGCAGGTTCAGAACACCTCTCCGGACCTGCATCCGTACTCTCAACCTGCAGATGTGTCGATCCCGGGCCGCAGATCGCGCCTAGCGTAGGAGCATGATCACCCGCGAACTCGCCGTCGCCCTGCGGGATGCCGGCATCGGCTGGCACCCGTCCGAAGGCGACCGCTTCCAGCTCGACCTGCCCGACGACGTGGAGCTCGAGGCGGAGGCCGACGTCTTCACGGTCAGCGAGATGACGATCGAGGCGCGCCAGACGCCGAGCGGCACCGATCTCGCGTTCAACGGCACGACGGAATGGGCGCTCGACGCCGTGACTCTCGCGGACGCGGTCTGGCTGCCGCGCGAGGACCAGCTGCGCGACCTGCTGCGCGGCACTTTCCGCTCGCTGGTGCGTCTCGACGACACCTTCCGCGTGGACATCGAGATCGCCGGGAACGGCCTCTCGTTCGAGCATCCGGACCCGGCCGAGGCGTACGGTCGGGCCCTCCTGGAACTGATCTCGCGCTCGCACTGACACCCGCCTTGAAGAGGGGCGACCTTCTGTGCCAGAATAACCTAACGATCGGTCAGTAAAGATGCTGAATGAGGAGCCATGACGACCACCCCCGGAGACCTCTCCCTGGTCCCGAGCGAGATCTCGGATGCGGAGCGCACGTTCGACGAGCTCATCGCGAACGAGCAGCGCATCGAACCCCGCGACTGGATGCCCGACGCCTACCGCAAGACGCTCATCCGGCAGATCTCCCAGCACGCGCACTCCGAGATCATCGGGATGCAGCCGGAGGGCAACTGGATCACCCGCGCGCCGAGCCTCAAGCGCAAGGCGATCCTGATGGCCAAGGTGCAGGACGAAGCCGGCCACGGTCTCTATCTCTACTCGGCCGCGCAGACCCTCGGGATCACGCGCGACGAGATGATGGACCAGCTCATCAGCGGCAAGGCCAAGTACTCGTCGATCTTCAACTACCCCACCCCGACCTGGGCCGACATGGGCGCGATCGGCTGGCTCGTCGACGGCGCGGCGATCGTCAACCAGGTGCCGCTGTGCCGTGCGTCGTACGGACCCTACGGCCGCGCCATGGTGCGCGTCTGCAAGGAGGAGTCGTTCCATCAGCGCCAGGGATTCGAGATCCTGCTCAGCCTGATGCAGGGCTCTGAGGAGCAGCGACAGATGGCGCAGGATGCCGTGAACCGCTGGTACTGGCCGAGCCTGGCGATGTTCGGGCCGCCCGACGAGCAGTCTCCGAACTCCGCTCAGTCGATGAAGTGGAAGATCAAGCGCTTCTCCAACGACGATCTGCGTCAGCGCTTCGTCGGGATGCTGGTGCCGCAGGCCGAGATCCTCGGCGTCACGCTGCCCGACCCCGACCTGCGCTTCGACGCGGAGACCGGCCAGTACGTCATCGGCGAGATCGACTGGGACGAGTTCTTCGAGGTGCTGCGCGGCAACGGTCCTTGCAACGCCGAGCGACTCGAACGCCGGCGGACCGCCCACGAAGAGGGCGCTTGGGTGCGCGAGGCCGCGGCGGAGTACGCCCGCAAGCAGGCCGTCAAGACGAAGGCCGTGGCCTGATGGCGAGCCCCGGCGCCGACGAGCGCGAGCCCTGGCCCCTGTGGGAGGTCTTCGTCCGCGCGAATCGCGGCCTGAGCCACGTGCACGTGGGCTCGCTGCACGCCCCGGATGCCGAGATGGCCATCCGCAACGCCCGCGACCTCTACACGCGTCGCGGCGAGGGCGTGTCGATCTGGGCCGTTCCGGCCGACGCGATCACCACCAGCGACCCTGATGCGAAGGGCGCGTACTTCGAGAGCCCCGCCGGCAAGAACTACCGGCACGCCGTGTACTACACGGCGTCCGAGGGGGTGCCGCACCTGTGACCCTTCGCTCGCCACACCCCACTCCGGATGCCGACATCCACGGCGACGTGACCGTCGACGCGCTGCAGCTCAGCGATGAGCTCTCCGGCACAGGCGCGATCGCCGCGTCCGCCGACATCGCCGAGTACGCGCTCCGCCTCGGCGACGACGCGCTGATCCTCTCGCAGCAGCTCGGCGCCTGGATCTCCCGCGCACCCGAGCTCGAGGAAGACGTGGCGCTCGGCAACATCGCCCTCGATCTGCTCGGCCATGCCCGCTCGCTCCTGCACTACGCCGGCTCCTATGACGGCCGGAGCGAAGACGACCTCGCGTTCTTCCGCGACGAACCCGAGTTCCGGTGCGCCTGGATCGTGCAGCAGCCCAACGGCGACTTCGCGCAGACCATCGCCCGGCAGTTCGTGGTGTCGACCTACATGTTCGAGCTCTACTCGGCGCTGCGGACGAGCAGTGACGAGACGTTCGCGGCGATCGCCGAGAAGTCTCTGAAAGAGGTCGACTATCACCGCGATCACGCCGTGCAGTGGATGCTGCGCCTCGCCGGCGGCACGGAGGAGTCGCGAGCCCGGGTCATCCGCGCGACCGGTGACGTCTGGCCGTACGTCGACGAGCTGTTCCGCGACGACGACCTGATCGACCGGCTGGGCGATGCCGCCGTGCGCCCGTCGAGCCTGCGCGCGGGCTTCGACGGTGTGGTCGACACGGTGTTCGCCGAGGCCGAGTTGGCCGTGCCGCCGGTCGCCGCCTCCTCCGCCGGAGGACGGCGCGGCGCACACGCGACTCCGCTGGGCCATATCCTCGCCGAGATGCAGGTACTCGCGCGTCGGCATCCGGGGGCGTCATGGTGACCCTCACTCCGACGCAGGCGGCATGGCGGATCGCCGCCGCCGTCCCCGACCCCGAGGTTCCCGTCCTCACGATCGAGGACCTCGGGGTGCTCCGCGCGGTCGAGGCCGACGGCGACCGTGTGCGCGTCGACATCACGCCGACGTACAGCGGATGCCCGGCGATGGACACGATCCGCGACGACGTGATCATGTCGCTGACGGCGGCGGGCTTCGCGGAGGTCGACGTGCGCTTCGTCCTCTCCCCCGCCTGGACGACGGACTGGATGACGGATGCCGGCAAGCAGAAGCTCGAGGCCTACGGCATCGCGCCGCCCTCCGGCCGCGCCGCTACGGGGTCCCTGAGTCTGTCGAAGGGCGGTCCGATCCGCCTGGCGATCAGCGTGCGCTGCCCGCGCTGCGGCTCGCTCGACACGCACGAGGTCTCCCGCTTCGGCTCCACCTCCTGCAAGTCCCTGTTCGAGTGCCGCGCCTGCCTCGAGCCCTTCGACCATTTCAAGGTGCACTGATGTCGCTCTTCTCCTCCGCGCGAGCCGCCGCCTCGGCATCCGTCCCGCCGCATCGCTTGCCCGGCGAGCGCACGCGCGCCCGCTTCCACACGCTCACGGTCGAGGACGTGCGTCCGCTCACCGACGACGCCGTCGAGGTGACCTTCACCGTGCCGGCCGAGTTGGCCGATGACTACGACCACCTGCCGGGCCAGTACGTGGCGCTGCGGACCACGCTCAAGGGCACGGAAGTGCGCCGCTCGTACTCGCTGTGCCGAGCTCCCGAGCACCGCACCGACGGCCGGCCGACCCGGCTCAGCGTCGCGGTGAAGCGCGACGAGGGCGGCCTGTTCTCCACCTGGGCGCAGACCGGCCTGCATCCCGGGTTCGAGATCGATGTGATGAGCCCGCAGGGCACCTTCACCTCGGGCCTCGACGATCTCGATCACAAGCACGTGGTCGGCATCGCCGCAGGCTCCGGCATCACGCCGCTCATGGCGCTCGCACACACGGTGCTCACCCGGTCGACGACCTCGCGCTTCACCCTGCTCTACACGAACCGGTCGACCCTCGACGTGATGTTCCTGGAGGATCTCGCCGATCTCAAGGACCGGTACCCGACCCGCGTGACGCTGCACCACGTGCTGTCGCGGGAGCAGCGGACGGCTCCGGTGCTCTCGGGGCGGATCGACGAGGAGAAGCTGCGGACCATCTTCGCCTCGCTCATCGATCCTGCCGACGTCGACGAGTGGTTCCTGTGCGGGCCCCTCGCGCTGGTGGATCTGTGCCGCGAGGTGCTCGCCGACGTCGGCGTCGCACGCGAGCACATCCGGTTCGAGCTGTTCACGACGGGTGACGAGCCGCTGCGCACCGCCCGGCCGGTCGAGGTGCGCGCGGGAGCTGCGACATTCCGCATCGAGGTGAATCTCGACGGCGTCTCCTCGACGGTGGAGAGTCCGGTCGACGCGCACGAATCGGTGCTGAATGCGGCGCTGCGCGTGCGTCCCGATGCCCCGTTCGCCTGCGCGGGCGGCGTCTGCGGCACGTGCCGCGCCCGCGTGATCGAGGGCAGCGTGAGCATGACGGAGAACTACGCGCTTGAGCCCGACGAGCTCGAGCGGGGCTACGTGCTCACCTGCCAGTCCCATCCCACCAGCGACCGCGTGGTCGTCGACTACGACGTATGACCGGAGTGCGTCGCCTGGGTCCCTGAGCTTCTCGAAGGGCCCGCCGAGAGGAACCCCATGATCGATCTCACCATCGCCGATGACGTCGCCACGATCGTGCTGAACGCGCCCGACAAGCTGAATGCCCTCGACGAGCAGGCACTGCACGGGCTCGACGCCGCGTACGCCGAAGCCGAGTCCGCGGGCGTCCGCGCCCTCGTGCTGCGCGGCGAAGGGCGGGCGTTCTGCGCCGGACGCGACATCTCCGGCGTCGACCCGCGAGAAGACGACGTGATCGGCTACCTCGGCGGACTCGTGACACCGCTGCTGCAGCGCATGTCGCGCTTCCCCGCACCGACGTTCGCGGTCGCGCACGGCGCCTGCCTCGGCGTGGGGCTCGGCCTGCTGATCGCGACGGATGTCGTCTACGTCTCGGAGTCCGCGAAGATCGGCTCGCCGTTCGCCGCGCTCGGGGCGACGCTCGATTCGGGAGGGCACGCGCTCTTCCTCGATCGGCTCGGTGCCCACAAGACCCTCGACCTCATCTACACCGGCCGCCTGATGAGCGGTGCCGAGGCCGTGGCATCCGGTCTGTTCTCGCGGGTCTTCCCCGACGACGAGGTCGTCTCCACGACGACGGATGCCGCTGCCACCGCCGCACGAGGAGCCACGGCTGCGTTCCTCGCCAGCAAGCAGCTCGTCGCCCGGATCCGCGACGAGCGACTGGCCCTGTGGGACTCGGTCGACATCGAGAACGCCGCGCAGGCCGCGCTCTGCGACTCGGACGACTACCGCGAGGGCTTCGCCGCCTTCCAGGAGAAGCGGAAGCCGGAGTTCCGGGGGCGCTGAGCGCGGCAGCATCCGCCGGCCGCCGCCTGATCCGGCGTCAGCGAACGATCTGACCGAGGATCGTCGGATCGGTGATCTTGTCGTCGCGCGAGAGCATCACGACCTTCGACACGATCTCCGCCGTTCGGGGATCGTCATCGACGAACGGGAGGAAGACCCGGCCGCGGTGCTGTGCGCTCACCGGGATGATGAACAGCGTGTTCCCCGGGATGCGATGCACGATGCCGGAGCCCAGGTGCACGGAGTAGATCCCGAGCGATCCCTTCACGCGCGCATGGTGTCCCTCGACCTCGACATTCTCGAGTCCGAGAAGCCGACACGTCTCGTCGACGAGTCTCTGGCGCATCTCGATACTCGACTCCGAGGCCTGCGGATCGACGCCGCTGGCATGGGCGACCGAGACCACCAGGTCGAGATCCCGCATCGTCTCTGAGAAGACGCGAGGTGGAACGTCGGCCAGCGCGAGCGCCTCATACGAGCCCGCGCGAGCGAACCGGACGTCGTCGAGTGCGGTCTCCTCGACGTCGCCGGGAGTTCCCCACCCTCCTGAGGCGTTGCAGAACGCCGTGATCCTCTCGTTGTGGAAGGTGCGCCCGTATCCGAGCCCGTAGTCCCTGACCCAGCCGCGGGCGAGGAACAGACCGGCTGCCCGCCTCGAGTCGAGCTGGTGTCCGACGTAGCGCCGCGACGAGATCCCCTGCTCGGACTTCTCGTTCTCGTTGAGGAGGTACAGCTCGCGGAACAGCTGCTTGAACGGCTGCGGACGTCCGCTCGTCATCACCGCGTGCTGGAGTTCGGGCCAGTCTCCGCTCGCCAGCAGATCGACCGGATGCGCGATGCGCAGGTCTCCGACCGCGCGGAACCTCGAGTCATCCGCGCGGACGAGCTCGTCTCCCCCGGCGCTGAGGAACCCCACGCGGCCTTCGCCATCGACCATCACCAGGTCCGACAGCATCCGGCCGAGGATCGGGTGCGCCTGCAGGAGCGCGAGCTCCTCCGCATCGATGACGTCGCCGAGCACGCAGGCGGCCTCGAGCGAGGCGCGGACCCGCTGCGCCTGCTTCTTGAGGTCGCGCGCCCGGGTCGTCAGAGCGGCGATCTCCTCGATCTTGCGGCTCTTGGCCGGCACGGCTGCCAGGGTCTTGCCGGCGCGGTCGACCGCGATCTCGGGCATGCCCATGTCGTCGATCGTGAGGCTGACCGTCACATCGCCGTCGACGGCCGTGACCGGTCCACGACTGAGGTCTTCACCCGCCCTCGCCTCCATCGCCCAGATCAGGCGCTGCGGATCGCGATACCCGGCCGTGCGGGCGAGGTTCTCCAGCGCCGTGTGCACGGCCGCCGTCTCGGTCGCGCGGCGCTGGGGTCCGTTCGTCTTCCCGGTGCTGACGAACGCACGGAGCACCTCGTACCGGCGCAACAGCTGATCCGGATCACCGCTCAGCGGCAGCAGTCCGTAGGCGCGCACGGCGTCCTGATGGCGCTTCTCGTGCATGCGCGTGAGCAGCTCGTCCTCGGCGACCTTGCCGCGCAGCGCGTTCGCGAAGAGCTCGGCCTGCTTGTGCTCACCGGACGCCGAGGCGAACTTCGATGCCTTGAGCACACGATCGAGCCGGTCGTCGCCCAGTTCGGCGTGGAGCCGGTGGAACCACTCGGCGTCCGCGCAGCCCTTCTCGCGCTCCTCGTCCGACACGGGTGTGCGCTGCTGGATCTCCCGTGACCGCTCTGCGCGGATGCGCCCGCTGACGTCGTACGTGTCGACGGGGGTGTGCGCGTGCAGCCACCAGACGGCGGAGGCGAATCCCGGCCATCCCAGGTGCTCCTCGAACAGCTGCGCCCACTGCGGCGAATACATCGCGGTCTCGATGATGCGGCTCTCGGGAAGCTTCGAGCCGGCGAAAGCACGAGCGATCGAGGCGACGGTCTCGTCGGGTGCGGGGTAGCTGATGCGGACGAGGTGGGAGAACACGCCTTCGCGGTCGCTCGCGTACAGATAGCGCCGCGTGAACGGACGTCGCCCCAGAGTCCGGAGCACGGCGACCAGGTTGTCGGCGCCCGTCGCCCGCTCCAGGGACATCGCCATCCGGGAATACGGCGTCTCGTGGTCGCCGCGAGGCAGTTCGAGCTCGGTCACCGTGCGCTGCACCTCCTCCACCACCGCCTGGGTCGCGGGCGGCGCGCCCGTGATCGCGGTGAACCGGGCCAGCGGATCGCTCTCGGCGACGTCGAGCTCGCCGCGCAGACGGGGGCGTGTGAACACATGGTCGACGAGGTCCGCGCGGGTGGCGATCCCGCGCTCGAACGCCTCGATCACCGTCGCCAGGGGCGGCCGGTACCGGAAAGGCTGGTCGACGACGGTCTCGGCGGCGCCCCAGTACGAAGGATCGCGCAGCTCGACCTTGGGCGCCGCCCACTGATCGACCGCACCCTCCGGTTCGTCCACGAAGCGCAGCATCCGCCACAGGCGATCGAGTTGCCCGTCGTCGAGCGACGCGGGGTTCAGGTGGTTCCACGCCCCCCGGAACACCGAATCGTCTTCTCGCGGGTCGCGTCCGATGCGTCGACGACTGTCGTCGAACTGGACGTTCCGGGGACCGATCAGCTGTTCGACCGGCAGCTCTGCGGCAGACAGGGCGATCAGGTCCAGCACGGGCTCCGTCCAGGTCGATCGCCACTCGCGGTGGACGAGGTGTCGGATCAGATCCAGTCGGAGGGATGCCGTCCGATCACCGCGGTCCCGCCCGATGTCGCCCAGCACCTGGACCCCTCGCGGCCCGTCATCCGCGTTCAGCAGCCGGAGCAGGACGAGCTCGACTCCGCCGTCGACGAGTTCACCGCTGATGCGCTCCCACCAGGGGTCCAGCAGGTCGGCGGCGGGCATCGAGCCGTCGTCGTTCCGCTCGATGTTCCTGATGTTGGCGAGCAGTTCGACGCCGCCCCGCGTCTGCACCTCGACGTTCGCGTGCTCGTCCAGCCACGCGCCCAACGACAGCCAGATGCGCCGGGCACCCGGGTGATACGCCTTCCATCGCGATGCCGGCGGGGCGGCCGGACGGACGGCCGGGGTGCGGTCGGCGACGCCGAATCGAAGGAGGGGCGGACGGCTGTCGGCATGCGCCATCGCGCCCGCGACGTCGTCACCGGCTGCACCTGATTCCGGGGCGGGGCTCTTCTCGTCGGAGTCGAGCCCGGCGAGCTGGGCGAGTTCGTCTGCTGCCCGTCGCTGATCGGGCTTTCCTGCGCGCAGCCGTGAGACGGTCGCCTCGAGGCGCCCGGGCGACTGCTTCAGCAGGAGACCCAGGGCCGACTTCCGGAGATCGTCGGTCTTCCGGGTGAGCGCCTGCTCGAGCGGCAACGCCTCTTCCTCAGTGATCTCGTCGACATCCAGCGCGCGTCGCGCCTCCCAGCGCACCTGCGACGAGACGTCGAGCACGAGGGTCAGCAGCTGCGACCGGTACCGCACCGGCTCCTTCGCGTAACGCTTCGCCGCGGCGTAGCGCGCGTCGGCCGATGCGCCGTCGAGATCGATCTCGTCCACACCGGAGTGGGCGGCCAGGAGATCGGTGACGTCCGACTTCTGCATCTTCACGACTCGCGGGGCGAGCATGCCGATGTCGACGTTCTGCACCGAACCCAGATCCTCCAGCCGCCGGCTCAGCGTCGTTCGGACTCGATCGGTGAACGGCATCGTCCCGTAGGCCTGCCCGCGCTGGATCGGCCAGGCCGCGAGGGCCACGGCGAAGACGCGTACGTCGTTGTCGCCCAGCGCTACGGCGAGAGAGTCTGCCGCGGCCGGATCTGAGACATCGATCAGGATGCGGGCCGCGGCGAGCCGTCGACCGGCGTCTTCATCATCGAGGAGCGCGGATGCCGCGGCGACAGCGGTGTCGACGTCGTGCACCGCGAGAACCCACAGGCCGAGGAAGACCTCGACAGGCGCGGCGGCGCGGAGCCGCTGGACGTCCGGCGTCTGACGCAGGAACCGCGCGAGCGTCGCGAAGGCGTCGGCGGCCTGCGATGCCCGGTCCACCTTCAGGTCTTCACCCACCCACTCCGACAGTGCCCGGACCGCGCTGGAGAACCGCACCAGGTTGTTCTCGACGATGAGCTCAAGGAAGAGCGTGAGCGCGTCGGGATGCGCAAGGTCCAGAGACTCGAAGATCGTCTGGCGCAGCCCTTCCGCCCGACCCGCCTCGCGCAGCTGCCGAGCCACGACGTCCCACAGTTCACGGTCGCTGCCGGCGAGCAGGGCGAGATATCCCTGCACCGACGGACCGCCGACCGCATGCGCACCCGCGACGCTGTCGACCAGGACCCGTCGAACGGCCGTGTTCCCGGCATCCATCGCCGAGGCGAGAAGGTCTCCGAGCGGCAGGTTCTCCGGAAGGTGCAGCAGCCACGTGGCGTGCCAATCGATCGGCTGGGGGTAATGGGTCGCGTGGCCCAGCAGCGCTGTCAAGGTCGACCACCGGTATGCGCGGGTGCGCGCCGGGTCGGACGAGCGATATCCGCGATGAGACCAGCCGCGCAGGTAGGGGCGCGACATCGACCACTCCCACCAGTGCGCGAGCTCAGCGGCGAGCGAGGGCGAGAACGCCTTGAACACCTTGGTGCGCTCGCGCGTCGAGAGCTCATCGAGTTCGGCAGCGATGGCGTCGGCAGTGCGTCGCACCTCTGCCGCCGCTTCCGGATCGTGATCACCGGAGCGATCGTTCAGGTTGTCCTCTATGCGGCGGGCGAGCCGCGGCGTGCCCCAGCCCTGCGCCTGGATGGGACGCCGCCCCTTGTCATCGCACGAGCAGTACGTGCGCAGTTCTTCCTTGGCCTGCTCGGCTGTCAGCACTGGTTCTGTTTCCCTATCCCGTCAGGGCGACGAGCCGCACGAGCCGGAGGCGGGTCTGCGGCTCGATCGTGATGATGTGGTCGAGGTCGGCGATCCGGACGTCGTCGACGAAGACGAAGAACAGCTCGTCGGAAAACGCTTCGACGGCGCGCGCGTAAGCGTCGTCGAATGCCGGGGCCTCGGGCATGGCGCGCGGCTCGCGGCCGTAGCGCCCGGTGTCGACGCCGATGGCGAGGTCGGCGGGTGTGAGGATCTGCAGCACGGCCGACCGGGAGCGATACGCCTCGTATGCGGCCAGCTCGTGCTCTACGAGAGTACGCAGCAGCGCACGCAGCGAGCGCTCGCCGTCGACACCGGATATGGTCAGCTCTTCGCCGACCGCTCGGCTACCCAGCAGTGCGGTCTCGACGATCATCCGACCATCCTGACATGAAGCCGTTCACGTTCCTTCCCGATGGTGTTGATGGGCGGGTCGCCGCGCCGCACGCCGGATGCGTGGACGATCGAGGTGTCGATAGTCGACAAGGATCGTGGCGCGATCGGCCGGTCGACACTCCGACAGATACAGCTTCTGTCCTCCGACGTAGCGCGTGTTCTCCTCGACATCGGGGTCGCCTGGCAGCCCGTCGCGCGCAGACATCCGGCGGACGGATTCCGTGAACGGCACGTCGAGGAAGATCGAGAGATCCCAGACGTCGACAAGCTCCGGTCGGTGAAGGAAAATGCCGTCGACGAGGAGGATGCTCCCGCGCGGAACATCACGACGGGGGCCGCTCAGGAGTCTGTCGGAGTCGACGTCGTGTCCCGCAGGCAGATAGGTGCCTCGGCCGCTGCGGAACGGGTCGATGACCTCCTGATGGAACTGTTCATAGTCGTAGGAGTCCAGCCAGAAGCCCTCCGGCGAGCTGGCTCCGAGGCGGTAGCGGTGCTCGCGCAGGTGGTGGAATCCGTCGATCGAGACCCGGACGACCGGGCTGGACGAGGGCATCTGCGCGGCCAGTTCATCCGCGAGCCGTGTCTTGCCCGAGCCGTCGACGCCGTCGATCCCGAAGATGACATTCGGGCCATCGGGCTCGGGGACGGGCATCAGCGCGAGCAGCGTCGCGAGGAACCCCGCCCGCTGATCGCTCATCTTCCGCCTCTCGCATGTAGGTCTCCGATCGTGCCATACCGATGACGTTCCTCAGGCTGCGCAGAATCCGGCGCGCGTGTCCGACCCCGGTGCGAGAATGCGGGGATGAAGCTCTCGGAGCTCGTCTCCACCACCGAAGAAGTCGCCGCCACGTCGTCGCG
The DNA here is from genome assembly GCF_003075395.1 of Microbacterium sp. TPD7012. GTDB lineage: Bacteria > Actinomycetota > Actinomycetes > Actinomycetales > Microbacteriaceae > Microbacterium. The sequence continues at coordinate 782,173 of NZ_QDFV01000002.1, read as the reverse complement.
CCTGGCCAAGATCGACGCGCTCGCGCGGCTGCTGGCGACGGCGGAACCCGAGGAGATCGCGCCGCTCGTCGGGCTGCTCCTCGCGTCGCCGCGCCAGGGTCGGCTCGGCGTGGGCTGGCGAGGCGTCGCGGCACTCGAGGTCTCGCACGCCGAGAACTCGAGTCTCACGATCGCCGATGTGGACGAATCGCTCGACGCCCTCGCCGCGGCATCCGGCGCCGGTTCCGCTGCCACGCGCAGCAGCGCCCTCGGCACGCTCGCGGCACGTGCGACCGCCGACGAGTGGGACTTCCTCGTGCGCGCCATGCTCGGCGAGCTGCGCACCGGTGCGCTCGGCGGTGTGGTGCTCGACGCGATCGCGAAGGCGTCAGGCCGCGTTCCCGCGACCGTGCGGCGGGCAGCGATGCTCTCGGGCGACCTGGGCGAGACCGCGCTCGTTGCGCTGACCGGCACCGCCGAAGACCTCGACGCTATCGGCCTGCAGGTCGGGCGTCCCGTGCTGCCGATGCTGGCCGCCACGGCGGCGACTCCCACCGCAGCGCTCGAGATCACCGGCCAGGCCTCCGTCGAGTACAAGCTCGACGGCGCCCGCATCCAGGTGCATCGTCACGGCGACGACGTCGGCGTCTACACCCGCAGCCTCGCCGACATCACGCACCGCGTCCCGGAGCTCGTCGAGATCGTGCGGTCGCTTCCGGCGCACGATCTCATCCTCGACGGAGAGACCCTGTCCCTCGACGAAGACGGCGGGCCGCGTCCGTTCCAGGAGACGATGTCGCGGTTCGGCGCCGACGTCTCCCGCGAACTCCTGCTGCGGCCCTGGTTCTTCGACCTCCTGCACGTCGACGGCCGCGATCTGCTCGACGAGCCGCTGTCCACCCGCCTCGCCGAACTCGAACGCGTGGCCGGAGAATGGCGGATGCCGGGTGTCATCACCGCCGATCCGGATGCCGCCGAACAGCTGTCCCGCGAGGCCCTCGCGGCCGGGCACGAGGGCGTGGTCGTCAAGTCGATCGATGCACCCTACGCCGCCGGTCGGCGCGGCAAATCCTGGGTCAAGGTCAAGCCGGTGCTGACCTACGACCTCGTGGTCCTCGGCGCCGAGTGGGGCTCCGGCCGACGACAGGGCTGGCTGTCGAACCTGCATCTCGGCGCCCTCGACACTGACGGCGAGTTCGGCGATCCCGGTGGCTACGTCATGGTGGGCAAGACGTTCAAGGGCCTCACCGACGAGCTGCTGCGGTGGCAGACCGAGACGTTCCCCGGGTACGAGACGCGGCGTACGCAGGGCACGGTTTTCCTGCGACCCGAGATCGTCGTGGAGATCGCGATCGACGGTGTGCAGCGCTCTCCGCGCTATCCCGGCGGCATCGCGCTCCGCTTCGCCCGCGTGAAGGGTTACCGCCCCGACAAGACGCCCGCCGAAGCCGACACGATCCAGACGCTGCGCGCGCTGCTCCGCGGGTGAGGATAAATATCGCGTATCCGCGATATCATCAAAGCATGCGACGGGGAGCTTTCTTGATCAAGACCGCCCGTGAGCGCACAGGGCTGACGCAGAGCGCTCTGGCGAACCGCTCGGGCATCCGCCAGAGCGTCATTAGCGAGTACGAGAGCGGGAGGCGCGAGCCATCGGTCGCTGCTCTCGACAGGCTTCTGGGTGCCGCAGGACTATCGCTGGCCCTCGCCGACGAGCCTGAGACTCTTCGCCGGGTGCGCCTCCGAGCTGCGGACCTTCGGGCGATGTTCGCCGAGCACGGCGCGACGAACATCGAAGTGTTCGGCAGCGTCGCCCGCGGCGACGATCATGAGAACAGCGACGTCGACCTCCTCGTCGACCTCGCCCCGACAGTCGGGATGTTTGATCTGCTCCGTATGCAATCCGCGGCCGAGGCACTACTCGAGCGTGCAGTCGACATCGTTCCGCGTGCCAGCCTCAAATCCGGTGTCGCGGACGATGTTCAGCGAGAAGCGATTCCCCTATGAGCCGACGGACTCGTACACGGCTCGAAGACATCGCACTCGCCTGCGCGAAGATCTCGGGTTACGTCGAGCGCGCTGACAATGAGGACGAGATCGTGTTCGACGCGATTCGCATCCGCCTGCTGGAAATCGGCGAAGCCGTGAAAGACCTCCCGGCGGATATCCTCGACGCCGAACCCACGATCCCCTGGCGTGAGATCGCCCGTATGCGCGACCAGCTCGCGCATCGCTACTTTGACACCGCGCACGCCGTCGTCACCGCGACCGCACGGAACGATATTCCGCTGCTCGCGGCAGCCACCACCCGTCTTCTTGACGGGCTGGACGACGAGGACTGACGCGCCGCCGCGTCACGCCGACGGCGGAAGCCCCAGGTCCTCTTCCCGCACGGTTCCCTGGAACGACCACGGGAAGTTGATCCAGAGGTCGGTGTCCTTCCAGGCGTAGTCCGGCTGGATGATCGTCGAGGGCTTCGTGTAGATCGTGACCGAGCGTACATCGGCGCCCTTGTCTTTCAGGAGCTCCACCGCGAGCGCGAGGGTGCGACCCGAGTCGGCGACGTCGTCGACCAGCAGCACACGACGCCCGTCGAGGTACGCCATGTCGAGCTCGGGAGGGAGGACCTCCGGTGCGTCCAGCACTGTGCCGATCCCGGTGTAGAACTCCACGTTGATGGCGCCGCAGTTCTTGGCGCCCAGCCCGTAAGCGATGGCTCCGGCGGGAAGCAGTCCGCCGCGGGCGATCGCCACGACGACCTCCGGCTCGAAACCGCTGGCGAGGATGCTCCGCGCCAGTTCGCGTGTCGCCGTGCCGAAGCCGTCCCAGGTGAGCGTCTCGCGCTCGGTCGTCGTAGTCGTCATCGCCTCATTCTCCCCCACGCACCGTCAGTCGAGTCGCGTGACCTCGACGGAGACGAACAGCTCCGATGCGCTCGGTCCCGCGTACACGCCGCGCAGCGGTGCCACGTCCCCGTAGTCGCGGCCGTGCCCGACGTAGACGTGCGATTCTCCGATGTCCAGGAGGTTCGTCGGGTCGTACCCCCGCCACTCCCCCGAGTACCACTCCACCCACGCGTGCGACTCGCCGATCACCGGCTGGCCGATCGGCGCCGTCGGATCCGGATGCAGGTAGCCCGACACGTAGCGCGCGGGGATCCCCGCCGCCCGCAGCACGCCCAGCGCGACGTGCGCGATGTCCTGGCACACCCCGGATCGCGCGGCCCACGCCTCGCGCGCCGTGGAGTTCACGCCGGTCACGCCGCTCTGGTAGTCCATGGCTCCGCCGACCGTCCGGCAGATCTCGAAGGCGGTGTCGTCGACGCCGCCTCCCTCGGCTCTGATCCGCAGGGCGAGCTCGCGCATCTCGTCGTCGGGCATGGTCGCCGGTGTCTGCGTGACGCACTCGGCGAGCGAGAGTGACGACGGGATGCGCGCGTCGAGCTCTTCCCACCCCACCGCGTCGCCGGTGTGAGCCAGAGCGCGCACATCGACGACGCTGGTCGCCGTGACCGACAGCAGCTGATGCGGCGTGAGCACCTCGAACGTCGACACGCGAGTGTCCCAGTAGTCGGCATAGGAGTGCTGCGTCGCCGTCGGAGAGATGTCCAGGGTCGCCTGCAGCACGAACTGCCCGTCGCGCGAGTGCGGCAGCATCCGCGCCTCGTTGTACGAGGCGGTCGCCGGCTTCTCGTAGCGGAAGCCGGTCCGGTGCACGATCCTCAACCTGCTCACAATGCTTCTCCGATCCACACCGGCATCGCGATCGACGGGAAGTAGCGCTCCCGGATCGCATCGCTCGCCACCGAGATCGCCACCTGCACCTCTTCCATGCTCTCCGAGAGCCGGTGCACGATGTCGGCGACGGGTCGGTACTCCAGTTCCGATCGCATCCGGCCGAGCACCCGATGGGCACGATCAGGTGCGCCGAACGCTCCGGCCGGGTCGATCCCGCGCAGACACTCCTCCGCCTGCAGGATGCTCGACAGCACCGACCTCGGGAACAGCTTGTCCACGAGCAGGAACTCCACCGCTGAGGCCGCCGTCGGCACGGCACGATGACCGCGCAGATGTGCTTCGTACGCGCCGCAGCTGCGCAGCAGCGTGGTCCAGCTCGGGCCGCCGGCATCCGTCAGCGACCGGGTCGCCAACAGGCGGGCCGTCATGTCGGCGCGCTCGATCGAACGGCCGAGGACGAAGAACTGCCAGGCCTCGTCGCGGCTCGTCGACGAGTCGACCACGCCGAACGCGAGCGCCGACCGGTCGCGGACCCAGCGGAAGAACGGGTGCGTCTTGTCGGAGGCGACCCACCGCGGCATCCGCGCATTCGACTCGTTGAGGGTCTCCCAGAGATCCGTCGAGATGATCTCCCGTGCCCGCCGTGCGTTCTCGCGCGCGGCGGCGATCGAGTGGGCGATGGATGCCGCGTGATCGCGGTCCAGCGCCAGCAGCCGCACCACGTCGTCGCGCCCGACCGTGCGTTCGCCGTCGGCCGTGGTACCCATGACCGAGAGCAGGGCCCGGCACGCGGTGTCCTCCTCGACCCACGGATCCTCCAGGAGCAGCTGCAGGTGCACGTCCAGGATGCGGGCAGTGCCGTCGGCGCGCTCGACGTAGCGGCCGATCCAGAACAGCGCCTCGGCGATGCGGCTCAGCATGTCGCGCCTCCCTGCTGCTGCTGTTGTTGTTGCTGCTGCTGGTGATGCCGGGTCTCGAGGTCCTCGTCCTGCGGCGACGACAGGAACGGCGGATGCGGCTCCTCTCGCGGAGACGACACGATCCCGATGGCGCCTGTCGCGATCGACACCTCGTCGGTCGCAGGGTCCGAGAGCCCGGCCAGCGTCGCGGTCGGCCCGGTGAACAGGGAGGGATCCAGCACCCAGGTGTCCTTGGACCCGCCGCCCTGGCTCGAGTTGACGACCAGCTGTCCCTCGGGGAGCGCGACGCGTGTGAGCCCTCCGGGCAGCACCCAGATGTCCTCCCCGTCGTTCACCGCGAAGGGGCGGAGATCGACGTGCCGCGGGCGGAAGCCGTCTTCCACGAGCGTCGGGATCGTCGAGAGCTGCACGACCGGCTGCGCGATCCAGCCGCGCGGATCGGCGAGCAGCTGCGCCCGCAGTGCGTCCAGCTCCGCGCGCGTCGCATCCGGGCCGACCACGAGTCCCTTGCCGCCCGACCCGTCGACCGGCTTCACGACGAGCTCGTCCAGTCGATCGAGCACCTCGGCGAGAGCATCCGGCTCTTCCAGCCGCCAGGTGTCGACGTTCGGGAGGATCGGATCCTCGCCGAGGTAGTACCGGATGAGCTCGGGGACGTACGTGTAGACGAGCTTGTCGTCGGCGACGCCGTTGCCGATCGCGTTCGCCAGCGTGACGTTGCCGAGGCGCGCGGCGAGCATCAGCCCGGGGGCGCCCAGCACCGAGTCAGGCCGGAAGTGCTGCGGATCGAGGAACTCGTCGTCCACGCGGCGGTAGATCACATCGACACGGGTGGGCCCTGCGGTCGTGTGCATCCACACCCGTCCGCCGGAGCAGAAGAGGTCGCGACCCTCGACGAGCTCGACGCCCATCATGCGCGCCAGCAGCGTGTGCTCGTAGTACGCGGAGTTGTACACGCCGGGCGTGAGCACGACGACGGTGGGGTCGTCGACGCCGGCCGGCGCCGCGGCGCGCAGAGCTTGGAGCAGTCGTCCCGGATAGTCGACGACCGGTCGCACCCGGAGGCTCGTGAACAGCTCCGGGAGCGTCTGCGCCATCACCCGTCGGTTCGCGAGCACATAGCTGACGCCGCTCGGCACACGGACGTTGTCCTCGAGCACCCGCCAGGCGCCCTTCTCGTCGCGGATGACGTCGATCCCGGCCACGTGGATGCGCACGCCGTTCGCGCCGACGATGCCCGCCGCCTGGCGGTGGAAGTGCGAGGAGGAGCTGATCAGCGTCGCGGGGATCACCCCGTCGCGCACCGCCGACTGCGGGCCGTAGACGTCCGCGAGGAAGGCTTCGAGCGCCCGCACGCGCTGCTTGACCCCGGATTCGACGTACATCCAGTCCTCGGCGGCGATCACACGCGGCACCACGTCGAGCGGGAACGGCCGCTCCTCGCCCGCGAAGTCGAACGTCACGCCCTGCGCGAGGTACGAGCTCGCGAGCGCATCCGTCCGCGCCCGCAGCTCGGCATCGTCCATCCCTGCGAGCGCCGGATACATGTCGCGGTACGGGAGGCGCACGTCGCCCGCGCCCGCCACGACCTCGGACGGGAACATCTCGTCCCAGGGCTGCGGCCCGCGGCGCATCGCGGTGCGACGAGAGGTGTATCCGTTGAACAGCGACTCCATGACGGAATACTTCCGTGGCGGAGTTTCGGCGATGTTTCCGGGGGAAGACGACGCAGCGACACGCCCGCTGCCGCGGTAGAGTCGAGGAGTCCGGCGGTCGCCCGCCGGTGCCTGAAAAAGAGGCACGAAGCACCTCGCGCAGCAGCGAGGGCGAGACACATACGGATCCGCAGTTCTCCGTCCCTGTCTCGAAAGGCATTCCCATGCCCACCGTGTCCGCACATGTCGCCCTCACCCTCGCCCAGCACATCGACGCCGTCTTCGGCGTGATGGGCAACGGCAACGCCTACTTCCTCGATGCGATCGAGAAGCAGACGGATGCCGTCTTCACCGCCGTCCGCCATGAGCAGGGCGCCGTGGTCGCCGCCGACGCGCACTTCCGCGCCTCCGGGCGCATCGCCGCCGGCACCTCGACATACGGCGCCGGCTTCACGAACACCCTCACTGCTCTCGCGGAGGCCGTGCAGGCACACGTGCCGCTCGTGCTCGTGGTCGGCGACGAGCCGACGTCGGGCCCACGCCCGTGGGACGTCGACCAGATCGCCCTCGCGTCGGCCGTCGGGGCCCGCACCTATACGGTCGGACGGACGGATGCCGCGGCGACCACAGTCATCGCGATCGAGCACGCCCTCACCTATCGTGTGCCCGTCGTGCTCGCGATCCCGTACGACGTCGCCGCCCTCGAGGCGGGCCCCGTGGCGGAGGCGCCGTCGCCGCGCCTGCCCGCACCGCTCACCCCGAAGGGCGAGTTCGCCGAGGGGATGCTCGACGAGATCGCCGCGGCGCTGCGCGGAGCCGAGCGCCCGTTCCTGCTCGCGGGACGCGGCGCATGGCTGGCCGGTGCGAGCCAGTCGCTGGGCGAGCTCGCCGAGCTGACCGGCGCGCTCACCGCGTCGTCCGCCCTCGGCCGCGGGGTCTTCCCCGACCCCCGTTACGACCTCGGCGTCACGGGCGGATTCGGTGCCGACGGTGCGATGGAGCTCGTCCGGACGGCCGACGTCGCCGTCGTGTTCGGGGCGTCGCTGAACCAGTTCACGATGCGCTTCGGCGAGCTGTTCGCCCCGGGTACACGGGTGTTCCAGATCGACATCGCCCCCGCCGCCACGCATGCGCACATCGGAGGTTTCGTCCGCGCGGATGCGCGCGTCGCGGCCGAGGAGCTCGTGACCCGGCTGCGGTCCACGTCGGCCAACGGGCACAGCTTCGGAGATCGGGCTCGGCACGCGGCATCCGCCGAGGGTCCTGCCGGCGAGTCGGCCGCGGGCTCCGAACCTGTGCCCGCCCGGCCGTGGCGGGAGAGCGTCGACGTGGCATCCGCCCGGGCATACGACGCCGGCGACGACCTCGCAGCCGACGGCCGGCTCGACCCGCGTTCGGCAGCACGGCGCATCGCCGAGCTGCTTCCAGAGGACCGCGTCGTGGTCTCGGACGGCGGACACTTCATCGGCTGGGCCAACATGTACTGGCCCGTCGCCGCACCGGATCGCATGATGATGATCGGCACCGCGTTCCAGTCGATCGGTCAGGGCTGGCCGAGCGTCGTCGGCGCCGCTCTGGCCCGCCGCGACTCCACGATCGTGCTGACCTCGGGCGATGGTGGCGGACTGATGGCGATCGCCGACCTGGAATCCGCCGTGCGCGCCGCGGCCGGGCGAGGTATGGCCGTGATCTGGAACGATGCCGCCTACGGGGCCGAGGTCAACCTCTACGGTCTCAAGGGGCTCGCCGAGGGCCCGATGCTCATCCCCGAGGTCGACTTCGCCGCGTTCGGGGCTGCGGTCGGGGCCGAGGGCGTCGTGGTCCGCACGCTCGCCGATCTTGACCGGCTGGAGGCCTGGGCGCAGGAGGATGCCGCGACCCGCCGCTTCCTGCTCCTCGACCTTCGCATCTCCGGCGCTGTCATCGCCCCGTACCAGCAGGAGATCATCCGCGTGAACTCCTGACGCTCCCGTGGCAGTTGTGGCGGGTGAATCGGCTCGACACCCACCGCAACTGCCACGGGAACGAAGGCGCGGGACTCTCAGCTCTGGGCGCCGTAGTCCGGAAGTTCCTGCAGCGTCCACGTGTTGCCGTCGGGGTCGTCGAAGCTGACGAATCGGCCCCACCCCTGCTCGTCGACGCCCTGCGCCTCGACACCGACACTCCGCAGGTGCGCCAGCGCCTCATCCGCACTCGGCACCACGACCTGGATCGTGTTCTGCTGCCCCGGTTCGAGATCGATGCCGAGACCGGTGCCGAACGCGATCGAGCAGGCCGACCCCGGCGGCGTCATCTGCACGAACCGCATCCCGTCGAACGGTGTCTGGTCGTGGTCGGCGTTGAAGCCGATCTTCACGTAGAAGTCCTTCGACCGGTCGACATCTGTCACCGGCACGAAGATGAGTTCGATCTTCCAATCCATCACGCACTCCTCCTGGCGGGCGCCGTCGCCCGTCCGCGACCACGGTACGACGCACTCGACGTGCGGCGCCACCGTCTTGTACAAATGCGCTTGTACAGACGCCGACCACGGAGATCGGCCGCGTCAGACTGCCGGAAGCAAGGCCCCCTCGAAGAACTCCGCGAGCTCGTCGACCCCCTCCAACGGCAGGATCGCCGCGACGTACTGGTCAGGACGGACGACGATCACGACGCCGTCGCGAGACAGCTCCCGCGCCTCGAAGATGTCGGTCTCCGTCCACTTCGAGGGTCCCGCGGCGTACACCTTCTCCCAATCCGTGAGTCCGAGCGGCCCGGTCTTGGGCTGGAACAGCGCAGGTGCGCTCGTGACCTCGACCTCCTCGTACGGCTGCTGGTACACCGCCTTCACGTCGAAGACCGCGTCGGCGTCGGCATCCGCGGGGGTGAAGCGAGCGAACACCGGCGCAGCGGCATCCGCCCACGCGGCGAGCGCTTCCCCGGCGCGGTCGCCGAACGCGTAGACCCGCCACCGTCCGTCCGCGCGAGCATGGTGACCGAGATGCACGACGTTGCCGTCGCCGACCCTGATGACCTCGGCCGACTTGAACCGCTTGCCGAGCGGGAACCCGCCGGCCAGCCCCTGGTGCGCATCGGATCCGGTGATCATCGACGCGGTGTACTGCGTCATGAAACCCGACGGGAACTCGGCCGTCGCCAGGTAGTACGTGGCGAGCTCGCCCGGGTCCGAGATCTCCTCGGGCTTGCGCGCCATGAGCGACGACCACTCCCGATCGAAGTCGATGAGCTGCTGCGCGACCGGGCGCCGCTCGGCGCCGTACGTCGCGAGCAGAGCCTCCGGTGCGCGACCGGTCAGCACGGAGCCGAGCTTCCAGCCCAGGTTGAAGCCGTCCTGCATCGAGACGTTCATGCCCTGTCCTGCCTTGGCACTGTGCGTGTGGCACGCGTCACCCGTCAGGAAGACCCGCGGGGTGCGGCCCGACTCCTCGAGCACGTCGTCGAAGCCGTCGGTCACCCGGTGTCCGACCTCGTACACGCTGTGCCAGGCGACCTGCTTCACGTCGATCGTGTACGGATGCAGGATGTCGTTCGCCTTGCGGATGATCTCCTCGATCGGCGTCTGCCGCACGCGGTGGTCGTCGTCCTGCGCGACCTCGCCGAGATCGATGTACATCCGCGACAGGTAGCCGCCCTCGCGGGGGATGTGCAGGATGTTTCCTGCCTGGGAGTTGATCGCGCACTTGGTGCGCCAGTCCGGGAAGTCGGTGTTCACGAGCACGTCCATGACACCCCAGGCGTGCGCGGCGCTTCCGCCGACGTGGGTGCGCCCGATGGCCTGACGCACACCGCTGCGGGCGCCGTCGCAGCCCGCGACGTACTTCGCCCGGATGGTCTGCTCCTCGCCGGCCCGCTCCCCCGCCACGTGGCGCACGCGGACCTCGACGGGGTGCTCGCCCTCGTCGTGCACGGTGAGCCCCACGAACTCGACGCCGTAGTCGGGCGCGATCCGGCCCGGCCCCGTCGCCGCCGCCTCGGCGAAGTAGTCGAGCACGCGCGCCTGGTTCACGATCAGGTGCGGGAACTCGCAGATGTCATAGGCGTAGTCGGCGGTGCGCGCGGTGCGGATGATCTGGCGCGGATTCTCCGGGTCAGGACTCCAGAAGTTCATCCAGCCGATGTTGTAGGCCTCGGCGACGATGCGCTCGGCGAATCCGAACGCCTGGAAGGTCTCGACGCTGCGCGGCTGGATGCCGTCGGCCTGCCCGAGCACGAGCCGCCCCTCCCGCTTCTCGATGATGCGCGTCGAGATGTCGGGGTACTGCGACATCTGCGCGGCGAGGAGCATGCCGGCCGGGCCCGAGCCGACGATGAGCACGTCGACCTCGTCGGGCAGGGCAGCCGGACGATCCGTGCCGAGCCCTGCGGCATCCTGCACGCGCGGGTCCCCGGAGACGTAGCCGTGGTGGTGGAACTGCATCGTCGTCGATTCCTTTCGAGGAGTCTTCTCATTCTGCGCTCCTGTGGCACGCCGTGCGGGTCATCGCGACGATGACCCCACGACGTGCCACGGGAGCGGGCGAGGTCAGGCCTTGGCGAGTCCGTAGATCGGGCTGACCGACTGCTCGTCCTCATGATCCGGGCCGAGCGGGATGCCGGAGCGGTCGCGCAGCAGCAGGGTGGCGATGAGGCCGAGAACCGTCATGCCGGCGAGGTACGCGGTCACCGCCTGGGTCGACCCCGTCGCCTGCACGAGCGCCGTCGCGATGGTGGGCGCGAACGCACCGCCCGCGATCGCGCCGATCGCGTACGAGATCGAGACGCCGGAGAAGCGGATGCTGGCGGGGAAGAGCTCCGTGTACAGCGCCGCCTGCGGGCCATACGTGAACCCGAGGCCGATCGTGAGGATGGCGAGCCCGGCGAAGAGCAGCCCGATCTGTCCGGTGTTGACGAGCGGGAACAGGGCGAAGACGCCGATGAGCTGCAGCACCCAGCCGATGATGTAGGTCGTGCGGCGACCGATGCGGTCGCAGATCCATCCGGCCAGCAGCGTCGTCAGCAGCCAGGTGACCGCGGACCCGGCGACCGCCCAGAGCACCGGACCGCGATCGAGGCCGATGGGGCCCTCGGGGTTCGTGGCGTAGTTCTGGATGTAGCCGCCCGTGGTCATGTAGCCGACCGCGTTGTTGCCGGCGAAGACGAAGGCCGCGATGATCACGAGCAGCGCGTGCTTGCGGAACAGCTGCACGATCGGCATCCGCGCCTTCTCCTTGCGCGCGGCGAGCTCGGTGAACACCGGGCTCTCCTCGACCTTCCGGCGCACGTAGTAGCCGACGAGGATCAGCACGACGCTGAGCAGGAACGGCACGCGCCATCCCCACGCCGCGAACTGGTCACCGGGTGCGATCGCGGTCATCAGCGCCATCACGCCCGAGGCGAGCAGCAGCCCCAGCGGCACGCCGATCTGCGGCGAGGCCCCGAAGATGCCGCGCTTCTTGCGCGGGGCGTGCTCGACGGCCATGAGGACCGCACCGCCCCACTCGCCACCGGCCGAGATGCCCTGGATGATGCGCAGCAGCACCAGCAGGATCGGCGCGGTGATGCCGATGGCCTCGTACGTCGGAAGCAGACCGATCAGCGCGGTGGCCGCACCCATGAGGATCAGCGTCCACATGAGCACCGTCTTGCGCCCGAGCTTGTCGCCGTAGTGGCCGGCGAGGAACGCGCCGAGCGGGCGGAAGAGGAAGCTGACCCCGACGGTGGCGAAGGCGATCAGCGCGCTGTTCGCGCCCAGGGGCTCGAAGAAGAGCTGGCCGAACACGAGGCCGACCGCGGTGGCGTAGATGAAGAAGTCGTACCACTCCACGGTGGTCCCGACGACGGTGGCGAACACGACGCGCCGCCGATCGGCCGCTGTCGCGATGGTGCCGGTGGGCGTGAACCCAGCCTGTGACTGCCCGCTCATGGGGTGTCTCCTTTGATTGTGACTGCACTGTCACGGCGTGCGGGGACGTGAATCCCGAGTTGCTTGCCGAGGGGTGATCCGATGATATATGATTTCGAATACGACGCACAAGGCGTCCTGCAGCACACCGCTGACGAGCGCGAGGAGGCGCCCCGTGACGGACCAGATCGCCCGCCCCGGCAAGATCATCGCGATCCATCTGAGTTACGCATCCCGCGCGGATCAGCGCGGCCGGCGCCCGGCAGCCCCCTCCTACTTCTTCAAGCCGGCCAGCTCCGTCGGAGTCTCCGGCGGCACGGTCGAGCGCCCGGCCGGGACCGAGCTCCTCGCCTTCGAGGGGGAGATCGCCCTGGTGATCGGCACCACCGCACGCCGCGTCTCGCTCGACGAGGCGTGGTCGCACGTCGGCGGGGTCACCGCGTCGAACGACCTCGGCCTGTACGACCTGCGCGCGAACGACAAGGGCTCCAACGTCCGCTCCAAGGGCGGCGACGGCTACACGCCGCTCGGACCGCAGCTGATCGATGCGCGCACGGTCGACCCCGCCGCGCTGCGCGTGCGCGCCTGGGTCAACGGCGAGCTGCGTCAGGACGACACCACCGCCGGCCTCATCTTCCCGCTCGCCCAGCTCGTGGCCGATCTCTCCCAGCACTTCACTCTCGAGCCCGGCGACGTGATCCTCACCGGGACACCGGCCGGCTCCTCCGTCATCGTCCCGGGTGACGTCGTCGAGATCGAGGTGGACGCCCCGGATGCCGCGGGCGCCCCCACCTCCGGGCGCCTGGTCACCACCGTCACGCAGGGCGACGTGCCGTTCGACGCGGAGCTCGGATCTCTCCCCGCGGTCGACGACCTGCAGCGCACCGAGGCCTGGGGATCCGCGGAAGCGGCGGGACTGGCCGACGGCCCTTCGACAGGCTCAGGGACCCAGCATGGTGTGACGCCCGCGAAAAGCGGGTTCGCTGAGCCGGTCGAAGCGTCCCCCACGCTCTCCCCGGAACTCCGGGCGAAGCTCCTCGAAGCCCCCACCGCCGGGCTCTCCGCCCAGCTGCGCAAGCGCGGGCACCACTCCTGCTTCATCGACGGCGTCTCCGCCAACATCCCCGGCGCCAAGATCGTCGGCACGGCCAAGACGCTCCGCTTCGTGCCTTTCCGCGAGGACCTGTTCCAGAGCCACGGCGGCGGCTACAACGCCCAGAAGCGCGCCTTCGACGCGGTGGACGAGGGCGAGATCATCGTGATCGAGGCTCGCGGCGATGCGACGACCGGCACGCTGGGCGACATCCTCGCCCTCCGCGCCCGGGCCCGCGGAGCAGCCGGAGTGATCACCGACGGCGGGGTCCGCGACTTCGACGCGGTGGCCGAGATCGGTCTTCCCGTCTTCTCGCAGGGCGCCCACCCCTCGGTCCTCGGTCGCAAGCACGTGCCGTGGGACGTCGACGTGACGATCTCCTGCGGCGGAGCGACCGTGCAGCCCGGCGACATCATCGTCGGCGACGGCGACGGCGCGATCGTCATCCCGCCGTCGCTCGTCGAGGAGGTCGTCGACGCCGCACTCGCCCAGGAGATCGAAGACGCCTGGATCGCGGAGCAGGTCGCCGCCGGACACCCGGTCGACGGGCTGTTCCCGATGAACGCCGAATGGCGCGCCCGCTACGAGGCGGAAAGCCCTTCGACAGGCTCAGGGACCCAGCTATGAGCGCGACCGCTGTCAGCAAGTCCGAGGTCGCCTACGAGTGGATCCGCTCGCGCATCACCGCGCACATGTTCAGCCCCGGCTACCGCCTGGTGCTCGGATCGATCGCGGACGACCTGAAGATGAGCGTCGTGCCGGTGCGCGAGGCGATCCGGCGACTCGAGGCCGAGGGCCTCGTCACCTTCGAGCGCAACGTCGGCGCCAGGGTCACCCTCGTCGACGAGAGCGAGTACGCACACACCATGCAGACGCTCGGCATCGTCGAGGGCTCGGCGACGGCGCTCTCCGCTCCCCTGCTCGACGAGGCGGCTCTCGACGAGGCGGCGCGGATCAACGACCGGATGTCGCGGATGCTCGAGCACTTCGACGCCCACGCGTTCACCGAGCTCAACCGGCAGTTCCATTCGGTGCTGTTCGAGCCGTGCCCGAACCCGCACCTGCTCGACCTCGTCCACCGCGGCTGGTCTCGGCTCTCCGGCATCCGCGAATCGACGTTCGCGTCGGTCCCGGGTCGCGCCCAGCACTCGGTCGAGGAGCACGCCGAGATCCTCGCACTCATCCGGGCGGATGCCGATCCGCTCGAGATCGAGCTCGCCGCCCGCAACCACCGCTGGCGCACGATGGACGCGTTCCTCGATGCCCTGCACACCCGTTCCGCCCACGCCACAGGAGAAGCCTCATGACCGACTCGCGCATCCCCGCCGATCTTCCTGACCACATCCAGCACTACATCGACGGCGCCTTCGTCGACTCGGTCGACGGCGACACGTTCGACGTGCTCGACCCGGTGACCAACAAGACCTACACGACGGCCGCCGCCGGCAAGAAGGCCGACATCGAGCTGGCCGTGGCCGCCGCGAAGCGCGCCTTCGACGAAGGCCCGTGGCCGCGGATGCTGCCGCGCGAGCGCTCGCGCGTGCTGCACCGCATCGCCGACATCGTCGAGTCCCGTGACGCACGGCTCGCCGAGCTCGAGTCCTACGACTCCGGCCTGCCGATCACCCAGGCGCTGGGTCAGGCCCGCCGGGCGGCCGAGAACTTCCGTTTCTTCGCCGACCTGATCGTCGCGCAGTCGGATGACGCCTTCAAGGTGCCCGGCCGCCAGATGAACTACGTCAACCGCAAGCCGATCGGCGTCGCCGGCCTCATCACGCCATGGAACACGCCGTTCATGCTCGAGTCGTGGAAGCTCGGCCCCGCGCTCGCGACCGGCAACACCGTGGTGCTGAAGCCCGCGGAGTTCACGCCGCTCTCGGCATCCCTCTGGGCGGGCATCTTCGAAGAGGCGGGACTCCCCCGGGGCGTCTTCAACCTCGTGAACGGCCTCGGCGAAGACGCGGGCGACGCCCTCGTCAAGCACCCCGACGTCCCCCTGATCTCCTTCACGGGCGAGAGCCGCACCGGACAGATCATCTTCGGCAACGCCGCCCCCTTCCTCAAGGGCCTGTCGATGGAGCTCGGCGGCAAGTCGCCCGCCGTCGTCTTCGCGGATGCCGACCTCGAGGCCGCCGTCGACGCCACGATCTTCGGCGTCTTCTCACTCAACGGCGAGCGCTGCACGGCAGGATCCCGCATCCTCGTCGAGCGCTCCATCTACGAGGAGTTCGTCGAGCGCTACGCCGCTCAGGCGAAGCGCGTCAAGGTGGGCTACCCGCACGACCCGGCCACCGAGGTCGGCGCGCTGGTCCACCCCGAGCACTACGACAAGGTGATGAGCTACGTCGAGATCGGCAAGAGCGAGGGGCGACTGGTCGCCGGTGGCGGACGCCCCGACGGGTTCGAGGAGGGCAACTTCGTCGCGCCGACCGTGTTCGCCGACGTCTCCCCCGACTCCCGCATCTTCCAGGAGGAGATCTTCGGCCCGGTCGTCGCGATCACACCGTTCGACTCCGACGACGAGGCGCTGTCGCTCGCGAACAACACGAAGTACGGCCTCGCGGCGTACATCTGGACCAACGACCTGAAGCGCGCGCACAACTTCGCGCAGTCGGTCGAGGCCGGCATGGTGTGGCTGAACAGCAACAACGTGCGCGACCTCCGCACCCCGTTCGGCGGAGTGAAGGCCTCGGGTCTCGGTCATGAGGGCGGCTACCGCTCGATCGACTTCTACACCGACCAGCAGAGCGTGCACATCACGCTCGGCGGAGCCCACAACCCGACCTTCGGCAAGAACTGACCCGCCGCTCTGATCTGCAAGGACGCTGACATGACCGATCGCGAAGACATGACCCTGACCTCTGCCGGCTACTACGTGTCGCAGGAGGCGCCGATCCGCACGACGAACCCCGTCGCGACGCCGCAGAGTTCCCCGCCCGACATCCTGCGCTGCGCCTACATGGAGCTCGTCGTCACCGACCTGGCCGCGTCGCGGCAGTTCTACGTCGACGTGCTGGGACTGTACGTGACCGAGGAGGACGACGAGGCGATCTACCTCCGCTCGACCGAGGAATTCATCCACCACAACCTCGTGCTGCGCAAGGGACCGGTCGCGGCCGTGGCCGCGTTCTCGTATCGCGTCCGCGCGGCGGAAGACCTCGACCGTGCGGTCGCGTTCTACACGGAGCTCGGCTGCGACGTGCGCCGCAACCCCGACGGGTTCGTGAAGGGCGTCGGCGACTCGGTCCGCGTGGTCGACCCGCTCGGCTTCCCGATCGAGTTCTTCCACCAGTCCGACCACGTCGAGCGCATGTCGTGGCGCTACGACCTGCACATCCCGGGCGAGCTCGTGCGGCTCGACCACTTCAACCAGGTCACCCCCGACGTGCCGCGCGCCGTGAAGTTCATGCAGGATCTCGGCTTCCGCGTGACCGAGGACATCCAAGACGACGAGGGCACGGTCTATGCCGCCTGGATGCGCCGCAAGCCCACCGTGCACGACACCGCCATGACCGGCGGCGACGGTCCCCGCATGCACCACGTGTGCTTCGCGACGCACGAGAAGCACAACATCCTCGCGATCTGCGACAAGCTCGGCGCCCTCCGCCGCTCCGACTCGATCGAGCGAGGGCCGGGCCGCCACGGCGTCTCGAACGCGTTCTACCTGTACCTGCGCGATCCCGACGGCCACCGCGTCGAGGTCTACACGCAGGACTACTACACGGGCGACCCCGACAACCCGGTCATCACCTGGGACGTGCACGACAACCAGCGCCGCGACTGGTGGGGCAACCCCGTCGTCCCGTCCTGGTACACCGATGCCAGCCTGGTGCTCGACCTCGACGGCAACCCGCAGCCGGTCGTCGCCCGCACCGACAGCTCGGAGATGGCGGTCACGATCGGCGCCGACGGGTTCTCGTACACGCGCGCGGACGAGGGCGAGAAGAAGCTGGGCAACCAGCTATAGGTCACCACCGACGCTTCGACAAGCTCAGCGACCCAGTGGCTGGGTCCCTGAGCTTGTCGAAGGGCCCGACCGAACAGAGAGAAGGAACGGATGCTGTCGCAAGAAGTCATCGCAGAGATCGCGGCCCAGCTCGCCGAGGCCGAGCGTGCACACACCGTGATCCCGCGCATCACGGCGCGCTACCCGGATGCCGTGATCGAAGACTCCTACGCGATCCAGGGTGTCTGGCGCGACAGCCAGATCGCCGCGGGCCGCCGGCTCGTCGGGCGCAAGATCGGACTGACCTCCAAGGCGATGCAGCAGGCGACCGGCATCACCGAACCCGACTACGGTGTGATGTTCGACGACACGGTGTACGAGTCCGGCGCCGAGATCCCTGTCGACCACTTCTCCAACGTGCGCATCGAGGTGGAGCTGGCGTTCGTGCTGAAGCATCCGCTCGAAGGTCCCGACTGCACGCTCGATGACGCCCTCGCGGCGATCGACTACGCCGTCCCCGCGCTCGAGGTGCTCAACTCGCACATCGAGCTCGAGGGGCGCACGATCGTCGACACCATCAGCGACAACGCCGCCTACGGGGCGATGGTGCTGGGCACCGAGCGTCGCCGCCCGGACGAGATCGATCTGCGCTGGGTCCCCGGTGTGCTGTCGCGCAACGGTGAGATCGAGGAGACCGGAGTGGCCGCGGGCGTGCTCGGGCATCCGGCCACCGGCGTCGCGTGGCTGGCGAACAAGTTCCATCAGCACGGCGCGCGTCTGGAGGCGGGAGAGATCATCCTGGCAGGATCGTTCACGCGCCCGATGTGGGTGTCGCGCGGCGACGAGGTGCTGTGCGATTACGGACCGATGGGAACAATCACATGCCGCTTC
The DNA here is from genome assembly GCF_003075395.1 of Microbacterium sp. TPD7012. Classification (GTDB taxonomy): domain Bacteria; phylum Actinomycetota; class Actinomycetes; order Actinomycetales; family Microbacteriaceae; genus Microbacterium. The sequence continues at coordinate 764,071 of NZ_QDFV01000002.1, read as the reverse complement.
GTCTAGACCCGTCGTTCCGCGAGCGCATCGCCGCCTCCGATCGTGCGCTGATCGGCATGTGGGCATGCTCGGGCAGCACGCTCGTCACCGAGGTCGCCGCGGGTTCCGGGCTCGACTGGCTGCTGATCGACATGGAGCACTCCACGAACACGCTCGAGTCGGTGCTGCTGCAGCTGCAGACGGTCGCGGCGTACCCGATCACCCCGCTCGTGCGGGTGCCCTCCAACGACACCGTCGCGATCAAGCAGATCCTCGACCTCGGCGCACAGAACCTGATCGTGCCGATGGTGTCCTCCGCCGATGAGGCGCGAGCCGCCGTGTCCGCGACGCGCTATCCCCCGGCCGGCGTCCGCGGGGTCGGCAGCGCGCTGGCGCGCAGCGCCCGCTGGAACCGGGTCGACGGCTACCTCCAGGAGTCGGCGCGGCACACCTCCCTCACGGTGCAGATCGAGACGGCGGCCGGCGTGGACGCGGCGGGGGAGATTGCCGCCGTGGACGGCATCGACGCGGTCTTCGTCGGTCCGTCCGACCTCTCCGCCTCGATGGGTCTCCTCGGCCAGCAGACGCATCCCGATGTCGTCGCCGCCGTCGAGAAGGTCTTCCATGCGGTCAAGGCGGCGGGCAAGCCGGTCGGGGTCAACGCCTTCGACCCGGCCGCCGCCGATGCGTACGTCGCCGGCGGTGCGGACTTCGTGGCGGTGGGCGCCGATGTGGCGCTGCTCGCGCGGGCATCCGAGGCGCTGGCCGCCCGCTTCATCACGGCGGACGGATCGGCACGCGCCAGCTACTGACGTGGCAGGATCGTCTGATGCGGACGAGGGCGGTGAACCGATGAGCCGCGGGCTCGCCGCGATGCGGGACCGCAACTTCCGGTGGTTCTTCCTCGCCAGGGCGATCACCATGATCACCGGCTCGATGTCGTCGATCGCGCTCGCGTTCGCGGTGCTGGAGATCGACAACGACGCCCGCTCCCTGTCGTTCGTGCTGACCGCCTTCACGGTGAGCAACATCGTCTTCCTCCTGTTCGGCGGCGTCGTGGCCGACCGGCTGCCGCGGGCCCTGATCATCCAGACCTGCTACGTGATCGACATCCTCACGATCGGCGCGATGGCGGCGCTGCTGTTCACGGACTCGGCGACCGTCGCGCTCCTGGTGGTGCTCTCGGTCGCCAACGGCGCCTCCACGGCGTTCGTGCTGCCGGCCATGCAGGGCATCATCCCGCAGCTGACGACGCCCGAGAACCTTCAGCAGGCCAACGCGATGCTCTCGTTCGTGCGCTCCGCCGTGACGATCGGCGGCCCGATCATCGCCGGCATCCTCGTCGCCACAGCCGGCCCCGCCTGGGCGATGGTCGTGCAGGCGGCCGGCTGGGTGATCGCCATCCCGGTCCTCGCCCTGGTGAAGCTCCCGCCTCCCGCGCATGCCGGCGGCACGACCATGTTCCACGATCTGCGCGTCGGCTGGCAGGAGTTCTGGAGCCGATCCTGGCTCTGGACGATCGTGCTGGCCTTCATGGTCATGAACGCGATCCACGTCGGCGCCTGGGGCGTCGTGGGTCCGTACATCGCGAAGAACGACGATCTGCTCGGCATCGCCGGGTGGGGCTGGGTGCTCAGCGCCGAGGGCGCCGGCGTCCTCGTGATGACGCTGATCCTGATGTGGTTCCCGCTCAGACGGCCGCTGCGCTACGGGATGCTCGGCATGGCCGCGTTCGCGATTCCCGTGACCATGCTGGGCGTGCACCCCGCCGTCGTGCTCCTCGCCATCGCGGCCTTCATCGCGGGTGCGGGCGCCGAGGTCTTCAGTACCGGGTGGAACCTCGCGATGATGGAGAACGTGCCCGGCGAGAAGCTCTCCCGCGTGTCCAGCTACGACATGCTCGGCAGCTTCGTCGCGATGCCGATCGGCACGTTGGTGTTCGGCTGGCTCATCACCCATGCGGATGCCGCGACGGTGCTGATCACGTCCGGGATCGTGTACGCGGGCGTCGCGCTCCTCACTCTCGCCGTGCCGAGCGTGTGGCGCATGGGAAGGCCGGACGGCGCCCTGAATCCCGACGCCTCGCCTCAGCGCGCCTGAGTGATCCCGGTTCCGCCAGGAACCGGGATCAGCGCACCGCCCCTGCCGTCAACCCGCCCACCAGCCAGCGCTGGAAGAACACCGCGGCCGCGAAGACCGGGATCACGCCGATGAACGACGCGGCGGCGATCTTGCCGAAGTGCGGCGTGCGATCGCCGTAGAACAGCGAGAGGGCGACCGGGAACGTCTGCGCGTCCACGCTCTGCGTGAGGAACGTGGCGAGCAGGAACTCGTTGTAGTTGAGGATCGCGACGATGATCCCGATCGCGACGAGACTGGGCAGGAGCAGCGGCACGACGACCGACCAGAGCATCCGCAGGGTCCCCGCTCCGTCGATGCGCGCCGCCTCCTCGATCTCCACCGACAGCCGGCGGAGGAATCCCTCCAGCAGCCAGACGGCCACCGGGACGTTGACGAGCGCGTAGACGAGCGTGAGCCCGACGAGCGTGTTGTTGAGCCCGATCGAGCGCAGCAGTGTGAGCAGCGGGACCACGGCGACGATCGGCGGGAGGAGCCACGGGCTCATGAGCGTCGCGGCGAGCGTGCGCCCACCGGCGTTGTGCCGGACGATGGCCCAGGCACCGGGGACCGCGATGACCAGCGACACCACAGCGCCGCCGACGGCGGCGGCCAGGGAGTTCAGGATCGAACGCGGGATGTCGGTGGCCAGCACATCCCCCCAGTTCTCCCACTGCGGGGCAGCGCTCCACAGGACTCCGGAGACGGTCTCGTCGCGCCCCATCAGCGACACCGAGAACAGATACGCGAGCGGGACCAGGGTGACCGCGAGAGCCACGAAGAGCACCGTGCTCGCGACGGGCCGCTGACGGGTGCGCCGGTCAGTCATGACGCGCCTTTCGGGCGAAGACGGCCACCACGAGCGTCACCACCGTGACGATGACCGCGAACACGAGGGTGATCGCCGACGCGCGACCGATGTCGAACTCCTTGAGGGCGACCTGCTGGATGAGGTACGTGGTCACGGTCGAGGCCTGACCGGGTCCGCCCGACGTCATGACGAACACGAGATCGAAGACCTTCAACGCGATGACGAGACGGATGAAGAGCGCCGCGATCACGGTGCCCGCGATCGCCGGCCAGGTGATGTGCCGGAACAGCCCCGCGCCGTGAGCGCCGTCGAGCGACGCGGCCTCTCGCACCGAGGGGTCCTGCGTGAGCAGCGCGGCGTAGACGAGGATCACGATCAGCGGCGTCCACTGCCAGACATCGGCGAGGCCGATCGCCGGGAGCGCCCAGGCCGTCGTCGACAGCGGCGTGAGCGAGTCGCCGGGAAGCAGCGTCGCGAGCAGTCCGCCGCCCGGGTTGAACACCAGCTTCCACAGCGTGCCGACCACGACCGGGGGCGTGATCAGCGGCAGCAGGAGCAGCGTCCGCAGGACCGCGCCGGCTCGGGTCGCGCGCTCCAGCGCGACGGCGATCACGACGCCCAGCACGACGCTCACGACGGCGACCGCGACCGCGTACGCGACAGTCCGTCCGAACGAGGCGACGACGTCGGCATCGGCGAGGATCGTCTCCAGGTTCGCCGTCCCGACCCACTCCTGGAAGGGCCGCCCGAGCGTCGAGTCCGTGAAGGCCGCGGCGAGGATGAACAGGAGCGGATACGCGCCGAGCACCACGATCGACAGGATCGTCGGCGCCGTGAGCAGTCCGGCGCCCGCCCGCGCGGAGCCGCCCGCCCGTCTCGGCACTCGGCCGGACGCGCGGGCGGCACGCACCTGGATCGCGGAGGCGTCAGCCAAGGATCTCTTCCCACTCGGCCTGGACGCGGTCGAGGGTCTCCTTGGCAGTGCCGCCGTCACCCGCGATGAGCTTCGCCAGCTCGTCGGTGAGGATCTGCGCCGCCTGCGACGCGTTCTCTCCCGTCGGCCAGGCGAGCGATCCGCTGAGCGTCGTGCGGTTGACCCGCTGCAGGTCGGGGTAGGTCTCCCCGTACGCCGCGCTCTCGAGCGAGGACTCGCGGTTCGGGTCGATGCCCGTCTGCGGGTCGGCGACGATCAGCTCGGAGTTGACCTCGCTCGACGCGGCGTACTCGATGAACGCCTTCGCCAGGTCGGTCTTCTCGGTGTTCGCGGCGATGACCCACGTGAAGCCGGCCACGAGCGACGCCCGCGCCTCGGTGTTGTCGCCGCCGACGGGCAGCGTCGTCACACCCCACTTGCCCGCGACCTTGGAGTCGGGGTTCGTCTCCGAGCCCACGCCGAGGTCGGTCCAGTTCTCGATGAAGCCGACCTTGCCGTCGTACCAGGCGCCGTTGCCGACGCCGAAGTCGGTCTCGGCCGCCGTCGGGAAGGCGTACGGCACGGCATCCACCAGCGACTGGGCCGCGGCCACCGCAGCGGGAGAGTTGATCGTGGGCTTGCCGTCCTCGTCGACGAACTCCCCGCCGAAGCCGGCCAGCCGGTTCGCGTAGGCGGCGCCGAGGATCAGGGGCGACTTCTGTCCGAAGATCGCAGAGCCGTACACGCCGTCCGCGCCTTCGTTCTCGGTGATGGTCTTGACGTCGGCCACGTACTCGTCCCAGGTCGCGGGCGGCTCGGTGATGCCGTTCCGCTCGAGGATCTCCTTGTTGTAGAAGAGCACGTGCGTGTCGCCGTCGAAGGGCAGACCGTAGCGGCGGTCGCCGACCAGGGTGTACGGGTCGTTGATGGAGGGGATGAAGTCGTCCTCCTCGAGCGAGGGGGTCTCGGCGATCCAGTCCGTGAGGTCCTGGATCGAGCCGCCCTCGGCGAGGTCGCCGATCGACACGTACCAGGGAGCCGCGACATCGAACGTGTTCGCTCCCGACTGCTGGTCGAGTGCGAGTGTGGAGCCGATCTCGTCGTAGGGGACGATGGTGAGGTTCACCTCGGCGCCGGTCTCCTCTTCGAAGTGCTCCTTGAGCCAGTTGGCCGCACCCTCGTGCGAGGTGATGAGCAGAGCGTTCAGGCTCTGCCCGGAGAAGTCCCCGTCGTCGCCCGCTCCGCCCGCGTCGGGAGTCTGCGTCGCGCAGCCGGCGATGACGAGGGTCGCGGCCGTGAGGGCGGCGGCACCGAGAAGGATGCGGCGTCCACCGCGGCTCGGAAGGGATGACATGGGGGCTCCTCAGGCGTCGGGTCGGGGAAGCGGATCGGCGCTCAGGCTAGGTCTCGGCCGTGGACCGACGCATCGCGGACGTAACAGTTCGTCGTGCGGCGACGCGAAGAGTCATCCCGCGCGACAGAGCGCAACCCGAGTGGCTATGGTCGCGGAGTCCCCGACCACCTGAGGAGCACCGTGTCACGCCGCATCATCCTGAACGCCTTCGACATGACATGCGTGACGCACCAGGCTCCCGGACTCTGGCGGCACCCGGAGAACCAGGCCGACCGGTACCACGATCTCGACTACTGGGTGGACCTGGCGAAGACGCTCGAGCGCGGCAGGTTCGATGCGATCTTCATCGCCGACGTGCTCGGGACCTACGACGTCTACCGCGACTCGGCCGCCACGGCGCTCGGCGATGCGGCGCAGGTGCCCCTCGGCGATCCGGTCGTGCAGATCTCCGCGATGGCGCACGCGACCGAGCATCTCGGATTCGGGGTGACCGTCGCCACGACCTACGAACAGCCGTACGCGCTCGCCCGCCGGTTCTCGACCCTCGACCACTTCACGCGGGGGCGGGTGGGGTGGAACGTCGTGACCAGCTACCTCGATTCCGCCGCACGCAACCTCGGGCTCGACACGCAGATCGCCCACGACGACCGGTACGAGATCGCCGAGGAGTTCCTCGACGTGACGTACAAGCTGTGGGAGGGGTCGTGGGAGGACGCCGCGGTGCTCCGCGACCGCGAGTCCGGTGTCTTCACCGATGCGGCGCGCGTGCACCCGATCGCACACGAGGGGCGGCACTACCGGGTCCCCGGCATCCACCTCGCCGAGCCGAGCCCCCAGCGCACTCCGGTGATGTTCCAGGCGGGAGCCTCGCCGCGCGGGCGCCAGTTCGCGGCGAAGCACGGTGAGGCGATCTTCATCAACGGGCTGCGTCCGGAGGTGACGCGACCGGTGACCGACGACATCCGCGATCGTGCGGAGACTCTCGGACGCCCGCGGGACTCGGTCAAGATCCTCACCCTGATCACCATCGTGGTCGCGGCCACCGACGAGGAGGCGCAGGCCCGGCTCGAGGACTACCGCCGCTACGTCTCGGTCGAGGGCGCCCTGGCGCTCTACGCGGGATGGACGGGACTCGACCTGTCACAGTACGACCCCGACGTCCCCCTGGAATACGTCGACACGGATGCCGGGCGCTCGGCGCTGTCGCTCTTCACCAAGGCCGATCCGGAGCGCCGGTGGACGCCGCGCGACATCGCCCACTACGTCGGGATCGGCGGCATCGGCCCCGTCATCGTCGGCAGCCCGCAGACCGTGGCGGACGAGCTCGAGCGATGGGTCGAGGTCGGCGGCGTCGACGGCTTCAACATCGCCTACGTGGTGACGCCGGGATCGTTCGAGGACATCGTCGAGCACCTCGTCCCCGAACTCCGCCGCCGTGGCCGCACGTGGGATGACTATCCCGAGGGCACGCTGCGCGGGAGGCTCACCGGCGACGGCTCTCCGGTCGTTCCGGAGTGGCACCCCGCGCACGCGTATCGGGGCGCCTACGTCGGCGGTCCCAGCGCGCTCGACGGCACACTCGGCGGCCCGCTGGTGGATGCCGCGAACGACGACCTGACCGAACTCACCGAGAAGGAGGGCGCCCGATGAGCGTCATCGCAGAGACCACGAATCGCAGCCGCTGGACGGGTACCGCGGATGCCGCGGAGCGAGCCCACTGGCGTGGAGTCGCAGAGCGTGTCGCCGACGAGCTCGCGAGCGACGCCCTGCAGCGCGACCGCGCGAATCAGGACCCCACGGTCGAACTCGACCTGCTCCGCGATGCGGGGCTGGTGACGCTGCTCGAACCGGCCGAGTTCGGCGGAGGCGGCGCGCACTGGGAGACGGCATTCCTCGTCATCCGCATCCTGTCGCGTGCCGACGCATCGGTGGCCCAGGTCCTCGCCTACCACTACATCAACTCGAGCAACATCGGCTTCGCGGCCGACCCGTCGGTGCAAGAGGCCTGGCATCGCAAGACCATCGCGGGCCGGTGGGTGTGGGGCGACTCCGTGAACCCGACCGACCCGGACCTCGAGCTGACGGCGGACGGCGACGGCTTCCGGCTCAACGGCCTGAAGCGCTTCTCGACCGGCGCATCGGCCGGCGACGTGGTGCTGGCCGCGGCGCTCGTCCGCGGCGGAGACCGCGACGGACAGGTGCTGTTCGTCGTGCTCGATCACGATCGCGAGGGAATCCGCTATCTCGGCGACTGGGATGCGCTCGGACAGCGCCTGTCCGCCAGCGGGTCCGTGCGCTTCGACGACGTCCGCGTCTCGGCAGACGATGTGCTCGGCGAGCTCGGCGACGAGCCGTTCTCGACACTGATCACGCCCGGCATCCAGCTCGCCTTCGGAAATCTGTATCTCGGGATCGCCGAGGGGGCCCTCGCGCGAGGACTCGACCTGGTGCGTGCGCGCCCCCGCGCCTGGTTCCTCAGCCAGGCCGACTCCTACCGGGACGACCCGTTCGTGCAGCGCGTCGTCGGCGAGTTCGCCTCGCGCATCGCCGCGGTCGAGGCTCTGACGGACCGCGCCGGACGCCTCTTCGACGAGGTCGTGGATGAAGGGGACGCCGTCACGGCAGAGCGCCGCGGGGAGCTGGCGATCGAGATCGCCAAGGTGAAGGTGGTGTCGACCGAGGTCGGCATCGAGGTCGCGAACCGGATCTTCGAGATCACGGGTTCGAGCTCGGCGCGCGCCGATGTCGGGCTGGATCTCTTCTGGAGGAACGTCCGCACCCACTCGCTGCACGATCCGGTCGACTACAAGAAGCTCGAGGTCGGCGCCTGGACGCTGAACGGCGAGCTCCAGCCGATCTCCCTGTACACCTGATGAGCGAGCAGACGCAGCGGCTCACCGTCGCTCGAGAGCACCTGGGGCCCGTGTTCGCCGAGATCGCGGCGGGCACGGTCGTGCGCGAGCAGGGCCATGAGCTTCCATTCGCCGAAGTCGAGGCACTGCGCGACGCCGGTTTCGGGAGGCTTCGGCTGCCGATCGACGACGGCGGCTTCGGGCTCGACTGGCCGTCGTTCGCCGAGCTGCTCATCGAGCTCGCCGCGGCGGACTCGAACCTCCCCCAGATCTTCCGGGGCCACATCGCGTACGTCGAGCACGTGCTGGCCGCGGCGCCGAGCGATCGACGATCACGGTGGCTCGACCGCATCGCCGACGGCGAGCTGGTCGGCAACGCGTGGTCGGAGAACGGCGCGGCGGCGGTCGGCACGAACGCGACACGGGTGAGCCGGCGAGCAGACGGCACCTGGCGGGTGGACGGACGCAAGTTCTACACGACGGGCAGCATCTTCGCCGACTGGGTGGACGCCACCGTCGATCTGGACGGCGAGACCGTCACCGCGCTGATCCGGCGGCACCAGGGCGGCGTGGAGATCTCGGACGACTGGGACGGCTTCGGACAGCCGCTGACGGGGACCGGCACGGCCGTGTTCACCGACGCGAGCGTCGACGAGGACGACGTCGAGCCGTTCACCTCGAGATTCCCGTATCAGACGGCCGTCTACCAGCTCACGCTGCTGGCGGTGCTCGCGGGGATCGCCGCCGCGATCGAACGCGACACGGTCGCGCAGGTGCGTGCGCGCACCCGCACCTACAGCCACGGGAGCGCGAACCGCGTGGCCGACGACCCGCAGGTGCTGCAGATCGTCGGAGAGCTGACGGCGACGAGTGCGACGGCACGTGCGCTCGTGCTCGATGTCGCCCGTGCCGTGCAGCATGCGGCGGACGTCCTGGGCACGTCCGAGACCGAGGATGCCGTGGCGGCAGCGGAGCTCGGCTCGTCGAGGGCGCAGATCGTGCTCACCGAGCTGGTCCCTCGCGCCGCGTCCCGCCTGTTCGACACCCTCGGCGCATCCGCCGTGCGATCGGGGACGGCACTGGATCGCCACTGGCGCAACGCCCGCACGGTCGCGTCCCACAACCCGTGGATCTTCAAGGCGCGCCAGCTCGGCGACCACGCGGTCAACGGACGCACTCCCGACTTCGTGTGGGCGGTCGGAGAGTCGAAGGTCGCCGTCGAGAGCGCTCTGCCGGGGTGACCTCCGGCTCTGGCGTATTCATAGCAATCCGGGCGAGACTGTCAGCATGACCTTCGCCGCGCTCCAGCCCCTCGCCGACCGTGCCGCCCTGTTCACCGCGCTCCGCCAGGACGCTCTCGCCGCCGCGGCAGACGCGCTGGGTGAGCACCGCTGGGACGCGGACATGGCCGCGGGCACCATCACCTTCACGGCGAACGCCGACCCCTCTCGCCAGCTCGTCACGCGGGCGCACCTGATCGCGACGATCGCCCCGGGGCCACGGTCGATGCTGTGGGCCTGGGCGCACCCGCAGGGCGATGCCCAGGGCATCGCCGCACAGCTGCGTTCCTACGGGGCGGAGCACGGCATCGCCGATCTCACCGCCCCCGAGGTCCCCTTCCCGGCAGACGCGGCCGCGGACGAGGCATGGATCGCCCAGGCGGCTCACGTGGTCGGCGGGGTCGCGGTGGAGCTCACCGGCCGCTCGCCCTACTACTCCGCGCCGGTGGGCGGCGGCACCCGAGCCGTCTTCCTCCTCGACGCGCCGCTCCCACCTCTCACGGTGTCCGACGCCGTCATCGCGCTCCCCCGCATCCTCTCGGGCCTGGCCCTCACCGACGCCCGCACGTCCGTCTGGGACCTCGCCCGCCTCGCCGGCTGGACCCTCACCTGGACGGATGAGGCGTTCTCCGGAGCCTCTGTCGTCGACGCCTCGGGCTCGGCGACGTTCCGCTTCGACGAGCAGGCGCGGATCAGCGGGATCGAGGGGTCGCTCCAGGCGCAGGCCTGATCCGACGCGGGCGCGGCACCTGCGGGATCAGGCCCGGTGTGGGACTCTGGTCGCATGAAGAACGGAATCGTCCGGTTCGTATCGCTGTACGTCTTCAACGTCGCGGTCCTGCTGCTCATCGGTCTGCTGCTGCGCGGAGTCTCCGTCGGATGGAACGCGCTCTGGGCCGCCATCATCCTGACGCTCGCGGCCCTGTTCGTGAAGCCGCTGCTGCGGAACGTCTTCCGACGGTCTGCCGCGAAGTCGGCCGCGGACCGCACGAAGACGGGCGAGAAGGTCGTCCAGTACGTGCTCGTGTACATCGTCGAGCTGATCGTGTGGGTGCTCACGGTGTGGCTGAGCGGCGTGCGCTCCACGAGCTTCTGGGGCTACGTCATCCCGCCGCTGATCCTGCTGCTCGGCTGGGTCGTCTACGACCAGATCGACGACAAGCTCCATGCCAAGGCCGGAGAGATCTACGACGTCGTCCAGGCGCGCGTCAAGGGCGGCGGCGCGAAGCCCACGGCATCCGCCCCTGCCCCCGAGACGCCGGAGACGACGGCCGCCCGCGACGAGCTCAAGGACGGCCTCACTCCCGAGCAGCGGCGGATGCTCGACGAACTCGGCTGACTCCGAGCCCGCTCCGATCGCGAGAAGGCACCCATCCACGGTGGAATGGGTGCCTCTCTGCGACGGGAGCTTGGGCTAGGCGACCCGCTCGGCCGCCTCGACCACGTTCGTCATGAGCAGGGCCACCGTCATCGGGCCGACACCACCCGGGTTCGGCGACAGGTAGCCGGCGACCTCGGCGACGTCGGGGTGCACGTCGCCGAAGACGAGGCTCCTGCCCGTCTCCGGGTCGCTCTCCCGCGTGACGCCGACATCGAGCACGGCCGCGCCGGGCTTGACGTCCTCGGCGCGGATGAGGTGCTTGACCCCCGCTGCCGCGACGATGACGTCGGCCTCGCGCAGGTAGCGCGGCATGTCGACGGTGCCGGTGTGCGTGAGCGTGACCGTCGCGTTCAGGTCGCGTCGCGTCAGCAGCAGACCGATCGAGCGTCCGATGGTGACACCGCGTCCGACGACGACCACGTGCTTGCCCGTGAGGTCGTAGTCGTTGCGCAGGAGCAGCTCGATCACGCCCCGCGGGGTGCACGGCAGCGGCGTGTGGATCGGTGCGTTCACGTTCAGCACGAGCCGACCGAGGTTGGTCGGGTGCAGGCCGTCGGCATCCTTCGCCGGGTCGATGCGCTCGAGGATCGCGTCGGTGTCGATGTGCTTCGGCAGCGGCAGCTGCACGATGTAGCCGTGGCACGCCGGATCGGCGTTGAGCTCGTCGATCAGCGCCTCGACGTCGGCCTGGGTGGCATCCGCGGGCAGCTCGCGCTGGATCGAGTTCATCCCGATCGCCTCGGACTGCCGGTGCTTCATGCCCACATAGAGCTGCGATGCCGGGTCGGCGCCGACGAGCACGGTCGCGATGCCGGGCGTGACGCCCTTCTCCTTCAGCGCGGCGACCCGCTCCGTCAGCTCGGCGCGGATCTCGGCAGCGGCCGCCTTGCCATCGAGGACGACAGCGGTCACTGCTGCAGGTCCGGGTAGAGCGGGAAGGCCGCGGCGAGCGCGTCCACGCGCGCACGGAGCGCCTCGACGTCGGCGCCGGGGATCAGCGCGAGCGCGATGATGTCGGCGACCTCGGTGAACTCCGCGTCGCCGAAGCCGCGGGTCGCGAGCGCCGGCGTGCCGATGCGCAGACCCGAGGTGACCATCGGCGGACGCGGGTCGTTCGGCACCGCGTTGCGGTTCACCGTGATGCGGATGTCGTGCAGCAGGTCTTCGGCCTGCTTGCCGTCGATCTCGGCGTCACGCAGGTCGACGAGCACGAGGTGCACGTCGGTGCCGCCGGAGCGCACGCCGATTCCGGCATCCTTCACGTCCTGCTGCGAGAGGCGCTCCGCGATGAGAGCGGCACCGCGCAGGGTGCGCTCCTGACGCTCGGCGAACTCGGGAGTGGCGGCGAGCTTGAACGCGGTCGCCTTGGCGGCGATCACGTGCATGAGCGGACCGCCCTGCTGGCCCGGGAACACGGCGGTGTTGATCTTCTTCGCGATATCGGCGTCGTTCGTGAGGATGAAGCCCGAGCGCGGACCGCCGATGGTCTTATGCACGGTCGACGAGACGACGTGCGCGTGCGGCACCGGGTTCGGGTGCAGGCCGGCGGCCACGAGACCGGCGAAGTGCGCCATGTCGACCCAGAGGAGCGCGCCGACCTCGTCGGCGATGGCGCGGAACGCCGCGAAGTCGAGCGTTCGCGGATAGGCCGACCAGCCGGCGATGATCACCTTCGGCTTGTGCTGGATCGCGAGCCGGCGCACCTCGTCCATGTCGATGACGGAGGTCTCGGGGTTCACGCCGTACGCGACGATGTCGTAGAGACGGCCGGAGAAGTTGATCTTCATGCCGTGCGTCAGGTGGCCGCCCTGGTCGAGCGACAGTCCGAGCAGCGTGTCGCCGGGGCGGGCGATCGCGTGCAGCACGGCGGCGTTCGCCGAGGCACCCGAGTGGGGCTGGACGTTGGCGAACTCCGAGCCGAACAGGCTCTTGGCCCGCTCGATCGCCAGCGACTCGGCGACGTCGACCTCTTCGCAGCCGCCGTAGTAGCGACGGCCCGGGTATCCCTCGGCGTACTTGTTCGTGAGCACCGAGCCCTGCGACTGCAGCACGGAGACAGGCACGAAGTTCTCGGAGGCGATCATCTCGAGGAACGTCTGCTGACGCTTCAGCTCGCGGTCGAGCACCTGGGCGATCTCGGGATCGACCTCGGAAAGCGGGGCGTTGAAGTAACGGTCGGTCATGACATGCTCCTCTGACGACGGATTCGAAGGGTGTACCGATCGGCCCAGGCGCGCGGTCGAATTCCGTGGTCAGTCGCTCCCCGGTGGTAGTCCACCCAGACGCCAGTTGCGACGGTTACGAGCATAGCGGATCGCCGCTGCACGCCGCGTCCCGCGACGACGCTGCGAGATCATCCGACCGGTACCACGTGGACGTCGGCATGGGCGCCCGGGACCGTGGCGAGTTTGCGGTCGATCGTCAGCACCCTGGCCTCGAGCACCTCTCCCAGCGCAAGGTACGCCGCATCGTAGGCCGCGGCATTCATGGCGAGGTCGGCGACTCTCCCGAGGAGCGGCGACACCGGAAACAACACCAGCTCCATCCGCTGAAGCAGCGCAAGCTGTCCATGAAACTCCGCATCGGTCGTCAGACGGGCGAGACGCAGCCCTCGAAGGGCGTTCGCGACCTCCGTCGGACCATGCGCGGGCATCGCCCAGTCACCATCACCCATCATGACCTCACGCACCTGCTGTCCTCGATCACCGAGGTCGGTGATCGCCTCGACCAGGGCCGAAGCGTCGAGAACGATCACGAATCGGCTGGCGTGCCCAGCACGTCCATGATGCGTTCGTCACGTTCGTCCCGGCCTTCGCGGATCAGCTCCGCGATGCGGTCGGAGGACATCTCTCCGGAGACCGGAATCGGCACCATCGCACGGAGGAACTCACGGTTTCTCGACTTCCTCGCCTCGACTTCCAGGACTTCGCGGAGGAACACCTGCAGGGATTGCCCCCGCTCGCGCGCTGCGCGCATCAGATCGTCTCGGATCCCGTCCGGCACGTCGCGCACTTGAATCGCCACCATGCGACGGATATTAGCATGCACATTTGCATGCACGGTCTGTGATCTCAGCATGGGGAGACGGTAGCGGGGGAGGACGCATCGCCGCGGAGGTTGTCCACAGAATCGATTCGACCTCCACCATTCCGCTGGATGCTGCCGCCGGGTAGGTTTTGTTCATGGTCTTTACCCATTCCCTTCCGCTCGTGCCAGCGCCCGTGTCCGCCACCGCAGGAGAGGGACGGATGCCGATCACCGCGACGACGCGTGTGCTCGGCCCCTCCCCCGCCGCGACCCAGCTGATCGAGGCGGTCGAGCGACGCAGCGGCATCCGCCTTCCTCTCTCGGACGCGGCCACGGCCGACATCGAGCTCCGCGTCGACCCGGCCGTGGCCGCCGCCGAGGGCTACACGCTCTCCGTCGGCGACGGCGCGGTCGTCGTCGGCGCCGACGAGGCCGGCCTGTTCTACGGCGTGCAGACCCTGCTGCAGCTGTTCCGCGAGGACGAGAGCGGATGGGGCTTCCTGCGCTCCGAGGTGCAGGATGCTCCGCGGTTCGGTCGTCGCGGCGTCATGCTCGACGTCGCCCGGCACTTCTTCGACGTGGCCGAGGTGAAGACCTTCATCGACAGCACCAGTGCGCTGAAGTTCAACCACCTGCACCTGCACCTGAGCGACGACCAGGGCTGGCGCATCCACATCGACTCGTGGCCGCTCCTCACCGAGCTCTCCGCCGCCACCTCGGTCGACGGCCACCCCGGCGGCTTCTACACGAAGGACGACTACCGCGAGATCGTGTCGTACGCGGCAGAGCGCCACATGATCGTGATCCCCGAGATCGACCTGCCGGGCCACACGCACGCCATCGGCGTCGCCTACCCCGATCTCGTCGAGGCGCCGGTGCTGAACGACGGCCTCGTCGCCGAATCCGCGAGACTCGGGCAGCCGCTGCCCGTCGCCGGGGAGACGTACCTGGGCTGGGGCGTCGGCCACTCCAGCGTGCGCATCCACGAGGAGCGCACCTACGAGTTCGTCCGCGACGTCGTCCGCGAGCTCGCCGAGCTCACGCCCGGACCGTACATCCACGTCGGCGGAGACGAATCGCTCGGCACCCCGCAGGCGGACTTCGACCTGTTCGCCGAACGCGTCACCGCCATCGTCTTCGACGAGGGCAAGACGCCCGTCGCCTGGCACGAGATGGGCTCAGCTGCCGAGATCGCCGAGGGAACGGTCGGCCAGTACTGGGGCAAGACGACGCCGGAGGGCACCCACGCCGAGGAGGCGACCCACTTCGTCGAACGCGGTGGCGCGCTGATCATGTCTGCCGCCGACGTCGCCTACCTCGACATGAAGTACTCGGAGGACTTCCCCCTCGGACTGACCTGGGCGGCGATCATCGACGTCCGCTCGGCCTATGAATGGGAGCCGACCGCGGTACTCGAGATCCCGGATGCCGCCATCCTCGGCATCGAGGCTCCGCTCTGGTCCGAGACC
Organism: Microbacterium sp. TPD7012; assembly: GCF_003075395.1. Taxonomy (GTDB): domain Bacteria; phylum Actinomycetota; class Actinomycetes; order Actinomycetales; family Microbacteriaceae; genus Microbacterium. Next base: position 748,887 of record NZ_QDFV01000002.1, on the reverse strand, counting down.
ACGCGCACGCTGAGCGACGTCGAGAAGCTCGTCTTCCCGCGCGCCGCCGCGCAGGCGGAGATCGCATGGTCGCCGAAGGAGGCGCCCGACCGCGTCTGGTCGTCGTTCCGCGAGCGGCTCGGCTCCCTCGCCCCGCTGTGGAAGGCTGAGGGAGTCGATTTCCACCCCGCCGACGAGATCCCCTGGAGCGAACGTTGAGCATCCACTCCTCCGCGACCGGCTCGCTGGTCATCCATTCCGCCCGCATCGTCGACCGCGGCGAGATCGTCGAAGACGGCTGGGTCCGCTTCGCGGACGGCGAGATCGTCGGACGCGGGACGGGGACGACCTGGGAACCCGCGGATGAGACGATCGACGCCGCCGAGCTCGCCGGCCCCGGCGCCGTGCTCACCCCCGGTTTCGTCGACATCCACGGGCACGGCGGAGCCGGAGCCGCGTTCGACGACGGCGTGGAGGCCATCCGCACCGGGCGCGCCCTGCATCGCGCTCACGGTACGACCCGCGCGGTGATCTCGCTCGTGACGGCACCCCTGGACGATCTCGCCCGCAGCGTCGCCACGATCGCCGACCTCATGGAGATGGATGCCGACATCCTCGGCACGCACCTGGAGGGTCCCTTCCTCGATCCCGCCCACCACGGCGCCCACGAGCCCTCGCTCCTCAGGGCACCGGCGGCCGATGATGTCGCCCGCCTCCTCGAAGCCGGGCGCGGCACCGTCCGTCAGGTGACGATCGCCCCGGAGCTGCCGGGCGGACTCGACGCGATCCGACAGATCGTCGCCGCAGGCTCGGCAGCGGCGGTCGGCCACACGAGCGCGGATGCGACGATGGCGGTCGCCGCCTTCGAAGCGGGCGCATCGATCCTCACGCATGCGTTCAACGCGATGCCGGGCATCCACCACCGCGCACCCGGTCCCGTGCTCGCCGCCGCGGCGGATCACCGCGTGATCCTCGAGGCGATCGCCGACAACGTGCACCTCGATCCTCACGTGATCAAGCTGATCTTCGACTCCGCTCCGGGACGCGTGGCACTGATCACCGACGCGATGGCCGCCGCCGGCAGCGCCGACGGCCATTACGACCTCGGCGCCGTGAGCGTCACGGTCGAGAACGGCGTGGCCCGCGCCGACGACACCGGCTCGATCGCGGGCTCGACCCTGACGCAGGACGTGGCGCTGCGCCGAGCGGTCGATGCGGGTGCCGTGCTGCCGGAGGCCGTTCGAGCACTCACCGAGACGCCGGCGCGGGCGATCGGCCGCGACGCCGTGCTCGGCAGCCTCCGCGCCGGCATGACCGCGGATGCGGTGCTGCTGGATGCAGAACTGCGCGTCGCGCGTGTCTGGGTGGGACCGCGGCTCCGCTGACAGGAACCGCATCTCGCGACGACGCGCAGCTCTGAGCACTCCGGTCGATCCGATGATGGGGCGGGAGGCCGCCTCTCCCCAGATCGGCGGCCTCATCCCCTCACAGAGAGGGGGGCCGAGAACTCCTCCCCCGAGGCTCTCGACCCACCCAGCCGGTGCAGTTGCCCCTCGCACCAGCGCCTGAACTCCGCCCCCCGGTGGAATTCGTACGGCTGTCTCTATGGGATGAGACGACGCCGACGCCGATTCATTACGCGACTTCTCAGATTTTCCTGGATTCTTTTCTCGACGATCCGGGGAAATTAGTCCAGACCTGGGATTTATCCACGCAAAGAATCTGCCGGCGAGATCCCGCCGAGGGGTGGCCAAGCTGGGAGATCCGGGAGAGAATGGAAAGACGCGTGATGAGATCCACTCTCGCGCGTCTCTTCCTGTGGAGGCGTTCCTGCGCCCCAGGAGCGATGGATGACAGTGCACGAACAGAACTCACACCACGACGAACCGATCGGCGACGCCGACCTGATCCTCCGCGCCCGCTCGGGCGACACGGAGGCCTTCGGTGAGCTCTGGCGACGCCACTACCCGTCCGGCCTGTCCGTCGCGCGCTCCATCACGTCGTCGATCGACCCCGACGACCTCGTGCAGGAGTCGTACACGCGCATCTATCAGGCGATCATCAAGGGCGGCGGCCCGAACGGGTCGTTCCGCGCCTACCTGTTCACGAGCATCCGCAACACGGCGGCAGCATGGGGCCGGTCGCGTCGGGAGACCGCGATCGACGAGCTCGACACCGTCGCCGACCCGGACACCACCGACCAGGCAGCCAACGAGGCACTCGATCGCAGCCTGACCGCGCAGGCCTTCCGCAGCCTTCCCTCCCGCTGGCAGGAGGTGCTCTGGTACACCGAGATCGAGCAGATGAAGCCGCAGGAGGTGGGCCCGCTCCTCGGCATGAAGTCCGGCGCCGTCTCGCAGCTGGCCTTCCGGGCCCGCGAAGGTCTTCGTGAGGCGTGGATCCAGGCTCACCTGCGCAGCGCCGCTGAGGGGTCGGACTGTCAGTGGACGATCGAGCACCTCGGCGCATACTCGCGGGGCAACCTCGGCACACGTGATCACAAGCGACTCGAGCTCCACCTCGACGAGTGCGCACGCTGCATGATCGTCGCCGCCGAAGCGAAAGACGTGTCGAAGCGGCTCGCCCTCGTCCTGCTGCCTCTCGTGCTGGGCGTCACCGGCGCCGCGGGGTACCTCGCCACGCTGCAGGGCGGCGGAACGCCGATCGTCGCTCTCGCCGCGATGCCCTCGAGCATCCCCGGCAGCGTTTTCGCCGGCGACCCCGGCGCCGCTGCCCTCGGCGCGGGCGCCGGCAGCGGTGCAGCCGGTTCGAGCGGCACGGCGGGCGGCGGCGCGGGTGTCGCGACCGGTGCCGGCACCTCCGGCGGCGTGCTCACCGGGATGGGTGCCCTCGTCGGCGCGGGCTCGGCTGCTCTGGTCGTCGCCGGCGTCGTCGCCGCGGCGACGATCATCCCCGGCCTGGCGGGCGCCGATCCATCGACCTCCCTCCCCAGTGCCGCCGACGCGGACTCGTCGTCGATCACGTCCGACGTCGGACCCGACGCGTCGCTGAACCTCGAAGAGCCGGTCGTCATCGCGCCGGTGACGAAGCCCGACGCGACGCCGCCCCCGCCGGCGGATGAGACCGCGGTGCGGTCGACTCCGGAGCAGAACGGCCCGGTCGTCGCCCCGCCGGCGCCTCCGGTGACGGCTCCCGACCCGGAGGACGACGTCGATCCCACGGACCCGACGGACCCGACGGACCCGACGGACCCCACCGATCCGACCGATCCCACGGACCCGACCGATCCCACGGACCCGACGGACCCCACCGATCCCACAGACCCGACCGATCCCACGGACCCGACCGATCCCACCGATCCGACAGACCCCGGAGTGCCGACCACCGCGCCCTCCTGGTCCGCCGCCACGATCTGGTTCGAAGGTCTGCGCATCCACTACAGCGTGCCGATCACGGGCGTTCCCGGAGCGACCGTGGAGGCGCTGCTCGACGGGAGCCGTGGCGGAGGAGACGAGATCGTTCTCGACTCCCTCGGCCAGGGAACGATCGATCTGCGGCCCGGTCTGGCCCAGCTGGTGTTCGCATCAGACACGACGGTGACCTTCCGCTACGTGCTCGCCGACGGCATCGGCCCCTCCGCCGACACGACGTTGCGCGCACTGGGCAATCCCCTCCTCGTCGACGCGGATGCGGCTCCGGTCGCGGAAGCCACGCCCCTCGACGACAGCGCCGCAGGCGTCCCTGCCGGAGAGCCTGTCGAGACGGCCGCCCCGGTGGAGGTCGCCCCCGCCTCGGCGGAGGAGGCTCCGGCTCCGGTCGAGACCGATCCCGCCCTTGTCGAGACGGAACCGGGCCCTGTCGAGACGGAACCTGCCCCTGTCGAGTCCGCACCCGCGGTCGTCGAGCCGACACCGACCGTCGACGCCGTCCTCGCCCCGGTGGACGAGGCCCTCGCCACGACCGAGGGGTCCGCACCCGCCGAATAGACTGGGAGCATGCCCCAGGATTCCGCACCCGTCCCCGGCGTCGACCGTCCGGTCATCACCGCTCTCGACATCGTCCGCGCCGTCGTGCTGGTCGTCGCGGTGGCATCCCTCGCCCTGTGGGGCTTCGCCAGCTGGTCGCTTCCGTGGAACGTCATCACCGGTGTGGGTGCGCCGGTCGTCGTCCTCCTGGTGTGGGCTCTGTTCCTCTCCCCGCGCCCTGTTCTGCGAGTGCACCCATTCCTCCGTGCCGCCGTCGAGCTCTTCATCTACGTGGGCGTCACGATCGCCTGGTGGTCGATGGGCCAGGCGCTCATCGGCACCGCGTTCGCCCTGGTCGCCATCGTCACCGGCGTCCTCAGCGGTCGACGCGCCCTGTCGTGAAGACGCGGTCATGACCGCACTGTCGCTGCTGCAGGAGGCGCTCGGCCCGCTCGTCGACGTGAGCGATGCGACGCTCGAGGAGGCGCGCGCCGACCGCTCCGGGCACGCCGCCGTCGGTCGCCCACTCGCGGTCGTGCACGCGGAGACCGTGGACCACGTGCAGCAGACCATGCGGATCGCCACCGCCACCCGCACACCCGTGATCGTCCGCGGCGCGGGCACGGGGCTGGCCGGTGCGGCCAACGCCGGCGAAGGAGAGATCGTGCTCTCCACCCGTCGGATGGACGCGATCCTCGAGGTGCGCCCCGACGACCTGCTCGCCGTCGTCGAACCCGGCATCCTCAACGCCGACCTCAACGACCGTCTCGCGGTCTCCGGCGTGTGGTGGGCGCCCGACCCCGCCAGCCGCGACATCTCGACCGTCGGCGGCAACATCGCGACCGGCGCGGGCGGACTGCTCTGCGCCAAGTACGGCGTCGTGCGCGACGCAGTGCTCGGCGTCGACCTGGTGCTCGCCGACGGCCGCCTGCTGCACCTCGGGCACCGCAGCGTCAAAGGCGTGACGGGCCTCGACCTCACCTCGCTGGTGATCGGCTCGGAGGGCACGCTCGGCGTCGTCGTCGGCGCCACGCTGAAGCTGCGCCGCCTCGTCGCGGGTGACGTCTGCACCCTCACCGCGACCTTCCCCGGCGTGCGGGCCGCGGCCTCGGCATCCGCTGCGGTCACCGCCGCCGGCGTGCAGCCGGCGATCATGGAGCTGATGGATGCCGCGAGCCTCGCCGCCGTCCACGCCCTGCTCGATCTGCCGGCCCCCGCTGTCGGCGCAGCCCAGCTCACCATCCGCACCGACGGCCCCGCGGCCGCCGCGGAGGCCGAGACGATCGCCGGGATCCTGCGCGATCACGGCGGGCTCACGACCGTCGCCCGCGACCGCGAGGACGGCGAGCGGCTTCTCGCGATCCGGCGCTCGATGCACGCGGCGATGGCCTCTCTCGGCACCACGCTGATCGAAGACGTCTCGGTGCCGCGCAGTGCGATGCCGGCCATGTTCGATGAGATCGCGCGCATCGAGCGCGATTTCGGGCTCACGATCCCCACGGTCGCCCACGCCGGCGACGGCAACCTGCATCCGAACTTCATCTTCGAGGGGTCCGAGACTCCGGCGCACGTCTGGGCGGCCGCGGACGAGCTGTTCCGCGCGGCGATCCGCCTCGGCGGCACCCTGACCGGCGAGCACGGCATCGGCGTGCTGAAGCGTCGCTGGCTCGCCGATGAGCTCGGCGACGACCAGTGGCGGCTGCAGCGGCAGATCGCGGCCGTGTTCGACCCGCTCGGCATCCTCAATCCCGGAAAGGTCTTCGAGCCCGATGCCTGATATCCATGTGAGCGCCGCCGTGATCGTCGACGACGACGGGCGCGTGCTCGTCGTGCGCAAGCAGGGCACGACGAGGTTCATGCAGCCCGGCGGCAAGCCGGAGCCCGGTGAATCCGCCGCGCAGACGCTGATCCGCGAACTGCACGAAGAGCTCGGGCTGCTCCTCGACGAGGCCGACCTCCAGCCGCTCGGCACGTTCATCTCCGAGGCGGCCAACGAACCCGGTCATCGTGTGGTCGCCGAGGCGTTCGCGACCTCGATCGACCCCGAGGCGGTGTCGGTGCAGGCCGAGCTCGCCGAACTGCGCTGGATCACTCCGTCTGACGTCGCGACGCTGCCGCTCGCCCCGCTCAGCCTCGAGCATCTGCTGCCCATCGCCTGGCCGGCGCAGGCGCGCTAGGGCGCTCCCGCTAGATGCCCTGCCAGGCGGGCTTGTTGGCGAACGTGTACCGGTAGTAGTCGGCGAGACGGAGGCGGGATGCCGCCGCCTCATCGACGACCACCGTGGCGTGCGGGTGCAGCTGGATCGCAGAGCCGGGGAGGAAGGCCGTGAGCGGCCCCTCGACAGCGTCGGCGACCGCCTGCGCCTTGCCTTCTCCGAACGCGAGGAGCACGAGGTGGCGCGCCTTCAGGATGGTTCCGAGTCCCTGCGTGATGCAGTGCCGCGGCACGTCGTCGATGGAGTCGAAGAAGCGCGCGTTGTCCTCGCGGGTCTGCTCCGTGAGCGTCTTCACACGGGTCTGCGAGGCGAAGGAGGATCCGGGCTCGTTGAAGCCGATGTGCCCGTCGGTGCCGATCCCGAGGATCTGCAGGTCCACCCCTCCTGCTGCGGCGATCGCGGCCTCGTAGTCGTCACCGGCGTGCTGGATCGTCGCCTCGGCGCCGTTGGGCACGTGGATGCGCTGCGGATCCAGGCCGAGCGGCTCGACCACCTCGCGCGTGATCACCGAACGGTAGCTCTCGGGGTGCGCGGGGTCGATGCCGACGTACTCGTCCAGCGCGAAGCCGCGGACCTGCGAGACATCGTGACCGGCGAGCTGCGTGCGCAGTGCGAGGTAGACGGGCAGTGGGGTGGACCCCGTGGCGAGACCCAGCACCGCGTCGGGGCGGCGCTCGATGAGCTCGACGATCTCGGTGGCGACCAGCGCGCCGGCGGCTGCCGCGTTCTCGACGATGACGACCTCAGCCATGGGGGACGATCTCCTTCTCGGGGACGGAGGCGCCGACCAGAGCGGCGCCGAAGGCAGCCGCGGGAGAACCCGCGGAGAGCAGTTCGATTCTCTCATCCAGACGCAGCGACCGCATGAACGGTGACGCCTCGGCGCCGGCGTGCAGTGCGGCGCGGATGCCGTCCTCGAGCCGAGCTCCGAGCGCCGTGAGTCCACCGCCGATGACCACCGTCTCGACGTCGGCGGACAGCACGAGGACGCGGACGGCGGCGGCGGCGCCGTGGTAGAGATCGTCGCGGAGCGCCGACGCATCGGCGTCTCCCGCGTCCGCCGCATCGAAGATGTCCCTGATCGGGAGTGCGCCGGGGCGCCCCCACGCCTTCGCGAGGGCACCTCCCCCGCAGAACGTCTCGATGCAGCCGAACTGTCCGCATCCGCACAGGCGGCCGTGCGGGTCGACCGAGATGTGTCCGACCTCGCCCGCCGTGCCGCGCGAACCGCGCCAGATGCGTCCGTCGATCACGATGCCCGCCGCGACGCCCGTCCCGAGGTTGAGGTACGCCATGGAGCCGGCGACGCCGCTGAGGACGGCAGCCCCGAGGGCGGCGGCCTTGACGTCGTTCTCGACACGGAAGGGGATGCCGAGCTCCTGCTCGGCACGTGCGGCGAGATCGAGCGATTCGACGCCGAGGTTGACCGCATGGTCGACGCGCCCCTGCGTCACGTCGACGAGGCCGGGGATGCCGATGCCGACGGACCCGATGTCCGCGACGGGGAAGCCCGTCTCGTCGGCGAGCGCGGTGACGGCCATGACGATGCTCTCGACCACCGCGTCATCGCCCCAGCCGGTCGAACGGCGGATGCGGCCGAGGATGTCACCAGAGCCGTCGACCGCGACCGCGTCGATCTTCGTCCCGCCGACGTCCAGGCCCACTCGAATCTGCCGACCTGCCCGGTCGACGTTCTGTGCCCCGGTCATCGGATGGCGCTTGTGTCTGTCGTGCGGGCGGCGCGGGTCACGACACTCCCAGCTGTCCGGAGAGCACCATCACCGCGGTCCCGCGCAGCACGATGTCGTCCTGATGCGTGCGGCGCACCACGACGTCTTCGAAGACGCCCTCGAGCGTGCGCGCGTGCAGGGTCTCGATGGCGGCGTCGATGAGGATCCCGTCGAGCAGATCGGCGGGGCCAGAGAGCACGACCTCGGACAGGTCGAGGGCCGCGACGATCGGGGCGATGGCGATCGCCATGCGCGTTCCCGAATCGCGGAGGATCTCGTCGCGCGCGGCGGGGTCGGCCGCGAGCGCCTCGCGCATGCGGCTGACGCTGAGCCACGCTTCGAGGCAGCCGTCCTTGCCGCAGGCGCAGCGCGGACCGCCGTCGGTCCCGACGACGACGTGCCCGATCTCCCCCGCGGCGAATCGGCTGCCGAGGAGGGGCTGGCTGCCCGTGATGAGGCCGGCACCGACACCGCGCCCGAGCTTGATCAGCATGAAGTCGGCCTTGGCGTCGCCGAACGTGTACTCGGCGAGCACGGCCGCGTTGGCGTCGTTGCGGGCGAGCACCGGCAGGTCGAGATCGACGCTGAGCTTGGCCTCGAGCGGGAAGTTCGACCATCCGAGGTTCGGCGAGCTGAGCACGACGCCGTCGGGGCGGACGACACCGGGCGTGCCGATGCCGACGCCCAGCAGCGGCTGCGTCGATGCGGCGACGAGGGTGCGCGCGAGCTCGAGCGTCGCCGCGTACACGGCATCCCCGTCCGGGGATTCCGGGCGGGCGACCTCGCGTCGCTCGAGGACATCCCCGTCGAGGCTGAGCACGGCCCCCTCGAATGCGGTCGGACCGGACAGGTCGAGACCGAGGATCTGGTGCCCGATGCGGTCGATGTCGATCAGGATCGGAGGCTTGCCGGGGCCGACGGCCTCGCGCACACCCATCTCGATGACGATCCCGTCGGCGATGAACTCGGCGACCAGGTCGGAGATGGTGACCCGGGTCAGTCCTGTCTCTCGCGAGAGGTCGGCGCGGCTCATCGCTCCGGCGTGGTAGAGCGTCTGCAGCACGAGCGCACGGTTGTGCCCGCGCGCGTGCTCGGGGAGCACCTTGGACCGGGAGCGAAGGTGCCGGCCGGGGCCGAAGGCGTGCGCATTCGCACCGCCGTACTCCGACGGCGATGCGGCACGCTGTTCATCCGAAACGGACATGTTTGTTAGTAGACCTTACGAACAAAATTTGTGCAACCTCTGCCGCGAGGCGGGCGGCGAGGGTTACCGAAACGTTACATTACTTTCGAGGCAGGACAGCGCGGGAATCCGAGAGCTCCACGAGGCGGGCGACCAGCCCCGCGACGATCGCCTCCCGCGCCTCGACCGTGAGCGGCTTGCCCGGCACTCCGGGGCGCCTCTGGTCCGGCGCAGGACCGTCCAGGGGCCGGTACCGCACCCCCGAGGCCTGCAGACGGCGCAGGTGCGTCGTCAGGCGGCGTCCGAAGTCAGCATAGGGCTCCGGTTCCCCACCCGCCCAGAGGCGTTCGGCGATCGCCGCGAGCCGCGGGAACATCGCGAAGTCGACGCGGTCGGGAGTGGGCAGATGCTCGCTCCACACGTTCGCCTGACCGCCGACCGCGCCGTCCTCGATGCGCAGGGTGTAGGCGCGCTCGATGCTCAGCGGCGGTCCGACGCGGATGGGCTCCTCCGCCGACTCCGACTGGGGGTAGTCCAGGTACACCTCCAGGTCGGGGCACGCCACGACCGGGATGCCGCGCGCGAGCGCCTCCCGCATCGCGACAGGACCCCGCCAGGCGAGGATGCGGACGCCCTCGGGGACCTCCCCCTCGAGCACCTCGTCCCACGCCAGCGCGGTGCGCCCGCGGCTGCGGACATGTGCGACGAACTGGGCCGTGAACCACGGCTGCACGTCGTGGGGCGTGGCGAGGCCGAGCTCGCGCATCCGTTCGGCGGCCGCGGCGCTCCGCGCCCACTCGGTGACGGGCACCTCGTCGCCGCCGATGCCGATCCATTCGGCGTCGAACGCCTCGCACAGTGCGTCGATCGCCGCACGGCCGAACGCCAGTGACGCCTCGGTCGGGGCGAGCGTGCGCGGATTGACGCCGAAGCGCTCCCAGGGCGCCGTGACCGGTTCGCCGACATCGGTGTTGCCCAGCTCGGGATATGCCGCGAGGCCGGCCTGGATGTGGCCGGGCAGCTCGACCTCCGGCACGAGCGTCACGAAGCGCTCGGCCGCGTAGGCGACGAGCTCACGCAGCTGGGCGGTCGTGTAGAACCCCTCGTGGATGCCGGGTTCGACGGTCGCGAGCGGACCGTGTCCCCTCTGCGTCGACGATCGGCGGGAGCCGACCTCGGTGAGCCGCGGGTAGCCGGGAACCTCGAAGCGCCAGCCCTGATCGTCGGTGAGGTGCAGATGGAGCACGTTCAGGTGGTGGTCCGCGAGGAGGTCGATGAGGCGTCGCACCTCGTCGACCGGGCGGAAGTGACGTGCCACGTCGAGCATCACCCCGCGCCAGCCGTACGCGGGCGCCCCCTGCCACACGCCCGCGGGCAGCGTCGCCGACGCGGCGTCCGGGTCGCGCAGCTGTCGCAGGGTCGTGGCGCCCCGGAAGACGCCCGCCGCGCTCGCTCCCCGGATCTCGACGCCGTCGGCGGCGATGGTCAGGCGGAACGCCTCCTCGCCGATCCGCGCGCCCTCCACGACCTCGGCGGCGATGCCCTCGTCGATCACGAGCCGGATCGGCGGCGCGTCCTCGACGGCCGCTCCCCCGCCCAGCCGGGCGACGGATGCGGACAGTCCCGGCTCCGCGACGATCGGCGTCGCCGGCCCCCAGGAGAACACGGGAGCGGCCGGATCGATGCGGGAGTCGATGCGCGGAACCGTCGCACGATGCGCGGGCGGCGGCATCCGCAGCGCTCGCCCCGGCGTCGCACCCGTGACCTGCCCGTCCGACAGCACGGGAACACCGCCGATGAGCACCTCCAGGATGCCGATCGGCGCCCCGAGCGGCCGCTCGAAGGTCGCGCCGGCGGCGACCGTCTGCGGGTCGAACAGCACGAGGTCGGCGATCGCCCCCTCGCGGATGACGCCGCGTGGTGCATCGCCGCGGTCGAGGCCCAGCCGTGCGGCCGGGGTGCCTGCCAGATGCCGCACCGCCTCCTCGAGGGTGAGGACGCCGAGCTCGCGCACGTAGTGCCCGAGGTAGCGGGGGAAGGTCCCCCGCCCGCGCGGGTGCGGGCGGGCGCCGATCAGGATCCCGTCGCTGCCGCCGGTGTGACGCGGATGCCGCATGATGGCGCGGACGTTCTCCTCGTCGCCGATGTGCATCAGGATGCCGGTGGCGCCGGCATCCGCGGTGATCATGTCGAGCACGACGTCGACCGCTCGACGGCCCGTCGTCGCGGCGATCTCGGCGACCGTGCGACCGACCAGCTCCGCGAGGGCCGGATCGGCCGCGCCCGAGATCTGGATCGCCGACCAGTCGGCCTTCTCGCCGTGGAAGCCGTCGCAGCCGATCTCCTCGAGCTCCACCCGCACGGCTTCCCTGCCGGCCGCGTCGAGCGCCGCGATCGCTCCCAGCAGGTCGCCCGTCGCGGCGAGCCTGCTGGGCAGCAGAGCGGCCAGAGTCGTGGCGCCGGGGAGGTAGGGGTAGGTGTCGAGCGTCACGTCGACGCCGTCGGCGATCGCCGCGTCGATCAGGGCCAGCAGCTCGTCGGCACGCCCGCGGTTCGGGGCGAAGTTCATCGTCGCGTGGGTCAGGTGGATCGGGCAGCCCGTGCGCCGGCCGATGTCGAGCGCCTCGCGGTAGGCGTCGAGCGCTCCCGCGCCGTAGCTGCGCGTGTGCGGCGCCCAGTAGCCGCCGCGCTCGGCGACCACACGGCACAGTGCCTCGAGCTCGTCGGTGTCCGCATACATGCCGGGCGTGTACGTGAGGCCGCTCGACATCCCGAAGGCACCGGCGTCCAGCGCCTGGCCGAGCATCGCCGACATGGTCGAGACCTCGTCCGACGTGGCGCGACGGTTCGCGTGTCCGACGACCATCATGCGGAGGTTCCCCTGCGGCACGAGCACAGCGGCGTTCCCGACCGTCGCGGTGTCGATCGCCGCGAGCAGGTCGTCCATCGTGCGCCAGGGCGCGGCGGCGGGCGTCCCGTTCCAACCGGCGATCTGCGCGGGGATGACGGATGCCGTCGCCTCGTCCAGCGGCGCGTATCCGAGGCCGTCCTGACCGAGCACCTCGGTCGTCACACCCTGGCGGATCTTGGCGTCGTGCGCGACGCCGGTGAGGACCGCGAGGTCGCTGTGCGCGTGCATGTCGATGAAGCCCGGCGCGAGGACGAGCCCGGTCGCATCGACCTCGATCGCGCCCTCCGGCAGTTCGAGGTCGAGCGACGGGGCATCCGTGCCCCTCACGATCGCGACGATCCTGGCGCCCTCGACCGCGACGTCGGCCGTGTACCGCGGCGAGCCGGTGCCGTCGACGACGGTCGCTCCGCGATACACCCGCACGCGGCCTGCTGCCGCCTTCTCCGCACTCAGAAGCATGTCGCGACCGCTCCGATCACCCGGGGGTCCGCGGCGTCGGGGTCGTCGATGACGGCGACCACCTTCCACTTGTCGAAGGCCGTGCACGGATGCGAGAGACCGAGCCGCACCACGTCCCCGACGTCGACCGTCGCTCCGTCGGAGAGACGGAGGAAGGCGTGCTGGTCGTTGAGCGCCGTGATCTCGCCGTCCACCGACTGGGGCACCGGGAGATCGAGATCGAAGGGCACATCACGTCGCCCGGCGTCGAGCAGAGCTAGGCTCTCCTCCGGCTGCGAGACCACCCGCGCCCACGCATGCATCGCGGACCGGAGCGGCGTCGTGCCGGTGAGCGGTCCGAACGGCGACATCCGGCTGTAGAAGCCGTCGTCATGGATCTGGAACGCCCCCGACCGCAGCACCACGTCAGCTCCCTCGCTCCGCGTCAGCACCGCGGCGGCGCGGTCGGGGAAGGAGCTGCCTCCGGCGCTGAGCACTGGCCGGAGACCGTCGGGATAGGCGAGACGCTCATGCAGCTCGATCAGCGTCTGCAGATATCCGTCGACCGCCGCGACCGATGCGTCGCTGCGGTCGGGACCGAACGGCCCCTCGTAGCCGGCGACGCCCGCGAGGCGCAGTCCGGGGGCGTCGGAGATCGCCGCGGCGATCCGCTCCCCCTCCTCGACGGTGCGCGCGCCGGTGCGTCCGTGGGCGCCGCCGAGTTCGACGAGGACATCGAGCGGCCGGGCGGCATCCGCGAGCGCGCCCGCCAGGATCTCCACCCCGGCGACGGAGTCGGCCCAGCACAGGATGCGCAGTCCCGCGTCGGCCGCGAGGAGTTCGCCGAGCCGCGATACGGCCGCGGCATCCGTCACGGCGTTCGCGATCAACACGGTCGGCACGCCGGCGTCGACGGCGACCTCGGCCTGCCAGGGCGTCGCGACGGAGATCCCCCACGCGCCGGCGTCGAGCAGTCGCTGCCACAGCGCGGGCGCCATCGTCGTCTTGCCGTGGGGGGCGAGCACGACACCCTGCGCCCTCGCCCAGGAGAAGACGGTGTCCTCGTTGTGAGCGAGCGCGCTCTCCTGCACCGTGAGCACCGGTGTGACCAGGTCGGAGAGACGCAGATCCGCGTCCGCGACCTCCGACAGCCGCAGCCCGGATGCGCGGGCCGGGAAGCCCTTCGCCCAGGCGCCGAGAACAGGATCCGGAATTTGTAGAGGCACCTAACAAGGCTACTAGGGTGGAACCATGACCGCGAAGACCCGAGTTTCCACCGACGCAGCCCCCGCCCCCGCGCACACCTTCTCGCAGGGCGTCCGGAAGGGCCCCATCGTGCAGGTCTCCGGCCAGGGCCCGGTCCACCCCGAGACGAACGAGTACCTCTTCCCCGGTGACGTCGCCGCGCAGACGACCCGCACCCTCGAGAACGTCAAGGCGATCGTCGAGGCATCGGGCGCCACGTTCGACGACGTGGTCATGCTGCGCGTCTACCTCACCACGCGCGAGGACTTCCCCCTCATGAACGAGGCGTACGGCGCCTTCGTGACCGCCCACACCACGAGCGGCGTGCTCCCCGCGCGCACCACCGTGTTCACAGGTCTGCCCCGCGAGGAGATGCTCGTCGAGATCGACGGACTCGCCGTCATCTCCTGACCCGGGGGCCCGCCGAGCGAGCCCCCCATACACCGTTGCCTCCCCGTTACCTGCCATCACGTACTATTGAGCATCAGGACACGTGAGAACCGGGGGGTGAAGTTCGTGACCGATGTGATCTCAGTACCGGGCGCAGCACAGGCGCATGGCGACGACGATGCGGCCACGGCCGTCATCGCACCCACCGATTCCCTGCCGCCCACGACCGGCGATCAGCCGCTCGCCTGGGCGCCGATGGAGCCGGCGCCGAAGAAGCGCCGCCTCGGGCTCTGGATCGGTCTCGGCCTCGGTGTCGTCGCCATCGGCGCGGGCGCCGCATCCATGGTCCTCATCGCTCCGGGAACGACCGTCGCCGGCATCCCGGTCGGCTGGATGACGCCGGGCGCCGCGGCCGACGCGATCAACGCCCACCTCGCCGAGACAGAGGTCGTCCTCACGGGCGACGGCGAGGGCACCGTGCTGACCGGAGCCGACCTCGGCGCCGCCGTCGACGCGACGGCTCTCGCCGACAAGGCGTTCGCCACGGCACCGATGTGGAACCTCGGCGCCTGGATGGGCGAGCCGGTCCCGGCCGACATCTCCTTCGACACCGCGCAGGCGACGAGCGCGCTGCGCGCCGCCGTGCCGACCAGCTTCGAAGACCCGGTCGACGCCGGCGTCGCCTTCGACGCGGCCACCGCCTCCTACGTGACCACGCCGGCCGAGGCCGGAACCGGCATCGACGTGGGCGAGCTCAACGCCGCATTCGTCGACGCCGTCGCCGGTGGCAGCAAGACTCTCGAGTTCCCCGGAGGCCCGGCCGAGGCTCCGGCCGCCGTCTCCGACGAAGACGCCGCCGCGATGGCCGCGAAGATGAACACGCTGCTCACCACCATCGGCTTCTACGTCGGCGCCGAGCGCACCGTGCCGATCGACGCGGCCACCGCCGCCAGCTGGATGACGGTCGTGGATGACAACGGCCAGCTGCGCATCGAGGCCGACGCACAGGCGATCAGCTCGACCTCCGACTACCTCGCGCTCGTCGTCGACCGCGCACCGGTCAGCGCCACGAGCATCGTCGATTCGGGCGGCAACGTCCTCCGTGAGGAGCAGGCCGGTGTCACCGGCCGCACGGTCGGCGACACCTCCGACGTGGCGGAGAAGTTCGCCCAGCAGCTCGCCGCCGGCGATGGCGTCTTCGCACTCTCGGTCACCGAGGTCCCCTTCGAGACCGTCACGCTCTTCCGGCGGATCGACGTCGACCTCGGCGCGCAGCGCGCCACGCTGTATGAGAACGGCGCCGTCGTGGAGTCGTGGGCGATCTCCTCCGGTCTGGACGCGACTCCCACCCCGACCGGGAACTTCACCGTGTTCGCGCACACCGAGATCCAGGACATGATCGGCACGGACTACGTCACCAAGGATGTCCCGTGGAACACCTGGTTCGCGCCGGACATCGCCTTCCACGGCGCCTACTGGCACAACAACTTCGGCAACCAGATGAGTCACGGATGCGTGAACATGCCCATCTCGGTCGCGAAGTACGTCTACGACTGGGCGCCCGTCGGCCTCGAGGTCTCGGTCCACCACTGAGCGGACGTCTCCTCGCGAGACGCACGCGAAAGGGGCCGGATGCGATTCGCATCCGGCCCCTTTCGTGTGTTCGTCAGCGCAGAGCGTCGACGATGCCGTTCAGCGTGGCCGACGGACGCATGACCGCCTCGACGAGCGCGTCGTCCGGGCGGTAGTAGCCGCCGATCTCGACGGGCTTGCCCTGCACGGCGTTGAGCTCGGACACGATGGTCGCCTCGTTCTCCGCGAGGGTCGCGGCGATCGGCGCGAACGACGCCGCGAGTTCGGCATCCTTCGTCTGCGCAGCCAGCTCCTGAGCCCAGTAGAGGCTGAGGTAGAAGTGGCTGCCGCGGTTGTCGATCGTGCCGAGAGCGCGGCCCGGGGAACGGTCCTCCTCGAGGAACGTGCCGGTCGCGGCATCCAGCGTCTCGGCGAGGACACGGGCCTTCTCGTTGCCCGTGCGGTCCGCGAAGTGCTCGAGCGACGCCGCCAGCGCGAAGAACTCGCCCAGGGAATCCCACCGGAGGTAGTTCTCCTCCACCAGCTGCTGCACGTGCTTCGGGGCCGAGCCGCCAGCACCCGTCTCGAACAGACCGCCACCCGCGAGGAGCGGGACGATCGAGAGCATCTTGGCGCTCGTGCCCACCTCGAGGATCGGGAACAGGTCGGTCAGGTAGTCGCGCAGCACGTTGCCGGTGACCGAGATCGTGTCCAGACCGTGGCGCATGCGCGCGAGCGTGTAGCGCGTGGCCTCCTCGGGCGCGAGGATCGTGATCGTCAGCCCCTTGGTGTCGAGCGTCGCGAGGCCCTGGTGCACCTTCGCGATGATCTGAGCGTCGTGCGAACGGTTCGCGTCGAGCCAGAACACGGCCGGCACGCCGGTCGCCCGTGCGCGTGACACGGCGAGCCGCACCCAGTCCATCACCGGGATGTGCTTGGTCTGCGTCGCGCGCCAGATGTCGCCCTTGCCGACCCGGTGCTCGATCAGCACGGTGCCTTCGCCGTCGAGGACCTGGACGATGCCGTCCGAGGCGATCTCGAACGTCTTGTCGTGGCTGCCGTACTCCTCGGCAGCCTGCGCCATCAGGCCCACGTTCGGCACGGTGCCGATCGTGGCGGGGTCCAGCGGACCGTTCGCGATGACGTCGTCGAGCACAGCCTGGTAGACGCTCGCGTACGAGGAGTCCGGGATGACCGCGAGCGTGTCCGCCTCGCCGCCGTCCTTGCCCCAGAGCTTGCCGCCGTTGCGCACGAGCGCGGGCATCGATGCATCGACGATCACGTCGCTCGGCACGTGGAGGTTCGTGATCCCCTTGTCGGAGTTCACGTACGACAGTGCCGGGCCTTCGGCGATGGCCTTGTCGAACGCTGCGGCGATCTCGTCGCCGCCTGCCATGTTCGCGAGGCCGGTGAGGATCGAGCCGAGACCGTCGTTGGCGCTGAGGCCCGCGGCGGCGAGCTGCTCGCCGTACTGCGCGAACACATCCGCGAAGAACGCCCGCACGACGTGGCCGAAGATGATCGGGTCGCTGACCTTCATCATCGTCGCCTTGAGGTGCACCGAGTACAGGATGCCGTCGGCCTTCGCGGTCTTCAGCGTCTCGTCGAGGAACGCGTCGAGGTCGGCGGCCGAGAGGAACGTCGCGTCGATGATCTCGCGCGGAAGGACCTTCAGGCCCTCCTTGAGCACGGTGACCGTGCCGTCCTCCGCCGTGTGGCGGAAGCTCAGAACGTCGTCGTGCGCGGCGACCCAGGAGCGCTCGTTGCTCTTGAAGTCATCGTGACCCATCGTCGCGACGCGGGTCTTCGAGCCCTCCGCGAACGGCTTGTTGCGGTGCGGGTGCTTCTTGGCGTAGTTCTTCACCGCCAGCGGCGCGCGTCGGTCGCTGTTGCCCTCGCGGAGCACCGGGTTGACCGCCGAGCCCTTGATGCGGTCGTAGCGCGCCCGCACGTCCTTCTCCTCCAGCGAGGAGGGCTCGTCCGGGAAGTCCGGGATGTCGTACCCCTGCTGCTGGAGCTCGGCGATCGCGCCCTTCAGCTGCGGGATGGACGCCGAGATGTTCGGCAGCTTGATGATGTTCGCCTCGGGCAGGGTGGCGAGGCCGCCGAGCTCGGCGAGCGAGTCGCCGACCTGCTGCTCGGGGGTGAGCTTCTGCGGGAAGGCGGCGAGGATGCGGCCGGCCAGCGAGATGTCGCGGGTCTCCACCTCGATGCCCGCCTGGCCGGTGTAGGCCTGGATGATCGGCAGGAAGGAGGCGGTGGCAAGGGCCGGCGCCTCGTCGGTGTAGGTGTAGATGATGGCGTCGTCGGTCACCAGGAGGTTCTCCGTTCGCGGGGTCTATTTGTCTCGATACCAAGATACCTGAGCCGCTCTCGCCGCGTGGGCCGCACGCCTCGCCAAGGCATCCGGAAACCGATCCCGTTGCGGCCGTGAGCGAAATGTTCCTCCGAAACGTGTTCCTCCGCGCGGGAGGGGTTAGCCTGGGATCATGTCCGAACTGCGCATGGTCGAACTCTCCGCTGCGACGATCGTCGCCGTGAACAACCTGTCGCTAAAGCCCGGACAGGAGCAGTTCCTCGCCCCCGTCTCCTACGGGATCGCGGCCACCGTCATCAACCCGCAGACGTCGTGGCAGCGGGTGATCCTCGATCGCGACGAGGTCGTGGGGTTCGTCAGCGCGAACTTCGACGACGAGGCGCCGGAGGAGCATTTCCGCTCCGTTCTCTGGCGCATCAACGTCGACGCCGACGATCAGGGTCGCGGCGTCGGGCGCTTCGCGGTCGAGTCGCTCATCGACGAAGCGCGTCGCCGCGAGGTCGACCACGTGAACGTGATCTACGAGGCAGGCGACGGCGGACCGGAGAACTTCTTCCACCGCGTCGGCTTCACGCCCGTCGGCGAGACGGCATACGGCGAGATCATCGCCGAGATCCGCGTCACACCCTGAGACCGGCGGCGGGGTCTCGAATCCCCTCCCCCATCGAGACTCCGTCGCCTTTCATCGACCATCGGCGGGACCGCTCCCACGCCGATCGTCACGAATATGTTGCGAGCAACCACAAAAAGCTTGCGCTCCTCTCATCGCCGTGCGTATCATCGCTCCAGAGGCATTAGCGAAACGCTTCGACAGCATTCCCGCATGACGACGATGGAGTCACGATGACGACGATCCACGAGGTGGCCGAGGCCGCCGGAGTGTCGATCAGCACGGTCTCCTACGCGCTCAGCGGCAAGCGTCCGGTGTCCGAGAAGACCCGCGTGCGCATCGAGGATGCCGCACGTGCGCTCGGCTACGAGCCGGATGCCGGAGCCCGGATGCTGGCCGGAAGGCGTACGCACATCTTCGCGCTGACCGAGCCCCTGCGCGCGGACACGCACGCCCCGACGCACATGGCCTTCGTGCTGGCGACGGCCGTGGCTGCACGCCGGCGCGGATACGACATCCTCCTGCTGACCGACGAGCAGGCATCCGAAGGCATGAACCGCGTGGCGGCCAGCAACCTCGTCGACGCGATCCTCGTGCTCGATGTCGCGCCGGACGATGAGCGCGCGGCGATCGCGCGGACGGTGCGCACCCCCACGGTGTTCATCGGGATACCCGACGACCACGAGGGCCTGACCTGCGTCGACCTCGACTTCGAGGCGGCCGGACACCTCGCCGTCGATCGTCTGGCGGACGCCGAGCACACACGCATCACCCTCCTCGGTCAGACCGAGGTCTCGTACCGGAAGTCGAACTTCCCGCGGCGGCTGCTCCACGGAGTCCAGGATCGCGCCGTCGAGCGCGGGGTCGCTCTCGACTGGGTGACCACGGGCGCGGCGGCCACCGACATCGCCGCCGTGCGAGCGGCCGCGGAGACGGCGATCGCGCGCGGCGACCGGGCCTTCATCGTGCACGCCGTCGACGATGTGCACGGGGCGCTGCTGACCGTCCTCGACGAGCACGGGCTGCGCGTCGGGCACGACGTGTCCGTGATCTCCGCCGCCGCCTCCTTCGACACGACGACCCTCGCCGTCCCGGTCGACACCATCCCCCTCGTGCCGCAGCAGTCGTGCGAGCTCGCCGTCGACCTCGCGGTCCGCCGCCTGGAAGAGGCGGACGTGCGACCGGGGATCCATCTCCTCCCACCCGAATACCGCTCCGTCGGATCGGTCGCCCCTCGGGGCTGACATCCGACCCGACGCTCCTGCCTGCGCATTGTCGAAACGCTTCGACGATTGCACCCCCACAACTGAAGACCCGCCCCAGAGAAGTGTCCGGCCCGACGGGCCACCGAGAAAGGAGTGCCGACGATGGCACGCAACATCCGCAGGACGAAGGCGCTCGCCGTGATGGCCGCGCTCACCGCGACGGGGATCGCCCTGAGCGGCTGCACGGCCGGCTCCGGCGACGACGGCGGTGATGGCAAGACCCTCAAGCTGTGGCACTACGAGGGAGCCGACAGCGCGATGGGCAAGGCATGGGCCGAGGCCATCAAGATCTTCGAAGAGGAGACCGGCGCGAAGGTCGAGTTCGAGGAGAAGTCCTTCGAGCAGATCCAGAAGACCGCCAGCCAGGTGCTCGACACCGACGCGGCACCGGACCTGATGGAGTTCAACAAGGGCAACGCGACAGCGGGGTTCCTCGCGTCGACCGGCCTGATCGCCGACATCTCGGATGCCGTGGACGAGTACGGCTGGGATGAGAAGCTCGCGCCCTCCCTGCAGACGACCGCGAAGTACTCCGAAGACGGGGTCATGGGCGGCGACACCTGGTTCGGTGTGCCGAACTACGGCGAGTTCGTCGGCGTCTACTACAACCAGGACGCGTTCGCGGCGGCGGGACTCGAGATCCCCACGACCTACGACGAGTTCGTCGACGTGCTCGACGCCTTCGTCGCGAAGGGCATCACGCCGCTGGCGGAGGCCGGCGCCGAGTACCCCCTCGGACAGCTCTGGTACCAGCTCGCGCTGCTCGAGGGCGACCGCGGATTCGTCGACGCCTACCAGCTCTACGACGGCGAGGTCGACTGGCAGGGACCCGAGGTCACGGCCGCGACCGAGACCCTGAAGGAGTACGTCGACAAGGGCTACATCGCCTCCGACGTCTCCTCGGTCAAGGCCGAGGACGCCGGCGTCTCGTTCATCAACGGCAACTCCCCCATCTTCGTGTCGGGCTCGTGGTGGTTCGGTCGTTTCGTGGCCGAGGCCACGGGCTTCGACTGGACGATGACCGCCTTCCCCGGCGCCGATCTCTCGCTGGGCTCCTCGGGCAACCTCTGGGTCGTCCCCGAGAACGCCGCCAACAAGGAGCTCGCCTACGAGTTCATCGACATCACCATGCGGCCCGAGATCCAGGCGATCATCGGCAACAACGGCGGTCTGCCCGTGGCCGCGGACACCGCCGACATCACCGACGAGAAGAGCGCGGCCCTCATCGAGACGTTCAACGGCGTGCTCGACGCCGACGGCCTGTCGTTCTACCCGGACTGGCCCGCCCCCGGCTTCTACGACGTCATCGTCCAGGAGCTCCAGGGTCTGGTCACCGGTGTGCAGGACGTGAAGACCACGAACACCAACCTCGGTGAGCAGTACGACGAAGGCACCGCCGAATTCCGTTGATCCGTCCGCGGGGGCGGCATCCTCAGGATCGCCGTCCCCGCCTCCTCCTGGAGATGAACATGTCGCTCGCCACCCGCGAGGGCCGCCGCCAGAAGCTGCCGCCCGAACAGCCGTCCATCCCGCAGCGCAGCGGCGGGACCGGCGCCTACTGGATGTACCTTCTTCCCGGCTTCGCTCTGCTGCTCGTCGTCGTCATCATCCCGCTCATCTGGAACGTGTACCTCACCTTCACGAAGTGGAAGGGCGTGCGCACGCCGGAGTTCATCGGGCTGGAGAACTGGCAGAAGATCCTCACCGACAGCGACTTCTGGACGTCGTTCACGAACTCCGTCTGGATGATCCTGGCGATGGTCGTGGTCCCCACGATCGTCGGTCTCATCGTCGCCGCCCTGCTGTTCGACGTCGTCGGCCGCAAGTTCGGCGGCAAGGTCGGCAGCTTCCTGCGGGCCACCTATTACCTCCCGCAGATCCTGCCCATCGCCGTCGCCGGCATCGTGATCGGATGGATCGTGCGTCCGGGCGGAGACGGAGCCCTCAACCAGATCCTCGGCGCCTTCGGACTGCCGTCCTACGACTGGCTGGGTCAGATGCCCTCCGCGCTCATCGTGCTGATGCTCGTCATGGTGTGGGTGCAGCTCGGCTATCCGGTCGTCGTGTTCATGGCGGCTCTGCAGCGCGTCGATCCCGAGCTCTACGAGGCGGCGGAGCTCGACGGGGCCAACTGGCTGCAGCGGTTCACGGCCATCACGATGAGCATCATCCGCCCGGAGATCTTCGTCGTGACGCTGACCTGCACGATCGCGGCCCTGAAGGTGTTCGGCCCGGTCTACATCATCACGCGCGGCGGACCCGCGGGCGCCACGCTCGTGCCGGCCTACTACGCGTACCAGGAGTTCTTCACCAAGCGGAACGTCGGCTACGGCGCGACCATCGCCACCGTGCTCACCATCGTCGTGGTCATCGTGTCGATCGTGTTCATCCGCGTGCAGAACTCGCTCGAGCGCAAGGAAAGGGCGGGACTGTGATGCACGCCACCACTGCCATCGTCACCGGCAAGCCGTCGAAGAGCCGTGCCCGCGGCGGCATGACCAAGAAGCGGCCCGTCGACTGGCTGCTGCTCGCCCTCGTCGTCGTGGGTGCGCTGCTCGTGATCGCGCCGTTCTACCTCGTGCTGGTGAACTCGTTCAAGTCGCCGGTGGACTACGCCACATCCGGTCCCCTCGCCTTCCCCGAGACGCCCGACTTCGGCGGGATCATCAAGTTCTGGGAGCGGGTGAACTTCCCCGAGAAGGTCTGGAACTCGATCTTCATCTCCGGCATCGTCGCGGTGCTGGCCGTCGTGATCTCGATGCTGAATGCCTTCGCGATCGGCATCGGCCGCATCCGCGGGCGCAGCTGGATCGTGCTGCTGTTCCTCATGGCCAACCTGCTGCCGCAGGAGGCCCTGCTCTACCCGCTGTACTACATGTTCAAATCGGTGGGGCTGTACGACAACGTGTGGGCGGTGATCATCGTGTTCACCGTGATCCAGGCCGCCTTCGGCACCTACCTGCTGTCCTCCGTGTACGGCACGTTCCCCAAGGAGATCCTCGAGGCGGCCTCGCTCGACGGCGCGACTCGCTGGCAGATCCTCTGGCGCGTGATCTTCCCGATCAGCCGGCCGACCCTGTCGGTGCTGCTCATCTTCTTCTTCATCTGGACGTGGAACGAGTTCCTCATCCCGCTGACGTTCCTCGCCTCGAACGCCAACCAGACCGTCCCGGTCGCGATCAGCGTGCTGCAGGGCGACCGTCTGATGGACGTCACGACGACGAGCGCGTCGGCTCTTCTCGGCATCATCCCCACGCTCATCTTCTTCCTCATCTTCCAGCGCACGCTGACACGCGGCATCACGGCAGGAGCAGTCAAGTAATGAAGTTCACCGACGGGTTCTGGCAGCTTCGTCCCGGCGTCACCGCGCTCCACGCACAGGAGGCCTACGACATCGCGGCGACCGACGACACCCCCGATGGCCCCGGCATCGTCATCACCGCTCCGACCATGGTGATCGCCCGGCGCGGCGACGTGCTCAACCGGCCGGTGCTGACCACGACGCTCTCCTCCCCCGCGGAGGGCGTGATCCGCGTGCGCATCGCACACCACACCGGCGGGCGATGGCACGGAGGCTTCGCCCTTCCCGGGGCAGAGCGCAGCACGGCATCCGTCTCGGTCTCGGAGGCCGGCGGCGTCGTGAACGCGGGCGCACTCGTCGCCCGGATCGCCCCGGGCGCCCCCTGGAACCTGGCGTTCGAGGTCGACGGGCATCGGGTCACCGGCAGCGGCCACAAGGCGCAGGGGTACATCCGTCTCGCCGACGACGCGCAGGTCGATCCGGGCATCGTGGGCAACGCCCGGCAGGGAGGACGGATGCCGGCGGCATCCGCCTTCCTGCATGAACAGCTCGATCTCGGTGTGGGCGAGCACATCTACGGGCTCGGCGAGCGCTTCGGTCCCCTGGTCAAGAACGGCCAGACGGTCGAGATCTGGAACGCCGACGGCGGCACCTCGAGCGAGCAGGCGTACAAGAACGTGCCGTTCCACCTCTCCGACCGCGGATACGGGGTGCTCGTCAACGACCCGGGTCACGTCTCCTACGAGATCGGGTCCGAGGCCGTCGAGCGCGTGCAGTTCTCGGTCTCGGGCGAGGTGCTGGAGTACTTCGTGATCGCCGGCCCCACGCCGAAGCAGGTGCTGGGCCGCTACACGGCGCTGACCGGGCGGCCGCCGGTCGTTCCGGCGTGGTCCTACGGCCTCTGGCTGTCGACGAGCTTCACGACCGACTACGACGAGCAGACCGTGAACTCGTTCATCGACGAGATGGCCGCTCGCGAGCTGCCTGTGTCGGTCTTCCACTTCGACTGCTTCTGGATGCGCGAGTTCAACTGGTGCGACTTCGAGTGGGATCCGCGGGTCTTCCCCGACCCCGAGGGCATGCTCGGACGCCTGCACGACAAGGACATCCGCGTCTGCGTCTGGATCAACCCGTACATCGCGCAGCGTTCGCCGCTGTTCCGCGAGGCCGCCGATCAGGGATTCCTGGTGCGCCGCGCCGACGGATCGGTATGGCAATGGGACCTCTGGCAGGCGGGCATGGGGCTCGTCGACTTCACGAATCCCGACGCGACGGCGTGGTACCAGTCGCAGCTCCGCGCGCTCATCGCGCAGGGCGTCGACTGCTTCAAGACCGACTTCGGGGAGCGCATCCCCACCGACGTCGTGTGGGCGGACGGCGCCGACCCCGAGCGCATGCACAACCTCTACACGGAGCTGTACAACCGCGCCGTGTTCGAGGTGCTCACTGACGTCCGCGGTGACGGCGAGGCCGTGCTGTTCGCCCGGTCCGCGACCGCGGGCGGCCAGAGCATGCCCGTGCACTGGGGCGGAGACTCGACCTCGACGTTCGCGTCGATGGCTGAGACCCTGCGCGGGGGCCTCTCCCTCGCGCTGAGCGGCTTCGCGTTCTGGAGCCACGACATCGGCGGATTCGAGGGAACGCCGGATGCCGCGGTGTTCAAGCGCTGGACCGCGTTCGGGCTGCTCGGCTCGCATTCGCGCTTCCACGGGTCGAGCTCGTACCGCGTGCCGTGGGCATTCGACGAGGAGGCTGTCGATGTGACCCGGCGCTTCACGCACCTGAAGATGCGACTGATGCCGTATCTCTACCAGCAGGGGCTCGATGCCGCGGCGACCGGCGTACCGCTCATGCGGCCGATGGTGCTCGAGTTCCCGGACGACCCGGCCGCCGCCTATCTCGACCGCCAGTACATGCTCGGGTCGGATCTGCTCGTCGCCCCGGTGTTCTCGGCCGAGGGCACCGTCGACTTCTATCTGCCCGCGGGCGAGTGGACGTCGCTCCTCACCGGGGAGACCGTGACGGGAGGCTCGTGGCGCCGCGAGACCCACGGCTTCGACTCCCTGCCGCTGTATGTGCGGCCCGGCACCGCGCTCCCCTGGGGCGCACGCGTCGACGGACCCGGGTACGACTACCACGACGGGCTGCAGCTGCGCGTCTTCCCCGGCGGGACGGGCGCCGGATCGGTGACCGTGACGAATCCGGATGGCCGTAGTGTGACCTACGACGTCGACCTCGAGGAGATCACCGGATGACCAGCCCGCTCACCCCGCTCATCCCGCGCGACGACTACCGGGGCTCCGGTCTCGTCTTCCCGGAGGGCTTCACCTTCGGCTCGGCCACCGCCTCGTACCAGATCGAGGGCGCGGCGGCCGAGGACGGGCGCACCCCGTCGATCTGGGACACGTTCAGCAAGACACCGGGACGCGTCTGGAACGGCGACACGGGAGACGTCGCGTGCGACCACTACCACCGCGTCGACGAGGACCTCGACCTGATGCAGGACCTGGGCCTGCAGGCCTATCGCTTCTCGATCGCCTGGCCCCGCATCGTGCCGACGGCCTCGGGCGAGGTGAATCAGGCAGGGGTCGACTTCTACTCGCGGCTCGTCGACGGGCTGCTCGAGCGCGGCATCCGCCCGGTGGCCACCCTGTACCACTGGGATCTCCCCCAGTACCTGGAGGATGCCGGAGGCTGGACGGCCCGCGCGACGACCGATGCCTTCGAGCGCTACGCCGAGATCATGGGTTCCGCGCTCGGCGACCGCGTGCACACGTGGACCACCCTCAACGAGCCGTGGTGCTCTGCCTATCTCGGCTACGGGCAGGGCGGGCACGCGCCGGGTCGGCATGAGCCGGCATCGGCGCTGGCGGCCGTGCACCACCTGAACCTCGCGCACGGGCGTGCGATCCAGGTGCTGCGAGCGACGTCGAGCGGCGACCCCGACTACTCGGTGACGCTGAACTTCCATGTGCTCCGCGGGCAGGGAGAGGGCGCCGCCGAGGCCGTGCGGCGCATCGATGCCCTGGCGAACCGGGCGTTCACCGGACCGATGCTGCGGGGCGAGTACCCCGCCGATCTGCTGGCTGACACGGCATCCGTCACCGACTGGGACTTCGTTCAGGCCGGAGACCTCGCCACGATCGCGCAGCCGATCGACGTGCTCGGCGTGAACTACTACTCGACCGCGACCGTACGGCTCTGGGACGGCGTGTCCGAGAAGCAGCAGAACGACGGACACAAGGGCGCCGAGGGCGGCACGGCATGGCCCGGAAGCGACCGGATCGTGGAGTTCGTCGAGCAGCCCGGGCCGTACACGGCCATGGGCTGGAACATCGCACCGGAGGGGCTCGAGGAGCTGCTCGTGTCGCTGTCGGAGCAGTTCCCGGATCAGGCGCTCATGGTCACCGAGAACGGGGCTGCCTTCGAAGACGAGGTCGCCGAAGACGGCGCGGTCCCCGATCCGGAGCGCACCGACTACCTGCGTCGGCACTTCACCGCCGCGCACCGCGCGCTCGAGCGCGGGGTCGACCTGCGCGGGTACTTCGTGTGGTCGCTGCTCGACAACTTCGAGTGGGGCTACGGCTATGCCAAGCGATTCGGGATCGTGCGGGTCGACTTCGACACGCTCGAGCGCACCGTGAAGGACTCGGGGCACTGGTACCGCGAGCTCGTGCGGACGCGGACCGTGGGAGCCTAGGCCTCGGTCGCGAGCCGGACGATCAGCGGTGGTCGTCCGGCTTTCCGGGGCGTCGGCGCGACGTCCACGCCGACAGGGCGGATGCCGCGGCCCCCGCCGCCCGATCGATGGCCTCGGCCGAGCGACTCAGCACGTCCTGTGCCGCGTCCTGCCACGCGGGGATCGTCGTCGCCTCCCCCGCCTGCACCTTCGCCGCGTGCTCCGCCGCTTCGAAGGCGCGCTCGAGTTCGGCGACGGCATCTCGGTAGGCGGCGAACTCGGCGGGGGTGACGCGGCCGGTCGCGGCCCGACGCATCTCCTTCGCGTGATCCGCCGCTCGCAGATACGCGGCCGTCTCCGGTCGCTTGACGTCGGTCATCGCCGGGTAGCCGATCTGCAGCGCCGGGTCGGTCTCGTAGCGCATCCAACGGGCGATCACCGCGTCGTGCTCCGCCTGCAGCCGATCCAGCGGACGAGGACCGGATGCCGGCGGGATCGCCGCCCGCGCGGCGTTCAGCCGCACCTGACGGGCTCGCACATCGGCCGACGCGGCCTTCGCATCGCGTTCCCTCTCGCGCAGCATCCGCCGTGCGGCGGCGACCTGCTCCGCGGACGCCCGCTGTGCCGCGCGCTCGGCGGCGACCCTCGTCAGGTCCGCCCGCGCGATCTTGAGCGCCGTCCGCCGCTCCGCCGCGACCTGCTGCGCCGCGCGAAGGTCATGGCGGGCCGCATCGACGGCGAGCCTCCTGCCGCTGGTCGTGCTGTTGCGTCGGTTCACCCCGATCACCCCCACCGTCCCCACGGCGACCGCGGAAGGCGCGATCCACCACCACTCGGCCACGAGCAGCAAGGGGTCCATCCTTCGATGCTACCCAGGGGCAGGTTGCGGCACGCGGGCTTGGGCGTCTTCTGCGGCCGATTCCCACCTGACGAGGCGACCGGCCCTCACCCCTCCGGTGGCCCCTCGAACTTCCGCGGCCGATCCGAACTTCTGCGGCCACATCGATCGGATGTGGCCGCAGAAGTTCGAGATGGCCGCGGAAGTTGCGGCGATACGGAAGCGACGCGGCTAGACCAGGGTCTCCTGCCACGCCGCATGCAGCTGCGCGAACTTGCCGGTGCCGCTGATGAGCGCGTCGGGGGTGTCGTCCTCGATGATCTGCCCGTGCTCCATCACCAGCACACGATCGGCGATCGCGACCGTCGAGAGGCGGTGCGCGATGATGATCGCCGTGCGGTCCTTGAGCAGGGTCTGCAGCGCGTCCTGGATCAGTCGCTCCGACGGGATGTCCAGCGAGGCCGTGGCCTCGTCGAGGATCAGCACCGCGGGGTCTGCCAGGAACGCGCGGGCGAACGAGATCAGCTGACGCTGTCCCGCCGACACCCGGCCACCGCGCTTGTTGACGTCGGTGCCGTATCCGTCGGGCAGGGACGAGATGAACTCGTCAGCGCCGACGGCCCGAGCCGCCGCGCGGATCTCATCCAGCGTCGCGTCCGGCTTGCCGAGCGCGATGTTGTCGGCGACCGTGCCGCTGAACAGGTACGCCTCCTGCGTGACCATGACGATCGCGCGGCGGAGATCCTTCGGATGCAGCGAGCGCAGGTCGACGCCGTCCAGCGTGACGTGTCCCTCCGACGGATCGTAGAACCGCGAGATCAGCTTCGCCAGCGTGGACTTGCCCGCGCCGGTCGTGCCGACGAGCGCGATCGTCTGACCCGCGGGGATGTCGAGCGAGAAGTTCGGCAGGATCGTCTTCTCGCCGTTGTAGCCGAAGGTCACCTCGTCGAAGTTCACGTGTCCGCGCGACTCCCACAGATCCACGGGCTTCTCGGGGTCCGGCACCGTCGGCACCTCTTCGAGCACGCCCGACACCTTCTCCAGCGCGGCCGTCGCCGACTGGTAGGAGTTCAGGAACATCGCGATCTCCTGCATCGGCGCGAAGAAGTTGCGCACGTAGAGCACCGCGGAGAGCAGCACACCCACCGTGAGCGCTCCATCGGAGACACGGATGCCGCCCCAGAGCACGACGATGCCGAGCACCAGCGCTGCGACGCCCATGAGCCCCGGCTCGAACGTGCCGAACAGCAGCATCGACCGGCGGTTGACGTCGCGGTAGTCGCCCGCGACCTCCTGGAACGACGTGTCGTTGCGCGGCTCCTTGCGGAACGCCTTCACGGCGCGGATGCCGGTCATCGTCTCGACGAACTGCACGATCACCTTCGCGCTGATGACGCGGGACTCGCGGTAGACGAGCTGAGAGCGCGAGTAGAACCAGCGCATCAGGAAGAACAGCGGGATGCCGCCGACCGCGAGGATCAGCCCCGACTGCCAGTCCCAGAAGCACAGGGCGATGAACGTGAACAGGCCGAAGAGCACACCGGAGACGAGCTCGTTCAGACCTCCGTCCAACAGCTCCTTGATCGAGTCGAGGTCGCTCGTCTGACGGGAGATGATGCGCCCCGACGTGTACGACTCGTGGAACTCCAGGCTCAGCCGCTGCGTGTGCAGGAAGATGCGCTTGCGAAGATCGAGCAGCACCGCCTGTGTGAGCTTGGCGGCGATGATCACGTACCAGGCGATCAGGATCGAGGCCAGGAGCCCCGCGAGCAGGTAGATGCCGCCGACCATGAAGGTCGGCATCCAATCGGCGTCGTTCAGCACGGCCGGCAGGGCGCGGTCGAGCCCGATGCTGATCAGGATCGGGCCGGCGACCTGCAGAGCGGTCGAGACCACCAGCACGGCAGCCGCGAGCACGATCTGCGGCTTCAGCGGACGGACGAGGGATCCGAGCAGACGGAGGGACCGACGACGGATCTCCTTGCTCTCCTCGCGGGTGTACCGGGAACGATCCTCGTCCTGGGTTCCGGTGATGGCGGAGCTCATCGCTGCACCTCCTTCTTCATTTCGGTTGCTGAGTCCGACGAAGCATCGTCGGCGGCCGCCATCTCGAGGCCCTCGCGGACCTCTTCGGCGACCTCGAGCTGCTCGTCGCGGATCACGGGGATCGCCCCGGTTCGTGCCGCCTCCTCCGCCTCGAGGCTCGAGATGACATGACGGTAGTGCCGACTCGACTTGAGCAGTTCGGAGTGCGTGCCCACCGCGGTCACACGCCCGGCCTCGAGCAGGGCGACGCGGTCGGCGAGCGCGACCGTGGAAGGACGGTGCGCCACGATCATGGCCGTGGTGTCGGCGAGGACGTGCCGGAGCGCCTCCTCCACGAGGGCCTCGGTGTCGACGTCGAGTGCGGACAGCGGGTCGTCGAGCACGAGCACCTTCGGCTTCGCCGCCACCGCACGGGCGAGGGCCAGCCGCTGCCGCTGGCCGCCGGACAGGCTGAGCCCCTCCTCGCCGATCACGGTCTCCACGCCGTCGGGCAGGGAGTCCACGAACGCCGCCTGAGCGACCTGCAGCGCCTCGCGCAGCACCCGCTCGCCCTCTTCGCTGTGCACGTCGAGGTCGGCACGGCCGAGCAGCACGTTCTCGCGGACGGTCGCCGAGAACAGCGTCGCATCCTCGAACGCCATGGCGATGTGCTGCCGCAGCTCGGAAAGCGGGAGATCGCGCACATCGACGCCGTCGAGCGTGACCTTGCCGCCCGTGACGTCGTAGAGACGCGTCGGCAGGGTCGTCAACGTCGTCTTGCCGCTTCCGGTGAGTCCCACCAGCGCCATGGTCTCGCCGGGGCGCAGCACCAGGTCGATTCCGTCGAGCAGGTCGCGCTCGTG
Source organism: Microbacterium sp. TPD7012 (assembly GCF_003075395.1). Lineage (GTDB taxonomy): Bacteria > Actinomycetota > Actinomycetes > Actinomycetales > Microbacteriaceae > Microbacterium. The sequence goes on along the minus strand of NZ_QDFV01000002.1, from coordinate 718,399 downwards.
TGCGCCGGCGTCCTGGTAGCGGAAGTGCGCGTTCTCGAACGCGAGCTCTCCCCGCGGGTTCTCGATGTGCACCGGGTGCTCCGGATCCGTGATGGTGCTCGTCTCGGAGAAGATGTCGAACACACGGTCGGTCGCCGTGCGGGCGTCGAGCATGAACGAGAACAGGAAGCCGATCGACTCGATCGGCCACCGCAGCACGACGGCCATCGCGAAGAACGCGAACAGCTCTGCCTCGTCGATCGCGCCCTGGGAGATCAGCCAGATACCGGACATCAGGCTGAGTCCGAAGGCGATCTGCGGCATCAGGTCGAGCCAGAACCAGATCGACGCGATCGCGCGGGCCTTGCTCATCTCCGTCTCGCGGAGCGTCTCGGCCTGACGGCTGAACCGGCTCAGGGCGTGCTTGCCACGGCCGAAGGCCTTCAGCACGCGGATGCCGTGCACGCTCTCCTCGACGCTGGTGGCGAGGTCGCCGGCCTGGTCCTGGCTGCGGCGGGTCAGCGCGCCGTAGCGCTTCTCGAACAGGTATCCACGCACCCACAGCGGGATCGCGGTCACGAGGAAGATCGTGCCCAGCAGCCAGTGCCAGCGGAAGAGCAGCACCGACCCGATGGCGATCGTGAGGATGTTCACGACGAGCAGCACGAGGCCGAAGGCGAGCCAGCGCCGGATGAGGCCGATGTCCTGCATCATGCGGCTGAGCAGCTGACCGGACTGCCAGCGGTCGTGGAACGACACCGGCAGCGTCTGCAGGCGCGAGTAGAGCGTCGTGCGCATCTGGTACTCGACCTCGGTGGCCGGGTTCAGCACGAACTGCCGGCGCAGCCACACCATGACGGCCTCGCCGAGCGCGAGGGCGAAGACGACGACGGCACCGACGACGATGGCGCTGATCTCGCCGGACCGCACGGGTCCGCCGATGATCTGCTCGAGCACGATCGGGATCATCAGGGCGATGATCGCGGCGATGAGCGCACTGGCGGCACCGCCGGCGAGCCGCCAGACGACCGGCTTCACGAAGGGCTTCAGGCGCCACAGTGCAGCCGGAGTGGAGAGGGTGGAAGAGGGCGAGGTGTTCTGCGAGGAAGGCGAGGAGGACATGTCTCTCAGATGAGTTTCGTATGGGAAAACGGTTGCGGAAAGGGACGGATGACAGCGCGGACTCTGCGAGCCCGGCATCCGTTGCGAGAGAAGCGGCTCTAGATGAGCGGACGCACCGGGGTCGAGCCGAGAGCGTCGATCCGCACAGCGGCGATCGTGGTCATGATGTCCTCCTCAGGGGCTCGGCGGCGTCGCCCGGTCGGCGCGACAGCCCACCAGCCTATTCCTGTGAACCAGCTGAAGGCAAGAGTCATTCCCGATTGATCGGATCGCCCCGCGCCACGGAGGTCGCAGCCGCGGCTCAGCTTCGCGTCGTGCGCCCGAGCTCGGCCCTCAGCAGACGATGCAGGTTCGCGCCGAGCACCGAGAAGATCTCCTCTTCGCCCCAGCCCCGCCGGAGCAGCGCCTCGGTGACGAGCGGGAGCCCCGTCGGCCCTTCGAGTCCCGGGATGTAGCAGTCGACCGGCACGCCTTCGACCAGCTCCTCCACGCAGCAGGGGGCTGTCGTGTCTTCGAGGACCTCGCGGACGAAGTCCGGCCCCATGCCGACGTGGTCGATGCCCGCGATCGAGACGACATGCTCGAGGTGATCGACGACGGTGTCGAGCGTGTGGGTGTCGGCGTGCAGGTACGACGCGAAGAAGTTGACGCAGACGACCCCGCCGCCTGCGGCGATCGCCGCGATCTGCGCGTCGGTGAGGTTGCGATGGTGATCGAACAGGGCCCGCGCCGACGAGTGCGACGCGATGACGGGGCGAGTCGCGAGTTCGAGCACGTGATCGACGCCGGCTGCCCCGAGGTGACTGACGTCGAAGATCATCCCGATCCGCTCCATCTCCGCGAAGGCCCGGATGCCGGGACGCGTGAGCCTGCTCCCGGCGGCGTCCTCGCCGCTGCCGTCCGCGAACGCGCTGCGACCGAAATGCGCGACGGAGCCCATGCGCACGCCCAGCCGGTACACGGTCTCGAGGAGCTCGACGTCTTCGGCGATGCCCGGCATGCCCTCGAGTGCCAGCACGAGCGCGATGCGCCCCTCGGCGACCGCCCTGTCGATGTCGGCACCGGTGAGGCAGAGGGCCACGGCGTCGGCGTTCCCCTCCGCGAGGCGGTGCGCGGCCTCGATCATGCGGAGCGTTCGCCGCAGGGCGCCTTCGGGGCGATAGAACTCGTCGATGAAGACGGGAAGGACCTGCAGATCGACGCCGCCGGCCTGCAACTGCGGAAGCCACTGCCTGCGGAAGAACGACGCCCACTCATCCGACGGCCGAGTCGCGACCGCGCACAGCAGGTCGTTGTGCGCGTCGGCGACGAGGGCGCTGCGGTGGAGCGCGGCTGCTCGGTTATCGGTCATGCGCCCATCCTGCCGCCCTGGGACACCTGATCCGGGCATATCGCCCGAACGGCGCGAGAAGTAACGTGATCGTCACGCAGATCTCAGCGTGCGGAGGACTCTCTGGCCAGCAGGCTCTCCTTGACCGGGAGGCCCCAGGCGAAGCCGCCGAGGCTGCCGTCGGTGCGCAGCACGCGGTGGCACGGCACGAACAGCGCCGGTGCGTTCCGCGCGCAGATGGATGCCGCGGCGCGCACGGCACGTGGGTTGCCCAGTCGTGCTGCGAACGAGGTGTAGGTCAGGGGCTCTCCCGCGTCGATCGCACGCAGCTCGGCCCAGCCGGCGAGCTGCAGCGCCGTTCCGGTCTGCTTCACGGCGACCGCGTCGATCGCGGAGAGGTCCCCCGCATAGTAGGCGAGGGCCGCAGCGGCGGCATCCGTCTCTCCGTCGCGGATCGCCTCAGGGCGGGCGGAGGCTGCCAGTCGGCCGACGATCGCGTCGGCGTCGGCCGTCCAGCCGGACGAGAGCACGCGCTGCCGGTCGTCGACGAGGATCGTGAAGGGGCCGTCGGCGGTGTCGATGGTCTGGATGATCGCGGTCATGATGTCTCCTTCGAAGTGACGGTTCGGGTGATACGGGCGGGGCGAATCGGTGCGGCTCGCCAGAGATGCGCGCTCAGGTAGCTGCGCCAGGGGGCGGCGCGCTCTGCCCAGGCCGTGAGCGCCTTGGGCTCGCCCGGGAGGCCGGAAGCCGCGGCACCGGCGCGCAGCGCCACGTCTCCGGGGAGCAGGATGTCGGGATCGCCGAGCACCCGCATCCGCACGTAGTCGGCGGTCCACGGACCGATACCCGGCATCGCGAGCAGCGCGGCGCGCTGCTCCGCTCCGTCGTCGCCGACGGTGAGGCGCAGGGACCCGTCTGCGAGGGCCGCGGCGGCTCCGGTGATCGCTCGGATTCGGGCGGCCGGCCCGCGCAGCACCTCGGTGCCGCGCTCGGCGATCGCCGCCATCGTCGGGAAGAGCAGACCGCTCTCCGTGCGCTCCCCCAGCGCCTCGGCGAGCCCGCTGAGCGCGGTGCGCGCCGCCACGACGGTGATCTGCTGTCCGATCATGGCGCGGATCAGCATCTCGTGCGGGTCGGCCGATCCGGGAACGCGGATGCCCGGTGTGCGCGCCACGAGCGGCGCGACCTCAGGGTGGGCGGAGAGAGCCTCGGCGACGGCGATCGGGTCGGCGTCGAGGTCGAAGATGCGGCGGACGGTCGCGACGAGAGGCGCGAGGTCGGAGAGCCGTGCGACGCGGGCGCGGAGGCGCAGGCGCTCGGCGGCATCTTGGCGCACCTCGAACCAGGCAGCACCTCCGCTCATGCGCAGGTGGCGGGAGAACGACGTCGGCGTCGCCTCCTCGACCCCCGGCAGCGCCCGCGCCGTCATCCAGTCGAAGATGCCGCTGGCATCGAGCGGGCCGCGGTACGGGAGCACGAGGTCGATCACGCCGGAGGCGACCTCGATGCCGGACGACCGTCGGCGCGCACGCAGCTCGCCGGGAGTGAGTCCGAACACCTCGCGGATCGTGTCGTTGCCCTGCCGGATGCTGGCGAAGCCGGCCGAGAACGCGACATCGGAGATCGGCATGTCGGTTCCGACGAGGAGCATCCGCGCGGTGTGCGCCCGATGCGCCCTGGCCAGCGCGAGGGGACCCGCGCCCAGCTCGGCGCTGAGCAGTCGGGTGAGGTGACGCGAGGAGTACCCGAGCCGTGCAGCCAGCCCCGGCACGCCTTCGCGTTCGATCACGCCGTCGGCGATCAGACGCATCGCTCTGGCCGCCGTGTCGCCGCGGACGTTCCAGGCGGGAGAGCCGGGAGCCGCCTCCGGCAGGCAGCGCTTGCACGCACGGTAGCCGGCCTCGTGGGCGGCCGCGCTCGTCGGATAGAACGTGACGTTCTGCGGTTTCGGCGTGCGCGCGGGGCAGCTCGGCCGGCAGTAGATGCCGGTCGAGCGCACCGCCGTCACGAACTGCCCGTCGAAGCGCGTGTCGCGGGCGTTGATCGCCCGATAGCGTTCGTCGAAGTCGGTCAGGGGGAGGCTCATGCCCCCACTCTGTCACGACCCGCCGACATCGACTGGCGGGAATCGGACATCGCTGTGGATGCCCCGGATCAGTGGAAGAAGTGCCGCTCCCCGGTGAAGAACATCGTCACACCGGCCTTGCGAGCGGCATCGATGACCTCTTCGTCGCGCACCGACCCACCCGGCTGCACGATGGCCGTGACACCCGCGTCGATGAGCACCTGGGCGCCGTCCGCGAACGGGAAGAACGCGTCGGACGCCGCGACCGATCCGGCCGCGCGATCTCCCGCCCGCTCGACCGCGAGGCGGCACGAGTCGACGCGATTGACCTGGCCCATGCCGACGCCGACCGTGGCGTTGTCCTTCGCGAGCACGATCGCGTTGGACTTCACCGCGCGGCACGCCTTCCACGCGAAGATGAGGTTGACCATCTCGTCATCGCTCGGACGCTCACCGGAGACGAGCTCCCAGTTCTCGGCGACGGATCCGATGTCGTCGGGGAAGCGGTCGGCGTCCTGCAGCAACAGGCCACCGGAGACCAGACGCACGTCCATCCGCTCCTGCTGCCAGTCCTCCGGCAGCTGCAGCAGGCGGAGGTTCTTCTTCGCCTTGAACACCTCGAGCGCGGCCGGCTCGAACGAGGGCGCGACGATGACCTCGGTGAAGATGTCCTTCAGGTTCTCGGCCATCTTGAGGGTCACCGTGCCGTTGGCGGCGATCACGCCGCCGTACGCCGACACCGGGTCGCACTCGTGCGCGCGCAGGTGGGCGCTGGCGATGGGGTCGAGGGCGTTCGGCGCGGTGGTGGCGATCCCGCACGGGTTCGCGTGCTTGATGATCGCGACGGCCGGCTTCACCATGTCGTAGGCGGCACGCAGCGCGGCATCCGCGTCGACGTAGTTGTTGTACGACATCTCCTTGCCCTGGAGCTGCGTCGCCTGCGCGATGCCGTGGCCGCCGGCGCGCGTGTAGATCGCGGCGCGCTGGTGCGAGTTCTCGCCGTAGCGCAGCGTGGCGAGACGCTCGGCCTGGATCGTCAGGTGCACCGGCAGGTCGTCCGGCTCGCCGAGCGTTCCCTCGGCGAACCACTGCGCGACGGCGGTGTCGTAGGAGGCGGTGTGCGCGAACGCCCGGGCGGCGAGTTCGCGGCGCTGCGACAGCGAGGTGCCGCCTTCGCCGATCGCCGCGACGACCGCGGGATAGGACTGGGGAGAGACGACGATCGCGACGTTGGCGTGGTTCTTCGCCGCGGCGCGCACCATCGCCGGCCCGCCGATGTCGATCTGCTCCACGACGTCGTCGCCGACGGCACCGGAGGCGACCGTCTCGACGAACGGGTAGAGGTTCACCACGACCAGCTCGAACGGGGCGATGTCGAGCTCCTGCAGCTGACGCTCGTGGTCCGCGAGACGGAGGTCGGCGAGCAGACCGCCGTGGACCTTGGGGTGCAGCGTCTTCACGCGTCCGTCGAGCATCTCCGCAACGCCCGTGACGGCGGCGACGTCGGTCACGTCGAAGCCCGCATCGCGGATCGTCGCGGCCGTCGATCCGGTCGAGACGATCTCCACTCCGGCGGCGGCCAGCGCTTCGGCGAGCACGAGCAGATCGGTCTTGTCGCTCACCGAGACGAGCGCGCGCCGGATCGGCACGGTGTCGCGATCGCGGTAGAGCGAGGGGTCGTGGCGGGGGCCGGCCATGGTGGGCTCCTTCGTGCGTGAGGTGCGTCGGGTGGAAGCTGTCAGGGTGCGGGGGTCAGTGCGAGCTCGCCGGTGGCGATGGCGCGCACGACGTCGATGAGCAGTCGACGCTCGACGGGCTTGATGCGCTGGTGCAGGCTGTGCTCGGTGTCGCCGGGCAGGATCGGCACGCGTTCCTGCGCGAGGATCGGTCCGGTGTCCACACCGTCGTCGACCACGATCACGCTCGCACCGGTCTGCTCGACGCCGGCGGCCAGCGCGTCGCGAACGCCGTGGGCGCCCGGGAACTCCGGGAGGAACGCCGGGTGCGTGTTCAGCAGCCGCGGCGAGTACTCCGCGACCAGCGCCGGCGGCAGCAGGCGCATGAGCCCGCTGAGGACGACCAGATCCGGAGTCCAGACGGCGAGCTGTCGTCCGAGCTCTTCACCCCACGCCTCGCGACTGTCGTGCTCGTGCCACGGCACCGTGAAGCTGGGGATGCCGAACTCCTCGGCGTGCGCCAGCCCGTCGGCTTCGCGGTCGGCGCCGACCACGACGACCCTGGCGGGGAAATCGGGGTGACGAGCGGCCTCGAGGAGGGCGCGAAGGTTCGAGCCGGTGCCCGAGATGAGAACGGCGACCGTGAGCACGCGCCCAGTCTACCGGGGCGCGGGCAGTGCTCCCGCCTCGCATCCGCCGTCGTCCGAGGGCATCAGTCGAGACGGTCCGAGGGGTCGCGCTTCGGGATCGTGAACCCGCGGAGGTCGTCCAGCGGCGCCGTGTCGTCGAACGGGGAGGGGCCGGTGGTGCGTGCCGCGTCGGATGCCGGCGCCGGGTCGCCGTCCACGAGCGGCTCGGCCGACATCTCGGCCAGCCACCGATCGGTGCGCTCCTCCGCCAGCTCGTCGCGATGTCGCGGCGACAGCAGCAGGATCGCGGCCCCGAGGAGCACCTCGCCGCCCAGGGCGAGGGCGAACGGGAGCGGCGACGGCCCGACCTCTGCCAGTCGACCCGGTCCCATCGACCCCGAGGCGAGCACCGCGGCGAGCGCGGCGATCCCCGCGGTCACGGCGCCGATGCCGAGTGCGATGACCGTTCGCTGGGACATGCCGAGCGGCGTGCCCTCCCACACCAGGCGGGAGCGGACGGCCCAGCCGGCGAAGGCACCGGCGGCGATCGGCACGAGCACGATGATCAGCATCCAGATCGAGCTGTTCTCCGGGAGCAGGCCGAAGACCGGGATGCCGGGGACCACTCCCAGCTGCGTGCCCGCCGGCGACACCGCGGTCCCGGCGCCGACCGCGAAACCCGGTCCCGCGATCCAGGACGCCACCCACACGATCAGCGTCGGCAGGTAGACGAGCTGGCCGAGCGTCATGACCGTCAGCCCGAGCACGTCGACGCGGGCCGCCTGGAACAGGGCGACGACCTCCCCGCCGCGCAGCGCGATCATCACGGCGAGCGCCGTGGCCGCCGCGCCCGTCACGGCGACGATGACGATGGCCGTGCCGCGCACGATCGCGGCCGGGACCGCCGCCCAGTCCTCCCTGGCGTCGAGCGCGTCGTGGATGCGATCCAGCAGGCCCCCGTCGCCCTCCTCCCAGGCGACGCGGACTCCGCCGCACATCGCGCCGACGAGGTACACCGCAGGCGGGAGGAGGATCGCCAGGAACAGGGGGGTCTGCGCCGCCGCGAGCTCTGTGCTGAGCGCGACGCCGGTCGCGATGAGGGCGAAGACGGCCGAGCCGGAGAGCGCGCCGAGGAGCCAGGCGCCGGCGGTCGCGGCACGCTTGCCGGAGCGTGCGGCGAACAGCAGGGTGAACAGCAGGAATGCGAGCGGGGTGATCGACACGGCGAAGCTCGCGGCTTCGGTCGGGAGGCCGAGCGCGACGATGAGCTCGTCGGGGATCGTCACCGCGAGCGGCACTCCGTGACCGAACTCCCACAGGGTGCCGGTGAGCGGCCAGAGCGCACCCCAGTCGGCGGTGACGCCGAACGCCAGCGTCCAGAGCAGCGTCAGCGGCGCCAGGAGCACGGCGAGGCCGACCGCGGCGGCGATGGCGGCGTCGAAGGCGGCGAGGAGCGCGACGAGGAGGCGTTGCATATCGAATCGAGACTACGACGAGTTCCCGCTCACCTCCTGGGGGCGCGCGCTGGTCGGACGACACGATAGCGTCTTCTCCGGAGGTTCCCCCGATGACAACTGCCCCGTCCCCCGCCCACGCGCCCACTGAGCCCGCGAGCGCTCTCGATCGCTACTTCGAGATCAGCAAGCGAGGATCCACGGTCGGCACCGAGATCCGCGGCGGCCTGGTGACGTTCGTCACGATGGCGTACATCGTGATCCTGAACCCGATCATCCTGTCGGGCAAACCCGATGTCGCGGGCGACATGCTCGCCTTCAACGCCGTGGGAGCTGCCACCGCCCTCACCGCCGGTGTGATGACGATCCTGTTCGGACTCGTCACGCGCCTGCCGTTCGGCTTCGCGGCAGGTCTCGGCATCAACGCCTTCGTGGCCTTCTCGGTGGTCGGCCAGGTCACCTGGCCCGAGGCGATGGCGCTCGTGATGATCAACGGTGTCATCATCGTGCTGCTCGCGGCCACAGGACTGCGGAAGGCGATCTTCGACGCGGTCCCCTTCCAGCTGAAGATCGCGATCACGGTCGGAATCGGCCTGTTCATCGCCTTCATCGGCTTCGTCAACTCCGGCTTCGTCACCGCGACGGGCGCCTCCTCTCCCCCGGTCGGCCTCGGCGTGAACGGCTCGGTGGCGACCGTGCCGAGCCTGCTCTTCGTGATCACGCTCCTGCTCACCGGCATCCTGGTGGCGCTGCGGATCAAGGGCGGCATGCTGATCGGACTCGTCGGCGGCACGGTGCTCGCCGTGATCGTCGAGGCGATCTGGCACATCGGCCCGCGCGGCTTCGACGACGAGGGGAATGTCGTCAACCCCGGCGGCTGGGGGCTGACCGTTCCCGCGCTGAACGGCTCGCCTGTGAGCGTTCCGGACCTCAGCCTGGTCGGCGCCGTCGACTTCACGTTCGATTTCGGCAAGGTCAGCGTCGTCGCGCTGGTCATGATCGTCTTCACACTGCTCTTCACGAACTTCTTCGACGCCATGGGCACCATGACTGGCCTGGCCAAGGAGGCGAACCTCGCCGATGACAACGGCGACTTCCCCCGCATCAAGTCCGCACTGATCGTCGAGGGTGTCGGCGCGATCGCCGGCGGCGCGACCTCGTCCTCCTCGAGCACCGTGTTCATCGAGTCGGGTGCGGGCATCGGCGAAGGGGCGCGCACCGGCCTCGCCAACGTCGTCACCGGCGTCGTCTTCCTGCTCGCGATGTTCCTGACGCCGCTCACGTCGATCGTGCCGACCGAGATCGCCGCTGCCGCGCTGATCATCGTGGGTGCGATGATGATGGCGCAGATCCGCCACATCGACTTCGGCGACTTCCGCGTGCTGCTCCCGGTCTTCCTCACCGTGTCGGTCATGCCGCTGACCTACTCGATCGCCAACGGCATCGGCGCGGGCTTCGTCAGCTGGGTGCTCATCCACGCGTTCTCCGGCAAGGCCAAGAGCATCAGCCCCCTGCTGTGGGTGGTCGGCGCGGGCTTCCTGATCTTCTTCGCGCGGGGCCCGATCGAGGCGCTGTTCGGCATCGGGATCTGATATCCCGATATGAAGGAGGGGGCGGATGCTGCGGCATCCGCCCCCTCCGTCTTACGCTCGTCGTCGTGACGGATCCCGGCGACGAACAGGAGTTCACGCTGCTGCATCGGATGAACACCTGGGGTCTGTCGAGCGATCGTCCGGGGAGTCTGAGCTGGGAGTACCGCGGGCAGGTCTGGCGGGCGCGCCGCCCGGCCGACGGCGATCCTCCCTCGGAGGTCAGCGTCCGATGCCCGCAGTGCTACGAGACCCTCGCGCTCCGCGTCGAGTCGGTGCGAGCGATGCGTCGGCGGAAGACCATCCTCCGATGCGCAGCCCTGCTCCTCGCCCTCATCGGCGTCCTCGCCATCGTCTCGTGCGCCGCCCAGGTCGGCGTGGCCGACGACAACTCACTCGCCGACGACATCCGCTCGTCGGCGAGTGCCGGGGCAGCCATCAGCACGCTGCTCGTGATCGCGTCGCTCACGGCGGCGTGGACGCTGATCCTCACGGCCGCGAACCAGGTCGGGGTGCAGGGCCACGGCGCGGGAGCTCCGGCCTTCGCCCGGCATCGTGTGCAGCAGGGCCCGTCGTCACCGGCCCCGTAGCGATCCCGGCGGCTCTCTGGTAGACCGGAGGCACCTCCCGAGAAGGTGGATCCGATGTCCGCATCCGACGCGGCCGCAGGCGCCCGCTATGTCACCGACGGCGGTCTCGAGACCGACCTGATCTTCCACCATGGCGTCGAACTTCCCGACTTCGCCGCGTTCGTGCTGCTCGACGACGAGCGTGGCCGTGGCCTGCTGCGGGAGTACTACCGCGGGTTCGCCGAGGTCGCGCGCGCCCACGGCGCCAGCCTGAGGCTCGAGTCCGCCACCTGGCGGGCGAGCGCGGACTGGGGTGCGCGACGGGGGTACGACGCGGCAGCCCTCCGCAGATCCAACGTCGCCGCGGTGGACCTGCTCCACGATGTCGCGGCGGACTTCCGCGATCTGCCCGAGGTCCGCCTCGTCGGGGTGATCGGTCCCCGCGGCGACGGCTACCGACCCGGCTCATGGGACGCCCGCAGCGGAGCCGACGACGCACTCGCCTACCACCGGGCGCAGGTGCAGGCGCTCAGCGATGCCGGAGTGCACGTCATCGCGGCGTACACGCTCACGGATCCCGCCGAGGCCATCGGCATCGTCCGCGCCGCACGCGAGGCCGGGATGCCGGTCGAGATCTCCTTCACCGTGGAGACCGACGGGCTTCTCGCCTCGGGACGCACTCTGGCGGAGACGATCGACCTCGTCGATGCGGCCGCCTCGCCGGACGGCTATCTGTTGAACTGCGCGCATCCGGAGCACCTCGACCGCGCGATCGATCCGACGGTCACCGCGCGGATCATCGGCATCCGTCCCAACGCGTCTCGTCTGTCGCACGCGGAACTCGACGAAGCCGAGCAGCTCGACGACGGCGATCCGGAGGAACTCGCCGCCCGCACCGTCGAGCTGCTGCAGCGGATGCCGGCTGTGCGCGTGATCGGCGGATGCTGCGGCACCGACGTGCGCCATATCGCCGAGATGTGGCGTCGGCTCAGCGCTCAGGAATCCGGCTGAGGCGACGAGGCTCCGTCGCCGAGCAGATCTCAGGCGAACGCGGCGGCGAACTCGGGTGCCGGCTCGATCGGCTCGATCACGTCGATGAGCACGCCGCCCGGCGCCTCGACGATGAAGTGCCGCTGGCCGAAGGCCTCGTCGCGCAGCGTGAGGCGTTCGGGGAGCTCGCGCTCCCCCACCAGCCGGGCATGCTCGGCGGTGGCATCGGCGACCTCGACGTTGAGCAGCAGTCCTCGCACCGGCTCACGGAAACCGGCGGGGATCGTCTCATGCCGCCGGTCGAGGATCGCGAGCTCGCCGCCCTCGAAGCACAGGCTCACGTACCAGTCGGTCTCGAAGGTCGTCTCGAAGTCGAGCTCGTCTCGATAGAAGCCCGCGGCTTCGGCGACGTCGTCGACCATCAGCACGGGGTAGAAGCTCGTGATGTCCATGCGGATCCCCTTTACATACTCTGTGTTTGTATCTTCGGGTCTAGAATACATACACACCGCACGTAAGGGAACCCCATGCCTCGAGCCTCCGCCGCCGACGCCGCCGCGACCGCCCGCCGGATCCTCGATGTCGCCGGCGCCCACTTCGCCGAGCACGGCTACGCCGCAGCATCCGTCGACGAGATCGCTCGCGCAGCGCAGGTCACGCGCGGCGCCGTGTACCACCACTACACGTCGAAGCCGCTCCTCTTCGCGGCGGTGGCCTCCGCGCAGCAGGGGCTCGTCGCCGACGCGATCATGTCGGCCACGGCGGACAGCGCCCCGGATGCGGCGCTCCGCGACGGCAGCCACGCGTTCCTCGACGCGATCACGCGCGGCGCGGCCGCGCGCGTCCTGCTCGTCGACGGGCCGGCTGTGCTGAGCTGGGAGGACTGGCGACGGTTCGATGCCGAAGGCCCTGCCGTGACGTTGCACGAGGGTCTCGCCGACGCCGGGATCGCGCCGGCGCTGCGAGATGCACTGACGGCGGCACTCTCGGGAGCCATGAACGAGCTCGCGCTCTGGTTGTCGGAGCGGCCGGCGGATGCCGCGGCTCGCGCCCAGGCGCACGACGCGCTCGACCAGCTGCTGGACGCTGTGGTTCCGCAGACGTCCTGACCGCGGCCCAGGGCCCCACTTCTGCGGCCGACTCGAACTTCTGCGGCCTCCAGGGCGGCGGATGGCCGCAGAAGTCACGAATGGCCGCAGAAGTTGAAGCGCCCCGGGCATGAAAGAAGGCCCCAGAGTGGAGTCCGGGGCCTTCAGATCAAGCGTAGCTCAGGTCAGAGACCTTCGACAATCGCACGCATCAGGTCAGCGGTCTCGGACGGCGTCTTGCCAACCTTGACGCCGGCGGCCTCGAGGGCCTCCTTCTTCGCCTGCGCGGTACCGGCCGAGCCCGAGACGATGGCGCCGGCGTGGCCCATGGTCTTGCCCTCGGGAGCGGTGAAGCCCGCGACGTAGCCGACGACCGGCTTGGTGACGTTCGCCTTGATGTAGTCGGCCGCACGCTCCTCGGCGTCGCCGCCGATCTCGCCGATCATCACGATCGCCTTGGTCTCGGGGTCGGCCTCGAACGCGGCGAGCGCGTCGATGTGCGTGGTGCCGATGACGGGGTCGCCGCCGATGCCGATGGCGGTCGAGAAGCCGAGGTCGCGCAGCTCGAACATCATCTGGTAGGTCAGGGTGCCCGACTTCGACACGAGGCCGATCGGTCCCTTGCCGGTGATGTTCGCCGGCGTGATGCCGACGAGCGCCTCACCGGGCGTGATGATGCCGGGGCAGTTCGGCCCGATGATGCGGGTCTTGTTGCCCTTGCTCTGGGCGTACGCCCACGCCTCGGCCGAGTCGCCGACGGGCACGCCCTCGGTGATGACGACCAGCAGCGGGATCTCGGCGTCGATGGCCTCGATCATGGCGTCCTTCGTGAAGGCGCCGGGGACGAAGGCGATCGACACGTCGGCGCCGGTCTCCTTCATGGCCTCGGCCACGGATGCGTAGACGGGGAGCTCGACGGCGTTGCCGTCCTTGTCGGTGTGCGCGACCGTGGTGCCGGCCTTGCGGGCGTTCACGCCGCCGACGACCTGGGTGCCGGCCTTCAGCATGAGTGCCGTGTGCTTGGTGCCCTCGCCGCCGGTGATGCCCTGGACGATGACCTTGGAGTCCTTGTTGAGGTAGATCGACATTTCTTCAGTCCTTGTGTCTCAGGCGTTGGCGAGCTCGGCGGCCTTGTCGGCGCCCTCGTCCATGGTGGCGGCCAGGGTGACGAGCGGGTGCGCGTACTCGGCGAGGATCGCGCGACCCTCGTCGACGCGGTTGCCGTCGAGACGCACGACGAGCGGCTTGGATGCCGTGGCACCCAGCGTCTCGAGGGCACCCTTGATGCCGTTGGCGACGGCGTCGCACGCCGTGATGCCACCGAAGACGTTGACGAACACGCTCTTGACCTGCGGGTCGCCGAGGATGACGTCGAGGCCTGCGGCCATGACCTCAGCCGAGGCGCCGCCGCCGATGTCGAGGAAGTTGGCGGGCTTCACGCCGTTGTGGTTCTCACCGGCGTAGGCGACCACGTCGAGCGTCGACATGACGAGTCCTGCGCCGTTGCCGATGATGCCGACCTCGCCGTCGAGCTTCACGTAGTTGAGACCGGACGCTTTGGCCTTGGCCTCGAGCGGGTCGGCGGCGTCCTTGTCCTCGAGCGCCTCGTGCTCGGGGTGACGGATCTCGGAGGCGTTGTCGTCGAGCGTGACCTTGCCGTCGAGCGCGATGATGTCGCCCTCTTCGGTGCGGACCAGCGGGTTGACCTCGACGAGCGTCGCGTCCTCACCCTTGTAGACGTCGAAGAGCTTCACGAAGACGTCGGAGACCTTCTCGACGAGGTCTTCGGGGAAGTTCGCCGCGCGAGCGATCTCGACCGCCTTCTCCTTGTCGATGCCGGTGAGCGGGTTGACCTCGACGCGCGCGAGCGCCTCGGGACGCTCGACGGCGAGTTCCTCGATCTCCATGCCGCCCTCGACCGAGCAGAGGCTCAGGTAGGAGCGGTTGGCCCGGTCGAGCAGCACGGAGAAGTAGAACTCCTCGGCGATGCGTGCACCCTGGGCGACCATGACGCGCTTGACGACGTGGCCCTTGATGTCGAGGCCGAGGATGGCCTTCGCTGCCTCGTAGGCCTCGTCGGGGGTCTTGGCGACCTTGACGCCGCCCGCCTTTCCACGGCCGCCGGTCTTCACCTGAGCCTTGACGACGACCACGCCGCCGATCTTCTCGGCTGCCGCCCTCACCTCTTCAGGAGTGTCCGCGACGATGCCGGCGAGGACCGGCACTCCGTACTTCTCGAAAACGTCTCGTGCCTGGTACTCGTACAGATCCACTGTGGTTCCTTCACTGGGCTGCTGTCTGGTAATTCTCTCGATGTCGAGACATCGACCAGTCCCCCAGCCTACTACCTCCGCCCGAGAGCTCCCGCGGCGCACCCTGCCCGTATACCGGTCGGTTCCCGCGGATTGCACCCCCGATTGCGCTATCGCGCGGACGATCTAGGCTTTCGCTATGCGAGACTTCCCCGAACCGCGCGCCGCCGTCGTCGCCGCAGCCCTCGAGCTCTTCCAGGATCAGGGGTTCGACCAGACCTCCGTCGAGCAGATCGCCAAGGCGGCCGGAGTCTCGCGATCCACCTTCTTCCGGCAGTTCGGCGGCAAGGAGGACGTGGTCTTCGCCGACCACGAGGTGCTCCTGGAACGGCTCAGGGAGTTCCTCGCGGAAGGACATGACGACCCCTGGGGCGCCGTGTGCGCGGCATCCGAATCCGTCTTCGCCCACTTCGCGCACGATCCGGAGCTCGCACGACGCCGCTACCAGATCGTGCGGCAGGTCCCGGTGCTTCGCGAGCGCGAGATCATCACGGTCTTCCGCTACGAGCGACTGTTCGACGACTACCTGCGCGGCGCCCTCCCCGGCGTCGATCCCCTGGACGCCGTCGGCTTCGCCGCGCTCGTGACGGCCGTGCACAACCACGTCCTCCGCCAGCTGCTCCGCGGCAAGAAGAAGGTGCCGCTGGCGACGCTGCAGACGGCACTCGCCGACGTGCGCCGCCGCTACGGCGTGGGAGTGGATGCCACGGCCGGAGCTCCCGACGATGTCGTCGTCGCGGTGTTCCCGCGCTCGATGCCGATCGCCGAGGTGACCAGGAGACTGCGGTCCGAATTGGACTGATGTTCGCGGGTCGTGGGACCGAGTATCGAAGAGTACGATACTTGGTGCCACGAAGGAGTACCCATGAGCATCGAAGCCCCCCTCCCCGGCGAGCGTGTCTCGTCGTATGACATCACCGGCCGCCAGGACAGCGACTACTACGCCGTCTTCGCCGACATCCCCGCCGCCGACCGCGAGGCGTGGGACCGCGCGAAGGCCTACGTCGACGAGGTCGCTCCGCAGATGGCGGATGCCTGGGACCGCGCGGAGTACCCGCTCGACGCCGCCCGTCGCATGGGCGAGATGGACCTCGTCGTCGACGGCATCGACCACCCATCGCTGACGCACCTCTCCCCGCTGGCCGCAGGTCTCGTCAACATGGAGATCTCCCGCGGCGACGGCTCACTGGGCACGATCCTCGCCGTGCAGGGCGGCCTCGCGCTGCGCACTCTGGCGCTCTTCGGCTCCCCGGCCCAGCAGGAGAAGTGGCTGACGGCCCTCGCGGACGGCTCGGTCCTCGGATCCTTCGCGCTCACCGAGCCCGACCACGGATCCGACTCCGTCTCGCTGGAGACGGTCGCCCGGCGCGACGGCGACAGCTGGATCATCCGCGGCGCGAAGAAGTGGATCGGCAACGGCGCCTCCGGCGGGATCACTTTCGTGTGGGCCCGCGTCGACGATGAGACGGCCGCCGAGCACGGCGCCGTGCGCTGCTTCCTCGTCGAGCAGGACACCCCCGGATACACCGGCACCGTCATCCGCGGCAAGGCGTCGCTGCGGGCGATCCACCAGGCGCACATCCGGCTCGACGACGTGCGCGTCCCCCTCGACGCGGTGCTTCCCGGCGCTGCGAGCTTCAAGGACGCATCGACCGTGCTGTACGCGACGCGCTCCGGCGTCGCGTGGTCGGCGCTCGGCCACGCCACCGCCTGCTACGAGGCGTCGCTGGCCTACGCCAAGGAGCGCGTGCAGTTCGGCAAGCCCCTCGCGAAGTTCCAGATGGTGCAGGAGCGCCTGACGCACATGCTCGAGGACCTCACGGCCATGCAGCTGTACTGCCGTCGCATGGCCGACCTCGAGAACGCCGGAGATCTGCGACCGACGCAGGCCTCGCTCGCGAAGTTCCACAACACGCGCGCGGCGCGCCGGGTGGCGTCGACCGCGCGCGATCTGTTGGGCGGCAACGGCATCCTGCTGGAGAACGGCGTGATGCAGCACATGGCCGACATCGAGGCCATCCACACCTACGAGGGCACCGAGAGCGTGCAGGCGCTGCTGCTCGGCCGCGACATCACCGGGATGAGCGCGTTCGCCTGATCCGCTGCCGGCCGCCAGCGATCCTGACGCATCATGCAGATGAGCCGGTCCCGCCCGTCCCAGCTCGGAACCCGCACGAATCCGCGGGATTCGTAGAGGCGCACGGCTGCGGCACGCCAGTCCCAGACCGACAGGCGCACGGGGCCTTCGGCTGCGGCGACAGCGGCGTCGAGAAGAGCGGAGCCGATGCCGCGGCCACGAGCGGCGGGCGCCGCCCAGAGACGCTTGATCTCGGCCGCGCCGTCGAGCCGCGCCAGGACGACGACCCCCATCGTCACCTGGTCGACGTCGGCGAGGAGCACGGGGAAGCCGGCGTACGCGGCGGCAGGGTCGTCGAACTCGGCGCGATATCGCTCAGGGAGCGCATCGCCGCCGTCGTGCCGCGGCGCGAGTCCCTCTCGGCGCTTCTCCGCCTCGGTCTGTCGGAGGTAGGCGCCGACGGCGGCGGACACGACGACGGCATCCGGTCCGGAGAGATCCGCCGGACGGATCACGGGAGCGGAGGCATCCACTGCCATGCCCGGGCTCCGGGTCAGCTGCAGCCGCAGGCGCCGGCCGGCGTCTTGACCATGAAGCAGACGTCGCACACGCCGTAGTCGCGATCGGCCACGGGCGTGGGCGCACGCTCGCCACGAGGAGCCGAGACGCGCGGCGTCGTCGTGCGCTTCGGCTTGGGCTGCGCGATCGGCATGAACTCGGTCGGGTGATTGACGTAGAAGTACGGCGCACGCCCCTCGCTCGGCTGCAGGCGCAGCGGAGCCGCGCCGATCACGAGGCGCTCGTCTTCGGTGAATCCGTTCGTGTAGGTGCGTCCGATGTGAAGGGAAGCCCCTTCACCACGACGGATCGCCTCGATGTAGCGACCGCGGTCGATGTACGAGCTGATGCCGATCGCCTCGACGATGGCCGTGATGAACGCGTAGTTGGAGATGTCGATGCGGTGCGCGCGCAGCGCTTCGTTGAGCGAACGGTATGGACGGGAGGTGCCTGCGGGGGTCGGCCCCTGTACTTCTTTCATCCTCTCCAGGATCGCACGTCTGAGCGCCGGCTTCGACCGCTTCTCTGCCGCTGCCGTGCAAGACTGGCGTGATGGCACGGGCGACGATCATCGGCGCAGGTCCCAACGGACTCGCGGCCGCCGTCGCGCTCGGACGCGCCGGCTACGACGTGCACGTGCTCGAAGCCTCCGACACGGTCGGCGGAGGCATCCGGACGCAGGAGTCCACGCTCCCGGGATTCCGGCACGACGTGTGCTCGGCCGTGCATCCCGCGGCCGTCTCGTCGCCGTTCTTCCGGGCATTCGGACTCGCCGAGCGCATCGAGTGGATCCATCCGGAGATCTCCTACGCCCACCCGCTCGACGGCGGACGCGCCGCGATCGCCTGGCACGACATCGAGCGCACGGCCGCAGGGCTGGGCGTCGACGGGCAGGCATGGCTCGCCCGTGTGCGGCCGTTGAGCACGCGCATCGAGGGTCTCGTCGACTTCACCGGCAATCAGCTGCTGCGCGTTCCGCGCGACCCGGTCACCGCCGCCCGCTATGCGATCAGGATGCTGGATCAGGGCACGCCCTTGGCCGGACGCGCATTCCTCGGCGATGCGGCCGCCGCCCTGATGTCGGGAGTCGTCGCGCATGCGAACTCTCCGCAGCCGACGCTCCCGGGCGCCGCCGCCGGGCTGCTCCTCGCCGCGTTCGGCCACGCCGGCGGCTGGCCGTACCCGCGCGGCGGCGCGCAGCAGATCGCCGACGCGCTGATCGCCGACATCGAGTCCTACGGCGGGACCATCGAGTCAGGCGTCCCTGTCACCGACCTGCGGCGGCTCGACTGGGGCGATCCCGCGCGGGGCGATCTGCTGCTGCTCAGCACCTCGCCGCGCCTCGCCCTCACCCACGCCGATGTGCCCGCCGCCTACGCCAGGGCGATCTCGGCCTACCGCTACGGCGCGGCGGCGGCCAAGGTGGACTTCGCACTCGACGGCCCGATCCCGTGGACGAACCCCGACGTCCGACAGGCGCCGACCGTGCACCTGGGCGGCACGCGCGCGGAGATCTGGGCCAGCGAGAACGCCGTCGCGGCCGGACGCGTCAGCGAGCGCCCGTATGTGCTCGCCGTGCAGCCCTCGGTGCTCGACCCCTCGCGCGCGCCGAAGGGCAGAGCAGTGCTGTGGGCGTACATCCACGTGCCGAACGGATCGGATCTCGACCCCACCGAGCTGATCACCGCGCAGGTCGAGCGCTTCGCACCCGGTTTCCGCGACCTGATCCTCGCGCATCACGCCGTGCCGGCATCTTCGCGCGAGGCGATCAATCCCGCGGAGATCGGCGGAGACATCTCGGGCGGAGTGTTCGACATCCGGCAGGCGCTGCGACGGCCGACGCTGTCGCCTGTGCCGTGGCGGACGCCGATGCGCGGGGTCTACCTGGCCTCGGCATCGACTCCTCCCGGTCCCGCGGTCAACGGCATGGCCGGCTGGCACGCGGCGCGCACCGCCCTGCGCGATGCGGGGACGCCGACGGACCTCGGCGACCTGTTCGCCTGAGCCGGTCCCCCTTCCGCCGCACGACCCCCGCGGCCAGGATGGGACCATGCGCTACGACATCCCCTCCCCGATGCTCGCGAAGGCCGTCCCGGCGGTGCCCGACCCGGCGAAGACGCCCGGCGGACTGCTGTACGAGCCGAAGTGGGACGGCTTCCGCGGCCTCATCGCGTGGGACGGCGAGACGGTCGAGATCGGCTCCCGCGGCGCGAAGCCGCTCACCCGGTACTTCCCCGAGCTCGTGGAGGCCATCCCGGCGCTCCTCCCCGGCCCGTGCCTCCTCGACGGCGAGATCGTCGTCGCCACCGGACCGCAGGGCGCCCAGCGCCTGGACTGGGAGGCGTTGAGTCAGCGCATCCACCCCGCGGCCTCCCGCGTCGCCAAGCTCGCGGCGGAGACGCCCGCCATGTTCATCGCGTTCGACCTGCTGGCGTACGGGGACGACGATCTGCTCGGCCAGTCCTTCGAGACCCGCCGCGCCCGTCTCGAGACCGTGATGGATGCCGTCGAGCATCCCCTGCACATCACACGCACCACGCGTGACCGCGACGCCGCCGTCCGCTGGCTCGCCGAGTTCGAAGGCGCGGGCCTCGACGGGGTCGTCGCCAAGCCGCTCGATCAGCCCTACGCCCCCGGCAAGCGCACCCTCTTCAAGATCAAGCATGCGCGCACGGCCGATGTGGTCGCGCTCGGCTACCGGATCCACAAGTCCGGTTCGGGCGTCGGCTCGCTGCTCGTGGGACTCCACGACGACGACGGCACCCTGCGGCAGGTCGGCGGCGTCGCCGCGTGGAGCGATGCGCGTCGGCAGGAACTGGTCGAGGAGCTCGCGCCCCTCGTCGAACGCGACGAGAGCGGCGACGCGGTCACCGGCGAGGGCGAGCGGTCACGGTTCAGCGGCGCAAAGGACGTGTCGTTCGTGCGGTTGCGCCCGGAGCGCGTGCTCGAGGTGCGCTACGACCAGCTCGAGGGCGCGCGCTTCCGCCACACCGTGCAGTTCGAGCGCTGGCGTCCCGACCGCGATGCCCGCTCCTGCACCTACGACCAGCTCGACACGGTCGCCGGCTACGACCTCGCCGACGTATTGTCCTGAGGCCGCGTCAGTCGCCTCACGGCAGCAGTTCGATCATTTGCGGTCGCGCCGATCCCGTGCTTGCTGGCGGACTCGTGTGCTTTCACGCCGCCGACGCCGTCAGCGCGTCGCGGATGACCTCCGAACGGGTCTTTCCTTCACGCTGAGCACGCGCATCGAGGGCCGCGATCTCGTCCAGCGTGAGACGCAGAGCGACGACTTGAGACGGTTCGGCGCCCCGCCCTGGGCGTCCGCGTCCGCGTCGCTTCATCGCCTCGACGTCGTAACCCGCCTCGGCTTCGGCCGCCCAAGCGGCGATCTGTTCCTCTGTGACGGGCTTTCCGTTGATCGTCTCTCGCGCTGCCATGTCATTAATGTATGACGAAAATGCCTGAGGATCAACGGTCAATCATCAATCGGATTGCCCTCGGCATCCCAGTTGCCGGCGACCTTCTTGCTCGGCTGCACACGCGGCGGCTCCCCGGGCATCTTCGGGAACTCCGGCGGGAAGGACAGCTCACCGAGCCCGTTCTCCTTGTCGCGCTCCCACCACTCGAGCAGGGTGTCGATGCGTCCCGGCGAGGTCTGCATGTCCGCCCAGGGATCGCCGACGTCCGCGAGCCGCTGCGGGATGCTGCGCACCGTGAACACGGTCGGGTCGAGCCCGTCGAGCTCCTCCCACAGGACCGGCGTCGAGACGGTCGCACCCGGCAGGGCACGTGGACTGTAGGCCCCGGCCATCGTGCGGTCCCGGTTGGCCTGGTTGAAGTCGACGAAGATCCGCTCCCCGCGCTCCTCCTTCCACCAGTTCATGGTGACCTGCTCCGGCATCCGGCGCTCCAGCTCCCGCCCGGCGGCGATCACGGCATGACGCACGTCGAGGAACTCATGCGTCGGCTCGATGGGGGCGAAGATGTGCAGACCGCGGTTGCCGCTGGTCTTGGCGAACGCGTCGAGGCCGGCCTCGCGAAGCACCTCGCGCAGCGTGTGTGCGGCGGTGACGGCATCCGCGAAGTCCGTTCCCGGCTGCGGGTCCAGGTCGATGCGCAGTTCGACGGGGTTGTCGGCATCCGTCGCCAGCGACGCCCAGGGATGGAACACGATCGTGTTCATCTGCACGGCCCAGACGATCGCACTGGCGCGGTTGAGGACGATCTGCGGATGCTGGCGCCCGCTGTTGTAGGTCATCATCTCGGCGTCGACGAAGTCAGGCGTGCCCTTCGGCGGGTTCTTCGAGAAGAACCCCTCCTTCCGCGGCTTTCCCGCCGCTTCGATGCCGTCGCGGAAGCGCTCGAGGGACACGGCCCTGTTGCCGTTCGCGTTGAGGAATGGGATCGACACCGACTGCACGTACTCGGCGAGCTCGGCCTTGGTGATGCCGAGGTCCGGCCACACCACACGGTTGGGGCTGGAGAGCACGACCTCGCGCTCTCCGTCGGAGTCGGCGACGGTCAGGGTCACGCGTTCGGAGGCCATGCTCCGACCCTAGGGTGCCGACGGATTCCGGGGAAGACCGCGCTCAGTCGTCGAGGTCGACCGCGAGCACCAGGACCGGTGCGAGCGCGTCGCGCTCGACGACGATCGACGGCCCCGCGGTGTCGACGATCACGCCGGCCATCTCGGCGTGACTCGAGAGCACCTTGGCGAGCTGCTCGGGTTCGAACGGCAGCGGGCGATCGCCCCGGCCGAGCGCGATGACCTCGAGCGGATGCGAGAAGAGCTGCAGGAACCGCCGACCGTCGGTGGTCTGCGCCTCGGCGATGCCGATCTGACCGGTGCCGGTGCCGTCGTTCACGGCCACCCACATGCGCTTCGACGCGAGCGCCTCCCCGACCTTCACGGCGGAATCCTGTTCCCGCGGCGCGGCGAGGAGCGACTTGACCGTCATGTCGACGTCGGCCTGATCGAGCGTCTTCTGCAGCAACTCGGTCGGGAACACCACGCGGTGCGGTGCGGAGGCGTTGTCCACGATGAGACCCGCGAAGTCGCCGGACACCACCTGCTGCAGCACGGAGGTGACCGGCTGCGCCACCGCCGAGCTCGCGGCGGGATCGTCTTCCAACTGCACCGAGTCGCGCACGGCGGCAGCGGAGCTGAACGCGAGCATGAACTGGCGCTCGGCATCACGGACGACCGCGACCGCGAGCGGCTTGCCCTCGCTGATCTGCGTGCGCGCGTCGCCGATCACGCGGATGTACAGGTGCCCCTGCAGAGCCTGGCGCATGACGCCGAGCAGCTGCTCGTTCGTCGCGCCGGCCTCGACCTCCTTGAGGGCCTCGCGGAGCAGGACGTTGTCCTTCATCCCGGCGATGGTCTCGGTCTGCTCGGGCGGCAGGCTCGGAGCGAGCGGGAGCCGCCGGTCCTGCGGAATCGCGAGCTGCGGGGCGGGCTGCGCCGCCGACGGCCGCGGAGTCGGCAGACCCGACGGGGCCGACGGAGAAGCGGATGCCGCTGCCCCGGGCGCCGCCTCGGCGTCGGGCAGAGCGACCTCGGGGCCGGCTTCCTCACCGACACCGCGGAACGCCTGGACGGAGATGCCGATCGTGGGCGCCGCGGCGACCGGTTCGGCGACAGCCGTCTCGGCTGCGTCGTCGGCGGGCGTGCGCGATTCGGTCTCGGGGGCGTCTGCTGCCGGGGCGACGGCGTCGTCGCTGGACTTCTTGCGGCGGGAGAAGAGGGCCATATGAGCCAGCCTAACCCGCTCGCGAGCCCTAGATCTTCTCGATCGGCGCGACCTTGATGAGCAGCTTCTTCTGCCCCGCGGTGTCGAAGCGCACGTGCGCGATGCGCTTCGCTCCCTCACCGGTCACGGCATCGACCCTGCCCTCGCCGAAGTCGACGTGACGGATGCGATCACCTGCGGTGAGCTCGAGGTCGCCGTTGTCGCGCATCTTGGCGGTGACGCGGTTGGGGAACTTGTCCATCGCTGTCGAGAGCGGCTTGAGCGAATCCCTGCCCGGCAACGCCTTGACGCCGAACCGGTCGCCCGAACCCGAGCCCGATCCGCCGAATCCGCCGGAACGACGCGCGTTCAGGGCACGCGACTGCATGCCCCCACGCGAGTTGACGTCGCCCGGCGACTGGCGCCAGTCGATCAGCGCCGCGGGGATCTCCTGCAGGAATCGACTGGGCATCGCGACCGTGACCTCGCCGAACTGCGCCCTGGTCATCGCGAGCGAGAGGTGCAGCCGCTTGCGGGCCCGGGTGATGCCGACGTAGAACAGTCGACGCTCCTCCTGGGGGCCTCCGGGCTCGCCCGCCGAGATGCGATGCGGGATGAGGTCTTCCTCGACGCCCGTGACGAACACGGCGTCGTACTCGAGGCCCTTCGCCGTGTGCATCGTCATCAGGGAGACCGTTCCGGACTCGTCGTCGAGGTCGTCGGCATCCGACACCAGCGCGACCTCGGTGAGGAAGTCGACGATCGTGCCCTCGGGGTTGTTGCGCGCGAAGTCGCGGGCGACGGCGACGAACTCGTCGAGGTTCTCGACGCGGGCCTCGTCCTGCGGGTCGCGGCTCGCCCGGAGCGAATCGAGGTACCCGCTCTTCGAGAGCAGCAGGCTCAAGCCGTCGGCGACGGTGGTCGGGGCCGGGAGCTCGCCGGATGCCGGGAGCATGATCGCCGTGGCCTCGGCGAGAACGGCGTCGAGGTGCGCGATCGCGGCCTGGATCTTCGGGCCGAAGCCGAGTTGCGCCGAGTTGGCCAGGGCATCGCGGAAGCTGATGCCGTGCTCCTCTGCGAAGCGAGCGATCGCGGTCTCCGTGACGTCGCCGATGCCGCGGCGCGGCTTGTTCAGGATGCGGCGCACCGACATCTCGTCGGCCGGGTTCGCGACAGCGACGAGGTAGGCGAGCGCGTCCTTGATCTCGGCGCGCTCGTAGAACTTCGTGCCGCCCATGATCTTGTACGGCACCGCGGAGCGGATGAAGATCTCCTCCAGCGCGCGGGACTGCGAGTTGGTGCGGTAGAACACGGCCATCTCGGAGTACGGCATGCCGGCTCGGCGCAGCACCTCGATCTCGTC
Source organism: Microbacterium sp. TPD7012 (assembly GCF_003075395.1). Lineage (GTDB taxonomy): Bacteria > Actinomycetota > Actinomycetes > Actinomycetales > Microbacteriaceae > Microbacterium. The sequence goes on along the minus strand of NZ_QDFV01000002.1, from coordinate 693,860 downwards.
GGCCACGAACTGCGCCTCATCGTGCTGCGAGTAGCCGGTGAAGCCGATGATGGCGTCGCCGTCGCCCTTGTCGCTCCAGAGCTTCTTGTCCTTGCGGTCGAAGTTGTTGCCGATGACGGCGTTCGCCGCGGACAGGATGTTCTGGGTCGAGCGGTAGTTCTGCTCGAGCAGCACCACCCGCGCACCCGGGAAGTCGCGCTCGAACTCGCTGATGTTGCGGATGTCGGCGCCGCGGAACGCGTAGATCGACTGGTCGGAGTCGCCGACCACCGTGAGCGAGGCACCGCCGAGGGCGGGCGTCGTCTCGGGTTCGAAGATCATCATGCCGTTCGAGGCATACGGATCGGGAGCGTCGGAGGAGACCGGCCTCGTCAACTCGTGGATCAGCGCGTACTGCGCGTGGTTGGTGTCCTGGTACTCGTCGACCAGGATGTGCCGGAAGCGGCGCCGATAGGTGTCGGCGACCTGCGGGAAGGCACGGAAGAGGTACACCGTCTGACCGATGAGATCGTCGAAGTCGAAGGCGTTGGCCTTCTGCAGCTGCCGCTGGTAGTCGGCGAACAGCTCGACGAAGATGCGCTCGGTCGGGTCGCTCATGTTGGCCTGGCGGGCGTACGACTCGGCATCGGAGAGCTCGTTCTTGAGCTTCGAGATGCGCGACTGCACGGAGGCCGGGGTGAGGCCGTAGGCATCGGCCTCGTGCTCCTTCACGAGGCGCTTGATGAGCGCGCGCGAGTCACCCGAGTCGTAGATCGTGAACGTCTTCGTGAACCCGAACTGCTCGGCCTCGCGGCGCAGGATGCGCACGCACGCGGAGTGGAACGTCGAGATCCACATGCCGCGCGCGGCGTCGCCGATGAGTCCGGCGACGCGCTCGCGCATCTCGCCCGCAGCCTTGTTCGTGAACGTGATCGCGAGGATCTGGCTCGGCCACGCCTCGCGGCCGCGGAGCAGCGACGCGATGCGGCGCGTGAGCACGCTCGTCTTGCCGGATCCGGCGCCCGCGACGATGAGCAGCGCGGGTCCGCGATAGGTGACGGCTTCGAGCTGCTGCGGGTTCAGTCCGGCGAGGAGGTCGTCCTGTCCCTCGGCCCCTGCGGAGCGGGGACCGGCGGTTCCGGGGACGATGAGGGGAGCTTCGGTCATGGCCTTATGAGTCTAGGCCGCGGCACCGACACCGCGGCACGGCGACGACGGCCGTCGAGAGACGGGAGGGGTGCACGAGCGAACTCGCACACCCCTCGTGTCGCGGGTCGGTGTCAGGCGGTGCGTCGGCGCCGAACGACGGCGATGCCACCCGCCGTCAGCAGCATCAGCGCGAGCGCGATCGCTGCGATGGGCAGCTCCGCTCCCGTGGCCGCCAGACCGCCGGATGCCGCCGTGATGCGGATGTCCGCCCACCCGAGCAGCGTGCCGTCGGCCGCGTAGACCGCGATCCGGTGTGCACCGAGCGCGGCATCCGCCGGGATCGTGACGTTCAGAGCGCCGGATGCCGAGAGCGATCCGGTCGCGATGCGCACCGGGTCGGAGTACATCCACACCGCGACGTCCTCGCCGGCGGCATCCGCTCCGACCGTGACCGTGACCTTCTGGCCTCGCGTCGCGACCGCCGGGTCGACCGTCACGCCGTTGCGGTTGCCGTCGACCAGATCCGTGCCGGGCAGCGGCGGCGTCTCGCCACCGGGGTTCTCCCCGCCGGGGTTCTCGCCGTCGACACCCGGGAGGGTCCCGACGCGCAGCGCCTCCGACGCGAAGCCGTCGGCGAACCACCAGACCGGGCGCTGACCGTCGACCGACAGCGAGGCCGGAGCCGTGGCGAAGCCCTCGTTGTTGATGTCGGGCATCCCGGCGGGGCGCGCGTAGTGCGCGACACCCGGCTTCGCGGTGCCGTTCAGGGTGATCTCGGCCGAGCGGCCCTGGCATCCGTCGTCGCAGACCGCCCACAGCGTGTTCCGCACGCCGTCGTAGTCGAGTGCCATGACCCCGGGGAGCCCGGGGGCGATCTCCGACACCAGCGTCGCCGTGCCGTCCGCGGCGAGCGCGAAGGCGTAGACGTGTCCGTTGTCCTCGACGGCGACGAAGAACAGCCCGTCTCCGTGCCCGGCGTATGCCGACGGGTCGTACGCGGCTCCGGTGTTGTCATCGAAGAGCTTTCCGGCGAGCGCCGCGTCAGGCACCCACTGGACGGCCTCCATGCCGAGGTTGGCTCCGACGGCCGGCAGCAGCGCGGTCAGATCCCACTCCTGCTCCGCGACGAGGTCTCCCGCCGCGGCATCCGGGGCCACCTTCAGCACGACGTTCTGGTTCACGCCCTTGGCGCTGTTGTCGCGTTCGGAGGCGACGTAGACCGCGCCTGCGCCGTCGACCGTGATGCCCTCGGTGTCAGGACCTGCGGCTCCCGGGCCCTCGGCGTCCTTCTGGAAGCGGACGCGCTTGCCGTCCTCCCAGCCGTCGACCTTCTCCACCGAGCCGTCGGAATGCGCCTCGAGCTTCCAGATGCGCCCTTCGCCGTTGTCGACCGCCCAGAGGAACACGCCGTCGGCGGTCTCCTGCACGTCGAGGCCCGAGCTGTCCTCGAGGAAGGTCGGGACGCCGTCGAGCGCGCGCACGTCGGCGGAGCCGGGCCACGGCGAGACCGTGACCTCGCCGTCGCAGACGTTCGCCGCGCCCTTCGTGGACTCGGTCGTGGTCGCGAAGACCCCGGTGGCGTCGGGGCAGCGGCCCCACGTGGTCGCCGCGTGGCCCTCACCCCAGGTGGTCTCGTCGATCAGCAGGTCTCCGTCGAACAGGCGCACCGTGTCGCCGCCGCCGAGACCGAAGCCCAGCTGCTCGCGCTCGACGACGAGGTATCCGCCGGCCGCGATCGAGGTGCCGGCGGGGATCGCATACGCGTGCGCGTCGTCATCGTCCTTCACGACGACGCCCGAGACGTCGAGGGCCGCCGTCGTCGGGTTCACGAGCTCCACCCAGTCGTCCGGGGAGCCGCCGTCGGACTCGACCTCGTTGATGCGCACGGGGTTGCCGCAGGCGTTGCGGAGTCCCTTGGTCGACACGGCCACATCGGCGAACTCGCCCGTGCCGTCGGCGCAGCGCGCCCAGACGCCCTCGGCGTGCGCCGCGTATACGTGCTCGTCGACCGTGTTCCCGTTGGCGTCGCGGATCGTCACGGTGTCGCCGTTGCCGAGCCCGAACACGAAGTTCGCGGGCTGGTCGAACACGAAGAAGGCGCCGGGCTCGAGGATCGTGCCGGCCGGAAGCGGCGTGGTCTCCGCGGCATGGCCGTTCGGATCGTTGTCCATCACGGACCACCCCGAGAGGTCGACCGCCGTCGCTCCGGTGTTGACGATCTCGACCCAGTCGGTGGCATCGCCGTTCGACTCGATCTCGTTGATGACGACGTCCGGCATCACGCAGGAGTTCGCCGCACCCGGGGTGGGGTGGGCCAGCAGGAACGCGCCCTCGCCGTCGGGGCAGCGTGCGAGCGTCGCTGCGGCGAAGTCCCCGTCGATGGCCGCGTGTCCGGACCAGGGCAGCGTGTCGTCGATCATCGTGCCACCGGCGTCGTAGAGACGGATGCGGTCGGCGCTGCCGATGCCGATCGGATCGCGGAATGCCGCTTCCGCGCCTCCGACGAGTCCGATCGTGCCCTCCTCCACGACGAGGAAGGCTCCCGCCTCGATCGTCGTGCCGGGCAGGAACTGCCAGCGGTGGTCATCCGAGTTGTCGCGGACCTCGTAGCCCGAGATGTCGAGTGCCGCGTCGCCGGGGTTGTGGAACTCCACCCAGTCGGCCGGCTGCGAATCCACCTCGTTGATGACGATCGCACCGTCGACAGGCGTCACCGAGCAGTCGTTGGCCGCACCGGGCGTTGCTGCCGTCGCGTGCGCCCACTCCCCGGTGCCGTCAGGGCACCGCGACCAGTCCGACAGCGGCGCGGTGTTCTCGTACGCGTAGGCGTCGATCTCCGCACCGGCCGGGTCGAACAGCACGACCTCGTCGCCCTTGCCCAGCCCGAAGCCGAAGTCGACATCCTTCTGAAGAACGAGGAACTCCCCCGGCGCCAACGACGTGCCTTCCGGCGCAGATCCGAACGCGTCGCGCTTCTCGTCGGAGATGTACCAGCCGTCGAGGGCGACCGACTCGGTGCCGGCATTGTAGAGCTCGACCTGATCGGCGAGACCGGTCGCTGCGTCGTCGTAGATGATCTCGTTGAGCACGAGACCCGCGGACGCGGTGACGCCCGGAGCCTCCTCGACGGGACGGATGCCGGGATCGGCGCCGACCGCGGCGACCGGGGTGGCGAGCAGGGCGGCGGCGCTGAGGGCGCAGACGGCCGTGACCGCCGCTGCGTAGTGCAGGCGGGGCATGGAGGACTCCTGGGTAGGGGTTCAGACGGGTAGGCCTCCAGACCACCGACTCCGCGTGGCCGCGCGGCGACTCGCACGTGCACGGGAGGTGAACGACGGGTGGCCGTTCACCTCCCGTGCCGCGTGGGCTCTGGCTCAGGCGATGCGGGTGCCCGGCGGAAGCCGTCGCGCCGGCGTGCGGGTGCGCGCCCACGCCCCGGCGAACAGGGAGCCGGCGATGACGAGCTGCACTCCCAGACCGACGAACCAGCTCGGCACGGTCGAGTCGAGGACCTCCTGCGGTGTCCGACCGGTGACGCCACCGCTCGGATCGCACTCGTCCCAGCGCTGCTCGAGGGGTGACAGCTGCGCGCTGCGCACCCCGTACTTGATCTGCCCGAACAGGTCGACGGGGTAGCCGTCGGCGGAGAGCTCGGTCGGGGTCGCATCCGCGAGCACCACGAACGGGTTGGCGGCGAGCGCCCACCAGACGAGATCGAACCGCGGCACCTCGTAGCTGTTGCTCTCCCAGCGCTCGCAGTCGACGTTCCCGGAAGAGTCGTACGGACGGTGATAGCTGGTCGCCTCGCCGCGCACCGCCATCCCGCCGAGGAGGAAGACGATGAGCGTGCCGATCACGAGCACCGACACGACGAGGTAGGTCGTCGCGACCGAGAACAGCGGACGCGCGAGCAGTCCGCTCAGTCCCACGCCGATCGCGGCGACCACGACGATCTCCACCGCGAGGACGAGGAGGGAGACGAGCAGGACGGCGGCGTTCGCTCCGCCGCCGAGCAGGGATAACGCGAGGAACGGCAACGCCACGACGAGGAACGCGCCGCCCGTCGCGATGGCGGCGACGAGCTTGCCGATCATGATGTCGCCGGTCGAGACGGCGGTGACCTGGACCGCGGCGAGCGTCGCGGCATCGCGGTCGCCGTTGATCGCGTTGCCGCTGAGCGTCGGCGAGACCAGCACCACCAGCAGCAGGACGATGTTGACGACGATCGAGTAGACCCCGGCTCCGACGGCGTCACCCCAGGAGTACACGGCGAACGCGAGCCCGGTGATGCCGAGCAGGACGAGCGCGAACACCCCGAGGAGGACGTACCAGCTGACGCTGCGCAGGCGCTGGGTCAGCTCGAGGCGGGCGACGGTGCCGATGTGCGCGAGACTCATGCGCCTGTCTCCGTTCCGGCCGGGGGCGGGGTGGGGGCGGATGCCGGGGGCTGCGGGAGGTTCAGGAACGTGTGTTCGAGCGCGCTCTGCGCGGGGGCGAACTCCGCCACCGGGAGCCCGGCCTCGACGAGGCGGCGCAGCGCCTGGGCCGCGCCGTCGTCGTCGGTGAAGCCGACCAGGACGGCGCCGCGGTCGGATCCGAGCGACTCGGGAGCGAGGCCCAGCAGGGAGGCGACCTGCCAGGCGTCGGCGTTCATCCGCTCCGGCGTCGCTCCGGCGAGGCGGACCCGCCATGCGCGCACCGACGCCTGGGCCGGGGCCGCGTCGACGACCGACCCGGCGACGAGGAACACCGCATCGTCGACGACCTCCTCCAGCTCGGAGAGGATATGGCTGGAGATCAGGACCGTGCGGCCCTCCGCCGCGAAACGGCGCAGCAGGACCCGCAGGTGCACACGCGCCTCGGGATCGAGACCGGATGCCGGTTCGTCGAGCAGCAGCACCTGGGGGTCGTGCACCAGGGCGCGGGCGAGGCCCAGCTTCTGCTTCTGTCCGCGGGAGAGCACCTTCGCGGGTGCATCGGCGAGGTCGCCGAGCCCGACGAGCGCCAGCAGCTGCTCAGCGCGGGTCGCCGCCTCGGGCTTCGGCATGTCGTAGAGGCGAGCCGTCGTGACGATGGTCTCCCGGGCGGTGAGCGACGGCCAGGCGCCGAGCGCATCCGGCACCCACCCCAGTCGCCGTCGAGCGGCGAGCGGGTCTGCGGAGGGGTCGACGCCGCCGATGCTGATCCGGCCGGTGTCGGGAGCGAGCAGGGAGGCGAGCATCAGAAGCAGCGTGGTCTTGCCCGCGCCGTTCGGCCCCACGAGTCCGGTGACGCGCCCCGGCTCCGCGCGGAGGGTGGCCGCCCGCACGGCCTGAACCGTCCCGAATGCTCTGCTGACGTCTTCCACGACGATTCCGGTCATGCGGTCAGTCTGCCATCCGGGTGCAGCGCGGCCCGGGAGCTCGGGGCGGATGCTCAGCCGGCTCGGATCGCAGGTGACACAATCGATCCATGCGCACGATCCTCAACATCATCTGGGTGATCCTGGCGGGATGGGCTCTGTTCCTCGGCTACATCCTGGCCGGCGTCCTGCTGTGCATCCCGATCATCACGATCCCGTGGGCGATCGCCTCGTTCCGCATCGCGCGGTACGCGATCTGGCCGTTCGGCCGCGAGGTCGTCAGCAAGCCGACCGCCGGCGTCGGGTCGTTCCTGGGCAACGTGCTCTGGGTGATCCTCGCCGGCTGGTGGCTCGCGATCGGGCACATCATCTCGGGTATCGCGCTGTGCATCACGATCATCGGCATCCCGATGGGCATCGCCGACTTCAAGATGGTCCCGGTCTCGCTGATGCCGCTCGGCAAGGAGATCGTCTCCACCCGCAGGGGCGCGTTCGACCGTACGCTCGGATCCTGACGCCGCGAGGTCAGCTGCGGAAGAAGCTCACGCCCAGGTCGGGGTGGTCGACGAAGACGCCGTCGACGCCCGATCGGGCGATCACGCCCCACTCCGACTCGTAGTCGCCGAAGGCTCCCTTGCCGCCGGGCCCTCGGAACTCCGCCGCGAGGAACGCGTTCTCCGGGCGGCATGTCCAGGTGAAGACCTTGAGCCCGCGCGCGTGCGCGTCCGGCACGATCGTGCTGCCGCGGGCGAGCAGCATCTTCTTGTTCACGCTGATCCCGTCGACCTTGCCGACCAGTTCGTCGAGGCCGTGCGGCGTGACCGTCGCCTTGTAGGTGAGCGCCTGCTTGCCCTCGGCGACGAGCAGGTCGTACGGGCGCCCCGCCGCCTCGATGAGATACACGTACGACGCGGAGATCCCGCGTGCGCGCAGCTGGCCGAGCACGGTGGACTCGAAGCACTCGATGATCAGCGGCAGCTCGCCGTCCGCCCAGCCCGCATCCCGGAGCTCCCTCTCGATGAGCGGTGCGAGATCCAGGCCGATGCTGGCGAAGTACGTCGCGTGTTTTACCTCGAGCACGACGCCGATCTCGCGGCCGTGCTCCGCCGACCCCTCGCGCACGATGTCGAGCACGTCGCGCAGACGCAGGATCGCCTGCGAGTCGTCGAAGCTCGCACTGGAGGCGCGCACCTCGGGCAGCCGCTCGCGCCCGCGCAGGGTCGACAGCTCCGCCCAGGTGAAGTCCTCGGTGAACCAGCCCGTCAGCGCCTGCCCGTCGACGCGCTTGGTCGTCTTGCGGTCGGCGAACTCCGGATGCCGGGCGATGTCGGTCGTGCCGGAGATCTCGTTCTCGTGGCGGACGACGAGGACGCCGTCCTTCGTGGCCACCACGTCGGGCTCCACCGCGTCGACGCCCATCGCCAGTGCGAGTTCGTAGGAGGAACGGCTGTGCTCCGGGCGGTAGCCGGGCGCACCACGATGCCCGATGACGAGGGGCGATTTCCTTGGCACGCTCTCAGCGTAGAACACCCCACACCCGCCACCACGCGGGTATCGTAGAGGAAAGCGACCTACGACCCCCTTTTGGAGTGAGGCCCACCAATGAGCAACTTCGCCTTCAACAACCCGGCGTTCAAGCAGCAGGATCCGCGCAATGTCGCGACCTACCCGGGCGGACCGCAGGCCGCTCAGGGTGCGCAGAACGCCTCCTTCCAGCACGCCACGATGGATGCCGCGGCCAACGCGCAGCTCGAGGGCATGTACGCGGCACCTCCCGCCGGCGCCATCGAGACCGACCGGATGTCCGTCGAGGACACCGTCTGGAAGACCGCCGGCCTGTTCGCCATCCTTCTCGTGACCGCGGCCGTCGGCTGGGTCTGGACGCTCGGCGGGGTCCAGATGAACCCGTACGGCGGCGTCTCGATGCTGCCGTGGATCATCGGCGCCCTCGGCGGCTTCGTGCTCGCCATGGTCATCACCTTCACGTCGCGCAAGAAGGTGCGCCCCGCGCTGATCTTCGCCTACGCGGCTTTCGAGGGCCTCTTCGTGGGTGGCATCTCGGCGTTCTTCGAGGTCATCTACCCCGGCATCGTCTTCCAGGCGACCCTCGCGACGGTCTCCGTCGTCGGCGTCACGCTGGCCCTCTTCGCCAGCGGCAAGATCCGCGCCTCGAAGAAGGCCACCAAGGTCTTCATGATCGCCATGGTCGGCTACCTCGTCTTCTCGCTGCTGAACCTCGTCCTGATGTGGACGGGCGTGCTGCCCGAGGGACAGGCGTTCGGCCTGCTGAGCGCGTCGATCGCCGGAATCCCGCTCGGACTCATCATCGGTGTGCTCGTCGTCATCATGGCCGCGTACTCGCTGGTGCTCGACTTCGACCAGATCCAGCAGGGCGTCCGCAACGGCGCTCCGCGCCAGTTCGGCTGGATGGGCGCCTTCGGCATCATGGTCACGGTCGTCTGGCTCTACGTCGAGATCCTGCGCATCATCGCGATCGTCCGCAGCAACTGATCACGATGATCAGCTGATCAGAGACCTCGTCGAGAGGCCCGTCTCCCTGGGGAGGCGGGCCTCTTGCCATACCCGGGGAGGTGCGCGCAAGGGGGTGTCCTCGCGGATAGTCGAACGGCATAGTCATCTGCGAGACCCGACACCACGGGTATTCGCAACACAAAGGAGCAGACCATGAGTTTCCTCGGATTCCTTCTTCTCGGCCTCATCGCCGGCGCCATCGCCAAGCTGATCCTCCCGGGCAAGCAGGGCGGCGGCTGGATCGTCACGCTCCTGCTCGGCGTGGTCGGCGCCTTCCTGGGCGGCTGGCTCGGATCCGTCATCTTCGGTGTGGGCCTGGAGGAGTTCTGGAGCCTGCAGACCTGGCTCCTCGCGATCGGCGGCGCCATCGTCGTGCTGCTGATCTACGGCCTGATCGTCGGCCGCGGCAGCAAGGCTCGCAACTGAGCGGATACTGACGCCCGCACAGCACCCCAGAGACCCGTCCCTCCGGCAGCATCAGCTGTCGGAGGGGCGGGTCATCTTTCGTGTCCGTGCGCCTTCCGATCCAGCAGCGCTCTCTCCCGGTCATTTCCGGCCAGCCCCGCTGCCACGGCGAACTCGCTCCGCGCCTCCTCCTCCCGCCCGAGACGCAGGAGCAGCTCGCCGCGCGTCGCGGGCAGCAGATGGTAGCCGCGCAGCACGCCCGACGACGACAGCTGGTCGATGATGCGCAACGCCGATGCCGGGCCCGTGGCCATCGCCACCGCGGCCGCACGGTTCAGCTCGACCACAGGTGAGGGGGCGATGCGTCCCAGCGCTTCGTAGAGCAGCACGATCCGGTCCCAGTCGGTGTCGTCGACGGATGCCGCGACGGCATGGCACTCGGCGATCGCTGCCTGCAGGCTGTAGGCGCCGCGACCGCGACCGACGGCATCCGCCGCAGCGAGAGCCGCACGACCCCGCGAGATGCGGCTGCGATCCCAGCGGCGCCGGTCCTGATCGGCCAGCAGCACGGGGTCGCCGTTCGCGTCCACCCGAGCGGCGAACCGTGCCGCCGTCAGCTCCATGAGCGCGAGCAGGCCGTGCACGTCGGGCTCGCCGGGCATCAGCGCCGCCAGCACTCTGCCGAGCCGGATCGCCTCGTCGCTGAGCTCCGGCCGCATCAGGTCCGGGCCGCTCGACGCGGCGTGCGCCTCGTTGAAGATCAGATAGAGCACCCCCAGGACGGCTCCGAGGCGCTGCGCGTGCTCCTCGCGGGGCGGCACCTCGAACGGGGCGTTCGCGGCGGCGAGCGTCTTCTTCGCACGGACGATCCGCTGCTGCACGGTCGCCGTCGGCACGAGGAACGCGCGGGCGATCTCCTCGCTCGACAGACCGGCGACGACGCGCAGGGTGAGTGCGACCTGCGCCTCCTTCGAGAGCACCGGGTGACAGGCGATGAAGATCAGGCGCAGGACGTCGTCGTCGACGGCATCCGGATCCCACAGCATGTCCCCCGCTTCCGCCTGCTCCCGCTCCAGGTCGTGGGCGAGCAGCGCGACGCGCTCGTCGAGCCGCTCGCGACGGCGCCACCCGTCGATGGCCTTGCGCTTCGCGACCGCGGTGAGCCAGGCCGCCGCGTTGCGCGGAACTCCCTCGACGGGCCACTGCCGCAGCGCGTCGACGAGCGCCTCCTGCGCGAGATCCTCCGCCAGGCCGAAGTCGCCGACGATGCGGGTGAGGGCACCGACGATGCGCGCGGATTCGATGCGCCAGACGGCGGCGACGGCGCGCTCCGTCGACCCCTGATCGGGGGCGGAACGCGCCGTCTCGCTGCGCGGGGAGTCGTCCATCACTGCTGTGCGCGCTGCGCCTGCTCGTCGCGCCAGCCCTCTTCCTTCTGGATCCACTCGTTGTCGGCGGGGAAGTCGGACATGTCGGTGACGCGGCGCACCTCGAGGAAGGAGCCGGGTCCGAGGGGTGCGCGGCTCGCCCACTCGGCAGCCTCCTCGCGACTGGAGACCTCGATGATCCAGAAACCGTTGAAGAGCTCCTTGGTCTCGCCGTAGGGGCCGTCAGTGATCAGGGGCGTCTCGGCGCTGAAGTCGACGACGAATCCCTCGGCGGCGTCGGTGAGGCCTTCACCCGCGGCCAGCACGCCGGCCTTGATCATGGACTCGTTGTACTTCCCCATCGCCTCGATGACCTCTTCGAACGGCATCTCCTTGAAGGACTCCACCGCTTCGTCGGTCGCGCGCATGATGAGCATGTACTTCATGATGTTCTCCTTGTTCGAGGGGCCGTCTCTCGACCCTCTCATCACAGACGTCGAACGGGAATGCCCCGGATCGACATCCTCGGGAGATTTTCTCGAGATTCTCTCTCGAGGCCGTTCCGGTAGCGCGCGGAGCTCAGCGGCGCGAAGGACGCGATACCGCGTCCCGGATCACCGCGGCGAGAGCGGCGAGGGAGTGCTCGGGGTTCCAGGCCGCTGCGACCGCGGGGGCCTCGGCGCTGAGCCGCGCGCGCCACTCGTCGTCAGTGAGCACGCGCCGCAGGGCGTCGCCCAGGGCGTCGACGTCGCCGCCGGGGACCAGGACTCCCCCGCCCTGCTGCAGCACATCGCGGATGCCGTAGCGCACGTCGTAGGCGATGACGGGCGCACCATGCAGCAGCGCCTCGACCACTCCGAGCGGCTGGCCTTCGAACGCCGTGGACGTCACGACGACGGACGCACGATCGAGCACCCGCCCCGGGTCGTCGGTGTAGCCCGCGAGCAGGATCCGCTCCCCCGCATCGAGCTCGTCGAGCAGGGTCTGGATCTTCTCGTGCTCGGCTCCCTCGCCCCAGATCTCCAGCCGGGCGCCCGGAACATCGGCGGCGAGGAATGCGCGGATCGCCTGATCGACGCGCTTGGCGGGAGCGAGCCGCCCGAGCACGACGACCAGGCCGTCCTCGCGCAGGTCATCCCGCCGCTCGACCGGTGTGATGGGGTTGGGGACGACGACGTGCCGCGCCGCGTCGCCGAACCGGGCCACCACGTCGTCGCGCTGCGTCTCGGTCGGCCACACGACCGCGTCGAACCGGTCGGCCAGCGCGAGCCAGCGCTTCCAGAACACGCTCATCGGCGCATCCGGCGTGTACGGCGCCTCGAGGTGGATGGTGTGGATCGGGTGGATGATGCGCACACGGGGATCCGACCAGTCCGCGACGAGCTCGCCGAGCTGTCGGGACTCGCAGATCACGACGATGCGGCGGTCGCCGAAGGACGCCGTGACGTGGTCGAGCCACGCACAGTACAGCCCGCGGAACCCGCGGACACCGCCCACGACCTCCCCCGATGCATCGTGGATCAGCACGGGCTGCTCGGTGAGATGCCAGTCGGGATTCCCGGGGATGACCGGCAGCGCCGCGAACGGGCGGCCGTCGGCGTCCTCGAGCACCCGGTACTCGATGCCGGGCTCGGGTGACGCCGCAGCATCCGCCGCCGCGAGGAGCCAGGCCGCCGCTCCCCCGCCGGGCGCGGCCGCCTCGTCGAAGAGATTGCGCATCCGCGACGGGTCGGTCAGCTCGCCGTGCTCGGCGAAGAACGCCCGGTGCTCCGCGTGCGCGGCCGCCGTACCGGGATCGAAGGTGAGCAGCTGCGGCCCACAGCCGTCGGCGACGCCGGCACGGGCCAGCTGCCGGGCGCGGGCCAGCGAGGCGATCGTGTATCCGCCGTCCCGACCCGGGATCAGACGGCTGGACAGCACCAGGTACTCGGCGTCGGGGAGCTCCCCGGCCGCCGTATCCGGGGACACGGCGTCCCCTACTCCCACTCGATCGTTCCCGGCGGCTTCGACGTCACGTCGAGCACGACGCGGTTCACGTCGCGGACGCCGTTCGTGATGCGGTTCGAGATCTTCGACAGCACGTCGTACGGCAGGCGAGTCCAGTCGGCCGTCATGGCGTCTTCGCTGGAGACCGGACGCAGCACGATCGGGTGCCCGTAGGTGCGGCCGTCGCCCTGCACGCCGACCGAGCGCACGTCGGCGAGGAGCACGACGGGGCACTGCCAGATCTCCTGGTCGAGGCCCGCCTTGGTGAGCTCCTCACGGGCGATGGCATCGGCCTCGCGCAGGATCTCGAGACGATCGGCCGTGACCTCGCCGATGATGCGGATGCCGAGACCGGGGCCGGGGAACGGCTGGCGGCCGACGATCGCCTCGGGGATGCCGAGCTCGCGGCCGATCGCGCGGACCTCGTCCTTGAACAGCGCGCGCAGCGGCTCGATGAGCTCGAAGTCGAGGTCGTCGGGAAGTCCGCCCACGTTGTGGTGCGACTTGATGTTCGCGGTGCCCGCTCCGCCGCCGGACTCGACGACGTCGGGGTACAGCGTCCCCTGCACGAGGAACTTCACGGGAGCGCCGCCCGAGGCCTTCGCCTCGGCGACGAGGTCGAGCTGCACCTTCTCGAACGCGCGGATGAACTCGCGGCCGATGATCTTGCGCTTCTCCTCGGGGTCGGTGACCCCCTTGAGGTGACCGAGGAAGGTGTCGGCGGCATCGACCGTGATGAGTCGGACGCCGGTGGATTCGACGTAGTCCTTCTCGACCTGCTCGCGCTCGCCCTTGCGAAGGAGCCCATGGTCGACGAACACGGCGGTCAGCTGGTCGCCGATCGCCTTGTGCACGAGAGCCGTCGACACCGCGGAGTCGACGCCGCCGGAGAGGGCCGAGATGACGCGGGCGTCGCCGACCTGCTCGCGGATGCGCTCGATCTGCTCGGCGATCACATTGCCGCTGTTCCAGTCGGAGGCGAGACCGGCGCCCTTGTGCAGGAAGTTCTCCAGCACGCGCTGGCCGTGGTCCGAGTGCTTGACCTCGGGGTGCCACTGCACGCCGTAGAAGCCGCGCTCCTCGTTCGCGAACGCCGCGACCTTGGTGGCGTCGGTGGTCGCGAGGACCTCGAAGCCCTCGGGAGCCTTGGCGACCTGGTCGCCGTGGCTCATCCACACGTTCTGCTCCGCCGGCTGGCCGCCGAGGAGGGTTCCGCCGTCACCCGAGATGACGGCATCCGTCGCGCCGTATTCGCGCAAGCCCGTGTGGGCGACCTCGCCGCCGAGGGTCTGCGCCATGTACTGGAAGCCGTAGCAGATGCCCAGCGTCGGGACGCCGAGGTCGAACACGGCCGGGTCGAGGCGCGGAGCGCCCTCCTCGTAGACGGACGAGGGCCCGCCGGAGAGGATGATCGCCACCGGGTTCTTCGCCGCGATCTCCTCGGCGGTGGCGGTGTGCGGCACGATCTCGCTGTACACACCCGCCTCACGCACACGGCGGGCGATCAGCTGCGCGTACTGCGCGCCGAAGTCGACGACGAGAGCAGGGCGCTGCTCGGTCTCGGAATGCTCGGTCAACGGACACCTTCCGGGGCATTGTTCGGGTGGGTCGCTGAGCTTGTCGAAGCGTCTGCGGCCTCCCTGGTGGCGAGATAGGTCTTCACGTCGCGGGCGACGATCGTCTCCATGATGAACGAGAGCAGCGGGATCACACCGCCGAGCGCGAGCAGGATGAAGCGGAGGAACGGCCAGCGCATCAGGCTCCACATGCGGAAGCACGCGAACAGGTAGACGACGTAGAACCAGCCGTGCGCCACGAGGATGAACAGCGACAGGTTGAATCCGTCGCCCGTGGATTCGAGGCCCTCCGGGCCCTCGACGACCGGAGCGAACCAGAGCGGTCCGCCCGAGCCCCCGGCGAAGAGTTCGAGGTGGATCGGCGTGTACTTCAGCACCATCTCGGCGACCAGCAGGAGCAGCATGACTCCGGTGATGATCGACGCGATCTGGTAGAACTTCAGCGCACCGCGGATCGCCGGAAAGCTGGCGACTTTCGGTTCGGGCATGAGTCCAGTCTAGACGGCGCGCGAACGGTCCGATTCAGGTGTCGGCACCGCCTCCGCGCGTGCACGACTTCGGAGATCGAAGGCGAATCCCCGGGCGTCCGGTCCGTTCCGGCGGCGTGTCGGGCCCCATCTCCGCGGTTGTGCACGGGATGCCGCTCAGGGCGCCGGCGGACGAGCGACCAGCAGCTCGCCGTCTCCGCTGACCTCGAGACGGCCCGCGGCTGCGGGGACGAGCACCGTCGCGCCGGCGGCGAGCTGCTGCCCGGCGAGATCGACCGTTCCGCTGACCACGACGACGATCGCGAAGCCCGGCTCGACGACGGCAGCGCCGTGGACCGGCATCCGCTCCAGGCGGAAGTACTCGTCGGCATCGCGGGGGAACACCGAGCCCGACGGCGGCGCCGCATGCACGAGCGCTCCCATCTCGGCGAGACTCCGCGCCGTCCTGGTCACGGCGGCGAGCGCGAGGTCGAAGCCGAGGCCCAGGTGCCCGTGCTGAGGGCCGTCGATCTCGAACCCCTCCCACTCGAGCAGGATCGACAGATCCTCGGGCTGCTGCAGCTCGACGAGGAGCACGCCGGCGCCGATCGCGTGCAGCTCTCCCGGCGGGACCCAGACGACGTCGCCCGGCTGCACCTCGACGGCGTGCAGAAGGCCGAGGAGCGTATCGACGTCCTGGCGCGCGACGAGATCGGCGAGGGCCTCGACCGCCACATCCTCGCGCAGCCCGACATGGACCGTGCCGCCCTCGAGGATGTACCACGCCTCGGCCTTGCCATGCGCACGGCCGAGGTGCGAGGCAGCGAAGTCGTCGTGCGGGTGGGCATGCACGGGCAGGCGCTGACCGGCGTCGAGGAGCTTGACCAGCAGGCGGGCGTCGGAACCCCAGCGCCGCGCGTGACGCTCGCCGAGCCACGCGACCGGATCCGCGTCGATCGCGTCGCGGAGCAGCCGCCCGTCCGCGAGGCTGGTCAGGCCGAGGGCCTCCTCGCCACGGATCGTCGTCGTGGACCCGACCCAGTCCTCCGGCTCACGGGGAGCCGCCGCCGCTTCCCCTCGGAACGCGGAGATCCGGGCGCCGCCGCGGTAGAAGCGTTCCGGTGGGCGATTCGAGGGGATGATGATCGGTTTCACTGCTGTTCTCCGTTCCGGGCGTGGGCCGCGAGGAATCCGCCGACGAAGGTGTCACCGAGGCCGATGGTGGTGGGCGATGCGACATCGAGGGCGAACGCGGCGACGCCGACGGCATCCGGGGTGGTTTCTTCGATCGCACGGACGAGCGAGACTCCCCCGCCGTGCCGCTTCATGGCGGCCGTCGCGTCCGCGTCGGCGGCGGTGAACCCGTCTCCGAGACGATAGCGGGTCGCGGCCACCCGCACCGCGCTCTCCAACGCCGGACGATGCCGCGACGCGTCGGGTCCGACCGCGAGCGCCCAGTAGCGCGTGTGCACCACGAGGGCGGGCACGGGGATCAGCCGGTGGATCTGCCCCAGCGCCGCGGCGACCTGCGCCGGATCGAGCAGATCGACAGCCCGGCCGAGATACTCCTGCAGCTCGTCCTCGTTCATGCCGTACACGTGGATGTGCGGCAGCAGCCGCGCGCGCACCGTCTCGGCGAACGCGCGGGTGTAGAAGCCGGCGTCCTCGTAGTACACCAGAGCCCCCGCCGCAAGGCGCGCCATCGCGGTGAGGAGCTCGCTGAGTCTCCGCACCAGCAGGTCGTGGTCCTGCATCGTGTTGAACCCCGAGATGAGGAACGCGGAAGCCTCCGCGAGCGCCTCGGAGAGGCCTGCGGCGATCGCCATCGTCCGATTCGGCGGATCGTTGGCGAAGATGAGCCGATTGGCCCCGGACGAGACCACCTCGCCGTCGGTCAGGCGCACACGCGCCCCCGCCGGATACTGCACGATCAGGTGCGGATCCAGCGTGTCCCCGTCGGCGGACGACAGGATCGTGATCCTGTCGGGAAGAAGCCGACGCACGTTGTCGTCGATGCTCACCAGATGCTGCACGCTCGGGATGCCGAGACCGTCGAGCACGAGACCGGCGCGGACCCCCGTGCCGCCCAGGGTCACGTCGTAGACGAAGTGCGCGGCGAAGCGCTCGACGACCTCGGAGGAGGCGACGAAGCGCTCCGCCCCGATCCCCTCTGCGGCGAAGGCGAGCACGGCGACCAGGAGAGAGCGCTCGTCGACGATCGGCCCCGTCGTGGTGAGGTCGCCGACGCCCACCTCATGCGCGCCGGCGAGCCGTTCGAGCACCGCGGAGTCCCACCGCAGCTCGTAGTCGACCGTGCCGCCGAGCCCGAGCACCAGCTGCCTGCCCACATCGCCGATCATCCGTCGAGCGCCCTCCCCGTCGATTCGTGCGTCAGTACAGGCCGGCCTTGCCGTCGGCACCGAACAGCTTGATCTTCTCAGCCGCCGTGGCCTTCATGGCGGCGATCGGCTCGGGCTGGATCGCGTTCGGCTCACGCAGACGCTCGTCGGTGCCGAGGATCTCGCGCATGCGGTTGTGGTACGCGACCTTGATGTCGCTGGAGATGTTGATCTTGTTGACGCCGAGCTCGACGGCGCGGCGCAGCTCGGAGTCGGGGTTCGACGATCCGCCGTGCAGGACGAGCGGGATGCCGACGGCAGCCTTGATCTGCTCGAGCAGATCGTGACGCAGCTCGGGGTTCTTCTCGGCCGGGTAGAGCCCGTGCGAGGTGCCGATCGCGATGGCCAGGCTGTCGACGCCGGTCTCCTGCACGAAGCGCACCGCGTCGTCGGGGTTGGTGTAGATGATCTCCGCCGCACCCGACTCGCCGTAGCTGTCGTTCGCGCCGATCGTGCCGAGCTCGCCCTCGACCTGCACGCCGACGGCGTGCGCGGCCTCGACGACCTTGCGGGTCAGCGCGACGTTCTCCTCGAACGGCAGCAGCGAGGCGTCGATCATGACCGAGGTGAAGCCGGCCTGGAACGCCGTGATCATTTGCTCGTACGTGCCGCCGTGGTCCCAGTGGATCGCGACCGGGACGCTCGCCCGATGGGCACGCGAGCGCATCGCGGTGATCAGATCGGTCGTGATGTGCGAGACCTCGTCGGGGTGGATCGCGATGATGACCGGGGCGTTCAGTTCCTCGCTGATGTCGATGATGCCGGTGAACATCGCCCAGTCGCTGATGTTGAACGCCGGGATCGCGAAGTTGTTCGCATTGGCGACGTCGAGGATGGATTTGCCGGTGTAGAGCACGTGTTTCTCCTGTTTCGTGGTGGTCGTGGGTCCGGTCGGACGGAGGTCAGCTCTTCACGGAGCCGGCGGTCAGCCCGCTGATGAAGTAGCGCTGGAAGAAGAGGAAGAGCAGCAGCACGGGGATCGAGCCGAGCACGCTCATCGCCATGATCTGGTTCCACTCGTAGGAGTGCTGTCCCATGAGGAGCTGGATGCCGATGGGGACGGTGCGCATGTCGATCGTGCGCGTCAGGGTCAACGCGAACAGGTACTCGTTCCACGCGATCATGAAGGTGTAGATGCCGACCGAGACGATGCCGGGGACGGAGATCGGGACGAGGATCCGCCAGAGCGCCGTCATGGAGCCGGCGCCGTCCACGCGCACGGCCTCGTCGAGCTCGCGCGGCAGGGTGTTGAAGTAGCCGGTCATCATGATGATCGCGTACGGCAGAGTGAACACCATGTACGTGAGGATCAGGCCCGCATACGAGTTGTAGAGGCCCAGCGCCACCATGAGGCCGAAGTACGGGATGAGCAGCGTGATGGGCGGCACCGCCTGCACGCTCACGATCACCACGTTCAGGATGCGCTTGCCGCGGAAGTCGAACCGGCTGAACGCGTAGGCCGCCTGGATCGCGACGATCAGGGTGAGCACGGTCACCGCACCGGCCACGATGTAGCTGTTCAGGAAGAACCGCATGGTCTCGGGGTTCGTGAAGATCGCGATGTAGGCGTCGAACGAGAACGTGTCGGTGAGCAGCCGCGGGGGCAGCTCGAAGATCTGGGTGTTGGACTTGAACGAGCTGGACAGCATCCAGAGCACGGGTCCGGCGGCGAAGACCGCGCCGATGATCAGGCCGATGGACACACCCGCGGTGGCGACCCGGCGCTTGCCCTTGACGGTGAGAGCCATGGTCAGTCCCTCGCTTTCTGGTGACGGACGTAGAACACGGCGAGCACCATCGACATCAGCAGCACGAGGACGGCGGAGGTCGCGGCGAGCGAGAAGTCGTACTTGGCGAACGCCAGCTTGTACGTGAAGGTGCTGAGCACCTCGGTCACGTCGATCGGACCACCGCCCGTCGTCATCCAGATGAGGGCGAACTGCTGAGAGGTCCAGATCAGGTCGAGCAGCACGAGGCTGACGATGATCGGCCGCAGCTGCGGGATCGTGACATTCCAGAACCGCTGGATGGCGCTCGCGCCGTCGACGGTCGCCGCTTCGTTCAGCTCACCGGGGATGCCCTGGAGCCCAGCGAGCAGGCTCACCATGAAGAACGGGTACCCCGCCCAGATGTTGATGAACGTGATGGTGCCGAGCGCGAGCTGCGGCGAGGCGAGCCATTCGATGTCTGTGTTCAGCAGGAAG
Source organism: Microbacterium sp. TPD7012 (assembly GCF_003075395.1). Lineage (GTDB taxonomy): Bacteria > Actinomycetota > Actinomycetes > Actinomycetales > Microbacteriaceae > Microbacterium. The sequence continues at coordinate 674,454 of NZ_QDFV01000002.1, read as the reverse complement.
TTGATCACACCGTTCGGAGCGAGCAGCATGCGCCAGAGCACGGCGATCACCGCGACTGTGAAGAGCCACGGAAGGACGTAGAGGGCCCGGAAGATCGCGCGGGCCGCATGGTGGAGCAGCGTGCTGTTCAGCATCATCGCGAAGCCGAGCCCCAGGATGAGGTGGGCGATCACACTGCCGATCGTGAAGACGAGGGTGTTGCCGGTCGCCTTCCAGAATCCGGGATCGCCGAGGATCTCGACGAAGTTCGCGATGCCGACGAACTCGGGCGACTTGTTCAGGATGACGTTGTCCTGGAACGAGTAGCCGATCACCATGATGATCGGCACGATCATCAGCACGAGCAGCAGGATGATCGTGGGCGACAGGAAGGCGTAGGACTCCGTGGTCTTGCGCAGCTGACGTCGCCGGCGCGACAGCGGCACTCCCGTGACGATCACCTCGGTGTCGTCGGTCGTTCTCAGGCTCATGGGAACCGGTGCTCCTTGGTTGGTCGGGTGCCGCACCGCAGTGGCGATGCGGCACCCCGTTCATGCGGGAGGCGGGAGGCGGGAGATCAGAACTCCGCTTTCCAGGCCTCCTGTGCCTTCTTGAGCGCATCGTCGATCGACTGCTGACCGTCGAACGCCGACTGCAGCTGCTCGCCGAGCTGACGCATGAGCTCTTCCGCGACAGGAAGACCCGTGAACTCGTTCGCCGGGTAACCCGCCTGGTAGATCTCGAACGCCTTCTTGAACAGCTCGTCGTCCTCGACGAAGGCCGGGACCGATTCCGAGTTGCCCGGGAACGCGTTGGCCATGGTCGAGAGCTCCGAGTTGGTCTCCTCGCTCATCAGGAAGGAGACGAGCTTGAAGGCGGCGTCCTTGTGCTCCGAGTTCTCGGCGACGCCGATGCCCCAGGATGCGTACGGGATGCCTCGTTCTCCGTCGTAGCCGTCCTCCGCGGGGAGCGCGGAGATGGAGAACTTCAGGTCGGGGTTCGTCTCTCGGATCAGGTTGATGTGCGCGAGCGAGTCGATCATCATGCCGGCACGGCCGTTGGTGAACTCCTCGACCTTGTCCTGCTCCTTCATCGTGAACGATCCGGAAGCGATGACGCCGTCGTCCCACAGGCCGCCGATGTACTCGACAGCCGAGGTGACGTCGCCGTTGGTCAGGTCGGGCTGCCCGTCCTTCAGCATCGAGCCGCCCGACGCCCAGACCCACGACATCACGTCGTTCTGCACGCCGTTCGGCGTCTCGAGCGACAGCGGGAGCACCCAGCCGGAGACGTCTCCGCCGAGGGCTGTGACCTTGGCTGCGGCATCCGCGAACTCCGTGCGGTTCGTCGGCGGCGCGGTGACGCCGGCCTGCGCCAGCAGGTCGTCGTTCGTGAACATCGGATAGACGAAGTTCACGACCGGGATCATGTAGGTGCTGCCGTCGACCTGGATCTGGCTGGCCAGCTGACTGTCGTCGTAGTCGTTCTCCTTCATCAGCGCGGTGAGATCGGCGATCACACCCTGCGAGGCGAAGTCGTTCACCCAGGCGCCGTCGAGTCCGACGACGTCGGGCATGGTGCCGGATGCCGCTCCGGCGAAGAGCTGCTCCTTGGTCGACGCGTACGGACCGCTGACCAGTTCGACCGTGATGCCCGGGTTCGCCTCCTCGAACTTGTCGATGAGCGCGCGGAACTCGCCGTCAGGCAGCTCCGGCTCCCACCACTGAGCGAACTCGATCGTGACATCCTCGCCGTCGCCGCCCCCGTCGCCTGAGGTGCTGGGCGTGCAGCCCGCCACCGCCAGAAGGGCAACCGTCGCGGTCGCGGCGCCGACGATCATTCGGGTTCGTCCGCGCCCTCGTCCCACTGTGCTCATCACTTCTCCTCTTCGAGATCGTGCCGCATGACGCGCTTCAATGCTTCTTCATGCGGTTTTGAGCCATGTTATGCCGACATCTGCGTGATCGTCAAGGGCAACTTTGTCGCATTTCCTCCTGCCTCTCCCAGAATCACAGGGATTTCCTGCACCGATCGCCGGTGTCGCTGATGTGCGTCTTTTTGCATGACTATGCGGTGTTGGTCTCTCGAATGTGCTAAAGATGAGGTCATGGATGCTTCCGGAACGGCGCGACGCCGCCTGCCTGCGGGCAGAAAAGCCGACCTCGCCAGCTACGTCGAGCAGACCGGGCAGGTGACGGTCAGCGATCTCGCCGAGCACTTCGGCGTCTCGATCGACACGATCCGCCGCGACCTCGACCAGCTCGACCGCGAGGGCGTGCTCGTCCGCACCCACGGCGGGGCGGTCAGCTCCGCGAGCGGCCCCCTCAAGGACCGCGCGCTCGACGTGCGCATGCGCGTGCAGACCGAGGAGAAGGAGCGGATCGCGCGCGTGGCGGCCGGGCTCGTCGAGGACGGCTCGGTCATCATGCTGAACGCCGGCACGACGACCCTCGCGGTCGCACGAGCGCTGCGGAATCATCACGACCTCACGATCGCCACGAACAACCTCCGCATCCCGGGCGAGCTCTCGCCGTCGGCCTTCCGCGACCTGTACGTGTTCGGCGGAGCCGTACGCTCGATCACCCAGGCGACCACCGGACCGGTGACGTTCACCATGACCCCCGGCGGACCGGAGGTCGACATCCGCTGCGACCTGGCACTCATCGCGGTCGGCGCGATCGACGAGGCCGGATACTCGACCTCGAACCTCGGCGATGCGGCCATGATGTCCGAGATGATCCAGCGCGCGGAGCGGACCGCGATCCTCGCCGACTCCACGAAGCTGGGTCGCCGCTTCTTCGCGCAGATCGCGCTGCTCGACCGCGCCGACTACCTGATCACCGACGCGCCGCCGCCGGCGCGCATCGCCGCCGCCCTCGCGCAGGCCGACGTGCAGGTGCTCACTCCCTGAGTCGACGACGCCCGGGCAGACGCGGATCGGTCAGGATTCGAGAAGTGCCGCCCGCTGCTGCTCCGTAGCGTCGATGACATGAACACGATCATCGATTCCGTCACCCTCGACGTCGCCGACCTCGAGGCCGCACAGTCCTTCTACGCAGACACGTTCGACCTCGGCGATCGTCTGCGATTCCGCACCTCGGATGCCGAGACATCCGGGTTCCGCGGATACACCCTCTCGCTGGTGGTCTCGCAGCCGGGGAACGTGCACGCCCTCGTCGACGCCGCCGTCGCCGCGGGAGCCAGCGTGGTCAAGCCCGTCGCGAAGTCGCTCTGGGGCGTGGGCGGCACCGTGCAGGCGCCGGACGGGGCGATGTGGAAGATCGCCACTTCGTCGAAGAAGGACACCGCTCCCCCGAGCCGCTCCGTCGACGAGATCATCCTGCTCCTCGGCGCCGAGGATGTCGTCGCCTCGCGGACGTTCTACACGGAGCGTGGCATCCCCGTCGCGAAGAGCTATGGCCGCAGCTACGTGCAGTTCGACACCGGGACGAGCCCGATCGGACTCGGGCTCTACCGCCACGCCTCGCTCGCGAAGGATGCGGGCGTGCCCGCTGCCGGCTCCGGATCGCACCGGCTCACCGTCAACGGCGCACTCGGGACCGCGGTCGATCCCGACGGCTTCGCCTGGGCCCCGGTGGAGGTGTACTCCTGAACGACGGAGGCCGTCGGGATCTCTCCCGACGGCCTCCGCTCTGTCATCCTGCGTGCAGGATCACCACCACCCGGTGAGCAGATCCCACAGCCAGTCGAGGATGTCCCCGATGGCGCCGCCGATGCCGCCGGCGCGGTTGACCGTGACCGTGGCCGTCGCCTCGTCACCGTCCGCCTGCGCCACCGCCACCGTGTACTTGCCCGGCTGCGTCTTCTTCGGAACCGTCACCGAGGTGCTGAACGAGCCGTCGTCGCCGACCTGGATCGTGCCGACCTCGATGGCCTGCCCCTTCTTCGGGCGCAGCTCCACCGTCACGGTCTCACCGGGCTGGTAGCCCTCGCCGGTGATGGTGAGCTTCTTGCCCGCCGTCACCTTCGAGGAGCCGAGCGCGATCGTGCCGGCGAACTCCTCCTCGCCCGCGATCGTGAACGGCACCTGCACGGTGGTCCCGGTGCCCGCGACCGCGACGGTGAGCTGCTGCTCCCCGAAGACGCCCGACGGCACCGTGAACGTCAGGCTCGCACGCCCGACCTCATCCGTGGTGTCGACGATGGCGGGATCGATCGCTCCGGCCGCGAGCTGCGTGCCGCCCAGCGAGAGCGACACCTCGCCCGGAGCCGGCTCCCCCGCGCTGAACGCGAGCGAGGAGAGCGAGAGCGTCACCTGGTCGCCGGCGCTGTAGCCGTCGGCATCCGCCGGGCTGATCACGACGCCGACCGCGCGTTGGGCGTAGTCGGGACTCGCGGTCTTGTTCGCGTCGAACCAGTCGACCATGGACTGCAGGTCGATCTTGCCGGTGTCGCGCTTGCCTGTGCCCTGCTTGAAGGTGGAGAAGTTGTCTCCACCGGCGGCGAGGAACGAGTTCGCGGCGACCGTGTAATCGGCCGCCGGATCGATCGGCGTGCCGTCGAGCGTGATCGACGTGATCCGCGAGCCCTGCGCCCCTGCGGGGTCGTAGGTGTACACGAGCCCTTCGGAGGCGCCGAGCTTCAGGAACGGCCGCGCCGAGCCCGCCGGCTGCCACTGCTCCTCCAGCACGCCCTTCAGCTGCGCGCCCGTGAGGGTCAGCGTCACCAGCGTGTTCGCGAACGGCTGGACCGTCGCCGCCTCACGGTAGGTGACGTTGCCGTCGGGATCGGATGCTCCGGTCGAGGCGTACGCGAGGTTCGCCCGGATTCCGCCCGGGTTCATCAGCGCGATGTCGGCATCGGTGGACCACTTCTGCACGTCGGCGACGAAGTTGCCGATGGTGGACTCGCCACCGCGGTTCTCCGAGCCGCTGGTCTGACGCGCGCGGTTGAGGTCGGCGGTGATGTCTCCGACCTTGATCGCCCCCAGCACGTCGGCCTCGGCCTTCGCCTTGGCCACGATGTCGGCGACCTCGGGGACGGCCGGGTACAGCGGCGCACCCGCAGCCGTGAGGGGCTTGATCTCGTTGGTGATCGAGATCAGCTCCTTCGTCTTCGCGTCCACCTGGATGTTCATCAGACCGAGGTTCTCGCCGTACTGCCCCGCCGAGACGACCGGGCGGCCGTCGATGACGTGGTTGTACGCGAGGTGCGTGTGCGCCGAGACGATCGCGTTCACGTCGTCATCGACGCCGTAGACGATCTCGCCCAGCGGCGATTCCGGGGTGATGGCCCCGACATCGACGCTCTCCGCGCCCTCGTGGACGAGGAGGATGACGACATCCGCCTCGCCGTTGGACTCATCGCCGTCGCGCAGGTCGTCGGCCACCGCGTTGACCGAGTCGACGATGCTGCGCACCTCGAGGTCGGCGATGCCTTCCGGCGACACGAGCGAGTCGAGGTCCTCGGTGACGGCGCCGACGAACCCGACCTTGACGCCGTCGAGCTCCTTGACCCATGCCGGGGCGAGCGCAGGCTCACCCGTCTCCGTCACGAACACGTTCGACGAGATGTACTCCCAGTCCGCGCGGTCCTGCACGCGATCGCGCAGGTCCTCCCAGCCCTGGTCGAACTCGTGGTTGCCCGCGGCGCTGACGTCGAGGCCGGCGGCGTTGAGCGCGTCGATCGTCGGGTTGTCGTCATTGATGAACGAGGTGAACGTCGACGCGCCGATCAGATCGCCGGCTCCGGCGAAGATCGTGTTCGGGTTCGCGTCGCGGAACTGCTTGACCGCACCCGCGAGGACGGCCGCGCCTGCGGCGGCGCCGTCGGCCTCGATCCGACCGTGGAAGTCGTTGACCGTGACGACGTCGATGCTCACCGGCGGGATCTCCGAGGAGACGCCGACGATGATCGGGTCGTGGTCGCTGGAACGGTAGGGCGTGCCCGACTCGGTGGCGCCGAACGCGTAGCCGCGGTCGCTCCACTCCGGCGAGTTGATGCCCCAGACGCCGGCGCCCGTGATGGACGCGGCGAGCGACGGCGACGCGATGACGTGGTCGAGCGAGCCGAGCTCGCCGTCGAACGTGTACGTGTGCTGACCGGCGGCCTTGTCGGCGACCAGGTCGCTCCACCCGTTCGCGGTGAAGACGTCGATCGGGTCTTCCTTGCCATAGGCGTTGAAGTCGCCGATCAGCAGCATGTCACCGCTGCCCGACGCCTCTTCCAGATCGGTCGTGAACTCCAGGAGCGACTGCGCCTGCGCGACACGGTCGGCGTTGAAGAAGCCCTGACCGTCGGCGGGCTCTGCACCCGCGCCCTGGGGCGGCGACTTCGACTTGAAGTGGTTCGCGACCACGGTGACGACCCGGCCGTCGATGTCGAACGCCTGGGCGATCGGCTCACGCGCGTTGCCCCAGACGGTCTCGTCGGTGACGGTCGCGCTGTCGCCGACGGTGGTGACGGCATCCTTCTTGTAGATGATCGCGTTGGTGATGTAGTCCGTCGTCGCCGCGTCGTTCAGCGCGTCAGGGGTGGGCACGTAGTCCCACACGTCGCTGCCGGCGTCCTCGTTGAGACCTGAGACCAGGTCCTCGAGGGCCGAGTCGATCGGCTCGCCGAGCTTGACGGAGTTCTCGATCTCCATGAGCGAGACGATCTCGGCATCCAGGCCGTTGATCGCCGCGACGATCTTCGACTTCTGGATGGCGAACTGGGCCGCATTCGCGGCACCACGGGCATCGGGGTTCTCGGACGTCAGCGTCGTGAAGTAGTTGTAGACGTTGAACGAGGCCACCTGCACATCGCCGCCGACCTCGGGAGCCGACTCGGTGCGCGGGTTCGTCGCCGCGAAGCCGACCTTGAGGTCTGCCGGAGAGGCATCGTCGATCGGGATGACGGGCTGCAGACGCCAGTCGTCGAAGCCCCACTGCAGCACGTAGCCGTTGTCGCCGAAGTCGACGGTGTCGCCGTTGCGGACCACCGCGTCCTTCGTGAAGTACGGCTGGGCGCCGGGGTGGCCGTTGTTCGTCACCTGGATGGACCAGCCGTCGTCGAGCAGCAGGCGGTTGGCCCGGTTGGCCGCGGCGATGGCCGCCGCCGCGTCACCGGGGCGCGTGGTCTCGGTGCTCTTGACGTTGAGGTCCGCGCCGGCGTTGAGCCAGAGCGTGCCGAAGTTGAAGAGCTGGTGGCTCGAGGCCAGACGGTAGGTTCCCTCCGGAGCCACGTACATGTTCTCGTACTGCTCGCGGTCGGCGCCGCGCACGGTGTCGGGAAGCGGCGTGACCGCGGGGACTCCGGCACCTGCCGCGAGCACCTCGATGTCGGTCACCGCGCCAGGGTTCAGCTGCGTCTGGCCGAAGTACTCGCCGACCGCGCCGGTCACGGAGACGAGGTCGCCGATCGCGAGGGTCGGGGCCAGCGCGTTCAGGAAGACGAAGATGCCGTCGGAGGCTCCGGGCGTGGCGTCGGTCGCGCCGCCGGAGCCCTGGGTCTGGATGACGATCCCCTTGTAGCCGCCGGTGCGGTAGTCGGCGGTGACGACGCCCTCGACCGTGACGGTCTGGCCGCTCAGCGGTGAGACGTCGGCCGTGCCCTGCACGTCGGCGATCGCGACCGTGGTCGGATCGGGATCGGGATCGGGGTCGGGGTCGGGATCGGGGTCGGTGCCGCCGGTGCCCTGCGGGGTGATGGTGGCCGAGAGCGTGAAGTCGACGCTGTTGTCGTCGGTGTCGGCGCCGCCTGTGCGGTTCAGCGACTTGACGTCGGTGTTCCCCGCCGGCGCCGTGGCCGCCGCGGTCTCGAAGGTGTTGGAGGTGCCGTAGCCGAGCAGATCGACCACGCCGTCGACGCCCGCGACCGAGCCGGGGGTGAGGGTGACGGCGGCCGTGCCCTCGACGAGCGCGAGCGTGCCGGTGGTGCCGCTCGGGGTCAGGGTGCTGACCGCGTCGGGAGCCGGGAGGTCGGCGCCGTTGGCCCCGTTGCTGTTGCCCTGCACCAGGTAGTAGCCGCCGGCCGGGATGACGCCGGTGAGCGGCGCGACGCCGTTCGAGGGCCCGGTGCCCGTCGCGGAGCGGTACTGCAGCGACATGCCGTCGAGGGCGACCGGCTCGGAGGTCGGGTTGTAGAGCTCGACGAACTTGTTCTTGAAGGCGGCCCCTGCGCTGCCACCGGAGAGGTACGCCTCGTTGATCACCACCCCCGTCCCTGCCGGATCGGCGAAGGCGGGCACGGCGGTCAGCGAGCCGAAGCCCAGCGCTGCCACACAGGTCACGGCGAGAGCGCCGACGCGCCCCTGGTTTGTACGGTGAGCGACGGGAGCCATGCGGTTCCCGTCCTCTGGAGCGGACATCATCGGTGCGGTCTCCTCGGTCGGTGGTGCGACATCTCTCATGAATCTGTCACGGCGCGCACCGGGGTCTCCCAGCCCGCACACATGTTGCGAGCATACGGAGCGCTCCGGACATCCTCAATGGAGTTCTCCGATTCGTCACCGACCGCTCACCGGATGGCCGCGGCGACCCCCGACGAAGGTCCATATCCCGGCATTCCGGCGCACATGTGCGCACGGATCTCCGCGCAGATGCGCGATGTGATCAGGCTGTTTCCGCACTCCGCGCCTCGTCGAACTCCTCGACCTCGCGCTCCCAGGCGTCTTTCGCCAGGCGGTACCAGAGGTAGAACGCGAAGCCCGCGAAGATCGCCCACTCGACCGCGTAGAAGATGTTCAGCCAGTTGATCGGCGATTGCTCTTCCGGCGCGGGAGAGGAGATGTCGATGAGCCCGGCCGTCGCCGTAGTCGAGGCGAGATACGGGCGGTACACGTCGAGATCCGCGGTGTCGCTCCACCGGCTGAGAAGCGCCGCCGTCGACATCCGATCCATCCGCTCCGGGTCGGTGCGCGGCGGGACCGCCGGGCCCTCGTCGGAGATGATCCTGCCGCTGATCGCGACCTCGGAGCCGTCGTCCTCGGCGGCGAGGCGCTCGACGGCCGCATCCGCCGCTTCGCGGTCGGGCGCCCAGCCGATCGCGACCGCGATCGACGTGCGGTCGGCGACTCGCAGCTGGCCGGTGACCCAATATCCCTCGACGTCGTCGTTGAACCGGCTCGACACGACGAGGAAGTCGCCCTCGACCCACGTCCCCGATGTCTCGACGCGCTGGCCGACGAGAGGCTCGGGAAGGTACTGCCCCGGTTCCACGACATCGGTGAGCGGCCGCACCTGCTCGGTCGCCCCCGCCGGGGGCGGATCCGTCTCGATCGCGCGCTCGAGCTGCCACTGCCCGAGCCACGCGAACACCCCGGCGACGACGAGGCACAGCAGAAGCATCCCGATCCAGCGTCCCCGGAGCATGACCTCACGAAGGGTCGGCGGGAACGGCGCAGGAGTGGTCACGGTGACGCGCGGAGCCTCAGGCCTCGTACGGGGCGAGCACGACCTCGACCCGCTGGAACTCCTTGAGGTCGGAGTATCCGGTGGTCGCCATGGACTTGCGCAGGGCGCCGATGAGGTTCGCGGTGCCGTCGGCGACGGGCGCGGGACCGTAGAGGATCTCCTCGAGCGTGCCGATGCCGCCGACCTCGACGCGGCGTCCGCGCGGCAGCTTCGAGTGATGGGCCTCCGGGCCCCAGTGGAATCCGCGGCCGGGAGCGTCGGTGGCGCGGGCGAGCGCGACGCCGAGCATGACGGCATCCGCTCCCATGGCCAGCGCCTTGACGATGTCGCCGGAGGTGCCGACGCCCCCGTCGGCGATGACGTGCACGTAGCGGCCGCCGGACTCGTCGAGGTAGTCGCGTCGCGCGGCGGCGACGTCGGACACCGCGGTGGCCATCGGCGCGTGGATGCCGAGCGTCGCACGGGTCGTGGAGGCCGCTCCCCCGCCGAAGCCGACGAGCACGCCCGCGGCGCCCGTGCGCATGAGGTGCAGGGCCGCGGTGTAGGTGGCGGCGCCGCCGACGATCACCGGGACGTCGAGGTCGTAGATGAACTTCTTGAGGTTCAGGGGCTCGTCGACACTGGACACGTGCTCGGCCGAGACGGTGGTGCCGCGGATGACGAACAGGTCGACGCCGGCCGCGGCCACGGTGTCGTAGTGCTCCTGCGTGCGCTGCGGCGTGAGGGAGCCCGCGACCGTGACGCCCGCCTCGCGGATCTCGGCCAGCCGGCGCGTGATGAGCTCGGGCTTGATCGGCTCGGAGTACAGCTGCTGCATGCGGACGGTCGCCTCGCCGTCGTCGAGCCCGGCGATCTCCGTGAGCAGCGGCTGCGGGTCTTCGTAGCGCGTCCACAGTCCCTCGAGGTCGAGCACGCCGAGGCCGCCGAGCTGCCCGAGCATGATCGCCGTCTGCGGGCTGACGACAGAGTCCATCGGCGCTCCGAGCACCGGGATGTCGAAGCCGAACGCGTCGATCGTCCACGCGGTCGAGACATCCTCGGGGTTGCGCGTGCGGCGCGAGGGCACCACCGCGATGTCATCGAACGTGTACGCGCGGCGTGCGCGCTTTCCTCGGCCGAGCTCGATCTCCATGGTCACCCGTCCAGCCTACCCGGCCCCCGACGGGGTCTGCGGCTGCGGAGCCGGTCAGCGCGAGCGCACGACCCGCCTCTCGTCCCAGACCGGCGCATCGGACTCGTAGACCTCGCCGTCCGAGCCGAACACCAGGAATCGGTCGAACGACCGGGCGAACCAGCGGTCGTGCGTGACCGCGAGCACGGTCCCCTCGAAACGCGCGAGCGCGTCTTCCAGCGCCTCGGCCGATTCCAGGTCGAGGTTGTCCGTCGGTTCGTCGAGCAGCAGCAGCGTCGCACCGGACAGCTCCAGCAGCAGCACCTGGAGCCGCGCCTGCTGCCCACCGGACAGCGAGTCGAACGTCTGCTGCGCCTGCCGGACGAGCCCGTACCGGTCCAGCGCTGAGCTGGCGGCATCCCTCGGCATCCCGGCGCGGCGGTCGTCTCCGCGGTGCAGGATCTCCAGCAGCGTGCGCCCGACGAACTCGGGGGGCGCGTGCGTCTGCGCGAAGAGCCCCGGCACGACCCTGGCGCCGAGCGTCGCCGTGCCCGTGTGCGGCACCTCGCTCAGCTGCTCTCCGGTGGACGTGACGTGACCGAGGGTGGCATCCGGATCGCTGCCACCCCTGGCCAGAAGCCGCAGGAAGTGCGACTTCCCCGACCCGTTCGAGCCGAGCACCGCGACGCGATCGCCGTACCAGACCTCGGCGTCGAAGGGCTTCATCAGACCGGTGAGCTCGAGGCCTGCGGCGACCACGGCCCGCTTGCCCGTGCGCGACCCCCGCAGACGCATGTCGAAGTCCTGCGCGGGGGGCCGCTCCTCGGGCGGACCGGCCTCCTCGAACTTGCGGAGCCGCGTCTGAGCGGCCTGATACCGCGACGCGAAGCCGTCGTTCGCCGAGGCCTTCACCTTGAGGTTCGCGACCAGGGTGCGCAGCTTCTCGTGCTGCTCGTCCCAGCGTCGCCGGAGCTCGTCGAGCCGGTCCATCCGATCGGTGCGCGCCTGCTGATAGGTCGCGAAGCCGCCGCCGTGCACCCACGCGATGGAACCTGCGCCGCCCGGTTCGAGAGTGATCAGGCGGTCCGCGGCACGAGCGAGGAGTTCGCGATCGTGCGACACGAGGAGCACCGTCTTGGGCGTCTGCCGCAGCTGATCCTCGAGCCAGCGCTTCGTCGGCACATCGAGGTAGTTGTCCGGCTCGTCGAGCAGCAGCACCTCGTCGGGACCGCGCAGCAGCGCCTCCAGCGCCAGTCGCTTCTGCTCGCCGCCGGAGAGCGTCGTGAGCTCGCGGAAGCGCGCACGCTCGAACGGCACGCCGAGCGCCGCCACCGTGCACTGATCCCACACGGTCTCGTGCTCGTAGCCACCGGCGTCCGCGTACTCCGCGATCGCCGACGCGTACGCCATCTGGGTGTCGTGCTCGTCGCGTTCGATCAGTGCGTTCTCCGCCGCCTCGAGCCCCTGTGCCGCCCCGCGGATCCGCTGCGGAGCGACGCTCACGAGCAGTTCGTGCACGGTCTGACCCTGGCGTCCGTGCCCGACGAACTGGTCCATGACGCCGAGGCCGCCGTCGATCGTGACGACGCCGTCATCGGCCGGCTGATCTCCGCGGATGATGCGCAGCAGCGTCGTCTTGCCGGCGCCGTTCGGTCCGATCAACGCGCTGGTGGACCCCGCGCCGACCCTGAATGTCGCCTCGTCGAGAAGCGGTCTGCCGTCGGGGAGAGTCAGAGACACTCCGGAGACATCGATGTAGCCCACTGTCCGTGGCCGTCCTTCCGCCCGCGAACAGCGAGCCGACCAGGCTATCAGCCCGCGATGGAACGGAGTGACCGGTGTCAGGGACGGAGCTGGGTGATCCGGCCCGACTCTCCCCATGCACGGTCCGCCGTGACCACCGTCACATCGAGACGTCGGGCGAGCGCGAGGCAGAGCCGATCCCCGAGCGACAACCCGCTGCCGCGCTTCCACATCGCTGCGGCGACCTCGGCGTCCGCATGCTGCACGGGCTCGATCACCAGCTCATAGCTGCGCAGCAGTCCGGAGGCGACGCCCCAGTCGGCTCCCGACGCTCGGACCTTCTGGGCCACCTCCGCCCAGTTCGCCGCCCCGATGACCGCACCGTCCAGAAGCTCCTCGACGGCATCAGCGCCCGGCTCGGCCTGCAGGAAAGCCAGGACGGCTGACGCGTCGAGAACGGTCACTCGACCTCGTCCTCCGCAGCCGCTGCGGACCGACGATCGGCGAGAAGCGCCGCGACGAGGTCCTTCCCGGCGAGCTGCGACCGCACCAGGGACTTGGCCTGCTCCCGGGTGACCAAGATCACTCCGCCGTCCGTCTCGATCATCAGCAGCCGCGCACCCTGTTCCCAGTGCTGCCGCGCACGGAGCTCGGCGGGGACGACCAGGCGGCCCCGGTCGCCCATCGGAGCGACAAACGTGGTATCCATGAGATCAGAGTACCACCTGGTCCTTGCCGATGGGTTTCCTTCAGGCGAGCGCGCTCGCCGTGGGAACCGTGTTCGCGAAGAGGTCGAGGACCGGGCAGTGCGCGTCGACGACCTGGCGGAGGTTCTCATACTGCTCGGGGCTGTCGGGGCCCGAGATGTCGACCTTCACCCGGATGTCGTGGAACCCGGCACGGCCCGACTCGTCGATGCCGAAGAGCTTCCGCACGTCGAGATCCCCCTCGGCCGTGATCTCGATCTCGTCGATCGTGAGACCGAGCGCCTGGGCGTAGAGCCGGTACACGACCACCTGGCACGACACCAGCGCGCCCAGCGCGTACTCGACGGGGCTCGCGGCCACGTCGTCTCCGGCGAGCGCGCTCGGCTCGTCCACGAGGAACCGGTGCTTGCCGGCGCGGATCTCGGTGGCGACCGACCCGATTCCTCTGCCGCTCACCCGGTAGGTCAGCTGTGCGCTGCTCGCATCGGCGGCGATGCGCTCGTTCCACGCCGTTCCCGCATCGGTCAGGCGCTGTGCGCGCTCGGCCGGCGTGACATCGGAGACGGCGGTGATCTGGTCCTGGAGAAGAGTCATGCGGCGACCGTAACCGGGGCGTCGGCGCCCGCGCACCCCCGACGTCACAGGGGTTCACGGCCCGTCATCGACCGTCACGAAGGACGGGGTGCGTCGGACTCAGTCGGCGCGGCTCAGGGTCCGCAGCGTCTCGGTCTTGGCCGCCGAGGGCAGCACGAAACGGAACTCCGTGCCGACGCCCTCTTCGCTGCGCACATCCATCGTGCCGCCGTGGGCGAGGACGATGGCGCGCGTGATCGTGAGACCGAGTCCGACGCCGGGTACGGCGTTGCTCGTCGCGGTCGACGCCCGGAAGAACCGGGTGAACAGCATCCCCTGTTCGTCCTTCGGGATGCCGATGCCGGTGTCGCTCACCGACAGCTCCACTCCGCCGTCGACGGGCCGCACGCGGGCGGCGACACGACCACCGCGGGGCGTGAACTTGATCGCGTTGGAGAGCAGGTTGTCGAGCGCCTGTCCGATCCGGCCGGCATCGATGAGGATGCGGACGGGCTCGGGAGCGAGCTCAGCGGTGATCTCGATGCCCTCACGCTGCGCGTGCGGCCCCGCCGACGCCACGGCGGAGCGCACGAGCTCGCCCACGTCGACCTCCGCGCGGTCCAGCGGGAACCGCCCCGACTCGACCTGCGCCGTGAAGAGCAGATCTCCCACGAGGTTCAGCAGCCGCTGGGCATTGCGCTCGATGATGGCGACGAACTCCTGCTGCTCCTCGCTGAGCGGCTGTCCTGGATCGCTCTGGAGCAGATCGAGGAAGCCGATGATCGCGCTCAGCGGCGTCCGCAGCTCGTGCGAGATCATCCCGACGAACTCGTCCTTCATCCGCGCGACCTCGACGGCCTTGCTCTCGTCGGTCACCACGAGCAGATACCCCTGCTGCGTGCCGGAGGCGTCGCGGTGGGGGTTCACGGTCACCCGCGCGGGAACCGAGGTCCCCGCCGACGTCACGATGTCGACGTCGTCCTCGACGTTCTGATCGTCGTCCGCGCCGGCGAACAGCGCCCTCAGCCCCGGTGGCAGGTCGGAGTCGGCATCCACACGCTGTTCCTTCGTGCAGTCGCTCGCGAGCGCGGTCAACGACGCCTCCGCGAAGAAGCGATCGACGCGCACGTCGTCCATCGCCTCGCTGAACGCGACGCCGAACAGCCGCTCCGCCCCCGGATTCCAGGCGGTGATCGTGCCGTTCCGGTCGGTCGCGATCACGGCCTGCGCCGTGATCGACGACCACAGCCCCTCGTACGACTCCACCAGCGAGCGGTACTGATGCTCCTTCTCCCGCAGCTGCACGATCATCTTGACGTTGTCGGCGAGCGCCGCCGTGCGTTCGCCGACCAGCTCCTCCGCCTGCTCGGCGCGCACGCGCTGCTGACGGGAGAGCTCGTTGATCACCGCGGCGACGGCGGCGAACACCAGCGGCCCGATGACTCCGCGCAGCCAGTCGACCGCGCTGTGCGGCGGATCGGCGAAGTACGGCATGAGCAGGGCGATCGAGGTCAGTCCGCCGACGACGAAGACGTAGCGGATGCCGGGCGCCGCGGCGATCCAGATGACGGGCAGCAGCACGAGCGAGGAGAAGAGCGAGCTCGCCCCACCGGTGCCGGTGCGGAACAGACCGAGTCCGACGATGTCGATCAACGGGACGAGCAGGACGACCCACCCGTCGTACACCCGGCGAGCGCTCAGCACGGCCGAATGAGCGGTCGCGGCCAGCACCAGTCCGACACCGCACACCACCGCGACGAGGTGCGTGACGGGCAGATCCGGGATCCACCAGGTCAACAGCACGGCGGCGACCGTCGCGATGAGCGTGGGGGCCTGCTTCACGAGCGGGCTGGGGTTGTCGAAGACCTGGTACCACCGGTTCTCGGCGCGGTCCAGCGGGGTCGCCCTCATCGCGTCACCCGCTCGACGATGCCGCGCAGATCCGCACCGGTGATCGGCTTGGGCAGCGCCGCATCCGCCGGCGGATAGTCCGCGGCGTCGAGGACCGAGCTGATCACGAGGAAGCACTCCGGGAAGCGCTCCTGGACGCGTCGCGCGCACTCCTGACCGGAGATCCCCGGAAGCAGCAGGTCGATCACCGCCAGGACGGGATCGATCTCGTCGAACGCGGCGATCGCGGATTCGGCGTCGTAGGCGACGAAGGCGTCGAACCCCTCGCGGTCGAGGTAGCGACGCAGAAGGGCGGCCTGGTCGACGGTGTCCTCGACGACGAGGGCCAGCGGCCTCCCGCTCATCGGAGGAGCAGCTCTCGCACGATGACGATCACGGCGACGACGGCGAGTGAGAGGAGCGCCTGCGGGACGAGTCGGCGCTCCCGACGTTCATCCGCGGCGATCTCCTCCACCTCGGAACCCTGCGGCGGCGCATCCGTCATGAGACGACCCGTCCGATCTTCTCGGTCTTTATCCACGAGGCGTCAGCACGACGCCACTCCTTGATGTACGAATCCACGGTGATCGCGCACAGCAGCGAACCGTATCCACAGATGTAGACGAGCAGTCCGGCGAAGAACCGGCCGCCCGGAAGCGGCTCGACCGCGCGGGCGAGCCAGATCCCCAGCATCGAGATCGGCCCCCAGAGGTAGAAGATCACGGCCCAGGCGAAGCGGCTCTCGTCGGTCAGGGCGAGACCGACCTGCGCGAGCCCCTCCTCGAACAGCCAGGGGAACAGTGCGAGCGCCATGAGGATCAGCGCGCCGAGCCCGGGGAACATGACCGCCTCGCGCCACGACTGCCTGCCGATGCGGGGATCCAGCTGGACGGAGTAGAGCATCGAGAAGAGGTAGACGCACGCCGCGGAGATCCACATGAATCGGAACACGAACTCCGCGATGTCGCTGTGCACGAGGAGGAGTATCAGCAGGGCCGACGCCGCCAGGAGCATGAAGGCGGGAAGGAGCAGGATGACGAACCACGCGAGCCCGAAGGTGAAGCTGCCGAGGTTGTGGGTGCGGCTCGGCCGGAACCAGAGCTTCCGATAGATCGACGTCAGTTGCACGTTGCCACGGGCCCACCTGAGCCGCTGCTTCCAGAGGCTGTCGACCGTGCGAGGCTCCTCCGCGAGGACGACGGCGTGTGGCTCGAACACCATGCGCCGTCCCTTGAGCTGGCCCTCGAAGGTCGTCATCGTGTCCTCGGCGAGGGTCCCGGTCGGGATGCGCCCGCCGATCGCCTCGAGGTTCGCCCGGGAGTGCAGCTGCGCCCCGCCGGCGAGGCACGCGATCGCGCCGCCGACGTTCTGCACCCGTCGGGCGGAGAGCTGGCCGATCACGTACTCGATGGCGATGAAGCGCGTGAGGTAGTTGCGGTCCCGACTCCCCTCGGCGATGTACGCGGTGACGGCCCCGACCTTCTCATCGGCCAGGTGCCGACTGAGCTTGCGCAGCGAGTCCCTGGCGAAGATGACGTCGGCGTCCATGATGAGCACCGCCTCGGTCCAGGCGTCCGCGAGGACGACGTCGAGTCCGTGGTTGAGGGTGTGCGCCTTGCCCTCGCCGCCCTTGTCGCGACGCAGGTGCACGACGCGACCGGGATGCGCCGCCGCCATGGCCGTGACGATCTCGGGGGTGTCGTCGGTCGAGGCGTCGTCGACGACGAAGATCCGCAGGCGCTCCGGGGCGTACTCGAGCTGCAGCAGCCGTTCGATCGCCGGCCCGATGACGAGCCCTTCGTTCCAGGCGGGGATCACGACGGCGATGTTCGGGTGGTACGGCGCCGCCTTGGCGTAGTGGTTGCGGAACGCGTGCAGCGGCAGCGTGAGGAACTGCAGCGCGGTGTTGATCACGGGCAGCGTGCCCACCAGCACGCACAGCACCAGGAACACGACCAGCGTCGCCTCGGGCCAGGTGAGCTCCGCCATCAGGCTTCGCCCTCCGCGTCGAGGAGCTCGAGGACCCGCGAGTAGCGGCCGACGTCCGTTGCGACGTGGCTGTCGGTGGACGCCACGATCCGCGCTCCCGAGCGGCGCAGCGCGGCGAGCGAGCGGATGCCGGGACACCCCCACTTCTCGTTCACCTCGACGAGCGTGTCGGTGGCGGCGGCGGCGCGCGCCCACGCGTCGGTGCGCTCGTCGCCGAGGTCGTCCTCGGACAGGCCGATCTTCGGCAGGATCGAGAAGCAGTGCGCGAGCTGGTTCCCCGGGTGCCACTGCATCGAGGCGATCAGCGCCGCGACGAGCTGGTCCAGGACATCGTCGGTCGCCCAGCCGTCGGCGATCCGCTCGCGCACGGCGGTCGGCCCGAGCGGTCCGTCGACGCCGGGGAACTGGTGGTCGGCTATGAGGATGCGGTCGATGCCCGCGGGTAGAGCGGGGATGTCGAGCGTGCCCGCTGCATCGAGGATCTTCGCCTCGACGCCGGTGAGGACCTCGAGGCCGTCGGGCACGGACAGCTCCCGGACGGCGGCGAGGTACTCGGGCACCCAGGTGGTGCTCTGTCGAACGTGATCCACGAGGCGCACCGTGCTCAGCCCCGCGGCCGCAGCCGCGGCGACGTTCTCGGCGAGCGTCGACACGGCGTCGTCGGAGAACGTCGAGTGGACATGGTGATCCCCGCGCAGAGCGGCGTGGCTCACAACTCCTCCTGGTGCCCCGCGTGGGCGGAGACGAGCAGGTCGTCGACCTCGACGATCACATCCTCGAGGAAGCGCACCGAGGCGACCTCCCGGAACGGGACCCGCGTCGGGAGCTCGATGCCGAGGAAAAGATCGGCGACGAGCGAGGGGATGTCGACACCCGCGGCGATCGTCAGCGGGAGCGCTCCGGGGAAGCGCGGATTGACCTCGAGCAGCACAGCGCGGCCGGTGCGATCCCGACGCAGTTGCACGTTCGCGACGCCGACGAGGCCGATCGCCCTGGCGATGGACGCGGCCGTGTCCTCGAGCTCCGGGTCGCGGACGGTCTGCCCCGCGATCGCCACGCCCGAGTCGACCCTGGCGCGCGTGCGCGGGACGGCGGCGACGACGTTCCCCGCCGCATCCGCGATGACGTCGACCGAGTACTCCTCCCCCGGGAGGAAGTCCTGCACGATGAGTCCCTCGTCGGTCGGCAGCGCCTCCAGCGCGGCACGATCGGACACGAGCCGGATGCCGCGGCTGCCGGCGCCCTGGCGCGGCTTCGCGAAGACCGGGAACTCCCAGTCGACCTCCTCGGCATTGGGCCCTGCGAGGACCGTGCGCGGGGTGCGGCCCGTCGCGGCGCAGCGCTCGGCGAGGGCCAGCTTGTCGAGCGCGGTGTTCAGGGTGTCGGCCGAGGGCGCGGCGAGCACGGCCGGTGCCAGCTCTCCCCGGCGATCGGCCAGTGCGATGAGCTCCACGTCGACCGTGGAGATGACGAGATCGAGCGCATCCTCGGCGACCATCCGTGCGATCGCGGGAACGAAGTCCTCGTCGCGACCCGGAGGGACGAGGCGGCGCTGCGCCGGTGGGACCAGGTAGATGCCGCTCGCCCAGCCGTCCATGTCGGCGGCGAACACGGTCAGGTCGGAGCGGCGGAGGAGCGAGCGGATGACGGCCACCCCGGCCGGACCCCCCGCACCCGTCACCAGCACGCGCTTCGTCATCAGCTCTCTCTTCTCGTGAGTTCATGGGCGCCGACGAACTCCGCCGTCTCGCGCACCACCTCGAGGGGCTCCACGGCCTTGCCGCCGCCGAACCGCGACCAGTAGCGCGCCGTCGCGGTCACGAACTCAGGTTCGAGGTAGTCGCGGCTGGCGGTCTGCGACTGGAAGCGCTCCAGGAGTCGCAGCTTCTGATCGAGGTACTGGTCGATGCGGACGAACCGCGTCGGACGGAAGTCGATCGTGGCCGACGGGCTCTGATAGCACGCCACGGTGCCGACGCGTCGGGTGGCGACGATGGTCGCCTCGCTCACGGCCCGGTGATCCTGGTGCCGATCGTGACCGGAGTGCGTGTAGACGATGGTCGGCGTGATCTCCTGCACGACCTCCTCGATGAGGCGCACCGTCGTCCCGCCCCCGGAGATCTCGGTGTCCACCAGATCCTTGACGAAGAGCCGCGCGCCCAGCATGTCGGCGGCCGCGAGGGACTCGCTCTGCCTGCTGTCGGCGTCGCCGCCGCGGGCACCGCGCGAGAGGGTGAGGATCGTGATGGCGTCCCCGGCGTGCGCGTGGGCTGCGAGCAGCCCTCCGACGCCGATCTCGACGTCGTCCGGATGCGCGCCGATGGCCAGCACGGTCTCCTTCGGCCGGGCTTCCTCACGGCGACGTCGGCCTTCGGCGGCGAGCCGTGTGACGACCTCGATCAGGCGGGCGTTGTCGAGCGGCTTGGTGAGGAACTCGTCGGCCTGCGCGCGCAGGGCCGACACCGCGTACTCCACCGAGACATGCGCCGTCATCACGATCACGGGGACGTTCGGGCTCGTGCGCCGCAGCTCCGCGAGCAGCTCCAGACCGCTCAGCCCCGGCATCTCGATGTCGGTGACGACGACGTCGGGGCGCACCTCCGCCATCCGCTCGATCGCGACGCGGCCGTCCTGCGCGATGTCGACGATGCAGCCCGCGCGCCGCTCGAGCACCGTCTTCACGAGCAGAGCGACGTCGGGGTCGTCATCGACGACGAGGACGCGCGGAGCTTCGTCAACCATAGAGCGGCTCTCCTTGGGGAGGATCCCTGCCGATGCGAAGATCGGCGTCGCGGTCTCGGTGCCCTACCACCGGGTCCGCGGGGAAAGTCGAGCGGGGTACGTCGATTCTGGCATAGGCGCCAGCGCCCGCTGCGCAGCGCCGGATCGCGGTGCGGCGCGCTCCCGTGTCAGACGGCCCTGGCTGCGCGCTTCTCCTGCTGATACACCCGGATCGCCTCATAGCGCTCGGCCGAACGGGCCTGTCGCTTGGCCGCTTCCGCCGCCCGGTTCTTCGGCGGAGCCGAGGTCACCAGGTCGTCGAGCAGCTGACGGGCCGCGCGGGCGATCTCATCGACGGCCCGGTCGAAGACCGCCTGGTTCGCGCGGGAGGGCGCGTTCGCTCCAGAGATCTTGCGGACGAACTGCAGCGCCGCGTCGTGGCACTCCTCGTCGGTCGCGGCGGGTTCGAGGTTGTTCAGCGGGACGATGTTGCGACACATACCGGCACGCTACGCCGGGCCGACGACGGACGGAAGAGGTCGATCCGGTGAACGGCATGGTGCGACGCGGGTGCTGCTCGCTACGCTCTGGCTACGAGAACCGGCGACGGCCGATCCGCCGTCTCCCTGGAACAGGAGAGAACATGACGATTCCCCAGCCCCCCGATTCCCCGCAGACTCCCCCGGCCTGGAACGGCGCGCCCACCCCGGATCCCACCGCCGCCTACGCGCCGCCCGCTCCCAACAGCGGCGCTCCCTACGCTGCAGCTCCGGTCTCCCCTCCGGGGCGCGTGCTGTCGATCATCGGCCTGGTGCTCGCCTTCGTCGCGGCGCCGATCGGCCTGATCCTCAGCATCGTCGCGGCCGTCAAGCTCGGCAAGGCCGGCGCCCCCAAGGGCATCGCCATCGCGGGCATCATCGTCGGCGCGGTCATCACCCTGCTGTACATCATCGGCATCATCCTGTTCGTGACGCTCTTCGCGGGCATCATCGGGACGTGCGCGGAGCTCGGCCCGGGCGTGTGGACCGTCGACGGCGTCACCTACACCTGCAGCTGATCTCCCCGGAGAGAGACGAAGGGACCGGATGCCGCACGGCATCCGGTCCCTTTCCGTCGAATCCCTACTTCTTGTAGTTGGGCGCCTCGACGACGATCTGCACGTCGTGCGGGTGCGACTCCTTGAGACCCGCCGAGGTGATGCGCACGAACTTCCCGCGGGTCTTGAGCTCTTCGATCGTGCGCGCGCCGACATAGAACATCGACTGACGCAGGCCGCCGACGAGCTGGTACGCGACCGCGGCGAGCGGGCCGCGGTACGGCACCTGCCCCTCGATGCCCTCGGGAATGAGCTTGTCGTCGCTCGGGACGTCGGCCTGGAAGTAGCGGTCCTTCGAGTACGAGGTCTGCTTGCCGCGGGTCTGCATCGCGCCCAGCGACCCCATGCCGCGGTACTGCTTGAACTGCTTGCCGGACTGGAAGACGATCTCGCCCGGCGACTCGTCGGTGCCCGCGAGGAGCGAGCCGAGCATCACGGCGTCCGCACCGGCGACGAGGGCCTTGGCGATGTCGCCCGAGTACTGCAGGCCGCCGTCGGCGATCACCGGGACACCGGCGGGACGCGCGGCGAGCGATGCCTCGTACACGGCCGTGACCTGGGGCACGCCGACACCGGCCACGACGCGGGTGGTGCAGATCGAGCCCGGTCCGACGCCGACCTTGACGGCGTCGACGCCGGCATCGACCAGCGCCTGGGCGCCCTCGCGCGTGGCGACGTTGCCGCCGATGATGTCGATGTGCTCGAACGTCTCGTCGGCCTTCAGACGGCGGACGAGGTCGATGACGCCCTGCGACTGGCCGTTGGCCGTGTCGACCACGAGCACGTCGACGCCGGCATCGCGCAGCGCCTCCGCCCGCTCCCACGCGTCGCCGAAGAATCCGATCGCGGCACCGACGCGGAGCCGGCCCTGGTCGTCCTTGGTGGCGAGCGGGTACTTCTCGCTCTTGTCGAAGTCCTTGATGGTGATGAGGCCGGCGAGCTTGCCGTCCTCGTCGATGAGAGGGAGCTTCTCGACACGGTGCTTCGCGAACAGCGCGATGACCTCGCCGGCCGCGACGCCCACGGGGGCGGTGACGAGGTTCTCGCTCGTCATGACGTCCTTCACGAACGTGGTCTGCCGCTCGAAGCCCGAGACGAAGCGCATGTCGCGGTTGGTGATGATGCCGACGAGCTTTCCGTCGTCGTCGATGACGGGAAGACCCGAGATGCGGTACTTGGCGCACAGTGCGTCGACCTCTTCGACCGTGGCGTCGGCCGTCGTCGTGATCGGGTCGGTGATCATGCCGGACTCGCTGCGCTTGACGCGGTCGACGTGAGCGGCCTGATCCGCGATCGACAGGTTGCGGTGCAGGATGCCGATGCCCCCCTCACGCGCCATCGCGATCGCCATGCGCGATTCGGTGACCGTGTCCATCGCGCTCGACAGCAGCGGGGTGGCGACCGAGATGCGGCGTGTGATGCGCGACGACGTGTCGGCCTCGCTGGGGATGACGTCGGTGTGCCCCGGAAGGAGCAGCACATCGTCGTACGTCAGTCCGACGAAGCCGAAGGGATCGTGCTGGTCCATGGAAGCTCCTCCTGCGCGAGTCGCGCGAATCCGAGTGCGAGTGGGGTGGTCGACGTCGGCCGGTGCGGGTCGAAAACCCGTATGAAGATTCTAAGCGAGACACGCCCGCGAACATTCCCGGAAGCGCCCCTCGTCCGCACGGGATGCCGCCGGTGTAGGTGAATCGCAAAACGCGCACTACGCTCAAAACGTCGTCCACCCTGCGGTTCACACCCGATGCCGCAGAGAAAGCACTCACAGTGGAGGTTGCGTGGGACCCACAACAATCGCCGTGCAGCGAAAACGACCCTGGGTGGTCGCTTTCCTCGGCATCCTCATGGCGCTGACCGCGTTCCTGGTACTGCCTCCGTCATCCGCTTCGGCGGAGACCTCCGACGACGAGCAGGAGGTGACGGACTTCTACTTCGCCGGGGTCATCACCTTCGACGACGAGCCTGTCGAGGGCGTCGTCATGCAGATCGAAGGCAACGGATTCAAGGGTGAGACCGAGACCGACGTCGACGGCAAGTGGCGGCTGTACGTGCCCGAGAAGGACAAGTACACGCTCACCGTCGATGAGAAGACCCTTCCGGACGGCGTGATCGTCGACGCGAGTCTGCTGCCGGAGGGCACGCAGCCCATCGCCGGCACGACAGCCTCGTTCGAGGTCGAGTTCGGCCTCACCGGCACCAAGATCATGAACCTGTTCCTCGGCGAGGGGCAGCGGATCACCGTCTCGTTCCTCGATCAGCTGCTCTCGCGACTCGTCGGCGGCCTGAACTTCGGTCTGCTCCTCGCGCTCGCCTCGATGGGCGCGGCCCTGATCTACGGCACCACCCGGCTGTCGAACTTCGCCCACGCCGAGATGGTCACCTGGGGCGGCCTCGTCGCCCTGGTGACGACCACGTTCTGGCAGCTTCCGCTGTGGGTCGGCATCATCGCGGCGGTGATCGGCGGAGGCCTCTTCGGCTGGGCCCTGGATGCCGGCATCTGGCGGCCGCTGCGGCGGCGCGGTCTCGGTGTCGTGCAGCTCATGATCGTCAGCATCGGCCTCTCGCTGGCGCTCCGCTACGCGTTCCAGTACCTGATCGGCGGTGGTACGCGGCAGCTTCCCGGTGCCAGCCCCGCCCCGATCCAGTTCGGTCCGATCTCGCTGTCGTACATCGACATGATCGGCATGGGCGTGAGCATCATCGTGATCCTCGGCGTCGCCTTCTTCCTGACGCGCACCCGCATCGGCAAGGCGACCCGCGCGATCTCGGACAACCCGCAGCTCGCCGCGGCATCCGGCATCGACGTCGACAAGGTGGTCCGCTACGTGTGGATCCTCTCCGGCACGCTGGCGGCGATCTCCGGCATCCTCTGGGCGTACTTCCGCCCCGGCGTGAAGTGGGACATGGGCGCGCAGATGCTGCTGCTCATCTTCGCCGCGATCACGCTCGGCGGCCTCGGCACCGCGTTCGGTGCTCTCGTCGGCTCGCTCATCGTCGGTATCGCGGTCGAGGTCTCGACGCTCTGGATCCCCTCCGACCTGAAGTACGCGAGCGCCCTGGTCGTGCTCATCGTGATCCTCCTCGTCAGACCCCAGGGACTGCTGGGCCGCAGGGAAAGGTTGGGCTGACCGCCATGGACTTCGGAAGCATCTTCTCCAACACCGCCGTCTATCTGTTCAGCCCGGTCACCCTGGCGTACGCCCTGGCGGCGACAGGTCTCGCGATGCACTTCGGCTTCGCCGGCCTGCTCAACTTCGGTATGGCCGCGTTCATGGCGATCGGCGGCTACGGCTACGCCATCTCGGTGCTCACCTTCGGGCTCCCGTGGTGGATCGGCATGCTGATCGGTCTGCTCGGCGGCGCGCTCTTCGCGGTGCTGCTCGGCATCCCGACCCTGCGTCTGCGGGCCGACTACCTCGCGATCGCGACGATCGCGGCCGGTGAGATCGTGCGCCTGCTGTTCACCACGCAGGTCTTCGACGAGTACACCAACTCCGCCGACGGCCTCGCCCAGTTCAACGGCGGCTTCCGTGACGCGAACCCCTTCCCTGTCGGGACATACGGGTTCGGGCCGTGGACGTACAGCGCGGACGATCTCTGGAACCGCGTGTTCGGGCTGATCGTGCTCGTCGTCGCGATCCTGCTGGTGTGGGCGCTGATGCGCAGCCCGTGGGGCCGCGTGCTCAAGGGCATCCGCGAGGACGAGGACGCCGTGCGCTCGCTCGGCAAGAACGTCTTCGCCTACAAGATGCAGGCGCTCATCGTCGGCGGCGTCATCGGCGCGGCGGGCGGGATCGTGTTCGTCCTCCCCTCTGCCGTCGTCCCCGGCAGCTACACGACCTCGCTGACGTTCTTCCTGTGGACGGTCCTCCTCCTCGGCGGCGCGGCCACCGTGATCGGGCCGACGCTCGGAGCGATCCTCTTCTGGGTCGTGTTCGCCTTCATGGCGAACCTGCTGCCGGCGATGGCGAAATCGGGGATCCTGCCGATGTCCGACAGCCAGGCCTCGACGCTGGTGTTCATCTTCATCGGCATCGCGCTGATGCTGCTCGTGATCTTCCGCCCCCAGGGCATCCTCGGCGACAAGAGGGAGATGACCTTTGTCAAGTGAACTGACCCCCGAGGCGGTCCCCGAGGGGACCGCCGCCCCGGCCACCGGGAGCATCCGTCGGCCGAAGACCACGGGCCTGACCACGGGCGAAGTGAAGCCCGGCGTGGCGAAGGTCGATCCGATCCTCATCGCCGACGGCGTGGAGCGGCGCTTCGGCGGACTCACCGCCGTCGACGTGGACCACCTCGAGATCCCGCGCGGCGCGATCACGGCGCTCATCGGTCCCAACGGCGCCGGCAAGACGACGCTGTTCAACCTGCTCTGCGGCTTCGACAAGCCCAACAGCGGCACCTGGTCGTTCGACGGAAAGAACCTCTCCGGCGTGCCGTCCTTCAAGGTCGCGCGGATGGGGCAGGTCCGCACGTTCCAGCTGACCAAGTCGCTGTCGCTGCTGACGGTGCTCGAGAACATGAAGCTCGGTGCCCCCGGCCAGCGCGGCGAAGGGTTCTGGTCGAGCCTGTTCCCGTTCCTGTGGCGCAAGCAGGACACCGAGATCGAGGCCAAGGCCCGCGACCTTCTGGCGCGGTTCAAGCTCGACGCCAAGGAGCAGGACTTCGCAGCCTCGCTCTCGGGAGGGCAGCGCAAGCTGCTCGAGATGGCCAGGGCGCTGATGAGCGACCCGACGCTGGTCATGCTGGACGAGCCGATGGCCGGGGTGAACCCCGCGCTCACGCAGTCGCTGCTCGACCACATTCTCGATCTCAAGGGCCTCGGCATGACCGTGCTGTTCGTCGAGCACGACATGCACATGGTCCGCCACATCGCCGACTGGGTCGTGGTCATGGCCGAAGGACGCGTCGTCGCAGAAGGACCGCCGGACGAGGTCATGGCGGACCCCGCCGTGATCGACGCCTACCTCGGCGCCCACCAGGACGTCGACCTCGGCGCCGTGACCGGCCGCATCCCCGTGATCTCGGAGATCGACCCGGTGAGCTTCCGCGAACAGGTCGAGGCCGAGGTCGAGGCCGAGGAATCCGCCGACGACGCCGAGGAGAAGAAGGCATGACCGACCAGACGCCTGTCCGGAACGAGATCAAGAACGACGACGTCATCGTGGAGCTGAAGGACGTGCACGCGGGCTACCTGCCCGGCGTGAACATCCTCAACGGAGCGAACCTCGTCGCGCACAAGGGCGAGCTGATCGGCATCATCGGCCCGAACGGTGCCGGCAAGTCCACTCTGCTGAAGGCGATCTTCGGCATGGTGAACGTGCGCGAGGGTGATGTCACGCTCCACGGTGAGAGCATCGTGGGACTCAAGGCCGACAAGCTCGTCAAGCGCGGCGTGGCCTTCGTCCCTCAGACCAACAACGTCTTCCCGTCGCTCTCCATCGAGGAGAACCTCCAGATGGGGCTCTACCAGAACCCCAAGATCTACGCCGAGCGTCTGGAGTTCGTCAGCAGCATCTTCGCCGAGCTCGGCAAGCGGCTCAAGCAGCGTGCCGGTTCGCTGTCCGGCGGTGAGCGGCAGATGGTGGCGATGTCGCGCGCGCTCATGATGGATCCGTCGGTGCTGCTGCTCGACGAGCCATCCGCCGGCCTCTCCCCCGTGCGCCAGGATGACGCGTTCATCCGCGTCTCCGACATCAACAAGGCCGGCGTCACGACGATCATGGTCGAGCAGAACGCCCGGCGCTGCCTGCAGATCTGCGACCGCGGCTACGTGCTCGACCAGGGACGGGACGCCTACGAGGGCACCGGTCGCGACCTCCTCAACGACCCCAAGGTCATCGGCCTGTACCTCGGCACGCTCGGCACCGAAGACGCCGCCTGACGCGGAAGAGAAGAGGGGCGGATGCTGCGGCATCCGCCCCTCTTCCGTGCCAGGACGCTTCGACAGGCTCAGCGACCCAGAGGGCTGGGTCCCTGAGCCTGTCGAAGGGCTGAGCCTGTCGAAGGGCCGA
Organism: Microbacterium sp. TPD7012; assembly: GCF_003075395.1. GTDB lineage: Bacteria > Actinomycetota > Actinomycetes > Actinomycetales > Microbacteriaceae > Microbacterium. The sequence goes on along the minus strand of NZ_QDFV01000002.1, from coordinate 647,275 downwards.
GCGCACGACGAAGGCCCCGGATGCTGAGCATCCGGGGCCTTCGCGTGTGATCAGTTCGTGCGGGTGATCAGGTTGTCCGCACCGTACTTGTAGGTACCGATCGAGGCACCCTGCGGGTCGCCGTTCTCGTCGAACGTGACCTCGCCGGAGTAGCCGTCGTAGTCGGCCGTGCCACCGTCGTTGATGATCTTGGCGCAGTCAGCGAAGCTGGTGCACTTCTCACCGTCGCCGGTGCCGCCGGAGACCTCGGCCATCTTGGCCGCGATGTCCGCGCCCTCGGTGGAACCGGCCGCGAGCGACGCGAGAGCGACGAGGACGACGGCGTCGTATGCCTCGGCGGCGTACGTGAAGTCGTTGACCTCGGGGTTGCCCTCACCGGTCCAGAACGTCTGCAGACGCTCGGTGAAGTCGTCTTCGAGCGCCGGGCCGGGCTTGGTGCCCTGCGCGCCCTCGAGCGAGAACGAGAAGTTCGTGTCGGGCGAGGAGCCGTAGTCCGACAGGTTTCCGTCGACCAGGTACCACTTGTCCGGCGTGATGCCGGCGTTCTGCAGCAGCGGGGCGATGGTCTTGAACTGGTCGAACGACACGATCGCGACGGCATCCGGGTTGGCTGCCTTGATCGTCTCGACCTGAGCGTCGAACTGACCGTCACCGACGTTGTACGAGGCGTCGGCGACGACCTCGCCACCCGCGCCCTCGAAGGTCGACTTGATGTTGTCGAACAGACCCGTGCCGTAGGCGTCGTTCTGGTAGATGACGCCGAGGGTCTTGTGTCCGTCTTCGGCGATCAGGTTGCCGAGGACCTCGCCCTGCAGCAGGTCGCTGGGAGCGGTGCGGAAGTAGAGTCCCTTGTCGTCCCAGTCGGTGAAGTCGGGGCCGGTGTTCGACGCCGAGATCTGCAGGATGCCGGCGCTCACGTTGCCGTCGAGGATGAGGCGGGAGACGCCGGATGCCGCAGCGCCGACGATGGCGGTGACGCCCGCGCCCTGGAGCTTGGTGATCGAGGTCTCGTACGCCTTCGTGTCGGTGTCGCCCTCGTCTTCGGCGGTCAGGTCGATGGTGACGCCTGCGGCGGCCTCGTTGACCTCGGAGACGGCGAGTCCGACGCCCGACTCCATGGGCGGGCCGAGGAACGACAGCGAACCGGTCTGCGGCAGCAGAGACCCGAGCTTGAGTGTCAGGTCGGCGGCCGGCTTGTCGTCGCCTTCGGAGGGCGAGCCCTCCGGAGTGCTGCTGCAGCCGGCGATGACCATTGCGGATGCGCTGAGAAGCGCGATCCCTGCGAAGACCTTCGCGCTGCGCGAACCCTTCAGTGCGTTCATGATGCTCCCTTGCGTAACTGAACGTGGATTGTGACCACGCTCGGGTGCTCTAACACTAGAGCGTGGGACACGCCGTCAGGGGTCGCTAGTGTTTCGGTGCGTTAACGATCCGACACCGAGTCCGGCCTGCGACAGGACCGGGGATCAGACCGGTTCGGGCTCGGCGGCGGCGCGGCCCCGGCGAGCGGCCAGGATGAGGTCCACCACGAAGACGATGATCGCGATCCACACGATGATGAATCCGGCCCATCGCTCGGCCGGCATCGGCTCCCCGAGGACCACGACGCCGAGGATGAACTGCATCACCGGGGTGACGAACTGGATCATGCCGATCACCGTGAGGTCGATGCGTCGTGTGCCCGCCGCGAAGAGCAGCAGCGGAACGGCCGTGACGACGCCGGCGAACCCGAGCACCAGGGCGTGACCCCAGCCGTTCGCCCCCATCGTGATTCCGGCGGGCGTCTGCGCGACGATGATCAGCTGCACGACGGCGATCGGGATCAGCCAGAACGACTCCAGCGTCAGCCCGCTCACCGCGTCGACGGCCGGACCGATCTTCTTCTTGATCAGCCCGTAGACGCCGAACGACGCCGTCAGCGACAGCGCGATCCAGGGGAACGAGCCGTAGGCGACGACGATCACGACGACCGCGATCGCGGCGATGGCGATGGCTGCCCATTGCAGACGGCGGATGCGCTCCTTGAGCACGAAGACGCCGAGCAGCACGGTGGTGATCGGGTTGATGAAGTAGCCGAGGCTGGTCTCGACGACGTGGCCGGTGAGCGTGCCGAGCACGAACACCTGCCAGTTGACGTAGATGAGGAGGCCGGCCAGCGCCGTCCAGCCCAAGAGCTTCGGCTGCCGCAGGATCACACCGAAGGCGGCCCATCCGCGCGTCACCGTCAGCAGCAGGAGGCAGAAGACCAGCGACAGCAGCACTCGCCAGGCGACGACCTCCCACGGCCCGGTCGGCACGAGGAGGAGGAAGTAGAGCGGGAGGATGCCCCAGAGCAGATAGGCGCCGCCGGCGTAGGCGACTCCGGCGGTCCGAGTGGCGCGGGTCGTCTCAGAGGGCACTGCACAACCCTATGCCGCGCGACAGTCCGCGGACGCCACATGGCCATGGACCGAAGGAGTCCGGCAGGAAACCGACGCCGTCTGGCGGAAAGCAGAAGGGACCCGGATGCCGAAGCATCCGAGTCCCTTCCGAGGAACGCTGGTTCAGCGGACGACGACCGCGAGCACGTCGCGGGCCGACAGGACGAGGTACTCGTCTGCGCCGAACTTCACCTCGGTGCCGCCGTACTTGCTGTACAGGACACGGTCGCCGACGGCGACGTCGATCGGAACGCGGTTGCCGTTGTCGTCGATGCGGCCGGGGCCGACAGCCACGACCTCGCCCTCCTGGGGCTTCTCCTTGGCGGTGTCGGGGATGACCAGGCCACTCGCGGTGGTCTGCTCGGCCTCGACCTGCTGGATGACGATGCGGTCCTCGAGCGGCTTGATGGAAACCGACACGGTCTACCTCTTCTTTCTTGACGCTGACACGAAAGACTTGTTCGCACTCTCAACCCGAGAGTGCTAATCCAGTCTATGCGCTCGGCTGGCACTCATGCAATGCGAGTGCCAATGCCACCCGCCGGCTCGGCGACGGGGGCGGGGGAATTAGGCTGAGGGCGTGGAGATGTCCGAGCTGCGAGCCCTGCTGACCCCCGAGGGGCTCGAGCTGCTCGATGAGCTGGGCGCCCTCGACTCGACCGCCGAGGTCGCTCGCGCCGTCTCCCGTCTGCGCGCGGCAGGGCACTCTCCCGATCTGGTCTCCGCCGTGGTCGGTCAGGCGCACCTGCGCTCCAAGGCGACGGCGAAGTTCGGCGCGTTCGCCGGTCGGATGCTGTTCACCCGCGCGGGGCTCGAGCAGGCCACCCGGCTCGCCGTCGCCGCGCGGCACGCGCAGCGCATCCGCAGCGTCGGCATCACGCGGGTCGCCGACCTCGGCTGCGGCATCGGCGGCGACGCCCTCGCCTTCGCCGGCGCGGGACTCGACGTGCTCGCGGTCGACGCCGACGAGGTCACCTCGGTGATCGCCGCCTACAACCTCGCCCCGTTCGGGGATTCCGCGGTCGTCCGCCACGGCACGGCGGAGGACGCTCTCGACGTGCCCGGCGAGACACCCGGCGCCGTCTGGATGGACCCCGCGCGGCGCACCGCCGGCCACAGCGAGACGCGACGCGTGTCCGCCGACGACTACTCCCCCTCCCTCGACTGGGCCTTCGACGTCGCCGCACGGATGCCGACGGGCATCAAGCTCGGCCCCGCGCACGACCGCGACGCGCTCCCGTCCGACAGCGAGGCGCAGTGGGTGAGCGCCGACGGCAGCGTGGTCGAGCTGGTGGTGTGGAGCGGTGCTCTCGCGCGCGAAGGCGTGCGTCGTGCGGCCCTCGTGATCCGCGGCGAGCGCTCGCACGAGCTGACCTCCGGCGCAGACGCCGACGATGCTCCGGTCCGCGAGCTCGGCGCATTCCTGCACGAACCGGACGGGGCGGTCATCCGTGCGCGGCTCATCGGCGACGTCGCGCGGAGCCTCGATGCGGGGATGCTCGACGAGCACATCGCCTACCTGACGTCGGATGCCGCGGTGACGAGCCCGTTCGTGCAGTCGTTCCGCGTGCGGGAGACCATGCCGGCCACGCCCAAGGCGATCAACGCCGTGCTGAAGGCGAACGGGATCGGCCGGCTCGAGATCAAGAAGCGCGGGGTCGACGTCGATCCCGCGGCCTTCCGCAGGAAGCTCACACTGCGCGGCGACGCGGAGGCCACGCTGATCCTCGTGCGGGTGGGCGACCAGCGCCGTGCGATCCTCGCCGACCGCGTTCCCGCCGCGGCCTGAGCGCCGTCACTCGCCGGGATCGTCCGGCGGAGCCTCGACGCGGATCGGATCGCCCGGAGGGGACTCGATGCGGACCGTGTCGCCGGGGGAAGAGGGCGACGTGAACGAGGAGTCCCTCGTGATGGTGAGGAACGGCGTCTGGTTCTGCGTGTTCTGCACGCCGATCGTCCAGGAGACGGGGACCCCGCCGTCGACCCCGTCGACCACCGCGAAGAGCCCCGCACCGGGCAGGTCGAAGGTCGTGCTGCACACCGGGCGCTCCTTCGGGGCGTCGATGATCATGCACTGCTCGAACGAGGTCGCGTCATCGCCGTCGGCGAACCGGGACCCCAGCCACACCGGCTCGTCCTGGAAGTAGCCGACCAGCGACAGACCCATCGAGAACCCCTGCTCGAACAGCTCCGTCGCCCTGGCGCGTTCGTCGCCCTGGAACTGGTTCACCATCGTGAGGTTCGGCGTCCACCGCTGGATCGAGACCATGGGCTCGCCCGTCGTGGAGAACATCATGTAGACGTTCACGCTGGTGCCCGAGGCGACGGCGGGATCGGCATCCGCATCGACGGTGTCCGGCACCATCACGAACGTCGACAACCCGAACGGACCGACGGCGTCGCGGTCCTCACAGGAGTCGGACGACGCCTCCTGCACATCCATCACCACGCAGATCAGTCGTCCGTCCTCTCTCGTGCCGTACCAGACCAGGGCGTCGTCGTCCTGCCCGACCGCGCGCAGCGTGCCCGGGTCGTATTCGCCCTGCTCGTACAGTTCGAGTCGCCGCTGCTGCTGCTCCTCGGTGAGAGGGATGACCTCGGGGCGCTGAGCGAAGAGCGCCCAGCCCGCGCCCACGCCGATCGCGAGCAGCAGCGCCGAGGCCGCGGCCACCAGCCCCCACCGGCGTCGAGGAACCGCGAGCCACGCGCTGCGCCGCCGCTCGCCACCCATCTCGGCGGTGCTTCCCTTCTCGGCGGCGGGGCGGGCGGTGCCGTCGGTGCCCGCGAACGGTTCCTGCGCCTCGGCGCCGGGCGGCACGGCGGCCCCGAGCGAAGCCGTCGCAGCTGTGCCCTGCGGCACGTGCTCGCGATCGATGAGCGTCGGCGGCTCGGCAGCGCGTGCCGGCAACGGCGGCGTCGTCGAGAGCATCAGCGCCGGCCGCGCGTCCTCGAGCTCGCGCAGCCGTCGCGCCTCGGCATCCGTCAGTCCGCCGGCGCGCCCGTAGGCCTTCCGCTGCAGTCTCCCCCGCTCCTCGGAGTCAGTCTCCCCCGGCACCGACCTCACCCCGCTCCCGGGTGATCACGAGGGCTGACGGTCCGTGCGGCGAGAACTCGAAGGTGGTCGTCGTGCCCGTCTGCGGATCGACGACGTTCAGGACGAGCCCCGCGCCCTGTTCCACGATGGTCTGCGGGTCGGCGCACACCATCGGAGACGGAGAGAGGGAGCCGTCGTAGATGAGACATGCCCCCGGTGAGTCGAGCTGCATCGCGCTCCAGATCGGCACATCGCCGTCGTAGCCGGCCACCCAGATCGAACGCGGGTCGAACCCCTCGTCGGCGAGCTTCTCCGCGATGCGCGTCTCGTTCTCGTTCGCGTAGATCATGCCGGCGGATCCCGAGCTGTAGTCGTAGCTGCTGACGGCGACGGCGGGTTCCCCCGATGCGGCGAACAGCAGCTGGGCGGAGACTTCGCGCTGCGTGACGCCGACGGAGTCGACGATGAGCGACCCGTACATGCCGGACTCGGCGACCATCTCGGTCAGCTGGCAGATCGGTGAGGTGCTCTCGCCGTCACCGAGGATCAGGCAGGTGCGCTGGCGCTCCTCCTTCGTCGCGGTCCAGACGACCACGCCCTCCTTCACGGCCAGGGCGCGGATCGACGACGGGTCGTAGTCGCCCTCGGCGGTCAGCGCGTTCTGCCACTCCTGCTGTTCGGCGGTGAGGGCGACCGCCGCGGCACGGCTCTGGCCGAACAGGAGCCATCCGATCCCGACGCCGCACAGGAGCACGACCACTGCCGCGAGCGCGATCCACCGCGCGGGTGCACGGCGCAGAGCAGGAGCGGATGCCGGAGCCTCGTCGACCGGCTCCCGGACGGCCGGGGAGGTCGCGGCGGGGGCGGGTTCCGTCGGCTCGACGGCTCCCGTGACGCGACTATCGGTGATGCTGCCCGCGGTGCCGGCGTCGACGGCTGTCTGTCCGCTCTCCGGTGCGACGCTCGACACCCCACGCTCGACCGCGCCTTCCTGCAGGCCGCGCAGTCGCGCGGCCTCGGCGTGCGAGAGCCCGCCGTCGCGCCCGTATGCCCGCGCCTGCAGTGCACGCATCTCCGCGAGCTCGTCGGCGTCCAGCATCCGGCTATCCGAGCCGCTCGAACTGCATACCGGCCCAGACGAGCCAGCCCAGGCTGTAGACCGTCGCGCAGAGGCCGAGCACCAGCGCCCAGCGGGCGATCGCGCGGCTCTCGACCGGCCGCCGCAGCGACATGATCGCGGCGATGACCGAGACGACCGCCACCGGGATGCCCCAGCCGACGAAGAAGGATGCGCCCAGCGCGACGATCGCGGCGAGGAGCGCCCACGGCGCCAGCCGGGTGTCGTCGATCACGGCGGTGTCCGTCGTGGGCTCCCACTCGGTGTCGTCGACGGCGTCGAGGTCGGGGCCGCTCACGACCACGGGCTCGATGCCGACCGGCCCGGTGGGGAGCTTGGCGTACCCGTCCCGGCGCGCGCCGGGGATCCTGGTCGCACCCGCCGGCTGCTCGACCTCGCCGCTGGGGCGCTCGATGCTCGGGCGTGGGGCCGGTGCGGTCCCTTCGGCGTCGGGGGTGCGCGGGAGATCGCTCATGCCGGAACCGCCTCCGCGACCTGGATCTCCGTCACCGGGAGCGTGGAGTCCGCCCCGAACGCGAGGGTCGACGGTCCGCGCCCCGAGGAGATCAGCTCGGCGGCCAGTGCCGCGATCATCGCGCCGTTGTCCGTGCACAGCGAGAGGGGCGGGATCCGCACGGTCACGCCGGCCGCCTCGGCACGCGCGAGGGCGACCTCGCGCAGGCGCCTGTTCGCGATGACCCCGCCGCCGAGCAGCAGCCGGGGAACACCGAGATCCGCGCAGGCGGCGAGGGCCTTCGTCACCAGCACGTCGACGACCGCTTCGCGGAAGCTCGCGGCGACATCGGCGACCGGGATGGCCGCGCCCCGGTTCACCTCGTCGGCCTCGAAGCCCTCCACCCAGCGGGCGACGGCGGTCTTCAGCCCCGAGAAGGAGAAGTCGTAGCGGTGCTTCGCCAGATCGGATGCGCGGGAGAGCCCCCGCGGGAAGCGGATCGCGTCGGGGTCGCCGTCGAGGGCCGCGCGGTCGATCTCCGGCCCGCCGGGATACGGCAGCGAGAGGAGTCTGGCCACCTTGTCGAAGGCCTCTCCGGCGGCATCGTCCATGGTCTCGCCGAGCAGCTCGACGTCGGTCGTGAGGTCGCGCACGTGCAGCAGCGAGGTGTGCCCGCCGGAGACCAGCAGTGCGATGGTCGGGTACTCCAGCGGTTCGGAGTCGGGGGTCAGGATGTCGGCGGCGATGTGGCCGACGAGGTGATTGACGGCATACAGCGGCTTGTCCAACGACACGGCGAGGCCCTTCGCCGCACCGACGCCGACCATGAGCGCGCCCGCGAGGCCCGGCCCGCTGGTGACCGCGACCGCATCGAGGTCGTCGAGTGTCACCCCGGCCTCGGCCAGTGCCGCGTCGATGGAGGGCTGCAGCGCCTCGAGGTGCGCCCGGGCGGCGACCTCGGGAACGACGCCGCCGAAGCGCGCGTGCTCGTCCATGCTCGAGGCGATCGTGTTGGAGAGCAGGGTGCGCCCGCGGACGATGCCGATACCGGTCTCGTCGCAGCTCGTCTCGATGCCGAGCACCAGAGGCTCACTCATGCGTTCGCCTCCTGCGGCTCATCGGCGGACAGCGGATGCCGGCGCAGGTCGCGTCGCATGACGATGGCGTCCACGTCGTCCGGCTGATAGTAACGAGGACGTCTGCCGATCTCCTCGAAGTGCTCCGCGAGATAGAGGCCTGCTGCCGCAGGGTTGTCCGCACGCACCTCGAGGAAGACCTCGCGCGCACCGCGCTCCCGTGCAGCCGCCAGCAGGGCACGCAGCAGAGCGCGTCCCCGTCCCTCGCCGCGATGCCCGGCGAGGAGGGCGATGGTCTGGATGTCGGCATCCGCGCTCCCCTGCAGCGCACGGATGCCGCCGTAGCCGATGACGACGCCGTCATGCTCGTCGATCAGGTACTGTCCGTGCGGACTGGCGAGCTCGGCGGCCATGGTCTCGGCGCTCCACGCATCCGTCGGGAACGAGCGGTTCTCGATCAGCATGATGGCGTCGAGGTCGGCAGGGATCGCGGGGCGGAGCGTCATGACCGGACCTTCTTGGGGGCCCCGGGCAGGGTGACGTCGGGATGGCGCATGTAGAGGGGCTCGTCACCCGCGAGCGAGCGCCCGGCGGCGAGCGCGCGGGCACCCACGCGTGCGAGGTCGGCACCGGAGAGCGTCGTGACGTCGACACGGCGGATGCCTGCGAGGTGCGCGTCGGCATCGACGGCCTTGACGAGGACGGTCTCGGCGACGACGCGCGGGATGCCGTCGGCATCCGCTCCGTCGAACACCGTGATCGCGACTTCGCGGCGGCGGGCATCGGTGACGATCGCGAAGGGGCCGGACTCGGTCTCGAGAGCGGTCAGCGCGGCTCCGAGGTGGCTGGGCACGGACACCACGGGGATGCGCCGGCCGAGCGCGAACGCGCGGGCAGCGGCGATGCCGATGCGCAGGCCGGTGAAGGGGCCGGGGCCCATGCCCGCGACGACATGCGTGATGTCCCCGGGGCCGGCCTCGGCGAGCACCTGGGCGAGCAGGACGCCGATGACCTCGGCGTGACCGAGAGGATCGACGGTCGCCGCCTCGGCGCGCCGGGTCCCGTCGGCGTCGATGAGGGCGACGGCGGTGCCCAGGGAGGTGTCGACGGCGAGGATCACCTCTCCAGGGTAGTCCGGCCCGCCGGGGGCACGCTCGTCGGCGCCTCGACCTCTGCGGCGGGCGCATCCGACGAGGTCGACAGTTTCCATCGGTCTCCGCCTGCCGCACGGGCGCGGACCGCCGCCGCTCCCGCCGCGGCGGCGAGCTCGTCGTAGTCGTATCCGGTGGAGGCGACCGTCGCCCAGCCGATGCTCGCCGACGCCCGGATGCCGTCGATGGAGTCGCCCCGCTCGATGGTCGAGATGCGGGTGAGGATGTCGCGCATGTGGAACCGGACCGCTTCCTCGCTCCCTCGGATGATGACGATCGCCCGGGTGTCGTCGATGCGGATGGCGTCTGCGGCAGCGGGAAGCGCGTCCTGGATGTCGTCGTGGAACCGGTCGGCGATCATCGCGAAAGTGGAGCCTGTCGATGCCTCACGCAGATCGGCGGGGTCGTCCAGGCGCACGTCGAGGAGCGACCACACCTGCTCGTTCTGGGCGCCGGCCTTCAGCAGCCGCCACCGGGCGCGCTCGATCGCGGCCTCGATCGCGGAGGGCGGTGTCGCCTCCGCCCTGACCATCAGCACCAAGGTGAAGGCGGCGCACGTGCTCAGCACGAGCGTTCCCACCGCGTTCATCCCGCGGAGCGTGCTGAGCTGCTCATCGGTGCTCACCCCCTGGTTCATGGCGGCGGCCACGGCTGCGGTGACCGCGACCACGATGAACGCGCACGAGGCCAGGGCGAGCGGGAGGAGGATGTCGCGTGGGCCCGGCTGCCGGCGCAGCAGCTCGTAGCCGACGAAGGCGGCGAAGACGCCGCTCACGACGAACACGGTGTGGAAGGTGAGCAGATACACCGGCGTCTTCGCCGTCAGCACCAGCAGCGACGGGACGATCGCCAGGTAGACCGCCACGGGCCACCAGACGACCCGCCGGCGCAGATGCATCCGCAGCCCGATCCAGACGAGCGGCTCGAAGCACAGCAGGAGGCCCGACGCGGCGGCTCTCATCAGGGGGTCCGACGTCTGGTTCCCGGCGAGCCAGAGATATGCGCCGAGCACGCCGAGCCCGAACGCGGCCCCCCAGGTGACGGTCGCCCTGCTGGGACGCGCCAGCGTCGCGAGGGTGAAGACCAGGGCGGCCAGGACCGTCACGACGGCGACCATGCTGGTCGTGATGTCGACGTGCACGGGCACGTGGGCGGGCACGATCATTCCAGGACCTCTTTCACTCGCCGCTGCGGAAAATGCAGGGTGACGGTCGTGCCGGCGCCGACTCCGCTCTCCACTCCGATGCTTCCTTCATGGGCCTCGATGATGCCCCGGGCGATGCCCATGCCGAGTCCGGTGCCCGCGATACCCGCCTGGACGGCGCGGTCGGTGCGGAAGTAGGGGTCGAACAGGCGCGGCAGCTCATCGGCGGCGATGCCCGTTCCGGTATCGCTGATGACCACTTCGGCCTGCCCGTCGGCCGCCGTGCCGAGGCGGACGTCGATTCGGCCGCCGGCCGGCGTGTACTTGACCGCGTTGCTGAGCAGGTTGTCGAGCACCTGCCGCAGCCGGAACGCGTCGCCGTAGATGACGAGGCTCTCCGCACCGCTGATCCCGAGCTCCTGGCGATTGCCGGAGATGAGGGGCGCATATGACGCCGCGGACGCCTCGACGACCTCGCGCAGATCGACGGGTTCGAACGGCTCCGCCGGCGCGCTCTTCGTCGTCTCCAACGTGCTCGCCACGAGACCCTCCATCCGCTCACCCGCGTTCGCGATGACCTCCAGCTGCGCGGTGACCTGTGGAGCGAGATCGTCGCGCTCCAGCAGCAGATCGACGTGGCCGATGATGGCCGTGAGCGGATTGCGCAGCTCGTGCGAGACCACGGCCGCCAGCGCGCGGCGCTCCTCGGCCGCCTCCAGCAGCTCGGTGATGTCGTCGATCACCACCAGCGTGACGTGCGCGCCTTCCGCCGCGGCGGCGATCGGCTGCGTGCTCACCTGAAGGGCGCGCCAGTGCCCCTCACTGTCGAAGAGCCAGACCCGCTCGTCGTGCAGGCGCTCGCCGTTCGCGGCGCGCGCCAGGGTCGTGCGGCCCGGCGGCACGGCGGCACCGCGCCGTCGGTCGTACTCGACCGCGGCCGACGCGAGCGTCTCGCCGAAGCGGCCTCGGCCGTACAACGCGCGGTAGGCGTCGTTCATCTGGAGGATCCGCCCGTCCCCGGCGACGACGACGAGAGCGACGCCCAGCGCGTCGATGATCTGGGTGACCCGGCGCTGGTTGGTCTCGGCCCGTTCGGCCGCGCGGTTCACCTGCTCCGAACGCCGCTCGAGAAGGCGTCGTGCGGCCCGTGCCCGCTGCGAGCCGATGCGCACCGTGACGCCGAGGAAGCTCAGCGTGATGATGACGGTGAGGACGCGCAGCAGCAGATCGGCGGTATCCCCCGTGCGCTCGGCGAAGAGCACGAGGCAGACCCCGCAGAAGGCCACCCCGGCGAGCACCCAGGGCATCGTGAAGTACGTGGCGAGCCACGTGACGGGGAAGACCCAGAGCAGTCCGAGCCGGATGTCGGGTGCACTCGTGGCGAACCCGACGGCGAGCGCGTCGAGCAGCGGAAGGACGGCCACCGCCCGGCGCGGGAGCCGGTGCCATGGCATGACGAAGGCCAGCAGCGTCGTGACGACGACGAGGGCCAGCGCCGCGATGAACAGCGGGATTCCCAGCGTCTCCGGCGTGAATGCGGTGATCATGACGACGATCGCCACGATGCTGGCTGTGAACACCAGCTGCCATCGCCAGATCGAGACCGTGCGGATCATCCTCGCCCGCCCTCCGGTCGATCCTCAGCTTTCACGCAAGATTACTCAAAGATCGGGTCACTGCGCTCTTCAGGCGGCCTCCCGGCTCTAACATCCTGAGTGGGGGCTGACTCTGCGACTGGGGATTCGCAGGCGCTGGGCCGCGCGAGTTAGGGGATTCGCAGGCGTCGGGGCCGCGGCTGGGGAGCCGCGGCCTCACCAGCAGACCTACCGCGTGTCGTCGTCCGCGGGGGTGAGACGGTAGCCCACGCCACGCACCGTCTCCACGTATCGCGGCTCCGCGGAGCTGTCGCCGATCTTGCGTCGCAGGTTCGCGATGTGCGTCTCGATGGCGCGCTTGTCGGGCTCGCTGACATGACCGGACACCCCGGGAGGGACGCCGCGCAGTCCGAGAGCCAGCTCGGCCTTGCTGCAGACCCTCCGCTGCGCCGTGAGAAGCGCCGCGAGCAGCTCGAACTCGGTCGGGGTGAGGTCGATCCGCCGCTGCCCCACCAGGACGATCCGGGTGTCGAGGTCGAGGCTGAGGTCGCGGTGCACCATCCCCCGCCACGTCAGCACCGTCGCGTCGGCGCTCGGTGCCGGTGGAGTGTCCGCCACGGTGCGGGCCGCCGGCACGCTGCGCGGGTCCTCGCTGCGCGGACGGCGGAGAAGCGCCTCGATCCTCGCCCGGAGCTCGCGCGGCCGGAACGGCTTGACCAGGTACTCGTCCGCGCCGGAGGTCAGCCCGAGCACGACATCTGACTCGTCCGCCAGCGCGGACAGCATGATGATGAACGTCGAACTGATCCGACGGATCCTGCGGGCGACCTCGAAGCCGTCGATCCCCGGAAGGTTGATGTCGAGCGTCGTGATGACGGGAGCGTGCTCCTCGATCGCGGCGATGCCCTCCAGGCCCGAGCCGGTCAGGACGGTCCGGAAGCCGGCAGCGCGGAACACCTCGTCGAGCAGCGACCTCACATCGGCATCGTCCTCGATGATCACGGCCACGAGAGCGCCGATGCTTCGCTCGCTCATGATGCCGCCTCCTTGCGGATCGTGACGACCCGCGGGGCGTCGGCATCCAGCTCCGACGGGTCGATGTCCTCGCCGCCCACCGGGCGCTCCAGCTCGATGTCCCACCACGAATCCGCGAGCTCCTCGGCCATCCCGCGGCCCCACTCGATCACGACCACCGACCGCGCGAGATCGAGATCGAGGTCGTCGAGCTCGGCGGCGGAGCCGAGGCGGTACGCGTCGACGTGCACGAGCGGTGCCCGCCCGACGAGGGACGGATGCGTGCGAGCGATCACGAAGGTCGGGCTCTGCACGGGTCCGCGCACGCCGAGGCCCTCCGCGAGTCCACGCGTGAACGTCGTCTTCCCCGCGCCGAGCGGACCGGTGAGGATGAGCAGATCTCCCGCCGCGAGCTGCTCGCCGATGCGCAGGCCGAGCTGCTCCATCTCCTCCGAGGTGGCGATCTCCCGGCGCCCGAGGAACGCGGTGTCGACGCTCATGATGCCCGCCGGGGCACCCGATGGCCGATGCGCGTGACGATCTCGTAGTTGATCGTGCCCGCGGCATCCGCCCACTCCGCGGCCGACGGCACGCCGAGCGTGGGGTCGCCGAACAGCACCACCTCGTCGCCGATCGAGACAGGGGTGTCGCCGACGTCGACGACGAACTGGTCCATCGCGACGCGCCCGACGTTCAGGAAGCGCCGCCCGGCGATCGACACCGGGAGCCTGCCGGAACCGCTGCGGGGGACACCGTCGGCGTACCCCAGCGGGACGAGCACCAGCGTGGTGTCGCGGTCGGTGCGGTGGTCGTAGCCGTACGAGACGCCGGAACCGGCGCTCACTCGGCGCACGGCCGCGATCGATCCGCGCAGGGTCATCGCGGGGCGCAGCCCCAGTTCGGAGGAGCGGCGATCGTCGAACGGCGAGAGTCCGTACAGCCCGATGCCGATGCGGACCGCGTCGAGGCGCATCTCGGGCAGGTCGATGGCCGCCGCAGTGGCCGCGATGTGCCGGATCTCCGGACGGATGCCGAAGGACGCCGCAGCGGCGACGCCTTCCTCGAATCTTGCGAGGGCCGCCCTGTCGTCCTCGGGCGAGGTGTTCGAGAGGTGGCTGAACAGGCCGACGATGCGCAGGCGCCCGATCCGCTCGAGCCGCGCCGCCTCCGCGAGCACCCGCGCCCAGTCCGCCGGGGCGATGCCGTTGCGCGAGAGTCCGGTCTCGAACTTCAGGTGCACGCCGACAGGTCGGTCGACGCTCGCCGCGGCCGCCGCGGCCTCGAGCTGATCGAAGGAGGAGATCCCGAGCTCGATGTTCTCGGCGGCGGCGCGCTCGAACCGCTCCCCCGGCGCATGCAGCCACGCCATGATCGGGGCGTGCACGCCCTGCCGGCGCAGCTCCAGCGCCTCGGGGATCTCGGCGACGCCGATGCGGGTGGCGCCGGCGGACAGGGCGGCGACGGCGGTGGCTGCCGCACCGTGGCCGTAGGCATTCGCCTTCACGACGGCGATGATCTCGACGCCGGTGAGTCGACGGAAGTGCCGCACGTTGTCGGCGATCGCATCGAGGTCGATGGTCGCTTCGCGGAACGGGACGGTCACAGTGGCGCTCCTTCGGCGACGACGAACGCGGCGGCGAGACCGGCGTCGTGGGTGAGGGTGAGGTGGAGCGTGAGGATGCCGCGCTCCTCGACGACGGCGGCCGTCGAACCCGAGAGGACGAAGTGCGGCTTGCCCGAGGACTCCGAGGCGATCTCGATCTCGGTCCAATGCACGCCGTCCGAACCGCCCAGCGCCTTGATCAGCGCTTCCTTCGCGGCGTAGCGCGCGGCGAGGGAGGGAAGGCGGAGAGCCCGCTCCGACGGCGCGAAGAGTCGCTCGCGCAGACGTGGCGTCCGCTCCATGGTCCGTTCGAACCGCGGGATGTCCACGAGGTCGATGCCGGTCCCGATGATCACCCGTTCAGCCTACCGAGCCGTGGCGGTTGGCCGCCGGTTCGATGGGGTTCGGCAGTTCGTCGGTCAGGATCACATCTGCAGGTCGAATCGGGCCTATCCGACCTGCACGTGTGATCTCGACCTGCAGACGGCCGACGACGAATACTGCACAGCCGTCGGCGCGCCGATATCCATCCACAATGCCCTCCTTCCGGGCTGCGGCACGGCCGGAGTGTCGGAGGCTCGGGACATGATGGATCCGGCCTATCTCCTCGCCCGCTTCGGCGGCGTCGCACGGGGAACCACACTCCAGGATTACGGATGCTCGCGCACGAGGATCGCGGCCGCGGCGGATGCCGGCGAGATCCGGCGTGTGCGACAGGGGGTCTTCGCTCTGCCGAAGACGGATGCCGGAGTCCTGGCGGCCGCCGCACACGGGGGCAGCCTCACCTGCGCTGCGGCGCTGCGCGCCCACGGTGTCTGGATGCTCCCCGCGCCGAACCACGAGGCTCACGTCTGGATGGGACGGAGCGGCCGTCCGCACTCCCACGAGGGATGCTCGTGCACCACCCACTACTCGCCCGGCTCCGCGGGGCTCGGACTCGCCCCCGTCGTGGTCTGCCTGATCCACGCCTACCGCTGCCTCGATGAAGAGGCCTTCTTCGCCGCGTATGAGTCAGCCTGGAACAAGCGCCTCATCGGCGCCCACGACCGCGCACGGATCCGCCGCGAACTGCCCCGAGCGGCCGGCTGGTTGCTCGATCTCGCGCGGCCGGATGCCGAGAGCGGGCTCGAATCCTTGCTCAGACTGCGGCTGCATCTGCACGGCATCCGCCTGGACTGTCAGGTCTCGATCCCCGGCGTGGGCCGGGTCGACTTCGTCGTGGCCGGGCGGATCATCCTCGAGGCCGACGGCAGGGAGAACCACACGCACGCCAAGCGGCATGACGATCTGCGAAGGGATGCCGCGGCATCCGCCCTCGGATTCGAGACCCTGCGATTCGATTACGCCATGATCGTGCACGACTGGCCGACGGTCCTCGCCGCGATCCTGCCCGCGCTCGGACGATCCCGAGGGTGAGGCGGAGTCGGAGTCGGAGTCGGATCGCAGGCTGAGAATACATCTGCAGGTCGAATCAGCCCGATCCGACCTGCAGATGTATTTTCGACCTGCAAAGTGCAGGGACTGCGAAGCGCGCGACGTGCAGACCGCCGAGAGGGCCTACTCGACCGTGACGGACTTCGCGAGGTTGCGCGGCTGGTCGACGTCGAGGCCCTTGGCCGTGGCGAGCGCCATGGCGAAGATCTGCAGCGGCACGACCGCGAGCAGCGGCTCGAACATCGGGCCCGCGAGCGGGATGTGGATGACCTCGTCGGCGAAGGGCAGCACCGCGGCATCGCCCTCTTCGGCGATCACGATCACGCGGGCGCCGCGAGCGCGGATCTCCTGGATGTTCGAGACGACCTTGGAGTGCACCAGCGCCGAGTGACGCGGCGACGGCACCAGCACGAACACCGGCTGGCCGGGCTCGATGAGCGCGATCGGACCGTGCTTGAGCTCGCCGGCGGCGAAGCCCTCGGCGTGGATATACGAGATCTCCTTGAGCTTGAGAGCTCCCTCGAGCGCGATCGGGTAGCCGACGTGGCGGCCGAGGAACAGCACCGAGCGGGTGTCGGCCATCCAGCCGGCGAGCTGGGTGACGTGCTCCTGCTCGCTCTCGAGCACGCGGGCGACCTTCTCGGGCAGAGCGGCGAACTCGGCGACGTCGGAGGATGCATCGGCGACCGTGCCGCGCACGCGGCCCATGTGCAGGCCGAGCAGCAGGAGCGCGGTGATCTGCGCCGAGAACGCCTTGGTCGACGCGACGGCGACCTCGGGACCGGCGTGCGTGTAGACGACGGCATCCGACTCGCGCGGGATGGTCGCGCCCTGCGTGTTGCAGATGGAGAGGGTGCGGGCACCGCGCTCGCGGGCGTACTTGACGGCCATGAGCGTGTCCATGGTCTCGCCCGACTGGCTGATCGAGACGACGAGCGTGTCGGCGCCGATCACCGGGTCGCGGTAGCGGAACTCGTGCGCGAGCTCGACGTCGACCGCGACGCGCGCCCACTGCTCGATCGCGTACTTGCCGACGAGCGCTGCGTAGGATGCCGTGCCGCAGGCCGTGATGATCACGCGGTTGATGCCGGTGAAGAGCTCGTCGAGCCCGTCGAGCTCGGGGATGACGACCTGGCCGTCCTGGATGCGGCCGCGGATCGTGTTCGCGACGGCCTCGGGCTGCTCCGCGACCTCCTTGGCCATGAAGCTCGACCATCCGCCCTTCTCGGCGGCGGCGGCGTCCCAGGAGACGTCGAACGGCTCGGCCTGGACCGGCGCTCCGAAGAAGTCGGTGACGGTGACGGCATCCGGGGTGATCGAGACGATCTGGTCCTGCCCGATCGCGAGCGCCTTGCGGGTGTGCTCGATGAACGCGGCGACGTCGGAGCCGAGGAAGTTCTCGCCCTCTCCCAGGCCGATGACGAGCGGGGAGTTGCGGCGAGCGCCGACCACGAGCCCCGGGTGGTCCTCGTGCATCGCGAGCAGCGTGAACGCGCCCTCGAGGCGGTTCACGACGCTGCGGAACGCGAGCTGCAGGTCGCCGCCGTTGCCGGCGTACTCGCGGCCGAGGAGGGCTGCGGCCACCTCGGTGTCGGTCTCGCTGCGGAACACGACGCCGTCGGCGAGGAGCTCCTCGCGCAGCGCCGAGAAGTTCTCGATGATGCCGTTGTGGATGACGGCGAGCTTGTCGTCGTCGGCGAGGTGCGGGTGCGCGTTGACGTCGGTCGGACCGCCGTGCGTCGCCCAGCGGGTGTGGCCGATGCCGGTCGAGCCGTCCGAGAGGGGTGCATCGGCGAGCGAGTCGCGCAGCACGGCGAGCTTGCCCGCCTTCTTGCGCATCCCGAGCGCGCCGTCTCCGTCGATGACGGCGACGCCGGCGGAGTCATATCCGCGGTACTCGAGGCGGGCGAGGCCGGCGAGAAGGATGTCCTGGCTGGGGCGCGGGCCCACGTATCCGACGATTCCACACATGCTTCAAAGATAAGCGGCAACTTTTGCGAGTCGTCCGAACAATAGCCCGGGGCCGCTCCCGTGGCAGTTCAGAGAGTCAGAGCTTGCGGAGCAGGACGGATTCGACCGTGTGGTCGGCGCCCTTGTTCAGGACCAGACGCGCGCGGTGCTTGGTGGGCATCACGTTCTCGACGAGGTTCGGCATGTTGATCTCGTTCCAGTAGCCGAGCGCCGTCGTGATCGCCTCCTCGTCGGTGAGGTGCGCGAAGACGTTGAAGTACGACGACGGATTGCTGAACGCGCCCTGCCGCAGCGCGAGGAAGCGGTCGACGTACCACTTCTCGATGTGCGAGGTGTCGGCGTCGACGAAGATCGAGAAGTCGAACAGATCGCTGACCGCGACGTCGTTCGGCGCGGGCGGCGGCTGCAGCACGTTCAGCCCCTCGACGATCACGACGTCGGGCCGCCGCACGACGACATGCGCGTCGGGGACGATGTCGTACCGCATGTGCGAGTAGAAGGGAGCGCGCACCTCGGGGGCCCCGCTCTTCACCTCGGTGAGGAACTCGATGAGGGAGCGTCGGTCGTACGACTCCGGGAAGCCCTTGCGCTCCATCAGACCCCGGCGCCCGAGCTCGGCGTTCGGGTAGAGGAAGCCGTCGGTCGTGACGAGCTCGACCCGGGGCGTGCCGGGCCAGCGGCTCATGAGCTCGCGCAGCAGTCGGGCGATCGTCGACTTGCCGACGGCGACCGAGCCGGCGACGCCGACGACGAATGGCGTCGTCGTGTCGTCCTCCTGCAGGAACGACGAGGTCGCCGCTCCGAGGCGCTTGGTCGACGTGGCGTAGAGGCTGAGCAGGCGGCTGAGCGGCAGGTAGACCTCGCGGACCTCGGTCATGCTCAGCCTGTCGCCGATGCCGCGGACCTCGACGACCTCGGTCTCGCTGAGCGGCTGATCGAGGTCGGCGGCCAGACGCGCCCATTCCGCGCGACCGATCTCACGATACGGAGACAGCGGCTGCGCGGAGTCGACGGTGGTCACTGTTCCATCGTATCGGGGCACGAGTAGTCTCTTCCCGTGCGCCTGGGAGTCCTCGACATCGGTTCCAACACCGTTCACATGCTCGCCGCCGACGTCCGCCCCGGCGGTCGCCCGCTCGCGAAGACGAGCGACCGGACGGTGCTGCGCCTCATGCGCTACCTCACACCGGAGGGTGCGATCTCCGAGGAAGGGGTCGTCGCGCTCGAGGAGGCGGTCGCGCAGGCGCGCAGGGTCGCCGACAGCGAGAAGGTCGACGAGCTCCTGGCGACCGCGACGAGCGCGGTGCGCGACGCGCAGAACGGCGTCGACGTGATCGCCCGCATCGAGGCCGCCCTCGGGCAGCCGCTCCAGGTGCTCGACGGCGAGACCGAGGCCGAGCTGACCTTCCTCGCGGTGCGCCGCTGGTTCGGGTGGTCGGCGGGGCAGCTGCTGCTCCTCGACATCGGCGGCGGCTCGCTCGAGATCGCGGCGGGTGCCGAGGAGATGCCGGATGCCGCGGCATCCGTCCCTCTGGGCGCCGGACGAATGACCGTGCAGTTCCTGCCGAACGACCCGCCCGGCGAGGAAGACGTCGAAAGGCTGCGAGCGCACGCGAAGAAGACGCTCGCCGCCGTGCTGCCGCAGTTCCTCGCGCTCCCGCGTCCCGATCATGTCGTCGGCTCGTCGAAGGCGATCCGCTCGCTCGCCCGACTCGTCGGATACCCGGCACCCGGCTGGTCGGGGACCGATCGGATGCTGCTCCCCCGCGCTTCGCTCGGCTCCTGGATCCCGCGTCTCGCGCGGCTCCCGGCATCCGCTCGTCAGGAGCTCCCCGGGATCACGCCGGATCGCACGTTCCAGATCGTCGCCGCGGCGGTCTCGCTGCATGCGGCGATGACCGTGCTCGACATCGAGGAGCTCGAGGTGTCGCCGTGGGCGCTGCGCGAGGGCGTGCTGCTGCGCTACATCGAGCAGCTGAACTGGAGCGGCACCCGAAGCTGAGAACCGGGGTCGGCTGCGGTGGCTAGCATGGCGGCATGTCCGCTCCTGCCGTCGTCCGCGCCCGCACCGGCGCCGTCGTGGCGCGGGCGCTGCTGGTCGGCTACCTGCTCTTCGTGGGCTTCACGGTGTGGCTGCCCGCGACGGTCTCGGCCAAGGTCACGGGTCTCGTCGGCATCGTCGCCACCTGGGTCGCGGATGCCGGGATCGCGTCGTACTCGCGGAGCGCCTTCGTGCTGGAGATCCTCGCCAACGTGGCGCTCTTCGTGCCCGTCGGCCTGCTCCTCGCACTGGCCTGGCCGCGCCTGCGGCTGTGGCAGACCGTGCTGATCGGCGCGCTGATGAGCGTGCTCATCGAGACCGTGCAGGGGGTGATGCCCTCGCGGTTCCCGACGCTGTCGGACGTGATCGCGAACACCACGGGCACGCTGATCGGCGCGCTGATCGTGACGATCATCCTGTCTCTCGCGGGCGTCGGCCGACCGTCTCCTGCGCGTAGGCTGACGGCGTGAACGCGCATTCTCAGGACGGTCCGCCCGCCGGCATGAGCCGCCGGGAGTGGCGTGAATCCCAGGCGCCCGCCGCCGCGGTCGAGGCTCCCCCGGCGGAAGCTCCGGTCATGCCCGACTTCCTCGGGGGCCCGCCGTCCGCCGAGCAGCCGAGCGCGAGCCTCACGATCCTCACCGTCTGCACGGGGAACATCTGCCGCTCCCCTCTGGCCGAGGTGCTGCTGCGCGGCAGGCTCGAGCCGCTGGGCGTCCGCGTGCACAGCGCCGGGACGCACGCCCTGGTCGGCCACGGCATGCCCGAGCCCGCCCTCGACCTCGCGCTGAAGGCCGGTGCGGATCCGCAGGTCGCCGCCGCTCACCAGGCCCGCTATCTCGTCGAGCCGATCATCGGCGACGCCGACCTCGTCCTCGCGATGGCTCGTGAGCACCGGTCGCACGTGGTCAAGATGATGCCCAATCGGCTGCGCCGCACGTTCACGGTCCGCGAGTTCGCCCGCCTCGCCTCGACCCTGAGCACGGAAGACGCGCGCCGCGCAGCGGATGCCGCCGGCGGATCGCCGCAGGATCGGTTCGCCGCCGTGCTCCGCGCCGTCGCCGACCAGCGCGGCCTGACGCCGTCGGCCGCCGAGGACGACGACGTGGTCGACCCCTACCGACGCTCCAGCGAGACGTATGCGCGCTCCGCCGCTCAATTGGTTCCGGCGCTCGACGAGGTCGAGCGGATCGTGCGCGCGGCACTCGGCTGAGCCTCGTCTTTCCCACGGCAGGCGGTGGTTCACCGTATGCTCGATGTCGTATCTGCATCCCGAGTTCCCCACGGGATGCATGAGGGGATAAAGAGTTGGAACTCAGAGACTACGTGCGCATTCTGCGCGCGCACTGGATCGTGATCATCGTCGCCACGATCATCGGAGCCGCCGCGGCCTTCGGGTGGAGCGCCATCCAGCCTCGCGTGTACTCGGCCGACACGACCGGCATCGTCACCGCGGTCGGCGGCGACGGCACGAGCGGCAGCGCCCTCGTGGGCAACCAGCTCGCCCAGAGCCGGGTGAAGTCGTACCTGAACCTGGGCTCGTGGCGCGCCGTCGCCGAGCACGCGATCGACGAGCTCGACCTCGACACCTCCCCCGACGTCCTCGTCAACCACGTCACGGTGACGAACCCCGTCGACACGACGGCCCTGAAGGTGACCGCGACGGGTTCGACGCCCGAGTCCGCGCAGGCGCTCGCTCAGGCCTGGCTCGACGGCATGGCGATCGAGATCGAGAAGCTCGAGGGAGGGACGACGACGTCCCCCGCAGCGATCTCGCTCATGGTGGGCGATTCCGCGCGGCTCCCCTCTGCGCCCTCGTCTCCGAACACCCGCCTGAACCTCATCATCGGCGCCCTCGTCGGCCTCGCCCTCGGGCTCGTGTACGCGTTCGTGCGCCACACGGTCGACCGTCGGGTCCGCCACCCGCGCGACATCGAGCGCGAGACCGGCGTCTCGGTCATCGGCACGCTCCCGCTCGAGAAGTCGATGTCCGACGAGCGCCAGGTGATCGACTTCTCGCTGGAGTCGCAGCACGGCGTCTCGCACCACACGATCGAGTCGATGCGCGAGCTGCGCACGAATCTGCAGTTCATCGACGTCGACAATCCGCCGCGCGTCATCGTCGTCACCAGCTCGGTGCCCGGCGACGGCAAGTCGACCGTGTCGGTCAACCTCGCCTCGAGCCTCGCCGCCGCGGGCCAGTGGGCGATCCTCATCGACTGCGATCTGCGTCGCCCGGTCATCGCCGACATCTTCGGGATGTCCAAGGATGTCGGCCTCACCGACGTTCTCGCCGGGCGTGCCGACCTGCAGGATGTCGCGCACCGCCCGTCGCGCGACGTGCCGCTGGCCGTCGTGGGGGCTGGGCGCATCCCGCCGAACCCGAGCGAGCTGCTCGGCTCGCACCGCATGCGCGACTTCCTGGCGGAGATCAGCAAGTCCGCGATCGTGATCCTCGACTCCCCTCCGGTGCTGCCGGTGACGGATGCCGCCGTGCTCGCCGCCGGCGCGGACGGCGTGCTGATCGTCGTGTCGTCGGGGAAGACCACCTTCGACATGCTGCAGCGCGCCATCGAGAACATCACCCGCACGACGGGTCGTGTGCTCGGCGTCGTCCTGAACCGCGTCCCCCGCAAGGGCGCCGAGTCGGCGTACTACGGCCGCGAGTACTACGGCGCGTACGAGCGGTACGCGCAGAAGGAAGAGGACACCGAGGCGGAGACCCCGGAGCCGGGCGTGCGTCGTCGCGGCGCCGCTCAGGTCTGAGCCGTCGGCGCCTGCAGGAGCCCGTCCTCGACCAGCTCCTGGAGAGCTGCCTGCACGATCGAGCGCGCGTCGCCGGTCTCGGGCTCGCCGTGCGCGCTGACGACCGCCTCGACGATCTCCGCGAGGGTGTGGCCGTGCGCCGCCGCCCACAGGGACGGCCCGATGCCGTCGAGCACGTGGACCTGTCCTCCCGTCGGCGTCCGCTGCAGGATCGCGATGCGACCGCCGAGGTCGAGCTCGTCGGCCGTCGCCGCGCGCGCGAACGCGTCGGCGCGCGTCGGCGCGCCATCGGATGCCGTCGGACGGGGTGAGACCGCGTCCACCGGGCGGAGCTCGGTGCGCAGCAGACGCTCGATGATCGGATCGATATCGGCGACCTCGCGATACCGCAGCCGCACAGCGCCGCCGGTGGCCTCGAGAAGGGCCGCGATCCGCTGCAGCGGGGCCTCTCCGTCGCACAGGTAGCTGGTCTGGGGTCCGAGCAGCTCGAGGGCCTCCGCGACGTCGAGCTCCTCGAGCGACGGCTGCTCAGGGCCGTCCGCTGACCGATCGATCACGACGATCTTCGCGACGCGCAGCGAGGACGGGAGCGGACGCCCTCCGTCGAGACTCGACAGCGCCACCTGCGCCTTATGGGTCGAGTGCGCCTCGATGATCGACAGCGGCTTCCGATACGGTTCGACACCGCCGTCGGGGGCGATCGCGATCGTCTCATCGCTCACATACGCGTACCGCCGGGACAGGTGCCGTGCAGCCGTGGTCTTGCCTGTGCCCGACGGCGCGCTGAGCACGACGACGCGACCGCTCTCGTCGGCGAGGCCGGCCGCGTGCAGCATCCACACCGGATCGGCGCGACGGTGCGCGAGGGCGGCGATCGTCACGTCGGTCGAGAGCATCGAGAGCGCTGCGTCGTCTTCGAGTCCGTCACGCACCGCGACGATCACGTCCGGCGTCCGAGCTCCCTCGTACCAGGCATCCGCCCATGCCTCATGGGCACGGATCCGGAACTCCGCATCACGACTCGAGACATCGACATCGACGACGGCACCGACCGCGCTGACGAGAAAGCGATCAGGCATGGGAACAGCCTATCGACCGGGATGGAGCCCTCATCGAACGCACGAAAGAACACATCGCGCGCATTTAACAAACAATCTGCGCAGTGTTCTTCACTTCGATGTTCGAATTCCGCTGCTCGTCATAGCGTGACGGTATCCAGGACAGGGGAATCCTCGCGAGAAGAAATCCTCTGACTCCAGAAGAAAAGCGGAGTAACGGTCACCGCGACGGTCTTCGAGACGGTAGCGTATCGACCACGCGAAGCCAGAGTGCGGGTCGATCTGAGGGGGTCGACGAGCACGGATCAGTCTGGCGCGCGTTCATTCGGCGCACGGAAGGGTGATGCGTGGATCTCGGCAACGTGAGGGAGATCGGTCCGCAGGAGCTGATCGATCACGGCATCCGGCCGGTCGGTGACCGGGCCTCCCTGCGTGCTCGGGAACGGACTCCCGGCTCCGTCATCCTGCTGACCATGAGCGGCACGTCGAGCGAGGTCGCGATCGACACGCTGACCGCTCACCCGGAGCACGCGGTCTTCGCCTTCATCCAGGCCGAGGCCCTCTGGTCGAGGATGCAGGACGAGCCGTGGCTGCAGATCGAGAACGGCATGGTGATCGCCGCTCCCGGCCTCACGCGCGGATTGCGCTGTCAGGGCGCGTGGAGCGCGACCGTCGCACTGGTGCCCCGCACGGCGATGGCGTCGTTCGTCTCGACCCTGCCGACCGACGCCCGGATCTTCCCCGAACGTCGCCTGCTCGACCGGGCGATGCAGGACTTCGTCGAGGGGCTGCTGGAAGCCGACGAGCGGGCGACCGCGATCGAGCGCTACGCGGTCGAGCAGCTGGTCGTGGAGATGGGCGGCGCGATCCTCCTGGACCGGGTCGGCGCCGTCTCGGGTCAGGGCTCGCCGCGCGCTGTGCTGCGCGACCGTGCGATCGCGGTGATCGCCCAGCAGTGCGGGGATCCGAGCCTGACGCCGACGCAGGTCGCCCGCGAGGTGCAGTCCTCGCTCCGTCAGCTGCAGCTGGTCTTCGCCGAGGCCGAGAACAGCGTCGCCGGAGAGATCCGCCGCCAGCGCGCACGCCTCGCGCGCTCGCTGCTCGTCGACAGCCGCTACGACGTGCTGAGCATCGAACAGATCGCGCAGCGCTCCGGTTTCCAGTCGCCGATGAGCCTGCGCCGGGCCCTCGACGAGGCTTACCGGGCGACGCCGCGCGCCCTCCGCGCACGTCGTCGCGCGTAGCTCGAAATCGGTCTTTTCGCTCAGATCGCGCAGGTTCGGCGCACAATGCGCTGACTTCCTCCATTCGATGTTCTCGGCCGTTCTCCCCCGCCTACGTTGATGCCTACGAAGAGGCTCCTGGGGGATGCAGACGAACGTGTCGCCTCTTCGCGACACAACGGGGAACCGTATCTGCATCTATGAGGGAGGGCACTCACGTGACCGAAGAAATCCAGAAGAACAGCGGCTTCTCGCGCCGCACCGTCGTCAAGGGCGCCGCATGGTCGGTGCCGGTGATCGCGGCTGCCGTCGCAACGCCGCTCGCAGCGGCATCCGGCGGAGACATCGGAGCCTTCGCGCTCGACGGCTCCTGTGGAGTCCTCGGCGTCCTGGGCCCTGGGTTCACGCTCGAAGCCAGTGCCACCGAGCCGATCCCGGCGGGTACCACGGTCACCATCACCGGCGGCGGCATCGCCAACATCGGTGTCTTCAGCGTCACGGGCGGCACGGCTGCCGTCAACGTCCTGTCGCCCACGAGCACCCAGATCGTCCTGAGCGCTCCGGTCCCGGCTGGCGGCACCATCGCCTTCCGCACCACGCTTTCGATCTCGGTCGCGTTCACGCTGAACGCGACGACCACGCTCCCCGCCGGTTACACCGGCACCGGTGGCAAGCCTGCCGGTTCGGTGAGCTCGACCCTCATCCTCTGCTCGGCCACCTGATCGGGCACCAGAGGATCTGAGAAGTCAGACCACCAGAGCGGCCGGATCCTTCGGGGTCCGGCCGCTCTGCTGATCCGCCAAGATGAAGTCATGCACGCATTCGTCGTCCCCCTGACGGTGTTCCTCGCCCTGGTGTTCGCCGTGAGCGCCCTCGGCAAGCTCCGGTCCGCCGACCGCGGGAGCGCGTCGTTCGCCGCCCTGCAGATCCCGGTACGCCACCCGGATGCCGCTGCCGTCGCCCTGATCGCTGCGGAAGCCGTGGTCGCCGTCGGACTCGTCGCCACCGGGGGATGGCTCTTCGTCGGTTTCGCCGCCGGCGCGTTCGTCCTCACGGCCGGTCTCCTCATCGTCGTCGTCCGGGCTCACCGGAAGGGCGCCACCGATGACTGCGGATGCTTCGGCGAGTGGATCCCGTCCGCGATCGGTCCGCGACTGATCCTGCGCAACGTGATGCTGACCATCGCGGCCTCCGCCGTGCTGGCGTCGTCGATCCTCGTTCAGACGCTCCTCGGCGGGCCCGTCGGGGTGCCGCTCGCCCTCTCGTCGCCGTCGTCGGTCGTGCCGGCGGTCGGAGCGCTCGCGGCCGCGGCGCTGATCGCGGTGGCCACCTGGGCGACCGTCCGCGCCTCCACGACGACCCCGGCTGCCTCATCGCCCGCTGACCGCGGAGCGGGTGCGGTCGTCGTGCCGGAGACGGGCGAGATCGTCGATCTGCTCGCCGCAGGCTCCCGCGCCCGCCTGCTGGTGTTCGTCTCGCCGGGCTGCCACGCCTGCGAGACCGCTCTGACGGCCCTCACAGCGGCCGAAGACGACCTGAACGGGCTCGTCGACCTCTACGTCGTGCAGAGGGCCGCGTCGGGGGCTGCGGGCACCGCCTCGGCCCACGCCCTCCCCCAGGCCGCGCGCTTCGCGCTCGACGTCGGCGGATCGCTGAGCGCGAGTCTGGGCACAGGCCGGGCGACCCCGGTGGCCGCCCTGATCGGCACCGACGGGCTGCAGGCCGGTCCCCTCGCGGTCGGCAGCGACGAGACGGCGCTGCTCATCGACAGCATCCGCGCCCTCGCGACCGCCCCGCCGGCGTGAGCCGCCGCGGGTCTACGCCGTGCGGCGGATCGCCTTCGGTCGACCCGTGAGCCAGCCCATGACCCATTCGACGGGCCCGGTGCCGACGAAGCGCCACCACAGCCATCCGATGAGGATCATGCCGGGCACGATGACGAGCCAGCCCGGATAGAAGTTCTCGGCAGGACGACCGTAGGCGTTGTTCCAGAGCGCGATGAGCCCGACGTGCAGCAGGTAGAGCGAAAGCGCGACCTGGCCGCAGGCGCGGAGCGGGACGAAGATCGCGCCCCAGACGCGCTGCGCGCGCTCCCGACGGACGGTCGCCGCGAGGACCACGCAGACGTAGACGGCGAAGACGAGACCGAAGTCCTTGAGGGTGTCGAGGTAGTCGCCCGACTGCACCGTGCCGAGACGCTGGCCGACACCCCAGGCCAGGTATGCCAGCGGCGCCGCTGCAGCGAGCACCCAGAGCAGGCGATCCCGCTTGAGGCCGTGACGGATGAGCAGCGCGCCGATGAGGAACATCGGCAGCAGGTTGACGACCCGATACTGGGGGCCGAGGAACAGCCAGGTCATGACCTCTCGCACCGGGTCGCCGCTCGTGTAGGCCCACACCCAGGTGCGGGCGAGGGCGAGCAGGGGCTGGCTCACGACGAGGATCACGACGGTCACGGCGATCACGACGGGCGTACGGGCGAGCAGGATCGGCGCCCCGATGATGATGAGCAGACCGAGGTAGGCGAGCACCACGGCCACCCACGAGCCCCAGGAGGCCATCCAGACGCCCAGGACGACGAGGAAGAGGCCCCGGAGCGTCTGCTGGAGCAGCGTCGTCCCCACGCGTCCTCCGCGCCGCCACACCAGCTCCGCCGACATCCCCATCACGAGCGCGAACAGGGGCGACGCGACGTCGCTGAAGTTCGCCGTGATGAACTTGACGGCCCACGGGGCGTTCGGCACGAAGGATGCCGCGTGGGCGATGAGCATCGCGATGATCGCGAAGCCGCGCAGGACATCAGGAATGAGAAGGCGACTCGGTGCAGACCGGAGCCGCGCGCGGGCCTCCGGCGCGTGCGTCGCCGCACTCGCAGAATATTGGTCCATTCCCTGACAGTATTGGCTGGACCCCCGTGCGCGCGACCTGGAGACCGAGATGACGACCGCAGAATCCCCTGCTCCTCGTCGCCGCAGAATCGGCGGAGTGTGGCTCAACGTCGCCCTCGCGCTGGCGCTCACGGCCATCATCGTCGCGTTCCTCGGGCAGCCCTCGTCCGGCTCGATGTCTCCGACGCTCGAGCCCGGAGATCGGATCGTCGTGAACAGGCTCGCGTTCCTCGGCTCCGACCCCGCTCCCGGCGACATCGTCGTGTTCCGGCCCGACGACAGCTGGGGCGAGAAGCCCGCAGCCGGCAACTGGGCGACCGGAGCGCTGCAGTGGATCGGCGAGACCACCGGCATCCGCCCCTATGTGCTCGTGAAGAGGGTCATCGCGGGCGAGGGGCAGACGGTCGAGTGCTGCGATGCCGAGGGGCGGGTCCTCGTCGACGGCGAGCCGCTCGACGAGCCCTACGTCGTGAAGGACCTGCCGTTCGTCAGCGGCGAGCTCGACTGCGACACCACACCCCTGTCGACGCGGTGCTTCGCCGAGGTGACGGTGCCTGAGAATTCGTACCTGGTGCTGGGCGACAACAGGGCGAATTCCGCGGATTCCGTGTTCCTGTGCCGCGGTGTCGCCGACCCGGACGACGGATGCTGGCGCTGGATGCAGCGGGACTCGGTGTTCGGCAAGGCCGGGCCGATCCTCTGGCCCGTGTCGCGCTGGGGCGGACCGTGAGAAGCGGGCTCGAAGCGCGCGAGTTGTTATTCGTCGGGACGTTATGAACGCGTGAGTTAGCGAAGACCTCTGAGCAGGATGTGGGCTACCACACTCAGACTCTGAACACGGATGTCTTCGTGACTCACGCTAACGCACGGAGCATCGGATCGTAGCGTTGGCCGGTGTGCACGATGGTGTGATCCGCCCCAGCCGCTCGCCCCACCTTATGGATGGGAGCCAACCTGACGAAACTGCGGGCGAGCACCGACGACGCTTATGAGCTTCATGATTGATCAACCTAGAGAGTGGAGGGCGTACGCCTGGACGATGGTTCTAAGTGCTGCACTCCGTGAGCTCCCAGGCCTGGGATCCTGCTCGGCCGGAAAAGTTCGAGGCGCCAGCGCACGGTAACTCGGCGTGCTCACGCACAGCGATGGCGTTCTGGGGCGACGCACGAGCGAGTCTTTGTCAGACAGGCCCGCGGCAACGACGTTCGGTGACGATAGTAAGGATCACGGCTGGAATGTCGAAAGGCATCGCTAGGGTCGCGACTAGGCTGCAGCCGCGCTGCACAGAAGCAATGAAATGAACCGAGGAGAAGCTCTTGCCCACAACTATCCCGATACCGCCTTTGACCTCGCCCGAAGACCCTGCTCGTACGCAGTTCGACGAGGCGGTGCGCATCCGTCTCAATGACGAGCTGTCAGCGGCGGCCTTGGGCACGTTCTCCGCCGCCGACTATGGTGCGGACCCTGCCGCGTCTTGGACGGTCAACCGGGACGCATTCCAGGCTGCGAACGATGCTGCCGTCGCAGCCGGTGGCGGGCGGGTAAGTGCCCCTCCGGGTGTGTACCTCGCTAAGGGCATCGTGTTGGATTCCCGGGTCGTGCTCGATATCCCTGGTGTCACGATTCAGTCTCCCGATGGCCTCGCGCCGAACGTAATCACCACTCGGCTCAGCTCACGCACGGCATCGGCCGTGAAGGGGTCCCGGGATGTGACTGTGACCCTTGGCGGTGTGGCAGGGATCGAGATTGGTGCGCGGGTAGCGATCTTCGCCGCCGGAGGACTGCTTGACTCACAGCAGAGCCGTCTGTCCGGAGCGGTGGACGCGACCAGCACTGACCTGACGCTGATCAATGTCACCGGCCTTGCAGCCGCCGGTACTTTGATCATCGATGACGAGTTGATCACCTTCACCGGGCGCACCGCTGGCGCGTTGACGGGTGTCTCGCGCGGAGCTTTCGGCACGACGCCTGCCGCGCATACGGCCACGGCCCCCATTGGTGTTGCGCGTCGACTCTACGCAACCATCGTAGGAATATCCGGCGATGTCATCGCTCTTGACCGGCCGGCTCAAGCGACGGCGACTGGTGTGGCTCTCACGTTCGGGACCGTCAGGTCTGGAATCATCGGTTTCCCCACGATCGACGGTAATAAGCCCGTCAACGGCGCTCCCGCGAGCGTCTACGCGGTGCTCGTCCAGCTCTCAGCCTGGGGCGAGTATGACCTCCGTATCGTGAACGGAGAAACCGGCGGCATGATGTTCTCCCGCGGCTCCGCCTACAATCTCGGGCGGCGCATCCACCTTCACGACAGTTCAGTCCCCGCCGCATTTAAGGGGTCCGCGTTCTGGCTATACCAGGGTTGTGAGCAGAATCACTTCGAGGACATCACTGTCACCGGCCACTCGTGGGTGGGTGTCTACCTCGACGACCGGACCTCGATCAACGAGGAAGGATGGGACGCCCCCAATTCGCACAACACCTTCGTGACCATCAACATCGATGTCACCCAGTCCGCGACCGGTGTTTTGAACGTCGTTTCTGGTCGGTACAACCGTTTCCTCGGTGGTCGTCTGAAGTCGCCGAAAATCGGCATCAACTGCTCCAACAACAGTCAGGGCTCCTCGGCGGGTCAGGGCTCGGTAGGCAATGAGTTCACCAGCTTCACGCTCAACGTTGGAGAAACCCCTTATACGCTCAGCGCGTCTGGCAACCTTCTCCACGACTGCTTTGTGGAGGCGTCGCACCAGTCTTATCCGGGAACGGCTGCGCTTGGAAACACGGTCTACGCCGTGAGCCCTGCACCGGGCGTCGCGCCGCTCATGGCGGCGGCTTACCGCCTCAATATGCTTCCGAAATCACGACTCGACACATGGGACGGGTGGACGATCCTCCCCGCAGCGGGCACGGGCGGTCCTAACGGCGTCATCGATTTACTCGACACCGCCACAACCTTCAACCCGATCGTCTACAACACCACTCCGATTGCGGTTGGACCGGGTGTTCCCTTGGCCGCCTCGGTGGAGGTCACGGTCCCGGCGGGCTACCCAGCTGTCACGCTTGCGGCCGTCGTTCTCGGATACCGTAACGTCTCGTCCACACCGTCGGTGACGAACTCCGTGGTTGGACCGATCACGACGATCAATCCCGGTGAAACGAAGCGGCTGACCGCGGCTATCCCTGTCACTGCGGCACTCACCGAGGGAGCGCGTGTTCAGATTCAGCTCCGGTCCGCCGCCGCCACCGGACGACGTATCGTCGTAAGCCCCTCACCTGTGCTGGAAAAGAACACCACACAGCCAGGACAGGGGTTTAACGGCGACACGGCGGGCGCACTATGGGTGGGTGAACCCGGCAATTCTACTTCGGTCCTCTTCGCCTGAGGTAACGTTCGAACTTGGACGGCGGGGAATCGTGACCCATGGCGGAACGCCTACGCAAGAGTTGTAGCTTACGATAAGAAACCCCGACCTGGCCCGAGGAAAGGGTCGGGGTTTCGTAGTAGGGAAGCACCCGGCGCTCTCTGAACACGCATCCTGCCCGCCGCTATCGCCTGGGTGCATGCACGTATAGGTCTCGCCACCCGGACCGAGTCGCCCACCCTGGTCGGCATCATAGTCCTAGTGTCGCTGGTGGCTGTCAGAATGGGAATCGCAGATTTCGTCGCCGTGATACGCCGCGAACGCGCAATCCGCAACTCAGTGACGCGGTGGATGGCACCGCGCGACAACAGATAGTCGCGGTCCGCCCCATAGAATCAAGCTCATGTCTCACACGCGAACAGCTCGCGCGATGGACGACCTCCACTCGCAGGCCAAACGGGTTTCCCTTATGCGGCACCTGTCGGTGTTCGTGTTGTTCTCGGTCTCCCTCTGGGTCTACATCGCCGCCCTCGAGGTCACCTACTCGCAATTCATGGCACCTCGATTCGGGTACCTCGGCTGGATCTATCACCAGCCGGACCCGGGCTGGATGCTCATCTCGTATGCGCTGCTGCTCGGCGCTGCCGCGTTCCTCCCGTACCGCGTGGAACGGTTCTCCGGTTACGCGGTCTGGTTCCTATACGCCGCACTGCTCGTGCCGGTCACCACGCTGCCCCAATACGGGGGTAACCGCACCCCCGAGGACACCTTCACCTTCGCGATCTTCTGCTCGATCGTGTGGATCGCCGTCGCCTTAATACTGCGCCGCAAAGCTGCACCGCTTGTCCCGATCAAGACGAGCAAGCCTGGCCTGCTCTGGGCACTAGTGTCGGTCATCTCCCTCGTCACGTACGTCTATCTCGCGGCCGTCTTCGGTATTACGTTCAACCTCGTGTCCGTGTTCGAGATCTACGACACTCGGCTCTCATACCGCGACGAGGTCATTCCCACGGTGCCTCTACTGGGCTACCTGATCACCAACCAGGGCAACGTTATCAACCCGTTCCTCATGGCATTCGGGTTGCTCAAGCGGAGGTACTGGCTGTTCGGGCTCGGAGTGGTCGGGCAGCTGCTCATTTACTCCACGACTGGATACAAGACTGTCCTCATTTCGATCCCGCTATGCCTCCTGCTGGTGTTCCTGCTTCGGAAGCGCACCAGCATCCTCGGAGCGATGGTCGTCTTTGGGGCCGCCGCCCTCGCATGGCTCGCCATCGCCATCGACCGCGCCGTGTCCATCGGCGTCGTCGATGTCCTCGTCGCGCGCACCTTCATGACCGCTGGGTACCTCATGCCCTTCTATCGCGAGGTGTACGACGAGGGGGCGTGGGCGCTCTGGGACTACTCATTCCTCGCGCCGTTCGTCGACGCCCCGTACGACACATCGCCCGGTTTCCACGTCGCCCAGGTCATGCTGAACCGGCCCGACGTGCAACTCAACGCCAGCCTGTTCGCTGACGGCTACGCGAACCTCGGCTTCATGGGCATCGTCATCGAAGCAGCCTTCCTCGTCGTGCTGCTATTCCTTGTCGACAGCGCTGGCCGCGGGCTCCCCACCGCAATCGTCGTCCCGGCCGGGCTCCTGCCCGTGTTCTCACTGGCGAACGCGAGCCCGTTCAGTGCCCTCCTCAGCTACGGCTTCGGTCTCCTCATCCTCCTCCTTGCGTTGTATCCGCGAGACGTCGAACCGGACTCCCCGCCCCTCACCATTCACTTCCCGCCATCCAAGCTCGCCAGTGCCAGCGCACGACGCCGGCAATGACGAAAGCCCCCACCGCCGTTCGGCGGCTGGCGGGGGATCAGACTTGAGTTGATCAGCCGCAGCCGGGCGCTTCAACTGCGATAGGCGTCTCACGCACCATCGGTGTCGTCCACACGTCATAGGCGCCGTAGTCGGCTCCCGTCGTGCCTTCGGCCCCCTTCATCACCACAGTGATCGTCGACGCCGTTTGCGGAGTGTTCAGGACACTGATACGGGCAACCGAGCGCCCCAGGTGGGTCCCTTGAGACACGAGAGTGGCGCTTTGAGCCCCACCGACCTCCCACGACTCGATAGCTGCGCCCACGGGCGAGTAGATGACGACATCGGTCGCGAGACTGCCCGGGTCGTAATGCGGACCGGTGATGAAGTACGGCAGGTTATCTGCCTGCTCAGGTGTGATGTTGTTGGCGAACGTGATGGTTTGCGTGAACGTCGGGGCGATGCCTGTCGTGGTGCACTGATCCGTAGTCGCAACCACGGAGGCGTCCGCGTAGTAGTCCGTCTTAGCCCCGGTCGTGTCGTTGAAGAAGACTCCGGCGACCGTTTTGTCCTCGTTCGTCGCGGGAAGCGTGCCGGAAAGCTTGCTTCCCGCCATCATCGCTTCAAGAGTCGGGTTCGACGACCAGATCTTCATCCGGCCTTCGTCACTCGCCTTCACGAGCGCGTCAACAAAGGCCAAAGGATTTTCGACACCCGATGTGATCTTCGAGAAGATCTGGGCCGCGGCTGAGGCGAAGAAGAGGTCCTGGGGGTTCTGATCCGTCCCGTCTCCATACTTGAAGTAAACCTCGTTGAGGAGCAAGGGAACCGCGTTCTCGCTCGTGAGGATTTCGCCCGTCTGGAGCGGGATCGGGCCCGTTGCCTTCAGGATGTATGCGAGGGCGACCGGATCGGTTGAGATCACGTCGTCGAACGGCGGAAGTCCCTCATCGGCCCACCAAGCGCGCATGATCTCCACAGTCGTCGGGAAATCTGGCGTGGCGGTCATATTAGGGATCCAGCGACCGATGATGTCCGAATAGATGTGCTCTGTCTCTGCATCGAGAGGAGCGATACTCTCCTCACGGGCGTTCGCGAACTGCACACTCGTCGCTTGAGTGGTGAGCTCGATCCGCCCACCCGTCGCGGTAACGAGAGCGAGCGCTGCGGGGTTTCCGCCGGACGCGCGTAGCTCAGAGTTGCCCTGGAACATCAGCAGGTAGGTTCGCGGAGCCTCCTCACCAAGGGCAGCTGGAAGCACCTTGAGGATGGGGGAAAGAGCACCCAGAGACTCGTCGACCCCGGCGACTGCGTCCCTCAAAGTGGAGAGTGCTTCTGTAACTTGGGGAAGGAGGAAAGTCTGATCTGTGGAATCAAGCCGTGCGCTGACCGCCGCGAAGGTGGCGGCTCCCGACGTGACGACTCCTTCTAGACGATGGATCGCTGAGAGATCGACGGCTCCGTCAACGGGGCGGAACGCTGTGAGGTCCAGACTCGGTAGGGATTTCAGCGAGAAGTCCGCGACCTCGTCCACGCTTTCAGCCGCGGCACGGACAGCAGCGAGGTTCTGTCCCACGACCGGTATCCACTCCGCCAGACGCCAGTCCGCTTCCGCCGTCGTCGCAACTGCGCGGGCTGAGAGCTCTTTCAGGGACGCCGCATCGGCCGCCGCTCCCTCAAGGTCACCCGCGAGCACTTTCGCCGGCATCCCGCTGGCGATTGGCACCGCAGGCGTCAGGGAATCGCGGACCGTCAGTGCCTTCGATACGGCTAGCGCGGACAACACGACGACCGCAGCCGCGAGCAGCCCCAGAAGCCCGCCGATAACCCAGATGACGCGTCGTCGACGGCTACGCCGGGGCTCTTTTCGGTCGATGTCTGTGCGCCGGCTGGCGCGCGTCTGGGGCATGTCGCTCATCGCATCCTATTCAAGCGTATGGCTGCACCGAATCTGCTGAGAGGCGGTAAACACCGTAGTATCAACGCCCCGTCGCCAATTTCTTGATGCTCTGACCGACGCGGCGCACACGAGCGACGAGGATCGCTCGACGGCCAGCTTGAGCGTTTCCCATCGAGATGCGCATGGTCTCAGTGGTCGGCCAAACCAAACGGGTGAGTGCTCTGAGACGGTGGCGCATCGGGACAAATTTCAGCGCCTTGAAGTGACGAATAGAGGACGCGGCTTCCGTTCGCATGGCCCAGTCCGCCGGGGGTAGAGCGGACGAGTACCGGTGGGCGGCATCGTCACCGAAGGCACGAGCAAGGGGCGCGCGGAGAACGTAGCCAGCATCGAATCGGTCGACAACCGTCATCACTCCCGATCCAGCCTTGTGTAATACGGTCGCGGCTTTCGCGATGTCGTGGTCGGTGGGCGCCACGCCGTTGTATGGACGCACATCGTGAAGCGCCGACAGCACTGCGTGAGCCTCACGAGACGGCGTGAGTGCCCTCACACCCGCGAACGAACGCGGTTGTGAGTCTTCGAGCAACGAGCGAAACGCATCCGCAGGACGGCTCCGCATACCGGGGAACGATGTGTGTACGTCGACAGCGCAGCCCCATTCTCCGGGGACAAGAGTGAGTGAATGAGTGATGGTCGTTCCGGTGAAGGGGAGCATTAGAGGCGTCCAGCCCCACGGCCGCATTGCGTCGGCTAGGCGAACGTCATCACCCGGCGACACCCAGCAGTCCACATCCCCTGAGTGCTCACGCTCCCGGAGCCCCTGAGCGTGCAGAGTCGGCCCCTTGATAAAGACAAGCTCTATGCCTGCCTTGCTCGCGACATTCTGCAGCAGCGCGTACACCAATTCGTGAGTGAATGACGTGAGCCACGGACGAGACACTCCTGTGAGGCGCGTAGGGTGCGTCGGATCTTCCCCTGCCAGACCCATGTCGCGCAAGTCGTGAAGGATATCCAGGCCGCCCTCCTCCGCGTCGGGTGCCGGAACACCACCCGATGCCAGCGCCCGCCACACCTTGGCACCGTCGCCGAACAGCAGGATCGGTGGACCCGGGTGGACCGACGTCACCGCGATTTCGTAGCCTTCACCAGCGGCTGCGTTCTCCATAAGATCGAGGGCGCCATACCCCGTTGCCACCCACTGCGACATCGCGGCTAAGCCTCCCCAGCGGTGCGCGATTCGCTCCCGCGATCCAAGTGTCGTGCCGCAGCAAGGCCGGTCAGCCACGTCGCCACGTAGATGACTGCGAACGCGAGAGAGGTGACGAGGACAAGTTGAGCGACGTCCGCCCCCCAGGACCAGCACAGCCAGATCACGACGAGCACCAAAACAAGCCGCGACGCATCAAGCACGAGGTTAACTCTGGCCCATTTCGCCACTACGAGGGCCTTACTGAGCGGACTGGCGATGAGTCTCGTAATCAACATCGGAGTGAGCAACTGCATGATGATGCCTGCGGCCGCCCATTCTTCGCCCAGCAGCCAGGGAACGACGATCGGGGCCAGAAAAAGGACAGCGACTCCGATGACCACGCTGACCAGGAGGAGGAGCAGCGAGACTCTCAGGTAGTAGGTGGTGCTTCCATGGGAGTCAGATCGCACATGGAAAGCAAGACGCGATTCCACCACCTGCGATACAGCGGTAGCCACGATGACAAGCGGGACCGCGAGGATTCGTTCAGCCATCCCCCACTGACCGGCATCCGCCACGTCGAACCAAAGCCCTGCGAAGAGTATCGGCAGAGCGAGCGCCGAGGCGTTCATCAGCGCGGCTGGAGCAAAGAGCAACGGGAACGTGCGGTACTCGCGCATCACCAGGCGAATATCCGCGCGGTCGAAGCGTTGAAGCTCTCTCCTGATCGAACCGACCAGCGGAATCACCCCGGCTAGGCGACCGGCTCCGTATCCGCCAACAAGTCCGACGGCCGAGGGCGAAATCAGAGCAACGCCGAGTTGGGCGAAGGCCGTTGTCGCAGCTTGCGTCACGTTGCGCGTCGCGACTGCTCGATAGTTCCTCACTCGCAACGCGAACTGACCCAAGAGAACGAAGACACCTGAAAGGAAGGTTATCCCCCCGACCCAGGCGCTGAATCCAGCCAAGCCAGCCATTGCTTGCAGCTGACCCGCTGCGAAAAGAAGCTCCAGCACCAACCCGGACAGCACGCTAATCACCGCAGTGATGCCGAGCCCGAGAAATAGCAGCGCCGAGGCTTGTTTCGAGTCCTTCGGTAGCATGAGCGCAGACTCAAGCCGAAGCGCCACAGCTGGAGTGATCATCCCTGTCACTGATACGACCAGAGTCAGGTAGCCGAACGCGTCCGGTTCGTAGATACGGGACAAAATGGGGGTTGCGACGAGCGTTATCGCCTGAGCGATCACCGAACTCAGGATGAGCACGGATCCCCCGCGCACTTCCTTGCCGCGCATCAGCGCCCGGATTCTCGCGAAAAAGCTCAACTCTCAGACCCCCTCGGACGGGGTGGAGAGTGGACAGGACGATCGCTGGCGCGATCTCATCTGCCAACACTCCTCAATCGTAGGAGCTGAGCCCGCAAGCCAGGCTCGACGGCGAGTTCCCATGTGAAGCGCTCTTTCGCTGCTCGCGCTCGCGCTCGCAATGCAGCATCAGTCTCATCGTGAGCCTCAGCCAGCTTCACCATCTCGTCGAGCATCGAGTCGGCTAGCCCCGAATCGCCGTGAACAGTCACGGCATTAGATGTAGAGAAATTCCATTGTGCCCGCCGCTCTGTCACCACGTTAACCAGCCCGGCCATCGCATGCTCATAGTTCTTGCTCGGCACGGCTTCTTCGTTCTGCCCATCAGGCATGAGCAGGGAGAGACCAAACCCTGCGCGCGAAAGAAGCTCGGGCATCTCGTGCGTAGGGCGCGTCGGCAAGATCCGCAGATTCGCCGGGCGCCCGGCTGCGTCGATCACTCGTTCGAAATCCGTCTGGTGCTCAGGCGACGGATAGCGGCCGAGAACCCAGAATTCGAACAGCAAGCCACGCTCCGCGGACCGTCGCGCGAGGTCGACCAGCAGTTCTGTGCCGTACGTCCGCGAAAGCGTTCCAACGTGAAGGACGACCCAGCGGCGGTGCTGGAAGGCGATCGAAGGCAGCTCCGCGAACTGAGACAGCATGGGAAAATTCGGCGATACAGAGACCGGCACGCCTCCGTCGCGAAAAGATTCCGCCATTCGTTCGGTGACGACGTTCGCACCGCCCAGCATCCGTGCTGCGCGAACTTGATATCGCTCCAGCATGCCTGCCACGGCCTCTTGCGCCCGCCGCGGGATTGGCAGCTTCTCGGCGTAGTACGACGCATAGTATTCATGCACGTCGTAAAGGACGGGCTTGCCCGATCGGCGTCGCCATCGTTTCGCGGCGTGAAGAAAGTAGTAATCGTGAATATGCCACATCTCGCCGTCGAGAGCCTCCGCCGCCCGAGCCACTCGCCCGACCATGCTGATGCGCTCTCGAGCGTTCTTCGGAGAGGGAAGCACAGTCTCACCGACAACAGGGTCATCGGATGGCATCCCGTCGCCCAACCAGATGAAGTGAACCCGGAAGCCGGCATCGAGCGCTACCTGAGCACACCTGACGATTCGCCGATCTCCTCGCGGGTGCACCGTGGGGATGACGAGCAGCGGAGCGTGTTCTGTAACGCCGGATGGAACAGACACACGCCACGCGTCGGTCCGGACCTCGCGCTGTTCAGGCGCGCCTGACACCAAGGACTCCCCCACACTCTCAGTCATGCAGACCCAGCCGTGCGCGGTGCGAGTGAGCGGTCGACAGGATGAAGGCCGTCGCCCGCCACGCGGTGTTGTCGATCTCGTATCCGGCGGGCAGCGATGCCAGATCAGCGGGGATGCTGAGCCGAGCCTTGACAGCACGCAGCACGCCCGCCGGCGTCAGCCCGGTCGTGATGATGGCACCGGCGTCCAGGGCCTCTGGGCGCTCGATGAAGTCGCGGACGGTCACGGCGGGGAAACCGAGCGTGCTCGACTCCTCGCTGATCGTGCCGCTGTCCGAGAGCACGAGCTTGGACTCCTGCTGCAGCTTGATGTAGTCGTGGAACCCGAACGGCGGGTGGAAGGTGATGCCGTCGACCGCCGCGGCGTCGTCGAGGGCCTCGATCCGCTTGCGCGTGCGCGGATGCGTCGACACGAGGATCGGGATGCCGTACTCGCTCCGCAGCGCCTGCAGCGAGGCGATCGCGGACCGGAGACGAGCAGGGTTGTCGACGTTCTCCTCGCGGTGCAGGCTCACGAGGAAGTACTCCCCCGGCGTGAGTCCTGCTCGTTCGACCGCGTCGCTCGCCTCGATCTGCGCCCGGTTCTGCTCCAGGACCTCGCGCATGGGCGAACCCGTGAGCAGGATCTTCGAGGGGTGCAGACCCTCGGCCAGGAGGTTCCGTCTGGCGTGCTCGGTGTAGACCAGGTTGTAGTCCGCGACGTGATCGACCAGGCGGCGGTTCGTCTCCTCCGGCACGTTCTCGTCGAACGAGCGGTTGCCCGCCTCCATGTGGAACACCGGGATCTTCATGCGCTTCGCGATCACCGCGGAGATGCAGCTGTTCGTGTCGCCGAGCACGAGGAAGGCATCCGGCTTCTCCTCGCGGAGAACCTCTTCGGTCTTGGTGAGGATGGATCCCAGCGCCGCACCCAGCGATGAGGTGTCGGCGTTGAGGAAGTGATCCGGCCGGCGCAGCCCGAGGTCTTCGAAGAACACCTCGTTGAGCTCGTAGTCGTAGTTCTGCCCGGTGTGGACGAGAACCTGGTCGGTGTGCTCGTCGAGCATCTTGATCGTCGCGGACAGGCGGATGATCTCCGGCCTGGTGCCGACGACCGTCATCACCTTGAGTTTGTCGGCCATGGTCACACTGCCTCGGCAATCGTGTCGGGGTTCGCGGGGTCGAAGATGTCGTTCGTCCAGAAGGACGTGTACAGCAGGTCCTCGCCGATGTTCGTGATGTTGTGCGCCCACATCGTCGGCATGTCGACGGCACCGGGCGCGTCGCCCGAAACCTCGAAGGACACGACCTCATCAGAGTACAGGCGGCGCAGCGAGATGCGGGCTCGGCCCTGGAGCACGGTGAAGCGCTCGATCTTGCGGCGGTGGAAGTGGTCCCCGCGGGTGACGCCGGGAACCGTCGTCGAGAACGACG
This sequence comes from Microbacterium sp. TPD7012, assembly GCF_003075395.1. Lineage (GTDB taxonomy): Bacteria > Actinomycetota > Actinomycetes > Actinomycetales > Microbacteriaceae > Microbacterium. The sequence continues at coordinate 606,996 of NZ_QDFV01000002.1, read as the reverse complement.
ACTGGCCGGGACCACCGTGCGAGCGGATGATCTCGAAGAACGACCCGCGGGCATCCGCGTGCCGGGTCAGATCGATCGGCGACTGCGCGGGGAACGTGTACGAACGGTACGTGTTGAAGAGGTCGCGGTCGAAGTCCTCGGCCACGCTCGGGATCTCGCCGCGGCCGTACAGCTCGGCGTACCCCTGCAGGCGGGCGAGCAGCCCCGACACGGTCTCGTCCTGCTGCAGCTCGCCGAGGGCGGTGAGGGGCACAGCTCCGCTGAGGATGTCGGCGGCGTTCTGCGCATGCAGCAGCGTGAGCTGCTTGTCGTTCTCGACCGTGGGGCTCTCCCCCGCCGCGATCAGGTGGCTGAACGTCGCCGTGACCGCGTTGTAGAACGGACGCCCGTGCTCGCCGAACAGGTTCGGGAGCCGCACGTCGACGAACTCCGCTCCGATCGTGGATGCCGCGTCGGCGAGGATCTCCGCAGCCTTGGCCTTGGCCTCTCCGTACACGGAGCCGTTGGTGGCCTGCGTGGAGTTCGCGTAGACGATCACAGGAGGCGGTGTCGCGGCCGCCAGCAGGGCCGACGCGAGCTGCTCGGCGAACGCGATGTTCCCCTCGCTCACTTCCTGATCCGAGGCGCGGTTGATGCCGGCGATGTGCACGACGCGGTCGCTGCCGTCGACCGCGGCCGTCGCCTTCGACGCCTCGAATGCGGCCCCGACGGGGATGGCCTCGACAGGCGTCCCCGATTCCTTCATCGCCGCGCGCAGGTGCCAGCCGAGGAACCCCCCGGCACCGGTGACGGCGAGTCCGCTCACGAGTCCGACCCGCTCACGGGGATCCCCGCCAGGCGGAGCTCGTCGCGCACCTCGGGGAGCGTCAGCAGCAACTCCTCGACCTCGCCGACCGACATCTGCTGCACGGTGTGCGAGTCGTAGTCCTCGAAGCGGTTCTGTGCGACGTCGCCCTCTTCGAAGTAGACGCTGTAGTTGAGGTCGCGGTTGTCGGCGACGACGCGGAAGTAGTCGCCCATGTCGCGGGCACGAGAGAGCTCTTCCCGCGTCGCGAGCGCTTCGGACAGCTTCTCGGCGTGCCGGGTGCCGATCACCTCGAGCTTCGCATCCGACCGGAACAGGTTCAGCACAGCCTGCGCGAGGGTGCCGATCGAGGTCGCCCTCGCCTTGCGGACGAACAGGTCACCCTGCGAGGCGTTCTGGAACGCGAACTCGACGAGGTCGACCGAGTGCGCGAGCGACATCATAAAGCGCGTCATGTCGGGGTTCGTGACGGTGATGTTCTTCCCCGCCTTGAGCTGACGGATGAACAGCGGGATCACCGATCCGCGCGAGTACATGACGTTGCCGTAGCGGACGCACGAGACGGTCGTGGCGGTGTTGGGGTTGTTCAGGCCGTGCGACTGCGCGACCTTCTCCATCAGGGCCTTGGACATGCCCATCGCGTTCACCGGGTAGACGGCCTTGTCGGTGCTGAGCGCCACGACGGAGCGCACACCGTTGCGGTCGGCCGCCCGCACGACGTTCTCGCTGCCGTGCACGTTCGTGCGCACGGCCTCCATCGGGAAGAACTCGCACGAGGGCACCTGCTTGAGCGCCGCGGCGTGGAAGATGAAGTCCACGTCGCGCGTGGCGCGGTCGACGCTGTCGTAGTCGCGCACGTCGCCGACGTAGAACCGCAGACGAGAATCGGGGATCTCATGGCGCATGAGATCCTGCTTGGCCTCGTCGCGGCTGAAGATGCGGATCTCGGAGACGTCGCGCTCGAGGAGCTTCTTCGCGACCGTGTGGCCGAACGATCCCGTTCCGCCGGTCACCAGCACCCGCGCTCCGCCGTATGACTCGCTCATCGTCGTCTACTCGTTCCCTTCGCGGCTGCCGAGAGCAGCTCTTCGATCCTTGCGATTCCCGACTCGCGGGAGAAATGGTCGTCGTACATCGTGCGTCCGCGCCGGGCCATCGCCGCGCGCTCATCGGAAGTGCGTGCGGCCGCCGAGCGGAATGCCGCTTCGAGCGAGTCGACGCTCTCGGCATCCGCCGTCAGTCCCACGTCCCCGTCTTCGACGAGGCGCCGCACATCGCCCTGGACCGTGGTCACGACGGGAACACCCGCCGACAGCACGGCCTGGAACTTCGAGGGGATGGTGCCGCGGAAGACCGGCATGTCCTTCAGCGAGACGAGCGCGTAGTCGGCGCGCGCGTAGACCTCCGGCATCCGCTCGCGCGGGACCGGGTCCTGGAAACGCACGTTGTCGGCGCCCAGGTCGCCGACGAGCGACTGCAGGTCGGCCTTCACCACGCCGTCGCCGACGAGCGTCAGCGTCACGCCGGCATCCGCCGCGGCGTAAGCCGCTCGGACGGCCGTGTCGAGGTCCTGCATGTCGCCCACGTTGCCCGCATAGACGATCTCGGCGCGCGGCTCCTCGGCCACGGGGAGCACGGATGCGACGGGCTCACCGGCATCCGCCCAGTTGTAGACGAGATGGGCGCGGTCGGCCGGCACACCTCGCGACACCAGCGTCGACACCATGGTCGGAGCGATGCCGATGACGCCGGCGGCCCGCCGGTAGGCGCTGCGCAGCCACGGTCCGAGCGCTCCGGAGATGACCCGTTCCTTCGTGCCACCGGACATCATCGACGAGCCGACGATCGAGTCGGGCCACAGGTCCTGCACGTGCAGCACGTACGGGCGTCCGCCCGTGACACGCCACAGCCAGGGGCCGAACCCGGCCGTCATCTGGGTGGCGTACACGTAGACGACGTCCGCTCCGCGGGAGAGGCGCCGGGCCGTCGCCGAGCTGAACGCGAACGAGAAATAGTTGAGCATGCGCTTGAGCGCGCTCTGCGAATGGTCGGCGAACAGCGGGACCCGGCGGATCTCGACCCCGCCGTCCTGCTCCGTCGAGCGCCAGCGCTGCCGATAGCCCGGGAAGACCTTGCCGGTCGGATAGTTCGGGAAGCCCGTGAGCACCTTGACCTGATGCCCGCGCGCGGCGAGCCCCTGAGCGAGGTCCGCCGGCAGCGGCACGGCCTCCGGCGGGTAGTACTGCGAGACGATCAGCACCCTCATGACGCCGTCCCGTCTCCGAGCAGGCGAGCCGGCACGCCGACCACGACCGTCCCCGCCGCGACATCCTTGGTGACGCAGGCCGCAGCCCCGACGGTCGCACCCGCCCCGACCGTCAGCCCCGCGAGCACGACAGAGCCGGCGCCGAGAAGCACTCCGCTCTCGACGACGACGTTGCCCGAGACGATCGCCCCGGGATTGACCGAGACGAAGTCGGCCAGCGTCGCGTCGTGGCCGAGGATGCTGGCCGGATTGAGATGCACGTGGTCGCCGATGCCGACGTTCGTCGAGACCTGCACGCCCGAGGTGATGACGACGCCGTCGCCGATGCGCGCCCGCGATCCGATCACCGCGCGCGGGTGGATGAGCGTCGTGGCGCGCAGCCCCGCGTTCGAGAGCCGCTGAGCGACGGCCTCGCGCACCGACGGCGAGCCGATGGCCACGACGAAGCGCTCGTCCCCCGCCGCGGTCGGCAGCCATTCCTCTTCCGTGCCGAGATAGACGATGCCGCGCTCCGCGAGACGGCCGAGGTCGACCGGGCGCGGCCCGGAGTCGACGACGCCGAGAAGCTGCAGGGGCTCGCCGCCGGCGATCAGAGCCTCGACGACATCGAGGGTCTCTCTGCCGAAGCCACCGGCTCCGACGATGACGATCCGCTCAGCCATGCGCCTCACCGAACTTCGTCATGGTCACGTGCCCCTCAGCCGAGATGCCGTCGCGCTTCACGACCGAGCCGATGGTCCGGGCGACGATGCGGAGGTCGAGGCCGACGCTACGGCGATCGACGTAGCGGACGTCCTGGGCGAACTTGCTCTCCCAGGAGATCGCGTTGCGGCCGGTCACCTGAGCGAGGCCGGTGATCCCCGGGCGCACCTCGTGCCGCCGGGCCTGCTCCGGCGAGTAGCGCTCCAGGTACTCGACCAGCAGCGGCCGCGGGCCGACGATGCTCATGTCGCCGCGCAGCACATTCCAGAGGCTGGGGAGCTCGTCGAGGCTCGTCGAGCGCAGCCGCATGCCGAACGGCGTGAGCCGGTCGGCATCCGTCACCCATCCGCGGGCCTCGTCGACCGAGCGCATGGAACGGAACTTGTACAGCGTGAAGATGCGGCCGTCCTTGCCGGGGCGCTCCTGCGCGAACACGACGGGGCGTCCGAGCTTCACCGCGACGAGCACGGCCGTGGCGACGATGATCGGCGAGAGCACGACGAGCGCCACCGCGGCGGCGGCGATGTCGAGACCCCGCTTGACGACGTCGTAGGGACGGAAGCGGGCGCTCATCGCGTCAGGAAGCCGCGGATCGCCGCCAGCACGCGCTCACGCTGCGGCGATGTCAGAGCGGAGCCGCTCGGCAGGGTGAGACCGCGGGCGAACAGGGACTCGGAAGCACCGCTGGTCTTCCGACGGGCGCCCGCGAACACGGGCTGCGCGTGCATGGGCTTCCAGAGCGGACGGCTCTCGATGTCATCCGCGGCGAGGGCGGCGGCGAGCTCGGAGGGCTCCCAGCCGGTCTTCGCCGGATCCACGACGATCGACGTGAGCCAGACGTTGTCGGCCTCGTCGCCCTCTGCCCCGAAGACCTCGACGCCGTCGACATCCGCGAACAGCTGCTTGTACAGCTCGCGCACCTCACGACGACGCGCGATCATCGCATCGAGGCGGCCGAGCTGCGCGCGCCCGAGAGCCGCGAGCAGATTGCTCATCCGGTAGTTGTAGCCGATGTCGGTGTGCTCGTAGTGCACGACCGGCTGACGGGCCTGCGTGGCCAGGTACCGCACGTGCTGTGCGAAGTCCGCATCGTCCGTGAGAAGCATCCCACCGCCGGACGTGGTCATGATCTTGTTGCCGTTGAAGGAGACGATGGATGCTCGGCCGAAGCTGCCCGCCGCGCGCCCCTGGTGGGTGGCGCCCAGCGACTCCGCGGCATCCGACAGGACGGGCACCCCGAACTCGTCCGCGATCGCGAGGATCGCGGTGTAGTCGACGGCCTTGCCGAGCAGGTCGACCGGAACGATCGCCGACACCCGCTCGCCCGCTTCACGGAGCTCGACGAGCGCCTCGCGGAGCAGCGCGGCATCCATGTTCCCCGTCAGGGGGTCGGCGTCGATGAAGTACGGCTCAGCACCCGTGTAGACGATCGCATTGGCGGTCGCCGCGAAGGTCATCGACGAGGTCAGCACGACGTCGCCGGGCTTCACTCCCAAGGTCAGGAGACCGAGGTGCAGCGCCGCGGTGCCCGAGCTGAGGGCCACCGCATGGGCGACGCCCACGCGTGCGGCGAGCTCGCGCTCGAAGGCGTCGACGTCGGGGCCGAGCGGGGCGATCCAGCCGGAGCGCATCGCGGCGACGACGGCCTGTTCCTCGGCCTCTCCCACGTCGGGCGAGGACATGTAGATCCGTTCGCTCACGCCTCTGCGCCCTTCGGGAGGCGGATCGGCTCGATCACGACCGTGTCGTTGTTCCGCGGGCTCGCGAACATGCGTTCCATCCATCCAGTCTTGTCGAGTCGCTCGGGAGTGATCACGTCGGCGCGCGTGTGCGAGACCTTCGGATGGAAGGGACGCTCGAGGTTCTCGCGGGACCCGACGAGCTCCTCGTGCAGCTTCTCGCCCGGGCGCAGGCCCGTGAACACGATCTCGATGCTCTTGCCCGACATCGCGACCATGCGCTTCGCGACCTCGAGGATCGACACCGGCTCGCCCATGTCGAGGATGAGCACCTCGCCGGCGCGGCCGATCGCTCCCGCCTGGACCACAAGCTGGCAGGCCTCGGGGATCGTCATGAAGTACCGCGTCGCATCGGGGTGGGTCACGGTGATCGGTCGACCGTCGGCGATGAGGCGCTGGAACGTCGGCAGCATCGATCCGCGGCTGCCGATGACGTTGCCGAAGCGCACCGAGAGGTAGCGCATCCCGGTCTCCTCGCCGGCCCAGGCGGTCAGCTTCTCGGCGACGCGCTTGGAGTGCCCGAGCACGCTCGTCGGGTTGGCAGCCTTGTCCGTCGAGATGTTGACGAACGTCGAGACGCCCACGCGGCGCGCCGCGTTGAGCACGTTCAGCGACCCGATGACGTTGGTCTTCCACGCCTCGTCGGGGTACTGCTCGAGCATCGGCAGGTGCTTCAGCGCTGCCGCGTGGAAGACCACCTCGGGCTTGCGCTCGTCGAAGATGCGGTCGAGGAGCTCGACATCGCGGATGTCGGCGAGGACCACGTCGTTGGTGTCGAGCAGCCCGTGCCCGGAGGTGCCCAGCTGCGCGTCCTGCAGCCCTGTCTCGTCGCGGTCCAGCATGATCAGCTCACTCGGGCCGTACTTGGCGAGCTGTCGGCAGAGCTCGGACCCGATCGATCCCCCGGCACCGGTCACCAGCACGCGGCGGCCCGTGACGTAGCCGGCGATCAGCTCGACGTTGGTGTCGACCGGATGCCGGCCGATGAGGTCTTCGATGCTGATGTCGCGCACGTCGCTGATCGACTGCTCCCCCGACGCCAGCGTGTTGAGCGAGGGCGTGACGGCGACACGGAGACCGGCGGCCTCGGCGCGGTCGCTGAGCTTGCGCAGCAGCGCGCTGTCGGCGCGGCCGATCGCGATGATCGCGAGCTCCGCTCCGGTGCGCTGGGCGGCCTCTGCGAAGTCGCGCGTGGTGCCGATGACCGAGACGCCGCGCAGCCGCAGGTTGCGCTTGTCCGGGTCGTCGTCGATCAGTCCGACGGGGCGGATCGGCGACGTCGGGTCGGTCGTCACGTTGGCGAGCAGCTTGTCGGCGATGAAGCCGGCGCCGACGATGAGCGCGGGCGAGGCGTCTTCCCCGGGCTTGCGTGCGCGTTCGATGACGAGGCGCGCGAAGTAGCGCACGCCGAACATCAGCAGGAGCACGAACGGGAAGGCCAGAAGGAGCGTGCCGCGGGGCACCCCGACGGCCGGACCGATCGGGATCACGATGAGTGAGAGCGCGACGGCCTCGATCACGACGATGACGCCGACGGCGCGCACCTCGTCGAAGGACCCGTAGGTGAAGCGTCCGCGGTACAGCGCGGTCGCGTAGCCGATGACGATCTGGATCGCGCCGGCGATCAAGGCGAGCACCGTGGTCGAGATCCAGCCGCGTGCGTCCATGATGAACTCGAAGCGAAGGGCGACGGCGAGCACGACGCCGAAGCTCCAGGAGAGTCCGTCGACGATGGCCGCCAGCATGCGGCGTCGCCTCTGTGTCACGGACACCTCCGCGACAACCGGTATATCGCCGGTCGAAGTATCGACGAACGGCTTTTTCGCATTCAAGACTGGAAGCCCCCTCAGACTTACTCACTCCCCTGGAGATATGTTCTCACAGGTATTGAGCAGGTCCGTGCCTTATGGCGTCCCTTCGCCCTCGGGCGGCGTCTCGGGATCGACCGGGGTCTCCGGCGCGGGCGGGTCCGTCGGAGTGGTCGGATCCGCCGGTGGCGTGGTCTCCTCGGTGACCGGTCGCCGGGCCGTCTCCCGTGAGCTCTGCTCCTGCTCCTGCTCGGCATCCACGCGCGCCTGGTCGGCGACCACGGCGACGAACGCATCGTGGTAGCCCTGGAGCGCCGTGGCACCCCCGGGACCCCAGAGCCCGGTCGCGCCGATGCGGGCCGCAGCCTCCGACAGTCGGGCCTTCAGCGCCTCGTCCGCCTCGGGATAGGCCGACTTCGCGGCCTCCGCCGCGCCGACGAAGCTCCCCGCATAGGCCGCCACCGCGGCGTCCGCGGGAGGGCGGAGCGCGTCGAACTGCGTGCGGATCGACCGCATCTCGGTGGTCGCGCCGTCGAGTGCGACGAGCTTCTCCTGCGCGCGGTCGATCGCGCTTCCCACGTCTTCCAGCGACTCCTCGTCGATGTCGCCGCGTCGGTACTCCGCGGGCAGCTTCGGCACCGTGATCGCCGCGAGGCCCGCTGCATAGACGTCGACCGCCGCGACGGCAGACGCCAGCGCCGCGGGATCGGTCACCGCGATCACGCCGCCGCCGTCGGATGCCGGATCCGGTGCGGTACTCGTCGACACCAGCGCGCTGCGCAGGGATGCAGCGGCCGCCGTCTGCGTCTCGATGTCGGCGACGATGCGGTTCCTCGTCGACGTCAGCGCCTGATGCGCGTTCTGCAGCGTCGCCTCATCCGCCTCGAGCGACACGAGCGAGCTCGCCGCCGGACTCGCGGTCGCCATCTGCACGCCGCCGACCGCCGCTGCCGCGACCACGGCGACGACGGCGAGCGCACCGACCGACGTGGCCAGCGGATCCCAGCGCCGGCGGGAGCGCTTCGCGGGACGCCCGGCATCCGCAGACCCAGCCGCGATCGGCGCGGCGTTCTGCGCGGCGACCTCGACCCGGCGCATCAACTCGTTCGTGTCCGCCAGCGGCCGCACGGGGCCGCGCGCGTCGCGGGGCTCGCCGATCATCTCGCGCAGGCGCCGGACCGTGTGGTGGTCGTCCAGCGGCGCGCGCCCGGACGCACCGTCGCGCGGGCCGTTCGGGAAGAGTTCGCTCAGACCAGTCATGGTGCCCTCATAGGAATCGGTAGTCTCAGAAGACGATACCGTCGATCCGCGCCGAACCGACCGGGAGAGCCATGGAGTTCCACGACTACGTCCGAGTCCTGCGACGGCAGATCATCCTGATCATCGCCGGCGCGGTCATCGGTCTCTCGACCGGCGCGCTCGTCGCGATGCTCACCCCGCAGCGATTCGAAGCCTCGGCCGACGTGATGGTCACGGTGCAGCTCAGCGACACCGCGACCCCCGCCGAACGGGCGCTCGCCACCAGCTACGCGATGCAGACCGTGGGCACCTACCGTGCGATCCTCACCAGCACGCTGGTGCTCGAGCCGGTGATCGAGGACCTGAACCTGTCGACCACGCCCGCCGGTCTCGCCGGTCGCATCCAGACGAGCGCGGCGACCAACAGCGCGATCATCACGATCAGCGTCGAGCACGGCAACCCCGGCCAGGCCGCGCGCATCGCGAACGCCGTGAGCGAGAGCTTCACGACCGTGGTCACCGAGACCCTCGAGAAGCGCGAGCAGCAGACCGCGTACTCCGTGCGCCTCGTCACCCTCCAGGCCGCACAGGTTCCGACCACGCCCGTCGCGCCCAACATGCAGCTGTCGCTCACCCTCGGTGGGATCATCGGTCTCGCCGCCGGCATCGGGATCGCGCTCCTGCGTGCGACGCTCGACCAGCGGGTGCGCACGGCATCCGATGTCGAGGCCGCCGTCGCGGTGCCCGTGCTCGGGCAGATCCCCCTGGATGCCGACACCGCCGACCACCCGCTCGCCGTCAGCGCGGCTCCGCACGGTCTCAGGGCCGAGGCGTTCCGCGCCCTGCGCACCAACGTGCGCTTCCTCTTCACCGAGGGTCAGGGCGTGTTCGTCATCACCAGCTCCGGCCCCGGTGAGGGCAAGTCGACGACCGCAGGCAACCTGGCCCTCGCCTTCGCGGATGCCGGTCACCGCGTCGCGCTCGTCGACGGCGATCTGCGACTCCCGCGCGTCGCCGAGTACTTCGGCATCGAAGGCGGTGTCGGTCTGAGCGACGTGCTCGCGGGTCGCGTCGAGCTGAACGACGTGATCCAGCCCTGGGGGCGCAGCGCGCTGTTCCTCCTCCCCGCCGGGACCGTCCCGCCGAATCCGGCGGAGCTCCTGGGCTCCCGCGCGATGGCGCAGCTCGTCGAGGCGCTGACGGCCGCGTTCGACGTCGTGATCATCGATGCCCCGCCGCTGCTGCTCGTGACGGATGCCGCCGTCATCGCCCGCGTGGCCACCGGGGCCATCCTGGTCGCGGCATCCGGCTCGACCCACGCCACGCGGCTCTCCGACGCCGCGAAGAGCATCGAAGCCGTCGACGCCCGCGTGCTCGGCACCGTCGTCACGAAGGTGCCGGTGCGCGGTGCCGAGAAGAATCCGTACGGCTCGGAGGCCGAGCGCGTCAGCACCTGACGCGCGACGCGCGGTGCCGGAGGGCGACGCGCGCCATGAAACAATGTCGAGAATCGTCATGCGGCTCGTCTCAGCAGACGCGGACCGCACACAACAGGGGGAATCTGCCGCGTGGAACTTCGCGACTATGTGCGTATCCTGCACCGCAACTGGATCCTGATCGTCATCCTGCTGGTCCTCGGGCTGGCCGGCGGCGCGGGATACGCCGCGCTCCAGCAGCCCAAGTACGTGGCGTCCACCCAGCTGTACGTCTCGGTCCACACCGAGGGCGCCGCCACCGGTGACCTCGTGCAGGGCACCACCTTCGCGCGTCAGATGGTCACCAGCTACGTCGACGTCGTCAGCACGGCGCTCGTGCTCGAACCCGTCATCGACGAACTCGGCCTCGACGACAGCGTCGCAGACCTCAGCGGCCGGGTGACGGCCACGACCCCGCTCAACACCGTGCTGATCGACATCACCGTCACCGACGGAGAGGCCGGGCAGGCGGCGGAGATCGCCAACACGGTCGCCTCGAGCTTCCAGGACGCGGTCCAGGAGACGCTCGAGCAGCCCGCCGTCGAAGGCGCCGTCAGCCCGGTGCAGATCACCGTGACCGAACCGGCCGTCACTCCGACGCAGCCGACCAGCCCGAATGTGCGGATGCTCATCATCCTCGGCGGCATCATCGGCCTGGCCGTCGGCATCGCGATCGCGACGCTGCGGACCGTGCTCGACAACCGCATCCACACCCTGCACGACATCGAGACCCTCACCGACCGCCCCGTGCTCGGCGGCATCGCCTTCGACCCGGAGGCGACCAAGCGTCCGCTGATCGTGCACGCCGACCCGCGCAGCCCCCGCGCCGAGTCGTTCCGCAGCCTTCGCACCAACCTGCAGTTCCTGAACGTCGACGCGGGACCGCGGATCTTCGTGATCTCCAGTGCCGGCCCCGGTGAGGGCAAGTCGACGACGACCGCCAACCTCGCGATCGCGCTGGCCGAGACCGGTGCGCGCGTCGCCCTCGTCGACGGCGACCTGCGCCTGCCGCGCGTCGCCGACTACATGGACATCGAAGGCAGCGTCGGGCTGACCGACGTGCTCATCGGGCGCATCGACGTGGCCGACGCCCTGCAGAAGTGGGGCACGAACGACCTGTACGTGCTGCCGAGCGGGCAGGTGCCGCCGAACCCGAGCGAGATGCTGGGCTCCGCCGCGATGGACCAGGTGCTGGCACCCCTCGGCGAGTACTTCGACTACGTGCTCATCGACGCGCCGCCGCTCCTGCTCGTGACCGACGCCGCGGTCGTCGGCGCCAAGACCCGCGGAGTCATCGTCGCCGCAGCATCCGGCAAGACGAAGAAGCAGGAGCTCGAGGGCGCGGTGCGCTCGCTCGAGACCGCCGGCGTCAACCTGCTGGGCGTGGTCGTCACGATGCTGCCGACAAAGGGCCCGGACAGCTACGGCTACGGCGCCTACACCTACGGCGCGACCCATCCCGAGGACGCGAGCCCGAAGAAGCGCAAGCGCGCCAAGGCCTCCGCCTGACTTCTCCTCCCCTGCCGCGGCGCTTTCGACGCTCCCGTGGCAGTTGTGGTGGGTGTTCGGCCGGAATACCCACCACAAGTGCCACGGCAGCATCGCTCTGCCTGTGGAGGAGCGGGGCGCGGAGCGGGACGGCGGCGGATGCTGGGGGCATGACCCGGATCGGAGAGCTGCCGCCGTCGCTCGGACAGCACTTCAGCGTGTCCACGGCACGGGAGGAGGGCGTGCTGCGGAGCCGATTGCGCGCGAGCGACCTGGAGTCGCCGTTCCGCGGGACGCGTCGACGCGCGTCCGCGCTCGAGACGACGGATGCCGCGACCGACATCGGCCCGATGACCGGACCTCATCGGGCCGAGCAGCTGCAGCGCCGCGCCGGCGCGCACGGGTACGCGCCGCGGATGCACCCGGAGCACTTCTTCGCCCTCGAGACCGCTGCAGCACTGTGGGGTGCTCCCCTCCCGCTCTTCCGGCGCCTCGGAGAAGACGACGAAGAACTGCCCGTGCATGTCGGGGTCTTCGGCACCGGCTCGCTGCCGCGCCTCGCAGGGGTGACGGGGCATCGTATGCGCCCCGCGACGACCGCGGTCTGCACTCTGGAAGGACTGCGCGTCACCACTCCGGCCAGTACTTGGGCGAGTCTCGGCACTCTGCCCCTGCACGACCTCGTCGCCCTGGGGGACTACTTCTGCCGGGTGTGGCGGCCGGGGTACGGTCGACCTCGCACCGACCGGCAGCCGCTCACGACTCCGGCTCGGTTGCGCGCCGCCACGGCATCCGGTCGACGCGTCGGCGTCCGCCGTCTGCGAGAGGCGCTCGCACTCGTGCGCACCGACTCCTGGTCGCCGCGCGAGAGCAAGGTGCGCTGCATCCTGGTCGAGGCTGGGCTTGCGGAGCCGGAACTCAACATCGACGTGTTCGACGACGACGGCCGATTCCTCGGCTGCGCCGACATGGCCTACCCGCGACGGAAGGTCGCCGTCGAGTATCACGGCATCTGGCACAGCTCGACGTACGCGCGCGACGTCGAGCGCATCGCCCGTCTACGGGCCGCGGGGTGGACAGTGATCGAGGTGACCGCTGATCTCGTCCGCCGCCCCGCCGACCTGGTCTCGCGCGTCCGCCAGGCTCTCGGCTGACCGCTCCCGTGGCAGCGTCAGGGCTTCACCCGGAACACGACCCAGTGGTACAGGACGAAGCGCAGCAGCACGACGATCACGATGCTCACGAGGTTCACGACGTTGACCGCGAACGCGCCGGGCGTGCGTCCGAGCGACGCGGCCACCAGCTCGACACCGACCCAAACGAGCGCGGCGCCGATGGCCGTGCACACCGCATTGGTCGCGAGGAACAGCGCGACCTCGGCGATGCGGCCCCGGCGGTCGCGGTGGCGGAACGTCCACTCGCGGTTCCCGATGTAGGCGTTGATCAGCGCGACCAGTGACGCGGCGATCTTGGCGGCGACGACGTCCCAGCCCCACACGTAGACGAGAAGGTTGAAGACCCCGATCTCGATGAGGGTGCTGAGCGCCCCGACGACGAGGAAGCGGCTGCCGACGCCGACGAAGCGGCGCAGTCGGGAGGGAGGATTCATGGCTCAACTAGGCTACTTGCAGAATGCCCTGCGCCCGGCCACCCCTAGGACCCCCGTGACACTCACCCATCTCGCCATCGTCATGCCCGCCTACAACGAGGCCGAGGGCATCCGTGGCTTCATCGACGAGATCAGGGATTCCGTGGCCCCCCTGGCCGACCGCGTCACGTTCCACATCGCCGACGACCGGTCGACGGATGCCACGGCGTCGGTGTTCGACGACGTCGCCGACGTGACGGTCGACGTGCAGCCGGTGAACCGCGGGCACGGCCCGACCGCCCTCGCCGCCTACCGGGCAGGGCTCGCCGCCGACCCGACCGTGCTCATCCACGTCGACGGCGACGGGCAGTTCTACGGCCGCGACTTCCCCCGTCTGCTCGCCGCCCTGGACCAGGCGGATGCCGATGTCGTGCACGGCGTCCGCGACGGGCGCACCGACCCCTGGTACCGGAAGGTCCTCACCTCGGCCGTCGGCCTGCTGATCGCCCTCGCCGCCGGCCGCCGCATCCCCGATGTCAACACTCCGCTGCGGGCGTATCGTCCCGACGCCCTGCAGACTCTGATCGACGCGATCCCCGCCGATGCGACGGTGCCGCATGTGCACTTCTCGCTGGCCGAAGCCCGCGCCGGCTTCACGGTGCGCTACCTGCGGGTCGCCAGCATCCCGCGTCGCGGCGCATCCACCACGGGCACCATGTGGGGTCGCGGCAACGGTGTCAGCCTGCCACCCAAGCGCCTGCGTGCCTTCGTGCGCACCGCGCTGGGCGAAGCCTGGACGCTCTCCCTGCGCCCCTCGGCTCCGCTGCGCGGCATCCGTCGGCCGGAGCCCGTCTCGCGATGACCCGCACGCGCACGATCCTGTTCTGGGCGGTCGCGGCCGCCCTGCTGATCGGACACGTGATCGTCGCGTGGCACAGCCTCGTGGTCTGGCGCTTCTGGGAGGACGAGGCGTTCAACCTCACCGTCCCCCGCAATCTGCTCGCCGGTCTCGGCTATTCGAGCGACGGCGCCCTCTCCGGTTCGACCATCACGCCGTTCGATCCGCGCATCTCCACGGGGCCTGTCGTGCTGCTGCCGGTCGCCCTGCTGCTCGCCACGGGCATCGACCCCGTGCTGGCCGCGCGCCTGGTCCCCCTCGCGTACTGGGTGCTGCTGCTCGCCGGACTCGCCGTCATCGGTCGGAGGATCGCCGGGCGGTGGGCGGCGCTGCTCGCCGTCGCGGTGCCGCTCGCGTTCACGGCCGGAGCCGGCGTCTCCCCGATCCAGGGGCCGGGCGACCTGCTCGGCGAGATCCCGGCCGCCGCGCTCCTCGTCTGGGCGCTGATCGTGCTGCCGCGGCGCGCCTGGCTGGCGGGACTCCTCGTCGGACTCGCCATCCAGGCCAAGCTCATCGTGCTGCTCGCCCTCCCCGCGTTCGCGGTCGCCCTCTGGGTCCTGTCGGACGGCACGGGCTGGGCCCGCCTGCGCGATCTGCTGCGACGCGCCTGGCTCCCGCTCGTCCTCGTCGCCGTGCCGACGTTCGTGTTCGAGCTGGCGGCGCTCATCTCCCTGGGCGCCACCGGATTCGTCGAGCACCTCCGCAACCTCGTGAACTTCGTCCGCAGCGGCGGGCAGGGAGACGCGGCGACCTCCATCATCCAGAAGCTCGGCGCGCTCGCGGACTCCTGGTCGCTGCCCGGAGTGATCGCGGCCATCGGAGCGGTCATCGCGATCGGACTCGCCGCCACGGGGATCGTCCTCCGCTGGCGCTCGGCCACCCCTGAGGAGCGCGTCGTGATCGCCTACGCGCTGGCGGCGTTCGTCGGCGCGCTCGCCTTCGTCGGCTGGTGGGCGACCGCGTCGCGGCTGCCGCTCTGGGTGCGGCATCCGGCTCCCGGCATCTTCGCGTTCTTCCCGATCATCGCGGCGGTCGCGGTCTGGGCCGTCGTGCGGATGCCGCGGGGCACGGTCGTGCGGATCGCCGGTGTCGTGGCGGCATCCGCTCTGGCGCTCGTCGTCGCGGCCGGCGGCGTGCTGCACGTCGTGGCCCAGTTCGCCCCGCGTACCCTCATCACCCTCGACGAGCAGCGCGCGGGAGTGGCTCCGCTCACCGCCTGGGTCGAGGAGAACGACGTGGAGTGGCTCGCCGCAGACCCCTGGGGCGCGGCCGTCGCGCCGATCGTCCTCACCGGGGCGCACGTCGGCCTGTTCGACGCCGTGGCGATGCAGGACGCACCGCGCCTCACCGGCCTCGCCTGCACGACCGAGACCCTCGCCGACAGCGGCTACTTCCGCATCTGCGCCGCGCCCTGAGCGCACGGCGGAGCCCCCGCAGACGCGCGAAACGCCCCCGGCCCGAAGGCGCGGGGGCGTTTCGATGTCGTACCGCAGACGGCCGTGTCAGAGAGCCAGGCGCTCCTGCACGACGCCGGCCAGACGATCCGCGTACTCGCGCACCGACTCGGCATCCGCCGCTTCCACCATGACGCGCACGAGCGGCTCGGTGCCGGACTTGCGCAGCAGCACACGCCCGGTCTCGCCGAGCTCGGCTTCGACCTCTCGGACGGCCTGCTGCACGTGCTCGTCGTCGGCCACGCGGTCCTTGTCGACGTCGCGGACGTTGATGAGCACCTGCGGGTAGACGTTCATCACCGAGGCGAGCTCGGCGATCGACTTCTTCTGACGCGCCATCTCGGCCACGAGGTGCAGACCCGTGAGGAGTCCGTCGCCCGTGGTCGCGTACTCGCTCATGATGACGTGACCCGACTGCTCGCCGCCCAGGGCGTAGCCGCCCGCGTTCATGTCCTCGAGCACGTAGCGGTCGCCGACGGCGGTCTGACGCACCGTGATGCCGTGCTCGCGCATGGCGACGTGCAGACCGAGGTTGCTCATCACGGTCGCGACGAGCGTGTCATCGGTGAGGTGCCCGCGCTCCTTCATCGAGACGGCCAGGATCGCCATGATCTGGTCGCCGTCGATGTGGTTGCCCTCGGCGTCGACAGCCAGGCAGCGGTCCGCATCGCCGTCGTGGGCGATGCCGATATCGGCCCCCAGACGCACGACGGCCTCCGCGAGGTTGTCGAGGTGGGTCGAGCCGACGCCGTCGTTGATGTTCCAGCCGTCGGGGTCGGCGCCGATCACGGTCACCTCGGCGCCCGCGTCGCGGAACGTCTCGGGAGACACACCGGATGCGGCACCGTGGGCGCAGTCCAGCACGACGTGCAGGCCGTCGAGCTGGTTCGGCAGGGATCCGAGGAGGTGAAGGACGTAGCGGTCCTCGGCGTCGGAGAACCGCTCGATGCGGCCGACGCCGGCGCCGGTCGGGCGGAGCATCTCCCCCGACATCGCCTCTTCGATGCGCTGCTCGACCACGTCGGGCAGCTTGCGCCCGCCGCGCGCGAAGATCTTGATGCCGTTGTCGGGCGCGGCGTTGTGAGACGCCGAGATCATCACGCCGAAGTCGGCGTCACGGTCTGCGACGAGGAACGCGAGCGCCGGCGTCGGGATGACGCCCGCCTCGAGCACATCGACGCCCGAGGACGCCAGTCCCGCCGACACGGCGGCCGTGAGGAAGTGTCCCGAGACCCGGGGGTCGCGGGCGACAACTGCGGTGAGTCGCTTGCCTTCGGCTTTGCGAGACTCCGCAGTACGGCCCTGGCCCAGGACGACAGCAGTCGCCTGGGCCAGGGTGAGCGCCAGGTCGGCGGTGAGGATGCCGTTGGCAAGTCCTCGCACGCCGTCCGTGCCAAAGATCGGCATCGGAGCAGTGGACCTTAACGCTTCGAGTACTGAGGCGCCTTACGGGCCTTCTTGAGACCAGCCTTCTTGCGCTCCTTGACGCGAGCGTCGCGCGAGAGGAAGCCGGCCTTCTTGAGGGTCGGGCGGTTGTTCTCCTCGTCGATGCCGTTCAGCGAACGGGCGATGCCGAGACGGAGCGCGCCGGCCTGACCCGAGGGGCCACCACCCGAGATGCGGGCGATGACGTCGTAGGCACCGGTGAGGTTGAGCACCGTGAACGGGTCGTTGATCAGCTGCTGGTGCAGCTTGTTCGGGAAGTAGTCCTCGATCGTGCGGCCGTTGACCGTGATCGTTCCCGAGCCGGGGACGATGCGCACGCGGGCGATGGCCTGCTTGCGACGGCCGACAGCGGCACCCGGGACGCTGAGCACGGGGCGGGGAGCCGCCTCGACTGCTTCGGTCTCGGGGGTCGACGTCGAGAAGTTCTGGGGGGTTTCGGTGGTGTCCTGGATGTCAGCCACGAGTATGTCCTTAAGTCTTTACGGCGCTTACTGGGCGACCTGGTCGAGGGTGTACGGCTGGGGCTGCTGCGCGGCGTGCGGGTGCTCGGCACCGACGTACACCTTGAGCTTCGACAGCTGCTGACGGCCCAGGCTGTTCTTGGGGAGCATGCCACGGATGGCCTTCTCCACAGCGCGGATCGGGTTCTTCTCGAGGAGCTCGGCGTAGGTGACCGACTTGAGGCCGCCCGGGTAACCCGAGTGACGGTAAGCCAGCTTCTTCTGGAGCTTCTGACCGGTGAGCGCGACCTTGTCGGCGTTCACGATGATGACGAAGTCACCCGAGTCGATGTGGTTGGCGAAGGTGGGCTTGTGCTTGCCACGCAGGAGCGTAGCGGCGTGCGAAGCCAGGCGGCCGAGAACGACGTCGGTGGCGTCGATGACGACCCAGTCACGCTGGACCTCGCCGGCCTTCGGGGTGTAAGTGCGCGTCACGATAGTGCTGCTTTCTTGTTCGAACGGAGAAGTTCGTGAATCCCACTCCGGGGTGGTTCTTCCCCAGGGGGAGGAACACGCCAGTGGAGGGCTCACGTTCGGATAGTGCATCTTCCCCGCAGTGAGGAGAAGGGCACCAAAGAGACAGCATACGCCACCCGATGCCCTTCCCCCAAACCGGCCTCAGCCGATCGCGACGCGCTCCCCCGCCGCCAGCACGCGGAGCCGGTCGCCCTGCCCGGCGTACTCGAACATCGCGACGAGCCGCTCCCGGGTCTCGGAGAAGTGGAACCAGCCCTCCGCGTGCACCGGGACGATGACGGCGGAGGAGAGCACCTCGGCCGCCTCCAGCGCGGTGCGCGCGTTCAGCGTCAGGTCGATGTCTCCGAACCGCCCCACGTTCGCGGCTCCGGCGAAGAGCACGGCGACCCCGATGCCGGGGAAGCGCGCGGCGATCTCGCGGACCAGGTCGACGGAGGCGTTGTCGCCGGAGACGTACACCGTGGGGTGACCCTCGGCTTCGAGCACGAATCCCGTCACCGGACCGGACAGGGCCTCGGCGCCCTCGGGCCCGTGCAGTGCCGGCACCGCGGTGACGACGACGTCGCCGACGCGGTGCTGCTGCCAGGGGGCGAGGCCCGAGATGCCCGAGATGCGCGTGGCCGACTCCTCGGTGCCGAGCACGAGCGGCACCTCCTCGAGCAGCGCCCGTCCTGCCGTGTCGAGGTTGTCATCGTGCTGGTCGTGCGACAGCAGCACGACGTCGATCGCACCGAGAGCGGATGCCGGCACCGCCGGGCCCGTCAGCTTGCGGAGCACGATCGGACCATCGTACGAGCCCGGCTCGTCGAAGGTCGGGTCGGTCAGGAATCCGAGTCCCGCGTAGGTGAAGTGGAGCGTGGGGCCTCCGACGAGGAGAGCAGAGATCTGTGTCATGGATCGAGTCTCCGCCATCCTCCGTCGCGGGCCCAGTGGCCTGAACGCACACTTCCGATAAGATCGGGCCATGCTCTCCCCCGCTTCCCGCTCTCGCGTCGCGGTGCTCGCCTTCCCGCACATCAGCCCCTTCCACCTGTCCGTCCCGACGCTCGTCTTCGGCGGAGCCGGGCTCGACGGCGTGAGCGGCCTCTACGACGTCGAGGTCTGCGCCGAGCAGCCCGGATCGATGCCGACCGCGGCGGGATACGGCATCCGGGTCGAGGTCGGGCTCGAGGCGATGGACGAGGCCGACCTCGTCGTCATCCCCAGCTGGCGCCACGGGTCGGAGCCCTCGACCGAGCTGCTCGACGCGGTGCGGAGGGCGCACCGTCGCGGTGCGCGCATCGTCGGGCTCTGCCTGGGAACCATCGTGGTCTCCGCGTCCGGCATCGCGGATGGGCGCGAGGTGTCGACGCACTGGGCCGCCGCCGACCGGCTGTCGGCCGCGGAGCCGCAGGTACGGGTGCGCGACGACGTGCTGTGGTCCGATCTGGGCGACGTGGTGACGTCCGCCGGCGCCGCGGCAGCGCTGGACTGCTGCCTCCACATCGTCCGCTCGGACCACGGGAGCGTCGCGGCGGCGGCGCTGGCCCGCTCCCTGGTGCTCGCGCCTCATCGCACGGGGTCGCAGGCGCAGTACATCCCCGCTCCGGTGGTCGCCGTGTCGGCCGACGACCCGATCGGCGGGGCGATGCGGTGGGCGCGCGAGCGCCTCGGCACGCCCATCGATGTGGACGGCTGGGCGGCGTCGACGCACATGTCCCGGCGCACGTTCACGCGACGCTTCCGCGACCGCACCGCGACGAGTCCGCAGCAGTGGCTGCTCGACCAGAGGGTCGAGTTCGCTCGCACCCTGCTCGAGAGCGGCGACGACACGGTCGAGAGGGTCGCGGAGCTCGCCGGCTTCGGCAGCGCGGTGTCGCTGCGTCTGCACTTCCGTCAGAGACTCGGCGTCAGTCCTGCGGCGCACCGTGCGGCATTCCGCACCGGCGCGGCCTGAGCGGGCGGCTCTCAGTCCGGCTTGACCGTCACCAGGATCGGTCGATGGTCGCTCGACCCCTGGGGCAGCGTGGTGATGCGCTCGATCTCGAAACCCGTCGAGGTGGCGAAGTCGTAGTGCCCGCGGAACACGCGGTAGCGCGTGTAGGTGTGGTCGTCGCTCAGGGTCAGCGCATACCCGTGGTCGCGAACCGCCTGTCCGAGGTTCTCCTTGAAGATCGGGTAGTTGTAGTCCCCGACCATGAGCTGCGGCAGCCCCTCGCCGAGTGTCGCGAGCTCGGTGAGCGCGGCACGGATCTGATGACGGCGGAGGGAGTTGAGCGCTGTCAGGGGGGCGGCGTGGAACGAGGCCACGATGAAGTCATGACCGTCGTCGATGTCGCGCAGACGCGCCCCGAGCACGCGCTCGTGCGCCGGCTTCGCGATCCGGTCGTGCAGGGACTTCTTGAGCCCGAGCATGCGGATCCCCTGCAGGTGATAGGTGCTCTCCCGATAGAAGAGCGCGATGCCGAGCCGGTTGCCGTGCGTGGCGTCCGCGAGGACGAGTCCGCCGATCCGCGGCGGGAGCTCCGGCACGTCGCACTCCTGCAGGCAGAGGATGTCGGGGTCGTGCTCGCGCACGAGAGCGGCGAGCTCGCCCGCGGCCCGGTGCTTCTGGAGGTTGTACGAGATGACCTTCATGACCCCTCCCACGCTACCCGTCGCGGCTGTGCACCGGCTCCGATCACTCGTCGTATCCCCAGCGGATGCCGAGCACCCCCGGCCCGAATCCGTGACGCACGAGATGCACGGAGCCGCTCTGCACCGGCCGCATCGACGACGTGCAGTCGTCTTCGGTCTCGATGTACTCCTCGCACCAGGAAGGCAGGGCGTCCGGGTGGAAGCGCACCCAGATCAGGGTCTCGCGCGCGGGCCTCGACGTCGCATGCCAGGCGGACTGGCGCGGTGGATAGCCGGGCGGGAACGTCTCGGTGAACTCCACGAGCGTGGTGCCGCCGGTCGTGATCGGCTGATCGAGCGCGATCACCACCCCGGAGAGAAGATGGCCGGGATGCAGGTACTCCCGGTCGATGCGACCGCCGACGACGTCGGTGATCACCGACATCACCTCGGTCTCCTCGGGAGCGACGTCGACGAGCGGGAGCTCTGTGATCACGCCCTGCGTGGCCTGCACGAGCGAGCGCATCACGACGCTCTCGACTGCGCCGCTCGCTCCGACCCGCACGGTGACATGGGTGGAGAGATCGCGCAGCGCCTCCTGCGGGGAGGACTTCAGCGCGCGCAGCGTCTCCTCCGTCTCCCGGTTCTCACGCTCCTCGTCGAACGGCAGCCGAGGCGGCGCCACCGGTCCGAGTCGCGTCGACGGCCCGAGCAACGAGCTCAGGTGCCCGCGCGCGAGTCCGAGGCGATCCTCGATGCCGTCGACCGCGCTCAGCGACTGGGCGCCCTCCGGCTGTCGGTCGCCCGACCGCCAGTAGCTGAGGGTCGCCATCGACACGAGGTTGCCGTCGTCGGCGAGCCCCTGCTGGAGCCGTGACAGCGTGATGCCGCGCTCGGAGATCGCCGCGCGCAGGGCCGCGGCGAAGGCCCCTGTCCGGGCGTCGATCCGATCCGTCACGTTTCCCCCGTCGTACCGTGAAGAGGTCTGCCGGGTTCAGCTTACGGTCGGTCGGCGCCGTCGCGGGGAACGGCTTGCACGACCTCCGAGACGACGGATGCCGTCAGGCGCCGTCGTCTTTCGCGTCACGGCGAGCGCGCGTCTGCTCCGCGCGGGCGGCGAGCAGCTCGTCGGCCGGGTAGCCGACCTCGGTCAGCGTCAGGCCGCGCGCCGCCAGCACCTTGAACTCGCTCGTGCGCGTCAGAGCGTCCCTCAGCACCACGAGGTCGCCGATGTCGAGCCGCCCCTCTCCGACGGCGACGCATCCGCCCACGAGGGCACGCACCATGCTGTGGCAGAACGCGTCGGCCTTGACCTCGGCCACGAGCACGCCGTCGGCGTCGCGCGTCCAGCGGTAGTCGAGGAGGGTGCGGATCGTCGTCGCCTCCTCGCGCGGCTTGCAGTAGGCCGCGAAGTCGTGGAGTCCGATGAGGGTGCGGGCCGCGGCATCCATCGCCTGCGCGTCGAGTCGTCCGCGGATGCTCGTGGTGTCGAGCCGCCGCAGCGGATCGAACCCGGCCTCCGCATCGGCGAGCCGGTAGCGGTAGCGACGCCACACGGCGGAGAATCGGGCGTCGAAGCCCTCGGGCGCGAGCGAGGTCCGCGTGACCGTGACGTCGGAGTATGCGCCGAGCACGCCGCGCAGGCGTCCTGCGATCGAGCCGGCGGGGTCCTGCGCCGCGCGACCGTGCCGGGCTTCGATCCTCTCCCACTGCGCCTCGTCGAGGTCGACGTGCGCCACCTGCCCGGTGGCGTGCACACCGGCATCCGTGCGTCCGGCGACGACGAACTGCACATCGGAGCCGACGATGCGGGCGAGCGCGGGCTCGAGCGTTCCCTGCACCGTGCGGAGCGTGGGCTGCTTCGCCCAGCCGCGGAAGTGGGTGCCGTCGTAGGCGATGTCGAGCCGGATGCGCACGGAGCAAGCCTAGGGCAGACCCCCGCGCCGCCCGGTGACGCTCAGATGCCGCCGTCGATCGAGCGGATGGTCACGCTCGGCTCGTCGGGCACCATCACCTGCGTCTCGCGGTTCAGGCTCTCACCGCGGAAGAACCGCTTCGAGCGCGGGAACAGGTACCAGACGAACATGAGCACCAGTCCGATGGCGAGGGAGCCGATGCCGATCACGAACGTGCCCCCGATGCCGAAGAGCACGGTGTAGCCGTAGTCGACGTCCCACATGTCGATCGCGGACTGGATGAACGCCCACGCCAGCATCAGGCCGCCCAGCAGCGGGAACAGGCCCTTGAAGAAGAAGTCGCGGGCCGACCGGGTCAGGTCCTTGCGGAAGTACCACACGCACGCGAAGCCGGTGATGGCGTAGTAGAAGGCGATCGCGAGCCCGAGAGAGAGGATCGAGTCCTGCAGGATGTTGTCGCTGATCAGCGTCATCCCGACGTAGTAGGCCACTGCGACGACGCCCATGACGATCGTCGAGAACGACGGCGTCTTGTACGTGGGGTGCACGTCCTTGAACTTCGCCGGCAAGGCCCGGTAGACGCCCATCGCGAGGGTGCCGCGAGCGGTCGGCAGGATCGTCGTCTGGGTGGAGGAGATCGCCGAGATGACCACGGCGACCACGAGGACCCACCCGAACGGGCCGAGCAGACCGTCCTTGATGGCCAGGAAGAAGTCGTCGGCGTTGGCCTCGTTGCCGAGACCGGTGCCGGTCTCGCCGAGCCCCGCGTACATCATGGCGGCGATGGTCACGCCCACGTACGTGAACAGCAGGATGACGGTGGTGAGCAGAGCGGCGCGGCCAGGGATGCGCTTCGGGTCCTTCGTCTCCTCGTTCAGCGCGAGGCAGGTGTCCCAGCCCCAGTAGATGAAGAGGGCGAGCAGGATGGCCTCGGTGAATCCGGCGAAGTCGGTGAAGGCGAACGGGTTGAGCCAGGCCATGTCGAACGGCGTCGGGTCGGGTGCCGTGCCGGCGAAGAACTGCCAGAGCGCGGTGACCACGAAGATCGCGAGCGCGAGGTACTGGATGCCCAGCAGGATGTTCTGGATGCGCTCGCCGATCTCGACCCCGCGCCAGCTGACCCAGGTCATCGCGGCGATGAAGAGCACGGCGACCAGCACGACGCGCCAGTCGTTGTTCTCCAGGTCCTGACCGATCAGCGACCAGAAGTAGACCGAGGCGATCTGGGCGAGGTTGGCGAGCACCACCATGCCGGCGACCGCGACTCCCCAGCCGCCCATCCAGCCGACCCACGGACCGAAGGCCTTGGTCCCCCAGGTGAACGTCGTGCCGCAGTCCGGCACCGCGTTGTTGAGCTCGCGGTAGGCGAAGGCGATGAGCAGCATCGGCACGAACGCGATGATGAACGCGATCGGCGCCTGAGCACCCACCGCGAGAACCACGAATCCGAGCGTTGCGACGAGCGAGTACACCGGAGCCGTCGAGGCCAGACCGATGACGGTCGATCCCCAGAGTCCCAGTGTTCCCGCAGCCAGACCCTTGCCGTCGGGTCGTTCCAGATGAATCGGCGTCGTTGCTGCCATGTCAGAACAGTAGAGCCACTGCTGTTCTCGCGTCAATCGTTTTCTTTCACCGACTGATTCCGCACTTCGATGTCGGGTACTACGACGGATTCCGCAGGTTCAGTCGCGCCCGAGCATTCCGTCGGCGTGGTCGGCGACCCACTCCATCAGCGGCAGCATCCGCTCCATCAGATCGCGGCCGAGCGGAGTCAGGCTGTACTCGACGTGCGGCGGCACGGTGGGCAGGGATTCGCGGTGCACGAGACCGTCGTCGGCGAGCGTGCGGAGAGTGGACGCGAGCATCTTCTCGCTGATGCCGTCGACCGCACGGCGCAGCTCGCCCCATCGATGCGTCCCGTCGGAGAGGGAGGAGAGGATCAGCACGCCCCATTTGCTCATGATGTGGTCGAGCACGACCCGGGTGCCGCATCCCTGATCGAAGACGGCAGGGGTGGACTCCTTGATCTGCGCGAAACTCACCGACATGTAGGTACCTTACCTGAAAGTGGGTACCCTCCGGGTGGAATGCGCCGAGGGGTTCCGGAGGTTGTCGAGGGTGTCATCCACGAAAGGACTCCCATGACCACCCTCGTCACCGGCGCCACCGGAAACCTCGGCCGCCTCATCATCGCCAGCCTCATCGAGCGCGGAGCCGATCCGCAGTCCATCGTCGCCGGCGCGCGCGACGTCGCCAAGGGCGCCGACCTCGGCGTGCGCGTGGTGCACCTCGACTACGCGGATCCCGCCTCGATCGCGGCGGCGTTGGAGGGCGTCGACTCCGTCGCGCTCGTCTCCGGCTCCGAAGTCGGTCAGCGCGTCTCTCAGCACCAGGCGGTCATCGACGCCGCGAAGACGGCAGGCATCACGAAGCTCGTCTACACGAGCGCGCCGAAGGCCTCGACGAGCGACCTGGTCCTGGCCCCCGAGCACAAGGCGACGGAGGAGCTCATCGCCGCGTCGGGTGTTCCGGCCGTGATCCTCCGCAACAACTGGTACACCGAGAACTACGTCGCCGATCTCCGCCGTGCCGCCGAGACCGGGGTGCTCGCCGCCGGCGTCGGCGAAGGACGGGTCGCCTCGGCGAGCCGGAAGGACTTCGCGGATGCGGCAGCCGTGGTGCTTCTCGAAGACGGTCACATCGGTCAGGTGTACGAGCTCGGCGGCGACGTCGCGTGGAGCTACGGGGAGCTCGCCTCGGCGATGTCGGAGGTGTCGGGGCGTCCGGTCGCGTACCAGGCCCTCACCGCCGAGGAGCAGAGCGCCGCGCTCGAAGCCGCGGGACTCGATGCCGGGACCATCGGCTTCGTGGTGGCCCTCGACGCGGGCATCCGCGGCGGTGCGCTCGCCGACACCGACGGCACCCTCGCGCGCCTGATCGGGCGGCCGACCACGCCTCTCGTGGACGGGCTGCGCGCCGCGGCCTGATCACCGCCGCTGAGACAGCAGTGCCGTCCTCCCCTGTCGAGGAGGGCGGCACTTCCTGTCGGCGCAGGATGCGTCAGGCGGCGTCGCGCGACTGCACGTACACGACCGTGAGCGTGATGCTCTCCCTCTGCAGCCCCGCGGCGCGGAGCACAGCGTCGACCCTCTCGTACGCCTCGCGCAGGACGACGCCCGATGACGCGGTGACGTCGACGCCGAGCGAGGCCTCGACGGCGACGCCCTCGTCCCTCACGACGACCGAGACGATCGGCCGTTCGTCGTCACCGACACCGAGCGCGACAGCTCCCGCGCGGAGCAGGTTGGAGACCAGCGAGCCGGATCGGTAGACGTTGCGGACACCCGGCGTCGCCCGCAAGGCCCCTTCGATCTCCTGCGCGAGCCCGGTGCGGACCTCCGGCGTCATCGCTTCCGCTCCGTTCACGACGAGACCTCCTGGATGTCGCGGATCGCGATGTCGATCGCGACGATGACGAGCTCTGTGTGCAGGCGCAGTCGCCTGTCGACCTCCGCGCGGAGACGATCCGCGAGAAGCGGGATCGGCTCGCCGTGGAAGACGTTCGCCTCGATCTCGACCCGGATGGGTGTCCCCGGCACCGTGACGTCTCCGTCCAGGCGGCATCGCCCGAGCAGCAGTCCTGGTACCGCGTTCTCGGCCGATCGGATGAGGCCGCGCACCGCACCCTCGGTGATCGCGAGATCCGCGCCCGGCTCCGGCGACCCGAGCGGAATCCTCCGGCCCGCGCGCGCATCGATCGCGATGCCCGCGAGGATGCGGTCGACCCAGCCCGCCTCGACCTCGGGAGCCGCCGCGGCATCGGCGTCGATCAGCTCGCCGCTCAGTCCGTGGAGACGCTCGAGGGCGTCGAGGGCCAGCTGACAGCCCGGCGACTCCTCGATGGAGCGGTTCAGCGGCTGTCTGTCGGCGTCGAGGTACTCCGTCAGCTCCTCGATGGTGTGCCCGTCCAGATCGGTCGGCTCGAGTCCGAGTCGACGGCGGTCGGGGGTGCCGTGGTCGTCGCTCATCGCCACTCCTCCATCCGTACGATCATGTACTTCCTCGCACGGGCCAGCAGGCCGCGTGCGGTCGTGACGGGTATGCCGAGCTCCTCGGCGATCTCGTCGTACGAGTAGCCGCCCATCTCGCGGAGGACCCAGCATTCGCGCTGTTCATCCGGGAGCTCGCGCAGTGCGGCCCCGAGTGCCGCGATCCCGGCCCGCGCCTGCACGACCTCATCCGGTGAGGTGTGCGCGGGGGCAGGGCGGTCGAGGTCGTCGATGTCGACGACGGGACGGAGCGCGCGAATCCGGTCGACGGCCTTGCGGCTGACGATCCTCATCAGCCAGCTCTTGACCTTCGACGGATCCTCTAGCTCGGAGAACCGCTGCCATGCGGTGACGAACGCCTCCTGCACCACGTCGTCCACGTCGGCCGAGGCGTTCAGCATCCGGTGGGTGTACGCGCGCATCATCGGCGTGTACCGCCGGACGAGCACCGCGAACGACTCGACGTCGCCATCCATGGCGCGTCCGGCCACGATGCGGTCGTCGGCGTGCTCGAGCGCGCTGCGAAAGCGTTCGTCTGCCATCTGCTCACCTCCTCGTCCCGATCCCCTAGGAGATTCGGAACGGATGCGCCATCGGATCGGATCATCGCGCATCGACTCAGTCGTCGTCCGTCGCGATGTGCACGTCGTTGACCGTGACGTTGACCTCGGAGACCTCCTTGCCGACGAAGTCGACCATCGCGCGATGGATCGCAGCGCGCACGTCGTCGGCGACCTTCTGGAGCGAGACCGGGTACTCGGCGACGATGGTCACGTCGACGGCGACCTGGGTCTCGCCGACCTCGACGGCGATGCCCTGCGTGAGGTCGCTGGTGTTGAGCGCATCGCGGATCGCGCCGACCATGCGGGCGGCTCCTCCGCCGAGGGCGTGCACGCCGCTCACCTCGCGCGCAGCGATGCCGGCGATCTTGGCGACGACGGCATCCTCGATCGTGGTCGTGCCGGGCGCGACCGCCTCATGCGGCGCGACGGCCGGGGTCCCGGCCTGAGCGGCATTCGTCACATTCGCCATGGTGAGCTCCTTCGTACGTGTCTCGCATCCGCGCGGGGTGCGGGTCGCAGGTCAGCGACACCACTAGGACGGATGCCGGGCGCCGATCGTCACAGATCCGTCCGACATTTCTCTGTGAGGCGTGCCGCCGGGACTCACAGTGCACTCCAAGCTTGAGAGTGCAAACTTGCACTCTATGGAACAAGGTGCAGATTCACTGAGAGAGCAGCGCAAGCGGGAGACCTCGCGGGCGCTGACGAAGGTCGCCAGGCGGCTCACGGCAGACCGAGGCTTCGCCGGCTTCACGGTCGAGGAGCTCTGCGCCGAGGTCGGGGTCTCCCGGCGCACGTTCTTCAACTACTTCGAGAGCAAGGAGAACGCGGTCTTCGGCTTCGCCACCATCGACTCCCGGCAGGAAGCCCTCGAGGAGGCGTTCGTCTCCGAGCACGGCGAGCTGCTGGATGACTTCGTGGGTCTGACGATCCACCGCTTCGGACTCTTCAACCCGCTCGAAGATGCCGCCGAGCTCTTCGCGATCATCGAACAGGAGCCGCGGCTGCTGAAGGCCGCGTTCGAGCAGATCGCGAAGAACGAACGCCGCGACATCGAGCTGATCGTGCGCCGCATGGGCGATGTCGCCGATCCCGATCTGCGCGCCGAGGTCATGGTGCACTCCGTCGGCGCCCTCGTGCGGCTGTCCATGGACCAGCTCCTGCACCACCACTCGACCGATTCCTTCGAGGCGCTCATCACGCGACGTCTCGAACTCGCCCGCTCCGTCTACGCACCGACACAGAAAGTCGACTGAATGTCCGCCACCGCCACGAAGGATGCGCCCTTCCTCCTCACGAAGCGCCGCATCTGGATCATCTTCAGCGCGCTCATCGCCGGGATGCTGCTCTCCAGCCTCGATCAGACGATCGTCTCCACGGCGATGCCGACGATCGTCGGCCAGCTCGGGGGCGTCGACCACCAGGTCTGGATCACCACCGCGTACCTGCTGGCGACCACGATCGTCATGCCCATCTACGGCAAGTTCGGCGACGTGCTCGGCAGGCGGAACCTGTTCCTCGTCGCGATCGCCCTGTTCACGCTGGCATCCGTCGGCTGCGCCTTCGCCACCGACTTCTGGATGTTCGTCGTGTTCCGCGCTCTCCAGGGCCTCGGCGGCGGCGGCCTGATGATCCTGTCGCAGGCGATCATCGCCGACATCGTCCCCGCCAATGAGCGCGGCAAGTACATGGGCCCGCTCGGCGCGGTGTTCGGCCTCTCGGCCGTCGCCGGCCCCCTCCTCGGCGGATTCTTCGTCGACCACATGACGTGGCAGTGGGCGTTCTACATCAACATCCCGGTCGGCATCGCCGCGTTCATCATCGCCCTCGTGGCGCTGAAGCTCCCGAGCAAGAAGGCCGAGAAGCCGATCGACGTCTTCGGCGTGATCTTCCTCTCGATCGCGACCACGTGCCTGATCTTCTTCACCGACTTCGGCGGCGACGCCGAGTTCGGCTGGGACTCGCTGGCCACCTGGGCCTGGGGCGCCGGACTGATCGCCGCAGCCACCGCCTTCGTCATCACGGAGTCGCGGGTGCAGGACCCGATCATCCCGCTGAGCCTGTTCCGGAACCCGATCTTCGTCAACGCGACGGCCATCGGCCTCGTCCTCGGCATCGGCATGTTCGCCGCGATCGGATTCGTGCCCACGTTCCTGCAGATGTCGTCGGGCACCTCGGCCGCGGCATCCGGTCTGCTGATGATCCCCATGATGGTCGGCCTCATCGGCACGTCGATCTTCTCCGGCATCGCGATCTCGAAGACCGGGAAGTACCGGATCTATCCGATCGTCGGCACTATCCTCACCGGCGTCGCGATGGTGTCGATGACCACGCTCTCGGCGGCCACGCCGATCTGGCTCATCTGCGTCTTCCTGTTCGTGTTCGGGGCGGGACTCGGGCTCATCATGCAGGTGGTCGTGCTCGTCGTGCAGAACGCGGTGCCTGCGGGCGAGATCGGCACGGCGACCAGCACGAACAACTACTTCCGCGAGGTGGGAGCCTCGCTCGGCACCGCCGTGTTCGGCACGATCTTCACCACGCGACTGACCGAGAACCTGCTCGGCGTGTTCGCCGACGCCGGGGCATCGCCGGATGCCGCATCGCAGGCCGCGTCGACGATCGACCCCTCCACGCTGAACTCGTTGCCCGACGAGGTGCGGGACGGCATCGTCACCGCCTACGCCGACGCGCTGGCGCCGGTGTTCTGGTACCTCGTGCCGTTCATCGTGCTGGCCCTGGTGCTGTCGCTGTTCCTCAAGCAGATCCCGCTCTCCGACCAGGCAGGACTCGTCGCCCGCGGCGAGGCCATCAGCGGCGCGGAGGCCGAGCGGCTGGAGGCCGAGCTCCGCGGCGGCGGACGGACGGATGCCGCGTCGACCGATGCCGGGAGCGATCCGGCCGGCTCGGAGGGCGGCGGCGAGACGTCGCCCGCCCGCCGCTGACGCGGGACCGGCGCGGCATCCGCTCGTGATCCTGTCAAGGGGCTACCCGTCTCCTCCTGCTCCCGGCATCCTTCACAGTGAGGACAGGCAGGAGAATGATGGAGCAGGCGTCAGACCCACGGTTCGTGCTGACCCAGGTCAGCACCGAGGCCTGGGCGATCCACGACCTGCAGTATCCCGACGGCGATCACCGGCGGATCGTGTGCCGGATCTACGAGGACACGCCGACCGATGTCGAGGTGCTGTGGTTGCGCGACCTCCCGCTGGCCCCGCGCTATCCGTCCGTCGACGACGTCCTCGAGTCGGTCCGCCGCTTCCAGGACGCATCCCGCGCCACGCGCCCGATCCCGATCCCGCACCGGCCGCCGCCCTCGCTGCGGCGCGGAGAGCGCGGGTGATCCGCAGGGTCCTCTAGGAGGTGCTCGAGCTGCCTGAGCGTTCGGTCAGGTAGGGCTCGATGGCTGCCGCGAGCTTCGCGGGCGTCATCGACTGCAGCCAGATGCGTCCAGGGCCGTGGATCTCGGCGAGGAACAGCGAGTCACCGAAGAACTTGTTCTTGATGCCCTTGATCGAGGTGAACTGCAGATCCATGTTCGCGTCGAACATGGCGAGGTGCCCCGGGTGGATGAGAAGCGACTGACCCGCCGCGAGCGTGTACTCCGTGATCTCCCCCGCGAGCTGCACCCACGCCGTACCGGAGCCGGTCAGCTTCTGGAACACGACGCCGGCGCCGCCGAAGATCCCTGCGCCGAGCTTCTTCTGCAGTCCGACCGTGACCTCCACATCGCGCGTGCTCGCCGTGTACGAGCCCGCCTGCACCATGAACTGATCGGCCGCGTCGATGTCGATCTGACGGATCGTGCCCGGCAGCTGCGCCGCGAACGCGACCAGGCCGCCCTGCGCGGGAGCGGTGTACTCGGTGAGGAACAGCTGCGCGCCGCCCAGCACGCGCTTCAGACCGCTCATGAAGCCACCCTGTCCTCCGGTGCCGTGCACGGTCGACGTGTCCAGGGCGAACCCCGGGGACATCCAGGCCACGTCCCCACCCTCCGCGACGATTCTCTCGCCCGGGTCGAGCGTGACCTCGAGGACGGGCATGGTCGTTCCTGAGATGGATGACTTCATGCATCCGACCATAGACGCGGCGACGACCGGCGCGCCAGCCTCTTCCGCCCCGCGGTCAGCACTCCCATTCGGCGTGCGCGTACTCCCCCAGGTCCGACGGCGGCCCGGTCCCCGGGTCGTCATCGATCGCGATGACGACCCGGCTCGACCGCGAGATCAGCGCGCTGAGGCGAACGCCCTGGGAGATGAAGCCGACGAAGGTGCCCTCCGATCGCGCGGCATCCTCGATCCGGCGCATCAGGTCTTCGAGGTCCTGCCCGGGACTGAGCAGGAAGTCGTGACCGTCGATGTCGACGTGGGTATGAGTTGTTGCCGGTGCAGGGCTCATGGGGTGAACGTACGCGCCCGCAGCCGACTCCCTCAGGGGGTTGCGCTCACGCCTTCGATGCGCACGGCCATGAGGTCACGGCTTCCGGGGGTGGTCATCGACCTTCACGAGCGTGCGTCCGCGCAGGGTGTAGACGACACCCTCCTCGTCGACGTTGAGGTGCGGTCCGCTGTACCAGCCGCCGTTGATGGCCGCCACGACGGTGGTGACCTCGAAGGACTTCGGGTCGATGCGGAACAGCGTGGTGTCGGAGACTCCGTAGATCACGCCACGAGCCGCCTTCATGGCCACGAACCCGGGGGCGATGGACTTCAGATCAGCGGTGTGGACGATCTTCCGACCCGGGCGGTCGATCACGAACAGGATGCCCCGCTGCGTCAGCGCGAAGAGGTGTCGACCGTGGCTCGCGAGAGCACCGATCCCGTTCGCCTGCGCGGTCTCGATTCGCCAGAGCTCTCGGTGAGCGATCGGATCCCACGCCACGATCGTGCCGCGCGGGCCCGTCTTCTGCGCGTTGTCGCCGCCGAGATAGGCGACGCCGTCCACGGAGACGACCGCACGGACGAGCTGCACGTCATCGATCGGATTGATCGCGTGCGTGCTCGCGCCCGTACGGGGGTCGTACGTCCAGAGCGAGCCACCGCCCTCGGTGTCGGCCTGCGCCGCCACCAGGAGCAGCCCGTTGCAGTCGTCCCAGTGCGTGTCGAGCGGCCGATTCTGCTCGGAGGGGAACGACGCCACGCGGCGGATCGGCTCCCCGGAGGAGGGATCGTAGGACCAGATCCCCTGCGAGTTGTACTGACCGGTGAAGAGCACACCGCCGATGACCTCGGCATCCTTCGCCTCACCCGGTGCACGGAGGTTGATGACCTCGCCGCTGCCGAGATCGTGGCGCGCGATGCCGCCGTTTCCCCCCACGTACGCGAAACCGGCGCCGACCGCGATGCCCATGCAGGTCTGCGCACTGATCGGCGCGCCCGCATCGCCGAGATCGACCTCCGACCGAAGGGTGCCGTCGCGGTCGAAGGCCGCGACGACCGCGTATCCCGACACCGCGACGAGTCCGCCGTCGTGGGCATCGAGGCCCCAGATCTCGCCGAGCTCGATGGTCAGCGGGAGCTGCTCGACCGCCGCCGCTCCCGGTGACCAGCGCAGCACGCCCGCCTCGTTCGCGCAGTACACGTCGCCGTCCATCACGGCGAAGCTCTTGGCGGTCTTGCCGATCGAGGTGACGAGCTCGTACGACGTGTGATCCGCGAGCGAGATCGCGGCGATCTTCGACTGTTCGAGGGAACCCGCGGTCGATGCGAGCAGTCGGTCGCCGTCGACGGCGAGTTCGCGGATGCTCGGGTCGTTCACCATCTCGGACGGCGTGATGTCGGTGAACGCGGCCGACGCGCGGTCGTACGCGTAGAGCGCCGCCCGGCTGGTCTCGGTGCCGCCGCCGAGCGTGCTGCCGGCGCCGAAGTAGACCGTCTGGTCGGTCGCCGCCACCGCACGGGCCAGCGTCGCCTTCGGATCGGGTACCCCGAGGCTCGTGACGGCCCCGGTCGACGGGGAGTACTGCCAGAGGGACGGCGCGCCGGTGCCACCGCCGCCGACCGCGAAGACGGTGCCGTCGGGAGAGACGGCGAGATCGCGCACATCGCGGTCGCCGATCCGCCCGATCGAGACGGCGGGAGCGGAGAGATCGGCGAGGTCCCACCGGTAGAGGTTGTCGTTTCCCGCGGCCTTCTGCAGGATGCCGGCGTAGAGGACCTTCCGCACCGGATCGACCGCCAGCGCCTGGATGCTGTGCCCCGTGGCGAGCGTCGTCGAATGGGTCACCGTGCCGGAGGCGACGTCGAAGGCGAGGATGCCGGTCGGCTCGAGGTTGCGCGAGCCGATGTAGCAGACGCCGTCGAGGAGCACTCCGCTCATGAGGGAGTACTGCAGGATGCCGGGGCCGATCTCGGTGATCGTCGTCGAGCCGCGCCCGGCTCGCACGAGCGACGAGGCCTGAGCGGGCGACGGCGAGACGATGCCGACAGCGGCGGCGAGCAGACCGCCGGCTCCGGCGAGCAGCACGGTGCGGCGGGACATCGCGGTGTTTTCGGACATGGTGGAGCTCCTTGGGTCGTCGTTGAACTGCGGAGGGGTCGGGGACTCGGGTCGGAGAAGTGCGGTCAGGCGGTGATGGCGAGGAGATCCGGTGCGATCTCGTGCCGGAGCGGCTCGCCGCGGGCGATCCTCCGGAGCTCGTCGAGCATCGACCCGGAGAGCCGACCGAGCTCCGCACCGAGGGATCCGGCGATGTGCGGCGTGAGAAGGGCGTGCTCCGAGGCGTACAGCGGATGGTCCGGCTCCAGGATCCAGGGGACGGTGACGTCGAGGATGGCGAACAGCTCGCCGTCGACGACCCTGCGGGTGAGGGCCTCCTGATCCACCAGTTCGCCCCGCGCCGTGTTGATCAGGGTCGCACCGCGGCGCATCATGCCGATGCCGCGGGCGTCCACCAGATCACGGGTCGACGGCAGCGAAGGGGCATGCACGGAGACGACCTCGCTCGTGCGCAGGAGCTCATCGAGCGGGACCGAGGCGACGCCCAGCGCTGCCGCCTCGGCGTCGCTCAGGTACGGGTCGTAGACCACGACCTCGAACGTGTAGGCCTTGAGCATGTCGATCACGATCCGGCCGATCTTCGACGCGCCGATGATGCCGATCCGCTGCCCGTAGTTCCCCATCCCCGGGAAGGCGGCTTCGATGTCGAAGTCCTCCTGGAGGTCCCGGTATCGACGGGCGATCGGGAGCACGCGTTTGCCCGCGAGGACGATCATCGCGACCGCGTACTCGGCGACGGGCACGGCGTTGGCCGCGGCCGCCGAGCTGACGCGCACCCCGCGGTCGAGGACTGCGCGATCCAGGTAGGGCTTGACCGTGCCCGCCGCGTGCAGAACCGCCTCGAGTCGAGGTGCGGCATCCAGCAGCGCGGCGTCGAGTCGTGGTGCCCCCCAGCCGGTGATCAGCACCTCGACGTCGCCGAGGATCCGACGCGCGGAAGCCGAATCGAACTCGGTGAGGTGACCCGCGACCTCGCCGACGCCCGCGTACTCCGTCATCGTCCGCGCCGAGAACACGCGCTGCCTGACGGATTCCGGCATCGCGAAGGCGATCACGGGGCGGCGGCTCATTTGACGCTCCCCGCGGAGAGGCCCGCCCGCCAGAACCGCTGCAGCATCACGAACGCGATGATCAACGGCAGGACCGAGACGAAGGATCCGGCGATGACGAGGGTCGAGAACTCCGGGTTCTGCTGCACCTGGCTCTGCCACAGCGCGATGCCGACGCTGGAGGGGAACAGATCGCGGTTCTGCAGCATGATCAGCGGGAGCATGAAGTTGTTCCAGATGCCCACGAACTGGAAGAGCGCGATCGTGACGAATCCCGGCACGAGCATCGGGAGTCCGACCTGGAGGAAGCTGCGGATGGGGCCCGCTCCGTCGACGCGCGCGGCCTCGAGAGTCTCCGCGGGCAGATAGCCCGAGGAGAACACTCTCGCGAGGTACACGCTGAACGGGTTGCACAGGGTCGGGATCAGCACCGCCCAGATCGTGTTCGTGAGACCGATCGACGCCGCCAGCAGATACAGCGGGATCACGGTCGCAGTGTTCGGGATCAGCACGCCGACGAGGACCGAGGCGTAGAGGCCCCGCTTGCCGCGGAACTCGAACTTGTCGAAGGCGTACCCGGCCATCAGGGAGACGAACCCTCCCACGACGGCGCCGACTCCGGCGTAGAGGATGCTGTTGCCCAGCCAGCGCAGGAAGATGCCGTCGTCCTGGCCGAGCAGTCGCTGCATGTTCGCGACGAGATCCGACCCGAAGGCGAAAGCGTCTCCGGAGTAGAGCTCGCCGGCGTTCTTCGTCGCGGCGAACACGAGCCACAGCAGCGGCAGGACCATGTAGGCCGAGCCGAGGATCAACAGGCCGTTGACCGCGACCTTCGACGGCAGGTGACGCCCGCCGGCGAGGTTTCGACGAGGGGCCCGCGGCGGTTTCACGGGTGCCGCGGCGCGGGGCACGGGACGATCGATCACGGCGGTCATTGCGCCCTCTCCTTCGAGGTGAATCGGGTGACGACGAACGACAGCAGTCCGGCGAGCAGGGCCAGGATGATCGACGCTGCTGCGGCCTGAGGAAGGTCGTTCCGGTTGAAGGCCGCGTCGTACGCCCACATGTTCGGCACCCAGGTGCTGGTCACCGCGGTCGTCGCGGAGGACAGGATCTTCGGCTCGGTGAACAGCTGGAGAGAGCCGATCACGGTGAACAGGAGCGCGACGCCGATCGCCGGCCAGACCAGAGGAGTCTTGATCGAGAACGCGGTGCGGATCTCCCCCGCGCCGTCCACCCTTGCGGCCTCGAGGATCTCGCGCGGCACGGCCTGGAGCGCGGTGAAGAGGATGATCACGTTGTAGCCCGCCCACTCCCACACCGCGATGTTCACCATCGAGGGGAGCACGAGCTGCACGGAGAGGAAGTCGATCCCGATGCCACCCGATTCGAGCGCCTTCACGATCGGGCTCACGCCCGGGGTGTACAGGTAGGCCCAGATGAGAGCCGCGATCACTCCCGGAACCGCGTGCGGCAGGAAGAGCAGCAGCTGGAATGCCCGCTTGGCATAGGCGACGGCCGAGTCGAGCAGGAGCGCGAGCACCAGGGCGACGACGAGCAGCGACGGGACGTAGAGCAGGCAGTAGAGGGCGAGGCGCCCGAAGCCATCGGTGAAGGTGCGATCCGCGAGGACCTCGACGTAGTTCCCGAGACCCACGAACTCGGTGGTCGAGCCGCCGAAGCCGAGGCCGCTGCGCTTCTCGGCGAACAGACTCATGCCGATCGCGTAGATCACCGGGGCGATCATCGTCAGGGCGAAGAGCGTGAAGAAGGGGATCAGGAAGACCGAGGCGGTGCGACCGCCCGTTCCCGGGATCGTCTTCCTCGTCCGCCGCTTCGCGGGTGCCGGAGTTGTCATCATCGATGTCCTTCGATCTGAACCGCCGGGCGGGGTCCCTCCCCCTGCAACACCCGCCCGACGGAGCATCCGCTTATTCCTTGATGTCGAGGCCGAGCTTCTCGAGCCCGTCGACAGTGGCCTGCTGCGTGGCCGTCAGCGCGTCGCCCAGCGTGGGCGACGCGGTGACCGAGTCCTTGAGGGCAGTCGCCGTGAGGTCGTACTTCGGCCCCCAGGCCCAGGGCCCGAGGTTCGCGGACGCTTCGTCGAAGACCTCGTAGATGTCGTTGCCGTAGTAGTCGACGGGTGCGACGGATGCCGCGACGTCGGCCAGCCCCGGGAACGCCGGGTACGCGGTGCCGACAGCACCTCGCGCCTCGATGGCGTCGGGCGACGTCACGAGCCATTCGAGGAACACCGCCGCTGCGGCGGCGTTCTCGGAGTTCTCCGGGATCGCGAAGCTCGTGCCGCCGCTGAGCGCGCCTGTCGGCTCGCCGTCCCACGACGGCGGAGCGGCCGCGATCCACTTGCCGGCCATGCCGGATGACTCGGTGCGGGTCTTGAGCGCGGACGCGCTCCAGGAGCCGCCGACCCAGCCGTTGACCACACCGCTGTTGAGGTCGGCGGTCCATTCGTCGCTGAAACCGAGCTGCGCCTTGACCAGTCCGTCATCGATCAGGCGCTGCCAGTAGTCGGCGACCTCCTGCGACTTCTTGTCGTCGACCGAGACCTTCCAGCTCTCGTCCTCGACGCTGAACCACTCGGCTCCGGCCTGCCACGCCATGGGGGCGAGCTGCGGCTCGTTGGTGAAGAAGCTCGTCAGGTAGGCGTCGGGGTTCACGGCCTTCAGCGCGCGCGCCGCCTCTTCGAACTCGTCCCAGGTGGTCGGGACCTCGACACCGGCCGCCTCGAGGACATCCTGTCGGTACCAGACGACCATGGGCGGGGCGTCGTACGGCAGCGCGTAGGCGGCGTCGCCGAAAGTGACCAGGTTGCGCACCTGCTCGTCGTACTCCCCCAGGACATCGCCGGAGACCAGATCGCCGACGGGAGCGAGCTGCTCGGCTGCGACGAATCCGGGGAGCCGGTCGTATTCGATGCCGACGATGTCGGGTCCGCTGCCGGACTCGATCGCCGCGGACAGCTTGGTGTAGCCGCCGTTGGCTCCGTTCGGGATCTCCTCGAAGTTCACGGTGATGTCGTCCTGGCTCGCGTTGAACGCGGCGGCGACATCGGCCATGCCGCTGAGGAACGACCAGAAGGTGACCTCGCCCTTCGGAGTCTCGGTCTTCACGGGTTCGGCTGCGGGACTGCTCGCAGCACAACCCGCGACGAGTGCGGAGGTGGCGACCAGTGCCGCCACAGAGAGGGAAGTTCGACGCAGGGACATCGCGGGTTCTCCTTCGAATCGTTGACCGTGCGAGTCCGATCTTTCGTCACCCGAAGCGATTCACCAAGGAGAGCGGTGGATTTCTCACAAAACCTAACATTTCACCCGGCGCGGACGGACGACT
This sequence comes from Microbacterium sp. TPD7012, assembly GCF_003075395.1. GTDB lineage: Bacteria > Actinomycetota > Actinomycetes > Actinomycetales > Microbacteriaceae > Microbacterium. The sequence goes on along the minus strand of NZ_QDFV01000002.1, from coordinate 569,093 downwards.
CCCGCACCACCAGGGCCGGGAGGAGCGCCATGCGCACCGGCGTGTGGGCGGAGGCGGCGGGGCGCTTCAGCTGGTCGACGCACAGTCGCAGCGCGGTGTGCCCGAGCTCGTGCTTCGGCGGCGCGACGGCGGTCAGCGGCACGGTCGCGAAGGCGGCGACCTCGTCATCGTAGGCGACCACAGCGAAGTCCTCGGGGACGCGCAGCCCTCGCTCCAGGACCAGGTCGAGGAAGGCCATCGCATCCGCATCACCCAACAGGATCGCCGCAGTGATCCCCTGCTGCACGCAGTCGTCGAGCAGGTCGCCGAGCTCTGCGATGTCGGCGTTGTCGCCGATCCGCGGGTGCGAGAGGTCACGGCGGAGCCAGAGCGCGGATGCCGGGTCCATCGCGGCCATCGCGCGCCGGAACCCCGCGTCCAGCCCGGCGACGGTCGCCGCGGGCCGCGCGGCGAGCGCGATCGCACGGTGCTCCTGCTGTGCGAGGTGGCGCACGGCGACCTCGGCGCCGTGCGCGTGATCGGTGCGGACCCATTCGAGGCGCCCGGCGAGCTGGTCCTCGACCGACCTCTCGACCATCACGACCGGGATGCCCGCCTCCTCCAGCATCCGCTGCAGCGGCGAGCTCTCGGCGATCGCGTCGTGCGGAGTGATCATCAGCGCGTCGACGCCGCTGGCGATGAGGCGCTCCGCCTGACGGAACTCCTCCTGCGACGAGTAGTTCGTCGCACCGACGACGAGGCGGCAGTTCGCCTCATGGGCCGCCTGGCTCGCCCCGCGGATCACCTCGGGGAAGTAGTACTGGGTCGTCGGCACGATCATGCCGATGGTCGCCACCGGTCGGGGGCGGACGCGCGCCCCCGACCCGTCTTCGCGCGACTGCTGCTGGGCGACAGCGAGCGAGATCGCTCCCCCGTGCACGCGGGCGAGCAGGCCCCTCTGCTCCAGAGCGACCAGGTCCCGCCACAACGTCATCGGGGTCACGCCGAGCCGCGCCGCGAGGACCGCGCTGGTCAGCGAACCGCGCAGTTCGAGCTCGCGGAGGATGGCATCGTGCCGAGCGGCAGCAGTCATAACCACATCACGATAGTGGATGCGCCTCTTCCGGCCAGTCGGTGACGACGACCTTGCCGATCGTCTGCGACGCCTCCACGATCTCATGCGCCCGGCGCATGGTCGCGGCATCCAGCGGCGTGAGGTGCTCCGTCATCGTGGTGCGGATCACCCCTTCGTCGACGAGTTCGGCGACCTGCTCGAGGAGCTCGTGCTGGTAGTGATCGGCGGGGTCGGTCACCGGACGGGTGAACATCAGCTCCCAGTGCCAGGTCACGCTCTTGCCCTTCAGCGCGTCGATGCTGCCACCGGTCTCGTCGATCGAGACGACCTCGCCCCGCGGACGGATGACGTCGGCGATCGCGCGGACGTTGCCGGGCGTGAACGACGTGAAGACGTAGTCGACGCCGCTCGGGGCGATCGCGGAGACCTCGTCGACGAAGTCGCGGCCGACGACGTGATCGGCCCCCATCCGCTCCACCCATTCCACCGATTCCGAGCGCGAGGCGACCGCGATGACGGTGAGCTTCGTGAGCGCCTTGGCGAACTGGATGATGAGAGAGCCGACACCGCCGGCCGCACCGATGACGAGCAGAGTCCCCTCGCTCCGGTCGTCGAGACCCAGCTTGTCGAAGAGCGCTTCCCACGCCGTGATCGCGGTGAGCGGGAGCGCTGCCGCCTCCGCGGTGGACAGCGAGCGAGGAGCGTGGCCGACGATGTTCTCATTGACGAGGTGGTAGCGGCTGTTGGTGCCGGGGCGATCGATCTGTCCCGCATAGAACACCCGATCCCCCACGGCGAAGCGGGTCGCCTGATCGCCGAGGCCGACGACCACGCCGACCGCGTCGTAGCCGAGGATCCGATGCGCACCGGAGGTCGGCGAGCCCGCGCGGACCTTCACATCGACGGGGTTGATCGAGACGCCCTCGACCTCGACCAGAAGGTCTCTGCCGGTGGGCGTCGGGACCGGCAGCGAGAGGTCGGTGAGCGATTCGGAGTCCGAGACGGGGCGGCGCCCGCGCGCGCCGATCGCGGGCATGCGGTCAGGGAGGGAGGAGGTGTCGTTTGCCATGACGTCACGCTATCCGAAGACCCCCAGTTACCCACAAGCGCCCCAAGTATCCAAGAGATACCATGGAGGGATGCTGACCGAGACCGCCTGCCGCATCGACGCCCCTCACGACGTGTACGACGCGCAGTGCCCCTGCCGCGGGGTGCTCGATCTGCTCGCGGACAAATGGAGCGCTCTGGTGATCGGCGCGCTCAGCGAGGGACCGCAGCGCTTCGGCGAGCTCAAGACCCGGCTGCAGGGCATCAGCCCGAAGGTTCTGACCGCGACGCTGCGGCGCCTGGAGGCGCGCGCGCTGCTGGTGCGCACGGTCTTCGCTGAAGTCCCGGTCCGGGTGGAGTACTCGCTCACCGACCTCGGCGTCGACGCTGAGAAGCCGTTGCGCGCGCTTCGCGGCTGGGTCGAAGCCAACATCGAACGCTTCCCGGCGATCGACTGACGGGGCCGCAGGTCTCAGGCCGAGACGTCGGCCTCGAGCATCCGAGCGGTGCTGACCCACTGGGATTCGATCAGCGACGGATCGTTGCGCAGCTTCGCGAGCAGGACGAGACCCTCGAGGTTCGCGACGACGGCCGTCGCCATGTCGCGCCGCTCGTCCCCCAGCACGGCGGCGATCATGTCGACCTGGGTCTCAAAGATCTCCTGGAGACGCTCGCGGATGACCGGCTCCGTGGATGAGAGCTCCAGGGCCAGGTTGCCGAACATGCACCCGGCCACGGCTCCGGCCCCCGCCTGCGCTTCGCGCTGCACGGCGGCGGTGGCCTCGAAGAGCCGGTGGAGGCGATCGACAGTGCTGCCCTCGGACGACAGGATGCTGGACCACTCCGCTTTCTGACGGCGCCAGTGCTCATCGATCACAGCGACGGCGAACTCCTGCTTCGACGGGAAGTAGTAGTAGAAGCTGCCCTTCGGCGCACCCGCGGTCGCACTGATCTCGGCGACGCCGATCGCTCCGTACGAGCGCTCGCCGAACAACCGCTCCCCTGCTTCGAGCAGCCGCTCCCGCGCATCCGATGTCCGACCCATTTGACAAGTATATGACCGATCGTCTATAACGGTCAATGTTAGTAGTTGACCGATCGTCTATAGGAGAATCATGTCTGTTCAGAAAGTCGCGATCATCACCGGCGCCTCGCAGGGAATCGGTGCAGGACTCGTCGCCGCCTACCGGGAGCTCGGATACGCCGTCGTGGCCACGTCCCGCTCGATCACGGCGGGCGATGACCCCGGAGTCCTCGCCGTCCCGGGCGACGCCGCGGATCCCGCCACCGCCGCTAACGTCGTCCGCGCGGCCCTCGACCGCTTCGGACGGGTCGACACGCTCGTCAACAACGTCGGAGTGTTCACCGCCAAGCCCTTCACGGATACGACCGATGAGGACTACGCGCTCAACCTGGGCGTCAACCTCGGCGGCTTCTTCCACTTCACTCGGAACGCGATCGTCCCGATGCTGGAGCAGGGCGGCGGCCACATCGTCAACATCACCACGACGCTCGTCGAGTCCGCGCGATCCGACATCCCCTCCGTGCTCGCCTCCCTCACCAAGGGCGGGATCGCGGCAGCCACCAAGTCGCTCGCGGTGGAATACGGCGATCGCGGCATCCGCGTGAACGCCGTATCTCCCGGGATGATCCTCACTCCCCTGCAGGGCGGGGCGACGCCGGAGCAGCTCGCAGCCTTCCACCCTCTGCAGAAGGCCGGCACGGTGGATGACATCGCTCGCGGGGTCGTCTACCTCGAGCAGAACGAGTTCGTCACCGGCGAGTTCCTGCACATCGACGGCGGCCAGAGCGCGGGCCACTGATCATGACCGCACACACGACGGCAGCCGCAGCCCGGATCGCACCGGCGCTGACCCGATGGCAGCAGGGAATCGGCGCCGGGGATCTCGATCGCATCGCCTCCGCGTTCACGACGGATGCCCTGTTCCAGGGGCTGCTTCCGGAGCACTCGATCGGGCGTGCCGGGGTCGTGGCGTACTACGCCTCCCAGCCGGTCCCCCTGACGGTGGAGTATGACGTCCTTCGGGCGCACGACCTGGGAGATGACGCGGTCGTGGCCTACCTCGAAGCGCTGTTCCACCTCGAGGGGCGAGACGACATCGTGACGCACCTCACGCTGGTCTTCGAGCGTGAGGCCGACGACCTGCTCATCTCGCACTACCACGTGTCGCGGGTGAACTGATCGGAGGGTGGTGTCCCGGCGCGGGCACCACCCCTCGTTCGACCGCTTCACCGGCGCCGAAGTAGATTTGCCAGGTGACTCTGGAGATCCGCGCCCTGACCGATGCCGACGTCGAGCCGGTCATCGACCTCTGGCACGAGACCGGCCTCACCCGCCCCTGGAACGATCCTCGCGCCGACATCCGCCGCGCCCGCGCGGTGTGGCCCGAGCTGCTGCTCGTCGCCGCCGACCGGGACACCGTCGTCGGGACCGTCATGGCGGGGTACGACGGTCACCGCGGGTGGCTCTACTACCTCGCGAGCGGGCCGGCGCGCCGGGGCGAAGGCATCGGTCGACGGCTCGTGCAGGAGGCGGAAGCCCGGCTCGAGGCGCTCGGATGCCCGAAGGTCATGCTGATGGTCCGTCCGGGGAACGACGCGGTGCTGGATTTCTACGACGGCCTCGACTACATCCGCGAGGGCACGCTGCTCACCGGCAAGAGGCTCATCCCGGACGACTGAGGGCGGCTGCGTTCACGGCAGAGTGCGTCAGAGCGAGAGTCGGATGCTCGTGTTCGAGCCCAGCCTGTGGTCGCCATAGCAACGTCCGACATGCGACATACGGTGGACCCGTGAGCTTCCGCCCCAACGACCGCGTCTACGTTGACGAGTCCAAGGCGCGAGGCTACTACGTCGTTGCCACCGCCTCGATCATGGAGAGTGTGCAGGTCTCCGAGCGCGTGTTGCGGGATCTGCTCAAGCCTGGTCAGCGCCGAATCCACTTCAAGAGTGAGGGCGACAGTCGGCGCCGCCAGATCATTTCTCGCATGTGCGATCTTGATCTGCGGGCGTCGGTGTGGGTCGTCAAGCATCAGTCGGACAAGGAAGCACGACCCCTGTGCCTGACCGCGCTGACAGAGAAGGCTGTCGATGCGGGCGTGGCGCATTTGATCATCGAGCGAGACGAATCCCTCGAGCGCGCAGACCGAAGATTGATCGCCGAAATATTCCGCCGTGCAGGATCTTCAGAGATGTCCTACCGACATGTCGCGCCCCACGCGCATCCTCTGCTCTGGGTGAGCGACGCCGTCGCTTGGTGCTATTCGAACGGCGGCGACTGGATCCGTCGGGTCGACGCCATCGTCGATGCACGGGTCTTCCGACTCTAGAAACACGTGAGCCTGGCTCGTCTACCGTCCGGAAGACTGCCAGGCTCCGAGGGCTACTGCCCGCCGTACCCCAAGTGTAACGTGCAGGCACCGACAGCGGCCAGCGTTCATCTGCAGTGCCGCGTCCGGCACAAAACCGGCACACCACTCCCCCAGGCCGTTCCGCCCATCGCCCCCGGATACGACAAAACCCCCGGAAACCGGGGGTCTTGATCTGTAGCAGGAGCGGGGCTTGAACCCGCGACCTCACGATTATGAGTCGTGCGCTCTAACCAGCTGAGCTACCCTGCCGCGAGGCATCCGTCCGCGTGTGAGAAGAATGCTGCGAGCCCCGAGTCAGGATTGAACTGACGACCCCTTCCTTACCATGGAAGTGCTCTGCCACTGAGCTATCGGGGCGTGCTGCCCCTCTCGGGGCAACCACACGAGAATACCATCACCATGGCGTCCTCATGAAATCAAGGCGGGTCAGTACGAGGACCGACCCGCGTTCGTGCGGAGCCACGGCAGCGGATCGATGGTCGATCCGTTGACGATGAGCTCGAAGTGCAGGTGTGCGCCGTAGGAACGGCCCGTGTTTCCGGTCTTGCCGACGATGTCGCCGACCTTCACCGTGTCGCCGGCCTTGACCTGCAGCGAGCCGTACTGCATGTGCGAGTAGTGGCTCGTGATGACCGCGCCGTCGATCACGTGATCGATGTAGACGGTCACGCCGTAGGCGTCGCCCTGCTCGGTCGCGATGCGCACGGTTCCGTCGGCGATGGCCTGGATCGGAGCGCCGTCGCCGGGGACGAAGTCGATGCCCTCGTGCAGACGGCCGCTGCGCATGCCGTAGCCGTCGGTCATTCCGACGCCGACGAGGAACGGCCACTGGATGGCCGCGTCGGGGTCGTTCGTGAAGACCTCGTTGGAGTAGTTGATGCCCTGCTCGGCCGCGACCTGGACGAGCGAGATCGTGCTGAAGCCGTCGGCGCGCGTGAGGGCCTCGTTCTGGACGCCGGCCGGAGCGACGAAGGCCTGGATCTCGTCGGCGGACTCACCGTCGGCGGCCTGCTGGGAGGAGGCGACGAGCGAGGTCGCGGCGAGGGACGTGCCCTGGGAGGCGGCCACAGCCTCGGCGGGGAGCGTCATCGAGACCGCGAGCAGACCCGCGAGGCTCATGACACCGACCGTCGCACCGACGGCGAAGACCTTGCGCGCGCTGCGCTCACGGCGGCTCGTGGCGGGAACAGCCGCATCGCTCTCGCTCTTCGCGTCGGTCGCGGACTGGCCGGCGGCCGGCTCGGACGGAGCGGATGCCGTGGGCACGGGCCCGGTCGCGCGGAATGCCCGGGACGCGCGCTCGAAAGCATCGGCGTCCGCCGTGTCGTCCGACGCCTCCGCGCTCGTCGCTGCGGGCATCTCGAAAGCCTCGGAAGCCTCCGGCTCGGAGACCTCGACGAGCTCTTCGACCTTGTCGGTCTCGGCCGGGGCGTCGACGGTGACGGGCTCGGCTGCGTGCTCAGATGCGTCGTCGATGCGGGTCAGGGGCGCGTCGTCGATCGGGGCGTCGGCGGTCACACGCTGGCGGGCGGCGCGGCGGGAGAGCGGGGCGACAGCGGCGAGGGCGATGACAGCCTCAGCTGCTGCGACAGATTCCGTCGGTCCCACCGCAGGGGCCTCAGAGGCCGTGGTGCGGAGTCGGCTGGACCGGCGCGTGGGCGCAGAGGCAGCCTGGGGATTCTCGAAGGGCAAAGCGTTGTTCTCTCAGTCGTGCGTCAAGCTCGGGGGCGCTAACTCGGCTTTCACCTTCGGGTGGTGAAAGTAACGATCGCGTAAGACCTTATCGGTATCCGCCTGGGAATGCCATGAACAGGTCAGTGTTTCTCCCCCAGAAGAGCGAGGAGCCGGGCGTGCACCTCGGGTCCTCCGGAGATCAGCATGGGCCGCGCCGAATCGACGTCGTGGCGCGAGACCAGGCCGCCGGCCTCCTCGACGAGGAGCGCTCCCGCCGCGAAATCCCACGGCTTGAGCCCTCGTTCGAAGTAGCCGTCGAGTCTTCCCGCCGCCACATAGGCGAGATCGAGGGCGGCGGATCCCGACCGGCGCAGATCTCGCGCCATCGTCATCACACGTCGCACGGTCGCGAGGTCGCCGTCGTGGGTGGCCGGGTCGTATCCGAAGCCGGTGGCGAGAAGCGCCCCGGCCGAGGTGTCGGACGTCACCGCGAGTCGGGTCTCCCCCGCCCAGGCGCCATGCCCGCGGGCAGCCGTGAACAGTTCGCCGAGCGCCGGGGCGTTGACCGCGGCGGCCAGCGCCTCCCACGACCCGGGTTCCGCCGGGCCTCGCACGGCGGCGATGCTGACGTTGTAGGCCGGCATCCCGTAGGCGTAGTTGACGGTGCCGTCGATCGGATCGACGACCCAGGTGATGCCGCTGGTCCCGCTCTCGGCCCCGGACTCCTCACCGAGGAATCCGTCGTCCGGGCGGGCCGCATCGACGCGCGCACGGATCAGTGCCTCGACCTCGCGGTCGGCTTCGGTGACGATATCGGCGATCGTCGACTTGGTCGCGGCCAGATGCACGCCGTCACGGCGACGGCGGAGCGCGAGCTCGCCGGCCTCACGTGCGATCTCGGTCGCGAGATCCTTGAGTTCACCCTCGAGCGTCACTGCGCCGGGTACTGCGGTGCGGGCGGAGGCGGCGGGAATGCGGGCGGAGCCGTCTGCTGCGGTGCGGCCGGAGGCTCGGCGACGGGAGCCTGCGGTACCGGGGGCACCTCCGGCGCCTGCGGAGCGGGCGGGGCGAACGCCTGTGCGTACTGCGGCGCGGCCGGTTCCGGCGCGACAGGGAACGCTGCTGCCGGAGCCTGCCCGAGCGCCTGCTGCTGCGGCGCGACACTCGGGTATCCGGTGTAGTAGGCGTTCCAGTCGGGCGACGCGTCAGGAAGCGCGGGGAGCGGGGTGACGCCGTCGGCGTACGTGGGCCAGGCCGGCGCGGCTGCGATGGCGGCTGATGCCTGCGTCGGCTTCTTCGGCGCGAAGAGCGCGTTCAGGAGCGGGATGAGCGTCGTGCCGACAGCCGCAAGGATCGTCAGCGCGACCACGATGCGCCAGTAGAGCTCGCTGTAGTCGAAGCTGTGCGGGAAAGCCAGGAAGAAGATGAGCAGACCGACGAGGCCGGCCAGGAACACGATCGTCGCGATGTAGATGATGCGGGTGAACGTCGTCACGTGGCGCCGCGCCGCAGGCGTGAAGAGACGCACGTGGAGCAGGGCGAGCTGCAGGATGCCGATGACGAGCAGCAGCTGGAAGAACCGCTCCGCCCCTGTGAAGTAGCCGTCCTCCTCGGGAAGCCAGATCTTCACGGCGCCGACCAGGAGCGCGACGATCCACGTCACCATGCTGGCGAGTGCGAGCCAGTCCGGCCGGTTCGGTGCGAGACCGGCCTCGAGGATCGCGATGCCGGCGAAGGCGGCGAGGAGCAGGATGGTGAGGAACGCCCGACCGATCAGGCCGTCCTGATCGCCGATCAGCACCCAGACGACGCACACGAGCGCCGCAGCGATCAGCGCGCCGATGGCGATCCAGATCGCTCCCCTGATAAGCAGCGACATGTTCTTCTTCTCACCCTGCGTCGTCTGATGCGCGGTGATCTCCGGCTGAGACATGGCCATCCTCTCGTTGAGCGGCGATGCCCTCATCCTGCCACGCGAGCGGCCCGTTGCCCCGGCGGCCGCCCGGACGGGGCAAAGTCACCGCCGGAGCGCGGTCGGTGCAGAAGCAGTCAGACGGATCGCTTCGCGGATGCCGCGGCGAAGGCCGCGACCCGCGCCTGCGCGTCCGGGGTCTCGAGGGCTGCCCCGATCGAACGGGCCTCCTCGCTCAGCTGCTCGACGAACGAGCGCTCCGGCTGGGATCGCACCAGGTGCTTGGCCTGTCCGTAGGCGTCGGCGGCACCGGCCAGCCAGAAGCGTGCGATCTCCTCGCCGCGTGCCCGCACGCGCTCTGCCTCGGTCGCGGCATCCTCTCCCTCGACCGCCTCCGCGACCAGTCCCCACGCCACCGCCTCCTGCGCGGTGAGAAGACGGTCCTGCAGGACGAGCTGCAGCGCACGGCGCTGCCCGACGGCGCGGGCGAGCTGCGCCGAGACCGACAGGTCCGGGGTGAGACCGATGTTCGCGTAGAGGCTGCCGAGTCGGGATCGCGATCCGACGACGGCGTAGTCGCTGCAGAGGAGGATGCCGAGTCCCCCGCCCGCCGTCGTCCCGTGCGCCGCGGCGACGACGGGAACCGACGATTCGGTGAGCGAGCGGATGCCGGCGTTGATCACCTCGGCGAGCGCCGTGATGTCCGCCCCGGCGGAGGATCCCATCGTCGTGGCCATGTCGATGACGTCTCCGCCGGCGCAGAAGGCCGGGCCCGATGCGTCGAGCAGGATCGCCTTCACATCCGCTCTCGACGTGGCCTCGGCCGTCACGTCCTTCCAGGCGTGAGCGAGGTCGGCGTTGAACGCGTTGAGCCGGGTCGGACGGTTCAGCGTGAGCCGTGCCATCCCCTCTTCGACACGGAACAGGATGGCATCGCTCATGGCTTCTCCTTCGAGCATGGGACGTGTGGGTCCAGCGTAACCGCGATCAGTCCTGCGCCCAGACGCGCGAGACGAACGCCTCCATCCGCCGACGGGTGCCGTCGAGCCGGAAGTCCACCTGCCCGGGTGAGCGCACCTCGTTGGGTGCGAGGGGGTGCGCCAACCGCACGTTCTCGTGGCACGAGAGGTCGGAGCAGATGTAGGTGCCGAAGGAGTCGCCGCGGCGTCCTGCTTCTCCTGTGCGGCGGGCAGAGAGCATGGCCACCTGGTTTCCCGGCTGCATCGTGTGGCAGATGTTGCACATGCCGGAGCGCCCTCGTCCCGGTTCTGACGCGCGGAGCACCACTCCGACGACGCCGCCGTCGTGCTGGATCAGGACGTACCCGCGCTTGGACGCGCTCGGGTCGCGCCACGCGAAGAAGTCGAGGTAGTCCCAGTCGACGAGCACGAAGTCGTGCGGCATCTCGAGGGTGCGCAGCTCGTCTTCGTCCGCGTTGACGAACGATGCCCGGACTTCGGCTTCGGTGAGCGCTCGCATCGTTCCAGTCTATGAACCCTGGGACGTCGTCGAGGCCGGCGCCACCTCTTCCGCCGCCGTCCGATCGCGGATGAGGAACCCGAATCCGAAGGCGATGAAGAACATCAGCACGCCGTAGACAGCTGCGGGGAGGCTCAGTTCGACGGAGCCGAGCACGGACTGCGCGATGACGATCGCGAGAGTGGCGTTGTGGATGCCGATCTCGAACGAGGTGGCGATGGCCTGTCGCCTGCCCACCCGCAGCCACCGCGGGATGAGGAAGCCGATGGTCAGGCTGATCACGCAGAAGAGCACCGTGATCAGCGCGAGCTGGGTGAAGTTGGAGATGAGCAATGCCCAGTTCGACACGACGGCGCCGACGATGACGACGATGAGGATGACGACGGATGCTATCCGCACGGGCTTGTCCATCCCTGTCGCGAACCTCGGCCAGAACCGACGGATGAGCATGCCGAGCGCGACGGGGAGGAGCACGATCGCGAACACCTCGAGCGCCTTCGACCACTGCAGGCCGAGCCGGTCGTCGAACGGCTGGAAGTAGGCGATGGCGAAGTTCGTGATGAGGGGCAGCGTGATCACCGCGATCACCGAGTTCACTGCGGTCAGCGAGATGTTGAGTGCGATGTCACCCCGGAACAGGTGGCTGTACAGGTTGGCCGTCGTGCCGCCCGGCGATGCGGCGAGCATCATCATGCCGACCGCGAGGATCGGTGGGAGCTGGAACGCGAGCACCAGGCCGAAGCAGATCGCCGGAAGAAGCAGCAGCTGGCAGAGCAGCGCGATGATCACCGCCTTGGGCTGCTTCAGCACCCGCGCGAAGTCGGCGAGGGTGAGGCTGAGCCCGAGCCCCAGCATGATGATGCCGAGGGCGACGGGAAGTCCGATGGTGGTCAACGCTGATCCCATGGGACTCAGTGTGGCGGATGCAGGGCCTCGGTGTCACGGGGTGATCGTCACCGGAGACGGATCATCGAGTCCCTGCATCAGTTGAACCTGCGTCCACGGGACCGGCGCGTCGTCGAAAACCGGCTGGATCACCTCCCAGATGCGCTCCGCATCCGGACCGACGAAGTACAGCGCGTATTCGCCCGCTCCGATCTCGTTTCCGTCGATCTGGCCGGCATCCGCCCTCGTCAGCGCTTCGTCCGCCGCCAGCTCGGTCTCGAGCATCGCGTCCATGAGCGAGAGGTCGAAGTCGGCATCACGGTCCTCGAATGTCACGACGACCCACTCATCCACCACAGGACTGGCCGATTCCGCGGGAGCGGGGAGGGCCGTCGACGCGCCATTCGAAGGGAGGATGGCCGCAGTCATCTGCAGCACCAGCACCACAGTCCAGACCATCGCCGCGATGAAGACGGCTATCTGGATCGCGATCGTCACGATGAGAGGTGCTGCCCCCTTGCCTCCTCGGCGTCGGATGACGGCGTGGCGTCCGATCACGTAGGCAAGCGGAGACAGCAAGGTCCACAGCCAGTGGAAGGGGTCTGCGAATCCGCGACGCTCGAGCTCTCGCGCATCGAGGAAAGCGAACCACACGTACAGGGCGGACGATCCCCAACCGATCACCATCAGAACGAGGAACCAGGGATTGAAGAAGAGGGCCAGCTCTGCGGCGACGAGGCGCTGGGGGTCGGGAGTCAAACCGCCGGTGGGGAACAGCGCCACCAGGTCGACCATCCCTCGCAACATCTGGTCGAGATACACGAACGCCGGGTAGAGGCTCAGCAGCGGGAAGAGCACGATGAGCCACACCCACACCGTGTGCGAACTCGTTCCCGGAGCGGCCTGCGGCGGCAGCGGGTCTGGCGGCGCCCGATACTCGTCGGCCCACCCATACCCATCCCACCAGCGCGGAGCACCCGCAGCGTCGGGATACCAGCCTGCCGGCGCGCTCACGGCGCCTCGCGAAGGGCGACGGAGACGCCCACGGGGTTCATCATGAGGTCACTGTATCGGGCACGCGGCCGGTCGTAACGCGGGGAGAAACGCAACAAGCCCCGGGCGACCGGGGCTTGTTGCGTGTGATCTGCGCTGGTGGCGAGTGAGGGATTCGAACCCCCGAATGCGATGCAGTCTGATTTACAGTCAGATCCCTTTGGCCGCTTGGGTAACTCGCCAGAGCGCACCCGTCCGACTTCGACAGCCAACCGGGGGCACGAAAGACCATCATACCCGTCAGACGCGGGCACATGAAATCGACGCGTCAGCTGCCGAAGACGCCTCGTTCGGCCTCTGCGAGCGACTCCGGCGTGCGCAGCAGACCGCCCTCGGCGCGGCATGTCGCGGCGGCGATGTCCATGGCCCTGGTGAGCAGCGCGCGCCACTCGACGAGGCGTGCCGGACTCCCCCCGACGAGCCCGGCGGCGACCGCCGAGAGCGTCGCGTCCCCTGCGCCCACCGTGTCGACGACGCGGCCCGGGAGGTCCGAGATCGGTGCCGCCGCGGTGCCGGCGTCCGTCTCGAGGATCGCGCCGTCGGCGCCGGCCGTCGCGAGCACGGCCGCGACTCCGAGGTCGCGGAGTCGGGCGCTCAGCGCGCCGAGGTCGCCGTCGTAGAGGATCGCCGCGTCATCGGCGCCGACCTTGACGATGGCGGCACCCGCAGCAGCGCGCTCGAAGCCCTTCACGAACTCGTCCCGGTCGCTCAACATGCCGGTCCGCGGATTCGGATCGATCGCAAGGCGCGCTCCCGCTGCGGCCTCGAGCAGAGCGTCCACCTCCGCCGGCACGTCGAAGGGGAAGCAGCTGATCGCGACCAGTCCCGCCTCCGCGATGGCGTCGCGGGCCGCGTCGGAATAGCGGATGCTGCGCTTCCGGGCCGCTTCGTTGAAGACGTAGTCGGGTTCCCCGTCGGCTGCCCGCTGCACGACCGCACGCGAGGACCCGTGCGGGGCCGCGCTCTCGATGAGGCGGACGCCGTGATCGGCGAGGTATTCGCGGATGTGCTCCCCGGCCTCGTCCGCACCGACCATCGCGATCAGCGTCGTCGCGACGCCGAGTCGCCGGAGCCCCACGGCCACGTTCAGGGCCGCCCCGCCGACCAGTTCGCGCACGCCCGAATCGTCGCGGATCTCGTCGATCAGGGCATCGCCGATCACGACGACGGACCCTGCAGCGGAAGTCTCGATGCTCATCCGCCGACCTTATCGCGACGCGCCACCGCGAGTGCGCGGCACGAATGCTGTCGTGCGACCCGCGAGCGCGCTACGGTGTGCCCATGAACGCGCGATTCCCCGCAGGCGCCGCGGCACTCCTCCTCGTGGCGATCCTCACCGCGTGCGGAACGGCATCCGATGGCCCGGGGAATGCCGGCGGATCACCGAGTCCGTCGCCAGGAGCATCCGACGGCCCCGCCGAGACCGGATCGCCGACCCCTTCCCCCAGCCCGTCACCGACCGCGAAGGGCGTCGCCCTGCCGACCGACTGCCGGGCGATCCTCTCTGACGACGTGCTCGCCCAGCTCGAGGGCGTGCCGCTCAACGACGCGGCCTTCGGTCCCTCTGGCGTCGGCACCGACGGGACCCTCACCTGCATCTGGGCGGACCCCCGAGCCGACACGACCCGTCTCGTCACGACGATCTCCGCGATGAACCGCGGCCCGGCTCTCGACATGCTCAACGCGCTCGCCGACACCGAGGGGTTCGCCTGCTTCACCCCTGACGGCGGCACCCGGTGCGAGAAGACGTGGCCGAACACGCAGTACCCGGTGACCGACGGACGCACCCTGTTCTGGCGCGACGACATCATGATCGACACCCGCTATTCCAACCTCGCGCCGTCCGGCTACACGTCGTCGATCGTCTCGCACCTCTTCGGCTGACGACCGCGCGCCGGCCGGCGGGCGCTCACTCGCGCTGCACCGCCGGCACGCTGTCGTCCGTACCCTCGGAGCCGTCGTCGAAGACCGCGACGCCCTCGTCCTCACCCGGCTCCTGCGCGTCGAGCTTCTCCTGCTCGCGCCGCGCCCGCCGCTCTGCGCGCTTGGCCATGCGGCGCTCACGCGAGCGTTCGAGCAGCAGGTACAGGATCGGCACGAGCACCAGCGTGAGAAGGGTCGAGCTGATGAGGCCGCCGATCACGACGATCGCGAGCGGACGGGAGATGAACACCCCGCCTCCCGTGATCCCGAACGCCATCGGGAGCAGCGCGAAGATCGTCGCCGTCGCCGTCATCAGGATCGGGCGCAGACGCAGTCGCGTTCCGTGGTAGACCGCCTCAGCGAGATCGGCCCCGCCCTCCCGCAGCTTGTTGACCAGGTCGAGCAGCACGATCGCGTTGGTGACCACGATGCCGATGAGCATCAGGAGTCCGATCAGCGCCGGGAGGCCGAGCGGCGTGCCGGTGAGCAGCAGTCCGACGATCGCTCCGGTGGCGGCGAACGGCACCGCGATGAGCAAGATCGTCGGCTGACGCAGATTGCGGAACGTCATGACCATCACCAGCAGGACCAGGGCGATCGCCGCGAGCATGGCGAGGCCGAGCTGCCCGAAGGCGTCATCCTGATCGGCAGCGACACCGGCGACCTCGAATCGGGTGCCCGCAGGCAGATCGAACTTCGCGGTCGCCGCGTCCAGCGCCTGCGTCGCCGCATCGAGCTGCCCGCTCTTCGGCGTGACCGTGATCGTCACGACGCGTTCGCCGCCGATCCGCGAGATCGACGGTGCCGTCATCTCCTCGGTCACGGTCGCGACATCGGCGACGCGCACGGCCGTGCCGCGCACCTCCGCCGCGGCCTTCTGCTCGGCCTCGAGCCGGGTCGCCTCCTCCTGCTGCGCGGCGGCCTCCGTCTGACTCTCCCGAAGCTGCGTCAGCTGCGCGTCGGCGGCCTCGACGCCGGCCTGTGCCTGTCCGATCGCGGAGAGCATCGCGGCGATCTGCTCCTGACGCTCGCGCTCGGCGTCGATCGCCGCCTGTGTCTCGGGCGTGACCGGATCCGGCACGACGGGCGCCGATGCCTCCAACTGGGCCAACTGGCCTCGGAGCGTGCTGATCTGATCGCGGAGCTCGGAGCGCTGGTTGGTCGTGTCCGCGATCTGCTTGTCCATCTCGCGCTCGGCCTTCGCCTTCTGCTCCTCGGCCTTCTGCTTCTGCTGCGCCTCGAGCGCGTCGAGCGCTGCCTTCTGCGCCGCCGCGGTCTGCTTGGACGTGACCGGGAGCGCCATCGCGGCGACCGCGTCGACCCCGCCGCTGACCGCGGCGGTGCGGATGACGATGTCACGCTCTCGACCGTCGAGCATCACGCTGCCGGCAGGCGTGCCGTTCAGCGCAGCGGTGATCGCCGACGCGATCTGCTGCTGATCGAAACCGAGCGCCGCCGCCTTGAGAGGATCGACCGTCACCTGCACGAGCGGCTGCTCGCCGCTGATGTCGCTGGAGGCGTTCTGGATGCTCCCCTCCTTCTCGAGAGCCTTGATCAGGGACTCGCTCGCCGCCGCGAGCGCCTTCGGATCGTCCCCGATCACGCGCAGATCGATTCCCGATCCCGCACCGCTGGAGTCGGCCGTCTGCACCTCGAACTGCTCGGGGTCTCCGAGCTCCTCGAGCTTGCGGTCGATGCCGTCCTGCACATCCGCGACCTTCGCGCCCTTGTCGAGCGTGACGTCGAA
Source organism: Microbacterium sp. TPD7012 (assembly GCF_003075395.1). Classification (GTDB taxonomy): domain Bacteria; phylum Actinomycetota; class Actinomycetes; order Actinomycetales; family Microbacteriaceae; genus Microbacterium. Next base: position 552,927 of record NZ_QDFV01000002.1, on the reverse strand, counting down.
GGTGTTGACGTTCTCCTCGCCGGCGCCGGTGGATGCCCCGGGGATCGTGGAGCGGACGCTCTCGACGCCCGTGACCTTCTGCAGTGCGCGCTCGACGGGCTCAGCCGCCGCCACACGGTCCTCGACCGTTCCCGCCTCCTCCGGCGTCTGCGTCACCGTGATGCTCTGCTGGCTGGACTCCCCGAGGAAGTCCGTGGGGATCTGCGTCGCGAGGACGAACGTCGCCAGCAGCACCGCGGTCGAGGCGGCGAGCGTGATGACCGGCCTCCGATGGGTCGCACCGAGGAACGACATGAACCCCCGCTGCAGCCTGTCCTCCGGTGCGCTCATCTCGGCGCGGGCGAACGCACCTGCATCCTCGACGGGCGCCTCCGCCTCCGTCGCGGCGATCGCGCCGCCTGCCGTCGCCGCTGCGGCACGTCGCGCGCCGCGTGACCGCAGGAAGACGTACGCCAGGACCGGGACGATCGTCAACGCGACGACGAGGGACGCGGCCAGCGCGATCGTCACCGTGATCGAGAACGGACGGAACAGCTGTCCGGTGACGCCCGACACGAACGCGATCGGCAGGAAGACCGCGATCGTCGTGGCCGTCGAGGCGATGATCGCTCCCGACACCTGCTTGACCGAGGCGACGATGTCCGCCGCCGTCGGCACCTTCCTCTCCGCATGCCTGTTGATGTTCTCGATGACGACGATCGAGTCGTCCACGACGCGTCCGATCGCGATCGTGAGGGCGGCGAGCGTGAAGATGTTGAGGGTGTTGTCGGTCCAGAGCAGCGCGATCATCGTGATCAGCAGCGAGAGCGGGATCGACACGGCCGCGATGATCGTCGAGCGCCAGGACCGCAGGAACGCGAAGATGATGACGACCGCGAACAGCAGCCCGAGTCCGCCCTCGGTCGAGAGGTCTTCGATCGACTGCTCGATGTAGGGAGCCTGATCGAAGATCGGGAGGAACTCGGCCTTCAGCGAGTCGCTGTACCGATCGAGGATCGCGGTGACACCGTGCGAGATCTCGACGGCGTTCGAACCGATGGCCGGCATCACCTGGATCGTGAGAGCCGCCTTGCCGTTCACGCGCGACAGCGAACCGGTCGGCTCGGGCTGAAGCGTGACGTCCGCGACATCCTGGATCTGGACCGCGCCCTCGGCGACCTGCACGGGAAGCGCCGCGATCGTCTCGATGCTGTCGACGCCGGGACCGACGTTGACCGCCACCTGACCCTCATCGGTGCCGACCTGACCGGCGGACAGCACGGCGCTGTTGCTCTGCAGCGCCGCCAGCACCATGGCCGGGTCGACCTTCAGACGGTCGACGTCGGCCGGCCGCAGCGATACCTCGATCCGCTGCGACTCGCGGCCCTCCAGCGTGGCGGCGCGCACCCCGGCCACGGCGCGGATCTCGGGCAGGACGCTCTGCTCGAGGGCCTCCGCGAAGGTGTCGGCATCCGATGTCGAGCCCGCGCTCAGCACCATGGCCGGGATGTCTGCGGCGGAACCGGACTGCACGATGACGGTCGAGTCCTTCGGCAGCGCGGTCTTGACCCCGTCGACGGCCGCCTTGATCGCGCGGAGCGTCTCCTCGGCGTCGAGCTCGAACGGCCAGTTGACCATCACCTGCGCACTGCCGCTCTGAGTGGTGGAGCTGACCGAGGTCAGCCCGCTCACGCCTCCCAGCGCCTCTTCGACCGGCTCTGTGGCGAGCTGGACCATCTGGTCGGGCGCGAGCCCGCTGGAGCTCACCGAGATGTACGCTCCCGGTTGCGTCATCGACGGCGTCAGCTCCTGACGGAGCGAGGACATCGCGATGATGCCGAACACGGCGACGGCGATCGTGATCAGGCCGACGATGGCACGGTTGGCGAGGCTGGCGCGCGTGAGGAATGTCATGTGTGGCGAGGAGTTTCGTTCGGTGCGACAGGGCAGAGGCGCGGCCCTGTCGCGGCTCCCGGCCGCGGTCGTGCGCGATTCCTGGCCGCCGTCGAGCAGCGATGAGTCCAGCCAATCGTCTCCGGTCCACCCCGGCATCCGCCGGTGGTACCGACCGGGTCCGCCTACGGGACGATTTCTCCTCCCCCGTGCGAGGGAGGAGGCGCGTGAACGCACGAAGAAGGCCCCGGGGCGAACCCCGGGGCCTTCTTCACTTCGTCACACCTCAGTTATAGGTACCGGGCGTGATGTCGTCCGTCGAGAACGCGTCGAAGTCGACGTAGCCGAAGTCGCCGTCTGCGTACGCGCCGTCGGATGCGAAGATCCGGTTCGGGTAGCGCTCGCTCTTGGCTTCCTCGGTCGCCTCGACCGTGACGTCACGGTACTTCGAGAGTCCCGTTCCGGCGGGGATGAGCTTACCGATGATGACGTTCTCCTTGAGACCGACCAGCGGGTCGCGCTTGCCCTGCATCGCAGCCTCGGTGAGCACGCGGGTCGTCTCCTGGAACGACGCAGCCGACAGCCACGACTCGGTCGCGAGCGACGCCTTCGTGATACCCATCAGCTCCGAACGTCCGGAAGCCGGACGCTTGCCCTCGGCCACAGCCTCGCGGTTGATCGCCTGGTAGCGCTTGAGGTCGACCATCTCACCCGGGAGCAGGGTCGTGTCGGCGTGATCGACGACGGTGACCTTGCGGAGCATCTGACGGACGATGACCTCGATGTGCTTGTCGTGGATCGGCACACCCTGCGAGCGGTACACGCCCTGGACGCCGCCGACGAGGTAACGCTGCACCTCGCGAGCACCCATGACGCGCATGATCTCCTTGGGGTCGAGCGTTCCGACCAGGATCGGCTGACCGACCGTGACGTGCTGTCCGTCTTCCACGAGCAGCGTCGCACGACGCAGCACCGGGTAGATGACCGGCTCGTCGCCGCTGTCGGGCGTCAGGATGACCTTCTTGCCCTTGTCGGTCTCGTCGATCGTGATGCGACCGTCGGCCTCGGCGATCGGGGACGCACCCTTGGGGGTACGAGCCTCGAACAGCTCCTGCACACGGGGAAGACCCTGCGTGATGTCGTCTGCCGACGCGGAACCACCGGTGTGGAACGTACGCATCGTCAGCTGGGTACCGGGCTCACCGATCGACTGGGCCGCGATGATGCCGACCGCCTCGCCGATGTCGACGGTCTTGCCGGTGGCCAGCGAACGGCCGTAGCACTGCGCGCAGACACCGACGGCGGAGTCGCAGGTCAGGACCGAGCGGACCTTGATGGTCTCGACACCCAGACCGACCAGCTTGTCGATCAGGACATCGCCCACGTCGTCGCCGGCCGAGGCGAGGACCTCGCCCGACTCGCTGACGACATCCGAGGCCAGGGTACGGGCGAACACCGAGTTCTCGACGTTCGCATCGCGGACCAGCTCACCCTGCGAGTTCGGAGCGGCGATCGGGAGCTCGAGGCCCTTCGACGTGCCGCAGTCCTCTTCGCGGATGATGACGTCCTGCGAGACGTCCACCAGACGACGGGTCAGGTAACCCGAGTCGGCGGTACGCAGAGCGGTGTCGGCCAGACCCTTACGGGTACCGTGCGTCGCGATGAAGTACTCCGCCACCGACAGACCCTCGCGGTACGAGGAGATGATCGGACGCGGGATGATCTCACCCTTGGGGTTGTTCACCAGACCACGCATACCGGCGATGTTCCGGATCTGCAGCCAGTTACCACGGGCGCCGGAGGACACCATGCGGTTGATGGTGTTGTCCTCAGGGAAGTGCGCCTTCATCGCGGCCTGCACCTCGTCGGTCGCCTCGGTCCAGATCTTGATGAGCTCCTGACGACGCTCGGCGTCGGTCGTGAGGCCCTTCTCGTACTGGGACTGGACCTTCGCGGCCTGCTTCTCGTAGCCCGCGACGATCTCCGCCTTGTTCGGCGGGGTGAGGATGTCGCTCAGGGCGACGGTCACACCGGAGCGCGTGGCCCAGTAGAAGCCGGCGTCCTTGATGCGGTCCAGCGATGCGGCGGTCTCGACCTTGGGGTACTCCTCGGCCAGCTTGTTGACGATCTGCGACAGCTTGTTCTTGTCAGCCTGCTCGCGGACGAAGGGGTAGCCCTTCGGGAGCGTGTCGTTGAAGATCGCCTGACCCAGCGAGGCGTCGACGAGACCGTGACGCTCGTAGCCCTCGGGCGCGTCGCCCTCGAGGAACGTCAGACCCGGGATGCGGATGCGGACCTTGGCCTGCAGGTCGAGGCTGCCCTCGTCCTTCGCCAGGATCGCCTCTCCCACCGAACCGAACGCACGGCCCTCGCCGGCTGCGCCCTCCCTGACCGTGGTCAGGTGGTGCAGACCGATGATCATGTCCTGCGAAGGCAGGGTGACCGGACGGCCGTCGGACGGCTTCAGGATGTTGTTCGACGCGAGCATCAGCACGCGGGCCTCGGCCTGAGCTTCGACCGACAGCGGCAGGTGCACGGCCATCTGGTCACCGTCGAAGTCGGCGTTGAACGCCGCGCAGACGAGCGGGTGGAGCTGGATGGCCTTGCCCTCGACGAGCTGCGGCTCGAACGCCTGGATGCCGAGACGGTGCAGGGTGGGTGCACGGTTCAGCAGCACCGGACGCTCGCGGATGATCTCCTCGAGCACGTCCCAGACCTCGGGACGGGTGCGCTCGACGGCACGCTTGGCCGCCTTGATGTTCTGCGAGTGACCGAGGTCGATCAGGCGCTTGATCACGAACGGCTTGAAGAGCTCCAGAGCCATCTGCTTGGGCAGACCGCACTGGTGCAGCTTCAGCTGCGGTCCGACGATGATCACCGAACGACCCGAGTAGTCGACGCGCTTTCCGAGCAGGTTCTGACGGAAGCGACCCTGCTTGCCCTTGAGCATGTCGCTGAGCGACTTCAGGGCGCGGTTGCCGGTACCGGTGACGGGACGACCACGGCGACCGTTGTCGAACAGGGCGTCGACGGCCTCCTGCAGCATCCGCTTCTCGTTGTTGACGATGATCTCGGGAGCACCGAGGTCGATCAGACGACGAAGACGGTTGTTGCGGTTGATCACACGACGGTAGAGGTCGTTGAGGTCGGAGGTCGCGAAGCGGCCACCGTCGAGCTGCACCATCGGGCGCAGCTCCGGCGGGATCACCGGGACGACATCCAGGACCATGGCGGCCGGGCTCATGCCGGTCTCCAGGAACGAGTTGACGACCTTCAGACGCTTGATCGCGCGGATCTTGCGCTGACCCTTGCCCTCGGAGATCTGCAGGTGCAGGTTCTCCGCCTCGGCAGCGAGGTCGAACGCCGCGAGGCGACGCTGGATCGACTCGGCGCCCATGTAGGCCTCGAAGTACTGACCGAAGCGGTCCTGCAGCTCGTGGAAGACGTCGTCCTCGGGACGGAGTGCGCCGACCTCGAGCGTGCGGAAGTCCTCCCACACGCGCTCCAGCTTGAGGATCGCCTCGTCGGCGCCCTTGCGGATGAGGGACATCTCCTTCTCGGCGGCGTCCTTCACCTTCTTCTTGGCGTCGGCCTTCGCACCCTCGGCCTCGAGAGCAGCGAGCTCCTCCTCGAGACGAGCGAGGCGCTCGGCGATCTTGGCGTCACGACGGTCGCCGAGCGTCTTCAGCTCGAGACGGATGTTGTTCTCCTGCGTGCCCAGGTCGCGGTGACGAGCATCCTCGTCGACCGAGATGACCATGTAGGCGGCGAAGTAGATGACCTTCTCGAGGTCCTTCGGCGCCATGTCGAGCAGGTAGCCGAGACGCGAGGGGACACCCTTGAAGTACCAGATGTGGGTGACGGGAGCGGCGAGCTCGATGTGACCCATGCGCTCACGACGGACGGAGCTCTTGGTGACCTCCACGCCGCAGCGCTCGCAGACGATGCCCTTGAAGCGGACGCGCTTGTACTTTCCGCAGGCGCATTCCCAGTCGCGGGACGGGCCGAAGATCTGCTCTCCGAAGAGACCGTCCTTCTCCGGCTTCAGGGTGCGGTAGTTGATGGTTTCGGGCTTCTTGACCTCGCCGTAGGACCACGCGCGGATGTGGTCTGCGGTCGCCAGGCCGATGCGAAGCTCATCGAAGGTTGTGGACTCGAGCACTAGTTCTCCTGTGTCGGAAATTCTTTTTGAGAAGTCTGGCGCCGGCAAGCTCAGTCACCCGGGTGGGCTCCTGAGCTTGCCTGCGGATTAGATCTCGTCGATCGAGGCGGCCTCGAAGCGGCTGGAGATGTTGATCCCGAGCTCCTCCGCTGCGCGGAAGGCCTCGTCATCGGTGTCGCGGAGGTTGACCAGCGTGCCGTCGGCCGAGAGGACCTCGACGTTCAGGCAGAGCGACTGCATCTCCTTCATGAGCACCTTGAACGACTCGGGGATGCCCGGCTCCTGGATGTTCTCGCCCTTGACGATCGCCTCGTACACCTTGACGCGGCCGAGGATGTCGTCGGACTTGATCGTGAGGAGCTCCTGGAGCGCGTATGCGGCGCCGTAGGCCTCGAGGGCCCACACCTCCATCTCACCGAAGCGCTGTCCACCGAACTGCGCCTTACCACCGAGCGGCTGCTGGGTGATCATCGAGTACGGACCCGTGGAACGTGCGTGGATCTTGTCGTCGACCAGGTGGTGCAGCTTCAGGATGTACATGTAGCCCACCGAGATCGGAGCCGGGAACGGCTCACCCGAGCGGCCGTCGAACAGCTGCGTCTTGCCGGTGGAGTCGATCAGGCGGACACCGTCGCGCGTCGGGAGCGTCGCGTCGAGGAGACCGGCGATCTCCTCCTCGCTCGCACCGTCGAACACCGGGGTCGCGACCTTCGTGCCGGGGGCGGCCTCGAACGCGTCCTTCGGGAGCCGTGCGGCCCACTCCGGAGTGCCTTCGACCTTCCAGCCCTGATTGGCGATCCACCCGAGGTGGGTCTCCAGGACCTGGCCGAAGTTCATTCGACCCGGGATGCCGAGCGGGTTCAGCACGATGTCGACCGGGGTGCCGTCCGAAAGGAACGGCATGTCCTCGATCGGGAGGATCTTCGCGATGACACCCTTGTTGCCGTGACGGCCGGCGAGCTTGTCGCCCTCGGTGATCTTGCGCTTCTGGGCGATGTAGACCACGACGCGGCGGTTCACGCCGGAGCCGAGCTCGTCGTCGCCGTCCTCGGCGTTGAACTCCTTGACGGCGATGATCGTGCCCTGCTCGCCGTGGGGCACCTTCAGGGAGGTGTCACGGACCTCGCGGCTCTTCTCGTTGAAGATCGCGCGGAGCAGGCGCTCCTCGGCCGACAGCTCGGTCTCGCCCTTCGGCGTGACCTTGCCGACGAGGATGTCGCCGGGGCGGACCTCGGCGCCGATGCGGATGATGCCGCGCTCGTCGAGGTCCTTCAGCAGCTCAGGGCTGACGTTGGGGAGGTCACGGGTGATCTCCTCCTTGCCGAGCTTCGTGTCGCGGGCGTCGACCTCGTACTCCTCGATGTGGATCGAGGAGAGGGTGTCGTCCTTCACGAGGTCCTGGCTGAGGATGATCGCGTCCTCGAAGTTGTAGCCCTCCCACGTCATGAAGGCAACGAGGAGGTTCTTCCCGAGGGCCAGCTCGCCGTTCTCGGTCGCCGGGCCATCGGCGATGACCTCTCCGACCTCGACGCGCTCGCCGGCGGAGACGACGACCTTCTGGTTGTACGACGTGCCCTGGTTGGAGCGGTCGAACTTGCGCAGGTGGTACTCCTGCGTGCCGCCCTCGTCGAGCATGACGACGACGCGGTCCGCGGAGACCTCGGAGACGACACCGGCCTTGTCGGCGGTGAGCACGTCACCGGCGTCGATGGCCGTGTAGCCCTCCATACCGGTTCCGACGAGCGGCGAGTCGCTGCGGAGCAGCGGCACAGCCTGACGCTGCATGTTGGCACCCATGAGGGCGCGCTGTGCGTCGTCGTGCTCGAGGAACGGCACGAGCGAGGTCGCGACCGACACCATCTGGCGCGGGGAGACGTCGATGTAGCCGATCTCCTCGGGCAGGAACAGGTCGACCTCGCCGCTGCCGCCCTTGGGGCGGGCCAGGACGTGGCTCTCGCGGAAGCGACCCTTGGCATCGAGCGGGGCGTTGGCCTGCGCGATGTTGAAGTCGACCTCTTCGGAAGCCGTCAGGTAGTCGATGTGCTCGGTGACGACGCCACCCTCGACCTTGCGGTACGGGGTCTCGATGAAGCCGAACGAGTTGATGCGCGCGAAGGTCGCGAGCGCACCGATCAGACCGATGTTCGGGCCTTCCGGCGTCTCGATCGGGCACATGCGGCCGTAGTGCGACGGGTGGACGTCACGCACCTCGACACCGGCGCGGTCACGGCTCAGACCACCGGGACCGAGCGCGGAGAGACGACGCTTGTTGGTCAGACCCGCGAGCGGGTTGTTCTGATCCATGAACTGCGACAGCTGCGACGTTCCGAAGAACTCCTTGATCGCGGCGACGACGGGGCGCACGTTGATCAGGGTCTGCGGCGTGATCGCCTCGATGTCCTGCGTGGTCATGCGCTCGCGGACGACGCGCTCCATGCGGGACAGACCGGTGCGGACCTGGTTCTGGATCAGCTCGCCGACCGCGCGGATGCGACGGTTGCCGAAGTTGTCGATGTCGTCGGTCGCGAGACGGATCTCGGCCTTCTTGCCACCGCGGATGCCCGTGAAGGTCTCCTCGGTACCGGCGTGCAGACGCACGAGGTACTTGATCGTGGCCACGATGTCCTCGACGGTCAGGACCGAGGAGTTCAGCGGCTGGTCGAGACCGAGCTTGTGGTTGATCTTGTAACGACCGACCTTCGCCAGGTCGTAGCGCTTCGGGTTGAAGTAGAAGTTGTCCAGCAGCGCGCGGGCGGCCTCGGCGGCGACCTGCTCGCCCGGACGGAGCTTGCGGTAGATGTCGCGGAGCGCATCTTCCTTGGTGACGATCGTGTCCTTCGCGAGCGTCTCCTCGATCGAGGTGTAGCCGGCGAACTCCGCGAGGATCTCCTCGCTCGTCATGCCGAGCGCCTTGAGGAAGACGGTGACCGACTGCTTGCGCTTGCGGTCGACGCGCACGCCGACCTGGTCGCGCTTGTCGATCTCGAACTCGAGCCATGCGCCACGGCTCGGGATGACGCGCGCCGACACGATGTCCTTATCGGACGTCTTGTCGGGGGTCTTGTCGAAGTAGACACCCGGCGAGCGCACGAGCTGCGAGACGACGACGCGCTCGGAGCCGTTGATGATGAACGTGCCCTTGTCGGTCTGGAGCGGGAAGTCGCCCATGAAGACCGTCTGGGTCTTGATCTCACCGGTGAGGTGGTTCATGAACTCGGCCTCGACGTACAGCGGAGCGGCGTAGGTCTTGCCACGCTCCTTGCACTCGTCGATCGAGTACTTCTCCGGCTCGAGGTACGGGTTCGTGAACGACAGCTGCATCGTCTCGCCGAGGTCCTCGATGGGAGAGATCTCCTCGAAGATCTCGCCCAGACCCGAGTTCTCGTTGACGTCGGTGCGGCCGGCCTTCTTGGCCTCGGCCACGCGCGCCTTCCAGGCGTCGTTGCCGACGAGCCAGCCGAAGGACTCGGTCTGCAGAGCCAGAAGGTCAGGGACCGTCAGGGTGTCGGAGATCTTGGCGAACGAAAGACGGGATGCTCCGCGTCCGTTCTTGGTGGTGGTGGATGTGGATGCGTTGCGAGCAGCAGCCAAGGGAATAACCTCCGTGAGCCCCGCAGGGCTTCTCGATTCCTTTGTCGTCAGGTGGAGTGTGCGCTCAAAGACTCAACGAATGCCGACCACCATATGAGGGCAGGGAGAAGCGAGCGCAACTACCAACTATACGTGTGATTCTGCGACATGGCAAGCTCAGTCCTTGACCAATCTCGGAAGCTGCGGTAAAAGCATCCGAGATCGGCCGGTCAGGACGCGATGTTCAGCTCGTTGCCGGGGATCGAAGCCAGCAGCTTGCGCGTGTACGGGTCGCGCGGGTTCGTGAAGATCTCCTCCGAGGAGGCCGCCTCCACGAGCTTGCCGTCCTTCATCACGCACACGTAGTCGCTGATCAGTCGCACCACCGCGAGGTCGTGCGAGATGAACAGGTAGCTCAGGCCGTACTCCCGCTGCAGCTCGCCGAGCAGCTTCAGGATCTGGTCCTGCACGAGCACGTCCAGCGCGGAGACCGGCTCGTCGCACACGATCAGATCCGGCGAGAGCGCGAGCGCCCGCGCGATCGCGACCCGCTGTCGCTGCCCGCCGGAGAGCTCCGACGGGTAGCGGCGCAGCATCGACTGCGGCAGGGCCACATCGTCGAGGAGCTGTCGCACGCGCTTGCGCCGGTCGGCACCGCTCCCCCTCTTGTAGAAGTCCAGCGGCTCCGCGATCAGGCGCTCGATCGTGAACATCGGGTTCAGGCTCGAGTACGGATCCTGGAAGATCGGCTGCACCTGCTGGCGGAAGTTCTTCGTCTCCGCCCGGCTCAGCGACGAGATGTCCTTGCCCTCGTAGCGGATCAGCCCGCTCGTGGGCTCGATCACCTTCAGCAGCATCCGCGCGGTCGTCGTCTTGCCCGAACCGGACTCCCCCACGATCGCGACCGTCTCGCCGCGCGGGATCGCGAGCGATACGTCGTCGACGGCCACGAAGTCCTCGCCGCGACCCCTCACCGGGTAGACCTTGGTGAGGTTCTCGATCTCGACGATGTTGTCCTTCGGCTTCGCCGCCTCGGCTTCGTCCGCAGCCTCCGTCCGCTCCTCGACGTGGAACGCCTCCGGCCGCAGGCGCGCGGCCGCGACCGACGGCGCCGCCGCCACGAGGGATTGGGTGTACGGATGCTGCGGAGCCTCGAGGATCTGCCGCGCAGGGCCCTGCTCCACGACCTTGCCGCGGTGCATCACGACGACCCGCTCGGCGCGCTCGGCGGCGAGACCCAGGTCGTGCGTGATGAGCAGGACCGCCGTTCCGAGCTCTCGCGTCATCGCGCCGATCTGGTCGAGGATCGTGTGCTGCACGGTGACGTCGAGCGCGCTGGTGGGCTCGTCCGCGATCAGCAGACGCGGCTTGCACGCCAGGCCGATCGCGATGAGCGCTCGCTGGCGCATGCCGCCGGAGAACTCGTGCGGATACTGCTTCGCACGACGCTCCGGGTCGGGCAGCCCCGCGGCGGTGAGCGCCTCGACGACCTTCTCCTGCACGTTCTGCCGGTTGGCGAGACCGTGGGCGAGCAGCGTCTCCGCCACCTGCGTCCCGATCTTCGCGACCGGGTTCAGGTTCGACATCGGATCCTGCGGCACGAGACCGATGTCACGACCGCGGATCATCCGCAGCTCGTTCTCCGGCGCGTGCGCGATCTCCCTGCCGTCGAGACGGATGCTGCCCGAGGCGACCTTCCCGCCGCCGGCCAGCAGCCCGATGATGGCCATCGCGGTCGTGGACTTGCCCGAGCCGGACTCCCCCACGATCGCCACGGTCTCGCCGGCGGCGATCTCGAGATCCACTCCCTCGACGGCGTGCACGACGCCGTCCATCGTGGCGAAGTCCACGGCGAGGCCCTGGACCGACAGCAGCGGTGCGGTCGACATCTGATTCTCCTTCGCGGCGTTCATCGCGCCCTCGTCCGGGGATCCATCGCCTCGCGCAGCGCCTCACCCAGCAGGGTGAAGCCGAGCGCGGTGACCGCGATGCAGATACCGGGCAGGAACGCCAGCCATGGTGCGATCGCGAGCTCCGCCTGCGCGTAGGTGAGCATGCGGCCCCACTCCGCCGTCTCGGGGCGACCGCCGCCGAGACCGAGGAACGACAGCGCGGCCGCGTCGATGACGGCGGTGGCCAGCGTCAGGGTGCCCTGCACGATGACCGGGCCGATGGCGTTCGGCAGCACGTGCGACATGGTGATCTGTCCGCGGCCGAGTCCCAGCGTCTGCGCGGACAGCACGTAGTCGCTCGACCGCTGCTGCAGCATCGAGGCGCGCAGCAGGCGCGCGAAGATCGGCACCTGGGACGCTCCGATGGCGATCATCACCGCGAACGGCGTCTGACCGAGGATGGCCGCGATCGACACGGCCAGCAGCAGGTTCGGCACCGACAGGATGATGTCGACGACGCGCATGATGACGGTGTCGACCCATCCCCCGAACGTGCCGGCGAGCAGGCCGAGCACCATGCCGCCCACCAGGCCGAGGGCCGTGGAGATCACGCCGACCAGAAGCGATGCCTGCGCTCCCCAGATGAGCTTCGAGAGCACATCACCGCCGAAGCGGTCGAGACCGAGCGGGAACTCCGGCAGCTCACCGGGACCGGGGATGTGCGTCGGGGTGATGAACTTCGCACCGGGCAGCGCCGTCTCCGGATAGGGAGCGAGCAGGGGTGCGAGTGCCGAGACGAGCAGGAAGGCGAGCACGATGGCCGCGCCGATCCACGCCGTCGGGTTGCGGCGGAGTCGGCGGAAGACGTCGCGCCAGAACCCTCCGGATCCGTCCTTGAGACCGGCCTGGGCGATCGCGACGGTGTCGATGACGCCGCCGCTCTCCGCCGACGGTCCCTGTGCGGGTGGGAGTGCGACGCTCATGATGCGGCCTCCGTGCGGACGATGGTGAGGGACATCACTGCACTCTCACTCTCGGATCGATGAAGCTGTAGGAGACATCCACCGCCAGGTTGATCAGCGCGTACGCGATCGCGATGAAGATGATGAATCCCTGGAGCACGGGGAAGTCCCGCGTGAAGATCGCTCTCGCGAGGAACGAGCCGATCCCGGGGAAGGCGAACACGGTCTCGGTGAGCACCGCGCCCGAGATGAGCAGACCGGTCTGGAGGCCGATCGTGGTGATCACCGGGAGCATCGCGTTGCGCAGGATGAAGCGGCTGCGCAGCGTCGACGACCCCACGCCCTTCGCCCGACCGGTGCGCACGTAGTCCGCGTTCTGCACCTCCAGGACGCTGGCCCTGGTGATGCGGACGATGATGGCGAGCGGGATCGTGCCGAGAGCGAGCGCCGGCAGGATGAGATGCAGGATCGCATCCCAGGACGCGTCGAACTCGCCGGTGATGAGGCCGTCCCACACGTAGAAGCCCGTGGGATGGGTGGCGTCTATTCGCGGATCCTGCCTGCCGTCGGACGGCAGCCAGCCCAGCTGCACCGCGAAGACGTACTTCAGGATGAAGGCCAGGAAGAACACCGGGATGGTGATGCCGACGAGGCTCAGCACGACGGACGCGTGGTCCGTGAGCTTCCCGTGACGGCGCGCGGCCCAGTAGCCGAGCGGGATGCCGACGCCGACGGCGAAGATGAGCGCCATGACGCTCAGCTCGAGCGTCGCAGGGAAGCGGCGGAAGAACTCCTCCACCACGGGACGGTTGGTCTGGATCGACGTGCCGAAGTCTCCCTGGAGGAGGCGTCCGATCCAGATGAAGTACTGCTCGAGCAGCGGCCTGTCGAAGCCGTAGAGCTCGTTGACTCTGGCGATGGCGTCGGGAGTCGCCTTCTCACCGAGAAGAGCGACGGCGGGGCCGCCGGGGAGGGCCCTGACCCAGGCGAACAGCAGGATGCTGAGCCCGAACAGGGTGGGGATGAGGAACAGCAGTCGCCTGCCGATGGTGCGCAGCAAAGAGATCTCCGATGATCGGAAGGTACGCCGTGTTCCGGTTCTCGCGATGCGCGAGAACCGGAACACGGCTCCTCAGATGGTCAGACCTACTTGGTGAGGACGATGTCGGTGAAGACCTCGTCGTTCACGGGGCTGGCCGGGTAGCTCTTCACGCGCGGGTCGAACGCCAGGGTCGGCGCCGGGTGCGCGAGCGGGACACCGGGGATGAACTGCGCGACATCCTCGTTGATCTGCTCGTAGAGCGGGGTCTGCTCGTCGAGGCTGGAGACACCGCGTGCCTCGGCCAGCTTCTGGAACAGCTCCGGGTTGTTGAAGCCCCACTCGGAGCTCTCCTGACCGAAGAAGACGCCGACGAAGTTGTCGGTGTCGTTGTAGTCACCGGTCCAGCCGAGCAGGTGGATGCCGTGGTCCGGCGTTCCGGTGGTGCGGTCGAGGTACTCGACCCACTCCTCCGAGACCGGGGTGGTCTCGACGCCGACCTCGGCGAGCTGCGAGGACAGCACGGTGAAGATCTGCTCGGGGTCCGGCATATAGGGGCGCGACACGTTGACCGGGTAGTTGAAGTCCAGCATCAGCGGGTTGGCCTCGGTGTAGCCCGCCTCGGCGAGAAGCGACTTGGCCTTCTCCGGGTCGAACTCGTAGGTCGTGACGTCGGGGTTGTAGCCGTTGACGACCTCGGGAACGAACTCGATCGCCTTCTTGGTGCCCTCGGGGAGGACCTGGCTGATCAGCGCATCCTTGTCGATCGCGTACGACAGCGCCTCACGGACCTTGGGGTCCTGGAGCGCCGGCACGGCCTGGTTGAACGCCAGGTACAGGATCGTGAACGGCGGGCGCGACACCATGGTGAAGCCGTCGTCCTCGAGTGCCTTGGTGTCGGCGGGGCCGACGAGGTCGTAGCCGTCGATCGAACCGGACTCCAGCGCCTGGCGGCGGGCGGTCGGGTCGTCGATGGTGCGGAAGATGATCTCGTCGACCTGCCCGGCGTCGCCCCAGTAGTCGCCATAGGCCTTCAGGGTGACCTGCTCACCCGGCGCCCACTCGTCGAACTGGTAGGGGCCGGTCCCGACCGGGTGCCCCATGGCGTACTCGGAGAGCTGCGGGGCCTCGGCCGAGCCGCCGACCTCGTCTGCACCGAACTCGGCGAGCGCCGACGGGCTCTGCATGCCGAACGACGGCAGCGACAGCGAGGCGACGAAGCCGGCGAACGGCTTGTTCAGCTCGATCGTGACCTTGCCCTCGCCGTCCGGGGTGCAGGACTTGTAGACCGCTTCCTCGGGGTTGGACGAATAGCCCTTGAAGAGCTTGTTGTAGTAGTACCCGAACGCCTCGGACGCGGCCAGACCGGTCCAGTTGTACCAGCGGTCGAAGTTGAAGCACACGGCCTCGGCGTTGAACGGCGTGCCGTCGTGGAAGGTCACGCCCTCCTTGAGGGTGAAGGTGTGGGACATGCCGTCCTCGGACGACTCCCACGACTCGGCGAGGAGCGGTGCGGGGTCTGCGGTGCCGGGCTCCGTGCCCACGAGGCCCTCGAAGATCTGGCGGGAGACGCGGAAGGTCTCGCCGTCCTGAGCGAACGCGGGGTCGAGGCTGGCCGGATCGGACGATGCCGCGAAGACGAACGTGCCGTCGACATCTCCGGATCCTTCTCCACCGTCGTCTCCCCGCTCGCTGGCGACGCATCCCGCCAGGACGAGAGCGGCGAGCGCTGCTCCGGTGACGGCGATGAGACCTCGCCGACGTGTGACTGTGTGGTGCATTCTGTGACCTTCCCTGTAGGGCGCTTCTGCACGTTCCGGGGCCTCTTCGCCCCGGACACGGTGATTCCTCGACGCTACCCAGTGAATTCTCAGATACCAAACACCCGCATGTTGCGATCCGGTATCGACATCTCGCGACTGGGTGTCATCCGGTAGTGTCCACATCGTGCCCGACTCCTCCCCTCTCGTCGTCTGCTTCGGTGAGGGCATGGTCTCCCTCGTCCCCGCCCTCGCGGCCCCGCTCGAGGACAACCGCACCTTCCACCGCTCGCTCGCGGGCGCGGAGTGGAACACCGCGATCGCGCTGGCATCGGCCGGCATCCGCACCGCTGTGGTCTCACGCGTGGGCGATGACGGGTTCGGGCGATTCCTGACGGCGGAGCTGCGCCGACACGGCGTCGACGACTCCGCGGTGGAGATCGATCCGGATGCTCCGACCGGACTCTACGTGAAAGAGCTCGCGCCTCGACCCGACGGCGCCGTGGACGGGACGATGCACTACTACCGCGCGGGGTCCGCCGCGGCAGACCTGTCGCCCCAGACGCTGGAATCGCCCGCGGCATCCGCTCTCCTCGCCGAGGCGGCGCTCGTGCACACGTCCGGGATCACCCCGGCCCTCTCGCCGTCGGCCCGTGCCGCGCAGGAGTCGCTGTTCGCGGATCGTCGCCCCGATCGACTGCTCAGCTTCGACGTGAACTGGCGTCCGGCGCTGTGGCGCGCCCGCGAGGAGGAGGGCAGGGCGCTGATCAGCGAGTTCGCCCGCCGGTCCGATGTCGTGTTCTGCTCGCGCCCCGACGCCGAGGCCGTGTTCGGGGCCGGCGATCCGGATCGGCTGCGCGCACTGTTCCCGCAGCCCCGGTACCTCCTGGTCACGGATGCGAACGGCGCGGTGGCGTTCGACGGCGCCGAACGCGCCGAGAGCTCCGCACTGGAGGTACCGGTCGTGGAGACCATCGGTGCCGGAGACGCCTTCGCCGCCGGCTTCCTCGCCGGAGTGCTGACCGGTCTCTCGCTCGCGGGGAGCCTCGCGCGAGGCCACCGCATCGCCACGCGCGCTCTCGCCAGCACCCGCGACCACGTCGACTGACCCGCCGTCGCGGGTGGGAACGTTTCGTCTCGTCGCTGGCGCTCCTCGCTCAACGACCGAGACGGGGCACGTCTCGTCTCGTCGCCGACGCTCCTCGCTCGACGCCCGGGATCTGTCAGCGACGGCGGCGCGCGGCGGCCGCGTCGTGCGTGAGCTGGAGAGACACGGCGACGGGCTCGCCGCGGTGCTGCACCACCCGTACGAACAGCACATCGACGAGCGCGAGCTGGGCGATGCGGCTCGACATCGCCGCCATCCGGAACGGCGACTCGTGCGCATGGGTGAGCAGCACCACGTCGGCGACCTGGGCGAGGGTCGAGTCGGCCACGCTCGTGACGGCGACGACGAGCGCGCCCGCGTCTCGCGCGACCTCGAGGGCCCGCACCGTCTCCAGGGTCTCCCCGCCGTGGGAGAACGCGATGGCCACGTCGTCGCTCGTACGCAGCGACGCCGTCGTCACGGCGAGATGCGGGTCGGGCGAATGCGACACCGAGCAGCCGATGCGGGACAGCTTCAACTGCAGGTCCTGCGCGGTCAGGGACGAGGCGGCCTGCCCGAAGAGGTCGATGTGCCGGGCCGCCACCACGGCCCTCGCGACGCGATCGATTCCGGCCGCGTCGATCGCCAGCGCGGTCTTCTCGATCGCGTCGATCTCCATCGCGGCGAGCTTCGCGGCGATGGCGGGAGGCTCGTCCTCGGGGTCGATCGTCGTGCTGTCGAGCCCGAACCGCGCCTGCTGAGCCTGCGCGAGAGTGACGGTGCGCGCGACGGCGACCCGCAGCTCGCGATACCCGCTGTAGCCGAGCGTCTGCGCGAAGCGCGCGACCGTCGACAGCGACGTGCGGCAGAGCTTCGCGAGATCGTTGATCGCGAGGTCGATCACGAGCGTCGGGTCGCCCAGGATGGTCTCCGCGACGCGCGCCTCGGCCGCGCTCAGCTTCGGCAGCGAGCGTCGCACCAGTGCGAGAACGTCGGCGTCCATCGGCGGATCCCGCCTCAGCCGGCGGCGTCAACCCTCTCGGGCGGGGTGGAGCGACCCAGCAGGGTCTCCCTCGCGACCTGGGCGCCGAGTCGACTGGCCGCCGCGACCTCGACGGTCGGCAGAGGCAGCGGATGCCGAGCGGGCAGGCCGACGTTCACGACGACCGCCTGCGGGTCGCGGACCGCCGCACGTTCCACGAGCGCGCGCTGCGCGGCATCCGCGTCGGGCCGATCGATCAGGACCACGGTGGTCCCGGCCGCCGTGGCGGCCTCGTCGAGGACTCGGTCCTGCTCGGCCACCGGATTGCTCGCGACGTCGAGCCGCACGCGGAAGCCGTCCGCGGCGAGCGCGTTGGAGACGTAGCCCGCGGCGCTGTCGACCGCCAGCGACGATCGGCGCCGCGCGTCGATCACCGCGAGTCCGGATGCCGCCGCCGGGGCGTCACCTGTGAACGAGACGACGCGACGGACGATCTCGGCCGCGTCGAACTCCTCGGTCGTCTCGTGCTGCCCGTCCGCGGCGATCCGGAGCCGTGCAGCGAGCACGGCGACCCGCCGAGCGGCCTCTTCGACCCGCTCCCGTGAGAGCGATCCGTCGCGCAGGGCGTCGACGATCCCGTCGCGGGCGGCGAGGAAGTCGCGTCGGTCCTGGTCGGGGAACGCGGCGGCGCCGGGGTTGGTCGGATTGCCGATGCAGAGGAGGTCCGCGCCGGCGGCGAGCGCGAGAGCCGCCCCGCCTCCGATGCCGACGGTCTCGCGGATGGCGGCCATGTCGAGCGCATCGGTGATGATCACGCCGTCGAAGCCCCACTCGCGCAGCATCCCCAGGACTCGGGGATTCAGGGTCGCCGGCGCCTCGCCCCAGGCGGGGACGACGATGTGCGCCGTCATGACGGCATCCACTCCGGCGTCGATCGCGGCACGGAAGGGCTCCAGGTGCACGCGCTCGAACTCCTCGATGTCGAGGGAGATCTCGGGCAGCGCATGATGCGAGTCGACGTGCGTGTCGCCGTGACCCGGGAAGTGCTTGACGCACGCGGCGACCGCGCCGTCCTGGATGCCGTCGACCGTCGCGACGACGTGCCGGGACACCAGGTCCTCATCGGCCCCGAACGCGCGCACGCCGATGACCGGATTGCTGGGGTCGGTGTTGACGTCGGCGACCGGCCCGAGGATCACGTTCGCGCCGACGGCACGCACGCGCCGAGCGAGCTCGGCGCCGGTCCGCTCGGTGGCGACGAGATCGTCGAGCAGGCCCAGCTGCGCGGCGCCGGGGACGGTCGAGCCGGAGGCGGACTCCAGCCGGGTGACGCTTCCGCCCTCCTCGTCGATGCCGATCAGGGCATCGGGGTTCGCGGCGAGGATCTCGTCGCTCAGGTGCGCGAGCCCGTCGCCGACGTTCTGCCCGAAGTAGACCACTCCGGCGAGACCGTCGCGCAGCTCGTCGAGGAGCCAGGACGGCGCCTCCGTCCCGAGGAACCCGGGCCAGAGCACACCGTTGGCGAGACGTTCGAGTTCGATGCTCATCCCTTCACCGCTCCCGCGACCATGCCGGAGGCGAGGCGGCGCTGAACGATCACGAAGAAGATCATGACAGGAACCGTGATGATCGTCGAGGCGGCCATGATGCTGCCCCAGTCGTTCGAGAACAGTCCGAAGAACGACTTCAGGCCGATCGAGACGGTGTACTGGTCGGTCTCGGCGCCGAGGATCGTCATCGCGAAGATGAACTCGTTCCAGGCCGTGATGAAGCTGAAGATGCTGGTCGCGACGAGGCCGGGCATGACCAGCGGCAGCAGGATCGAGCGGAACATGCGCCACCAGCTCGCACCGTCGATGTACGCGGCCTCCTCGAGCTCGACGGGGACGGCGGCGACGAAGCCGCGCAGCATCCAGATGCCGAACGCGAGCGACAGGGCGATGTAGACGATCATCAGGCCGAGGATGCTGTTCAGCAGTCCGAGGCTCTTCACCTGGAGGAACAGCGGGATCACGAGGGCCTCGAGCGGCACCATCTGCACGACGAGGATCATCATGAGGACGGTGGTGCGGAACTTGAAGCGGAAGCGCGCGACGGCGACCGCCGCCAGCAGGCAGACGAGGGCGCTGACGAGGACCGTCACGAGCGCGACGATCGCGGAGTTTCGCAGGAAGGTTCCGAAGCCGCCCTCGTTGAGCACGAACGCGAAGTTGTCGAACGTGAACTCCTGCGGGAGCAGCGACTGCCCACCGCTGGACGCCTTCTTGTCGAAGGCGCTCGACACCATCCAGTAGACCGGGAACAGCGTGAAGATCAGGACCGCGGCGACCGCGATGCCGAGTCCGATGCGGGACCGGAGCGAAGCGCGGGGATTCACAGCTCGTCCTCCTTCATGAGGGAGCGGATGTAGACGATCGTGATGCCGATCAGGACGAGCGTCAGCAGCACCGCGAGAGCGGCGCCGAAGCCGTAGCGGTTCTGGCCGAACGACTCGACATACGACCAGACGCCGAGGTTGAGCACGGAGCGGTTGCCTCCGCTGCCGCCGGGCATCAGATAGACCTGCGCGAACACCTTGAAGTCCCAGATGGTCGACAGGATGATCACGACCGAGAACACCGGCTTGAGCGTCGGGAAGATGATCTTCCAGAAGCGGCGCCAGGCGCCGGCGCCGTCGAGGGCCGCCGCCTCGAGCATCTCCTTCGAGACGCCGAGGAGACCGGCGAGCACCGTGATGGCGACGAACGGGAATCCGTGGTGCACGACGTTGAGGAGAACGATGGCATAGAACGACCACTGGTTCGTGAACCAGTTGACCGAGCCGTCCATGAGACCCAGGTCCTTGAGCACGGTGTTGAAGATGCCGCGGTCGGCATCGAAGATGAAGGTCCAGACATAGGTGCCGGTCACGGCGGGCATCGCCCACGCGACCATGATGCAGCTCGACACGATGACGCGCCACGTGGTGCCGAGGCGGGCGAGCAGCAGGGCGACGAGCGTGCCGACCGCCACGGTGACGAAGACGGCGACGGCCGCGAAGCCGACCGTGTTCGGCAGCACCACCGTCCAGAGCGTCGGGTTGGTGAGCGCCTCGGCGTAGTTCTCGAGGCCGATCCAGTTGTTCTCGCCCGTGTTGATCTCGCGCAGGCCGTAGTCCTGCAGAGAGTAGATGACGACCTGGACGAGCGGCCAGAGCATGAGCACCGCGAGGATGATCAGCCCGGGGGCGAGGAGGAGCCAGGGGCGGGCCTTGAGGAGCGAGACGCCCCGCTTCGGCCGGCCGCCGACCACGGAGGCGGAGGTGGACTCCGCCTTCGTGGTCGGCAGTGGCGCTTGCACCATCGACATGGAAGGGATGCTTCCTTACTGGTTGAGCAGTTCGGTCATCTCGGCGGCGGCGTCCTTCGTCGCGGTCGCGACGTCCTTCTGCCCGCTGAGGATGGCCTGGATCATGGCGTTGGTCGTCTTCTTCGCCTGGACGGCTCCGAAGTTCGGCGTGACCGGGACGGATGCTCCGCCGTCGACCATCTGCTCGGCGAACGGCGCGACGAGCGGGTCGGTCGAGGCCAGGGCCTCCTCCATGGCGGACTGGACGCCCGGGAAGTAGCCGGTCTCGTTGGACCACTGCTCGGCGAACTCGCCGGTGGTCATGAGCTTGACGAACTCCCACGCGAGGTCGGCGTTCTTCGTGGTGTTGAACACGGAGAGGTGCGACCCGCCGAGCACGGACGGAGCGATGCCGCCGTCTTCGCCGGGGATGACCGCCGCGCCGATCTTGCCCTCGAGGTCGGGGTTCGCCTCGATGAGCGCCTTCGGGGTCCACGAGCCCGAGAGCATCATGGCGACGTTGCCCTGCGTGAACGCGTCGCGGAGGTCGGTCTCCTTCCAGGTGGTGGCACCGGCCGACGAGAAGCCGTGCTGCGTCGCGAGGCCCGTGTAGAACTCGATGCCGGCCTGCGACTCCTTGCTGTCGAGCTCGCTGGTCCACTCGCCGCCGTCCTGCGTGGCGATCTCTCCGCCTGCGCCCCAGACCCAGGGGTAGACCTGGAACTCGGCGTCGCCGGCGACGGGGAACGGGAGCATCTCGGGCTTCGCGGCCTTGATGGCCTCGCCTGCGGTGACGATGTCGTCCCACGTCTTCGGAGCCTCGAGACCGAGCTCCTCGAACACGTCGGTGCGGTAGACGATCGAGCGGACGCCCGCGTACCACGGCATGCCGTAGAGCGCGTCGTCGTAGGTGCCGGCGACCGCGAGACCCTCGACGAGGTCGTCGCGCAGACCCTTCTCCGCGTCGACGTACTCGTCGAGCGGCTCGAGCGCGCCGGCGTCGGCGAACTCGGCCGTCCAGGTGGTGCCGGTCTCGGCGATGTCGGGGGTGGTGCCGCCGGCGATGGAGGTCACGAAGCGATCGTGGGCGTCGGCCCACTGGATCTCCTCGATCGTCACCGTCGCGCCGGTCTCCTCTTCGAAGGCCTCGGAGACCTTGTCGTAGAAGGCGGTCGCGTCGGGGTTGGTGCCCTTCATGATCCAGACGGTGAGCTCCTGGCCCTTTCCGTCGGTGCCGCTCTCGGTGGCACCGCCGGCGCAGGCCGCCAGGCCGAGCGTGGCCGCGGCGCCCAGCGCCACGACCGGAAGAATGCGCTTGTGCATCAGGGGATCTCCTCTTCGAAATTTCTCCTGGCGGGCATCGGGTGCTCACCGGATAGGAAAAAGTATCCACGACTAACTAATTCGCTGCAAGTTACTCTCACAATCGTCACGCGCCCGTAACATCGGGCTTCCCTGCACCTTCTCGGCTGGTCGTGCACTGCCGTGGGTATGCTCACCGGATGCCCAGACGCTCCCGAGACGACGACCGATCCACCGCCGCTCGCCACGCGGACACGCGCACACGCGGCGCCGCCCCGCGGTTCCTGAAGATCACCGGCATCGTGCTGGCGATCGTCCTCACGTCGGCGCTCGCCGTCGTCGCATTCGTCGTCGTGGACCTCGTCAACCGCATGGGCGACGGCGCCGTGACCCTGGAGGATGCCCCCGAGGTCGAGCCGCCGACGATCGACGCCTACCCCGGTGAGTTCAGCATGCTCATCATCGGCACCGACGAGTGCGGCGAGGTCTCGACCGGCCTGCTCGGCGAGCGCTGCTCGGAAGCGGACGGGGGCGTGCTCAACGACGTCAACCTGCTCGTGCATGTCTCCGCCGAGCCGCGGAACGTCACCGTCGTGTCCTTCCCCCGCGACCTCATGATGTCGACGCCGGAGTGCACCCTGGCGGATGGATCGGTCGCCTCGGCCACCGACTACTCCGCCATCAACGAGATCTACCAGCGCGCCGGCCTCTCCTGCGTCGCGAAGAGCGTCACCGATCTGACCGGCATCGAGATCCCCTTCGCGGCCAAGATCGGTTTCGACGGCGTGATGGAGGTCACCGATGCGATCGGGGGCGTCGAGGTCTGCATCGGCGGCGAAGGCATCCGCGACGAGCAGACCGGCATCGACTGGCCCGCCGGCATGCGCTCGGTGTCCGGCATCGAGGCGCTGCAGTTCATCCGCACGCGACACGGTGTCGGGGACGGCAGCGATCTCGCCCGCATCTCCAACCAGCAGCAGTACATGTCGCGACTGGTCCAGAAGATCATGAGCGACGAGGTCCTCACCGACCCGGCGAAGCTGCTCGGCCTCGCCAACACCGTGGTCGACAACATCGAGCCGAGCGATGAGCTCTCCAACCCGATCCGCCTGGCCCAGCTGGCCCTCTCGGTCAAGGACGTGCCCTTCTCGGACTTCGCGTTCCTGCAGTATCCGGTGTTCGTGGACCCGGATGACGAGGACAGACGAGTGCCCGACTACGACGCGGCCGAGACGATCTGGGCCGCGCTGCGCGCCGGACAGGCCGTGCAGATCACGGGCGACGTGACGACCAATGAGGGCGTCGAGCTGGTGGATCCGGCGCCCGGGACCGAGGAGGAGACTCCGGAGGGCGAGACACCCTCGACCGACGCCCCGGCCACCCGCGCCCCGCTCGCCCCGAGCGTCTCGGGCCAGACCGCGGATCAGGAGACCTGCGCGAACGGCAGGCAGAACTGACCCGCAGCGCCCGGGCGTAGGCTCGTGCGCATGGGACGGATGCGAACGCGGGACACCGAGCACCCCCAGGCCCGCCTCGATCACGGCGGAATCGCCCGCATCGTGCCGAGCGATTTCACCACCGGATTCGAGCTCGTCGTCGACGAGACTCCGCAGTCGCATGTCGATCTGGACGACCCCACCCACCTGCACTTCGAGTACATCGTGCGCATGGGCGCGGTGATCGATCAGCTGCCTCCCGGCCCTCTCACTGCGGTGCACCTCGGCGCGGGAGCGCTGACGATCCCCCGCTACATCGATGCCACGCGTCCCGGTTCGCGACAGCAGGTGATCGAGCTCGAGGCGCCGCTCGCGCAGCTCGTCCGAGAGCATCTGCCTCTCCCGAAGGGCGCCGGCATCCGCATCCGCATCGGCGACGCACGGGAAGGGGTCCGCCGACTCCCCGCCGCCCTGCAGGGGAACTGCGACCTCGTCGTCTCCGATGTCTACTCCGGCGCGCAGACGCCTGCGCACCTCACCAGCATCGAGTTCTACCGCGAGCTCGCCGCACTCCTCGCTCCGGCCGGCGTGCTGCTGGTGAACGTCGCGGACGGGCCGGGCCTCGCGTTCGCCCGGCGTCAGGCCGCCACGATCGCCGAGGTGCTCCCCGAGATCGGCATCCTCGCCGACACGCAGGTGCTGAAGGGGCGGCGATTCGGGAACCTCGTGATCGCGGCATCCGCTGCTCCGCTCCCGACCGAGTGGCTTCCGCGGATGCTGGCGGCCGGTCCGCATCCCGCGAAGATCGCTCAGGGCGCCGAAGTCGACGCCTTCGTGCAGGGCGCGCGCGTGGTCACGGATGCCGACGCCGTGGCATCCCCGCGCCCTGACGCGTCGCTCTTCCTGCGCTGAGCCCCCACCGCTGCCGCCGCGTGGATCGGCGGCGTCCCGATCTGCGGATGGTGGCACGATCTGCGGATGTTCTCGCCCGGAACGCCCGCGAATCGGGACAGGCTCCGCAGATCGTGCTCGAGAAGGACATCCCGGAGAGCGGATGCCGACGTGCGGGGCGCGCCGCCCCGGGGAGCGCGCGACCGCCAGGCAGACTGAACGGGGACGCTGCGGAAGGAGAGCAATGAGTTTGATCCAGGGATACGACCAGGAGACCCTCCGCGAGCTGGTCGATCTCGACGAGTGCGCGGTGCGCCTCGCGGAGATCGAATCGCAGCGCAGCCTCCCCGCGCTGCTCGAGCGCGTGTGGCTGCTGAAGGTGCTCGATCGGCTCGACGAGGCACTGCGACTGGCGGACGAGACGGTGCGGCAGGCGCGCATGGCGGGCACCCGGAAGGACGTGCTGCGTGCGCGGGTGCTGCACGCGACGATCCTCCAGTACCGGGGCGCGTACGCCGCCGCCGAGCAGGAGCTGGCGACCTGCGCCGATGAGGCGGAGGGTCAGCGCTGGGTGTCGATCGCGGCGTTCGCGCATCACCACCACGGCAAGAACGCCTATGACGCGGAAGACTACGAGACGGCTCGCGAGAGCTTCAAGCGCTCGCTGTTCCTGCGGCGGGAGTCCGGCGCGGAGGATCGCGATCTGGAGACCGCGCTGCTCGCGATCGAGGCGGCCGAGCGGCGCCGCTCCACGCAGCTCGTCGCGGGCTGAGCAGGCCTCGGCCCCGATGTCCGCGGCATGGCTTACCCTGGGCGCATGGCCGAACTTGACCGTGTGCGCATCTGGGGCGAGGCACTGATCAGGCTGCATCTGGATGACAGCTGGTCCTTCGGCTTCGACAACGCCAAGCGCCGTGCCGGACTGTGCGATTACACGAAGAAGCGCATCACCGTGTCGCGGTATCTCGCCGCCCGCTTCGAGGACGACGAGATCCATCAGGTGCTTCTGCACGAGGTCGCGCATGCCCTCGCCGGGCACACCGCGGCGCACGGCCCGGCCTGGAAGGGCGTCGCACGCGACCTCGGCTACGTCGGCGGCACCACGCACCGCGGCGAGACCGCCGTCGAGCTCGCCCCGTGGGTCGGCCGCTGCCCGGCCGGACACGTCACGTATCGCCACCGTCGCCCGACGAGAGCGACCTCGTGCGCGCGGTGCTCGCGCACGTTCGACCCTCGGCACGTGTTCTCCTGGACGCGCCGCGAGATCACGACCGACGCACGCCTGTCCGCCCAGATGCCGCGCTGACCGCGATGCTCCTCCGAGAGCCGGTCAGTCGATCGGCTCGGCGGGGTCGTCGGCCACGGCCGCGTCACCCGTGGGCTGAGAGCCGCGGACGCGCCGCACGAGCGCCGCGATCCCGCGCCAGCCGACGAGGAAGACGCCGAGCACGATCGTCGCGACGATGATGAACGGCACCTCCGCGGTGTCGCCGGCGAGGACGCGCACGAGCATCCCGCCCGCGACCGTCACCACCCACACGACCGCACCCCACATCAGGGACCACGGTCGGCGGGGCCTGCCCGGCAGCAGTGCGGCCGCGAGGTGCCCGATCACCAGAGCGACCAGGAACGGCCAGGCCGTCAGCAGGAATCCCGCCGGGTCCTCCTGATGCGACGCGCGACCGATCGCGGCGAAGATCAGCACGAAGAGGGCGTCGACGATGACTGCGGGGAGGAACCTCATGCCACGACCCTACGTGTCGACCGCTGAGGCCGCGCGCGCCCCGCGGCCCGGGGCGGAGATCACCCCGACGGGCGGAGGACGCGACGCGGAGGCTCCTCCCATCGCCGAGAAGTCCTCCCGTCGGAGGCGCGGCCGCTCACTCGAAACGCGTGAACAGCCCGTCGCGCAGCACCGGCACGACGTCGACCGCGTCGAGCACGGCCGCATCCCCCGGCGCGGTCGGCACCACACCGGATGCCGCCATCCGCTCGGTCGACGGCACCCCGACCTCGAGCTCGCGGGCCGAGCCGCTCGCGCTCAGCAGATGACGGAGGGCCCGCCGCAGCGCGCGGAACCCCTCTGCCGCGACCGCCGCGTCCGGTGCCGTGTGGTCGATGCCCAGATCCGTGAGCGCCGCGATGATCGCTCCCGCGCCGAGGTGATCCTCGACCGCGAACCGGGGACGCCCCGCCTCGTCCCACTCCCCCGCCGCGATGACGGCGACCGAGGTCCGCTCCTGCCGGCGCTCCTGCACCGTCTGCACGGCCCGGGCCACCGCGGAGGCGTTGCGGATGCCGCCGACGAGCACCGTGGCGTCGGCACTCGCGGCCGCCGCCACGGCTGCGCCGTTGGTCGACCACTCCACCGCGTCGGACAGGTCGATCTCGTGGCCGCCGGCGACGGCATCCGCCACCGTCGAGGAGAACCGCAGCACGTCGACGACCACGACGATGTCGGCCGGGGCCAGACGGGCGAGGCCCGCGGTCCCCCAGTCGAGACGGACCTGATACGTGGACTGATCGAACGGCGACGACATCCGTCCAGCCTAGAGGCGTCAGTCGGCGGCGAGCGCCTCGACCGGGGCCACTCGTGTCGCCAGTCGGGTGGGCGTCGCGGCGGCGACGAGAGTGAGCACGGCGGTGGCCACGACGATGATCGCCACCGGGATCCACGGGATCTGCGGCGCCACGAGTCCGGCCGGCGTGAAGTCCGGCAGGGTCGGCACGGAGCCGAGCAGCGACTGCGCGGCGATCCAGCCGTAGACGACGCCCAGGACGAGCCCGGTCAGGGTCGCGGTGACCGTGATGTGCGTCGCCTCGAGGAGCACCATCGTCCGCACCTGGGCGTTCGACAGTCCGATCGACCGCAGGAGTCCGAGCTCGCGGCGACGCTGCACCACGCCGATCGTGAGGAGGTTGACGAGTCCGACGGCCGCGATCACCGCCGAGACCGCCACGAGCACCATCATGATCGCGGCGAACGCGTCGAACGGCGCGAAGAACTCCTCCGGGATCTCTCCGGTCACCTGGCTCATCATGAGCCGCTTCGCCGACTCCAGCGCGACCGCGAACATCGTCACCAGCGTCACGCCCATGACAACGCCGATCGCCATGCGCGACGACCGCTCCGGATACCGCAGCGCGTTCTCCGCCGCGAGACGGGCGGTCGCACTCGACCCGAACATCCGCCCGACCAGGCGCAGCACCGGCGGCATGAACATCACCGACCCGAGGACGAGTCCGGTGAACGAGAGGATGCCGCCGACGAACGCCACGACGACCCCGAGCGGACTCACCAGACCGATCACGACGCCGCCGAGGAGCAGCACCGCTCCCGAGATCAGCAGGATCCAGGAGCCGATGTGCCGCGCCGGCTTCCCGGACACCTCGTCGTGCGTGCGCTCGACCGAGCCGCCGAGAGCCTGCAGCGGGGTGACCGAGAGCACCCGACGCGACCCGGCCCACGCCGCGGCCCAGGTGGTGAGGGCGACGCCGACGACCGGCAGCACGATGAACGGCTGCGCGAGCGAGAACCCGGTCGGGTCGTTGTCGAGGAGCTGGGACCCGATCTGCACGCCGACCACCGCCAGCAGCAGTCCCGCGAGCAGCCCGATCCCCGCTCCGAGCACGCCGACGAGGAAGCCCTGCCTGCCGACCTGCGCGCGCTGCGAGCGCGCGGTCGCGCCGATGAGGCGCATCAGAGCGATCTGCCGGGTGCGTCCGGCGATGATCGTCGCGAACGTGTTGGCCGTGACGATCGCGGCGACATACATCGCGACCGCGGTCAGCAGGATCGACAGCATCCCCACGATGAAGGCGAGGGTGCCGCTGTCGCCGATGAGCGGATCGGCCTGCAGCACCGCGCCGATGTACGCCGTGACCTCGACGAGGATCACGCCGAACGCCGCCGACAGGGCGGCCACGAGGATGCTCGCCCCCATGCCCCGGTCGCGGAGCCACGCGAGGCGCGGACCGGTGGCGGCGGTCTCGGGGACGACCGTGGCGACGGCGGTCATGCCGCCACCTCCGCGGCGAGCATGTACGCGGAGATCTGCTCGGCGGTCTGCCGAGGGTGGTCGGCGACGATGCGGCCGTCGCCGAGGTACAGCACCCGGTCGGCGTGACTCGCGGCGATCGCGTCATGCGTGACCATCGCGATCGACTGGCCGTGCTCTCGGCTCGCAGACGCGAGCAGGCGCAGCACCTCGCGACCCGTCTGCGAGTCGAGGTTGCCGGTCGGCTCGTCGGCGAACACGAGGTCGGGCGCGGTGGCGAGCGCCCGGGCGATCGCCACGCGCTGCTGCTGCCCGCCCGACAGCTGGTGCGGCCGATGGTTCAGACGTGCGCCGAGTCCGAGGGAGTCGATGAGGCCGTCGATGCGTGCCCGTTCGATCGCGCTCGGACGGCGTCCGTCGAGCTCGAACGGCAGCATGATGTTGCCCAGCGCATCGAGGGTCGGCACGAGATTGAACGCCTGGAAGATGAACCCCACGCGCCGTCGGCGGAGGATCGTGAGCTCGAGGTCGCCGAGACCGGTGATCTCGGTGTCGCCGATCCAGGCTCGTCCCTGGCTCGGGCTGTCGAGCCCCGCCATGATGTGCATGAGCGTGGACTTTCCCGAGCCCGACGGGCCCATGATGGCGGTGAACTGCGCGCGGCGGATCCCGACGCTCACGTCGTCGAGGGCGTGCACGGTGCCCTCACCGGAGCCGTAGGTCTTCTTCAGGTGCTGGACGCGGGCGGCGAGCCCGAGGTCGGTGGTCGTGATCTCCATGCTTCGACGCTATTTTCCGCGTCCATCCCGGCGCGTCGCCCGGAGGGGGCATCCGTGTACATCGCAAGGATGATCGCGTCCCCTCGCCGAGCGCCGAAAGGGGTGGCTCGGCGTCAGGCGAGGCCGTGCTCGAACGCGAAGACGACGAGCTGCACCCGATCGCGCAGGGCGAGCTTGGTCAGGATGCGGCTGATGTGCGTCTTCACCGTCGCCTCGCTGAGGTACTCGCGTCCGGCGATCTCGGCGTTGGACAGACCTCGTGCGGCGAGCGCGAAGATCTCCTTCTCGCGGTCGGTGAGATCGGCGAACTGCGGCGGCACCGGCTTCGGCGCCTCGGAGAAGTGCTCGAACAGGTCGCGGGTGGCGGATGCCGCGATGACACTGGACCCTGCATGCACCGTGCGGATCGCCGCGAGCAGGAACTCCGGGTCGGCGTCCTTCAGGAGGAAGCCGCTCGCCCCCTGGCGGATCGCCCGGGCCGCGGCCTCGTCGAGGTCGAAGGTCGTGAGCATGACGATGCGCGGCGGCTCCGGCCGATTCAGGATCTCCGCGGTGGCGGTCAGCCCGTCCATGACCGGCATCCGGATGTCCATCAGCACCACGTCCGGACGGCTGGTGCGCACGATCTCGAGCGCCTCCTGTCCGTTGCCGGCCTCTCCGACCACCTCGAGGTCGGGCTGCGAGGCGACGAGCATGCGGATGCCGGCGCGGAACAGGGCCTGATCGTCGACGAGGACGACTCTGATCATGCGTGCTCTCGTTCCTGGGTCTCTGCGGCTGTCGACGGGCCGATCGGGAGCGAGCCGCGGACGACGAACTGCGCCCCTCGGCGTTCGGCTTGCAGACTACCGCCGACGAGCTGTGCCCGTTCGCGCATGCCGATGAGCCCGTGCCCGCCGGGGGCCGCGGATGCTCCTCCGGACACCGTGTTGCGCACCTCGATGTCGACGCGCTCCGGCAGCCACGCCAGGTGCACATGGACGCTGCCGTCGCCGTGGCGGATCGCGTTCGTCAGCGCCTCCTGGAGGATGCGGTAGACCGCCAGCTGAATCGACCCCGGCGGCTCGCCCGGGGGCATCGGGTCGACCGTGACGAGCGGCTCCACCCCGGCCTGACGCACCTGCGCGAACAGCGCCTCGAGGTCGGCGAGCGTCGGCTGCGGCCCGTCGCCCTGACGGTGGCGGAGCTGCGTGAGCAGCATCCGCACGTCGCTCAGGGCTCCGCGAGCCGTCGAGGCGATCGTGCCGAGCGCCTCGGTCGCCATCTCGGGCTTCGTCGCGGCTGCATATCGAGCACCGTCGGCCTGCGCGATGACGACCGCCAGCGAGTGGGCGACGATGTCGTGCATGTCGCGCGCGATGCGCACGCGCTCCTGCTCCTCGGCGGCGAGCGACTCCGCCTGCAGCTGCGCGGAGCGGGTGCGCCGAGCGCGCAGCACGACACGCCAGAGCAGACCGCAGACCCACGCGAAGCCCAGGGCGAGCACCGAGACGATCAGCAGCAGGGTCCCCGCGGTCAGCTTCTCCCAGCCGGTGCCGGGCCCGAGCGCGACGCCGTTGACGAAGACCATGTACAGGGCGGCGATGAGTCCGCCGCCGAGCGCCGATCCGAACCCCCACCAGAGCACGCGCCTGGTCCCCCAGGCAGACGTCGCGTAGAGCACGAGCAGGATCGCGAAGTCGATCGGAAGCGGGCCGAAGCCCGCCAGCATCTGCACGACCGCACCCGCCCAGGCGGCGGCGAGTGCGAGTCCCGGGGCGAGTCGGCCGATCGCGACGCCGCCGAACATCAGGAAGCCCGAGACGGCGACGGCGCCGACCGCGACGCCGTTGATCGCCTGGTTGCCCGTGCCGGGGCCGTAGAACACGACCGACATGGGCGTCAGGACGAGGAAGAGCAGCGCTGCCCCGACGATGTCGAGGATCAGCGCCGTACGGGAGAGCGGGCGGATCACTCCCCCACGCTACGCGAGCGCCTCAGCGCCGGCATCCGCCTCGAGATGTATCCGTGCGCCTATGCGCGGCAGAGGATCTCGCCGTGCGGAACCAGGTACCACCCGTCGCCGTCATCGGCCCAGCGCTTCCAGGCGTCGCTGATGGCGCGGAGGTCTTCCGGCGTCGCCATCCCGCTGTCGACGAGCTGGCGCGCGAGCGCGGACTCGAGGATCCGGTCGGCCCACATGCCTCCCCACCATGCCCGTTCGGCGGGTGACGCGTAGCACCACGTGGATGCCGTCGCCGTGACGTCGTCGAACCCTGCTGCCCGCGCCCAGGACAGCAGACGGCGGCCGGCATCCGGCTCCCCGCCGTTGGCCCGAGCGGCCTCGCGGTACAGGGTGAGCCAGCGGTCGAGTTCAGGAAGCACGGGGAACGACAGGAAACCGGCGTAGTCCGCATCGCGGGCCGCGACGATCCCGCCGGGGACGGTGACGCGACGCATCTCGCGGAGCGCCTGCACGGGATCGCCGACATGCTGCAGCACCTGGTGCGCGTGCACGACGTCGAAGGAGTCGTCCGGGAAGCTCAGCGCGTGGACGTCCTCCACCGAGAAGTCGACATTCGTGAGGCTGCGCTCGGTGACGAGGCCCCGCGACAGGGACAGCGCGGACTCGTCGATCTCCGTGGCCGTGACGTGGGCGACGACGCCCGCGAAGTCGACCGTGATCGATCCGGGGCCGGCGCCGACGTCGAGGAGGCGGGTCGTCTTCTCGAGGTGAGGGCGGAGATAGGCGGCGGAGTTCGCGATGTTCCGGATGTTGTGCGAGCGCAGGACGGACTCGTGATGTCCGTGGGTGTACAGGGCCATGCGGATCAGTCTGGCAGGTGCGCCCGCACCTGCTCGGCGACCTCGGACGCCGACATCCCGGCCCTGCCGATGAGAAGCTCTCCCGCGCGCACAGGCGTCTGCCGCTGACGCGCACCCAGGGCGACGATGTCGTCGACGGCCTGCGGGGAAGCCCCGATCAGATCGTCACCGGCCAGCAGCGGACCGGTACCCGCGGCCCCCTGCAGCGCGCGAGCGCGGCGGGTGTCGTCGTCGGCATCCAGCCGGAAGAACCGGATGTCGGAGCCGGGGAAGGCATCCCGCACGGCCGCCGGGCTCGTCTCGAAGGGGGCCACCGCGACGAGGGTCCGCGCTCCGGCTCCGGCGAACAGCCGCTGCAGCGAGGTCGTGTTGCGCAGCCCCACGGTGCGGTCGACGTTCCATACGAACCCGAGCTGGGCGACATCGACGAATCCCGTGCGCTGCCCGGCCCTCCACGACTCGGCGGCGATCTCCCAGCCGACACTGGACGCTCCGGCGCATCGTGGCCCCGTGATCCAGATGATTCTTCCCGCCACGTCGGGCTCCCTCCGCGGGAACTCCGCGGGTGTCGCGACGGATCCGGGAGACGGCCGTTCGAGCACGATGCGCACGGTCTCCTCGACGGCGCTGCCGTCTGTGGCGACCCTCGCCCACGCCGGATGAGCCGCCGCGGCCTCCGCCGTGCCGACCGCGAGCACATCGTCGACCTGCTTCTGCGGCCAGCCCCGGGGAGCGAGACGCACTCGCCTCGTCGCCTCATCCGCATCCAGCCAGAGCGAGACCGTGGGGTGACCGTTCGCCCGGGGCGGGTCCGCCGGATCAGCGACTCCCGAGACGACGAGCCGCTCGACACCCGCAGCGGCGAAGGACCGGGCGACGCGTCGGAGCGCGTTCTCCTTGAGATCCCAGCGGTCGGGATCCTCAGACGGGGCGGGATAGCACATGCCGAGCTGGTCGATGTCGACGTATCCGACGCGCACGCCGTCGGCCGTCAGCTGGCGGGCGACGGCCCACGCGACGGTGCTCTTGCCCACGCCGGGCACTCCGGCCAACCGCAGTATGTCCATCCGACGAGTCTGGCAGGAGCCCCGGGTGTCAGTGGAGCTCGGCGGCCACGCGCCGGATCGCCTCGCGGTCGGGCTTGCCGGAGGCGAGCGCCGCCAGCTCGTCGACCACGATCATCCGGGCCGGCCGTGCGTGCTTGCCGATCTCCTCGCCCACGGCGTCGCGTGCCTGCGCGAGCTGCTCCCCCTCGCTGCGCCGCAGGACCTCGCCGCGTGCGACGACGATCACCGAGGCCTCCCCCCAGCGTTCATCCTCGACGCCGACGACGACAGCCTGGTGCAGGCCGGGGATGCGCCGCACGATCCGCTCGACGCGGTCAAGCGAGATGTTGATCCCCCCGGACACGATGACGTTGTCGGCGCGCCCGTGCACACGGACGACGCCGTCCTCCACGAGTCCGAGATCACCCGTGCGATACCAGCGGATGCCGTGCTCGTCGCGCACGAATGTGCGCGCGGTCAGGGCCGCGTCCCCGAGGTAGCCCTCGGCGAGCATCGGGCCCGCGATCCGCAGTTCGCCGTCGACCGATCGCACCGTGACCGTCTCGAGCGGCACCCCGTCGTACACGCAGCCGCCGCTCGTCTCGGTCGAACCGTAGGTGCGGACGAGACGGATGCCGAGGTCGGCGGCGCGCTCTCGCAGCGGTTCGGGCAGCGACTGGCCGCCGACGAGGATCGCCCGATACGCCTGCAGGGCGGCACGCACGGCCGTGTCCCCGGCCGCGTCGAGCAGCGTCGCGACCTGGGCGGGCACGAGGGATGTGAACAGGTCCGGGAGGCCGGCGCTCGACCCTGGCGCCGGTCGCAGCATCTCGAACGTCGCCTCGGCGAACGAATTCGGCGAGAAGCGGCCGTCGATCACCGCCGGCTCCGTGCCGGCGAGAATCGATCGCACCAGGACCTGGAGCCCCGCCACGTAGCCGGCGGGCAGTGCGAGCAGCCACCGCCCGCTGCCGATGCGGCTCGCTGTCGCCTCGGCACTCGCCCGCAGCGCCTCCGCGCTCAGGGAGACGCGCTTCGGGATGCCGCTCGACCCGGAGGTCGCGATGACCGCCGCGATACCGTCCGGCACCTCGTCCGGTGCACCCGCGAGCATTCCGAAGCCCAGGGCCGGCCCGTCGTCGAGAGCGCGCTGCAGCGCGTCGCGGAGCTGCCCCGGGTCTTCGGCATCCGTCGCGATCAGGGCGGTCATGGCAGGTCCGCGGGCTTCAGTAGTGCCAGGGGAACGACGACCAGTCGGGGTCGCGCTTCTCGAGGAACGAGTCGCGTCCCTCGACGGCCTCGTCGGTGCCGTAGGCCAGGCGGGTCGCCTCACCGGCGAACACCTGCTGTCCGACGAGCCCGTCGTCGACCGCGTTGAACGCGAACTTCAGCATCCGGATCGCCGTGGGCGACTTGGTCAGCACGGTCCGTGCCATCTTCAGCGCCTCGACCTCGAGCTCGGCATGCGGCACGACGCGGTTCACCGCGCCGGCCTCGTAGGCGCGCTGCGCGGAGTACTCCTCCGCCAGGAAGAACACCTCCCGCGCGAACTTCTGCCCGGTCTGGCGGGCCATGTAGGCGGAGCCGTATCCGGCGTCGAAGCTGCCGACGTCGGCATCCGTCTGCTTGAAACGCGCCTCTTCCGCCGAGGCGATCGTCAGGTCGCACACCACGTGCAGCGAGTGCCCGCCGCCGGCTGCCCATCCCGGGACGACGGCGATGACGACCTTCGGCATGAAGCGGATGAGACGCTGCACCTCGAGGATGTGGAGACGTCCCACGCGAGCGGAGGAACCCTCGGCCTCTGAGCCCGTCGCCCCTTGGGCCCCTGAGCCTGTCGAAGCGTCGGAGTACTTGTACCCGTCGCGTCCGCGGATGCGCTGGTCGCCGCCGGAGCAGAACGCCCACCCGCCGTCCTTCGGGCTCGGGCCGTTGCCGGTCAGCAGCACCGCGCCGATGCGAGGGTCCTGACGCGCGATGTCGAGAGCGCGGTACAGCTCGTCGACCGTGTGGGGGCGGAAGGCGTTGCGCACCTCCGGCCGGTCGAACGCGATGCGGGCGACGCCCCCGTCGTGCGTCACGTGGGCGGTGATGTCCGTGTAGTCCTCGGCTCCGGGCGCGAGCACCCATTCGGCGGGGTCGAACAGATCGGAGACGAATGCGGTGGTCACGGGATCCAGCCTATTCCCGCCCTCCCCGAGAACGACGAAACGCCGCCCCGAAGAGGGCGGCGTTCCGTCTGCCGGGAGTTCAGCTCCGGCGCGCGCGCGAGGCCTTCAGCCAGCCGTCGATGATGTCCCACACGACGATCCCTGCCGTGACGACGCCGAGGACGACGCTGACCACACGCAGCACCCCGCCCTGCTCGGCGGCACCGGCGTTCGCATTCGCGAGGTCGTCTGCGTGGTTCGTCGCGAGGTAGTCGAGGAACTCCGGGTTGACCAGCTGACCCGAGGCGAGCAGGTACAGCGCGGGAACGGCGAAGGCGATGGCCAGTACGGTGTTCACCACGGCGAAGCCGGCGTTCCAGCGTCCGGCGCGGTAGACGGCGATCGCGAGCAGCAGCTCCGCCGCCATCAGGACGAGCAGCGCCGTCATCCACCACGGCCACAGCTCCGGGTTCAGGATGGGCAGCGCCTCGCCGTCCGTGCGGACGAAGCCTCGCAGCGCATCCCACAGGATCGCGGCACCCGCTAGCACGAGGAAGATGATCGAGCCGATCATCTCGGAGAAGCCGGCACGGGTCTCGTAGATCTCCGGCAGCTGGTCGACGCTCCACTCGGTCTCCGGCACCGGCACCGTCCGCTCCAGGATCGCGAAGACGAGCGTGGTCCAGAAGCCCACGTTCACGATCACCTGGATGATCACGACGACGACCGCGCCGATGGTCTCGCCGATCGTCGCGAATTCCAGGATCTTGGCGATCGTGACGCCGAATGCCGCACAGGCGGGAACGATCCAGAGGAGCAGCTTCAGCAGTCGCCACCAGACGAGGAAGTAGCGCGGGCCGATCAGGTGCAGCGGGCGATCGGCGTAGCCGGCGGCGAGGACGCCCGGGTCGCCGAGCTCCGTGAGCACGGAGTGCTCGGCGGCCTCGCGCGGCTCGCCCTGCTCGACGCGGGCCTCGACGGCGTCGGCGATCGATGCCTCGAGCTCGGCCCGCACATCGGCCTGCGCCGTCGCGGGCAGGCTGCGGATGGTGGCGGTGATGTACCGCTCGGTGAGGGTGGTCTTGGTAGGCATGTCAGTTCTCCTCTGAGGTGAGGGATGCGATCGCCGTCGTGAGAGATCGCCATTCGTCGGTGAGGGTGTCGGCCAGCCGGACGCCGGTCTCCGAGGTGCGGTAGAACTTGCGGGGCCTGGCCTCGTCGGTGTTCCACTCGCTCGTCAGGTACTCCTGCTTCTCCAGTCGGCGAAGCAGCGGGTACAGCGTGTTCGCGTCGGTGGCGAAGCCGCGGCGCTCGAGGTCCTCGAGCAGTCCGTAGCCGTACCCCGCCGTGCGCAGCAGCTGCAGGCAGGCGAGCACGATGGTGCCGCGCCTGAGCTCCTGCAGATGTGTGTCGAGCGTCTCGTTCATGAATCACACGTTACTGTGCGTCACACACCATTGTCAATCACACATTTATGTGAGGGCTCCCGTGACAGTTCTGGCGGGTGTCTCCATCCACGACCCGCCACAGCTGCCACGGGAACGAGAAGCATGGGGGCACAATGGGGTCATGCTCCCCCCGCTCGCAGACCTCCTCGCTTCCGCCCGCGTCGCCTCGCTCCCGATGCACACCCGCTTCCGCGGCGTCGACACGCGGGAGGCGCTCCTGTTCGAGGGGCGGGAGGGGTGGGCCGAGTTCTCCCCCTTCGTGGAGTACGACGATGCGGAGGCCGCGAGCTGGCTCGCCGCCGCCATCGATTTCGGCTGGCATCCCCAGCCCGCGCCGCTGCGCGATCGAGTACGCGTGAACGCGACGATCCCCGCGATCCCGGCGGAGCGCGTCGCCGAGGTCCTGGCGCGCTTCGCCGGATGCCGGACGGCGAAGGTGAAGGTCGCCGAGCCCGGCCAGACGCTCGCGGACGACGTCGCCCGGGTGCGCGCAGTGCGGGAGGCGATGGGCCCGGAGGGTCGCATCCGCGTGGACGCGAACGGGATGTGGAACGTCGACGAGGCCGAGCACGCGGTGCACGCCCTGAACGAATTCGACCTCGAGTACGTCGAGCAGCCGTGCGCGACCGTGCCGGAGCTCGCCGACCTGCGCAAGCGGGTGAAGTACATGGGCATCCCGGTCGCCGCTGACGAGAGCGTGCGAAAGTCGTCCGATCCGCTCGCCGTCGCCCGCGCCCGCGCCGCAGACATCCTGGTGATCAAGGCGCAACCGCTGGGCGGAGTGACGCACGCACTGCAGATCGTGACGGCCGCCGGTCTCCCCGTCGTCGTGTCGAGCGCACTCGACACCGCGATCGGCCTGTCACAGGGCGCCGCCCTCGCGGCTGCTCTCCCGAACCTGGACTACGACTGCGGACTCGGCACCTCGTCGCTCTTCCTCGATGATGTCGCCGACCTGCGCCCTGTCGATGGCGCGATCCCCGTCGGCCGGGTGACGCCGGATGCCGCAGCGCTCACGCGCCTGGCCGCCTCGGCCGAGCGCCGCGACTGGTGGCTGGCCCGACTCGAGCGCTGCCACGGAGTGCTCGCCGAGGCCTGAGCCGGCTCAGCCCTCGATGAGCAGCTGCACCAGCCGGCCGAGCTCTTCGCTCCCGGAGTGGCGGAGCTTCTCGTCGTCCTGGCCGGCCATCGCACCGCGGACGGTCATGCCCTCCCAGACGATCATGAGCATGCGGGCCGCGACGTCGGCCGGCAGTCGCAGCTTCAGCCGCCCCGCCGCGACGATGTCCTCGACGATCTGCGCGATGCTCGCGACCATCTCGCGCTCCTGCGCCAGGTAGGCGATGCCGAACTGCTCGTCGCGCAGGGCACGGATGCGGATCTCGCTCATCAGCATCACCCCGAGGCGATCATCGCCCCCGAGCTCCATGACCTGCTGCACCAGGTCGATGGGGTCGCAGCCTTCGGCGAGCGCGCCCTCTGCCGTCATCTCCTCGACCCGGGTGCGGACCGCGTTCACGCGCACCTCGGCCACACTGGCCGTGAGCATGAGGAACAGCTCGTCCTTCGACTCGAAGTTGGAGTAGAAAGCGCCGCGAGTGAAACCGGCGCGCTCGCAGACGGCCTCGACGGAGGCGCCGTCGAGGCCGACCTCGGCGAAGACCTGTGCCGCCGCCTCGAGGAGTCGGGCACGCGTGTTCTCCCGACTGCGGGTTGCGGGTGTCGTCATCGAAACCTCCTGACCCTTCACTCTCGCATGATTCACACCCCGCACACAGACTCCAGCGGGCGGGTCACTTTACGATACATCTATGTATTGAGTACACCTGTGTATCCAATCGGCATCTCTCGGAGGAACGCGTGTCCACTCTCCTGTCCTCGCTCGGTCGCTGGTCCTACCGGCATCCGTGGCGTGTCCTCGTCTCCTGGCTCCTCGCGCTCGGCATCGCCGGGGCGGGCGCCCTGGTCCTCGGTGCCGGAACGGACAACTCGTTCTCGATCCCCGGCACCGAATCGCAGGCCGGTCTCGAGCAACTGTCGCGCTCGTTCCCCCAGGTGAGCGGCACCAGCGCGCAGATCATCGTGGTCGCCGCCGACGGCGACAAGGTCACCGACGACGACTATCGCGACGAGATCGAGCAGTCCATCGGCGAGATGGAAGACCTCGACGGCGTGCTCGCGGCCAACTCGCCCTACGACGAGATGGTCAGCGGCATGATCAACGACGACGAGACCGCCGCGATCGTGCGGCTGCAGTTCGACGGCGAATCCACCGACGTCTCGGACGAGACGAAGGACTCCCTGCGGGCGGTGTCCGATGAGCTCGGCGAAGCGCTCCCCGACGGCGCGCAGACAGCGCTCGGCGGCGACCTCTTCGCCACATCGATCCCCGGCCTGACGCTCACCGAGGCGGTCGGGCTGCTGATCGCGCTGCTCGTGCTGATCGTGACGTTCCGCTCCTTCGTCGTCGCCGGGCTCCCCCTCCTCACGGCGGTCCTCGGCGTCGGCATCTCGATGGCCGGCATCTTCGCGGCCACCGCGTTCGCCACCGTCTCCTCCACCACCCCGCTTCTGGCACTCATGCTCGGCCTCGCGGTCGGCATCGACTACGCGCTGTTCATCATGGCCCGGCATCAGGACCAGGTGCGCGACGGCGTCGATCCCGAGGAATCCACGGCCAGAGCCGTCGGCACGGCCGGATCCGCTGTCGTTTTCGCCGGCGTCACGGTGCTCATCGCCCTGATCGGTCTCGGATTCGCGGGCATCCCGTTCCTCACGACCATGGGCATCGCGGCATCCGTCGCGGTGGCCATCGCGGTCGCGATCGCGGTCACGCTCACTCCGGCACTGCTCGGCTTCATGAAGGGCAAGGTCGTCGGCCGCCCGCGTCGCGCGCCCAAGCCCAAGAAGGGACAGAAGGTCGCCGCTCCGCGTCGCGGGTTCAGCGACCGCTGGGTCGGCGGCGTCACCAAGCATCCCGTCCTGGTCTCGCTCGCCGTGGTGATCGGGCTCGGCATCGTGGCAGTGCCCGCGCTCAGCCTGAACCTGGCCCTCCCCAACGCCGGCGTGCTGCCGAAGGACTCCGAGGCGCGCCAGAGCTACGATCTCGTCGGCGAGGAGTTCGGGCCCGGTTTCAACGGTCCCCTGATCCTCACCGGAACCATCGTCACCTCGACCGATCCGCTCACGCTCATGGAGGATCTCGGGGACGCCGTCGCCGACATCCCCGGCGTCAAGGAAGTCGCCCTCGCGACCCCCAATGAGACCGCCGACACCGGCATCGTGCAGATCATCCCGGAGACGGCACCCGATGATCCTGCGACGGCCGACCTCGTGCGCGAACTCCGGTCTCACCACGACGAGTGGCTCGACGAATTCGGGATCGACCTCAAGGTCACCGGCTTCACGGCCGTCGGCATCGACATCTCCGATCAGCTCGGCAACGCCCTCCTGCCGTTCGGCATCTTCGTGATCGGGCTCTCGCTGATCCTGCTCACGATCGTGTTCCGCTCGCTCTGGGTGCCGATCACCGCCGCCCTCGGCTACCTGCTCTCGATCGTCGCCGCATTCGGCGTCGTCGGCGCGGTCTTCGAATGGGGCTGGTTCGCCGATCTCCTCCATGTCGCCAAGGTCGGCCCCATCATCAGCTTCATGCCGATCATCCTGATGGGCGTGCTGTTCGGCCTGGCCATGGACTACCAGGTGTTCCTCGTCTCCCGCATGCGCGAGGACTTCGTGCACGATCCCGCCTCGAAAAGCTCCGATCGCGCGACCCGTCGTGCCGCCGCCCTCCGCGCCGTGCGCAGCGGATTCACCGGCTCGGCGAAGGTCGTCACGGCCGCAGGCCTCATCATGTTCGCGGTGTTCGTCGCATTCGTCCCCGAGGGCGACTCGTCACTCAAGCCCATCGCCCTCGGCCTCGCGGCCGGCATCGCGATCGATGCCTTCCTCGTGCGCATGACCCTGATCCCCGCGCTGATGGCCATCCTCGGCGAGCGCGCCTGGGAGATCCCGACCTGGCTGGAGAAGATCCTCCCCCGCGTCGACATCGAGGGCGAGGCCGTCGAACGGGAGCGCCACCTGTCCGAGTGGCCCGGCGACGGCTCCGTCGTGGCAGCGGACGACCTGGTGATCAGCGCGGACGCGCCGGTCATCGAAGGCCTGACGGTGCGCATCCTCGAGGGCGGCGCCGTGGTCGCGACCGGAAGCGACGCGCGCACCCGCCGCGCTCTGGCGCTCACGATCGCCGGCCGCATCGCCCCGAGCGACGGGCGTCTCCGGGTCGGCGGCCACCTGCTCCCCGGCCGCGCGGCCTGGGTGCGCTCGCACGTCGGGTGCGTGCTCGTCGACGATGCGGATGCCGCGCTCGACGATCTCGCCGAAGCCCTGCGGGGCACCTCCGCGGTCGTCGTGATCGACGGCCTCGACCGGCTCACGGGCGGCCAGCGCGACCAGGCGGCAGCGATGCTCCGGGATGCCGCGGCCTCACGGCCCCTCGCCGTCTTCGCCACCGCTGCCGATGCCGCATCGGCCCGCACGACTCTCGCCGAGGCCGGCTGGCCCGACGCCGACACACTCGACACGCGCGCTCCGCGCCGAATCGCCGCAGAATCCACCGAGGTGACCGCATGACACTCCCCATCGAGCGCGCCCGCTCCCGCAAGCCGGTCACGTGGCTGACCATCCTCGGCATCCTGCTCCTGCCGGCGGCCGTCGGCGGCATCCTCGTCGCGGCGCTGCAGAACCCGACCGAGCGGCTCGACTCCATGACGGCGGCGATCGTGAACCTGGATGAGCCTGTCACGATCGACGACCAGCTCACGCCCCTCGGGCGTCAGCTGGCCTCGGGACTCGTGGAGGGCTCTGACGAGCTCGACTCGAACCTCACCTGGGTCATCTCGAACGAGGACGACGCGAAGGAAGGGCTGGCCGACGGCACCTACCAGGCCGTCATCACGATTCCCGAGGACTTCTCCGCGGCGGCGACCTCCGCGGGGCAGGCCGTCGCCGACGGCGGAGGGGATGCCGAGAAGGCCACCATCACGGTGACCACCCCCGACGACGGCCTCGTCGCCGACGACCTCATCACCGGTCAGATCGCGAACGTCGCCGCATCGACCATGGGAACCATGCTCACCGAGGCGACGACCGACAACATCCTCGTCGGCTTCACCACGATCGGCGATCAGATCGGCGAGGCAGCCGACGGCGCCGTCGAACTCGCCACCGGCGCCCGATCGGCCGCCGACGGCGCGGCCGCCATCCCCGACGGCGCCACGCAGCTCGCCTCCGGGGCGAGCCAGCTCGCGACGGGGGCGTCGTCGTTGGCCTCCGGGCTCGACACCATCGCGGGCAAGACGCGCGAAGCGGCCACCGGCGCC
This sequence comes from Microbacterium sp. TPD7012, assembly GCF_003075395.1. Lineage (GTDB taxonomy): Bacteria > Actinomycetota > Actinomycetes > Actinomycetales > Microbacteriaceae > Microbacterium. The sequence continues at coordinate 511,038 of NZ_QDFV01000002.1, read as the reverse complement.
GGGCAGATCGGCGCCGGACTCACGAGCGGAGCTGCAGCTCTGGAGCAGAACGTCGGAGGCATGAACCAGCTCGTCGGAGCGATCCAGGCAGGTTCCGCTTCCGCGGGATCGGCGGCGACGCAGTCGGCCGATCTGGCCCAGCGTCTCGGCGAGATGGCGGCTGCCTGCGTCCCCGCCACGAACGGACAGGCGATGTGCGATGAGCTCTCCGCTGCAGCCGCGGATGCCGGCGTCGCCGCGGAGTCCGCCGGCACCGCATCCGGAGTGCTGAACAGCGACCTGGTCGCCCCCGGTGTCGCCGCGATTCCCGGAACCTTCAGCACTCTCGCGGCGAGCATGTCTCAGGCCGGCGCCGGCGCCTCGCAGCTCGCGGGCGGACTGAACCAGCTCGCCGGTGAGGGCATCGACCAGTCAGCGGCCGGTGCGCGCTCGCTGTCGTCCGGTGCGACCCAGCTGTCGGGCGGCGCGACCGAGCTCGCCACCGGCACGTCCGAGCTCGCCACAGGACTGGACACCCTCGCGACGGGCACCGGCGATCTCGCCGGCGGTCTGCGCACCGCGGCCGATTCGCTCCCCTCGTTCAGCGATGAGGAGTCGACGTCGCTCGCCTCGGTCATCGCCGACCCCGTGTCGACGGACTCGTCGATGAACACCATCTTCGGCCCGACCGCGATCCCGCTGCTCGCGGCCGTCGTGCTGTGGTTCGGCGGATTCGCGTCGTTCCTGGTGATGCGCGCGCACACCGCCCGGACTCTGACCTCGCGGCGTCCGTCGGCCGCCCTGACGCTGCGCGCGTTCGCTCCGGCCGCGCTGATCGGTGCGGGACAGGGCCTGCTCGTCTCGCTGGTCGTGCAGATCATCGCCGGCTACGACGCCGCCGCGTGGTGGGCGTTCGCGGGCACCGCGGTGCTCGCCGGGATCGTGTTCGCCGCCGTGAACCAGGCGCTCGTCGCCCTCTTCGGCGGCACGGGACGCTGGATCGCGGCCCTGGTCGGCGTCCTCGCGGTCGCGACCGGGCTCATCTCCACGGTTCCCGACTGGCTCGCCGGTCTCGGAGCCGCCCTGCCGACGGCTCCGGCCTTCGCGGGCCTGATCGCGGGGAACGGCTCGGCGATCGCGGCGCTGGTCGTGTGGGGCGTGCTGTCCCTCGTCGCGACGACGCTCGCGGTGACTCTGCGCCGCACGACCTCGGCGAAGGCGGTCCTCGCCACCGCGTAGCCCCGGCGCTCGGGCTCCCCTCGCCGCAACACGGCACCCCCACCGCACGACTTCGGAGATCGGCCTCGACTCGCCGAGAATCGCCCCTCGAACACGGCGAGTCGGGCCGCAGCTCCGAAGCCGTGCCCGGGATCGCACGTGTTCGGCGTACGCTCGCGTCATGCGCCGACCGTTCATGGACTCGCCCGACCAGCTCGCCTCGCTGGAGGGTCAGCAGTACCTCGTGCTGCGTCCGACGCTCGGCGTCGCCTCCCTCTTCCGAGAGGTGCAGGATGCCGCGCTCGCGCGTTTCGGCGGTGAGATCCGGCATCCGCACACCGAGCATGCGACGCTGCGCGCGTTCTTCGAGCCGGACCGTCGGGCGGAGCTCGGCGCGCTGATCCGCCGGTGGGCGGCGGACCAGCCCCCGATCGAGGTCACGGCCGAGGCGATCGACGCGTTCCCCGCACCGTGGCAGGTTCTGATCGTGCGTCTCGCACGCACACCCTCCCTCGTCGCGGCCTATGCGAGCCTCTCCGCGGCCCTGGCGGGCACCGACTTCCGACGGCTCGACGAGCTCAGCGTCGACGACTGGACGTTCCATCTCTCCGTCGTCTACGGCAGGTCACTCGAGCCTGCGGTGTGGGAGGAGTTCCGTCAGACGTCGGTGAGCGAGCTCGGACGCACACCCACCGAGACGATCGCCGAGGCGGAACTGGTCTGGTACCAGGACGGCGCCGAGCACGCGGAGCTCATCCCCCTCGGCGGCTGAAGCCCGGGAAACCCAGACCGTGCACGACGGACTCGGCGCGTCCCCGCCCGACACGCCGAGGCGACGGCATCCGCTCTCCGTTCTCCGAGAGCGAGCCGGACTCAGCTGAGGCCGGAGTACGCGTGCAGGCCCTTGAAGAAGACGTTCACGATCGTGAAGTTGAAGATCACGGCCGAGAAGCCGACGATGGCGAGCCATGCCGAGGGGTTGCCCCTCCAGCCACGGGTCGCCCGCGCGTGGATGTAGCCGGCGTAGATGACCCAGATCACGAAGGTCCAGGTCTCCTTCACGTCGAAGCCCCAGAAGCGGCTCCACGCGTAGTACGCCCAGATGGATCCGGCGATGAGCGTGAAGGTCCAGAGGATGAACCCGATGATCGTGAAGCGGTACGCCATGCTCTCGAGCCGCTCGGCGGAGGGGAACGTGCGGAGGAAGCCAGGGCCCGTCTTCTGCGCGTCCTCGGAGATGAGGCGCTCGCGTCGCGACTGCATGAGCTGGATGACGGAGAGCGCGAAGGCAAGCGCGAAGAAGGCGGTCGCGAGCGACGCCACGAAGACGTGGATGATGAGCCACACGCTCTTCAGCGGGTCCATCAGCGGCGAGACCTCGACGTAGAAGTTCGTCGCCGCGAGCCCGAGGAGCACGACGACGAGACCCGTGATGAACGTGCCGAGGAAGCGCAGATCGATGCGGGTGAGCACCACGAGGAAGACAGCCACGATGAGCAGCGTGCCGATCATCGCGAACTCGTAGAGGTTCGCCCACGGCACGCGACCGGCCGCGATGCCGCGGGTCAGCGTCGCCCCGAGATGGAAGAGGAACGCGAGCACGGTGAGCGAGGTGCCGATCCGCGCCATCACGAACCGCTGCGGCTTCGCGTCGGTGACGGATGCCGCACCGGAGGCCTTGACCGCGCCTCCCCCTGCGCCGACGAGGGCGGACTCGCGCACGGTCTGCGCATCCGCCGACACCTCGGAGCGGCGCGCGAGATCGAAGGCGTAGGCCACGAAGGCCGCCGCATAGATCGCGATCGCCGTCCACAGCAGGATCGGCGAGATCTCGTTGAGCTCGAGCATGGTGTCAGTCTACTTTCGGGGAATCGGATGCCGGGGCCTGCTGCGCCGTGGACGGATCGGCGTCGGCCTGGGGTTCGCGGGCGGTGGTGCCACCCGCTGCATCGAGCAGACGCGCGTGCCCGGCGACGAGGTCGTCGACGGCAGCGGCGAGGGTCGGGTCCTCACCGCGGGCGAGCGCGGCGTACTCGATGGTCACGGCGCCACCGTCGGCGGTCGCCTTGACCCAGACGCGGCGTCGGGGGACGAACAGCGCGATCATGAGGCCCGCGAGGGCGAGCAGCGCGAAGCCGAGCACCCAGGGGCCGGAGTCGTCGCGGTGGATCTGCAGCGACGCGAACCGCTTGACGGACTCCGAGGCGTCGGTCGCCCCCGCGGGGGACTCGTCGTCGAACGTCACGCTGCCGAGGCCGTTCGGCAGCTGGGCGGTCTCCCCCGGCGTGAGCTCGATCGACTCGACGTCGGTGGTGCGTCCGGTCAGCTTCGTCATGCCGGTGGTGTCGAGCACGTAGACCGAGCGGGGGACGCCGTCGTTGATGCCCAGGTCGCCGGTGTAGACGTCGAGGGTGAGCGTCGGGTTGGTGAGGTCGCCGTAGGCCGAGAAGAACGCGCCGCTCTCGAGGATGCCGGTGGTCGGGTAGAAGAAGCCGACCAGGCCGACCTGCTCGGCGAGTCCGTCGGGGATCTTGAGGACGCCGAGCGACGTCATGTTGTTGTCCTGCGGGAGGAACGGCGTGCTGTTGGTGAAGACGACGTCGCCGTCGGGGTCGCGCACCGTGACGGTCGGAGCGTACCCGTTGCCGAGCAGGAAGACGTCGTCGTCGGCGACCGCGAGGGGCTCGTTGACCTTGACCGCGCCGGTGCGCTCCTCGCCCTTCTCCTGCACGGTCATGTTCGCGGAGAAGTCCCCGGCCTGCCCGGATCCGGGCTCGCCGAACGGCTGGTACGACACATCGAACGAGTCGAGGCGCATCGAGTAGGGCGCCAGCGCGTCGTCGCCGACGAAGCGCCCGCGGTTCATCGAGTCGTAGTCGACCAGCGTGTTCGCGAAGGTCTCGCCCTCGACCAGCACGCGCTGGCCGGTGTACGAGAAGCCTCCGCCGATGCCGACCGTGACGAGCACGCCGACGAGCGCCAGGTGGAAGAGCAGGTTGCCCGTCTCGCGCCAGTATCCGCGTTCGGCCGACACCGAGAAGGTGCGGCCGCGGTCGTAGCGCTCGACGCGGTAGCCGAGCGCCTTCAGCTGCTTCGTCGCGACATCGATCGACGCGGATGCGGCCTCGGCATCCGTCGCATCCCGCACCACCGACCGGTAGTCCTCGAGACGCTGCAGACGGGCGGGTGTGCGCGGCGGACGCGCGCGCAGCGCCTTCGCGTGGTGCTTGATGCGCGGGATGACGCAGCCGACCAGCGAGGCGAACAGCAGCAGGTAGATGGCCGAGAACCACGGCGACAGGTAGACGTCGAACAGCTTCAGGGCGTCGAGCACCGGGAAGAGGTCGGGGTTGTCGCGCTGCCACTGCGTGACGCCGTTCGGGTCGGCCATCCGCTGCGGGAAGATCGAGCCGGGGATCGCGGCGATCGCGAGCACGAGCAGCAGGATGAGCGCGGTGCGCATCGAGGTGAGCTGTCGCCACCCCCACCGGAGCCAGCCGACGAGGCCGAGGCGCGGCTGCGAGATCGAGTCGTCGCCGTCGACATGGTCGGACGGACGCAGGGGGTCGCTGATGTCGCTGTTCACAGCATCCTTGTTCTTCGTGGCGTCGGTCTCAGAGCGGGAGGATGACACTGCCGATCACCGCCGTCAGCCGGGACATGATGTCGGTCCAAAGTCCGGTCACCATCAGGATGCCGAGGACGACGAGCAGCACGCCCCCGATGATGTTCACGACGCGGATGTGGCGGCGCAGGAAGCCGATCGCCTTGGTGGCCCAGCCGAATCCGAGAGCGACCAGCAGGAACGGGATGCCGAGGCCGAGCGAGTAGGCGAGTCCGAGGAAGCCCGCGCGCACGGGGTCACCGGCGTTGAACGACAGCGCGACGATCGCGGCCAGCGTCGGCCCCATGCAGGGCGCCCAGCCGATGCCGAGCGCGATGCCGAGGAGCGGGGCTCCGACGACGCCGTACTTCGAGTCGACGTGGAACCGGAACTCGCGCTGCGCGAATCCGAACAGCCCGAGGAACACCAGGCCCATCGCGATGATGACCACACCGAGGATGCGGGTGATCAGATCGCCCCACCGCAGCAGGAAGACGCCCGCCGTGCCGCCGAGCACCGTGTAGAGGATGAAGACGATGCTGAACCCGAGGATGAACAGCAGCACCCCGAGCACGAGCCGCCCCCGCGTGGCCGTGGCCGTGGCCGTCGCGTCGGTCGCACCACTGGGTCCCTGAGCCTGTCGAAGGGCGCCATCCGACGAAACCGACCGAGGCGCGACCGCACCCCCGAGGAATCCGAGGTACCCGGGCACGAGCGGCAGCACGCACGGGGACAGGAACGACACGAGCCCGGCCAGCATGGCGACAGGGATCGCGAGCCAGAGGGCGCCGGATCCGATGATCGTCTCGGTGTTCACAGCGCTCCCGTGGCGGTCACGAGGACTCCGCGAGCGCGTCCCCCACGAGCGTGGAGAGGATCGAGGTGCCGTCGATCGGCCCGATGATGCGAGCGGCGACACGGCCCTGCTTGTCGAGGACCAGCGTCGTCGGGGTGGCCGCGATCGGGGTGACCTCGGCGAAGGCGAGCTTGGCCTCGGCCGTGTCGACGTCGATCAGGCTCGGGTACGTGATGCCGTACTCCTCGGCGAACGCGACCGCCGTGTCGGCCTGGTCGCGGGTGTTGATGCCGACGAACGAGACGCCGTCTCCCTCGTACTCCTGCCAGACGCTCTCCAGAGCGGCGGCCTCCACACGGCACGGTGCGCACCCGGCGTACCAGAAGTTGACGACCGTGACCTGCCCGGCGAGGTCGGCGCTGTCGAGCTTCTCCCCGGTCTCGGTGACTCCGCCGAAGTCCACCGGCTCACCGCGCTCGCCCTCGGGGATCTCGACGATCGCGCCGTCGGCCGCAACGTAGCCGGTGTTGTCACCGCTCAGGAACGACTCGCTCACCGGATCCGGGGCGCACGCGCTCAAGCCGACGGCGAAGAGCGCGGCGAGCGCGACTCCGAGCGCACGCCGCGGGAGGCGGGTGCGGGAGGGGCGGCCGCTGCGGATCGGCCCTTCGACAGGCTCAGGGACCCAGCTGGTCTGTGGCACGATTCCCAGTTTACGTGCGGGTTCCTATGCATGGGGTGGACGAGGCTGCCGGTCAGACCGCCCCGACGTCGACCGCGCCGTCGGTCGCTGCGGGCTCCGCGTAGGCGACCTCGCGCCAGACATCCCCGACCCTCTCGAACGAGGTGACGCTCGACAGCGCACAGCGCCGTGTGCGCGGATCGTGGCGGAGCGGAAGACCCGCCACCCGAAGGTGGGTGATCCAGATCGGCGCCTGGTGCGAGACCATGACCACGTCGCCGCCGTCGGCGGCATCCCACGCCTCGTCCATGATGCCCAGCATCCGCTCGGCGATCGACGCGTACGGCTCGCCCCAGCTCGGCAGCGCCGGCTGACGCAGGTGCCACCAGTTGAGCGGGTTCATCAGGGATCGCCGCATCTGGGTTCCCTCGAACACGTTGGTCGGCTCGATCACGCGCACGTCGATCTCCGGCACCAGGTCGAAGCGCTCGGCGAACGGCTCGGCCGACTCCTGCGCGCGTTCCAGCGGCGAGGAGTAGAGCGCGGCGATCGGGCGGTCGAGGGAGGCGACGTGGTCCGCCGCCGCCCTCGCCATGCGCCGGCCGGCTTCACTCAGGTGATAGTCCGGGAGTCGCCCGTAGAGCACACGATGAGGATTGTGCACCTCACCGTGTCTGACGAGATGCAGGCGCTCTCGCGACATCAGACCTTGTTGTACTGGGCCGAGCCGAAGCCGATGATCAGGTGGCCGATGAAGGGGAACAGCCAGAGCAGGAAGAAGGAGAAGACCCCGCCCTTGCCGAAGTTCTTGCCCTCCTTGATGGCGACGACGATCGCGAAGATGACGTTCACGATCGGGATGAGGTAGAGCAGCGCCGCCCAGCCCGACATGCCGGCGATCTTGACCAGGAACACCCAGTTGACGATCGGGATCAGCGCGAGGATTCCCGGGTATCCGGCCTTGGAGAAGACCTTCCACATCGTGATCGCGTAGATCAGGTAGTAGATCACCGAGATGACGACCGAGCTCGTGCTGAAGACCTGCTCGCTCAGCATGTTGGAATCCATGGGTTCTCCTTCGTTGTTCGCCCGCCGGCCCCTCGTACCGTCGTGGCTTCGGCGTGAGTCTAGCGACTGCCCTCGTCGCGTCGTGGCGTCGTGGCCGACCCCGCATCGTTCCGGGTTCCCGCGCCCGTAGACTGGGCGGGTTCGCCATTTCCCAGATCAGAAGGAATCCTCCGTGCTTCGCACCCACTCGGCAGGCTCTCTGCGAGCCGAGCACATCGGTCAGACCGTCACCCTCACGGGTTGGGTCGATCGCCGTCGTGATCACGGAGGAGTCGCCTTCATCGATCTTCGGGATGCGTCGGGCATCGCCCAGGTCGTCATCCGCGACGAGGAGATCGCCCACCCGCTGCGCAACGAGTTCGTGCTGAAGGTGACCGGCGAGGTCTCGCAGCGCCCCGAGGGCAACGCGAACCCCAACCTCCCGACCGGCGAGATCGAGCTCATCGCGAGCGACGTCGAGGTGCTCAACGAGTCCGCTCCGCTGCCGTTCCAGGTGTCGACGGCTGTCGCCGACACCGAGACCGTCGGCGAGGAGGCACGCCTCAAGTACCGCTACCTCGACCTTCGTCGTCCGGCTCAGGCGTCGAACCTGCGCCTGCGCTCGAACGTCTACAAGGCGATCCGCGACGTGCTGCACGCCGAGGACTTCACCGAGGTGGAGACCCCGACCCTCACGCGTTCGACGCCGGAGGGAGCCCGCGACTTCCTCGTGCCCGCGCGCCTCAGCCCCGGCAGCTGGTACGCGCTGCCGCAGTCCCCGCAGCTGTTCAAGCAGCTGCTGATGGTCGGCGGCGTCGAGAAGTACTTCCAGATCGCGCGCTGCTACCGCGATGAGGACTTCCGTGCCGACCGCCAGCCGGAGTTCACGCAGCTCGACATCGAGATGAGCTTCGTCGACCAGGAAGACGTCATCGCGCTGATGGAGTCGCTCGTCGTCGCGATGTGGAAGACGATCGGCGTCGAGGTCGCGACCCCGCTGCCGCGCCTGACCTACGCCGACGCGATGGCGAAGTACGGCTCCGACAAGCCCGACCTGCGCTTCGGACTCGAGCTCGTCGAGGCGACCGAGTACTTCGCCGAGACGCCGTTCCGCGTCTTCCAGGCCGAGTACGTCGGCGCCGTGCGGATGCCCGGCGGCGCGAGCCAGCCGCGCAAGCAGCTCGACGCGTGGCAGGACTGGGCCAAGCAGCGCGGTGCCCGCGGTCTCGCCTATGTGCTCTTCAACGAGGACGGCTCGCTCGGCGGCCCCGCCGCGAAGAACCTGTCCGAGGCGGAGCAGGCGGGCCTCGCGGCCTTCGTCGGCGCCGAGCCGGGCGACTGCGTCTTCTTCGCCGCGGGTTCCACCAAGGAGAGCCGTGCGCTCCTCGGCGCCGCGCGCGTCGAGATCGGCCGCCGCCTCGGCTACCTGAACCCGGACGAGTTCGCGTTCACCTGGGTCGTCGACGCCCCGATGTTCGAACCTGCGGCGGATGCCGTGGCCTCGGGCGACGTCGCCGTCGGCGCCGGCGCCTGGACCGCCGTGCACCACGCGTTCACCGGCCCGAAGCCGGAGTTCGCCGACACGTTCGACACCGACCCCGGCTCGGCCCTCGCCTACGCGTACGACATCGTGTGCAACGGCTCCGAGCTCGGCGGCGGCTCGATCCGCATCCACCGCGAAGACGTGCAGAAGCGCGTGTTCGAGGTCATGGGGATCAGCGACGAGCAGGCCGACGAGCAGTTCGGGTTCCTCCTCGACGCGTTCAAGTTCGGCGCTCCGCCGCACGGCGGCATCGCGCTCGGCATGGACCGCGTGCTGCAGCACCTGTCGAAGACCGAGTCGATCCGCGAGGTCATCGCCTTCCCGAAGTCCGGCAACGGCTTCGACCCCCTGACCGCGGCTCCGGCTCCGATCACCCCGGCGCAGCGCGCCGAGGCCGGGGTCGACTTCGAGCCCGAGGACGACGAGGCCTGATCCGCGCGTCTCGTCTCACGGCGTTTCGTCTCGCTTCGATCGCTCGACGACCGGGCTCCTCCGGTCGTCGAGCCTGCCGCCACTTCGGTCCCTGAGCCTGTCGAAGCGCCTGGGTCCCCGAGCCCTGGGTCCCTGAGCCTGTCGAAGGGCCCCGTCGCTGGTGCTTCGACAGGCTCAGCAACCCAGAAGGCACGCTCAGCAACCCAGAAGGCACGCTCAGCAACCCAGAAGGCACGCTCAGCAACCCAGAAGGCAGGCTCAGCAACCCAGAGGGTGGTCTCAGCAACCCAGAGGGCGGGCTCAGCACTCGGGGTGATCGTCAGGCCGCGGCCAGCGCCGGCGCGATGTTCTCGTTCCAGACGTCGACGCCGAGCTTGCCGATGAGCCCGATCACCACGACGAGGAACACGACGCGGATGAACGTCGTGCCGCGCGAGATCGCCATCCGCGACCCGAGATAGCTGCCGCCGACGTTCGCCACCGCGAGGATGCCGCCGAGCAGCCACAGCACCGATCCGTTCGGGATGAACAGCAGCAGGGCACCCGCGTTCGTCGCGAAGTTCACGATCTTGGCCTTGGCGCTCGCCTGCAGGAAGTCGTAGCCGAGCAGCGCCACCAGGGTGATGACGAGGAACGTGCCGGTTCCCGGGCCGATCATCCCGTCGTAGAAGCCGATCGCGAGACCCGCGAGACCGGCCATGACGTGGTGCTTGTGCCCGTGGAACCGCAGCTTCGTCGCCGCCCCCATCTGCGGTCGGAACGCGGTGAAGAGCGCGACGGCCAGCAGCGCGACCACGATGATGGGCTTGAAGGCGGCGGGCGGCAGGATCGTCGCCACCGCCGCCCCGCCGAAGGACCCGGCGAGGGCGATCCCGGCCATGGGCAGAGCCGTGCGGATGTCGGGTTTCGCCCGTCGGTAGTACGTGACACTGCTGGTCGCCGTGCCGAAGACCGAGGCGAGCTTGTTCGTCGCGAGGGCCTGGATGGGCGCCATCCCGGGGATCAGCAGGAGGGCAGGAAGCTGGAGCAGACCTCCCCCGCCGACGACCGCGTCGATCCAACCGGCTGCGAAAGCCGCCACGATGACGAGGATCAGCATCCCCCAGGTGAGCTGCTCGAGCCCGAGGAGTGCGCCGATGTCCATCCCCTCAGGATGTCAGACTGGACGCATGCTCGATGCCCTCGCCCTGCCGCATCCGATCGACTCCCGCGCCGGCGCCGCCGTCCTGCGTCGGTCGACGATCGACGACGCGGATGCCGTCATCGCCCTGCTCGCCGACGACGCGATCAGCGCTGCCCGCGGTGACGTGGCATCCGACGACGATCGCCCCGCGTACACCGCCGGACTCGTCGAGATCCTCGCCGACGCCTCGAACGATCTGCTCGTCGTCGAACTCGACGGCGCCATCGTCGGAACCCTGCAGCTCACCTCGATCCCCGGCATGTCGCGACGGGGCGCCCGTCGGCTTCTCGTCGAGGCCGTACGGGTGCGCAGCGACCTGCGCTCTTCCGGCATCGGCTCCGCACTGATGCGCTGGGTCTCCGACGACGCTGCACCGGCCCTCGGCGCCGCCATGGTCCAGCTCACCTCGGACGCGAGCCGCATCGACGCGCACCGCTTCTACGAGCACCTCGGGTACGTCGGCTCGCACAAGGGCTTCAAGTACGCGGTCCCGCAGGGCTGAACGCCACCGGCATCCGCTCCGCAGCGCAGGAGTAGCGCGCTTCCGAAGGATGAATCGTCCGGATTCGTCCTCCCGTAGCGCACTTCTCCTCCGCAGGCGCTCGCGAGCGCGTTCTCGCCACGACCCGGTCACCTGACGTTCACCCTCGCCGGCACAATCGGCAACCTCGCCCTCATAGTGTCCTCTCGCAACCCCGAACCGGCCTTCGCCGGTCACCCGAGAGGAATCACATGGCTCGCAACATCCGCCGCGCGCGCATCGGCGCCGGCATCGCCCTGGCCACCACGGCCGTACTCGCGCTCACCGCGTGCTCCGGCGCCGCTGACGCCTCCGCCGGTGGCGGCGACTCCGCCGTCGATGCGGCATCCGCGACGTCGGTCGCCGACTTCGGCACGTTCGCCGACCTCGAGGCTGCAGCGAAGGCGGAAGGGCAGCTCAACGTCATCGCACTCCCCCGCGACTGGGCGAACTACGGCGAGATCCTCGATCTGTTCGCCGAGAAGTACCCGGAGATCACGATCAACGAGGCGTCGCCCGACGTCTCCAGCGCCGAGGAGATCCAGGCCGCCGAGACCAACCAGGGCCTCGACACCGCCCCCGACGTGTTCGACCTCGGTCTGACCGTCGCCCTGCAGAACACCGACGTCTTCGCGCCGTACAAGGTCGAGACCTGGGACGACATCCCCGACGCCCTCAAGGAGCCGACCGGCCTGTTCGTCGGCGACTACGGCGGGTACATGTCGATCGGCTACGACTCCTCGAAGTTCGATGCCCCCGAGTCGCTCGACGACCTGAAGAGCGCCGACTACAAGGGCGCGGTCGCGATCAACGGCGACCCGACCCAGGCCGGTGCGGCGTTCGCCGCGGTGGGCCTCGCAACGGTCCAGTCCGACGGCACGCTCGACGACTTCCAGCCCGGCATCGACTTCTTCTCGGAGCTGCAGAAGGCCGGCAACCTGCTCAAGGTCGACGTCACGACCGCGACCGTCACGAGCGGCGAGACCCCCGTCGTCTTCGACTGGGACTACCTGAACGCGTCGCACGTGGCCGACAACGAGAACTGGAAGGTCGTCGTGCTCGACGGCACCGGCTACGCGGGCTACTACAACCAGGCGATCAACAAGGATGCCCCGAACCCGGCCGCCGCGCGCCTGTGGCAGGAGTTCCTCTACAGCGACGAGGTCCAGAACCTGTGGCTCAAGGGCGGCGCACGTCCGGCCCGCATGGAGGCCATGACCGAGGCGGGCACGATCGACTCCGACCTGGCCGCGGCCCTTCCCGAGGTTCCGGCCGAGACCGTCGTGCCGACCGAGGAGCAGTCCACGAACGCCGGTACCCTGCTCGGCGAGAAGTGGGCCGCGGCCGTCCAGTGACGACCCTCACCCGAACGGGGGCGGATGCCGCGGCATCCGCCCCCGTCACCACCGCCGGGACCTCGCATGACGCGAGGGCCCGGCGGTCCTCGCCCTCGTGGGCCTGGCTGGGCCTCGTGCCCTTCGCCGCCTACGTCGTCCTCTTCCTGGCGGTCCCGACGGCCCTTGCGATCGGCTCCGGCTTCTTCACCGAGAGCGGCGCCTTCACATGGACCAACGTGTCGGCGCTCGGTGATCCGGTCGTGCTGACCACGTTCGCCAACTCCGCCGGCCTGTCGCTGCTCACCGCCGTCGTCGGGGCGCTCGTCGGCGCCCTCGTCTGCTACGCGCTGCTCGGCATGAACCCCGAGGGGGCCATCCGGTCGATGGTGGATGCCGCGGCGGGCGTGCTCGCGCAGTTCGGCGGCGTCATGCTGGCGTTCGCGTTCATCGCGACGATCGGCATCCAGGGCGTCCTCAAGCTTTTCCTCCAGGACTCCTTCGGCATCGACATCTACGCGAACGGCACCTGGCTGTACGAGCTTCCCGGCCTGATCCTGCCCTACATCTACTTCCAGATCCCGCTGATGGTGATCACGTTCATGCCCGCACTCGCCGCGCTCAAGCCGCAGTGGTCCGAGGCGAACCTCACGCTCGGCGGCACCCGCGCGAGCTTCTGGCTGCGCATCGGCATCCCTGTGCTCGCCCCCTCGTTCCTCGCCAGCCTGATGCTGCTGTTCGCGAACGCGTTCTCGTCCTATGCGACCGCGGCCGCCCTCGCCAGCCAGGGCTCGCAGATCGTGCCGCTGCAGATCCGCACCGCCCTCACGAGTGAGACCGTGCTCGGCCGGGAGAACCTCGCCGGGGCGCTCGCCCTCGGCATGATCGTCATCGTCGGAGTCGTGATGGCCCTGTACTCGCTCATCCAGCGTCGAGCCGCGCGGTGGCAGTCGTGAACCGCCTCGGCCCCTCGCTCGCGACCCGCTGGGTCATCGGCATCCTGGTCGGCGCCTTCTTCGCGATCCCGCTGGTGTCGACGCTGCTCTTCACCCTGCGCGATCCGTCCGGCGGGATGTCCCTCATCCACTGGACGGCGCTGTTCGACCCCGCCGCATCCGCCGCCATCAAGCCGATCTGGATCGGACTCGGCAACTCGCTCATCCTCGCCGTCGTCACGGTCGCGATCGTGCTCTTCCTGCTGGCACCGACGATGATCCTGGTGAACCTGCGCTTCCCCCAGCTCAAGCCGGCGTTCGAGTTCGCGGTGCTGCTGCCGATCTCGATCCCCGCGATCGTGCTCGTCGTCGGCCTCGCGCCGATCTACCTGCAGATCGGCCGCTCCCTCGGCACCGGGACCTGGACGCTCGCGTTCGCCTACGGCATCACGGTGCTGCCGTTCGCGTTCCGCTCCATCCAGGCCTCGATCGACGCCGCCGATCTCAAGACCCTCGCCGAGGCCGCCCGCTCCCTCGGGGCGAGCTGGCCGACCGTCGTGCTGAAAGTGCTCGCTCCGAACATCCGTCAGGGCCTGCTCGCCGCATCCCTGATCTCGATCGCCGTCGTGCTCGGCGAGTTCACGATCGCCTCTCTCCTGAACCGCCAGGTCTTCCAGACCGCGATGGTGGTCGTCCAGAAGCAGGACCCCTACGCACCCGCGATCTTCACCCTGCTGGCCCTGGTCTTCGTCTTCGTCCTGCTCCTCGTCATCGGCCGCGTCGCCCGCGGCACCGGAAAGGCCCGCTCATGACCCTCGACCACGCGCTCCCCCGAACGAAGGACAACGTGCTGCTCGCCGAAGCCGGGGAGGGCACCCGCGTCGAGCTGAAGGGCATCGTGAAGAGCTACGCCGGCACGAGGGTGCTGCACGGCGTCGACCTCGACATCGCGCCCGGTGAGTTCGTCTCCCTGCTCGGTCCCTCCGGCTGCGGCAAGACGACGCTCCTGCGCGTGCTCGCCGGGCTCGAGGGCGCCGACGAGGGAGCCGTGCTGCTCGGCGGCGGCGACGTCTCGCGCGTGCCGACGAACAAGCGCGACATCGGCATGGTCTTCCAGTCGTACTCCCTGTTCCCGCACCTGCGCGTCGTCGACAACACCGCCTTCGGCCTGCGGCGGCGGGGAGCAGGGAAGACGGATGCCGCGAAGCGCTCGCTCGACGCCCTCGCCCTCGTGGGTCTCGCCGACTTCGCCGACCGCTTCCCGCACCAGCTCTCCGGCGGTCAGCAGCAGCGCGTGGCTCTCGCCCGCGCGCTCGTCACCGAGCCCAAGGTGCTGCTACTCGATGAGCCGCTGTCCGCCCTCGACGCGAAGGTGCGCGTGCAGCTGCGCGACGAGATCCGCCGCATCCAGCTGCGCCTCGGCATCACGACCGTCTTCGTGACGCACGACCAGGAGGAGGCCCTGGCCGTCTCCGACCGGATCGCGGTGATGAACTCCGGTCGCATCGAGCAGATCGGCTCCCCCGAGCAGCTGTACACGACGCCGTCGACGGCGGGCGTGGCCGCGTTCGTCGGGCTCTCCAGCGTCGTCTCGGGGGTCGCCGACGGAGATCACGTCATGGTGTGGGGGCAGGCGCTGCCGCTGCAGACGCCGGCCGACGGTCCGGTCGACGTGTACCTCCGTCCGGAGAACGTGCACTTCGCCTCCGAGGCGGATGCCGCGACCGACGCGCTCGTCGAGGAGAGCACCTTCCTCGGGAGCATGCGACGCACGCTGGTGCGGACCGAGTCGGGCGAGCTCGTGCGGGTGCAGCATGCACCCGGCATCCATCCCTCCTTCGGCGACCGCGTGCGCATCGCGGTCGCGCCCGAGCCCGTCGCGGTGCATCCGCGCGGCTGACCGGCTCTTCCCTCCGATATATGGGTGGGGATAGCGTGAACGCGAAGGGTCGATCCCCCGACCCGACAGAGAAAGGACGCCCTCCATGGCAGGCAAGTTCGAGCTGTACACCGACAAGTCCGGCGAATACCGGTTCCGTCTGAAGGCCGGCAACGGCGAGGTCGTCGCCGTCAGCGAGGGCTACTCCTCGAAGTCGAGCGCTCTCGCCGGAATCGAGTCGGTGCGCCGCAATGCCGCGGACGCCGAGGTCGTCGAGGCCTGACCGCGCTTCTCGGCCGTTGGGCGAGGAGCTCAGCGACGAGACGAAACGCCTCACGTTCCGCGGAACGTGAGGCGTTTCGTGTCGCTGCTCCCGCGCGACGAGCGAGCTGGAGCCGGCGCTAGAGCACGCGGGACAGGAAGTCCTTCGTGCGCTGGTTCTGCGGGTTTCCGAGGACTTCGCGCGGGTCGCCCTCTTCGACGATGTGACCGCCGTCCATAAAGATGAGCCGCGAGCCGACTTCGCGGGCGAAGCCCATCTCGTGCGTGACGACCAGCATCGTCATGCCCTCGTCCGCGAGGGAGCGCATGACCTGCAGCACCTCGCCGACGAGCTCCGGGTCGAGCGCCGAGGTGGGCTCGTCGAACAGCATCATGTCGGGGTTCATGCACAGCGCCCTGGCGATCGCCACGCGCTGCTGCTGACCTCCCGAGAGGTGCCCGGGATAGGCATCGGCCTTCTCCGCCAGCCCGACGCGGGCGAGCATCGCCAGCGCGACCTGCTGCGCCTCGGTCTTGGAGCGCTTCTTCACGCGCTGCTGCGCGATCATGAGGTTGCCCATGACATCGAGGTGCGGGAACAGGTTGAAGCTCTGGAACACCATGCCGATGCGCGTGCGCACGCGGTCGATGTCGACGTCGGGGTCGGTGATGTCGATCCCCTCGATGAGCACCTTGCCGCCCGTCGGCTCCTCGAGCAGGTTCACGGAGCGCAGCAGCGTCGACTTGCCCGACCCCGAGGGGCCGATCACGCAGACCACCTCGCCGGCTGTGACCGTGAGGTCGATGCCCTTGAGCACCTCGTTGTCGCCGAAGCTCTTCACGAGCCCCTGCAGGTCGATCGCCGGGGCGTGCACATCAATCAGGTCGGTGATCATCGCTGCTTCGCCATCCGTCGTTCCAGCCACGCACTGAAGCGTGTGAGGGGGATCGTCACGATCAGGTACAGGATCGCCGCCATGATCAGCGGCGTCGCGTTCGTGTTCTGCGTCGCCGCGTCACGGGCGAAGTTGGTGAGCTCCTTCGACCAGATGAAGGTGCCCGCCACGAAGAGCAGCGAGGTGTCCTTCAGCAGCAGCACGAACTCGTTCGTCAGCGGCGGGATGATGATCCGGAACCCCTGCGGCACGATGATCCAGAAGGTGGTCTTCATGGGCGACATGCCGAGCGAGCGAGCCGCCTCGGTCTGGCCCTTCGGAACCGCCTGGATGCCGGCGCGGATGGTCTCCGCCATGTAGGCCGACGCCACGAGGATCAGACCGATCAGACCCAGGACGACAGGACCGCCGAGATCACGGCCCGAGATCCCGAGGGCGATCGGCAGGATGAAGGCCACCGCGAAGATCGTGAGGATCGCGGGGAGCCCGCGGAACAGCTCGATCCAGGCGGTGGCGATCCACCGGAAGGGCCCGATGCTCGAGAGCTTCAGGAGCGCCAGGACCACGCCGAGCACGAGCCCTGCGACGAACGCCACCGCGGTGAACCACAGGGTGTTGACGAGCGCGGTCGTGATGATCCCGGGGAACATCTTCGCCGCGACCTCGGGGTTGAAGAAAAGCGGACCGATCTTCGCCCAGTCCGTGCTGACCGCCGCCCAGACGACGACGGCGATCAGCACCACATAGACGATGTACCGATAGAGCTTGCTCTTGGTGGTGCGCCTCAACGCCATTGTCAAGGTCTCCTTGCTCTACGCTGCTCGCCGATTACTTCGCGGTGAAGTAGTTGTCGTAGATCGTCTGGTAGTCGCCGCTGTCCTGCAGCTCCTTCAGCGCACCGTTGATCGCCTCGCGCAGCGCGTCCTTCTCGCCCTTGGCGAACGCGAAGCCGTAGGACTCGCCGGTCTCGTACTCCTCGACGATCTTGTAGGCGCTGTCGGCCTTCTCGTGCTCGAGGTTCACGGGCTGGTCCTGCAGGATCGCGTCGATCTGGCCGGCCTGCATCGCGGGCCACAGTTCGCCGTCGGACGGGTACTGCACGAGCTGGGCGCCGGTCGCGTTCTCGGTCGCGTAGGCCTCACCCGTCGTTCCCTGCTGCACGCCGACGTTCTTGCCGGAGAGGTCGTCGATCGACTTGATGCCCGAGTCGGTGCGCACGAGCAGCGACTGCAGCGACTCGTAGTACGGGTCGGAGAAGTCGATGTTCGCCTTGCGCTCGTCGGTGATCGTCATGGCCGAGGCGCCGATGTCGCAGGTGCCTGCCGCGAGGGTCGTCCCGGACTGGAGTGCGTCGAATCCGACGTCCTGCACCGAGAGCTTGAGGTCGAGCTTCTTCGCGATCGCGTCGAGCAGATCGATGTCGAACCCGGTGTAGCCGGTGCCGTTGTCGCCGCCCTCGAACTCGAAGGGCGCGTAGGGGATGTCGGAGCAGACCGTCAGCGTCCCCGCCTCGACCAGACCGTACTCGTCACCCGCGGCGGGCTCGCCGCCTCCGGAGTCTCCCGCGCCCGTGGCGCAGCCTGCGAGGGCGAGAGTGGCGGTCGCCACGAGGGCGAGGCCGGCGAGGATGTTGCGACGGGACATGTCGACTCCTGTGAGACGAGGGCGATGACGCCCACGGACTGGTAGGTGATCATCTAAACATGCGGCTCGTCGCCCCGACCAACGGGAGAGGACCTCCGCGGATCACATTTGTGTTGCAAGTGTGTCCGATTGTGACGGCCGTGTTTCCGAATCAGACCTCGAAGTCGACGGCGACGCGCGACGCGACGACCGAGCGTACGTAGGCGACGACCTCCTCGTGCGCGGGGTGCACCTGATACTCCTCGAGCGCGGCGATCGAGGCGAAGTCGGCGACGAGGGTCACGTCCCAGTTCGCGTCGGGGTAGGCCATGTTGGCCCCGGCGGAGATCGACAGCAGCTGCGGCACCACGCCGTCGAGCGCATTGAGACGACGGGCGACCTCGGCGGCCTGCGCGCCGCGCTCGGCGGCATCCTCGGCGGCGAGCTTCCACGTCACGACATGGCGAACGGTCACTTCGACTCCTTCTGGTCGCTCAGCGCGACGGCTCGGACGGACTCCTCGAGGGCGAGGCGCAGCCGGTCGGGCGAGAGCCGCCAGTGCGCATGGAGCTGTCCGTCGATGAGGACGACCGGGATCTTCTCCCACCACAGCTCGTAGAGCGCCGGGTCGTCCTTGATGGAGACCTCGGTGATCTCGATCTGCTCCGCCGCGGCGTCCGGCAGCTCGGCGACGACCGCGTCGATCACCTCGGACGCGACGTCGCAGAGATGGCAGTCGGGCTTGCCGATCAGCGTCAGCGTGGTCACGCCGACGGCACCTCGACCTCGCGGCCCTGGGCGATCCATTCGCCGGTGCCGCCTTCGACGTTCGTCACGTCGTAGCCGCGCGCCTCGAGCGCCTCGACGACACGGGCAGAGCGACCGCCCATCTGGCAGATCACGTCGAAGGCCTCATCGGGCAGCTCGTCGAGGCGGTTGCCGATCTCGGACATCGGGATGTTGACAGCACCGGGAACATGGCCCGAGGCGAACTCCGCGGTCTCGCGCACGTCGATGAGCGGCGTGGCGGAGCGTTCGGCGAGTTCGGTGACGGTGATCGACTTCATGACGTCCTCTCGACGGTGCAGACATGCGGGCAGAGACACAAAGCGCCCGTCCGAAGACAGGCGCTCGTGTCTGGCCGCTTACTTCTTGTTGCGGCGCTGGTGGCGAGTCTTACGAAGCAGCTTGCGGTGCTTCTTCTTCGCCATGCGCTTGCGGCGCTTCTTGATGACAGAACCCACGGAAACCTCACTAAGTCAGCGGCTGGGCGTCGCGCAAAATCGGACGCCCGGGTAACGGGCACGAAAAAATGCCTCGGATCAGTCTAGCAAACCCGAGCGGCCCCTCTGTGCGGCCTCATTCCGCGACGTCGTCCGTCACCAGGAAGCGCCACACGAGGGCGTGCCCGAGAGCCACCAGGCCGATGAGGAGCAGCGCCTCGACCTGGATTCCGGTGAGGCCGAGAGACGTCACGAGCTGTGGAGCGACGCCGATGACGGCGATCGCGATGTACACGAGCACGGTCCCGAGCTGGGTCCAGCGGATCGCCGCGGGGGTGCCGTCACGACCGGCCTGCGCGACCAGGCGCACCATGGATGCGCCGCCGACGACGGCGACGACGACGAACGACGTGCGCCACAGCAGGGGGTTCTCCGTGCCTCCGACCTGGGCGAACAGGCCCATCAGAGCCGGCAGCAGGAAGGAGAGGTAGATGCCGCCGATCGTGCGACGCATCGCCGGATCCGCGGTCCAGTCACGGCGAGCCCGGACGACGTTCCACCAGAGCCCGGTGAGCGTGAAGCACGTGGTGGAGAAGAGGGCGTAGAACGTGCTGACATCCACGACATCCTCCCGTCAGGTATCAGCCGACGTCGGCGATCGGTCGCTGCAGAGCGTCGCTGACCGCTGATTCGGGCACGCGGTAGCTGCGGCCGAAGCGGATGGCAGGCAGCTCGCCGGCGTGAACGAGCCGATACACGGTCATCTTCGACACGCGCATGAGCTCGGCGACCTCGGCCACCGTGAGGAACCGGACGTCAGGTACTTCGGGCATCCCACGTACCCCTTTCTCGATGTGCACACTCTATGGGGTGGGTGGGACACCTGTAAACCCATGTGGCTCGTGTGATCAGTGAGGTGCCGCGACCGTCGCGAACGCGCGGACCGGGAATGTGCCGAAGCCGCGCACCGCCGGGGGCGCGGCCGTGAACCGGGCGCCGCGCGGCGGCAGCCGGTCGAGCCCGGTCAGGTGCTCGACCACATGGATCCCGGCGGCGAGCAGGATGCTGTGCGCCGGCCGCTCCCCTCCGCTCTCGGTGTCGTCGATGTTGAGCGCATCGATGCCGACGAGCCGCACGCCGGCCTCGACGAGGAAGCGCACGGCGTCCTCGGCGAGGAACGGCGAGCCGGTACCGTACGCCGGGGCCCCGAAATGCCGGTCCCATCCGGTGTCGAGGAGGACAGCGGCGCCGCGGAGGTCGCGATCCCCGAGCGTGATCGCCGCGATTCCGCGCCGCTCGGCCGTCCAGGCGTCCCGCAGGTGGAACACCTCGGCGGGGAGATCGACGAGGGTCTCGAGGTCGAGCGAAGCCAGATCGCCGCCGTCCGCGTAGCGGTGGAACGGCGAGTCGATGTAGGTGCCGGTATTCCCGATCATCGTGATGATGTCCATCGCGAACTCGGTCCCCGGCGCGTACTTCGATCGCGAGTCCTCGCGCGTGAGGTGCGAGGTGATGGTGGGCGCGGGAAGTCCGGGGTAGGTCACCAGTCCCGCTTCGATCGGGTGGCTGAGATCGATGACGCGCGTCGCCGCAGAGGCCTCGACGGGGGCCGACGTCTCGACGCCCCGACTGCCGCGATGCGCCTCGGCGACGATCCGGAGGTCGCGGATCACGACCTCGCTGACGAGCGCGAGACCCAGGTGCGCGACGAGAAGCGCGCCCACCTGATCCGACGTCATCTCCTCGCGCGGCACATCGAGACGGAATCCCTCGCCCTGCATGCCGCCGCCGTTGGCGAAGGCGATCGTGAAGTCGAAGTGCGCTCTGAAGTCGGTCATCATCCCCCTATCATCCCGGTGGCACGGCCTCCGGGGTGCGCGTCAGGCGGACTTCGTCGCCTTCGCCAGCCGCTCTCCGGCCTCGCGCAGGGTCTGCCGCTCGACCTTGCGCGCCGCGCGAAGCATCTTCTCGGCCTCGCGGACGGCCTTCTGCGCCTCGCGCAGCCGGCGGTCGCCGGCGAGTTCGGCGGGATCCAGAGCGACCCACTCGTCCGAGGGATCGCGCGGCTCGTCGCGATCGAGCGTCGCGATGTAGGCGGCGACGCCGTCGAGCATCCGCTCCATCCCGAACCGGAACGGGTCGGCCGGAGAGAGGAACACGTCCTCCTCGATCGCGCGACGGAGGGCGGGGAATTCGTCGGCGGTGATCACCCGGTCGTAGAGGGTGGCCTCGCGCACGGCGACCTCTTCCGGCGTCAGCCCGGAGCCGCGGGACTGGGCGGTGTACCCGGCCTGCACGATCCCGCACCACCGCGCGTCACCCGTCACCGCCAGCGCGACGGCCACCCGCTCATCGGCCGTCAGAGGTGTGCTCTCGAGGGCCGCGAGCGACGCGTCCAACCACGCCGAGCTGTTGGGCGTGATCGGCGAGCCGTTGATCGGCAGGGACAGCATCCAGGGATGGCGGAGATACAGGAGCACCTGCTCCTCGTAGAGGGCGAGCAGCCGCTCCCGCCAGCCATCCACCTCGAGGTGGCTCTCCGGCGGGAGCCCGGTCGCCTGCTCCTGCATCAGCAGCAGCAGGTCGTCCTTCGCGCTCACATAGCGATAGAGCGACATCGGTGTGAATCCGAGCTTGGCGGCGACGGCGGCCATCGACACGGCGCCGATGCCCTCGGCATCCGCCAGCTCGACGGCCGCGTCGACGATCTTCTCGACGCTCATCTCGCGCTTCGGTCCGCGCTGCGGATCGGCGGCCACGCCCCAGGCGAGCGCGATCCCCCGCGGCAGCTCCGGCGGCTCGGTCTCAGTCATGCGCTTCATCCTACTTCTGTTTATTTAATAAACAGTGTGTTACGGTCATACACAGTTGTTTGTCACGTACACAGTTTTCCCCATACACAGAGAGGATCGACCATGGAGACAGCCATCGCGGTGCAGGGCCTCAGCAAGGCCTTCCAGGGCAGGGTCGTCGTCGACGACCTGGACTTCACCGTCGCGCGCGGAGAGGTGTTCGCGCTGCTGGGGCCGAACGGCGCCGGAAAGACCACGACGATCAACATCCTCACCACGCTCACCACCGCGGATGCCGGCTCGGCCGAGGTGGCTGGGTGGGACGTGCGCACGCAGAGCGCCGAGGTGCAGCGCCGGATCAGTCTCACCGGGCAGTCCGCCGCGGTCGACGATGCGCTGACCGCCACCGAGAACGTGGTCATGTTCGCCCGACTGTCGGGCCTCGGCCGCGCTGCAGCGAAGCGCCGCGCCGCCGACCTCATCGCGCAGTTCGATCTGACGGATGCCGCGGGCCGGATCGTGCGGACCTTCTCCGGCGGCATGCGTCGCCGTCTCGACCTCGCGCTGAGCTTCGTCGTGACACCCGAGGTGCTGTTCCTCGACGAGCCGACGACGGGCCTCGACACCCGGAGCCGTCGCGACCTCTGGGACATCATCCGCATGCTCGCGAGCGCCGGCACGACCGTCTTCCTCACGACGCAGTATCTGGAGGAGGCCGATCAGCTCGCCGACCGGATCGCCGTGCTCCACGACGGGAGGATCGCCGCCCTCGGCACCCCCGCGGAGCTGAAGGCCCGCATCGGGGGCGACACCGTCGAGCTGCACGACGATCGCGGCGAGCTCCGCCGGGAGATCCCCACCGACGGATCCGTCGCCGACCTCCGCCGCGCACTCGACCTGCTCGACGAGGAAGGCGCGGACGGCATCGTGACCCTCCGTCGTCCGACGCTCGACGACGTGTTCCTCGCCGTCACCTCATCCCCTGCCGCCCGCTCGTCGAAGGAGCTCGCATGAACATCGCCATCGCCGCGCCCCGCGCCACGGCATCCGTCCCCCCGTCCCCCGTCCCGCGCCCGCGCGTGCGCGGCCTCACGGCCGAGACCGTGTTCGTCGGCCGGAGCCTTCGCCATTCGCTGCGCGACGGCGAATCGCTGCTGATGGCGATCATGCTCCCCGTGATGCTCATGCTCATGTTCACGTGGGTGTTCGGCGGGGCGATCGATCCCTCCGGCGCCTACGTCGACTACGTCGTCCCGGGGATCATCCTCACCTGCGCGGGCTTCGGAGCCTCGTCGACGGCCGTGTATGTCGCGAACGACATGCGCACGGGGATCATCGACCGCTTCCGCACGATGCCGCTGCGCGCCGGCGCCGTGCTCACAGGGCATGTCGTCGCCAGCGTGCTGCGCAACCTCATCGCGACGGCGATCGTGATCGGCGTCGGCATCCTCGTCGGCTTCCGACCGACCGCGACTCCGCTGGAGTGGATCGCCCTGACGGGACTGATCGCGCTCTACATCCTCGCGATCACCTACCTGTTCGCCGCGATCGGTCTCGCCGCCGGCAGCCCCGAGGGCGCGAACGGCTACGGCTTCGTGCTGCTGTTCCTGCCGTACCTGTCCAGCGCATTCGTCCCGGTGGCCAGCATGCCCGCCTGGTTGCAGCCGGTCGCCGCCCACCAGCCGATCACTCCCATCGTCGAGACCATCCGCGGACTGCTGACGGATGCCCCGCTGCAGAGCGAGCCCTGGTGGGCGATCGGGTGGTGCCTGGTCATCCTCCTGATCGCGGTGACCTGGGGCGCCTGGCTCTTCCGCCGCAAGGCCGCCCGTCGTTGACACCGAGGACCACAGGTCCGGGACGGAGTCTCAGCTGAGACATAGCCGTTCCGGGCCTTCCACCCAGCCAGGCCTGCGATGGTTCTGGCAGGACTTGTGCCGGCACCGCCGAGTCCACGCGGGCTGGGGCCCGCGGATCGCCCCTGATGACATGCCCCCCTGTCATCGGGGGCGTGTCATGTCCAGGGCGGAATACGACGGCGGGAGCGGATGCCGTCAGGCGCCGAGCCGCTTGAGCGCCGATGTCACGACGTGCTTGGCGGAGGCGGCCGCGCGTCCGACGACCTCGGCCGCGTGAGCTGCGCTGTCGGGCAGCGGGACCGGGTAGGCGATGTCGGGAGCCTCATCGCCGTACGCGTCGACGAGGAACGGCACCAGCCAGTCGTCGACGACCTCGAGGGGCTCGACGGACAGGCTGTAGAAGCGACGCTGCCCGTCTTCGCGCACCGAGACGAGCTCGGCGTCGCGCAGGACCTTGAGGTGCTTCGACACCGTGGGCTGGCTGATGCCCAGATCGGCGACGATGTGGCTCACGCTCGTGCCCGACTCGCCTTCGGCCGTGCGTCGCAGCAGGAGCTGGAGGATGTCGCGCCTCGTACCGTCTGCGATCACGTCGAAGATGTCCGTCATGAGATCAGGGTAGTCGTCCCCGGCACGGAGTACCATGACGAAGGCTCGGCGAAAGGCGCCGTGTGACCGCACCGCGGGCAGGCGCAGGACGAAGGGGGACGCGATGTCGGGCATCGCTTCGGCGTCGTCCCCACGGGAGCGCCTCGAGAGCGTCGCCGGCTGGATCAAGCACATCGTCACCTCGTCCCCCTCACGATTCGCGATCGTCATCTTCGCTCTGCTGATCCTGGTCTTCACCGTCCTGCTGTCGCTGCCGATCGCCTCCGCGAGCGGCACGGTGACTCCGCTCAGCGATGCCCTCTTCACCGCGGTCTCCACGATCTGCGTGACCGGCCTCTCGACCGTCGACATGGCGAACCACTGGTCGCCGTTCGGTCATGTGCTGGTCTTCGTCGGCGTCAACATCGGAGCCCTGGGCGTGCTCACGCTCGCCTCGCTGATGGGCATGCTCATCTCCCGGCGGCTCGGCCTGCGCGCCAAGCTCATGGCCGCCGGGGACACGAACCCCCTGCGCGCGCACGGCGGGGTCGTCAACGAGAGCCAGACCGTGCGCCTCGGCGAGGTGGGCCAGCTGCTCACCACGGTCGCCGTCTCCGCGTTGATCATCGAGGCCTCGCTCGCGGTGCTCCTCTACCCCGCGCTCGTGATGGCGGAGGTCGACCCCATCGCCGCGCTGTGGGAGGCGCCCTACTTCGCCGCGATGGCCTTCACGAACACCGGCTTCGCGCCCAACGACGGCGGCGTCGCGGTGTTCGCCGACGACTACCTCGTGCTCTTCCTGCTGATGGTGGGCGTCTTCCTCGGAAGTATCGGATTCCCGGTCATCTACACGCTCGCCAAGCACGTCTGGCACGTCAAGAAGTGGTCTCTGCACACGAAGCTCACCCTCGTGACCACCGTGCTGCTGTTCGTGCTCGGCGCCGCGGTCTTCCTGATCCTCGAGTACGCCAACCCGAAGACCTTCGGGTCGATGGATGCCGCAGACACCACGTTCCAAGCCTTCTTCCTGTCTGCGATGACCCGGTCCGGCGGCTTCAACGTCATCGAGATGGACGATCTGAACGGCTCGTCGCTGCTGGCGGCCAGCATGCTGATGTTCGTCGGCGGTGGCTCGGCGTCGACCGCCGGCGGCATCAAGGTCACGACGCTGGCGGTGCTGGCGATCGCCGTCTGGTCGGAGGCGAAGGGACGCCAGTCGGTCGAGGTCTTCGGCCGTCGCATCCCCAGCGACGTGCAGCGCGTCGCGCTCAGCGTCGTCGCGTGGGGCGCCACGATCGTGGCCCTGTCGACCATCATCATCGCCCAGATCACGAAGGCCGACATCAGTCATGTGCTCTTCGACGTGATCTCGGCGTTCGGCACCGTCGGGCTGTCGACCGGTCTCACGGCGGAGCTCCCCGATTCAGCGTCCTATGTGATGGCCGCGACCATCTTCATGGGGCGCGTTGGTACAGTGACTCTCGCCGCGGCAGTCGCCGCGACATCGCGATCGCAGTATTACTCGCTGCCCGTGGAAAGGCCGATCGTTGGTTGAAGTCCTCCGGGGCGACGCTCCCGTCCTCGTCATCGGTCTCGGTCGATTCGGCGCCGCGTGCGCCGGTGAGCTCGATCGGCTCGACCGCGAGGTCCTCGCGATCGACGACAACCTCGAGCTCGTGCAGAAGTGGTCGGACCGCGTCACGCACACGGTGCAGGCCGACGCGAAGAACATCGATGCACTGCGGCAGATCGGCGCCGGAGACTTCCAGGTCGCCGTGGTCGCGGTGGGCTCGTCGATCGAGGCATCCGTCCTCATCACCGCGAACCTCGTCGACCTCAAGGTGCCGCAGATCTGGGCCAAGGCCGTCTCGCAGTCGCACGGCAAGATCCTCGCCCGCGTGGGAGCGAACCACGTCATCTACCCCGAGCGTGAGGCCGGCGAGCGCGTCGCCCACCTCGTGAGCGGACGGATGCTCGACTTCATCCGCTTCGACGACGACTTCGTTCTGGCCAAGATGTACCCGCCGAAGTTCATCCGCGGCGTCGGGCTCAACGAATCGGGCGTGCGCTCGAAGTACAAGGTCACCGTCGTGGGCGTGAAGAGCCCCGGCAAGCCGTTCCGCTACGCGGAGGCGAACACGATCGTCACCAACCACGACCTCATCATCGTGTCGGGCACCAACAGCGACATCGAGCGCTTCGCCGCGCTCGACCGCTGACGCGGACGGTGGCTGCTCAGGCGTCGATGTCGAGGGTGATCGCGACGACGTCGTCCACGGTCACTCCCTCGCGGTCCTGCAGCACCTTCTTGATCGGCACGATGTAGCCGCCGTCCTTCGGCCAGAGCGCCGTCGTCACGGTGGTGGCGCCGATCGTGACGGACGCCGGGATCATTCCCCATCCGTAGGTCACGATCGAGGCGATCTCGTGGATCAGCTCGCTCTCCGCGGGTGGCACGGCGACGAAGTGGAACGGCGCAGGACCCCGCCAGTGGAAGATCTCCCCCTCGATCCGCAGCCGCATCGCTCAGGCTCCTGCCGCGAGCTCCTTGGAGCGGGCGAGGGCCGCCGCCGCGGCATCCGAGAAGGTGCGGTCGAGTCGAGCATCCTGCAGCACGGCGATCGCGCGCTCGGTGGTGCCCTTGGGGCTCGTGACCCGGCGGCGGAGTTCGGCGGGGTCCTCCCCCGAGGCATCGAGCAGCGCCGTCGCACCGATGAACGTGTGTTCGGCCATGAGGCGCGCATCGGCCTCGGCGAACCCCAGACCGATGGCGGCCTTCGTGAACTCCTCGATCAGCAGGTAGACGTACGCGGGCCCGGAACCCGAGATCGTGCCGAGCGCGTCGATCTGCGATTCGGGCACCTCCACGACCGCGCCGACGGTCTCGAACAGGCGGCGGACGAGGGCCAGGTCGTCTGCGGTCGCAGAGGCCCCGGCTGCGAGCCCGGCGACGCCCTTGCGCACGGTGGACGGAGTGTTCGGCATGGAGCGGATGACGCGGGCGTCGTCGCCGAGCACATCGGCGAAGGTCTGGAGGGTCACGCCCGCTGCGAGGCTCACGACGATCGCGTCGTCCGCGAGGTGCGGGGCGATCTCACGGAGCAGCTCCGGCACCATCGCCGGCTTGACGCCGACGAGCACGATGCGCGCTCCGGCGACGGCATCCGCGTTGCCCTGCGGCCGCTCGGAGAGCGCGATGCTGGTGACCCCGTCGACGTCTTCGAAGGCCGCGGCCTTCTCGGGCGTGCGGTTGGTCGCGGTGATCCCGCCGTCGATGCGGATGCCGGAGGCGACGACGCCCCGGAGGATCGCGCCTCCCATGGAACCGGCACCGAGGAACGCGAGCGAGGGAAGCGATTCAGCCATGTCGTCATCCTACGGCGGGCGCTCCGGAATCCATCGGCGAGCAGTTCTAGACTCGTGCCATGAGTGCATCCGGAGGCAACAAGGCCATCGTCGCGGCGTTCCTGGCGAATCTGGGCATCGCGCTCGCGAAGTTCGTCGCCTGGGCGCTCTCCGGCTCCGCGTCGATGCTCGCCGAGGCGATCCACTCGGTCGCCGACTCCGGCAACCAGCTGCTCCTGATGCTCGGCGGACGCAAGGCCCGGCGCGAGGCCGACCGCTCCCACCCGTTCGGCTACGGGCGCGAACGCTACGTGTACGCCTTCGTCGTCTCGATCATCCTCTTCTCCGTCGGCGGCCTGTTCGCCATCTACGAGGGCGTCGACAAGCTCACCAACCCGCACGAGCTCGACAAGACGTGGTGGTGGCTGCCTCTCGTCGTCCTGGTCATCGCGATCGGCCTCGAGTCGTTCTCCCTGCGCACGGCCGTCAGGGAGAGCAATCTCGTGCGAGAGAAGGGGCAGTCGTGGGTCTCGTTCGTGCGCCGGTCGAAGGCGCCGGAGCTCCCGGTCGTGCTGCTCGAGGACGTCGGCGCGCTGACCGGTCTCACCTTCGCCCTCCTCGGCGTGGGTCTCACGCTGATCACCGGCAACCCGGTGTTCGATGCACTCGGAACGGTCATGATCGGCGTGCTACTGGTGCTCATCGCGATCGTGCTCGGCGTCGAGACCAAGAGCCTGCTGGTCGGCGAGGGCGCGACGCAGGCCGACTACGACCGGATCGTCGACGCGATCAACGCGGGCGATGAGATCGAGAAGATCATCCACATGAAGACCCTCTATCTCGGCCCCGACGAGCTGATGGTGGCTGCCAAGATCGCGCTCAGCGCCGACAAACCGCTGCGCGAGGCCGCCGACGACATCGACGCGATCGAAGCCCGCATCCGCGAGGCCGTGCCGGTCGCACGAGTCGTCTACATCGAGCCGGACGTGTATCGACCGGCGATCGATCCGCAGCCCTCGACCGACGTCTTCGTGCTCAAGTCCTCGGACTGAGTCTCTCCGAAGAACGTGGAGCTCAGCGACGCTGCTCGAAGAAGTCGCGCAAGAGGGCCGTCGCGGCATCCGCTTCGATGCCGCCGATGACCTCCGCGCGGTACGGCAGGCGCCGGTCGCGGAGCACGTCGTACAGGGAGCCCGCCGCTCCCGCCTTGTCGTCCCACGCCCCGAAGACCACGCGGCCGATGCGCGCCTGCAGGATCGCCCCCGCGCACATGAGACACGGCTCGAGCGTCACCACGAGCGTGTGACCCGCGAGATTCCAGGAGCCCGCGGATGCCGCGGCACGTCGCAGCGCGTCGATCTCGGCATGGCCGGTGGGGTCGTGCGTCTCCTCGCGGTTGTTGCGCCCCTCGGCGACGATGCGACCCTCGGCATCGAGGATCACCGCCCCCACCGGGATCTCCGACGCGGCCGCAGCCTCCGCCGCGAGCACGAGCGCGCGTCGCATCGCGAGATCGTCGGCTTCGGTCATGGGTCGAGCCTACGACAGCGGCCTCCGGCATCCGGCAGCATCGATGTCGTGCGGAGGGGCGCCGCGCATTAGCCTGTATCCATGCGTGTTCACGTCGCCGACCACCCCCTCATCACCCACAAGCTCTCGGTGCTGCGCGACCAGCGCACCCCGTCGCCGGTCTTCCGGCAGCTCACCGAAGAACTCGTGACGCTGCTCGCGTACGAGGCGACGCGCAACGTCAAGGTCAGCCCGATCGAGATCACGACACCGGTGACGACGA
Organism: Microbacterium sp. TPD7012; assembly: GCF_003075395.1. Classification (GTDB taxonomy): domain Bacteria; phylum Actinomycetota; class Actinomycetes; order Actinomycetales; family Microbacteriaceae; genus Microbacterium. Next base: position 481,507 of record NZ_QDFV01000002.1, on the reverse strand, counting down.
CGATGGGCGTGAAGATCTCGGAGCCGCGTCCGATCGTGGTACCGATCCTGCGCGCCGGTCTCGGCATGCTGGAGGGCCTCGTGAAGCTCCTCCCGACCGCCGAGGTCGGCTTCCTGGGCATGGTCCGCGACGAGACGACCTTCGAGCCGACGACCTACGCCGAGCGTCTTCCCGACGACCTGAGCGACCGCCAGTGCTTCGCCATCGACCCGATGCTCGCCACGGGCGGCTCGCTCGCGGCGGCGATCCAGTTCCTGTTCAACCGCGGAGCCAAGGACGTCACCGCGATCTGCCTGCTCGGCACCCCGGAGGGCGTGGCCGCGATCGAGGCCATGGCCGGCGACCGCGATGTCACGCTCGTGCTCGGCGCCCTCGACGAGCGTCTCAACGAGAAGGGGTACATCGTGCCCGGACTCGGCGACGCCGGCGACCGGCTCTACGGCACCGTCTGATACCCCGGGCGCGGCGGCTCGCCGACCGATCCGCTCGCCGACCGATCTAGGCGAGATCTAGGCGATACGCCCGCTCATCGCCGTAGTGCTCGAAGCCGACCCGAGTGAGGATCGGCGCCGAGGTGGCGATCCGGCCCTTCACCAGCGCGGTCGTCGCGCCGAGCTCGACGCTCGCGCGCAGCCTTTCGGCGAGGACCGCGCGGTACACGCCTCGTCCGCGGAACTCCGCGAGAGTCGCCGCGCCCCAGAGCCGTGTGAAACCGTCGACGATCGTGCATCCACCGGTGCCGACCGCCACGCCGTCGAGGCGCCCGAGCACCCGCAGACCCTCCCCTGCCTCGCGCTCGGCGGTGAGCTCGGCCAGCTCGACGCGGAGGCCCTCCTCGTCGAGAGGCTCCTGCTCCCAGACCGGCACGTTGATCGCATCGACCTCGCGCACCTGATCGAGAGTGCGGACGACCTCTCCCGATGCCTCCGGGGGAACGTCGCCGGCGAGATCGTCGATCGCGGGCGCATCGATGGCGCGCGCGAGCACCGCGACCGTATCGATGTGCTCCGCACCGCGTCGTCGCAGCTCCGCTTCGAGGTCGGGATCGTCCGAGGGGTTGGTCCAGAACGTCAGCCGAGACTCGCCCCAGCTCCTCGCGCGCTCGACGGCGTGATCGAGCACCGCCGCGGCCTCCGAGGTCGAGTGCACCTGCGAGCCACGCACTCCGCCACCGAGTCTGGCGGGATAGCGCACGAGGCGGAGGTGGACGTTCTCCTGCTCGCCGTCTCGCGGGAACCACGACCACGCTGCCGCGGCCCGAAGGATGTCGCCTTCGGTATGGGTCGGCGCGGTCACGACGCGGCTCCGACCAGACGCGCGAACGCGCTGAGCCGGGCGACGCCCTCCGGCGTGTAGGGCAGGTCGTCGAGCAGTGCCGGGGAGTGGATCAGGTAGGCGACGGCCTGGGCCCGGGAGATCGCGACGTTGAGCCGATTCTGCAGCAGCAGGAACTCCGGTCCCCGAGGAGCATCCCGCCCGCTCGACGCCGCCAGAGAGGTGATCGACACGACCGCCTCCTTGCCCTGGAAGTTGTCGACCGTGCCGACGGGGACATCGGGGAATCCGGCATCCGCGAGCGCGTCGAGGACGAGCTGGCGCTGCGCGTTGTAGGGCGTGACCACGATGATGTCGGACGGCTCGAGGGGCCGGATCGAGGCATCTGAGTCGTTGTCGGTGAAGGTGCGGCCGACGAGGTCTCGCACGAGGCGCACCACCTCGGCGGCCTCCTCGGGCGACTGGGTCGCGTTGCCGCGATGCCGGAGAGGAATCACGTGGAGCCCCGGCTCTATGCCGTCGATCGAGCGGCGTTCCGTTCCGGGTGCAGAGGCGAGCTGGCCCGCGTACGCGAGCTTCGAGACAGGAGCCGCCACGAGCGGATGCATCCGCCACGACCGCGCCAGGAAGTAGCCGAACTCCGGACGCACGACCGGGTCGCCGTCCATCACCCAGCCGAGGGCCGACGTGTCGACGGGCTCGGGGTGAGCGCCCTGACTGACCTGCGGGAGCTGCTGCGGGTCGCCGAGAAGGAGCAGTCTCTGGGCGCCCGCCGCGACCGCGATCGTCGACGCGAGCGAGAACTGCCCCGCCTCGTCGATCACGAGCAGGTCGAGCCCGCCCCGATCGACGCGCTGGGTGTTGCTGAAGTCCCAGGCGGTTCCGCCGACGACGGCGCCCTCGCCGGCGTGCTCTGCGAGGAATGCCGCCATGCCGTTCTTCGGTATCGCGGTGTACGAGGTCTCGGCCTCGCTGTCCTTCGGCGCCTTGGCGACCTGAGCCGGCGCCACGCCGTCGGAGACCACCCGCTCCAGCAGCGTCTCGATGATGGCGTGCGACTGCGCGACGACGCCGATCTTGAAGCCGTGCTCGTTGACCAGCCGCGCGATCACCCGCGACCCGGTATACGTCTTGCCGGTTCCAGGAGGGCCCTGGACCGCGAGATAGCTGCGGTCGAGATCGAGGACGCCGCGCACGATCGCGTCGATCACATCGTCTTCGGCAGGGGGAATCGGCGCACCCGATGCCGTGCGCGGCGGAAGGCGCCGCAGGATGTCGGTGGCAGGGTCGGCCGGGAAATCCGGCGCCGCGGCGTGCACGGCATCGGCCCACTCGTCGATCGCACCCTGCAGCGACACCACCCGCGGCGGCGCGGCAGGCGTGAGTGCGAGCGGGAGCTCGTCCCATGTCTGCCCCTGCACGGCCGACTCGGTCACCAGATAGCCGTCGTCGAGCACCTCGGACACGGTGACCGTATGCGGGACATGCACCGCCCGGGACGGCACCTCGGTGTCGAACGGCGCCGGCACCTCGTACAGCGCGAACGGCTGCGCACCGACGCCCAGCGTCGTTCCCGGTGAGACCTCGCCGCGGATCTCGATGTCGCGCGACATCGAGCGCCGTCCCTCACCGATGCTCCAGTCCCGGCGGACCGACGAGGACGGCCGATCGACCCGCACCACGTCGCGCGTGCCGTCCCACATGGTCACGGGTTCGCGCAGACGCTGGAAGTGCGAGACCCAGAAGCTCTTGGCCTCGCGAGGGAAGTAGTCGATCGCGGCTGCCGCGATGCGGTGCACGAGCCCGTCACCGCCGGCGTCGACCGCGCGTTCCGCATCCGCGAGAAGAGCGACGGATCGCGGAGAGGGCTCGTAGATCACCTCGTCGATCTCGTCCGGTGGCGCCGGTGTCACGCCCTCCTTCCGAGCGATGTCGATCAGCCAGTTGCGCAGCCGACGCGTGGAGACGCAGTCATAGCGGTTGTAGTCCGCGAGGTCGGCGAGCACGGCATCCGCTTCGCCCCGCTCCCCCGCGGCGGCGAGCTCTCGTGCCGCGACGTACTGCACGATCGAGTCGTCGCCCTTCTGCACATCACTCGTGCGCACGTCGTCGCCCATGTAGAGCGGCTCGAGCTTCTTGATCGAGTACGAGCGGGACCCGACCCTGACGGTGCGCAGCACGAGCGGATACAGATCCACGAACACGCCCTCGCGCAGCAGCCGGTCGACCTCGCCTTCACGCACTCCGTGCCGTGCCGCCATCGCCACGAGGTGCGAGGTCTCGTAGGGCGCGTAGTGATAGATGTGCATGGCGGGGTGCGCGGCCCGTCGCACCTTCACGAAATCGAGGAATGCTTCGAGGGCCCGACGCTCGTCGGCGAAGGTGTGCGCCCACAGCGCGGAATACTGGTCGGCGTTGTCGACCCAGCCGAACAGGTAGTCGATGCCCCAGTGCGCCTCGCCGTCGGGGGCCGGTTCCGTGTAGAGCGGATCGCCTTCGAAGTCGAAGAAGATGTCGCCGTGGCTCGGAAGAGGAAGGGTGTGGATCGCCGGCGCGTAGTGCACGTCGTAGGTCGGCGTGCCGTCGGCATCGGCGCGGATCTGCAGACGCGCCTGCGCGCGGAGGTTCTCGAAGGAATCGACGTTCATGCCGACAGGAGCGTCGGATGCCGTCGCGAGGGCGTCGATCGTGTCGATGCCGGAGGCCCGCAGACGTGCCCGCTGCACCGGACGCATGCGCGCGACCATCAGGAGGTCACGGTGCGCGAGGACCTGCTCCTCGCAGGTCGCGCACCGACCGCACGCCACGATCTGCAGGTCGTCACGGTCGTCGCCCCAGGCCAGCGGGGTGCCGGTCACTCCGTCGCCGATGCGACGATCGGCGATCAGCGATCGCAGTCGCGCTCGGCGCACCTGGAACAGCGGGAGGAGATCGTCGACGCGGTGCGTGCTGAGGGTGCTGTCGCCGAGGATCAGGTCGACCTCGTCGGATCGTGGGATGCCGAGACGATCGAGCTGGTCGACGTATGCCGCCAGCTGCATGAGCGCGGTCACGCGCGCCTTGCGCGCCAGCTTCGAGTCCTGCACGCGCCAGCGGCCGTCGTCGTCCCTGCGGAGGAAGTCGGCGAATCCGACGAACTCCTCGGTCGCGAACGCTGCCTGGAAGACGACCAGCGCGTCGGACTGCAGCGCAGCGACCGTCTCCTCGGTCGCAGCGCGAAGGGCCTCGGCGTCGACGGACGAGACCTTCTCGATCTGGTGGACCCTGTCGTCGCCGAGTTCGTCGACGTACCGCGCCAGCACATTCTGCTCATGCACGTCGCCGAGCAGCGCGGCGCGCTTCAGAGTGGCGTCTTCAGGCTCCTCGACGGCCGGGACGCGGCCGAGCTTCGCGTCGATCGCACGGCACCAGGCGAACTCGCATTCCGCGGCCGCCTTGAGATCGCTGGCGCTCCAGATGACGCGCTGCGCCGCAGTGTCGATCCGCACGATGCTCCCGTTCTGTCGGATGCTTCGACACTATCCGCGGCATCCGACACGGGACGAACGGCGCGCACCTCCGGTCAGCGCCACCAGTCGTCGTCAGGGGTCACCGGGAGGTGGCGCTTGTGCTGCGTCGCGAGGTACTTCGCCTCGATGCGTCCGGCCGCCTCGGGGTCGACGGGTCGCCCTTCGAGGAAGTCGTCGATCTGCTCGTACGTGAGGCCGAGCTCGTCCTCGTCCGCGCGACCCGGCTGGCCGTCGAGGAGGTCGGCCGTCGGCACCTTGAACGCGAGCCGGTCGGGAGCGCCGAGGAACTGCAGCAGCGAGCGGCCCTGCCGCTTCGTGAGCCCCGAGAGCGGCAGGATGTCGGCCGCTCCGTCGCCGAACTTCGTGTAGAAGCCCGTCACGGCCTCGGCCGCGTGGTCCGTGCCGATCACGAGCAGGCCGTCGTGGCCGGCGAGCGCGTACTGCGTGACCATGCGCACGCGCGCCTTGATGTTGCCGCGGTTGAAGTCGCTGATGTCGCTGGTGACGGCGAACTCGATGTCCTCTTCGACCCCGTCCACCCCGTTCTGGATGTTCACCTCGACGGAGGCATCCGGCGCGATGTACTCGAGTGCCGCCTCGGCATCCGCCGCATCCTTCTGCACCCGGTACGGCAGACGCACGGCGAGGAACTTCGCCTCGCCGCCCTCGGCGCGCACGCGTTCGACGGCGAGCTGCGCCAGGCGCCCCGCGAGGGTCGAGTCCTGCCCGCCGGAGATACCGAGGACGAAGCCCCGTGCTCCTGTCGTGCGGAGATAGTCGACGAGGAATCCGACTCGACGCTCCACCTCGGCTTCGGGATCGATCTCGGGCTGGACACCGAGGGCTTCGGAGATCTGCTGCTGCAACGACACGGGGGCCTCCACTCTTCCTCGAATCAGTATCGCCCTTCTGTGTTACGCCGGGGTGACAGAACCGCCCGTGCACACTCCTGTCAGCCACGACCTGAAAGAATGAGGAAGTGAAACTCCTCGTCGCCGCCCTCGCGTCCGAACTGTCCGCCTTCCCTGAGGCACTCGAAGGCTTCGACCGCCTCGTCACCGGCCCCGGCAAGCTCCAGGCGACCTACGCGCTCACCCGGGCGCTCGACGCACGCGCCTACGAGGAGATCGTCGTCGTCGGCACCGCCGGCGCGATCGCCCCCGGTCTGGAGGCGACGGTGCACGAGATCGGCACCGCGTTCCAGCACGACGTCACCGACCTCGACGGCATCGCCGGCCAGCATGTCTCGCTGCCCGCCCGGGTGTCGACCGGACGCGAAGGCGTTCTGATCGCCACCGGTGATCACTTCGTGGAAGACGCGGAGGTCACTGCGGTGATCCGCCCCTCCGGTGCCGCGCTGGTGGACATGGAGACCTACGCCTACATCTGGGTCGCCGAGCAGTTCGACGTGCCCATCCGGGTGTTCCGCGCTGTCTCGGATCAGGCCGAGGACGGGGCGCTCACGGACTGGCGCGAGGCCGTCGCGCGGTGCAGCGTCCAGCTGCGCGATTTCATCCGCAGCGAGTACGGCGTCTGACCTCGGGTCGACGCCGCCGGATCAGGAGACGCCTCAGCGCGTCTCGATGATGCTCGGCCCGTGGGGCGTGGCGCGGACGGTGAGCTGCGCGGGGATCTGCTCCTGCATGGCCTCGACGTGGCTGATCACGCCGACCGTGCGGCCACCCTGCCGGAGTTCGTCGAGAGTGCGCATCGCCACGTCGAGCGTGTCGCCGTCGAGGGATCCGAAGCCCTCGTCGATGAAGAGCGTGTCGAGGCGGATGCCGCCGGCCCGCGCGGTGACCACCTCGGCGAGCCCGAGCGCGAGGGCCAGCGAGGTGAGGAACGTCTCGCCGCCGGAGAGCGATTGGGGCGGACGGGTCTGACCCGTGAAGGCGTCGGACACCACGATCCCGAGACCGGATGCCGCGCCGCGCGCAGCGAGAGCATCGGAGTGCTGCAGCTGGTAGCGGCCCGTCGACATGTCGTACAGCCGTCGGTTCGCGGCCTCGACGATCTCCTCGAGCTCGGCCGCGAGGACGAAGGTCTCGAGCGCCATCTTGCGGGTGTTCGCACCCCTCCCGGCGATCGTGTCGGCGAGGCTCTGGAGCACCTCGAACTCGGCGGCGTCGTCGGCCGTCTTCGCGTGCTCGGCGTCGGCGGAGGCGATCAGGCCGTCGAGCCGCTCAGCGGTTCCGGTCGCGCGGCTCGCCTCGTCGACCGCCCGCACCCAGCTCGCGCGCGCCGTCGCCGCGGCCGCTTCGGCGGGCGAGAGGTCGATGGGCTCCTCGGGGAGCGTGCGCAGCTCGAGGTCGAACAGGGTCGCGCGCTCCTTCTCGCGTTGCACCGCGTGCTGGGAGATCCGCTCGTCGAGAGCCTCCTGCGCGGCGGTCGAGCGCAGTGCGGCGACAGCGGCGGCGGCATCGTCGAACGCCGACCCGGTCAGCGCGGCATCCCTCTCGCTCTCCGCCTCGCTCAGGGACTGTGCGCGACGCGCGCGTTCGGCCATGGCCTCGACGAGTGCGCGCGCCGCCGTCACCTTCGCCGTCGTGTCGGCGAGGCGTTCGGCCACGGTGTCGAACGGCCCGCGTGCGTCGGCGATCAGCCGGCGCGCTTCGGTGACGCGCTGGGTCAGCAGCGCGTGCTGCTCGCGCGAGGCCGCGAGCGCAGCATCGTCATCCGCTCGTTCACGCTCGAGCAGCTCGATTCGATCGGAGAGTGCCTGCAGCCGCGTGTCGAGGGACGCGACGCGATCCGCCGCGACGAGGCCCTGTTCGTGCCCCTCGACGGCCTCGAGGTGCTCCTTCTCAGCCTGCTCGACGGTGCGCCCGTCGGCCTTCGTCTCCGCGGCCGCTAGTTCGGCCCGGAGCGCGGACGACGTCGCCGCCGCGTCGCGCTCGCGCTCGGACGCGGCATCTCGGGTGACCTCGGCGGCGGCGATGTCATCGGCCGAGACGGGATCCGCGTGCGTCGCCGGCGCCGGATGCTCGTGCGCACCGCACACGGGGCACGCTTCACCGTCGGCCAGACCCGAGGCGAGCTCGCCGGCGATGCCGTCGAAGCGGCGCCGCCGGAGCTGCGCCAACGTCGTCTGCGCAGCGGCGTGCTCCGTCGTCGCGGCGGCCAGCTGCTGCTCGGCGCGCGCGTGGTCCGTGCGCAGCCGCACCGCTTCACGGGCTGCTCGGAGGCGGGAGTCAGCGACGTCCCGAGCGATGAGCAGGTCACCGGCACGGTCGGCGACCCGCCGTGCCTCGTCACGCTCGATGGTCAGCGCGGAGATCTGCGCCGGCAGCTCGGCGCGCTGCGCAGTCCCCGCCTCGGCGCGGGCCTCGGCCGACCGCACGGCGGCCTCGGCCGTCTGGAGCTCGTGTGCGAGGGAGCTCTCCTGCCGCTCGAGGTCGAGTGCGCGCTCCCATGCTCCGCTCTCCTTGAGGCGCTCCGCAGCCCATGCGGCCAGCTCGTCGTCGACCTCGATGTCGAACGACCGCCACGACTCGCGGGCGACGTCCTCTGCTCGGCCTGCGCTCTCGAACGCGCTTCGCGCTCGGTCGGCTGCGGCGATGGTCGAGCGGAGCGCTTCGGCCGCGCGCGCCTCATGCAGTTCGGCGCGGGCCGCCGCGATCGAGGGCTCCTCGGCGTCGAGACGGTCGAGCGCGGCCCGCGCGCGATCCCTCTCGGTCTGCGCACGCTGCTCTTCGCGGGTGGTGGCCAGCACGGCATCCGCGTCGGCCGAGCGCTTCTCGGCCTCGGCGCGTTCCGAGGCGCGACGCTCCGCGCGGTAGTCGGCCCTGGCCTTCGCGCGCCGCAGGTCGTCGAGACGCTCCGGGGTCGTGGCCGCCACCGTGGGACGAACGGATTCCCCGGCGCCCGCCTCGTCGTCGGCCCCGTCTCCCCAGAGGCCTTCCGTCGAGACCAGCCGCTCCGCCTCGTCGACCCGCGCGGCGACGGTCGCGAGGCGAGCACCGAGAGCCTGCTCCGCGGCCCTGCGCCGGTCGTCGAAACGCGACTGGACGTCTTCGAACCGCTGGGTGCCGAACAGCCGCCGGAGAAGCGTCTGACGGTCTCTGCTGCCCGCGAGGAGGAACTCCGAGAACCGGTTCTGCGCGAGCAGGATGACCTGCAGGAACTGTTCGCGACTCAGCTGCAGGATCTCGTCGAGCTCGGTGGCCACGTCGACCGCCCGCGCCGCGCGGCCGACCCACCCGGCATCCGTACGCTCCTCGAGCGAGACGGCGGCGGCCTGCTTCGTCATGCCGCCGCCGCGCTTGGCCGGGCGCAGGTACTCGGGTGACCGGGTCACCCGGAAGTGACCGGCGGAGGCGCTGAACTCCACGACGACCTCCGAGATGTCGTCGGGTTCGCAGTGGTCGCTGCGCAGCCGCTTCTCTCCGCCGTCGTAGCGCGGTACCCCGCCGTAGAGGCCGAAGCAGACCGCATCCAGGATGCTGGACTTTCCCGCGCCTGTTCGTCCGGCGATCAGGAAGATGCCGTCGTCGGCGAACGCATCGAAGTCGACGGTCTGGCGGGAGCGGAACGGGCCGAATCCCTCGACCTCGAGGCGATGGAGACGCATCTAGACGAGCGCCTCCGCGCGCACGCGATCGTCGAGCACGGCGCGGATGAGGCGGCTCTCGGTCTCTGTCGCTCCGTGGCCCGCGCGCACATGCTCGAGGAAGGCCTCGATGCGCTCCGCGTCGGTGACCGCCGCACGCAGTCGCTGGGAGTAGCTGCGCTCGCGCTCCTCGGCGACGACCTCGGGCTGGTGCTGCACCATCGCGCAGAACGGGAAGCTCTCGCGCAGGCGACGCATGGGCTCGGCCTGCGGCGCCGCGTCGGTGTAGATCGCGCACACCCAGTCGTCGACATGCTCGGCGATGTTCGCCTCCGAGAGGATCTCCTCGAGCGGACCCGTGAGCGTGACGAGCCGTCGAGGCACCGGCAGCTCCAGCCACTCGACACCGGCGAGCCCATCGGCATCGAGGTCGACCAGCCACGAGCCACGGGGCTTGTGCTGCTCGCCGAAGCTGTAGTGCAGCGGGGCGCCCGCGTAGCGCACGCGCTCACTGATCTGCTGGCGTCCGTGGATGTGGCCGAGCGCGACGTAGTCGGGCCCGTCGAACACGCTCAGCGGCACGACGTCGAGACCGCCCTGTCGCACCTCGCGCTCGAGCCCCACCGTCGCATCGACGCCGGCGGCGAAGCAGTGCGCGATCGCGACCGAGCGACCGGAGTGCCGCCCCATGCCGATCCGCACGAGATCCATCGCATGCGCCATGGTCTGCGCCTGCGTGCGCAGCTGACGCCCCTCGGCGTCGCCCTCCGGCCAGTGCTGACGCACGATCGCCGGCTCGAGATAGGGGATGCCGAAGAAGTTGACCGGCCCGTCGGCATCGGCGATGGTGACCGGCTCGCCGACGGCGAGCGGATCGGTCAGGACGTGGATGCCGTCGCGCAGCAGCCGTGCCTGGAAACCGAGCCGGGCCGCGGAGTCGTGGTTGCCGCTGGTCACGATCACGCGAGCACCCGTCTCGTGCAGCGCGACCAGCGCATCGCCGAGCAGAGTGTAGGCGGGACCCGAGGGCGTCGCAGAGTCGAAGACGTCTCCGGCGACGACCACGACGTCGACCGCGTTCTCCCGCACCTGCTCGGTGAGCGCGGCCAGCACGTCGGCGAGCGCGTCCATGGTCGAGTGACCGTGGAACGTGCGACCGATGTGCCAGTCGGAGGTGTGCAGGATTCGCATACTCACACGCTACGAACCACCACGGACATTCGGCCCCAGGCGTGCCGCAGATGCGGAGGAGAGAGCGGAAGGTCCCCTGACCCACCCTCGTCACGACGATCGGCACGCGGTGATGCATGGTGCGCTGTGCGCTTTCACCTGTGCGGCGTGCGGGGCTGCGCGATGCGATCCGGGCTGCCCTCCGCCCTCCAGGTGTGCCGGAACTTGCCCCTCCCGGCGGGGGTTGTGCCCGCTCCGTCGTGACTACCGACTTCCGCTCTACTCCTCCAGCTCGTTCGTCCAGTTCGCCTGCTGGATCCGGTTGTCGAGTTCGCGAAGCTCCTGCGCCACCGCGTCGGCTCTGGCGCGCAGCTCGGCGACCGGGAGCGCGGAGATCTTCCGGAGCTCGGATCTCATCTGGCGCTGGAAGTGGTCGTTCGCTCCGGATGCCGCTGCCGCGGCATCCGTCAGCATGGAGTGCTGGAGACGCAGCACGTCGCGCGCGGCGAGGGCATCGGTCATGGTGCCGTCGCGGCCGAGATCGAGGCGCGAATTCGTGGCGTTGATGCGACGGATCAGGTCGCGCAGCTGGGTGAGCGCGGCGTCCGCTTCGACGATCAGGGCCCCCGCGTCCTCCGCAGGCTCCTCGCCCTCCTGGTAGCGCGCGTTCGAGGTGATGCGGGCGCGCAGCTGCTCGATGCGACGCTGCAGATCGGCTCGTGCGGTGAGGGCCTCGGCGAGTTTCATGCCTTCATCCTCGCAGGGCCGCCGCGTAACAGAACGAAATACTCGGGCGCGTCAGCGCGAGCGCAGCAGGTGGGCGTGCTCCGGGTTCGCCGAGAACCAGTCGGCGACGTACCAGCAGACGGCGTCGACCTTGCGATCGCCGCGCGACTCGATGTCGGCCACGGCGCCCTCCACGACCTTCCCCGCATAGCCGTGGCCGCGGAAAGTCGGGATGGTGAACGCCCTGGTCAGCGCGATCGTCCGACCGTCGTCACGGTAGTCGAGCACGCTCACCAGCCGTCCGTCGCGCATGAGGGTGTAACGCGATTCATCCTTCTCGTCGGTCAGGATGAAGCCGCCGACAGTGGTCGAGATCGTCATTCGAGCAACGTTACGCCCGCTTCTGCGCACGGAGCCCGTTTTGACACGAGGCGACACGATCAGACATAATCCCCCCATGACCACCAACGCACGCCCTTTGTCCGCCCAGGAGGCGAACGGGACTGCCGGGATGATGATGCCCGGTCGCGTTGGCATGTGTTGCCGAATGTGTCGCTGAACGAACAGCCACCCCGCCTGACCTGATCCTTCGCCATCTGCGAGGTCAGAGTCACCGAGCATCCACCCTTGCTCGCTTCCCGGCTCCGCCGGTCATTCATGCAACGCATCAGAGCCGCTCACCGGCTCACGTCCTGAGGACTTCATCATCATGTCGAACATCGCACTTCTCGAGCGTCCCGCCTCCTCCGCCCAGGCCCGCACCGCCCGCCCCACCTCGTCCGAGGCCGCAGCGCCGCTGAACGGCGCAGCCGCAGATCTCCCGGCCGTCCGCTCGCCCCGCGGCTTCGCCCTCTACGTCGGGCTCGACGAGATCAAGGCCGCCGAGGCCGGCGTCAGCCTCCCGCTCCTGGTCGACGCACTTCGCCGTACGCTGGCCGAGCTCGCACCGGGCGCCGAGACCCACGCGACGGTCGCCCTCGCCCCGCACGGCTCCGGAGGTCGCGACCTCGACGTCGTCCGCCTCGCCCTGCAGGAGCCGGGCGCGATCGCCCGGACCAAGGCAGCTGCCGAGGAGGACATCGCCGAGGAGGAGACGGGCGTGACCGTCGACATCTCCCGCAAGCGCGTGCTCATCGACGGCGAGTCCGCCGCGTTCACCTACAAGGAGTTCGAGCTGCTGCAGTACCTCGTCCTCCGCGAGGGTCGCACCATCGAGCGCAGCGAGCTCGTCTCCGCCCTCTGGCAGGCGCAGGACGACGAGACCCCCGGAGAGCGCACGATCGACGTGCACGTGCGTCGACTGCGCGCCAAGCTCGGCCGCTACGAGGACATCGTCCGCACTGTTCGCGGCATCGGCTACCGGTTCGACCGCCACGCCGACGTCGTCATCCGGTACGGCCACGGCACCCCGTCACCCGACCGCTTCTGACCCGCGTCGCGCAGATTCGCCGTGGTCGCACCTCAGTCGTGAGGGCGGTGTCAGCGCCGCCGCGTAGGGTGGGCGCATGACCCTGACAGCCGATCCCGCCGCGGCCGGTGCCGCGCGCGCGAGCGCGGCGCAGGAGACGGTCTATCGCCCCTCGTACGACCTCGATCTCGGTCGCACGGTCGGCGTGCTGCGCCGCGGGGGAACCGACCCGACGACCGTCGTCGAGGGCCCCGTGATCTGGCGGGCCGTGCGCACGCCGCTCGGCACGGCGACTCTCGCGCTGCGGTCGATCGGCGGCCAGGTCAGGGCCACCGCGTGGGGAGCCGGAGCCGCCGTGGCACTCGACCGAGTGCCCGAGCTGTGCGGCGCGCGCGATGATCCCACAGGCTTCGACGCGTCGCGGCATCCGCTCATCGCCGAGGTCGCCCGGCGCCATCCCGGCATCCGTCTCACGCGCACCGATGAGATCTTCGACGCGCTCGTCGGCTCGATCCTCGAGCAGAAGGTCACGGCGGTGCAGGCGTTCGGCGCCTGGCGGTTCCTGGTGTCGCGCTTCGGAGAACGCGCGCCGGGTCCCACTCCGCGCCCGATGTTCGCTCCTCCCCCGGCATCCGTCTGGCGGACCGTCCCGTCCTGGTCCTGGCATCGTGCGGGCGTGGAGCCGCCGCAGTCCCAGACGATCGTGCGATCGGCCCGACGCGGCGACAGCATCGAGCGGGCCGTCCGCGCCGCATCGACCGGACCGGACCGCGACCGCGTGCTCAGCAGCCTTCCGGGGGTCGGCGCGTGGACCTCGGCCGAGACCCGTATCCGGGCGCTCGGCGATCCGGATGCCGTGAGCGTCGGCGACTTCCATCTGGCGCACGAGGTGGGCTACGTCCTCGCCGGCGCGCGCACCGACGACGACGGGATGCTGGAGCTCCTCGCTCCGTGGGCGGGCCATCGCCAGCGCGTGATCCGGCTGATCTACGCCAGCGGGGTGAAGGAGCCGCGCCGCGGTCCGCGCCTCGCACCGGAGAACCATCGCGACCGCTGAATCGGCACCCTCCATGGGACAGGATCTAGGCTGAGGCCATGTCCCGCACCGCGCTCCGCGTCTCCGTCACCGTCGGCCTGCTGATCTTGGGCGTCGTCATCGGGCTGATCTTCCAGAACGTCTGGCTCGGCGTGCTGCTCGCCGCGATCGTCTGGCTCGGCTGGTTCCTCGGCTACGAGTCGCGGCGCGGGAACAACGCCGGTGTCAACGACGAGGACCACGGCATCGAGCTCTGAGTCGCGCTCGGGTGCGTCAGTAGTAGACGGCGAGCGGTCCGGAGGGCCCGTCGATCACGTGCACCGGTGTCTCGAAGACGCGGGTGAGCACGTCGTCGGTCATGATCTCCCCCGGAGCGCCGAACTCCACCACCGCGCCGTCCTTCATGGCGCAGATGTGATCGGCGTAGTGCCCGGCGAAGTTCACGTCATGCAGGACGATGACGATGGTCCGCCCGAGCTCCTCGGCGGCGCGCCGCAGATGCTTCATCATCTGCACCGCGTGCTTCATGTCGAGATTGTTCAGCGGCTCGTCGAGCAGCACGAACTCGGTGTCCTGCGCGAGAACCATGGCGACATACGCGCGCTGGCGCTGTCCGCCGGAGAGCTCATCGAGATAGCGCCCCTCCAGGGCAGCGAGATCCAGGAAGTCGATCGCGCGACTGATGATGTCCTCATCCGCCCGGTTCAGCCGCCCCTTCGAGTGCGGAAAGCGCCCGAAGCCGACGAGCTGACGCACCGTGAGTCGCGTGACGAAGTGGTTCTCCTGCCGGAGGATCGACACCACCTTCGCCAGGTCCTTCGACTTGGTCGAGGCGACGTCGAGACCCGCGATCTCGATGGCACCGGCATCCATCCCGTTCAGACGGCCGATCATCGTGAGCAGTGTCGACTTGCCCGCACCGTTCGGACCGATGAGGGCCGTGATCCCGCCGGCCGGGATCTGGAGGTCGACGGGGCCGATGGCGACCTCGCTGCTGTAGTCCCGGCGGACGCCGTCGAGTGCGATCACAGCCTGCCCTTTCTGAGGATGACGATGAGGAACACGGTGCCGCCGACCAGCTCGATCAGGATCGACACCATCCCCTGCGCGTAGAAGATGTTCTTCATCACGAAGTACGCCCCGGCGAGGATCGTGAACGCCGTGAGCACCGCCACGGGGAAGATCAGGCGGTGGTCGTACGTGTCGGCGAACTGGTAGGCGAGAGTGGCGACCAGGAAGCCGAGGAACGTCATCGGCCCGACCAGCGCGGTGGAGGTGGCCATCAGCACCGCGACGAGGAACAACACGATGAAGAGTTCGCGGCGGTGATCGAGACCGAGCGAGCGCGCAGCATCCGACCCCAGCGCCATCAGGTCGAGGCGTCGCGAACGCAGCCACAGCAGGACGGATGCCGCCACCACGAGCGGGATGGCCAACGGCAGGTACGAGGGGTCGGCGTTCGACACGTTGCCGAACAGCCGCGCGGTGAGCACGTCGAACTCGCTCGGAGTGAGGAGGCGCTGCATGAACGTGGACACGGCCCCGAGCCCGCCTCCGATCACGATGCCGATCAGCAGCATGATCTGCAGGTTGCCGTAGCGTCCGGAGAGCAACCAGCCGTAGAGCGCCACCGCCAGCCCCACCATAATGGCGACCTGGATCGCGAACTGACCGACGCCCTGGATCGCGACGACTCCGGCCACCCCGAGGAGGTACACGGTCGAGGTCTGCACGACGCGGTACAGGGACTCGAAGCCCATGATCGACGGTGTGATGATGCGGTTGTTGGTGACGGTCTGGAAGCTGACCGTGGCCACCGCCTGGGCGATCGCGACGAGCACCATCACAGTGACGTCGGTCGCCCGATGCTGCGCGATGCGCCAGAACCCCTCGGAGCCCGGCGGCATCGGATTGCCCCCGGCGAGCAGGCCGAACCCGGATCCGACGGCGAGCACGGCCAGGATGGCGACCACGATCACATAGCGGCGACGCGCGCGCGGTGACGTGAAAGCTCCCGCCGATCGCGACGGAATGCCCGCCGGTGCGGTGACCACCAGGCCCTCAGCCACGTCGACGCTGCCTGAGCAGGAGGAGCACGAAGACGACAGCGCCGACGACACCGAGGATCAGGGACACCGGCACCTCGAACGGCATGATGATCGTGCGGCCGATGATGTCGCAGACGGTGACGATCGCGATGCCGAGCAGACACACCCATGGGAGGTTGCTGCGCAGATCATCGCCTCGGACCATCGAGACGACGTTCGGCACGATGAGGCCGAGGAAGGGAAGGTTGCCGACCACCACCGTGACGACCCCGGTGGTGATGGCGATGAGCACGGTCCCGAGGAGGATGACCCGGTTGTAGTTCACGCCGACGTTCGTGGCGATCTCCTCGCCGAGTCCCGCGATCGTCAGCCGGTCGGCGACGATGAACACGATCACGCCGACGATCGCGACGATCCACAGCATCTCGTACTGCCCGCGCATCACCGACGTGAAGCTGCCGGCGAACCAGACCCCGATGATCTGCAGCGAGTTCGTCGCGAGGGCCAGATAGGTCGAGACGGCGCCGACCACCGCGCCGAGCATGATCCCGACGATCGGGACGATGAGCGAGGACTTCAGGGCGACGCGGCGGAGGAAGGCGAAGAACACGAGCGTGCCGACGAACGCGGCGAACACCGCGCCCGCCATGCGCAGCGGAAGCGAGGGCTGCGGCACGAGGACCATCACGGCGAGAAGGCCGAGTCCCGCCCACTCGGTGGTTCCCGTCGTCGTCGGCTCGACGAAGCGGTTCTGGGTGAGCAGATGCATCACGAGTCCCGCCATGGCCATGGCTGCGCCGGCGAGCACGAGGGCGATCGTGCGGGGGACGCGCGTGATCTGGAACATCTCGGCGCCGTCGCCGGCGCCCGCGATGTCGTAGACGCCGGTGAACAGCGAGATGACGAGCAGGACGGCGACCGCGAGAACGCCGATCAGCAGCTTCACGTCGAAGAGCCGCCCGGCGTTGCGGGGCGGCGCGGCGAGGCCGACAGAGGTCATGAGGAGGTTCCCTGGCTGTTGCCCTTCGTCTCGCTCCGCGGGTCTTGAGGGAGCGGAGCGAGACGAAGGGCGCTCGACGACCGGCGACTGCTACTTGGAGCCCTCGAGGGCGTCGGCGAGGTCGTTGAAGAACGTCGTGTACGTCTGGATGCCCTCGTTCAGGTAGGTGTCCGTGGGCATGTAGACGATCTGCTCGTCCTTCACCGCGGTGACGCCGGCGAGCGCCTCGGAGCTCTCGAGGATCTCGGCCGCCTGCACGTAGTCGGGCGTCTCGGCCGCGAACACGGCGTCGCGGTCGAGGACCAGGATCCAGTCAGGGTTCGACGCGGCGATCGCCTCGACGGAGATCTCATCGCCCTGGTGGTCGTCGGTGGCATCGTCGACCTCGAGCGCGGGGGTGAGACCGAGGATGTCGTACACCGGGCCGAGCGAGCGGCCGACGGTGGGCGCGAGATAGCCGATCTCGCCACCCGAGGTGTTGACGGCCATGACGGTGTCGGCGTCGTCGTAAGCGGCCTTGGCGCGCTCCACGGCGGCGTCGAACTCGTCGACCAGCTTCTGCGCCTCGTCCTGCTTTCCGAAGATCTCGCCGAGGACGGTGATCTGCCGCTTGAGCTCCTCGTCGAAGGGCTCTCCCTCGCGCGGCTCGAGGTCGATGATGGTGGCATCCGGCACGAGGTCGGCGATCGCCGCGTTGTGCTGGGTGAAGCGCTGGCCGCTGATGATCAGGTCGGGCTCGACGGCCACGACGGCCTCGAGGTTCGGCTCGCTGTGCAGGCCGATGTCGACGATCGCGTCGTCCTTCACATAGGAGACGGTGTCCGGCATGAGCGCCACGGCACCGGCGGAGAGCTCCACTCCCCAATCGGACAGGGTCTGGAAGGTGCGGTTGTCGAGCGCGACGACGGATGCCGGCGGGGTCGCGATCTCATGCTCGCCGGTGTTGTCCTCGATCGTGACGGATGCCGGTGCGGCTTGTGTCTCCTCGGGCTCGGCGGCTGCCCCCGAGGCGCAGCCTGCGAGAGCGAGAAGGCCGACGAGGCCGAGGCTCGTGGCGGTGAGAGTTCTGGGCACGGACATGGAGAGACTCCTGTTCTGCGGGATCTGCGCGCACGCGTCGGGGCGCCGGACGGGCGAAGTTAGGGTGACCTTTCCTTCGCCGCGTTTAGGTTAGCCTTACTTTATGAGCGATACGAAATCCGGCTTCTCGATCGAGCGTCGCGGCCTCGATCTGCGCTTCCGAAACGTCACCCTGAGCGCCCGTGAGTGGCTCGCCCCGGACTTCGTGCGGGTGCGGTTGACCGGGTCCGATCTCGCGGGATTCGACTCTCCCGGCTCCGACGACCACATGCGCCTGTTCTTCCCCGCCGGCCCGACGGAGACGGTCGATGAGCTGCGCGCCGCTCCCAGCCGCGAGTACACGCCTCTGGCGTGGGGCGAGGACTGGCTCGACGTCGAGTTCGCCGTGCACGGCGATGCGGGGGTCGCGGCGCCCTGGGCGGCGAAGGCTCCGCTCGGCTCGTCGGTCGGTGTCGGGGGCCCTCGGGGGTCCGCTGTCCTCGTCGGCGCGCCCGGCTCGTGGCTGCTCGTCGGAGATGAGACGGCGATCCCCGCGATCCGTCGGTTCGCCGGGCTCATCCCGGACGGCACCCCGGCGCGCCTCGTGATCGAGACGGTCTCCTCCGGCCGCGAGATCGAGATCGACGCCCCGGTCGACGTGGAATGGCTCCACCGCGGCGAAGCTCCTTCCGGCTCGGCGCTCATCGCGTTCCTCGAGTCACTGACCGCCGAACACGCCGTCGGCGAGGATCCGTTCGTCTTCATCGCCGCCGAGCAGTCGATCGTGAAGCCGGGTCGGGCGCTCCTCGAACGGTGGGGCGTCGATGCGTCGCACGCCGTCGTGAAGGGCTACTGGAAGCGGGGCGAGGCCGAGTACCACGCCCCGCACTAGTGCGACGTCCGCGGTCCCTGGAAGACTGGCGGCATGGCTCTTCTCGATCACCTGGGCATCACCGTCGACGACCTCGAGCGCGGCCGGGCGCAGTTCCATCCGGTCCTCACGGCGCTCGGCTACCGCAGCGGCGGCGAAGACGACCACTCGATCTCGTGGAACAACGGCGACGAGACCGAGATCATCCTCTACGCGTGGGATGAGGACTCCGGTCCGCACCGGCACGGTCGCGTCGGGTGGCAGCATCTCGCCTGGGCGATGGACTCGCGCGACGAGGTCGATCGCCTGCACGCCGTGGCGCTGGACGCGGGGTGGACCGCCGTGCGCGACCCCAAGGAGTACCCCCGCTACTCCGATCGCTACTACGCCTCGTTCGTCGAGGACGCCGACGGCATCCGCATCGAGTTCATGTACAACCCTCCGCGCGAGCAGGCTTGACGCCCGGGCGTGTCCCCCCTAGTCTCGGAAAGCTGTGCCGACCGGCGCAGCACGCCAGCCGAGGAGACGACAGGATGACCGCTCTGCGGAAACTCCCCTTCGCCACGGTCGAGGCGCTTCAGCCGAAGCGCAACGACCGTCACGAGTCGTACCCTCCGGCGCGCGCCGTGTGACAGCATCCACTCTCGCAACGCCCCGCACCGTCAGGTCCGGGGCGTTTTCTGTGGGAGAGGCCCCCTGACCTGTGGCTGCACACCACCACAAGGAAAGGAATCATGGAGAGGCTCTCCGCACGGCTGCTGTCGTGGGCGTCGCTGATCGACGAGAAGACACTCGCGCAGGCGCACACCACGGCACGCATGCCGTTCATCCACCCGCACCTGGCGCTGATGCCGGATGCGCACCTCGGCAAGGGGGCGACGGTCGGCTCGGTCATCCCGACGCTCGGCGCGATCATCCCTGCCGCCGTCGGTGTCGACATCGGCTGCGGCATGATCGCGGTCCGCACCCAGTTCACGAGAGGCGACCTCGAAGGTCGTGAGTTCGCGGAGCTCCGGGAGCAGATCGAACGCGCCATCCCGCTCTCGGCCGGCCGGTACAACAACAAGGTCGTCACGACCGCCGAGCCCCGCATCGCGGAGCTCGAGGCACTGGCCGAGAAGAACGGGTTCGACCCCGCGCAGTACGCCGGGAACTGGCGCCTGCAGCTGGGCACGCTCGGATCGGGCAACCACTTCATCGAGGTGTCTGTCGACGAGCGGGACCGGGTCTGGCTGTTCCTGCACTCGGGATCCCGGGGCATCGGCAACAAGATCGCCATGAAGCACATCTCGGTCGCGCAGCGGCTCTGGGCGGAGCGGGCCCACGCGCCAGAGGCTCCGCGCAGCGCGCAGCGATGGGTGGAGGAAGCGTGGGGATGGTGGATCGACCTCCCCGACCCCGACCTGGCCTACCTCGTCGAGGGAACGCCCGAGTTCACCCGGTACATCCGAGAGCTGCGGTGGGCCCAGCACTTCGCCCTGGTGAACCGGGAGGAGATGATGGACCGCGTCGCGCGGCAGGTGTCCGAGTTCCTCGGGACGGGTGTCGACGAGCAGGAGAGGATCAACTGCCACCACAACTTCACCGAGTCGGAGAAGCACTTCGGCAAGCAGGTGTGGGTGTCGCGGAAGGGTGCGATCCAGGCGGATGCCGGTCGGCCCGGACTCATCCCCGGCTCGATGGGCACGGCCTCCTACGTGGTGGAAGGGCTCGGCGACCCGCAGTCGCTGAACTCGTCGCCGCACGGCGCCGGGCGGGAGTTCTCGCGGTCGGCAGCCCGGAAGACGTTCACGCACGAACAGCTGCGGGAGGCGATGACCGGGATCGAGTTCCGTGACACGGACGCCTTCATCGACGAGATCCCGCAGGCGTACAAGCCGATCGACCAGGTGATGGCGGATGCCGCGAGCCTCGTGTCGATCCGGCACACGCTGCGGCAGCTCGTCAACGTGAAGGGCGACTGACCGGAGGGGGCGGGCGGAGCAATCTCCGTCCGCCCCTTCTCCGAATTCCGCCAGGGAGCTTCGCCTCCGGCGCGGCCGACGTCAGACCGCCGGTGCCGCCTCGGTCTCCACCGACCGATCCGTGAACGCCGCCTTCGGGACGAAGACGAGCAGCACGGCGGCCGCGAGCGCGGTGACACCGCACACGACCCAGACCGTGAAGTAGCCGGCGAGCGACCCCGCCGTTCCTTCCGTGGCACCGGCCGTGCTCGCGACCCCGTTCAGCAGGGCGATGCCGAAGACGCACGATGCGATCGCCCCACCGACCGTCTTCACCGAGTTGGTCAGCCCGGTCGCGACACCGGTCTGCGACGCAGGCGCAGCGGATGCCGCGGCCGCCGGGAGCGCCGCGACCAGAGCGCCGGAACCGAGTCCGACGATCACCATGTTCGTAATCACCTGGGCGTACTCATGGTGGAAGGGCAGGAACAGCAGGAAACCGATGCCCACCAGCATGGACGCGCCCATCAGCGTGAGGCGCGGCGACATCCGTCGCGCGATCGTCGGGAAGAGCAGGGCACCGGTGATCATGGCGATGAGGTAGACGCCGATGATGAGCGACGTCGCGAATCCGGTCGTGCCGAGCCCGTAGCCGTACACCGTCGGATCGGTGCGCGCGAAGGTCGACAGCGGAGCCTGTGCACCCAGCACGCTCACCCCGAAGAGCCCGGCGGTCAGGAACACCGGGCCGAGCGCCGGCGACCGGAACATGCGCACGTCGATCAGCGGGTCATCGCACCGCAGCTCCCAGAGCACGAAGGGGATGACCAGCAGAAGCCCGGCGACGACCACGGCCCAGGACCAGGGGTTCGCGAGGCCACCCTCGAGGCGCAGAAGGCTGAGTCCGCCGGTGAAGCACACGAGCGCCAGCGAGATGAGAACGAGACCGACGGTGTCGAAGATGCCGCCGGTCGGATCGGGCGACTCCTTCACTCCGAACAGGATCACGAAGAAGCAGACCACGATGAGCACCGCCGGAACCAGCAGCACGACGGTCAGCGGGAGCACGTCGATGAGCGCTCCACCCACGAGGGCGCCGATGATCGCGCCGCCTTCGAGAGCGGCCACGAGGAGTCCCGCGGCCTTCGCCGTGATCGACGAGCGCCCCTCCATCCGACGCGACCGCGACCAGATGAGGGCGATCTCCAGCGGGAGCCACACGACGTAGAACCCCATGAGCGCCCAGGCCGCGAGGAAGACGCCGAACGAGTCGGTGAACGGCAGCACGAGCGCCGCGGCAGCCGTGAGGGCCGTCGAGATCAACAGCATCCGCTTGTGGCCGACCATGTCGCCGAGCTTCGCGAACGCGGGGACCACGAGGGCCGACAGCATGAGCTGCGCTCCCTCGAGCCAGTTCACGTCGGCGTCGTGGATGCCCAGGTGACGGGCGATGTCGCTGAGCATCGGCGTGTAGTAGCCCTGCAGCACACCGCTGGTGAACTCCACGAAGGCGAGGAAGCCGACGACGACGGCGAGGGTTCCCAGCGTGCGGGTGCGCGTCATCGCGTCTCCTGCTTCTCTCTAGCCCCGAGCAGATCGAGGGGCGGGTGAGATCACTGTAGCTGCTCGAGGAGAGCGCGATGGAATCGCTCCCCGCGCTCCAGGGCGGCGATCTCGACCCTCTCGTCGACCCCGTGGATCGACGCCCGCTGCGCGTTCGACATGTCCAGCGGCGCGAAGCGGTAGACCGCCGGCGAGAACCGATGCAGATGCCGTGAATCCGTCGCGGCCATCATCACGTACGGCACGGCGGGGACGCCCGGGTGGGAGACCTCGAGGGCCGACGCGAGGAGCGCGAACTGCGCGTTGTCGGTCGGCGACTCCGGGGACGGCTCGCTCGCCTCGACAACCTCGACGGCGACGAGCGGGTCGCGGATGCGGCGTCGCACGCGGAACACCGTCTGACTCGTCGTCTCCCCCAGCGCGATACGGAGGTTCACGGTGGCGGAGGCCTGCGACGGAAGCACGTTCGCCGCCGTGCCGCCGGACTGCATCGTCGGTGCGACGGTGGTGCGCACGAGAGCCGCAGGTTCGCCTCCGAGCGCGGCGAAGAGCCGGGCGGTCAGCAGCGGCGCCGCGCCGAGCAGACGCAGCAGGTGGCGGGCGGGGCCGGGCGTCTGCGCAGCCAGCTGCGTCAGCATCCGCCGGATCGCCGACGACGCGTGCGGCCGGAACGTGGAAGGTCCGAGTCGGTCGACGGCGCGGGCGATGCGCCGAACGGCCGTCAGCGAGGGAGGCGCCGAGGCGTGGCCGCCATCGCCCCGGGCCGACAGCCGCACGGTCATCACGCCCTTCTCCCCGACGCCGATCATCGCCGCCCGCCCCGGCACGAACGGCAGCGGCGCGTCCACCACCGCTCCGCCTTCGTCGACGACGAGCCAGGGGACGATCCCGCGCTCGCGCAGCACACGTGCGATCTCCTCCGCCGCCCGCCCGTACGTCTCCTCATTGCCGCCGAACGAGAGATAGACGTCGCGCGCCGGGACTAATCCATCGGCGAGGAGGTTCTCGACGGCCTCCAGCACCACGATCAGCGGACCCTTGTCGTCCAGCGCGCCGCGACCGTGGACGGAGCCGTCGGCGATCACCCCGGCGAAGGGCGGGTGCGACCAGTCGTCGCTCTCGTCGACGGGGACGACGTCGTAATGCGCCATCAGCACGAGGGGGCCGTCGGATGCCGCGCCGCGCCCCGCCCAGTGGAACAGGAGCCCGAAGTCGGTGTGCCGCTCCAGCCGCAGCGTCTCGTGCGTGAGCGGATACAGCTCGGCGATCAGGGCGACGAAATCCTCGAACGGGCCGGAGCCTCGTTCCTCGAGCTCGGCCGACACCGTGGGCAGCCGGATCATCTGCGAGAGCCGGTCGGCGATGCCCGGGCGCACGGTCGCTGTGGTCACAGTCGCCATCGTAGCGAGCGCCCCGTCACTGCCACTGCGTGAGCTTGTCGGGGTTGCGGACGATGAAGATCTCGGTGATGCGATCGCGGGCGACGGCGACGGACACGACCGAATCGGTGCGGCCGTTCAGCGTGGCCA
Organism: Microbacterium sp. TPD7012; assembly: GCF_003075395.1. GTDB lineage: Bacteria > Actinomycetota > Actinomycetes > Actinomycetales > Microbacteriaceae > Microbacterium. The sequence goes on along the minus strand of NZ_QDFV01000002.1, from coordinate 457,821 downwards.
GCAGCGCGATGCCGTCGGGCGTCTCCGTGGGGGTGAGCTCGATCCCCGGATTGAGATGCGGGATGCCGAGCAGGAACCGCGCGACCCGGTCCGGGCCGACCACGGGACGCCGCGCTGCGGACATCTTGCCGCCGCCGTCGGACCGCAGCACGACGTCGGGATCGAGCAGCGCGATGAGCCGCTCGAGCTCTCCGGTCGCCGACGCCTCGAGGAAAGCGCGCGCCACGGCGTCGTGCTGCTCTCGTGTGGCCATCCCGGCTCGACGATCCCGTACGCGCCGTCGCCCCTGCGAGGCGAGCTGGCGGACCGCGTCCTGGCTGCGGCCGACCGTCTCGGCGATCTCGGCGAACGGCACGCCGAACACGTCGTGCAGCACGAACGAGACCCGTTCCGCCGGCGTGAGCGACTCCAGCACCACCAGCAGCGCCATGCTCACGGACTCATCGAGCGTGACGCGCTCGAGCGGATCGAGTGGGGCGGAGGCCACGAGCGGGGAGCTGCGCGGGAGCGGTTCGGGAAGCCATGGACCGACGTAGCTCTCGCGTCGCACCCGCGCGGATCCGAGGACGTCGAGGCAGACGCGCCCGGCGACGCGCGTGAGCCAGGCCGCCGGGTTGAGGATCTCCGCGCGCTCCTCTCCGGACAGGCGGTACCAGCGCACATACGTCTCCTGCACCGCGTCCTCGGCGTCGGCCACGGTGCCGAGCATGCGGTACGCGAGGGCGAGGAGGTTGCGGCGCTCGGACTCCAGCGCGTCGATATCGTCCATCGCCCTCTATCCTGTCCCGGATCAGAGCATCCGTCGACACGGGCGCCTCACGTTTCCGGTGCCCGCGTCGTCGAAGGAGTATGAGCCCGTATCGAGGAGAGTCCGTCATGAAGATCGCCGTCGCAGGAGGAACCGGAGTCGTCGGCAGGTATACCGTCGAGGCGGTGCGGGCAGCCGGCCACGACGCCGTCGTGCTCAGCCGCTCGCACGGGGTCGATCTCGTGACCGGGAGCGGCCTGGACGCCGCTCTCACGGGTGTGGATGCGGTCATCGATGTCGCGAGCGTCGAGACGCTCAAGGCCGCGGAGGCGATCGAGTTCTTCACCGCAGCGACGGGGAATCTCGTCTCGGCCGCCGCGGACGCCGGCGTCTCGCACGTCGTGCTCCTCTCGATCGTCGGCATCGATCGCATCCCCTACGACTACTACGCAGGGAAGGTCGCGCAGGAGAAGGTGATCGAGGCGTCACGGGTGCCGTGGACGATCCAGCGTGCGACGCAGTTCCACGAGTTCGCGGCGCAGCTGTTCGCGCGGGCGAAGGTCGGCCCCCTCCACATCGCCCCGAGGGCCCGCACCCAGCCCATCGCCGCTCGCGAGGTCGGCGAGCGCCTGGCCGCCCTCGCCGTCGACGAGCCACGGGGGAGGGTGGCGGACATCGCGGGTCCGCGCGAGGAGCAGCTCGCCGACATGATCCGCGCCTATGCGCGCGGACAGGGCTATCGCGGATGGATCCCGGCGCTGAACGTGCCAGGGCCGCAGATGGCCGGCATGCGCGCCGGGGCCGCCCTCCCCGGGCCGGATGCCGTTCTGGGTCGACAGACCTTCGAGGAGTGGCTCGCCGCGCGCTGACGGATGCCGGGCGACGACGACAATGGAGGGGTGAGCCTCTTCACCTTCGCGCCATCGCGCGGTCCCCGGTGGCCGCTCGCGCTGCAGGCCGCGCTGGGCATCGGGGTTCCGATCGCCGTGATGGCCCTTCTCGGTCAGCCGGCCCTCGGATACATCGCCGCGAGCGGTGCGTTCACCGTGCTGTACCTCGGCTCGGCGCCGACCGTCGATCGGGCACGAGCGCTTCCGCTGATCGCGGCCGGTCTCATGCTCAGCGCGGTGCTCGGCGTTCTCGTCGCAGAGAGCCCGTGGCTGGTGAGCGCCGGTGTCATCGTCGTGGCGGTCGCCTCCGCCGGGCTCGCCTTCGGCTTCCGTCTCGGCCCGCCGGGACCGCTGTTCTTCGTGCTGGTCTTCGGGCTCTCCGCGCACGTGGTGGCGGCCTCGGACGTGTCACCTCTCGTGTATGTCACCGCGCTCGCCGCGGGGTGCGCCTTCTCGTACGCCGTCGCCCTGACCCCGCTGCTGTCGGCGAGAGCACGCGCCAAGACCGCACGACGGCTGAACGCGCTGCTTCCCGGGCCCGCGCTCGACGCCGGATCCCGCGTGCTCCTGCTGCGCGTCGCCATCGTCGCGGTCGTCGGCGTGCTCCTCGGGCTCGTGATCGACCCTGCGCGCACCTACTGGATCGTCGGTTCGGCGGTCGCGGTCATCGGTGACGCCGCGGCCCGAGGCGCGGCATTCCAGCGCGGGTTGCATCGTATGCTCGGCACCGTCGTCGGGGCCGGCGTCTACGCGGCTCTCGCGCTGCTGCATCCGTCCGGACTCCGGCTCGCACTCCTCCTGGCCGCGCTGCAGTTCCTGATCGAGCTCGTCGTGGTGCGCCACTACGCCCTGGCGCTGGTGTTCATCACACCGCTCGTCCTGCTCCTCACGGGAGCCGCGACCGGGGAGATCGGCGCGATGGACGTCGCCGGAGAACGCATCGTCGACACACTCGTCGGGGCGGTGCTGGGCGCGGCATCCGGCCTGCTGCATCCGCGGGTGATGCCCGAGAGCCGCTGAGAGCGTCAGTTCTCCTCCCCAGAGCCTGCGGGATGCGGCTTGTCCCCAACCGCTGCCGCAACACGCAACCCCTTGGCAGGATGGCATCGTCCGAACAGAATGGGAGCGTGCCCGCCTTGACCGAACCTCAGACCTGGACCATGATCGGTGCCGTCATCGCTCTCATGTTCGGCATGCTCACGATCGTGTCGACGCTCTTCATCCGCATTCTCCGGGCGGAGATCAGCGGGTTGCGCGGAGAGGTGATCGGCCGGTTCGACGCTGTCGACTGGAAGTTCGAGTCCGTCAACTCCCGCTTCGACTCCGTCAACTCCCGATTCGACTCGGTGAACTCCCAATTCGACTCGGTGAACTCCCGATTCGACGCCATCGACTCCCGCATCGACGGGCTCGACCGAGACGTCCGCGCACTCGTGAAGCACACCTTCGGGCTGGACAGAGGCTGACCATGTCTCTCCCCGACGACGTACTCGGCTACCACCGAAAGCTCGCGCCCGAGGATCGGGAGATCTGCGACCTGCTGGCGGCGGAGATCGACCGAGGGCTCCCCGAAGCGGCCGCGAAGGTCTGGCATGCGCATCCCGTCTGGTTCCTCGACGGCAACCCGATCGTCGGCTACGACCGCCTGAAGGACGCCGTGCGGCTGATGTTCTGGAGCGGGCAGTCGTTCGACGTCGAGGGACTCGCACCGTCTGGTTCGTTCGAGGCCGCAGAGGTGCGTTACCGGGGCGCCGACGACATCGACGTCGAAGCACTGGGCGCCTGGCTGTCGGCGGCTCGCGAGATCCAGTGGGACTACGAGCACATCCGCACCAATCGCGGCCTCGTCAAGCGCACCGAGTTCTGAACGCGGTCGAGGCGCGCCGGCCCCTCAGGGAACAGGCGACGATCGCCGGCGGTTGCATCCGAGGAACAGGCATGGTCCCGAGGAGGTGCGGATGGAGCTGACCCTGGTCTCCTCGTCGTTCTGTGGCGCGTGTTCGCGCACCCGCTCGGTGCTCGCCGATGCCGTCCGGTTCCTTCCGGACGCCACGGTGACGGAGATCGACGTCGCTCTCGAGCCGGATGCCGCGGAAGCGCTCGACATCCGCTTCACGCCCACCGTCATCATCCGGGACGGCGCCGGCGTCGAGGTCTTCCGCGCCGAGGGCGTGCCCACGGTCCCGCAGGTTCTGACCGCGGCGGTCAAGGCGCTGCCGACCTGACACAGGACCCCTTGCGGACGACCCCGACCCGGCGCAGACTGTCGTGCATCGATGCCGATCCGGGCTCCGTCCCGCACATCCTTGGAGTCGTCCATGCCCGATCTCAACCCGTATCTGTCCTTCCGCACCGACGCGCGCGACGCGCTCGAGTTCTATCAGAGCGTCCTCGGCGGGGAGCTCGACATCAGCGTGTTCGGGGACTTCCCCGACATGGTGCAGGACCCGAGTCAGAAGGACCTGGTCATGCACGGCCAGCTGACGACACCCGAGGGGCTGGTGCTCATGGCGTCGGACACTCCCGACGGCATGACGTACGAGAAGCCGCAGGGCATATCGGTGTCGCTGAGCGGCAACACGCAGCAGGTCACGCAGCAGGTGTGGGACAGGCTGTCCGACGGCGCGACGATCACCATGCCACTGGATGTCCCGCCCTGGGGCGGCACGTTCGGCATGCTCGTCGACCGCTTCGGCATCGCCTGGATGCTGCACGGCAACCCGGAGTGACCGAGGCGCTCCGCGCCCGCCGACTCAGTGCAGCGCGTTCTCCGCGATGAAGGCGCGGAGCACGTGCTCGTCGTCCGCCATCTCGGTCACGTGCTGCGGAGCATCGAGCATCTCGCGCAGCTCGGGAGCGTAGGCGAGCTCGACGCCGATGGCCTCGTGGATCGTCTCCGCGAACTTCTCGGGCTTCGCGGTCTCCAGCACGAGCATCGGCACACCGGGCTCGAGGTACTCCCGGGCGATGCGGACGCCGTCGGCCGTGTGCGGATCGATGATCTCGCCCGTGGTCTCGTAGACGGAGCGGATCGTCGCGAGCCGGTCGTCGTGGGTCGATGTGCCGCTCACGATGCCGAACTCCGAGGCGAAACGGGACAGCTCGGCGGAGAAGTCGAAGAAGCCCTGCTCCTCGAGGTCGCGCCAGGCGCCGACGACCCGTGAGGCATCACGTCCGACGAGTTCGAAGATGAACCGCTCGAGGTTCGACGCCTTCGAGATGTCCATCGACGGGCTGGAGGTGGCCAGCGTCTGCTCCGCGCTGCGCGGACGGTAGACACCGGTCCGGAAGAACTCGTCGAGCACGTTGTTCTCGTTCGCGGCCAGGACGAGCCGACGGACAGGGAGCCCCATCTGCTTGGCGTAGAACCCGGAGAGGATGTTCCCGAAGTTGCCGGACGGAACCGTGAACGAGAGCTCGGTCCAGCCCCCGGCATCCGTCGCCCGCAGCCAGGCCCAGAAGTAGTACACGACCTGCGCGGCGATCCGCCCGAGGTTGATGGAGTTCACCGCGCCGAGGTGCTGAGCGCGCTTGAACACGAGGTCGCCCGCGAGGTGCTTGACGAGATTCTGGCAGTCGTCGAAGACGCCCTCGACCGCGATGTTGTGCACGTTCGCGTCGTCGAGCGAGAACATCTGCGCGCGCTGGAACGCGCTCATCCGCCCCTGCGGCGAGAGCATGAACACCGCGACGCGCTCCTTGCCGCGCAGGGCGTGCTCGGCAGCCGAGCCGGTGTCGCCGGAGGTGGCGCCGAGGATGTTGAGCACGGCGTCCTGGCGCTCCAGCGTGTACTCGAGCACCTGGCCGAGGAACTGCATCGCCATGTCCTTGAAGGCCAGCGTCGGCCCCTCGGAGAGTCCGACCAGCGTGAGGTCGCCGTCGATCGCGCGCAGCGGGACGACGCCGGCCGGGAAGTCCGCGTACGCGTCGGCCGTCATCCGGGCGAGGTCGGCACGCGGGATGTCGGTGGCGAACAGTCCCAGCACCTCGGTCGCGAGCTGCGGATACGTGAGCGCGCGCCAGCGCTCGAGCGTCTCGCCGTCGACCGTCGGGATCACCTCGGGAACGGCGAGTCCCCCGTCGGGCGCGAGGCCCTCCAGCAGCGTCTCGCTGAACGACTGCGGCTGCATGCCGCCGCGGGTGGAGATGAACTGCACGTTGGCTCCTCGGGATCGGGACTCGGCGCCTCCATTCTCTCAGGCCGCGGTGGGCCGAGATGACGGGATGACGAGGACCGGATCAGAACAGGGAGGCGGGCAGCGCGCCCTCGAGTTCCAGCAGCCATCGCTTCGTGGCGAGTCCCTCACCCGGGTTGCCGCCCGAGTATCCGCCGAGGCCGTCGCCGGCGACGACCCGATGGCACGGCACGATGATCGGGATCGGGTTCGCTCCCATGATCGAGCCGATCCCCCGCGCGGGCACGTCGGTGCCGCTGCGCGCGGCGAGCTGACCGTACGTCACCGGCGTGCCGTAGCCGACGGTCTCGTGCAGCGCCGTGAGCACGGCGTGCGTGGTCGCCGTCTGCGCGCCGAGATCGATCGGCAGATCGAACGTCGTCAACTCGCCGGCGAAGTAGGCGCGCAGCTGGGCGAGCGCTTCGCTCAGCAGCGGATCCGGTCGGGATCCGCTTCCTTCGGGAGCGGGGGCGCGCCAGCCGAGGCGAGTGATCGCGGTGCCGTCGCTGACGACGCCGATCACGCCCACGGGGGTGTCGAGCGTTCCGAAAGCGACCATGAGCCGAGGCTACTCCGCGCCACGGACCTGACGTCGCGCTCCCGACGTGTGGCTCACCCCGCGGATCGGCTCTCGGGCGAGGGCAGCCACGCGCCCGCCGGAACATCGAGCCACCCCCGGGTCTCCGTGAGCCGACGAGCGGCCTCGCGCAGCTCGTCGAGCCCCGGGTGGTCGAGATCACTGCGCCACGACATCGCCCAGGGGAAGAGCGGGATCGGGTCGACCACCGGGAGGAGGACGGCCCCCTCGACCGGCTGCTGGGAGGCGAGAGCGAGCACGGGAGCGCTGCGCAGCCGCAGATGCTGCGCGAGCTCCTCCCCTCCCGCCACCACGGGGTGGCCGATCGCCGGGTCTATGCCGAACGGTGCCAGAAGCTGCGCGGTCGCGTCGATCCAGCCCTCCGTCACGTGCCCGCCGGCACGCGAGCAGACGCGTGTGCCGCGCAGATCCTCGAAGGCGACGGCGTCCCGATCCGCCAGCGGATGCCGCTCCGGAACGAGCACCGCGAGCGGTTCGAAGCGGACCAGCTGAGACGACACCTCGGGCGACGGACGCCGCACGCGATCGAAGACGACGTCTGCCGACGAGCCTCGGCCCCCGTCCCCGCGCTGACCGAACCGGGCGATGAACTCGCTGCCCGACGCTCGGCTCCGCACGGCCTCCAGCACCAGAGCCGGGGTCAGTTCCGCGTCCACGACGTCGACCACGAGGGGTTCATCGTCACGGAGCTCGCGCAGCGCGAGGTCGTGCAGCGCCAGCATCTCCTTCGCACGCGGCAGCAGCCGTCGCCCGGCATCCGTCAGTTCGACGCTGCGGGTGGAGCGGGTGAGCAGCGGGGTGCCGACCCGATCCTCCAGCCGCCGGATGTCGCGGCTCAAGGCCTGCTGGGCGATGAACAGCCGTTCGGCGGCACGACGGAAGTGCAGCTCCTCCGCCACCGTGACGAAGTGGCGCAGCAGACGCAGCTCGAGCTCATCGGCCATGGTCTCGTTATACCGGATTCACAACAGGAACGCGTCAATCGCGCGCAAAAGGGTGTTGGAGATGGCGGCCGGTGCCGGCGCACCCTGGAGCCATGGACATCCTCCGCTCCCGCCGCCGACTCATCACCCTCTGCCACGGGCTGACCGGTCTGATGACAGCGGTCTGGGGCGCAGGTCTCCCCGCGCTCGACGCGCGCCTCGACCTCGGACCGGCGGCCATCGGCGTCATGCTGCTCGTCGTCGCGAGCTTCGCGCTGCTGGCGATGCGGGCCGCGGGCCGCTTCTCCGGTTCGGCCGGGCGGATGCTGGCCGCGGCACTGCCATGCGCCGGCGGTGCCCTCCTGCTGGCGGGCATCGCGCCGTCCCTTCCCGTGCTGCTCCTGGCGGCCGGGATGTTCGGACTCGGCTGCGGTGCCACGAACATCGCGCTCAGCACCCAGGCGATGGCGGTGGAGACGGCGATGGGGCGGCCGGTGATCGCCCGCATGCACGGCTTCTGGACGCTCGGCGCCGCGGGCGGCGGGCTGCTGCTCGCCGCCGCTCTGCACGCGGGCCTCGACAGTCGCCTCGCGATCTCCGGAGGCGCGGGGCTCCTGGTGACGGCATCCGCTCTGGTGGGGATGCGGCTGCGCGGGCTGCCGACGGCGTCCGGTGCTGCTCCGGCGTCCGCGCTCGTCCCTTCCGTCGACGGCGATACGGGAGATGCCGGCGCTGCACCGCTCCGGCCGGGCCATCTCGTCGCCCTGGGCATGGTGGGGGCGGCCGCCTTCCTCACCGAAGGTGCCGCGACCGACTGGGCGGGTCTGCACACGACCCGCATCCTCGGCGCGGATCCGGCGACCGGTTCCCTGGTCTACGGCGTCTTCTTCGCGGCGATGACCGTGATGCGCTTCGGCGGCGACGCGCTCCGCCGCCGGCTCGGGCCGCTGCGCACGGTCCGCCTCACCAGCGGGCTCGCCGCGATCGGCTATGCCGCCGTGCTCACCGCGGGTCTGGTGCCGGACAGGCCCGTCGCCGTGATCGTCGCCGTCTCCGGCTGGGCGCTCGCGGGGGCCGGGACCGCCCTGATCTGGCCGATCGTGATCGGCACCCTGGCTGAGCGCGGCGAGACCGCCCAGAAGCTCTCCGTCGTCACGATGATCAGCTACGGCGGCGGGCTCCTCGGCCCCGCCCTGATCGGATTTCTCGCCGCCGCGACCTCTCTGCCCGTCGCGATGCTGCTGCCCGCCGGGCTCGCGGTCCTCCTGGCGATCACCGCGCCGCCCGTGATCCGCTGCTGCCGCGGCATCCGCTCGACGTCATCGTCGACGCCCCTGACCACCGCCGTACCCCAGCAGCAGTAACCGAGAGAAGGAGACACCCATGAACACCACCTCGACCCTCGACCGCCCCGACGCACGCCTCCACTACGAGGTGCGCGGGGAGGGTCCGCTCATCGCGCTGATCGGCTCCCCGATGGATGCCGACGCGTTCGCCCCTTTCGCGGACGAGCTGGGCGCCGATCACACGGTGCTCACCGCCGATCCCCGCGGGATCAAGCGCAGCACGGTGGCCGACCCGACACGCGAGTCGAGTCCTGCCGTGCGGGCGGCGGATCTCGCCGCCCTGATCGAGCATGTCGGTCGCGGACCCGCGACGGTCCTCGGATCGAGCGGAGGTGCCGTCACCGTGCTCGCCCTCGCGCAGGACCGACCGGACCTCGTCGAAGTCGTGATCGCCCATGAACCGCCCCTGCTGCGCCTGCTGCCCGATCACGAGGCCCAGCTGCAGACCGCGGAGGACCTCATCGCGCTCGCTCTCGGCGGGGATCGCCTGGGCGCGTGGCGGATGTTCTTCGCGCAGGCGAACATCGTCATGCCGGAGGAGGTGCTCGTGCAGTGGTTCGGCGGGGATGCCGATCCGCAGAGCCTCGCCGACGAGCGCTTCTGGTTCGAGCGCGAGTACCTCGGCAGCGTCGGCTGGCAGCCCGATCTCGACGCGCTGCGGCGCGCAGACGTGAGCTTCGTGCTCGGCATCGGCGAGGAGTCGGTCGGTCAGCTGTGCGAGCGCACCACGACGGCGCTCGGCGCGCACCTCGACGTCGAGCCGACGAGGTTCCCGGGCGATCACACGGGCTTCGTCGACCACCCCGCGGAGTTCGCCGCACGGCTGCGAGCAGTGCTCGAGACCCGGTGATCGGAAAGGGGGTGCGCCTCGGACGCACCCCCTTTCCTCACGCCGACCGCGCGAACCACCGCCAGAGCCCCGACCACTGCTCCGGTCCGAGATCGCGCGGGAGACGCCGGTCCGATGCGCCGGCGGCCGTCAGCGCCTGCCGTGCCTGGGCCCTCGACACGCGAGCCGCCGAGGCCACGACCGCGTCGAGGGTCGCCCCGCGCGCCGTGAACATCGACCGAACGAACCCCTCGTACGCGCGACGCTCGGCGATCGGCACGAGCGGTGAGCCGCGTCGCGTGATCGACAGCAGACCACCGTCGACGCTGGGCTGCGGCGAGAAGCCCCACGCCGGGACACGCCCTTCGAGGGAGAACTCGAACCACGGCGCCGACTGGGCGGTCATCAGGGTGCCTCCCCCGACGCCCGCCCGCTTGCGGGCGACCTCCCACTGCGTCAGCAGAACCGCGTCGCGCCACCGGCCCGTCGACAGCATCCGCCGCAGGATCGGGGTCGTCAGGTGGAAGGGGATGTTGCCGACCACGACATCGGCGTCGAGCGGATGGCGCGTCGCGTCGGCGTGCTCGACCCGCACGCTCGGCAGGCGCCCGCTCAGTCTGCGGACCCGATGCTCGTCGATGTCGATCGCCGTGAGCGGTCGTCCGAGTTCCGCCAGCGAGCGGGTGAGGGCGCCGTCGCCGGCGCCGAGTTCGAGGATCGACCCGGACGTTCGCCGGACGATCATCGTGATGCGTCCGAGGGTGGGGCGATGGGTGAGGAAGTTCTGGCCGAGTTCGTGTCGGCCGCCGTGGATTGAACGAGGCATGAGTGCGCTCCAGAGGAAGATTCGGAGCACCTCGAAGAGAGGGGGGAACGCGGAGAAGCGTCAGCGAAGAGAGCCCGTCCCGAGGTGCGATGACATCTCGATGGACGGCGCGCAGATGCGTGCGAGCGAGCGCGCCGTCAGGCGCGGCGGTCGCGGAACACGAGGGTGCGCCCCATCACGGGCGCGAAGCATATTGTTCCCATGGCCGACAGCCTAGCGACCTCCAGGACGCGGCTCCAGTCAGATCCAGCCGCGCTCCTCGGCGATCAGCACGGCCTGCTGTCGGGTGCCGACGTGCAGCTTTCCGAGGATCACCGAGATGTGGTTGCGGACCGTGCCCGGCGCGAGCGCGAGGGCACGGGCGATCTGTCCGGTCGTCTCCCCCCGCCGTCCGGCACGCAGCACGTCCAGCTCGCGATCGGTCAGCGGCGAGCGCTCGTCGCTCAGCGCATCCGCCGCGATCTCCGGGTCGACGTAGCGCGCGCCCGCTGCCACCCGCCGGATGACGGCCGCGACCTCGTCGGCACCGCGGGACTTGGGCAGGAACCCCGCGACGCCGGATGCCAGCGCGCGACGCAGCACGCCGGGCCGCGCGTGACGGGTGACGACGACGCAGCGCGTCGCGATCGCCCGATTCAGACGCTCGGCGACCTGCACGCCGTCGAGGCCCGGCATCTCGAGGTCGAGCAGGCAGACGTCGGGCTGCAGGCGCAGCGCCTCGGCGACCGCCTGCTCGCCGTCCTCGCACTCGGCGACGACCTCGATGTCCTCCTCCAGGCGCAGCAGCGCCGCGAGCGCCGACCGGATCATCCCCTCGTCGTCGGCGAGCAGCACGCGGATCATCGAGCCTCCTCCACGTTCGACGGCACGGTCACCACGACCACGAACTCCTCCGCGTCGGCGTGGATCTCGAGCGTGCCGTGCACGTCGTCGATCCGACGACGGACACCGTCCAGGCCGGAGCCGTCGTCACCGAACCGGGCGCCCTGCACCGCGTCGTTGGCGATCTCGTACCGCCAGGCATCCACCGTCCGGGTCAGGGCGAGACGCGCACGGCGTCCACCGCCGTGCCGCAGCACGTTCGTCGTCGTCTCCCGGATCACCGGCCCGAGAGCGGATGCCGGTGCGGCGGCGGCATCCGGATCGATCACCGCCTCGACCTCGAGGCCGGCGGCGCGCAGGAGGTCTCGGGCGTTGGCGAGCTCATCGCTCAGCGGGACGGACCGGTACCGGGTCGCGAGGTCCCTCGTGCCCTGGCGCGCCTCGTCGACGCTGACCCGCGCGGCACGGAGCTGTTCCATGCCGGCATCCGGATCGCGCGGCAGCAGCCGCTCCGCGAGCTCCAGCTGCAGCGCGATGACCTGGAGGTGGTGCCCCTGCAGGTCGTGCACATCGGTCGCCACGCGCAGCCGTTCCTGCGTCGCCGCGAGGCGCGCCTCCGATGCACGGGCGCGGTCCAGAGTCACCATGACGTCCCAGAACCACAGCGAGCTGACCGTCATGAACGGGAGCAGCGAGATCACGATCACCGGCAGCCACCGGGGAAGGAAGGCGTCGACGGATGCCGCCGCGGAATCGACGACGCTGAGTCCCACCAGCAGTAGGGTCGCCGCGAGGACGACCCGGAAGCGCACGCCGCTGGGCCAGTTCAAGAGCACGATCGACTGCGCGAGGGGCATGACGGCGAGCTGCCAGCTGTGACCGAGCAGCCCCACGACGAGCCCGAACGCCACGGCGGCGAGCAGCGGCAGCCACAGCCGCCCCCAGGGGACCCCCGGTCGCGCGTCGAGTCGGCGCCGATAGTCCAACAGCAGCAGGAGGGTCGAGGCCAACCACAGGAGTCCGCTGACCGCGGCGATGAGCAGCGCTATGCCGCTGAGGTCCGTCGCCCCGACGAAGGCGGTCGCGGTGGCGACGACCGTGAGTTCGATGAACAGCACGGCGCCCGCCGTGTACCACCAGGTGACCGTGACGCCGCGCGTCAGCGAGACCGCCCCCGGGGTCGGAACGGCGGGGGCGAGGGGCTCGATGCGGCTGCTCACGCTCTCACGATACGGGCGTGACAGATGTCACGGATACGACGTGCGATCCACCCGTGAAGCGGTGACGGCTCGGCACTGTCGTGTGCGGCCGGAGAACGGTGGACTGGATCCATCGCAACGGACACGCCGTTCGCACCGACAACCGGGAGCACACCCCATGAACCTCATCGAGATCTTCCAGAACTGGGTCGCCCAGGTCCCCGAGCTCGTGCAGCCGCTCATCGTCGCCCTCGCCGGCGCGATCCCCTTCATCGAGGGCGAGGGTGCCGCGAGCATCGGGATCATCGGCGGCATCCACCCGGTGATCGCCGCCGTCGCAGCCATCGTCGGCAACTTCGTGTGCGTCGCCGTACTGGTGCTGGCGAGCTCGGGTGCCCGCAGCGCGATCGTGAACCGCTCTCGTGTGAAGGAACCGGCCCTTGCAGGAGGAGGAGCGTCAGCCGCACCCGAGTCCGAGGCGCCGCACACCGATCGCAAGGCCGCCCGCCGGGAGAAGTTCCAGCGCGCGTTCGAGCGCTACGGCGTTCCCGGGGTCAGCCTTCTCGGACCGCTGCTGCTGCCGACCCACTTCACCGCCACGATGCTCGCCGCGGCCGGCGTCGGCAAGGCGCGCGTGCTGTTCTGGCAGGCGCTCGCGATCATCGGCTGGACGACGGCGGTCGCCGTGATCGTCGGCGGTGCGGTCTACGCCATCCGCTGATCCGAACAGCGCCTCCGACCGATTCGGCGGACTCGCGTCATGATTCGTCCGCCACGGGGTCTTGCCTATGACGGAGGTCCGGGCCTTTGGGGATATTGGCTCGCTCCGTCATCGGCCGCCCACCCCTCACACAGAGCGGCCAGAGGGTGGGATCCCTTCCCCGGGATCCCACCCTCTTTCTCCTGGTGCGGTGCTCGACTGTCGTCGTAACCCTCGCAAGTCGGCCACCCGGTCTGCGGTAATCTCTCAATCCCCCGACGCGACACCCGGACGTCGTGCGACGGAACACGAGGTCTCATGGAAAGCTCTGGCGCAGGCATCGCCGACGAGACCGACGCCGACCTCCTCCGGCGCAGCCGCGACGGCGACCGTCGTGCGTTCTCCGAGCTCTGGCGCCGACACGCTCCGACCGCCGTGGCCTATGCCCGCAGCCTCGGCGCCGCGCCGCCCGACCCCGAGGACGTCGTCTCGGATGCGTTCCTGAGCATCCTGCAGCTGGTGCGCACCGGCCGAGGACCGGAGGAGAGGTTCCGTCCCTATCTACTCACCACGGTGCGCAACACCTGGCTGACGGCCGCTCGGCGCGCGCCGACGACGGTTCCGCTCGACGCGGTCGAGGAGCCCCCCTCGGGCGTCGGTACGATCGACGTCGAGGCGATGATGAACTCCACGGCCCTCACCGAGGCCTTCTGCGCGCTTCCGGATCGTTGGCAGCATGCGCTCTGGCTCAGCGAGGTCGAACAGCTCCCCCCTCGCGAGATCGCCGATGTGCTCGGCATGAGGGCGAACGCCGTGGCCGCTCTGACGTACCGCGCCAGGGACGGGCTCCGGAAGGCGTGGATCGGCGCGCACCTCCGCCGTGCACCTGCCGGTTCCGACCATGTGCGCGTGATCGAGCTGCTCGGCGCCTACGTGCAGGGCGATCTGGGTCCGCGCCCGCAGAAGTTCGTCGCGGGGCACCTGGAATCGTGCGCCGACTGCCGCGCGGCGGCCGGTGAGGCGAGACACCTCGCGCGCGCCATCACGCTCGGCCCGCTCCTCGTCGGCGGCGCCGGACTCGTCATCGTCCCCGCGTACTTCGGGGCGGGGCAGGCCGCAGCGGCGATCGTTGCGGCCGCAGCGCCGACGGCGCCCGTGCTGTGGCCCGTCGCCGCCGCCGTGGCCGTGGCCCTCTCGGTGAGCGGCAGTCTGTTCCTGCGCACCCCGACCGAACCGGACGCGACCGCGGTGGATCTGCCGTCGGTCGCGCTGCCGGACGAGGCGGCATCCGCACCGCCTCTCGCTCCGTCTCCGGACCTCGCGCAGCCGAATCCCGCCACGTCCTCGACCGTGGGCATCCGCGAGATCGCCGCTCCGATCGCCGACGCTACGAGCACTCCGGCACCGGTGCCGACTCCCGTTCCGGTGCCGGCACCCGACGCCGCTCCGGCGCCCGTCGAAGAACCTCCGGCGTCACCCACGACCGCCCCCGTGACGGCGCCCGTGACCGCGTCGAGCGAGCACGATCCCCCACCGACGACCTCCCTCAGCCGATCGCGCTGGTGGTGGGTCGATGTCGCCGTGACTCCCGCCGATCTCATCGGATGCCCTCCGATCGCCACCGTGACCATCGGCGGGGTCGGCGGAACGACTGTCCTGGTCGTCATCGATGATCAGCGCAGCGGAGCGGTCGTGACCCTCGATTCCGACGGCGTCTGGACAGGAGAGATCGAGCTGCCGATGACCTCGGGGCAGCATGCGGTGTCGATCATCGATACCGGCCCGCGGGACGGAGATCCCGAGGTGCTCGCGCAGGGCACCGTCGACTACTGATCTCAATTCAGGCATTCCTGAATTCAGGTTCTGCTGTACGGTTGTCATCATGACCACGGCGACGGCATCTCTCACCCATACCGCGGCGGTGGCCCGTCTCGGCCACGCATTGTCCGATCCGACGCGTGCCGGCATCCTGCTCGCACTGCGGGCGACCGACCGCTACCCCGCCGAACTGGCCGATGATCTCGGCGTCTCCCGGCAGGTGATGTCCAACCACCTGGCCTGCCTTCGCGGATGCGGACTGATCGAGAGCGTCCCCGACGGCCGCCGGAGCAGCTATCGCCTCACGGACCCGCACCTCGCGCCGGCCCTCGACGAACTCGTGCGCGTCACCCTGATCGTCGAGCCGGACTGCTGCGACGGCGAAGGATGCAGCTGCTGATGTCGACGCTCACCGCGGACCGCCGCGCGACCCTCCATCGACGCATCCGACTCATCGTCGCGATCACGATCGCGTACAACCTCATCGAGGCGGTCGTGGCGATCGCCGCCGGGTCGATCGCCTCATCGGCGGCGCTCGTCGGGTTCGGCCTCGATTCGACCATCGAGGTCCTCTCTGCAGCGGCCGTCGCCTGGCAGTTCACGCGACGCGACCCGGAACGCTGGGAGAAGCCGACCCTGCGCGTGATCGCGATCGCCTTCTTCGCGCTCGCCGTCTACGTCACCGCGACCTCCGTGCTCGCCCTCGTCACGGCGGAACGACCGGAGCACAGCACGATCGGGATCGTCCTGACCGCCGTCAGCGTGGTGGTCATGCCCTTCCTGTCGTTCGCCGAGCGGCGAGCGGGTCGCGAGGCGGGATCCGCCACTGCCGTCGCCGACTCGAAGCAGACGCTGATCTGCACCTACCTGTCGGCCGCCGTGCTCGTCGGCCTCGTCGCGAACTCGCTGTTCGGCTGGTGGTGGGCGGATGCCGTGGCCGGGCTGGTCATCGCGGCCTTCGCGGTGCGCGAGGGCGTGGAGGCGTGGAGGGGCGACGCATGCGCGACCTCCGTCGGGATGATCTTCGACGACGAGCACGATGACCACGACCACGATCACCACGATCACCACGCGCACTGAGCATCTAGGTTGGGGAGATGGATGCTCCCCTGCCGCTGCGGCACGACCTCGACGGTCGCACGATCCTCGTCACCGGAGCCAACGCGGGAATCGGGTACTGGTGCGCCGAGCGCCTCGCCGCTCGCGGTGCGCGCGTGCTTCTGGGATGCCGATCGCCCGAGCGAGCGCAGACCGCGGTCGCGGCGATCACCGCCCGCGTCTCCGACGCGCAGCTGCGCATCGTCTCCGTCGATCTCGGCTCACTCGACAGCATCCGCAGCGCGGCAGCCGACGTCGATGAACGACTCGATGCGGTCATCTGCAACGCCGGTGTGAAGACCGCCCGCACGGATGCCCGGACGCACGACGGCTTCGACCTGATGATCGGCACCAACTTCCTCGGGCATTTCGCTCTGCTCGCCCAGCTCGCCCCGTTCTTCGCCGACGATGCCCGCGTGGTGGCGGTCGGCTCGATCGCGCATCGCTTCGCCCGGCTCGAGCCCGGCCGTCTCTCGGATCCCTGGCGCGGCTCTTCGCTGCGTCAGTACGGGCGTTCCAAGGCCGCGCTCATGGCGTTCGCCTTCGAGCTGGATCGGCGCTGGTCCGATACCGGGCGATCCGCCCTCTGCGCACATCCGGGGTACGCGGTCGATCCGCTCACCGCCCCGCGGCCCGGACTCGTCGAGGTGCCCGTGGTCGTGCGCGCTCTGGCCACCCTGAGCCGACCGTTCGTGCAGGGCAAGGACGACGGCGCCGCGCCGCTGATCCATGCGGCCACGGCCAGCGAGGCAGAGAGCGGCGACTACTGGGGTCCGGGAGGGGCGCTCGAGTTCCGCGGCGCACCCACCCGCGTGCGCGCCTCGGACGAGGTCCGATCGCCTGCCACCGGCGCCGCCCTCTGGGATGCTGCGGAGCAGCTGACCGGCGTGCGCTTCCCGACCTGAGCCGATGTCGGATGCCGCGGCCAGACTGGGGTCATGATCACTCTGCTGTCCGCCCCCAGCAACCTCGGTCTGCGGCCGCCTCAGCACGGAAGCGTGCCGGGCACGGCGAAGGCTCCGGAGGCGCTGCGCGAGGCAGGACTCCACACCCGCTTCGCCGAGCGCGGGGCGATCGACGGAGGGGTCGTGCTCTCCGCACGCTATGTCGATGACGACGACACCAGGGCCGCCGGGCATGTCCGCAATGAATCGGCGCTGGTCGAGCACTCCCGGCGCCTCGCCGCGCGCATCACCGACGTGCTCGCCGCGGAGAGCGCTCCGCTGGTGATCGGCGGCGACTGCGCCCTGCTGCTCGGCGCCGGCATGGCCTCGGCGCGACGAGGTCGCACCGGGCTGGTGCACGTCGACGGGCACACCGACTTCCGCCATCCGGGGAACAGCGACGAGAGTGCGAGCGTGGCCGGCGAGGCGCTGGCGGCCGCGATCGGGTACCACTGGCCCGCCATCGCGGACATCGACGGACTCTCCCCGTACTTCGCGGCTGCCCGCACCGCACACATCGGTCATCGCGATGACGACGAGGAACAGGAAGAGGTGCGCGCGCTCCTCGGACTCGTCACCCCCGCCGCCGATGTCATCAGACGGGGTGCGGCGGCCGTGGCGGCCGACTCCGCCGCGGTGGCCGGTCCCGACGGTTACTGGCTCCAGGTCGACGTCGACGTGCTCGATGCCTCAGTGATGCCGGCGGTCGACAGCCCGGATCCCGGCGGCCTGACCGCGGCGCAGCTCGCCGATCTCCTGCGGGAACTGGCACCTCGGGCCATCGGCGCGAGCATCACCGTGTTCGACCCCGACCTCGACCCAGACGGCCGCTACGCGCGACTGCTGGTCGACATCCTGGATGCCGGCCTGCGCGAACTCGGGTCGGGCATCCGCGGATGACGCGACAGCCCTGATCACGCCGGCGAGCGCGATGTTCCAGAGCAGATCACCCCTCAGCGGAAGCTCCCGAGGGGACCGAGCACGCCCGGTGGGAGCCGGGCGCTCATACTGTCAGGGTCTGAGGAAGGGGTGGAGCAGCGCGACGCGCTCACGAATTCTCCTTGTCGATGGCGGATGTCGAGGGAACGGCGATCCCGGCGGTGTCGGTGCTCTCCAGCGAGCTCAGCGCGCCCGAGGCATCGACCGTCTCTGCGACATCCGGGGATCGCCGCGTCTTGAGGAGGCTGGCGACCGTGGCGACGGTGATCGTCGCGGCGATGAACAGCAGCGAGAACCAGATCGGGATCTCGGGAGCCCAGAGCATCGGCTCGCCGCCGTTGATGAAGGGCAGCTCGTTCACGTGGAGGGCGTGCAGCACGAGCTTCACGCCGATGAACGCGAGGATGACCGCGAGCCCCTGGGCCAGGTAGACGAGGCGCTCGAGCAGGCCGCCGATGAGGAAGTACAGCTGACGCAGACCCATGAGCGCGAACGCGTTGGCCGTGAACACGATGTAGGCCTCGTCGGTGAGCCCGTAGATCGCCGGGATCGAGTCGACCGCGAACACGAGGTCGATGAAGCCGATCGCGATGATCGTGAGCAGCATCGGGGTGACGAAGCGCTTGCCGTTGTTCACGACGGTCAGCTTGTCCTCGTTGTACTCGTCGGTCACCGGGAGGTGCCGACGGACGAACGTCATGAAGCGGCCGTTGGCCGGGTTGCTCTCGTGGTTGCTGAAGGCCTGTCGGTACGCGAGGACCAGCAGCAGCGCGCCGAACAGGTAGAAGATCCATGAGAAGTTCTCGATGAGGGTCGCGCCGACGGCGATGAAGATACCGCGCAGGATCAGCGCGATGACGATGCCGATCATCAGCACCTTCTGCTGGTAGATCTTCGGCACGGCGAAGCCGGTCATCACGATGAGGAACACGAAGAGGTTGTCGATCGACAGCGCCTTCTCGGTCAGATACCCGGCGAAGTACTCCCCGCCGAAGGTCCACCCGGAGAAGACGCCGATCCCGACGCCGAAGAGCAGGGCGAGGCTGATGTAGAAGATCGACCAGCGGGCGGATTCCGCGATCGAGGGCTCGTGAGGCTTGCGCACGTGGGCGAAGAACTCGTACACGAAGAAGGCGATCGTGACCGCGATCGTGATGATCCAGATCAGAGGGGTGATTTCCAACAGGGGCTCCAGACTCGGCGTGACAAGCAGCGCCAAAGTCTTCTCCATTCCTGAGATCAGGAACCGGTGGCCCGGGATGCGACGTGCATCCGTAATGACGACCCGACCGTATCGGAGTACTCCCCTTGGGATCTCCAGGGTACAAGGAGGCCTGGATCATCCCTGTGGATCTGCCGACAACCGCGGGGCGGCGGGCGCAGCGCATGACGCCCCGCGGAGAGGCGGTCAGTTCAGGATGAACGTCACCGTCGCGCTGTTGCCCGCGACGTCCTGGACGACCAGGGTGTTCTCCCCCTGGACGGCACCGAAGACGCCGGGCTTCACGTGGTTGATGTCGGACCACGTGTTGTCGGAGAGGTCCTTCACCACCCCGTTGAGCGAGACCTGCGAGACCTTGCCCGCGTCGAAGAGCTTGAAACTGACGAGGTCGTAGACCCCCGCGGAGCCCGCGGTGAACGATGCCCCCTCCTTGACCGTCGCGGTCGGAGCGGTGGCATCGATCGTCACCGCGAAGACGCCGGTCTGCGCGATGTTGCCCGCGAGGTCCTCCGCGTTGTACTTCACCGTGTACGCACCGTCGGGCAGGGTCTGGGTCGTCTCGTGCACACCGCTCGTCGCACCGTCGATCGCCGACTGAGTGCTCTTGACGAGCGTGCCGTCCTTGTAGATGTTCGCGACGATGCGCTTCAGACCGATGTCGTCGGTCGCGTCGACGCGCAGCGTCAGCGCGGTCATCGGACCGGCAGTGGTCGGCGCGACGAGAGTCGCCACCGGCTTCGTGGTGTCGACCGGAGCAGCATCCTGGCCGAGGGCGACGCGATCGACCGCCCAGAACGCGCTGTTGGTCCCGGTGTAGTGGAATCGGAACTGCGCGGTCTGCGCGCCGGCAGGCACGTCGAAGACCAGACGCTCCTCGGCATTCGTGTTCGCCGTGTACGCCTTGAGCGACTGCGCCTCGCCGCCGTCGAAGCTGACGAGGACCTCGGCCGACTGCGGCCCGTCGATGAAGTAGTTGGTGGCATACGCCAGAGTCGCCGTGGAAGCGCCGGTCAGCGGGTAGGCGGGGCTGACGAGCGTCGAGTCGAAGGCGCCCGCCGCGTGCGCCTTGTCGTCCCACTCATCCGAGTCGGCCACGGCGAAGACGTCGCGGACGCGCACCGACGTCTCCCGACGCTGCCCCAGCTCGACGTTGGTCCAGAAGTCATCGGTGGCGAAGGACCAGCCGGCCCATTCCCTCACACCGCCGCAGGGCATGAGGGAGTTGTCGATGCTCCAGCCTTCCGGTGTCGCATGCGTCCAGCCGAGGACATCCGCTCCGGGGCGGGTCTCGTCCGCGCGGGTCTGCAGCGCTGGGCGCAGCGCGTCGAAGGCATCGGGCGCGAGGTCCGGTACGGCAGTGCCGTCGAGTGCCCAGGCCGGGTCAGCCGCGATGCCGACGGCGGAGAGGACGGTGGGGGCGACGTCGGTGATCTTGACGTCGTGACGCACACCGGGCTCGATGCCCGGTCCCGCCGCGATCACGAACACCTTGCGCTCAGCCGGGCTGCTTCCGCCGTGACCACCGGTCGGAGTGTGGCCGTGATCCGCCGTGACGACGATGGTCCACTCCTCCTCCGAGGGTCGGGCCTCGACCGCGGCGAGGATCTGGCCGATCTCGCCGTCCGCCTTCGCGAGTGCCTGTCCGTAGGCGGTGCCGTTCGTGCCCGTGCTGTGCCCTGCGCCGTCGACCTCGTCGAGGTGCACGAACACGTCGTCGGCGCCGCCCGCGATCGCCTCGACCGCCTTGGCCGTCGTGCCGACATCGTTGCCGCCCTGGATGCGCGAGTCCGCGGCCGGCCCGAAGACCGTGGTCGCGATCGGAGACCACGTCGCCACGACCGCCGTGGAGCGCTCCGGCTGTGCGGCTTCGATGCGCGTCAGGTAGTCGGGGTAGAGGTCGTACCGAGGTGCCGTGAAGTTGTTGTCGACGACGTTGTGCTTGTCGGGCCATACGCCCGTGGCGATGGTCGACCACCCCGGCCCGGAGATGGTGCCGGCCAGCGGCGTGCCGTACAGGTTGCTGGACGAGACCATGCCGCGCGCCATCAGCGCGTCGAGGTTCGGCATGTCCGCATCGTCGAGGAAGTCGAACGACGCACCGTCGATCCCGATCACGAGGGTCTTGACGGCGGCCGCGTCGGCGGCCGCCAGGGCGGGTGCGGCCACCAGCGGGGACAGGAGGCATGCGGCCGCAGTTGTCAGCACAACTGCGCGCTTGCGATACGAGGGCATTTGATCTCCGAGACGTTGGTTTCACGGGCATGGTGACGTCCATGCCCGGAGACAGTCTCGAACTCGGAGACCGCGCCGCCAACGGTTCGCGCGAAGATGTCAATACACGTTGAGGTGCCGTTCACTCTCGGGCGCGCAAATAGGTATCTATGTGCGTGAACGGACGAGCGCCGCCGTCAGTCGAGCAGCTCGCCCACCAACTGTTCGATGCGGCTGCGGATGTCGTCGCGTATCGGCCGCACCGCGTCGATGCCCTGGCCGGCAGGATCATCGAGCTTCCAGTCCTCGTAGCGCTTCCCGGGGAAGAACGGGCACGCGTCGCCGCACCCCATCGTGATCACGACATCGGATGCCTGGACGGCCTCGGTCGTGAGCACCTTCGGCTGCTCCGCGGTGATGTCGATGCCGAGTTCGGCCATCGCCTCCACGGCGATCGGGTTGATCTCGTCAGCTGGCATGGACCCCGCGGAGCGGACCTCGATGCGGTCGCCGGCGATGTCGCGGAGAAACCCCGCGGCCATCTGCGAGCGGCCGGCGTTGTGCACGCACACGAACAGGACGGAGGGGGTGGATGCGGCGTCGGGCATGGTGGCTCCTGTCTACGTTTCCAGTCTGACATTCATCGATGCGCGGGAGGCTGCTCGGATCAGCCGACCGCGACAGGGCGCGAGCCGATCTGCAGCACGGAGGGCGCAGGAGCGGCGCAGCATCCGCTCGCTCCCTCGTCGAAACCGCCCGCACCTCCGCAGACACCGGTGTCCGGCAGCACCAGCTCGTTGCGGGCCGCGGACTCGTGATCTCCGGCGAGGTGCGCGACGACGCTCCGCACCTGCTCGAAGCCTGTCAGGGCGAGGAAGGTCGGCGCGCGCCCGTAGGACTTCGCGCCGACGATGAACAGACCCTGCTCCGGCTGTGCGAGCTGACGCGCACCCGTCGCCGACACCGAACCGCACGAGTGGATGTTCGGATCGATCTCGGCGGCGATCCCCGCGACCGCCTCCAGTGCGGGATCGAGATCGATGCGCAGCTCCCGGAGCAGGTCGGAGTCGGGTCGGAATCCGGTGAGCGCGAACACGTGGGAGACGTCGGCGACCTCTCGCCCGTCGTCCGAGCGGATGCGGAGAGCGCCGTCCTGTGCCCGGAACTCGGCGACACGGAACCCGGTGACGACGTCGACCACGCCGGACTCGATCACGCGGCGAGCGCGCGCTCCGAGAGCCGCCCGCTCGGGGAGCTCGGCGCCGGAACCGCCTCCGAACACGTTCGTCGCGGTTCCCCGTCGCAGCAGCCAGGTCACCCGCGTACCCGGTGCGCGGCGTGCGAGCTCACTCAGTCGCAGCACCGCGTGCGTCGCGGAATGGCCGGCTCCGACCACGACCACGTGCGCGCCCGCGAAGGCGGCGACGTCGTCGGGGATCCGATAGGAGATGCGATCTGCCGAGGCCGGCTCGCCCAGCGCAGGGTAGCCGTCCGCACCCGCCGGGTTCGGCTGCCCCCACGTGCCGCTGGCGTCGATCACCGAACGTGCGAGGAGCCGGCTCTCGGTGCCGTCGGCATCTCGCGTGTGCACCACGAACGGCTGACTCCGACGTCCGCCGTCGACAACCTTGTCACGGCCATGGCGTGCGACGCCGGTGACGGTGACCCCGTAGCGGACCCGCTCACCCAGTGCGTCGGCCAGTGGGGCGAGGTATCCCTCGATCCACTCCGCGCCCGTCGGGTACCCGGCCGGCGGAGCCGACCACCCCGACGGCTCGAGCAGGCGCCGACCGGCCGCATCGGTGAGCTCCGGCCACGAGGAGAACAGCCGCACATGCCCCCATTCCGAGACCGCGGCCGCGGCGGCATCCCCGCGTTCGAGGACGACGGCGTCCAGCCCGCTTTCGGTCGCATGCGCCGCGGCGGCGAGGCCCTGCGGCCCCGCTCCGATGATCACGACGGGCAGTTCATCCATGACGTCTCCTCAAATCGAAAAACTTCAATATGAAGACCATCCCCTACCTATCGAAGAATGTCAATACGTGACAGACTAGCGGGGTGAGCCTGCCCCTGACCATCGAAGCGACCTCCTGCTGCGTCCCCCGCGTCACCTCTGCCGTCTCCGTCGAGGACGCGGAAAGGGCAGCCCGCGTGTTCAAAGCGCTCGGCGACCCGACACGCGTTCGACTGCTGTCACTGATCGCCGCGGGCGAGGGCGGGGAAGCATGCATCTGCGACCTCACGGAGCCGGTCGGGCTCTCCCAGGGCACGGTCTCCCACCACATGAAGCTGCTCGCAGAGGCGGGGCTCGTCACGCGCGAGCAGCGCGGCAAGTGGGCGTACTTCGCCCTCAACGACTCAGCGCTCGACGCGGCCGCCGATGCCCTGCGGACGACCTGAGGGTCTCACCGCCGGCTCGGCCTCGAAGTAGAGGTGGGCATGCAGCGCGCACCTCTCGTTGAACCCGGCATCGCACTCCGGACAGGAGGATGCCGCCAGATAGTCGGTGATCGTCAGCTCCGCACCGCAGGCTCCGCACAGCACGGCCTTCGTCGCGCGCTCGTCGAAGCCCCACTGGCGCGCGGGATGCCCGGCAGCCTCCGCATGGCAGAGATGGCACGGGTAGTACTCGCCGCAGCAGGCGAAGCGGATCGCGATGATGTCGACGGCGGTGCGATAGTGCGCGCATCGGGTCATGTCGTCGACGACCGCGCCGCGGACGACCGGACGACTAGGCATGGGGCTCGCGACCTTCGATCAGTGCGGCGAGAGCGTCGAGCGTACGCGCGAGCCCGAACGCCCAGGCCTGACTCGCACCCCACGCGCCGCCCTGCGCCTCTCCGGCGGCGGCGCCGATGCGCACCGCTCGCGGAAAGGCCGCAGGGTCGAGGGCGCGGACGAGGATCGGCTGGTTCGCCGACCACCACTGCTCATCGCTCATCGCGGTGTCGGTGACCGCACGGGCGGCGTCGTGCGCCGAGCGACAGTGCGCCTGGACGAAGCCGAGGAGGTAGGTGAGCGAGGCGTCGACATCGACATCCGAGAGCCCGGTGCCGTCGAAGGCGGCGAGCTCGTGCTCGTACTTCGCCATGACCCCGGGACCGAGCGGCGGCCTGCTGAGCGCGGCGACCTCGGTGAGCCACGGATGCCGGGTCAGCAGCTCGCGGTTCGCCTGCGCGATCTCGGTCACCCGTTCGCGCCACGGCCTCTCCTCTGAATCCGGCCGCGCCATGCCGGCGTAGAGCGCGTCGACCATCAGGTCGAGGAGCTCCGGCTTCCCCGGGACGTAGGTGTACACCGACATCGGCGCGATGCCCACGCGCTCGGCCACGGCACGCACCGTGACTCCGGCGAGCCCCTGCTCATCGGCGATGGCGAGGGCCGCATCGACGAGCCGACCCACGGCGACGGAGCGCGCCGGGCCCTTCCGCGGAGCCGACGGCTCACCCCAGAGCAGAGCGAGGGTCCGGCTCGGCTCTCCTGCGCCCGTGCGATCGGCATCCATGGGAATGATCTTGCCACATCTGCGTTATACGCAGTACATTGTACGTCGTACAGTGTTACCGATAGGAGCATCCATGCAGTTCACCTCGACAGCGATCTCGCTGAATGTGCCCGACGTCGACCCCTCCGCCGAGTGGGTGCAGAGGCACCTCGGCTTCTCCGTCGCGATGGCGGCCGAAGGATTCTGCTCGCTGCAGCATCCGGATGCCGGGATCAACCTGATCTACCTCCGCACGGGCCTGCCGACGTTCAAGCCCGCGTCGGCGGCTGCGGACGCGACAGGCCTCCTCGTCGTCTTCACGGTCGACGCCATCGACGACGACTACGCCCGCCTGCGCGAGGAGGGCGTCACCATCGTCACGCCGATCGAGACCGAGCCCTGGGGCGAGCGCTACTTCCAGATGACGGACCCGAACGGCATCGTCTACCAGCTCGTCCAGTGGGTCGAGCCGACGGAGGAGCACGTCGGCTGACAGCGGTGCCACGCGCTGAGCCGCCTCGACGCCGCTCAGCGCGTGGGTGCGCTCGACCGCCCCTGATCCCGACCGCTGAGCTCTGCGTCGAGCGTCTCCTGGGCGACGCGCATCTGCTCGGCATACGCCGGCTGCTGCAGGCGCTGCCAGATCAGATCCTCCGAGACTTCTTCGACGTTGCTCACCACCCACCAGATGTTGCCGAACGGGTCCTTGATGCGTCCCCCACGCTGACCGAAGGCATTGTCGTCGAGGGCGGTCACGACGACGGCTCCCGCTGCGATCGCCTGAGCGAAGGTCGCATCGGCATCCGGAACCCACACCCGCAGCAGACTCGGCATCACCGGCCACTCCGGACGGCGATCGAAGGCCAGGATGATCGTGTCCCCGACCCGGATCTCGGCATGGCCGATCAAGCCGTCCTCCGTGGCGACGCGCGCGATCTCCTCGCCGTCGAACGCCGCGGCGACGAAGTCGAGCAGTGCTCCGGTGTCGTCCGTGACGACCCATGGCGCCACGGTCGTGTAGCCGGCGGGGGCGGAGTTCTTCGCGTCGGTCATCTTCTTCTCCGATCTGGATGTCATGCGATGAACCTACGAGCAGATGCGGACAGATCCTGTCCTCGTGCGCTCCAGCCGAGACCCGGTCAGTGCGCGTACCGCGGCCCCAGGACCGAGAGCAGCTTCAGCTTCTCGTGACTCTCCGACCCCGGGGCCGCGGTGTAGACCAGCAGGGCCTGCGAGGACTCCGGGTCGATCAGGCTCTGACAGGACAGATCGAGGGCACCGAGCTCCGGGTGGATGAACCGCTTGGTCTCCTGCGGCCGCAGCCCGATCTCCTGCCGCTCCCAGAGCATCCGGAATTCCTCGCTCTCATCGCGCAGCAGGCGGCAGAGCTCGGCGGCGCGCGACTCCGGGCCGTTGCGGGCCATCACCTCGCGCAGGCCGGAGACCCACAGCCGGGCGAGGAACGCGTGGTCGCGGGGGTCGTAGAGCTCACGCGAACCCGGATCCGTGAACCACCGGAACCCGATGCTGCGCTGCGGGCCGGTGAGCTGCGCGGTGTCGCCGGTGAGCGCGACGCCGAGCGCGGTCTGACGCAGCGTCTCCCCCAGCTCCGTGACGACCTCGGCCGGCGTGTCCTCGAGGCGGTCCAGGATGCGCAGCATTCCCGGTGAGACGTGGTCGCTCTCCACACCGCGAGCGGGAGGTCGGTGGCCCGCCAACCGGAACAGGTGGTCGCGTTCCTCCACCGAGAGATGAAGTCCCTGGGCGATCGACGCGATCATCTGCTCCGACGGCAGCGGGCCGCTGCCGCGCTCGAGGCGCGCGTAGTAGTCGGCCGACATGTGACTGAGCGCAGCCACCTCCTCGCGCCGGAGTCCGTCGGTGCGCCGACGCTGCCCGCGAGGCAGGCCGACGTCCTCCGGCTGGAGCACGTCGCGCCGCATCCGGAGGAACTCCGCCAGCCCTGCCCTGTCGATCCCCATGCGCACGGCATCCTCTCGTCGCCACGATCCTGACATGCCGGTGCTCCGGCATCCACTGATCGACGAGTCCTGGATAGCGCGCCGGGCACCGATGAGAGTGGAGGAGACCTGAAGGAGCACGCTCATGCCACGCACCATCGACATCACCATCCCACCGCTGCACGGTCGACGCGCCGTCGTCACCGGCGGGAGCGACGGCATCGGACTGCGGATCGCCACCCGTCTCGCCCAGGCCGGCGCAGACGTCGTGCTGCCGGTCCGCAATCTCCGCAAGGGCGAGGCGGCGGCCGCCGGGATCCGGGAGAAGGCTCCGTCCGCCGAAGTGGAACTGCTGCCCCTGGACCTTTCATCGCTCGCGTCGATCGCCGCGTTCGGCGACAGCATGCGAGAGGACGGACGGCCCATCCATCTCCTCATCAACAACGCCGGCGTGATGACGCCACCGGACCGGCAGGTCACGGCCGACGGCTTCGAGCTCCAGTTCGGCACGAATCACCTCGGCCACTTCGCGCTCGTCGGGCAGCTGCTGCCGCTGCTGCGTGCGGGCAGGGCCCGCGTCACGTCGCAGGTCAGCGTCGCCGCGAACGAGCGATCCATCCACTGGGACGATCTGAACGGGGAGCGCTCGTACAACGGCATGACCGCGTACAGCCAGTCGAAGATCGCCTTCGGTCAGTTCGCGCTCGAGCTCGACCGTCGCAGCGAAGCACAGGGCTGGGGCATCACGAGCAACCTCTCCCACCCCGGAGTCGCCCCCACCAGCCTGCTCGCCGCCCGGCCGGAGCTCGGACGCGGACAGGACACGTTCGGTGTGCGGGTGATCCGGTGGGGATCCGCCCGCGGGATCGTGTTCGGCACTCCGGAATCGGCGGCTCTCCCCGCCCTCTACGCAGCGACGTCTCCCGACGCCCGCCGCCGCGCGTTCTACGGACCGCGCGGGATCGGTCATCTCGGCGGCGCTCCTGCCGAGCAGCGGCTGTACTCCCGTCTGCGCAGCGAGGAGGAGGCGCGGCGGGTCTGGCAGGTCTCCGAGGAGCTGACCGGCATCCGATTCCCCGGCGACGGACCGATCGAGACTGTGAGCCCACCCAGCTTGGGGGCGTAACGTCCGGTCATGAACGCACAATTGAAGATCGCGGGGCACAGCCCCGAACCGCTGGGTCACGGATCTGCCCTCGTCGACGCGCTTCCGGCCGCGCTGACGACGAAGCACGTGCCTGACCACCACACCGCCGCAACGGTGACCGACGACGACGAGGCACGCATCTCGGACTGGGCCGAAGAGGGCGGTGCCGCCCGCGACTAGGGCGACACCCGCGAAGAGGTCATCATGGACGACATCCGTCCGACCGTCCGCACCCGTCCGCGCGACAGCGCGGCCCGCGCATCGAGCACCTTCACGGAGCTCGCTCAGACCGTCCGCGAGCGCGGACTGCTGCGCCGCCGTTACGGCTACTACTGGTCGAAGCTCGTGGGAGCGCCACTGGTGCTCATCGCCTGCATCCTCGTGTTCGTCTGGATCGGCGACACCTGGTGGCAGCTGTTCACCGCGGCCGTGCTCGCGATCGTGTTCACCCAGATCGCGTTCCTCGGCCACGACGCCGCCCACCGCCAGATCTTCGTCTCCGGACGCTGGAACGACTGGATCAGCCTGATCCTCGGCGACCTGCTCGTCGGCATGAGCTACGGCTGGTGGCAGCACAAGCACACCCGGCATCATGCGAATCCCAACAAGCTCGGCGCCGACCCCGACATCGAGCTGCCTGTCATCGCGGTCACAGCCGACAGCGCCGCACGGCATCACAGCCCGCTGGTGTCATGGCTGCGGGCGCACCAGGGCCTGATGTTCTTCCCGATCCTGCTCTTCGAGGGCCTGTCGCTCCACGCGTCGAGCGTTCGACGCGTGTTCACACGCGGACGCCTCGAGCGGCGATGGGTGGAGATCGTCTTCCTGGCCGTGCGGATGATCGGCTATCTCATCCTGGTCTTCCTGGTGCTGTCACCGGGCATCGCCTTCGTGTTCCTCGCCGTGCAGCTCGGACTGTTCGGCTTCTACATGGGCATCGCCTTCGCACCGAACCACAAGGGGATGCCGGTTGTCCCGCGGGACATGACGCTGGACTTCCTGCGGCGCCAGGTGCTGATGAGCCGCAACGTGAGCGGAAGCCGGTTCATCGATGTTCTCCTCGGCGGGCTGAACTACCAGGTCGAGCACCACCTCTTCCCGTCGATGCCTCGCCCGCACCTGCGTCGCGCGGCGCCCGTGGTCGAGGCGTACTGTCGCGAGCTCGGGGTGCCGTACACCCGCATCGGCCTGTTCGCCTCGTACGCGATCGTCGTCCGCTACATCAACCGCGTCGGCCTCGGCGAGCGCGACGTGTTCAGCTGCCCGCTGATCGAGCAGCGCAGTCACGTGTAGTGCGCTCCCGTGGCAGGTATGGCGGGTGTTTCGCTCGCAGACCCGCCAAAACTGCCACGGGAGCACCATGATGGACGGATGACGGACGGGTATCGGGACGACTTCCTCGCCACCGCGGTGGCGTTGCCGCAGACGGGGCGCGCCACTCGGAGGCTCGACTACCCGCGCTTCTCGGTGCTGCTCGACCCTTCGCGTCGCCTCGCGGCGGCGACGGCGGTGAACATCGACGGCGCCGAGCTCCGCGACCTCGCCAGAGAGGGCGAGTGGCGCCTCGATCCCCGGGTCGATGCCGACGAGCAGACCGGCCCCGAGGTCTACGCGCGCAACGACCTCGACCGCGGGCACCTGGTCCGCCGGCGCGATCCGGGCTGGGGCGAGCCTGCCGACGCACGGGAGGCGATGGAGGCGACCTTCTTCTACCCGAACGCCGCGCCGCAGGCCGCCGGCTTCAACCAGTCGAAGGAACTGTGGCTCGGCCTCGAAGACCATGTGCTCGCCTATGCCGAGACGACCGATCAGCGGCTGAGCGTCTTCACCGCGCCTGTCCTCGCCGACGAAGACCCGGCGTACCGCGGCATCCGGATCCCGCTGCGATTCTGGAAGGTCGCCGCCTGGCAGGATGCGACCGGTCTTCGCGCCGCGGGGTTCGTCCTCGACCAGACCGAACTCGTCGACACCGGCGAAGGCCTTCTGGCGAAGCCGCCGCTCGGGGCCTTCCGCACCTTCCAGGTGCCGATCGCGGACATCACGGGCATCACGGGTGTCGACTTCGGGCCGCTCGCTGACGCCGACGTGCTGGATCGCGCCGACCTGCGGGCGGGCGGCTGGCGCGCGCTGCGCTCGGCGGGCGACACGATCCTCTGAGCTGCCGCCCGCCCCGGGTCAGCCCTGACGACCCTTGAATCGGGGGTTGAGCTTGTTGATGACGAAGACGCGCCCGCGACGGCGCACGACCTGGGCGCCGGGTTGATTCTTCAGGGACTTGAGCGATGCACGAACCTTCATGACGATCTCCTTATTGATAATCTTTCTCAATAACAAGGTAGGGTGGCGAGGACCGCCCGTCAAGAAGAGAGCAGATCGTCCATGGAGCACCCCCTCATCGTCGTCGGCGTCTGCGTGCCGGAGCGACGACGGTACGCGTCCGCGCTCGCCCGGGCGACCGGCAGGCGCCTGGTGCGGATCTCGGAGCACCCTCCCGCGCCTCGGGAGGAACGCGATCCGATCCCGTCGGAGCGGTCGCTCGGCAGCGGCGAACTCTGGCGATTCGTGGCCGACATCGGGACCGAGATCGACCTCCCGCACGTCGACCTCGCGACGGATCCGCGGATTCCGGTCGTGTGCGTCGTGGACGCCCTGCACCTGCTGGAGGACCTCGCCGACCAGCGCCCGCTCCTCGAGACCGCAGGCCCCGGTGACGACCGCGGCGACGTCGGCGCTCGCGCCCGTCGCGCCGTGTCCTTCGTCGAAGGCGCGACGCTGATCTCCTTCGTCAACTGGGAGGCGGTCGACACGCCCCGTCTGGCCCTCGTGATGACGATCGCCTCTCACCTCAATCCCGCCGCCCGCGTGCGTCTGTCGCGCGGACCGGCGGACGACATCCGCGCCCTGAGCTCCGGGTCGCCGGAGTCGCCGCTGCTGCTGGAGAGAGCGGGCTGGGTGCACGCGCTCAACGATGAGCACGATCCGCACATGACAGATGCGCGTGTGACGACGCTCCGCTACGAGCAGCCGCGCCCGTTCCACCCCGCGAGGCTCGCCGCTGCGCTGGACGACATCGAGTCCGGTCGCCACGGTCACATCGTGCGGTCGGCGGGATTCTGTCGTCTCGCGACGCGGGCGAGCGTCCTCGCACGCTGGGATCACGTCGGTTCCGCGATCTGGATGGATCCGCTGTCGTCCGATATCGAGGCGGCGTCGACCGTGCAGGACATCGCGTTCACCGGGCTCGGCATCGATGCGCGGGCACTCCGCGACGCCCTCGACGACGCCGCCGTCACCGACGAGGAGCTCACCGCCGGTCCGGTCGCATGGCGCGAGTTCGAGGACCCGCTCCCCGCGTGGCCGTCGATCGTCGAGGAGCGCCCCTGAACGACCGCCCGTCGGTCGTCGTGTCCGGCCGCTCGCTGCCTCAGGCTTCGGCCGATGCCGCCTGGTCCGCGCTCGCCGACTCCGTCGCGACCCAGCTGGCGAGCATCTTCAGCTTCTCCTCGGATGCCGTGCCGGGCTCGGCCGTGTACGTCGACATGCGCAGTCCCGGGTCGGAGGGCAGCTCGAACGCCTCGTAGACGAGCTCGATCTCGCCGACGACCGGATGCCGGAGCCGCTTGACCCCACTGCGGTGGTGGCGCACATCGTGCGCGGCCCACAGTGTGCGGAACCGATCGCTGCGCGTCGAGAGCTCACCCACCAGGTCGCTGAAGCGACGGTCGAACGGATTGCGGCCGGCCTCACCGCGCATCGCCGCGACGATCTCACGGGTGACACGGTCCCAGTCGGGATAGAACTCGTGCGCCGCCGGATTCAGGAAGGCGAAGCGTACGCTGTTCGGCGAGGGATCGGTGAAGTGCGGCGAATAGAGCGCCTTGCCGAGCGCGTTCGCGCCGAGATAGTCGAAAGAGCTGTTGCGCACGAGTGCCGGCGCCCCGGTCATCGCGTCGAGCAGGCGCTGGATGCTGGGGCGGATCGCCTCCGCCTTCTTCCGCGGCTTCCTGGCCACGGGTGAGGCGTTCGCGGTGCGGGCGAGGTCGAAGAGGTGCGCCGTCTCCGCGTCGTCGAGCTGCAGCGCCCTCGCGAGGGAGTCCAGCACGCTGTCGGACGCTCCGGAGAGGTCACCGCGTTCGAGGCGGGTGTAATAGTCGACGCTGACGCCCGCGAGCAGCGAGACCTCCTCGCGACGGAGCCCCGGCACGCGTCGGTTGCCCCCGAACACGGGGAGCCCTGCCTTGTCGGGGGTGAGTCGTGCGCGCCTCGTGGAGAGGAACTCACGCACCTCGCTGCGGGTGTCCATACCTCGACGGTACGCCTTGCGTGCGGACGAAGGGAGGTACCAGCACCCCCTCCCATCCGGCCGCATCCGTCCGCACACTGGAGGTATGACCATGAATCTCACCCTGAACAACGGCGTCACCATGCCAGCGCTCGGCTTCGGCGTCTTCCAGGCCGCTCCCGAGGAGACCGTCGCAGCGGTGACCGCGGCGCTCGAGACCGGCTATCGCCTGATCGACACGGCAGCGGCATACGGCAACGAGCGCGAGGTCGGACAGGCCATCCGACAGTCGGGCATCTCCCGCGACGAGATCTTCATCGAGACCAAGGTGTGGATCAGCGACTTCGGCTACGACGAGACGCTGCACGCCTTCGAGAAGTCGACCGGCAAGCTCGGCGTCGACACTCTGGACCTGCTCATCCTGCACCAGGCGCTGCCCTCGCAGTTCGACCTGACCGTCGGCGCGTACAAGGCCCTCGAGTCCCTACTCGGCGAGGGGCACGTGCGCGCCATCGGCGTCAGCAACTTCATGCCGTCGCACCTCGCCGACCTGGCCGCCTCGACCTCGATCGTGCCCGCGGTCAACCAGGTCGAGGTGCACCCGTACTTCCAGCAGCGCGATGTGCAGCGGGCGGATGCCGCGGCGGGCACGATCACGCAGGCCTGGTCGCCGATCGGCGGCATCACCGCATACCGCCCCAACGGCGCGTCGGCCTTCGACGACGAGACGCTGAAGGCGATCGGCGCGGAGCACGGCAAGTCGCCGGCACAGGTCATGCTGCGCTGGCACCTGCAGCAGGGCCGCTCCGCACTGCCGAAGTCGGTGCGACCCGCGCGCATCGCCGAGAACTACGACGTGTTCGACTTCGAGCTCACGGCCGAGCAGCTCGCCTCGATCGACGCGCTCGACACCGACGTGCGTCGCGGGCCCGAGCCGGAGGCCGTCACTCTCGAGGCCTTCGGTCGGGAGATCCCGGAAGCATGAGCCGTTCGGCGAGCGCCGCGGACGAAGAGCACGGGAGAAGCTGAGTCGCGCAGCCGGACCTGCAAGAATCGGCTCACGTCCGACACATCCTCAGTGAACGGGTCCGTCGGACCCGCCGTGAGGAGTGTCATGGGTCATCGACCGTCCGATGCTCAGGCATGGTTCACGACCGAAGTCGCGACGCTCGTCGACCCCGTGTATCGCTACTTCCTCCGACGGTCCGCCCGGCAGGATGCCGACGACCTGACCGCTGAAGTGTTCGAGATCGCCTGGCGTCGGTGTGACGACATCCCGTCCGAGTGGGTGCTGCCGTGGCTCTACCGCACGGCGAGTCACGTGCTTGCCAATCATCGGCGCCGCACGTCACGGCTCCCCCTGCATCTCACCGACGAACCGCCACCCTCGGACGACCATGCGGCGCGGATCGCGGATCACGACCGACTCCTGCGCGCGCTGGCCGAGCTGTCTGAGCGCGACCGTGACATCCTGCTCCTGCATGCGTGGGAGGGCTTGAACGGCGACGAGCTCGCCGAAGCGCTCGAGATCTCGCGATCCGGCGCACAGGCCGCGCTCTCGCGCGCGCGGGTCCGACTCCGCGAGGTATGGGATCCATCGGTGCAAGATGAGGGCGCCCGTCGACAGTGACTCAGTGGACGAACACCGTGAGAGACGAGGCGCATCATGAGCGACGACACCCCGGGTGACGAGATTCGGGCATTGGAGTCCGCTGACCCTGCCGCGGCCGCCACGGCATCCGCGGACCTGCATGACCGCATCTCGCGTATCCCGACGGCGACCACCCCCGTCCCGGCAGGACGCGGAAGGCCACGATGGCTCGTGCCACTCGCCGCATCCGCGGCGGTCGCCGCCGCCATCGGGGGCGCGTACATCTGGGGTTCGGGCGGTATCGCCGTCAGCCCGTCGACGACGCCGATCGCGGTGGAGACCGGAACACCGGCTGACCCTGCGCGTCCGATACACCTCTATGGCGACGGGTCCGGGGGCGCACTGTCGCAGTCGGTCGAGATGCAGGTGGGAGGTCGAGTAGAGCCGTCCGTCGGCGTCGGGTTCGGGTGGGATCGACCGACCGGTCGCAATCGATTCCTCCTCCCGACCCTCGACACGGCGTCGACCCAGGCGGACGTCTTCGTGGTCGACCCCGCGGCGCAGACGACGGCGGAAGACGCCGGCCGGATGGCCGCAGCGCTCGGTCTCTCCGGCGACGCCCGGCCCAGCGATCTCGACGGCGGGTGGGTCGTCGGGGACTACGCCGGTGCCTACTTCGGTCTGCAGCTGTGGGGCGAGGCATACTTCCAGAGCGGCATCCCCGATGCGCTCTCCGTGTGCGAGAGATCGGCCACGGACCTCCACGGTCGCGACAAGATGAACGACGACGGAACCTGGGCCTTCGGCCAGGAGATGATCCGGTGCATGGCCGACACTCCCCCTCCGAGCGACGAGCTGGTGCAGGAGTCGGTCAGTCTGTTCCTCTCGGCCCTCGGCATCGATGAGACGGCGACGCAGATCACGCTGACTCCCGACGGCTCGGATCACACGACGACGGCAACGGCCGCCCTGATCGTGGAGAACAACGTGACGGAGATCGTCGCCCGGGTGACGGTGTCGGCGCAGGGGATCATGTACGCCTCCGGCCCCACCGGCGAGATCGTGTCGCTCGGCTCCTACGCCGTGGTCAGTCCCGCCGAAGCCGGAGAGAGACTCAGCGATCCGGCGTTCTCGGCCCGCATGGTGTCTTCACCCGACTACCTCTCGGTTCCCCCGGCGTCGCTGACCGCTCCACCTGAAGCTCCCCAGCCCGGTTCTGCCGTCCCGTGGAAGGTAGTCGATCGCGAGATCGTCTCGGTCCGCCTGGGCCTCGCTCTGCTCCCCAAAGACGTGAACCAGCATCGGTACCTCGTCCCGACCTATGAGTTCACCGCCGCGGACGGCACCGTCTGGAGCGTGATCGCGCTGGGCGAGGACGAGCTGGACATGACGGGCTCGGGATAGAACTCCTAGGCTGTCGGGATGGGTGACGCGCTGGACGAGGGACCGTTCTTTCACGGCACGAAGGCCGATCTGCAGGAGGGGGACCTCCTGACGGCGGGCTTCCGCTCCAACTACCGCCCCGAGATCGTGATGAACCACATCTACTTCACGGCTCTGCGGGATGGCGCAGGGCTGGCGGCCGAACTCGCGGCGGGTGACGGCGAGCCGCGCGTCTACCTCGTCGAGCCGACCGGCCCCTTCGAGAACGACCCGAATGTGACCGACAAGAAGTTCCCCGGCAACCCCACGCGCTCGTATCGCAGCACCGAGCCGATCCGGGTCGTCTCCGAGGTGCTCGACTGGACCCGGCTGACCCCCGAAGCACTCGCGACCTGGCGGGAGACGCTGGCCGCGATCCGCGCCGACGAACGCAGCGAGATCATCAACTGACTGCCGATATCGTGGAGGCATGAGCCGCCTGGAACCCCGTCCCCTTCTCGGACTCGTCGGGGCATTGCTGTTCTGGGGCGGCCTCTGCTTCACCATCCTCTTCGGCGCGGTGGGCGCCTGGCTTCTCGCGACAGGATCTCAGCCGTCGTGGATCCTGCTGGCCGTCACGGCGGGAGTGTGCCTCGTGGGTCTCGGGATCGTGAAGTGGAGCGGCGTGCCCCTGAGCGAGGCGATGCTGCTCTGACGGGAGCTCCCCGAAGCGCGCCCGTGCGCGCGACGCCGCGAAGTCAGCGTCCGATGCCGGCCTGCAGCGATGCGTACAGGCGCATCAGCTGCGGGACCACGAGGTAGACCGCGACGGGAACGACCACGATCGTGAGGACGAACGCGCGGAGCACGGGATTCCATCCCTCGGAGAACGGTGCGATGGCGAAGAAGCCGAGCGTCACGAGCGGGAAGATCGCGAGCCAGGTGATGACGGCGCGGACATGCACGGACGGAGGCTTCGCGATGGCGCGGTCGGCGGGGCGCGTGGCGGGCTGAGGGTTCGACATCGTCTGTCCTTCATTCGGGGTAGGAGCGCGGCTTCTCCGCGCATGGGACCACCGTCCCAGGCACCGGCACGAAAGTGGGAATTCCGTTGCTGAAACCGGGAAGGAGATGCTTGAGTGAGCGGATGAGCACGAGGCAGCGGATAGAGACGGAACTGAGCCAGATCGGGCCGCGGCTTCGACGAGTCCGTCTGGCCAAGGACACCACTCTCCTCGACCTGGCGAGCATGACGGGGATATCGAAGAGCACGCTGTCCAGGTTGGAGTCCGGTCAACGCAAACCCAGCCTCGAGCTGCTGCTGCCGATCGTCGCCGCTCTCGCCGTGCCTCTCGAGCAGATCGTCAGCCCTCCCCGCATCGGCGACCCCCGTGTGGCTCCGAAGACCTCTCGCGCCGACGGACGCATCCTCACGAGACTCTCGGCCAGAGGAGGTGAGCCGCAGGCCTTCCAGATCACGATCCCTGCGACCGAACAGGAGCCGACCCTGCGCGCCCACGACGGGTACGAATGGATCTACGTGCTGGACGGTCGCATGAGGCTCGTGCTCGGCGAGCACGACATCGTCATGCGGCCGGGCGAGGTCGCGGAGTTCGACACGAAGAACCCGCACTGGTTCGGGTCGGCCGGTGCGGGACCCGTCGAGATTCTCAGCCTGTTCGGCGCACACGGACAGCGGATGCATCTCCGCGCGCGCACGACTCCCGCGAAAGCCCGCTGACGCGCTCGCACACGCAGCCGTCAGCGACGGATCACCGCTCGTCGCCGTCGCCGGCTCGCCGGCGCATCCGTCCCGTCTGGTGCGCCCAGATGGCGATCTCGACGCGATTGCGGGCGCCGAGCTTCGTCATGAGGCTCGCGACGTGCGTCTTCACCGTGCTGATGGTGATGTAGAGCTCGCTCGCGATCTCACCGTTGCTCAGGCCTCCCGCGACGGTCGCGAGCACCTGCTCCTCGCGCTCGGTGAGCGGCTCGACGGGCTGCGGAGGCGGCGCGGCGGGACGCGCTCCGGCGAATGCCTCGAGCAGCCGGACCGTGACGTTGGGGGCGATCAGAGCATCCCCGCCGGCGGCAGCGCGGATCGCCTGCGCGAGAAGCTCCGGTCCGGCATCCTTGAGCAGGAAGCCCTTGGCGCCCGCCCGCAGCGCGGCGAAGACGTACTCGTCGAGATCGAAGGTCGTGATGACGACGACCGCCATCGGGTCATCCACGCCCGGACCGGCGAGCAGGCGGGTCGCCTCGATGCCGTCGAGATCGGGCATGCGGATGTCGAACAGGCAGACGTCTGGCCGCAGGCTCCGGGCCAGGGCGACGGCTTCGTTGCCGTCGACGGCCTGACCCACGACCTCGATGTCCGGCTGGGCGCCGAGGATCATGCTGAGGCCCGTGCGCACGAGCTCCTGGTCGTCGGCGACGAGCACGCGGATGGTCATGCTGACCATCCAACACGAGGGAGCACCGCGGTGACGGCCCATCCGCCGCCGGGCGCCGGTCCTGCCTGACAGGTGCCGCCGAGCAGAGCTGCGCGCTCCATCATGCCGATGATCCCGAAACCGGGCGTGGGAGAGGAGGCGACCTCGCCGTCGTTCGTCACGCTCAACCGCAGCCCTCCCGCATCCGCCTCCACGAGCACGTCCACACGCGTGACCTGCCGGGCGTGACGGAGAGCGTTGGTCACGGATTCCTGGGCGAGACGGAAGACCGCGGCGGCCACCGGCGGCGGGATGCTGCCGCCATCCCCCGCCACCCTCACGACGACCGTCGCGCCACCGGGCCGCGTTCCGGCGAGCTGCATGATGTCGCCCAAACGCGGACTCGGCGCAAGCTCGGCCGTCTCGCCCTGCCGCAGCACCCGCACCATGGACCGCAGCTCGCTCAGGGTCTTGGCCGCCTCCACCTCGATCACGCCGAGCGCGTCCTCCGCCGCTCGAGGGTCTCGCGCCGCCACCGCCAGGCCCGCCTGGGCCCGGATCGCGATGGCCGAGACGTGGTGGGCGACCGTGTCATGCAGATCACGGGCAAGATGCTCACGTTCCCGCATCCGGATGCGGTCGAGGCCACGCTGCCGGGATCCGGCGCGATAGCGGAAGGCGATGCCGAGCAGCACCACCGTCAGCAGCAGCGCGAACCCGCCGATGAGCTCATCGAGGCCTTCCCCGCGGACGAACGTGAGGCCGAGGCTCGCCAGGAGGACGACCGAGCCGATCACGAGGTCGCGACCTGCCCCCCAGCGATAGAGCGCGTAGACGTTCACCATGGCGAAGAGGCTCGTGTAGAGGGTCGAGTCGGGCAGGAGCAGCCCGAGCGGCACCATCACGGCGATGAGCATCAGCAGCGGCTTCGTGCGGCGCCAGAGCACTGACGGCAGCACGGCGAGGAGCACGAGCACCGAGAGCAGCGGCTGCTGCAGGTCGGTTCGGAGGATGCTCTCGACCACCGCCAGCACGGCGACGAGGGCCAGGAGGACCCAATCCCGCCAGACCCGGCGCGGCGGAGGGGGCACAGCGCTCGGCGCACTCCACGCGGAACGCAGAAGCCCGGTCACTCCGTCAGGATACAAGCGCAGAGCCATCCGTCACGCGGCTCATCCGCCGGCCGGTCCGTCTGCGGATGAGCAGCTCCGCCACCAGGCTGTTGATGACGAAGGCCACCGCGACCAGCCAGGCCTCGCCGAATGCGTCGACCTCGCCGAGGGGGATCGTCCACGACGCGAAGACGAGCGCCTGGGTTCCGCCGGAGATCGCGATCGCGTAGGCGCGTGTCATCCATGCACCGTGTGCGGGGAAGTCCCGGCGCCTGATCGCGATCACCGCTCGCACCAGGAACACCGTCATCGCTGTCGCGAAGACGAGGCGGATCATCGCGAGTGCGAGCTCATCCGGGGGTCCGCCGAAGAAGACGGCGAGCCAGACGGCGGACAAGGCCGCGAGGAAGGCGGCGGGAACCAGGACGCGGCCTGCGGAGCGATGCCAGCGACGCCGGGCTCGCAGCGCCGGAGAGAACTGGAAGGCGCCGAGAACGCAGTACACGGTCATCGACACGATGTGCACGACCAACGCCACTGTCGAGGCCGGAGGCGATGGGTCCCCGGAGCCGGCGCCCACCTCTCCGAGCCGGAGCACGCCGCCGAGCACCGGGAGCGCGCTGAGCAGCAGGAGCCCGGTGATCGCCGGCCATCCGCTCTTCGGACGCGCCCGCCGTCGCACCGAGGTCGGACGGCGGGTGGCCTTCATCTGTTGCGACATGTCTCGATGCTCGTCGCCCTGGAGCGCGAGGACATCGGCCCGCGGCACAGAACGGATGCCGTACTTTCGGCCGAGCAGATCCGGACCGCCTGGCCGATGATCCGCGCACCCGGGAAGACGAGCATCGAGGCATGACACCCGATAAGACCATGACCGCGGCCGTCTACCACCGGTTCGGCGGCCCTGAGGAGGTGCACCTCGAACAGCGCTCCATCCCCTCGCCGAAGTCCGGCGAGGTGCTCGTCCGGGTGCACGCGAGCACGGTGAGCATCGCCGACCATCGGTCCCGCGCTAGGGACGTGCCGCCCGGCCTCGGTCTGCTCGCGGCCGCCGGGATCGGCGTGCTCCGTCCGAAGCATCCGATTCTGGGCATGGATGCCGCAGGCGTCGTCGAAGCCGTCGGTCCGGGCGTCACAGCTTTCACCGCCGGCGACCGTGTCATCGCGGCGATGGGCGGAGCGTTCGGCGGTCACGCCGAGTACGTGTGCATGCCCGCCGAGGGGGCGATCACCCACGCTCCTGCGAGCATGACCCTCGAGGAGGCCGTGACCCTCGTGTTCGGCGGCATCACCGCGCAGGGCTTCTTCAGACAGGTCTCGATCGGGCCGGGCACCTCGGTGCTCGTCAACGGAGCATCCGGCGCGGTCGGCACTGCGGCGGTCCAGCTGGCGAAGCAGCTCGGCGCCGACGTGACGGCCGTCACCAGCGGCGGCAACGCCTCTCTGGTCCTGTCACTCGGCGCGGACCGGATCATCGACTACACCCGCCAGGACTTCACCGCGGGCGACGAGACGTACGACGTGATCGTCGACGGCGTGGGCAATGCCGGGTTCGGCCGCGTCGAGAGATCGATCGCTCCCGGCGGGGCGCTGCTCCTCGTCATCGCCGACCTGTGGTCGATGCTGCGCAGCCGCGGTCAGACCCGTCGATCGGGAAAGCTCGTCACCTGGAACGTCGGCAAACCCGGCGCCGACGAGCTCGCCCACGTCGTGGCTCTCGCAGACTCCGGTCGCTACCGACCCGTCATCGACCGGTCCTTCGCCCTGGCCGACATCGTCGAGGCGCACCGCTACGTCGACACCGGGCGCAAGCGAGGCAACGTCGTGCTGCGCATCGCCGACGTCGACCCTCTCTCATGATCCGCACCCGACAAAGGAGTACCTGATGAACACACGACGACCCACCACCACCGCGCTGGAAGAGCAGCGGATGCCGGTCAGAGCCAGACTCGCTGCCGCCTGGACGAGCTTCATGCTCTTCTACATCTACGTGGACATCCTCGCCTTCTACAAGCCCGGCGTCGTCGATGACATCCTCGTCGGCGTCGTCTGGCAGTTCTACATCACCCAGACCTGGGCGATCATCGCGCTGAGCCTCCTCGCGATCCCGATCCTCATGGTCGTGCTGTCGGTGGCGCTGCCCGCCCGGGCCGCCCGCATCGTGAACCTCGTCGTGGCGTCCATACAGATCCCGTTCGCGGCCTTCAACGCCGTGGGCGAGGTAGGCGGGTCGTGGCTGTTCTTCTACCTCCTGGGCGTCGCACTGGAGCTGGTCGTGCTCGCGTTCATCGTGCGGTGGGCCTGGACATGGCCGCGCGGCGCAGCAACGACGGACACGGCGGCCAGCGCAGAGCGTGCGGTGAGAGACGTGCGGTAGGCACGGACTCGACGCTCACGGACGGGTCCCCTGGGATCCCGTCCGTGTCAGGCGGCGGCCTTCTCGACCCAGGCGCGAATCGTGGCCTCGGTCGCAGCATCCAGCGACGTGACCGTCCACGCGACGGGGTGCAGATGGGCACCCTCTTCTCGTGTCGGGTTGACGACCTCGCCGAAGCCGAACGCGAGGTAGTCCTTGTCCGGCTTGATGTAGCAGATGTCCTTGCCGTCTCTCACGTAGAACACGAGTCCCCAGCGGACGACCGGCTCCAACGAGGGCGCGCTTTCCCGGACGAGAGTGTGGAGGCGCTCAGCGACTTCCCGGTACTGCGCAGGGGCTTCTCGGAGCTTCGCGAGAACAGCCTCGTCGCCCTTCTTCGCGAACAATCCCATGTTCCTGCCTCCCTGAGTCAGCCTGTGGTCACCGGTGGCGAGTCTACGTCGACGGACTCGAGAGCGTCACTCCTACACCGCCGGCTGGCGTCTGGGATGCCGCGGCGTGCATAGTGAGAATGTGAGCGATCTGCACGTACGGAGAGCACGGCCTGAGGAGCACGAAGAGATCTCAGCTTTGGCTCTGCGCTCGAAGGCGCACTGGGGGTACTCAGCCGAGTTCCTCGAGGCATGCCGAGCAGAGCTGACCTTCGATGCGACGACCTGTGGGTCACCGCTGATGTGGATCGTGGAGCAGGACAATACCGTTCTCGGCTTCAGCCTCGTGAAAGGCGACACAGACGAAGGCGAACTATCGGCGTTGTTCGTCGATCCGTCCGCGATCGGCACCGGGTGCGGCCGAATGCTGCTCGAGCACACACTGCACTCCGCGCGGGCCGCGGGGTTCACGCGCCTGGAGCTCGATGCGGATCCAGGTGCGGAGTCGTTCTATCTGCGTTTTGGTGCTCGACGCATCGGCACCTCGCCCAGTGGTTCCATTCCGGGCCGCGAGCTTCCGCGACTAGCGATTGCGCTCACGGAGTAACCGGAAGCGGCTGGTGCGCTGCCGACAGCCGGGCTGTCTCACAAACGGTGCCGGTAGTCGCGTTCGCCACGGCCCGCCGAAAAACGTCGAGCGAATGGTTCGGCGCAGCCGGTCCCGGCAGAGGTTCGGCAGAAACGCGAACGGCATGTCGCGTGGTCAGTCACCAAC
Organism: Microbacterium sp. TPD7012; assembly: GCF_003075395.1. GTDB lineage: Bacteria > Actinomycetota > Actinomycetes > Actinomycetales > Microbacteriaceae > Microbacterium. The sequence continues at coordinate 415,639 of NZ_QDFV01000002.1, read as the reverse complement.
ACGAGTGCGGATGCCGAAAACGATCGTTCTAGCGTGGGACGTAGTCCAGGGTCTGGCTCTGCTTCGAAGAGATTGATCAGACGACTCTGGTCCCAAGGTCGCCGCTTCCTGACAGCCGCGCACGGCGACGGGGAGGTGCTCGCGTGAGTGTCGCGAGCGCCTCCCCTGTCGAACGCGCATCAGATGCGGGCCGCCGGCGACGACCACTGACCTCAGAAGGCGATGATCAGCTTCGCGATCTTGTCGCCACGAAGCGTGAAACGGAACGGTAGGTCGACGACGCCACCGGGGAAGTCACCCTCCAGGTGGGCGATGACCGTCCACTTGTCAGGTCCGTCCTGACGCTGACCGGTCAGGGTCGTCGTGTAGGCGTATTCGCCGCCGGTCTTGTTGAGCCAGGCACGGACGCCGTCCTCACCGTGGTAGTCGATGCCCTCGTCGTTGACGTGTGCATCGGAGGTGAACGCCTGCGCGATCGTCTCCGAGTCGGTTCCGTCGCCCTGAGCGACCATGTACTGGGCGACGACCGGCGGGACGATCGCAGCGTCGTAGATGTCGTACGTTTCGGTGGTGGCCATGAGATTTCTCCAGATTCACTAGTTCGATGGGTGAGCCTGCAGGGGGCTTCGGGCTGCCGGCCGGTACCGGTCGAGGACCTCTGTTCCCTGCATGACTCAAGGTTCCGACTTCCCCCAAGAGGAAGGTCAAACCCCTCTTTTCGCCCTCAGTGAACGACCCGCAAGATTGGCCACCCGACCTCGGTGACGGTGCGCGGATCGATGGTTCGAAATCCCTGAATGTACGCCTCACGGACGGGACCCCCGGTGCCAAGCTCGTGGCGAGCGACGTGCTCTCCGAGCGCCGCGTACACGTTCGGGGCGGTCTCTTCAGGGCCGTCGTGGACGGCTACAGCGAGCTCGACGGCGGGAAGCTCGACAAGTGCGGCGCCGTCGCCGAAGGCGCGTTCCGTGAACGCGTCGTCGACAGTGAAGAAGACTGTCGCGAGACCCCGCCCACCCGAGATCAGTTCGTTCGGCCAGACGCCGCCGTAGCCGCCGGTGGATGCCCGATCGGTCTGCGCGGCGACGCGCTGCAGCTTCGATGTGGACTGCCGGAACCAGCCGGGGAGATCCGGCAGGTCGATGACCTCGCTGATGGCCACCGCCCGCGTCTCCGGGATACTCCGGTACAAGATCTCGACCGGGGCATCGGTGGGGGTGAGGATGTCGCGCAGGTTCTGCACGGCTAGCTGCGTATCGGCGAGCTGCCTTTCCATCGTTTCGAGGTGGAGCGCGAGCATCTGCGTGCGTACAGCGACGTCGGTGCTGGTCAACACCTCCTTGATGGAGTGGATGGGCACGTGCAGGTCTCGCAGAGTTCGGACGATCTGGGCGTCGGAGATCTGGTTCGGGCTGTACATGCGGTAGCCGTTGTACGGGTCCACGACCGCAGGGACGAGGATGTCGTTCTGGTGGTAGAACCGGAGCGCTTTCGCGGTCATCCGCACCGCGCGCGAGAAGTCGCCGATGGTCATTAGAGCGCTCATGACTCGATCCTCCTCTCCTGCGTCCCAGCCGGTACCCAGTCTTCTCGAGTTTCGTGCGATTCGCTGAAGTGATGCGAGCTACGCGGTGGCATCCGATCCGGCTGACCGTCACCGTCGTGGTTGCCGGGCTTGCCCTGGCGCTGCTCGTGAGGCCCCAGCTGTTCGGCGCTCAGCCCGCCCTCATCTTGTCGCAGGTGGTGGCGTTCGCGCGCCGACCGCCACCACCTCTTGCGTCGGTGCCGTGCTGTTCGCGTCCCGCCGATGTCGCCCGTCTCGTCCTGGACGGCGCTGCCGTGCCGGACGGACGCGCGGCGGGCCGGGCTCGGTCGTCGCGGGCGAGGGCGTGGCCGGTTCACGACTGCCTCGGCATCCGGCGGCGGGGCGTAGGGAGTGATCGCTGCTCGGGAAAGGTCCAGCTGAAGACGACAGCGACGAGGCGGACGATCGTCGTCACCGCGACGCAGATGACCGCCCCGAGAAGTACGGGGGTTCCGAGGCTGACGAGTAGCACGAGGACGCCGACTCCAGAGCCGGCGGCCACGGCGTAGAGAGTTCCAACCTGGACAAATGAGACAGGCAGACTGAGGAAGATGTCGCGGAGCATGCCGCCACCGATGGCGCTGAGCACTCCAACGACCAGCGCACCGACCTCGCCGACGCCGAGAGAGAGGGCCTTGGTGGCACCGATCGCACCGAACAGCCCCATGACCACCGCATCGAGTACCGTGATCAGCCAGTTGGCATGCGCGATCAGGGGTTGAAGGATCATGCCGACCAGGGCGGCAGCGCCGGCGACAACCAAGTACCAGTTCATCCAGATCACAACCGGAGGCTGGTTCAGAACAACGTCGCGCAGCAAGCTTCCCCCGAGCGCGACGATCAACCCGATCACGAGCACACCCAACACGTCGATGCGTCGGTGACGGATGTCAGCTGCGAACAACGCTCCTTGAAGTCCACCGAGGCCTGCAGCAAGCAGCTCCACCCAAAGAGCCACCTGGAACGTCGTGACCGCCATGATGCTCCTCTGGAGTAAGGTCCGGGGTCAGCTCGCGTTGCAAGCGAGCTGACCCCGGGCGGGTGGTGAAGCGTCAGCGAGCGCCGGCTTCGGCAGCGACCTTGGCCGCGGAGTTCGTGGCCGTGGCAATCACGTCGGCGACGGCCTCAGCCTGCGTGATGAACAGGGCGTGGCTGCCGGGGACATTGGTGATGTCGGCGCCGATGCGGCTGGCCATGTGCTGCAGCATCGCCTGGTCGAACGCCTTGTCCTCGGTGGCGATGACCGCCCAGCTCGGCTTGTCCCGCCACGCTGCCACCGTGACAGCCTCGCCGAAAACGGCCATGTTCACGGGCACCTGGCTGTCTGCCAGGAACGCCGCGTCAGCGTCGTTGACGTCGGCGGCGAATCCTGCGTGGAAGGCGTCGCGGTTGAGATAGCCGTACCCGTCGTCGTCGATGTCGATGACGAACTCGGGGGTTGCTGCGAAGCCCTCGTACTGCTGGCCGCTGGTCTCACCGACATCCGGGATGAGGGCAGACACGTAGACCAGGCCAGCGACCTTCGGGTGCACACCCGCCTCTGTGATCACCGTGCCGCCCCACGAGTGACCGACCAAGATGGCTGGGCCGTCCTGGGCGTCCAGGACGCGGTTGGTTGCCGCGACGTCGTCGGCGAACGAGGTGAGCGGATTCTGCACGATGGAGACGCGGTAGCCGCGAGCGGTCAGCAGGTCGTAGACCCGGCGCCAGCCGGACCCGTCCGCGAACGCGCCGTGCACGAGAACGACGTTCTTGATCTCTTCAGTGGTTGTCATGATTCTTCCTTCCAGATGCGGCTCCGAGTGAAGCCGGGCGGGTTGTGTTGTGAAGTAGAACACTAGCAATACGCAATATATTGCATCTCGAATTCAGAACGCAACGAGCAACGCCGACTTGCTCTCGGCGCTGACGTGTGCGCAATATATTGCATGCCCATTCCTCAACAAGTTTCAGGTGTAGATCGGTCGCTACTGCGTGACGACGTCTTCCGACGGCTGCGCGACGCGATCATCGACGGCACTTTTCTCCCCGGTGAGCAGCTGAAAGACGGCGACCTCGCCGAATGGCTCGGGGTCAGCCGAACGCCGGTGCGTGAAGCGCTGCTGCGGCTGGGGGCGAGCGGGCTCGTGGTCGCCAAGCCGGGCCGATCCACGACGGTGAGCACGATCGACCCGAAGGCCGTTCGCGATGCTCGGGACGTTGTAGCCGCGATGCACGTGCTGGCTGTGCGGGAGATGGCAGGTAACGCCACTGACGCCGAGCTCGACCGCATGCGGCATGCAAACCGCCGCTTCGCGAAGGCGTTGGCCAAGGATGACATTGCCGCGGCAATGGACGCTGACGAGGAATTCCATCGTGTGCCGGTGACAGTGCTCGGCAACGACGCCATCGCGTCGGTACTGGATCTCTTCGGACCCGTCGTACGCCGCGCAGAGCGCGAACGCTTCGCCGCGGACGGGCAGGCATCCCTCGAACGACACGAGCAGCTCATCGCACTGCTGTCCAGTGGGGACGTCGAAGGGGCATCGGATCTGACCTTCGAGACGTGGCACACGCTAGACGTCGACGATCATCCGGAACCCGAGCAGAGCTGAGCCGAACGATGCGCGCAACGGCCGCATCGGCGATCATTGGATCCATCATCGGCGACTGGCTATTTCCCCGACACGTCTCTACGGTCTGGGCGCCGGCATCGTCGCCAGGCGCGGCTTCATCCTGGCCTTGCGAATGCTCGCGTTCCCCGGGCGTCACGCCCGTCGAGTGGTGTCTGACCGCCGCCACGTTGCGAGCGCGAGGTCAACGCGCACGTCGGTCTCGTCGTCGCGTAACAGGGGTGTCGCTTCTTCAAGGAACTGTGCGAGCGCTTCGCGCGCCAGGCTCTTGACCGGCTGACCCGAAGCATTCACGACTCGCCACCACGGCCCATCATGCCCGCCGCTGCGCAGAATCTGCCCGACCGCTCGCGGCCCCGTGCCCGCTCTCTCGGCGATGTCTCCGTAGGTCAGCACGTGTCCGCTGGGTATGGCGGACATGATGCGGAGAACCGTCTCGGCTATGTCGTTCATGATCTACTCCTCGTGTCGAACGGATCTGCTGGGTCCGGGTTCTCTAAGACGAATTCGGTGCGTGGGGAGAGCACGCCGTTGGCCTGCAGAGTGATGTGATGCTTGCCCGCGTAGTACGTGCGCGTGGTGATAGGGCGGAAAGAGTGCGTCTTGGTGACGATCGCACTGTCGCCGGCGGCGATCTGTCGTGATCCGAGCTTGAAGGTCTTCTCGCCGATCGCGCCATTGGACCGCTGGAATCCGACGGTGTAGTCGACCGCCACCGTGGCATCCGCATCTGCGTCGTTGGTGACTACAGCCTCGAAGGTCAGCGCACCGCCCCAGGGAACCTGCGCCGTTGTGATGCGAGGCCGGGTCACGCGCAGGGTGGTTCCCGTGAAGCCCACGAGAGCGAGCGCCGCGGGATTAGCCTGCTTTACGAGAGTCCTCAGGCCGTGTCGAAGCAGCCACTGGGTGTTCACGTCCGAAGCAGACGCCCACCCAGCAGCGATCTCGGTAGCGGCTTCGGCATCGACGCGGCTCAAGTCGTTGAGATGGTTGGCGGTCGAGCGTCGCACGTACTCACTCGGGTCGCGGTAGGTGGCGTCGACGATGCGCCGGGTTCCCTGAGGGTGCGTGAGCAGCCAGGGCACCCGCTTAGCCCAGGGAAGATAGGCGCGAGAGCCCTCGGTAGCGAGCCGTCGTACGTGCTCGTTGTCGTGACCTGTCCACGATCCCATGATCTCCAGCGCACGCTCCGGACGAGCGATCAGTAGATCTCGAATGGCGAATTCACCCGTCAACCCGACTGTCAGACGTGACAGAAGCGCCATGGCATCGTCGAAGTCGGTTGTTGACCCGGACTCAAGGGCGCGGGAGCTCACGAACTCAGTGACGGGCCAGATCATCCACCCGGCGAAGTCAGGTTCATCCATGACATCCACGACGAGCCGCTCAGCAGCCGAGAAGCCCGCCGGAGCGTCGCTGAGCAGTGCATTGCGGACCAAATCCACCCGCTGGCGGAGACGCGCGCCCTGCACGCCCGTCTCCGCCGCCGCCAGGTTGGGAAAGCCGGCGGACGTGCCGGTGGCTATCAACGCCGCTCGCAACTGCGCGACGACCGTCGGGCTAATCAGCTCGTCCATCGCGCCCATGTCGCTCGCCCTCTCCTCTCGCGTCGGTTCCCGTGCCTGGCGCGGCGTCTAGATCGTCGGAACCGTTCCGCCGTCGATGACATACTCGGCCCCGACGATTCCCGACGCCCTGTCAGAGACGAGGAAAGCCACGAGATCGGCGATCTCCTCGGTGTGAGCGAACCGCCCAAGCGGCACGCCGCCAAGAGAGTCGAGTATCTGCTGCTTCGCGGCATCCCGGCTGAGGTCGTTACCCTCCGCGATCCGGTCGACGAAGCGTTCGTACGCGTCGGTCTCGATGCCACCAGGGCTGATGGAATTGACTCGAATGCCCTTCGGGGCAAGCTCATTCGCGAGCCCCTTGCTGTAAGTGCGAAGCGCTGCCTTCGCAGCCGCGTAGGCCAGGGAAGCATCGTACTGCGGCATCTGCCGCTGAATCGAAGTGAAGTGGATCACCACGCCAGAACCGGAATCGATCATCGCGGGAAGAAGTGCGCGATCCAGCCGGACAGCGCCGAGGAAGTTGAGATTGAGCTCGGTCATCCACTGTTCGTCGGTGATCTTCACGAATCCGCCAGAAGGCGTCGAGGCGCCCCCGACGACGTGGACGAGAACGTCGACACCTCCGGCCTCCTGAATGCGGGACGCGACGGTCGCCGTGCCCTCAGTCGTCGACGTGTCGGCGCCGATGAACCGGTCCGGGAATACATACCCGATCGGCATAGACCGTGCCGTCACATACACATCCGCACCCAGTTCGCGAAGGCGCTCCGCGACAGCCGCCCCCGATCCCTTAGAGCCGCCTGTCACCAGAGCGCGCCGCCCATCCAGCCGATCACGATTCACGCTTTCCATGTCTTCTCTCCAGATTCACCAGTCCGATGGGTGGTACGCAGGGTTCTCAGACTGTTGACCGATGCCGGTCGAGGTCCTCGTCTCTGCATGACTCAAGGCTCTGGCCTCCCCTAAGGGGAAGGTCAAACCCCTGTTCTTCACTCTCACTGAGCGCCCCTCACGGCAAGCCGACTTCGGTTTCGGACACCGAAGGCGAGCTCGTCATATGGCCGGTGGGCCCGGACTGCGGAACATGGCCGCGTCGGAAACGATCGATTCGGCAGGGTCGGTGACTCTTCGCCGTCGAGCAGGGCGCGACAGGTTCCGTGAGATTCCGACACCTTCGTGAGATGGGACACCTCATGTCCGATCTCACGAGAGTTGTCATGAAGTGAGACATGGCTTCTGCGGAATCCCGCGGCCGCCATGATCGCCCCGTCGTGTGACTTGTCTCACGAGAGTTGTCAGAATCTGAACTTCAGCGGGCAGCCAGCCCCGCGCATCGGCCTCCATCGTGCTCGTGATCGCTCGTGGTGAACACCAGGAGCCAATTCACGAGGTCGGAATCCCGACTGCGATGCGGACTGCGCATCGTACCGCGACACGCGACAGCTAAGGGCCGCGGCGTCCCTCGTACCGCCACAGCGCTCTCCAAGAAAGCGGGAAGAGGGCGGAGACTCCACAGTGCGGATCTGCATCGACGGTCTCAGCCTTCTTGACGCGCGCCCGCGGCGGGTGGGCCGCATGAACGTCCATCGGACGGTTGAGATACGGGTCGCCCCCTCGGACCGGCGTCTACCAGTGTCGATCGATGACCTCGTCAGCGCCGCATCTGTCCGATCGCGCGGCAGCTACTGAGAATCCTTGAGGACACGCGAGTACCGCGCGTGGACCCGGTCCGTTTGCGCGATGCCCGCGACTAAGGTCCCCTCCTCCATCCTGTAGGTCCGGTTTGGATCCCCTCTAAAAGACAGCCAGTTGAAGCTCGACGTGATGTACACGTCGTCGTAGATCAGAATCTTCGCGTGAGTGTTGGGGAGGCGCACAAAATTGAAGTTCAGGTACGTTCGCGCAAGCGCGTTCAGCTTGTCCACTGCAGCCTGGTCAGTTCCAGCACCGTCAAGGCCGATGCCATATCCGATCTGCACGTCGACGCCGCCCTTGAGGCGCCGCTCCAAGTCCGTCAAGAACTGCGAGTTGACGACGGCGCGGCGAATCCATGGGGAAATAATGAGGATCCGCCGTTGGGCCGAACTGAGCGCCGCCCTCAGGCGAAGTGGGTGCTCAAACACTCCGATCTGGGTGATGCTAGCGCCATCGTCACCTCGGTCGGCGACATCTTGCGGCTCGAAGTTGGACGAGGACACGAAGGGCACAGCGCTTGGGAGCTCCACTTTCATCCCGAGCGCTACAGCCCCGCCAAGACTCTCCAACTCCCGCTGGTGTGAAAAGCTCTCTTCGCCGTTCACGATCACGAGAATCTCAGGTTCAGTACGCACTCCGTCGCTGAATAGCGCGAGCTTGACGGGGAGGTACCGGTGCTTCGTGACTCGGGAACGCAATATCGAGAGAAGCTGAAGACGACGCGCGCGCCCCTTCCCCGGCGAAACAAGGTGCTCGAGGTCCATGAGCCTCAAATCCTCGCGCTCGATGTGCTGCGTTCGCGCCGCAGGCATTACCAGCAGCCCCTGCTCACGTGCCGCTTTCTTGGCGATGAGGTCCGACTCGCGATACTCCGTGACTCGCCAGATGCTCCTGTCGAAGCATGCGGGGATCTCCTGCTCGATAGCCGAGATCGACATTAAATCAATCGCCGCGAGCTTTCCGCGAGAGGTCAAGGTGGCGACTTCGCCATCACCGCGATACGTGATGTTTCCGGCTTGTACCTGTGCGATCAGTGCGTCGTCCAGCTGATCTGCCCCGAGTCCAAGGAACGACGCCACTTCACCAATCTCCCGAATGCCGTTGAAGAGCGCCCGCAGTACAAACTCCTCGAGCAACGGAAGTGGCTTCTCCTCCTGGGCCGAGACGAGCACGCGAAGCACTGTCACCGGGATGGCGGCCTCTTCGATCGCAACAAGGTCACGACCCGGCCGCGCTTCCCGAAATCGCTCAGCGACGTCCTGATCAGTCAGGTAGCTCATACTGCGCGCACCTCGCAGTCGTCGAGGTTGGATCTCATGTAATCAATCACCCGTTTGAGCCCTCCCGGCGAACCTGAGCAGAAAGCAGCGTCGCCCACGATTGTTAGGCCGTACCGAGCACGAGACAGCGCCACGTTGATGCGCCGCCAATATGCATCGGCCAAGAATCCGAGCTGCTGTCGATCGTTACTCCTCGTGACGCTGAGGACGGCCAGGTCGCATTCGCGCCCTTGGACCGCGTCGACGGACTCCACATCAATTGCAAGATGATTCAACGTTTGCTTGATGCGATCGATCCGTCGCTGGAGTTCGTCGAGCTGACTTCGATAGGGGGAAATCACGATGACATGTAACCGGCCGTCGCCTGCGCCACTCGGGATCAAGCCGCGCTCGATCGCCGTGTTGATGGATTGCAACCTCGAAATCGTCAAGTCAGCCTCGCAGTGATTGACAAAACTGCCCGCGTTGCGCGGGTCTCGGGTCTCGCGTCGATCCTTCAGTCTCGAGGTGTCAAGCCACAAGACCGGCTTGCCCAAGGTCTCGTATCCCGCGAGAACCGGCTTAGGAGCCGATTCAAGCCAACCATCATAGAAGCAGCTGGAGATCATCGCCCCAATGGGAGGGATCATTCGATATTGGCGCGTCAACCGGAATCGGTTCTCTTCGGGGAGGTGCCCAGATAAGCGCTCGAAGAGCGTCGACGGACTCCACATCAATTGCAAGATGATTCAACGTTTGCTTGATGCGATCGATCCGTCGCTGGAGTTCGTCGAGCTGACTTCGATAGGGGGAAATCACGATGACATGTAACCGGCCGTCGCCTGCGCCACTCGGGATCAAGCCGCGCTCGATCGCCGTGTTGATGGATTGCAACCTCGAAATCGTCAAGTCAGCCTCGCAGTGATTGACAAAACTGCCCGCGTTGCGCGGGTCTCGGGTCTCGCGTCGATCCTTCAGTCTCGAGGTGTCAAGCCACAAGACCGGCTTGCCCAAGGTCTCGTATCCCGCGAGAACCGGCTTAGGAGCCGATTCAAGCCAACCATCATAGAAGCAGCTGGAGATCATCGCCCCAATGGGAGGGATCATTCGATATTGGCGCGTCAACCGGAATCGGTTCTCTTCGGGGAGGTGCCCAGATAAGCGCTCGAAGAGCGTCTCTTTCACCAGCTCAGGTGTGAGCGACGCCTCCTCCAACAAGTCCTTTCGTCGGAGCAGATCCTCGTCAAGCGGAGGCAGCTGGTGGGTGTCTCCGACCAACACAATCCGTTCGGCGCGCACCAACGAAACGAGCGCTTCCGTGCTTGTCGCCTTGGACGCCTCGTCGACGATGCACAGGTCGTAGGTGAGATCTCGAGCGGCTCTGTGTCCGATGAACCCGAGGCAGGTGCCAGCAACCACCCTGCTACTGGCGAGATAGACAGAAGCGAGTCGGTCATCCGAGGCGATTCTCTGGAGCCAGTCAGCTTGCAGCCGCATCAACTCGAGCAGTTGGTCACCAGCCTCTGACTGGGACAAGATCAACTCGATGGCTGCACGAACATCCGATGCATCGACCTTCGAGTCCAGGTCTATGAGCCCGGACAAGTTCTCGCGCGCAGCTTTGACGAGTTGCGTTTCTCTCTGCCGGGCATCCTTCAACCGCTTGCGGAGATCCTCCGGATCATCGAGCAACTCCAACCGGCTCGCCGTCGTATCGTCCGCCCGCGCCGCTTCCTTGAGCCGCTCTGCCAGCATCTCCGTGGTCTGGCGTGCCACCAGCCATTCCTGCAAGTCCACAGCGGCACGCAACTGAGCGGCAGCGATTCCTGCCGACTCGGCATACTCGATGAAGTGCTTCTCGGCTCTGCCGCGGACTGCTGCGGCCCACACTTGCAACTGGCTATCGAGCAGCAGATTTCTTGAGGAGTGTGCAACCCGAGAATCATCTTCACGCCCCATACGGACAACGCCATGTATGCCCAACTCGGTGAGTCTTTGTAGCGCATTGTCGATTGCGACATGAGTTTGGCTTACCAGGAGAATCTTCGATTCAGGACTGCGGAGAAGTTGTTGCGCAACTAGCTCCGAGATCATACGCGTCTTGCCGGTTCCTGGTGGACCGCTCACGACGATGCAGTCTTGCGTGCCCAAGCCAGCGGCTACCGCGATCTGTTTGCTCTCATCGATCTGCGATACCCATTCGATGTCCTCCGCTGCGACTGGTGGCAGCGCCTTGGTGGGATCGGCTAGCAGCTCCAAGAGCTTTGCGAGTCGTGCCTTGCCGCTCTCTAGCCGCTGAAGCGCGTCTCGTTGACGGTCGATCGCGATCTGCGTGGGGCCGAGGTATGGAGTGAGCGTACCCTTTGCGGGTGGGGTGAGGTCGTCTCGCCACTCCCAGCGGAGCGTTAGGGCACCGGCGTTCTGCTGAACGGCCTGCCCGCGGCCTTTAGGCCGGCCCCCTTCATCGAGAATCTGCCACTCGGACCCGACCAGGTCCGTCTCAGGATCGGACAACAGATCGAACCTGGTCTCGTTATATCCGCGCGGAGTGAAGCTTTCGAAGTCCAGGGGCCCGACCTGAGACGCACCGAGGTTCTCGCGTGCTGTCAGAATCCGCCGCCAGGCCGAGAGCAGCTCGGCTCCGAAGCGCTCGTCGTCGAGCCCACCCGATGCTCGGTCATGATGATCGCCGAGACGCTGCAGAAGCTCGCGGGTCTCTCCTCCTCCAGCGAAAGGGTTCAACGGGGCCGCGAAGGTCCACCGTATGAAACCGTCGAGTCGGAGGCTGGACTCTCGATGGCGCTCCAATTCCTCATATTCAGGCTTTCGGACGCTAACCACCACAAGGTCGCCGCTATCCTCGTTGAACTTGACGATGATTCGAAGCGCATCGCCCGACACCACAAATGCGCCGCGGTCTACCGCTTTAGTTTGAGGGTCCCAGAAAAGCGCACCATGCGTAGCGCCCGACAGATCTTCCGCGAGGATCCGACTGGCTGACTCCCGGCTACCATTGGGCCCAGCGAGCTCTTGTTGCGCGCGCTTGGTGAGATTGAGCCGAAGCTGAAGGAGACGTTCACCCGGTTGTAGTCTTTCGAGTGATTCATTCAGCACGCGCGAGAACTCGCGGGCATTCTGCGGTCGTTTGGTCGGATCCAGGTCAAGGCTTCGACGAAGCAGTTCATCCAACTCAGTCGGCAGTCCCAACCGGTCCAGTCGTGGGATCAGCTCGTGAAGGTCTTTCGCGCGATCCGCTTGCGCCGTGAGTCCTTGGACAGCGAGAACTGCAAGCGAGTACACGTCGCGCACGTACCGATGTTTCCCGCTTCGCTCCGGAGGAGCGTACAGGGGAGTGCCGGCCTGCCCAACTGTCATCGTCGTATCGTCCGCATCCCGTTGCTGCTTGGCGATGCCGAAGTCGGCCAGTAGTGGAACGCCGGGCTCGTCCCACAGAACGTTGTCCGGCTTGAGGTCGCGGTGCTCGATGCCAAGTTGATGCAGATACGAAATTGCCCCAGCGATCGGCCGTAGGACCCGGTTCGCAAAAACATCCCATTCCATCGGAGATTCAACGTCCAAGACGTCTCTCAGCGAGTCTTCAACCCACTGCAAAACCAGATAGGGCGTGGCAGTTTCGTCGTATCCAGAGTCAACGAGACGGATAATATTCGGGTGATTTGTCCTGTTCGCCGCCTGGAGGAGCTCTACCTCGCGCTGAAAGAGCTTTCGAACGACCCGATCCGCCGCGCCGGATACAAATTTGACAGCAACCGACGATCCATCCCGCGTATCGACGGCTCTGTGCACGCTGGCAAAGCCTCCGCCGCGCGGCTTCTGACCGGGGAGAATCAGGTAGTGACCGCCGACGATCTCAACACTTCCCACGGATCAGCCTCCTACGGCCTCGCACAGTCGGGGCACGGCTGCTTTGCCACGACATCGCAACGTATGCCGCGACGCTTCCCGCTGTAGCTAAAGCTCGTTGCCATATCGATGTCGCCGAACATTCTCACGGGGCCTCGATGCGGAGCCTAGCGGAGACTTCCGACCAGCGTGTGGTCGCCGCTCACTACCTCTAACCCAAGGGGCCCAATAGCTCGCGAAAGGCGCGGTGCGATCTCATTGCGCAGCTCAGCCGAATCGTTTCACTCGCCGTACCGGCACGAGCTGGTTTCAGCAAGGGGTTTAAGCGGCTTCTCGACAGGCGCCTCAAGCGGTCCGCGCTCCGCGCCACGTGAGTTCCGAAACGATCGATCTGGTTGGCACTAGGCGAGTCAGAGGCCCAGATGACCAGTTCTCGAAGTCTCTGCCGGGGCGCGAGTGGAGGGCGAGCTATACCCAATCGCGATCATAGTCACAGCGAGAAGGAACGCACCACTGTCGATGTGCCTAGTGATACTTAGACGTCACGCAATCGTGCCGCTGCACAGGGATCGCCGGCGCGGAACGTGGAGCGGGCCCCGAGATAGTAGGTCTGAGTCGTTTGAAAATAAGGGAGTCGGTGCGAGTTACTCGTATGGCCTACCCCGAGTTTGGTCCACCGCGCGGCCGATCAAATCTCCGCCGCCGCGAACGCTGGCCGTAGGGAAATCAGACCTGCAAAGCCAACTCGATGCTTCCTAGAAGCTCCTTCAGAAGCTCGCGTCTGTTGGGATCGAAAATCTCGCGATCAGCACTCAAGTTCGCGACCCGCTGAGCCACTGCAACCTTGTCCGGTGCGGCTACTCCGTTCGCTTTCGCCCAAAGTTCAACCGCTTTCGTACGCATGCTCTCGGGGAGGGCGCTCCCGTCAAGTTGAGTCTTGGTCGCCGACCAGCAGTCGGCCTCTTCCATGACGCATTGAGCGTAGAGATCCGGGTGGATCAGGTCCTCAAGCTCAAGTGCGCCAGCGCCACCTGTTTCGTTCAACACGAGCACACGGCTGGGGTCCACTCCAGCCTTGAGGAGTTTCTTCCGGTTCTCCAGTCCGCCGGGGTCTCCATCCACGATGAAGGCAACCTGTCCTGCCTGGGACACAAGCTCCGCCACGCGCACGGAGGCAACGCTGGAAAGCCCTGGGACAATCTGAAACTTGATCCGCTCACGGCCCGCGGCCTGTCGAAGCAGGGTGGGCAAGAGGATCGCCTCGCAGGGCCCCTCTCCGATCAGTGCGTGACGAGCAGGCGTGAACGTCGCCGCGACAGCACCCATGCTCTTGAGCAACGGTGAGAACCCGGCACCTGCCTCCCAGAACCCGTTGCGCAGCAACGATGTCCCCGCGTCGATTGGTTCCACGACGCGCACCCCGTTGCCGAGATCATGCGGAAGGCAACCGAAGGAGTGCGTCGTGTACAGCACTTTCGATGTGTACTCTTGACGCGCAAGGACCCCGACGAGGTCGGCTTGCGCGTCGTAGTGAAGGTGAGTCTCGATCTCATCCGCAAGCAAGATCGGACGACCGCGACCACCATGGGTGAACGCGAGCAACGCAGCGAACCATCGCAGTCCATCACTCCGATCCGCAAGGCTCGAGTATCCCTTGTCGTTCGGCGTCGTCACTTGAACGACGAGAAGGCCATTCTGGACATCGATCTGCAGAGCGATTTTCTCCTGATTCCAGCTCTCTGCGTAGACGTCTCGTAGACGATCATTCGCGTACGTCCGTCGGGTTGAAACGTCAGCGTAGTTGGCGTCTCTTACTTCCTGGCGCAGCGCGACGAGATCGAGTTGAGCCAGCCGCGCAAGATGTGCCAGAGCCGGGCTCGGTTGATCGGCTTCGGACTCTAGATCGTACTCGGACCGCAAGTTGTGATCCTCAGGGCCAAGGAGCCGCATTTCGGGCAGGCGGGCAAGAAGCACAGCTGCCGCTATCGCGGCCGGCTCGGGTTCAGCCTCCTCCTGGACACTCGCTCTCAGGCCCGCGACGAGGCTACGCAGCCGATCCGGCCACACCGAGATGGCTTCGTTGGGGAAGGCCGTGGCGTCGATTGCTCCTGCCTCCAGGACCCCCGCAGCACCCTCGGCAGAATCAGCGATGACGTCCAAACTCCCCACTGCCGTCGGCATCTCACCTTCCGCGAGGATTGCGATGACGCTGTCGATCAAGTCAAGGTCAACCGCGACGTACTCAGCCATCCTCGCGAAAGCAGGCCTCAACTCGCCCATCAAACCACTGAGCGCTACCCGAGGCTCCGGGTCTCTGCTGGGCCTCGACGGGTGAAAGTCGATCACTCGACCGTCAGTCCCTATCTTCGAGACGACGATTTTCTCCACATCGCCACCACCGCGAATGTGCTCGATTGCTTGCCTGTCGTCCTCCTCGAGCTGGAGTTGCCAGCGGAGCGAAGGAACGGTGTCGACCGATCGCCTCGGGTGTTCCGAGCGATCGAACGGCTCGTCGTGGTTCAGATGCGTGAGAGCCCGTAGCAACGAGCTTTTCCCGGCTTCGTTCGGCCCGACGAACGCGATCAAGTCGCTGTGCAGTTTGACCGATGTCGGCGCAAGGAAACGGCGATACCCCTCGAGCGTGAACGTGATGAGTTTCATGACGCGTACCGGCGTGCCTCTCGGTAGGGGAATGTTCTCCGAATCTAGCGCGACGCGCCGAGCCATGATCCTTTCTCGATTCGCCCCAGGCTCAGGACCATCTCCTATCGCGCGTCTCGCGCGACCTCGCACGACGGCAATTGGTCAATTGGGCTCGACCTCAGAGCGGAAACGTTGCCAAGCCGCGTTCGAGATCGGCGCCTCGTTTGGGGCAGCATTACTCCCCGGCGACCGCGTCGAATAGCGCCCAGGCGGCATCCTCGCACCGCTCGGATATCGCCGCGTACACGCGGACCGGCTTGTCGCTCCAGTCCACGTGTCGCACATCGTGCACGACAAATCCGCCCGCCTCGAGGATGCGAAGGTGATTGTGGAGCGCGCTGCGACAGCACTCCACATGCCGCATCAGTTCCGTTCCCGTTGAGTAGGGCGCGTTTCGAACGGCCATCAGGATACGAAGCCGGAGAAGCGGTATGCCCAAGGTCTGGACAATCTCGCTGAGTTCCAACTGCAACTTCCCCTCGCGACCTCGATCTTCGTTCGGTTGGCTGACCGCATGCTTGGACATCGTCGGCGAGCTAACTCGAGGCTCGAAGTAAACCGCGAGCTGAGAAGACTCGGGCCCTTGGTCTCGCGTCGTCGTCATCTCCCGCGTTGCCACCTCAACCCCGCGACCTCAGTTGTTGGCGACGACGACAACGACAGCATCAAGCTCGATGTCGAAACCGCGGAGCGCGACCTCGATGGTGGTCCGCGCCGGGAACGGTTCAGAAAGGTACTCGCGAGCGATCTCGTTGAACACGGGAAAGTCGTCCAGGGAACGCAGATACGCGCCGAGACGGACCGCGTTGTGGAGGGTGGAACCGGCCGCTTGCGCAACGGTCTCCAGGTTCTGGAATGTTGCGCGCACCTGGTCCGCAAAGGAGTCGCCGACCCGCTGACCTTGCGCGTCGAACGGACCTTGGCCCGCGAGAAAAGCCAGATCCCCGGCCACGACCGCCTGTGAGTACGGCCCTCCGGGTGCGGGTGCCTCAGTGCTGGTGATCTTGTTCATGTGCAGTCTCCTCCGTTGGATTGTTCTCAATGCCGGGCGAGGACTCGCCAGGTCTCGACCACGATGTCGTTCTCGGTGATGACGACTGTGCTGTGCATGTTCACGACACCGCACGCATGATTGGGGCGGATGCGGACAATATCCCCGACGCGAAGGCTGGTCGCGTGCCGGAGAAATCCGTGCTCCTCGTGCGCTGTTGCGATCTGCCCTCCGCCGGGCGACACGACGGTGCCGAGTCGCCCATCACCGTGAAGAGATCCGTCACTCGACAGCGCCTTGATTCCTGCATCGACAATGACCACGGAGTCACGTTGCGTGCTGACGACACGGCTCAGCACAGAGACGGCAACGTCGGCCGCCTGCATTGTGCCGATTGCCACCTGGTTCTCGTCGCCGAGCACGTACGTCCCCGGACGAGCCTCAGTGATGCCAGGGACGGTGGGCGCTGACCACGCGCCTGCGGTCGATCCGACCGAGACATCGCGGAGGTCGAAGCCCTCATCCCGCAACGCATCAGCGACCTCGACGAGGAGCCTCCCTGCCGCAATGCCCGTCAGATGCCGCAGGGCGGAATCGGCCCCCATCCCCTGAACGTGCCCCTCGTGCGTCCACACTCCCCGCAGATGAAGACCCGGCAACTCGGAGATAGCGTGTGCGACCTCGATCGCGCGCGACGGGTCGACTCCTGTACGCCCGAGACCGGTGTCGATGTCGAGCCTGATCGGAATGGTCATGCCGACGGAAGATGCGGCATCCGATAGGTCTGACAAGCACTCTGCGGAATCGACCCCCACGATGATCTCCGTGCTCCGCGCCGCAGAAAGAACGGAACGGACGCGCGCCTGCCCGACGGGCGGGTAAGCGATGAACACGGAGGGAGAGCCCTCACCCGCCAGCGCCTCGAGCTCAGCAGTCGTGGCTGCGGTATGCCCGATCGCGCCGTGACGCAACTGAAGTTGGGCTGCTTCAGCCATTTTGGTTGTCTTCCAGTGAGGCCGAAGTGCGACACCTAAAGTCTCAGCGTGGGTGGCCATGGTCCGGATGTTGCGCATCAGCACATCGCGGTCGATGACAACGACGGGTGTCGGGAGGTTCCGAACATCCTCTCCGATGAAATGATCGAGGGTCATGCGCCTGACCGCCTAAAATCGATCGCCACGTCCAACGGATAGAAGCATGCGACCGTGCGGTCGGTCTGACCAATACGCGTGAGTTCCGGTCGTTCTTGGGCGCACTTCTCGTCGGCGCGCCAGCAGCGAGTGCGGAAGCGGCAGCCGGACGGCGGGTTGATGGGGGAAGGTACGTCGCCCGTCAGGACAATGCGCTCGCGTCGCTGAGTCGGATCCGATGACGGAGTCGCGGAAGCGAGGGCCGCGGTATACGGATGCGCTGGATTGGAAAGGACGGACGAGACGGGCCCCTGCTCGACGACTGTTCCCAAGTACATGACCAGAACGCGATCCGCGACGTGGCGGACGACGTCGAGGTCGTGCGAAATCATGATGTAACTGAGGTCTCGATCGTGCCGCAGATCCATCAACAGGTTGAGTACCTGGGCCTGGATCGAGACGTCCAGCGCTGAAACCGGTTCGTCCAGGATCAAGAGATCCGGATCGAGAGCCAAGCCACGTGCGATGCCTATGCGCTGGCGTTGGCCACCAGAGAATTCGTGCGGATATCTGTTGAGCGCGCTTTGAGGAAGTCCAACACCATCGAGTATCCGTTCGACATCCTTGCGCGACTGAGTCCCGTGCCACATACCGAAGGCACGGAGGGGCTCTGCCACGATTTCCTGAACCGTCATTCGAGGGTTCAGCGACGAATGGGGATCCTGGAAGACGAATTGCACGTTTCTACGGAGCTGATGCCGGCGCGATCTCTTGGCAGCACCGAGATCCTCGCCGCGAAACGAGATTCGACCGCCCGAGGCATGCTCGAGTTGTGCGATTGTCTTTCCGGTCGTTGTCTTGCCGCAACCCGACTCTCCAATGATCCCGAGAGCCTCACGCTCGCGTACCGAGAATGAAACGCCGTCAACCGCGCTGACCGTCTGGCCACGGGGAGCACGGTAGGTCACGGAGAGGTTCTCGACGGAGAGGATCTCGGACGCATCATCCTTTTTCACTGAGCCACCTCCTGCATGTCACGGAAGTGACACGCGCTCAAACGACCGTCGGCACTTGGTGCTAACACTGTGGGTTCTTCAATGCACCGGGCAGATTTGAAAGGAGCGGTGCACCTGACGGCGAAGGGACATCCTTGGCCCAGATCGGAAAGCGAGGGAGGTTGTCCCGGAATCGCAGCGAGACGCAACCCCGGGGTTGATCCACTGGGGCGACTCTTGATCAACGCAACGGTGTATGGGTGGCGGCTGTCGGAGAAAAGTTGGGCTGTGGTCGCCGACTCGACTACTTGTCCCGCGTACATCACAACGACCCTGTCCGCGTATTGGGCTATCACACCGAGGTCGTGCGTGATGAGCATCATCGCCACACCGAGTTTCGCTTGGGCGTGTCGGAGAACTTCGAGAACCTGCGCCTGGATGGTCGCATCGAGCGCGGTCGTCGGTTCATCCGCGATCACGAGTTCCGGATCGTTCACCAGGGCCATTGCGATGACTGCTCGCTGGCGCATCCCGCCGGACCACTGGTGAGGAAATTGCTTCATCCGCCGCTGCACGTCCGGAACCCCCACAAGCGTAAGTACATCGGCGGCACGCTGGCGCGCCTGATCGCGGGGGGCACGGCGATGGTGGATTCGATAAGCCTCCTCGATCTGCTTACCGACGCGTATGACGGGGTCCAGTGTTGTCATCGGGTCCTGGAAGATCATGCTGATCCGCTTGCCTCGAATACTGCGCATCACCGCAGGGGAGACTTTTGACAAGTCTTCACCATCGAAATCGAGCGAACCAGCGGTGATGCTCACGGCGGCCGGCAGCAGACCCATCATCGAGAGAGCAGTCATGCTCTTTCCTGAGCCGCTCTCGCCGACAACTCCCACCACCTCACCCGACCTCACATCGAATGAAACATCGCGGAGAATCCGAAGCGAATCGCTCTTGCGCTCGACTCCCGCGCTAAGACCGGAGACCTCCATCAGGGACCGAGTAGTCATTTGTTCCTCTTCGGGTCGATCGCGTCACGGATTCCGTCGCCCACAGCCATCGCGCACAGCACTGTCAATGCGATCATGATTCCCGGTGGCAACCACAACCACGGCATGGAAGAAAGAACGGTCAGTGACTGTGCTTCGGTGAGCATGTTTCCCCAACTCGCTTGCGGCGGACGCACTCCGGCACCAAGAAATGACAACGCCGATTCCAGCAGTACTGCTTCGGACACCAGGAGGGTTGCCGCAACGATCACGGGTGGCAGGACTCCAGGGAGAAGATGTCGGCGGATGATGAACCAGTTGCCGGAACCCGACACCCTCGCCGCCTGAATGAACTCCTGCTCTCTAAGACCCAGCACTACTCCTCGGGCAATACGAGCTGACGCCGGCCAAGCAAGGCCCGCGATGATTCCGATCAGCATCGTGGCGCTCGGCCCGAGTATCCCGGCCACGACGATCACGACGAGGACGGTAGGAAGGGAAAGGAAGATGTCTACGATGCGGCTGATGACCGCGTCGATGGTTCCACCAAACCAGCCCGCGACGGCACCGACCAGAGCACCAATACAAACAGCGATGGCGGCGGCCAAGAATCCGATCGTTAGCGATACTTGCCCACCAGCGATCATCCGAGCCAACACGTCGCGTCCGGAGGAGTCCGTCCCGAGTAGGTGGTCAGGACTGGGTGGTCGGCGGACCGCCGCAAGATCGATCGCGCTTGGGTCAATGGGGATGATTAGCGGGGCAATAAGGGTTAGGACGACGATCAGCAACAGAGTCAATGTTCCGATCAACGCGAGCGGATTGCGTGCGAATCGTCTCCAGGCGAGCGCGCGGGGTGAACGCTCGGGTTTGGGCAAGAGGACGGTCATCGTGGCGCTCATCGACGTGATCTCACTCTCGGGTCGACTACGGAATACATCAAGTCAGCGATCAGGTTGGCAATCAGTACCAGCGCAGCGATGTACAGGCCGAATCCAATGATCACGGGATAGTCACGCGTTGTAAGCGACGAAACTGCCAGCTGTCCCATACCCGGCCAGGAGAAGACTTGTTCAAGCACCACCGCGCCCGCCAGGAACACGGGCACATACAGAGCCAAGACCGTGACGAGCGAGATCAGACTGTTGCGGAACGCATGCGCGAGCACCCGACCAGGTGAAGCTCCCTTCGCAACGACAGCGCGAATGTACTCTTTCTCCAACTCTTCGAGCATTCCGCTCCGCACATATCGAGTCAACGGCGCTGCCACTGCGAGGGCAAGTATCCCGACGGGCATCACCATGTGAATCAGCAGATCTTGCAAGTCCGTCCTGCCCGATGAGTGCATCCCAGACGACGGTAGCCACCGCAGCTGGACCGCAAAAACATAGATGGCCAGCATCGCCAGAAAGAAGCTCGGTACGGCGATTGCGAGGACGCTCACGCTGGTGATTCCATAGTCGACGACGGTGTCTCGGCGCACCGCGGTCAGGATGCCGAGCGGGATGGCGATCAACAGGCCCAGGACTAGGGCGGTCCCTGTGAGCAGAATCGTCGGGCCCAGCCGGTCGAACAGAAGCTGCCCGACCGGCTGGCCGTTGGAGTACGAGTAGCCGAGATCTCCGCGAAGTAGCCCACCGAACCAGATGAAGAACTGTGTGGGCAACGGCTCGTTTAGGCCGAGCCTCTCGCGCATCGCGTCAATGTACGCTTGGCGATCCGCCCCTCCCGCCTCGGGCGGGATCATCATATCGACCGGATCTCCCGGCGCGAGACGCACCAGAAGAAACAGTCCTATAGCGATGAGGACGAAAACCAGGACGCTCGACGCGAGACGAGTCAGCAGAGATCTCAGCATGTTTACTCTCTCATCGGTCAGTCGCCGACGATCGTCCAGTCCGCAGCGTTCCAGAACCCGTTCGTGAAGTCACCGTGAGGCTCAAACCCCTGCAGACGACCGCTTGTAGCCCAGATGATGTTCGGGTTGTTGAGCCAGACGTAAGGCACGTATTCGTTGTCGATGCGGGCCGCCTCATGATAAATCTCGGCGCGTTCGTCCTGATCCGCAATCAGTTGTCCGGCAGCCATTGCGGCATCCAGGTCCTCGTTGCAGAACAGCGCAACGTTCGAGCCGGCAGGGAAGTGCTGTGTGCAAGAGACGATCGGAAAACTGCTGGCAGGATCCATCGGGTACACCCCGCCACCGAGCACGCCCATGTCGTAGCTGAGGTCTGTGTAGCTGTCGATGAGCGCCGCTCCGTCGACTTGATTCGCGACAGCCTTGATTCCCACCGCGTTGAGGTTTTCTATGACGACGTTGACAATCTGATCTCGATCGCGCTGACCGGGGATCCAAGACAGCTTTACCTCCTGCGAGGTGTCATATCCGATCTCCTTGAGTAGCTTTTCGGCCTTCTTCGGGTCGTATTCGTAGGCCTCGAGGTCGTCCGGAAGCGCCCACGATGTCATGATGTCGCTATTCAAAAGAGTGGCTTCGCCCCCAAGAACTCCGTCGATGATGCCCTGACGGTCGATCGCGTACAGCATTGCCTGTCGGAAGCGATGATCCGCGAACTGCGGCTTCGTCGTATTTACCGAGATTCTCGTAAAGCCGGGGGAAGGCTTCGACGTCACGGAGACCCCAGAGATTGCCGACACCGTGTCCAGATCCAGGGCCGATACCTGAGCAAGATCGATTTCCCCGGTGCCGAGCTGGGCAGTGGCAACATCGCTCGTGAGCATCTTCAGGAAGAGATGATCGATGCCGACCTTGGTCCGATAGTTCTCGTTGGCCACAAGCTCGATGTCCTGATCAACATTGAACTTCTTCATCGTGTACGGACCCATCCCTGTTGACGGGAGCTGGAACCACGGATCTTCAAGGAGAGCCGCGGGATCCTTCTCTCCTAGGACATGCTTCGGCAGGATATAGAACACCGGTCCATATCCGATCAACGCCATGAATCCGGCGTTCGGCTTCGAGAGTGTGAACTCCACGGTGTACTCATCGGGAGCTACGATGCCTGCGAGTTCACTCGCCGAACCATCCTGAACCGCGGCGAATCCTTCGACTTCGGCAAGGCGTGCTGACCATGCTCCGCCTAC
Source organism: Microbacterium sp. TPD7012 (assembly GCF_003075395.1). Classification (GTDB taxonomy): domain Bacteria; phylum Actinomycetota; class Actinomycetes; order Actinomycetales; family Microbacteriaceae; genus Microbacterium. The sequence continues at coordinate 393,140 of NZ_QDFV01000002.1, read as the reverse complement.
CTGGGGGTTTGCCGCAAGGTTGTACGTGAATAGCACATCCTCCGCGGTGAACGGCTCACCATCGCTCCACTTCAGTCCCTCCCGCAGGTGGAAGGTGAACGTTTTAGCGTCCTCCGAGATGTCCCAGCTCTCCGCAAGTCGCGGCACGTACTCGAAGTTTGGATCGGTCGTGAACAGGTTGTCGAAGATCAGCGACATCGTAAGCGCCTCCGCAGCCTGGCCCGGCTTGAGGGTGTTGAAGGTCGCGGGCTTTTGCACGAGATAGATATTTGCCGAGGTATCGACGTCTTCGTCGGGCTCAGGGGACTGCGGTGCAGCACAACCGGCGAGCAGCAGTCCTACAGCGACAAGAGCGCCGAGACTGGCGAGCAACTTTTTTGGCATGGATACTCCTTGGTTCGGGCGGTGCAGGGACGAGCGCTAGCCGCGGTTGCGGGGCGCCACGATTCGAGAGGTGAGGGCTCCCAGCCCTTCGATCTCAGCGACAACGACATCGCCAGGGTTGAGGTAGGTCCCGGTGGCCATCCCGACACCGGCGGGTGTGCCGGTGAGGATGATGTCACCCGGACGCAGAGTCATGAGTCGCGACGTGAACGAAATGATCTCAGCCACCGAATGGATCATGTCGGCGGTGTTACCGAGCTGCTTGGGCTCACCGTTCACCGTGAGCGTGATAGCTAGCTTCTGGGGGTCGAGGATCTCGTCGGTGGTCACCACGTAGGGCCCGAAAGGCGCAGAGCCATCTAGCCACTTGCCTGCAAGCCAGTCGAAGAAGTCAGTCGCGGCTTCGCCGTCTCGGGCGGCCCCAGTCACCAGGTTGCGCGCTGAGATGTCGTTGCTCGTCGAGTATCCGAAGACGAAGTTCAGCGCCTCGGTCTCGCTCACATCTTTCGCGAGGTGCCCGACGACGACGGCGAGTTCGGCTTCCCAGTCGAGTTGCGTTGTGATGGAGGCGATCTCGACCTCCGCATCGTCGCCGACCACAGTCGTGTCCGGCTTAAGGAAGAGGCGAGGAGTCGCCGTGCTCTTCTCGCGAGGCCTGTCGCCGCCTTCGATCACATGCTCCTGGTAGTTCGCAGCGACGGCGACGACCTTACCCGGATTCGTGAGCGGGGCGAGAATGCGGACGGCGTCGACCGAAATGACTTGACCGGTGCGCTCGAGCGGAGCGCCCTCGATGACCGCGCGAAGGTCTCCGGGGCCCGCGACAGCGATTCGATCCCCTTCAATCACACCGTGCAGGATCTCTCCGTCATGCTCGAAAGTTGCCAGCTTCATTTCTTCTCCTTTGAGTTGCGTTGTGAGTCTCGAACGCGGACGAGCGCTCCAAGCGCGAACGTGTCGTGACGGGATATCTCGTTCAAGTCGTCTCGCCTGCCCTACGCAGCCGACCGGGGCGCTCAGACGTCGGCCGGCCGTTCGCGACAACCTGCCTACCGTTAACGAAGACGTGGAGCAGGCCGGTGGCGGGCCTCGCCGGGTGACCGAATGAGGCATCGGAGTCGAAGGTGAGCTCATCGAACACGGCGATATCAGCCGGAGCGCCCGGCCTTAGACCGCTGGGGACTCTCACTCGCTCTGCTGAGGCGACCGACATGCGCCGAACCGCCGTCGCCAAGCCGATGCCGTTGTCCCTCATGCGTCGGAACGCCGCAGGAAACGCGCCCCACGATCGCGGGTGTGGTGCAGAGATCTGGTGGTCGGGCGAGAGCGCCGTGCCATCGGATCCGATCGTGACCCAGTCTTTGCGCAGTGCGCTGTCGACGTCGCGCCAGAATCCGCTCTCGACGGCGACGTCTACGAGCCCATCGTTGGAAAGCAGAAGATCAGCAAGCCAGGCCCACGGCGCAGAGTGATTCACCGGCGAGTCGCCGACAGCCTCCGCGGAACGTGCGGCTTTCATGATGATGATCTGATCCGGGCGCCAACCGGACGCCTCAAGCAGGGCCGCGAGCAAAGAGGGATTGCTTCCCATTTTCAAGACCTCGCTAGGTCCGCCCGCTCGAACTGATGATGGCAAGATCTGAACAAGGGTGGTGTGACCGGCGATGTACGGGTAGCAGTCGGCCGCGATGTCGAAGCGGTCACGGAGCGACTCGACGTGCTCAAGAATGTCAGCGAAGCCCGGCTCAGGGCTAGTCGCGCGCAGGTGAGAGATCTGAATTCGGGCGCCGCCCGAAGCCTCGACTACCTCAGCAACCGAGCCCCGGATCGCTGCGGCCCGATAGTCCCTCAAATGCGCGGCGAACAAGGCTCCGGCGCTGGCGACCTCCTCGCCGATCGCCCTCAGTTCCTCTGGAGGCGCTGACTCGCCGGGCGCATACATGAGCCCGAGGCTGGCGCCTACGCAACCCGTGTCCAGTGCTTCACGGACGACTCGGGCTGTGGCTTGAATCGTGGGATCGCCTGTAGTTTGACCGGCAGCCGTATGACGCGCAGAGCCGTGCCCGACGAGGGCAGCGACGTTAGTGGTGGACGGTGTGCGATCCAGCGCGTCGAGCCACTCACTGACGGTAGACCATGGGCGAGGTGTCTCCGGGGTCACATCGATGGTCGCGATGAGCGATGCGAAGGTCCGGGCATCGTTCCCCGTCGGCGCCGCGGACATCCCACAGTTGCCCACTACTTCGGTCGTGATGCCCTGCGTTATACGACTCTCGTTCACGGGATAGGCGAAGCGGGTCAGGTCGGAGTGGCAGTGGATGTCGACGAATCCCGGCGACACCACATGTCCTGTGGCATCGACTACCGCTGCGTCATAGCCAGACTCGGGTCTCGACCCTCCCGGGACAAGTGCCTCGATCCGGCCTCCAGAGATGAGGACGTCGCCGACCCAAGGAACGCCTCCGAAGCCGTCAACGACGGTCCCGTTGGCGACTACCGTGCGTGTGGGTGCGCTCACGACTTGAGGTCTCCGGTTTCGAAGTCGCCCGCGATGCACATCGACGCCAGGACATCTGCGGCTGCGTCGAGCGTCCGGTCGATGTCATCTTCGGTGTGTGCGAGGGAGATGTGGTTTCGTTTAAGCGCCATCGGATACATGAGGAAGCCCGCGTCGGTCATCTTTCGATGGAACTTGGCGTACGCATGGTCGTTGTTGCGCTGTAGATCCCGATATCCACGCACCTCCCCTTCGAGGAAGTAGGTGACGAAGACGGACCCGAGTCCGGTAACGACTGCGGGAATGCCGAGTTCACGCGTGATGGAACGCATGCCATCACGCATCCGGTCGCCAAGCGTTCTTACGTGGTCGTAGAATCCGACCGCCGGGTCGGACAGGACTCCGATCGTCGCGATCGCTGCAGCTGTAGAGGCCGAATTGCCGTTGAAGGTTCCGGCCAACATCACCGAACCCCCAGCGGGGCTGAAGTTGCTCATGACTTCACGCGACCCGGCAAGTCCTGCTACGGGGAATCCGTTACCCATCGCCTTGCCGAACGTTGTGAGGTCGGGCGTGATCCCACACAGCTCTTGATAGCCGCCGAGAGCATGTCGAAACCCGGTGATGACCTCGTCGAAGATGAGGAGGGATCCGTGCGATCGGGTGAGTTCACGGAGCCCCCGCAGGAACTCCGGGTCAGGCAATAGGGTCCCGACGTTGTGTGGGACCGGCTCCACGATTACGGCTGCGATCTCGTCGCCGTTTTGCCGAAAGAGCTCCTCGACCGAGGCAAGGTCGTTGAACTCGGCGATGAGGGTGTGGCTGAGCGCTTCGTGGAGGATGCCGGTCGAGTTCGGGTCCCATCCGTACGCTCGATCGGGCGCGGAGATTACGTTGCGCGCAACCGCGTCGAACGACCCGTGAAAGCAGCCCTGGAACTTGACGATGTAGTGGCGGCCGGTGGTTCCTCGAGCGAGGCGAATCGCCTGGAGCACTGATTCGGATCCGCTCATCGTGCTGATGACCATCTCCGCGGAAGGAATGGCATCAACTACGAGTTCGGCGAGCTGCAGCTCGAGCTCTGTAATTCCCAGCCCGGCGAGCCCCATCCGCCGCGATGCGTCATCGACGGCGGCGGTCACGCGCTCATCCGAGTGGCCCAGAAGAATCGCCCCGAATGCGGCGTGATAGTCGATGTAATCGCGGCCGTGAACGTCAGTCATTTTGGCCCCATGGGCAGAGACGAACATCCACGGTTCGCCGATTGCTCGCGTAGCGGAGTTCACGCCCCCAGGGATAATCTCCGCGGCGCGGGTCGGGGATACTTCAGTTTTCTGCATAGCGTAGGCCGGTACTTTCAGGTTCGCGGGTCGGTCAGTCCCAGCAGAGAGAGTGTGTCTCGGTGCAGGATCGAATGGATGGTCTCTTCTCGAACGAAGGGGAGTGTCCCCGCGCGCATGGCCGCGATTTCGTTCAGGCGCTCGATGGCCTGCGCGGGGGTCCACAGGGGGTAGTCCGAGCCGAAGAGGAGCTTGTCGACGGACTGCCACTCCTGCGCGTGCACAAGAGCGAGAAAGGCATCCATGGGCCGCGACGGGACCCCGGAAACGTCGGCGAACACTCGGCTGTTCTTGCGGAGAACAACGTTGGTGTCGCGCTGCCACGGGTGACCCATGTGGGCCATCACCTGGACTAGATCTGGGTGTCGGCGAGCGACCTCATCGATCACTAGTGGCTGGCTAACTGCAAGGCTGCCGACCGGACTCGGGGTCGCTCCCATATGCCACAGCGCCACCATGTTTCGCGAGGTGAGGATGCGGTAGAAGTCGTCGAACTCCGCGGCGAGTGGATCGAATAGCGCCAGAACCGGGTAGAGCTTCACACCCTGCAATCCGAGCTCATGGGCCTCGTCGAGCTGGTCGCGCCAATCCGAGTCGGACGGGTCGATGGCGCAGAACCCGATGGTGGGCGTTTTCACCTTCGCAATGAAGTCAGCAACGAAGGCGTTCGGCGTGCGCACGTTTGGCAAGGTCGCCCCCATTCCAAAAGTGACCGCTACATCGATGCCCACCATCGCGGCGTCGAAGCTCTCCGGCGTGACAACGGGGTACGGCTCGCCGTAGGCACCCTCCCAATGGTCTTTGTGCTCGGATCCCCAGTGCTCGGGAAGGTGGCAGTGGGTGTGGATGTCGATGATCATTCGATGGCCAATCTCGATCGAAGGTTGTTGAGGACAATGCCGAGACGCGGGAGCTCAGCGACAGCCTTTGCTGCGCTCACGAGCTTTCGATGCACGCGCTCTTCGTCGTCGGCTGCGAGTTCGCCGGCTGGCCCCGAGACGCTGAGAGAAAGCACGACGTCGTGGCTAGTCGGCACGAGAACCGCCATGCAACGCACCCCTCGATTGCGTTCCTGGTCGTCAATGCTGAATCCACGCTCGCGGATGCGACTCAAGTCGGCGACGAGTTGGCGGCGCGTCCGAATCGTGCGATCGGTGAACATTTTGTACGGCTCTCGTCCTGGGAGGTGATCACTCACCCGCGCAGGGTCAAGCGCGGACAGCAACATCTTGCCGAGACCTGTGCAGTAGGTGTGGTCAAGAAAGCCGCCGGCCGAAAGGCGCAGCGCTCGAGCGGGTTCCTCAACATCGAGGTGCAGCACCGACTCTCCCTGAAGTATGCCGAGGTTCGATGTGAACCCGAGTTCGTCAGCGAGCGCCTTCAAGGTGGGGGCGGTCACTTCAGAAAACTCCACCGGTGTGAGCGTCTCGGCGAGAGCGTAGACGCTCGGACCGGGAGCGTAGACAGGCGGCTGCCCGAACCGAGAAACGAATCCTTCGCGCTCCATCACCGACAGGAGGCGGAGCAACGATGGCTTGGGCATGTCGAGGGTTCGCGCAAGCTCGGCCAACCCAAGTGGCTGTCCTCGCTCACCTAGAGTTCGGAGTGCGATCAGCCCACGCATGAGGCCTTGAGAGTGGTAGTTGGTGGAATCCTGTTCCATGTCCTAAACATGATGTGGGCCGCCGTTCCATGTCAAGAAACTCAAAAACAGAACGGCCGCGATGCAGAGCACCACGGCCGTTCCTGCATCTTCACAGAGGAAGCAGCGAGGATTGAACTAGTTCGCGTAGTCAGCTCTGGTTGTGAAGATTGCGGACATCGTTCGATTTGAGACGTTGTAGCCGAGTGTTAAGTACTCACCCGGCGAAACCTCGATGTTGGCCGGATTCGCCTGGTCTGTGGTGGCGGCGTCGTACACGAGCGTAGATCGCACGGCCAGGCCGTTCCAGGAACCTGATGGGTCGTCGATGATGATCCCCTCAGTTGGCCGGCCGGGGAGATTCGGATTGCCGTAAGTGAGAAGGACGCTCCCATCGTCAAGAACGATCTGCGAGTGCGCCTCGGCGGGGATGTCCGTTGCTGATGGCGTGGTCCATGTGAACCCGTTGTCGAAGGACCGCGACAGGTAAAGTTTTCGAGGCGTCGCACTCGTCCTTATCGTCGCGACCAACTCGCCGGACGGCAGGACCGACAGATTGGGCTCCAGGTACGAAATCGACCCCACGCCTAGAGTTACCTCGTTGGCGGCGTCCCAGGTCACGCCACCATCGGTGCTACGCACAACGGTTGCGCGGATCCGGCTATCGGTCGGTGTGGTGCCATACAGCGGGATTAGCAGGTCACCCGACGCCAGTTCGACGATTGGCCCCTTGTGGGCGCTCCAGCCTCCCGCGTATGAGTCCGGCCAAACCGGACCACATGCGCAGCTCATCTGCGTTCCGACGGCACTCGGACTGGACCATGTGAGCCCACCGTCCGTAGATCGCATAACGAACGTGCCGTGGGCGACGTAGGGCGTTGCGGTCCACTCCATATAGAAGTAGGTAAGTAGAAGCGTCCCGTCGTTGAGAGTTGTCAACTGTGGTCCGCGCGGATCGTGGGTCTGGTCGGTTACCAGAATGGGCGACGACCAGGTGAGCCCGTCGTCGCTGCTACGCACCAATTTGATCAGGCCGTTAGTCGCTCCGTGAGAGGGACCTTCATAGTAGGCGGCAACAATGGTGCCGTCGAGAAGCTTCGCGGCGCCGGGGAAGCGAATCTGTTGCCCGACGGGCGCAGTTGCGGCGAGAGTTGACGAGAACGCCGGTATCGAGTTCGCGACACCAAAGTCGTCCACGTACAGCTGGAGACCGAGTGGTGTCGTTCCCGCAGAGTTAATGATCACCGATTCCATCGTCGTGCCGGTCGATGCTCGAGCACTAGTCGAGAAACGGGCACGATCGACGCCGATCGTCGCCCAGGTAGAGGAAGCATCCAGGCGCACCTCGAACCACTCCGTCGTCGGATTGACTCCAGGTGCCGTTCCAATTACCACCCAGTTAGTACCATTGAAGACCGACACGACGACGTCGGTACCCGATCGCTCGAGGAAGAACCGCCACAGGCCCGTGGTGTCCGCCGACGTCTTGCCAAGTGCTATCACTACGCCGATGTCCATCTGCGGGGCAGTCAACTGCATCGTCACCGACTTCTGCGCTGACGCGGTGCTCGCGCAGACGAGCCGCGGGTAGTTCGATGCGGACGCATCGATGAGTCGAGCGGCCCTGTTTCCTCCCGGTGCCCCGGCGATTGCCGCAGATTGTACCGTCACGTCTCCCAGGGTGGTGCACCCTGTCGGCGCGACCCCAGTTGCCTCGGAGTTGAAATCGCGGACTGATCCGACAAATGGTGCGGCCGTCGCTGGACTCGCGGCAATCGTACCCGCGACGATGGCAAGTCCTGCAACCAGGGTCACTAATGGACGTAACTTTCGATACCGCATGGGCTAGGCCTCCTTGCCTGGACCGACCCAGTGTCGGTCAGTTCCTGGAAGCTAGAAGGGGCTCCAGTTCCATGTCAACGATGGAACCGGAGCCGCTAGCGCCAGTCGATGCTGACGCCGCCGATACTGCTGTCGCCTCGGTCGAGACGTGCGTAGATCTCGGGGATCTGCTGCGGCTTGATTCGCGTGGTTATTGCCGCGGAGACATCCAGTTTTCCGGCCGCGAAGTAGTCCAGGATCAACTGAAGATTGCGGGGGCGGGTCCATCTCATGACGTCCTCGGAGACTGCGGTCAGCGGATGCGCGTAAGAGGTCGTGAAGGTGATCTCTTTCGTCATGAGGTCGTCGGCGATCATGTTGAATTTCGGTACATCGGTGTGCCGTGCTACCACGACGAGGCGACCTCTTCGTCGCAGGATGCCATAGGCGGTGGCCACTGCACGCCACGACGACGCACTCTCGATCACGAGATCCACGCCGCTACCGCCGCTGAAGGCGTCGACGGTGGGGCTAAAGGTAGCTGAGGCCGGGCTGCAAACGACATCGGCGCCGACTGCGCGCGCGATTGACAGGCGCGCTTCGTCCAAGTCGATGGCGAGGGTGCGAAGTCCCCACGCCTTCGCCACCGCGATCGTGACGAGACCGATGATTCCCTGACCAATAACTGCGACGCTCTCACCGAAAGAGGGCTCTCCTCGCCGCAGTGCGTGTAGACCAACCTCGCACAACATTGAGAACGCCGCCTGATCTAGCGGTGCGCGCTGGTCGACGATCAAAGCCTGCTCTGCGGGAATGCTCTGAACTTCGTCATGAGTCCCGGGGAAGAAGACATGGTCGCCCACCCGAAGATGTTCGACGAGGCGACCTGCGCGCTCGACGACTCCGACCGCGCTGTAGCCGGCGGCCATCGGAAAAGTCGACGGGTTCTGCGCGACGGTTTCGTTTCGAAACATCCGGAGTTCAGTCCCCGCGCTCATCGCCGAGAACAGTGTCCTCACCAGGACATGATCCTCGGACAACTCGGGAATCGGCAATTCAAGCAGTTGAGCGTCGCGCGGGGCGACGATCCGAAGACCTTTCAAGATGTTCACTCTCACTAGGGCGCAACTCAGCGCAGACTTGAGTGAAGTCAAGACAGATTGGCAGTTCCATGTCAACTCTTCCTGAATCGACGTGGAACACGAATACGACATATCCTGTGGCCGTGAACCCGCGCTTCACGTCGATAGGCGTGGTCACGTCCTGATTGAGAGGCCCCGCCGTGCTCGTTGATCTTGAAGAAGATGCCCTTTGGGAATACCGCTCACAGCAGCACGAGCCCGAGGACTTCGATTCGTTCTGGGCGGAAACACTGGCCGCATCTGCTCAGTTCCCTCTCAACGTTCGGTTCGCCCGAGTCGATGCCCGTCTGACGAATATCAATGTCTACGACTTCAGCTTTGCGGGATTCGACGGTCAGACAGTTAGGGGATGGTTGCTCGTGCCCACGGGCTCCGACCAACTGCTGCCGACAACAGTCAAGTTCGTCGGATACGGAGGAGGGCGGGGCCACATTCTAGAGAACCTCGTCTGGCCATCTGCGGGCTTCGCGCACGTCGTGATGGACACTCGCGGTCAGGGCGGCGTTCGGCGCATCGGAGCAACACCCGATACCAGCATCGCGGGGCCGAGTACACCTGGCTTTATGACCAGAGGAATCGACTCCCCGTTCAACTATTACTACCGACGGCTCATCGTCGATGCAGTGCGCTGTGTTGCAGCCACCAGAGAGCTGCCAATGGTGGATACCTCGCGCATCGCGGCCGTTGGTCGCAGCCAAGGCGGAGGTCTCGCATTGGCCGTCGCAGGGCTCGACCCAGAGCTAGGTGCGCTGGTCAGCCAGGTCCCCTTCCTTTGCGACATGTCTAGAGCGACCCGCATCACGAACGACGCTCCCTACTCCGAGATCGTTCAGTTCCTCGCTACCTATCGCTCAGACTCTCCTCGCGTGCTTGAGGTCCTCAGCTACTTCGATGGGGTGAACTTCGCATCGCGAGCGCAGGCGCCTGCTTGGTTCTCTGCCGGTTTAATGGATTCCACTTGTCCACCCTCCACCGTCTTCGGCGCATTCCATCGCTATGGTGGCGAAAAGGACATGATGATCTGGAAGTACAACGGTCATGAGGGAGGCGACTTTGATGATGAACAACGCGCCCTCGACGCTCTCAACGAACGCTTCGGCCCGGGCCAGCGTTGATGGACCGACGTCGGGAGCTTCGCATGTTCACCTACGTCGCTACGGACGAACGGTTCAGGTACGAGGGCGCTCCCGGGCTACGCCGACGGAATGACGGCACCGTCGAAGTTCGACGCATTCCCGAAACCTACTGGCATCAGTTCCCCTCTGAGGTGATGAAGCTCGTCTGTGATACCAGCGCGGGCGCGCGCATCCGGTTCAGGACGTCAGCGACTCGGATTGAAGTCCAATTCTCCGCACATCAGATCGCCACCGTCGGGTCCGGGTTCCCACACATGGGAATGCAACTTATCCGAGGAGATCGGGTGAGCAGCTACTCGGGTCAGCCGCCGCTTGCGTCGCTGGATCCTGGCGATCGCTCGGTCGTCTACGACCCGCCTCGGGACGAGGTTGCCGTCTTCGATAATCTCGGCGGAGTGGAAGATGATGTCGAGCTTCTGCTGCCGAACGGCGCCGTAGTCAACATCCTGGGGTTTCGTGCGGACGCGGAAATAGTCGCCAGCGCTACGGAGCCCGGGCCACATTGGATCCACTACGGGAGCTCCATCAGCCACTGTTCGAGCATGCTCGAACCCCTTTCCTCGTGGCCAGTCGTAGCGGCGCGCAGGCTAGGCCTATCCCTCTGCAACCTCGGCTTCGCTGGCAACGCGATGCTCGATCCGTTCGTCGCGCGCACGATCCGAGATGCCCCCGCCGATGTCATCACTCTGAAGATCGGCATCAACCTAATCAACTCCGACGCGATGACTTTGAGAGCGTTCGGGCCAGCGCTCCACGGTTTCCTCGACACCATTAGAGAAGGACACCCGACCACTCCCGTCCTCCTGGTCTCACCCATCGCATGCTCCGCAGTTGAAGAGCTGCCCGGTCCGACGATCGTCGATGCGTCCACCGGCACCACGAGTGTCGTCCCGATCGACGATGTGAGAGGAACTGCAGCTCTAACGCAGAGTCGGATCCGGACACTGATGGAGCAAATCGTCAAGTCTCGCAACTCGATCGATGCTCAACTCACGTACTTGGACGGTCGATCCCTCTTCTCTGAAGCAGATGAGGCAAGTGGACACCTGTCTGACGGGCTTCATCCAGATCTCGTGGGCAACCAGATCATGGGTGAACGCTTCGTCGCAATGTTCAGGGACCGACGAGTCTTGAAGAGAACACCCGCCTCACAATCCCGCCCATCCCGCAGCCCCGGCTAGAAGAACCTCGAATACGATCGACGGGTGCTCGCCTGCCGATCTGGCGCACGACAAGAGCTACGACTAGCATCACCGCACAGGCAGAGTTGTCGCCGGCTGTGCGTTGCCCGCCTCACGGTCAACGAAGCGGGTCGTCTTGAGCCACGACCAATGAGGAAATGAACTCGTGCCGGATAGGATCGCCAGCCCGCGGAAGGCGCTCCTGGTGCTCGATGTGGACGGCACAATCTCTCGGCTCTACCGCGAGGAAGAGTACGCGCTCCATCAGGACGATCCAGGGTGGCGTTCCTGGATGACCGTCGACGATGGCGTGGTAGACGCGCTCGACGATCTCGCGCAGGGCCCCGGCGTACAAGTCGCCTGGCTAACGACCTGGCCGCGCGATCAGGTCGGCTGGTTGATCCGAGGGCCGCTACGCGGCAAGCTCGGTGGCCCGTACGTACAGTGGCAAAATTGGCCCAAGCGCGGGTGGCGGACATCAAGCCTGATTTCGCACGTCCGGCAGACCACTCCTGAAGCGGTCGTGTGGGCGGACGATCGCGCTCCAGGAGACGCCGAGCGGCGAGTGGAAGCGATGACAGAAGTTCCATCGCTCGTGGTCCGCCCCGACAAGTTCGTGGGAGTCACGCTCGCCGACGTAGAGAGGATCGGCCAATTTCTGCAGAAGCACCTCGAACTTTAATCATCCGCCGGGCGACTCTCATTCAACCGTCGCTTCGGCCATGGCGCGAGCGTGACTTTCGCATAGGGCCCACACCCACATACGGATCGTATAGTTCCTCGCCGGCGCCCCGCACTCTTCGCACGTCGTCGTGCTCTCCCACTCCGCGGCGAGGATCGCGGCGCTGAACTCTTCGTTGTAGTCGTACACATCCTCGGACGACCGCGCGTAAAAGCTCAGCGAGCCGAACTTCGACTTCACCTGCTGAACGACGTAGCCCGGAGCGATCGCGGTGAGCCGTGTGTCGAGCCGATCGAGGAGCGAGTACCAGCCAGGGCTCACATCGATGGTCTCCGGCCAGCCCGGTTCGATACGAGCGACAATCCGCTGAATCCCGGGCGGAGTGTTCTCCGTCATGTCGTCCCCTTCTTGATAGGAGTTCTCTGCTCTTGACGACGCCAGCAGGCTAGAGCTGACTCGCTGGCACCCGCACGAGGGGAGCCTACGCACCTTGGCTTGCTTCGTCTGCCAACTCCGACGGCTTCGCGCGCGGGACCAGTGACGTGTGCTGCGAACCGTTGCGAGCGATGGCCGCGGCTCGGGACTGCTGACGCAGCCGCGAATGCTCACGGAACGCGCGCCCCACGCGAAGGCTGCGCATCACCGCTTTGTCGAAGCTGATCATGCCTCGCCGGCGCCACTCGATGGCGGCGTGACCGCGAAACCCGGTGATCGCCCGGCGACGCTCCATGAACTCCAGCTCCGGGAACGGGCCCGGCAGTCCACCGGTATCCGGGAGGAGGTGAGTGAAGAGTTCAGCGAAGGTCGGGCCGAGCCCTGTCCGACGCCGAGTCTGCGCGACGAAGATCGCGGCGGCCAGCGCCCACTGCTCCGCGGTGTCATCGCCAGTGAACTCCTCGAACATGTACACCCACTCAGTGGGTGGCGGGGTCTCGATTCCCTGCCACCAGATCGGGTACGCCTTACACATGACGTCAACCATCGCATCCGCGGTCGCTTGCACGGGCCAACCCCGCGGCGCGACCGCCAGTCATCGGGATGGCAGCACACGTGCAGGGGAACAGCGGAGCAATCCGACGAGGGTGATGATTGTTTCGTATGGCCTCCCGAATTATGCCATACGGATTAGGCCATACGAGGAGTGACCCGTCGCGACGCTTGGTAGGTGCCTCGACGGAACGATGAGATTGAAGCGGAGTGGAGCGCATACTCCCAGCGCTTCGCGACTTCGCTTCGTTCTGCGCGGGAGCGTGCTGGGCTGAGTCAGGAAGATGTGGCGTACAGGTCGGGTCTCACGCGGTACACGTACCAGAAGTACGAGAAGGGCGAGTCGCGCCCAGGGAATCCGGCGAACCCGACGCTGCGAACGATGCTCGCGCTCTCGCAGGTGCTTGGTATGCCTCTGGGTGATTTGATCCCGGATGGCGCCCCGGATCTCCGCAGCCGCTAGGTCACGGCAGCGCCAACTCATCTGGTTCCAGGGGATGTCTTCGGGTCACGCTCAGTCGAGAGGTGCCCTCAGTGTGGCCTCGCATGAGTCCGTCCAGTATTCGTGGCGAGACGTGCCGGAGCAGGCATGCCCGCTGCGTACCCGACGCGACGATGAGCGCGCGATCTTGCGGGCATAGAGCATTCTTGGCGCTCGTGGTTCGCCTGAGCCCCGCAGCGTGTAGGACCGCACGGTGCGCGTGACCGATGACGGCGCCCGCCCAGTCGTGGAGGCGCTCGTTTACGGTTACACCCAGCGTGTTTGCGATGACGTTCGCGAAGCCGTCGATCTGCGGCAGTGCCGATCGCGACACCTGGAGGACGCCGCGGAGTATTCGTGGGCTCATAGCGACTTCGACAACTTTCACTACCTCGGGATAGCCGCACAGCATCACTTCCTCAAACGTGGTCGGTGCAGGCAGGCCGAGCCGTTGGGCGCGCTCCTCGAGGAACGTGGCCCCGTCGGACCCTTGTGACCATGCGAGTACCGCTGCGGCCGCGAGGTTGTATTCGCCGGTGTGCAAGGCAATGCCGCGCTCCCACAGTGGTCCACGCAGGGTCTCTTCCGTGCGGCTCGCGGATGCTCCGACAGGGATCTTGACGGTCAGTTCTCTGAGGGTCCAGCGGCTATGACTCAGGCAGAGAGGTCCTGTTCTGGCTCGGGTGGTGGTTGCGAGACCGCCGGCACATTCCACGCAGGCAGTACGTGGTTCGGCAAGCGTGCGGCACCGCGGGCACTTCTGAGGCTTCCAGCGCGGATGACCGCAGCGAGTCCACATCCCGTGGTCTTCGAACGACACCTCGAATGCGTCATCGGGCAGGCCGCAGAGCCGGACGAGCGCGAGCGCGATACGTGGATCGTTTTCGCTCCACGTTGAACGCCCCGCCTCTCGAATCAGCATGCGTCGAATCTCCCCAACCTCCAGGCAGTGCGTCTGGGCGATGCGCCCGATATACCCACTGACCGTCTCGGCGGCCACCGGGGCGATATAGATGGGCAGGGTACGCATCGCGCCTATCGATGGCGTGGAGGTTGGTCGCGCCACGTCGGCAATGGACGACGAGCGTCGTCGTGGCGCAGAAAGACCGCTCGAATGCGAGGGACATTGTCACGGATCCGGACACCAAGTGCCCCCATCTCAAGGGACCGCCCGTGCCGTATGGGCTTGGTTGCTGAATCGCCTAGTCGTAGTTCACGACCGGAGGCGCAGAACATCTCATTCACGGAACTGAGTCGGTTCCGTGATCGCGACGCGACTGCCGTCGCAGCTGCCTCGATCATCGCGGCGACGGGAAGGTGCCCGATCTGTCTGTTGCGAAGAAACGCCTGCGCCGAAGGCGCCGTGAGGAATGCGGTCAGTTCGACAGCCTCAGGATAGAAGTCACGCATCTGCTGGTCGGCGCCGCCGGTGTATGGAGCACCATCGACGAGTTCACGGTAGGTCGAGATGATCTCGCAAGCGAGCTCGATCTCGCCCGTGTCGAGGCCGATCCCACGCGCCCAGAGGGTTCCTGTCAGGCATCTTTCCGCGCGGGCATACGCGACGGGGATCCCAATCGCCTCGTCGCGTCCGTCGTAGTGCCAACGCTCGTGGCGTGCGCAGAAGGCGCCGGCCCGAGATTGGACCTCGACATTCATACCGCTCGCGCACCGCCGACACATCGTGACCGGCTTGGGAAGCGCGGAACAGCGCGCGCATTGCGCGTGGGCCCAGTTGTTGTGGATGCAGCGGCTGAAGAGTCGGTTGGTGGTGTCATCTCGGTCGAACCAGTTCGCTGGCAGATCGTCGAGTTGCGCGACCACGTCGGGCGCGGCCTCCGGCGTTGTCCGCAACGGAAGCCCCTGTTTCGACTTACGGATGGCGGTCCAGAGTTCCCCGGCTGTCAGAGAATTGCGTTCGACGAGCCTGCTGTAAAGGCTCCGCACGGTCTCGCCCGGGAGCGGGCTGACCGTCGCCGGCAGCACTCTCATCTGCCAGCCTTCACCCGTCGCCCTCGTGGTCGTCGTGTGCTCTGTGCCGCTTCATCGGCTACGCGATCTTCGAGTCGCCGTATCGTCTCGAGAACCACCAGGAGATGATCCAGGTCGAGTTGTTCGGAACGATCACGAATCGCATCGCGAGCGCAACGCCGAATCGCCTTGGCCATGCGTCCCAGCGATCCTCGCGAGATCTCGCGAAGCTCCGCGGCAATCTTCAGAATGTTGCCTTCAGGCTGACGGATGAGGCAGAGCGAGTCTTCAAGTTCAGTGAGGACTCTTCCCCAGACTGCAGCTCCCTCGTTTGTTGCCACGTCATATTCGTCGAACTGGACAGTCTCGAATCTGGCCATGATCTGTTCCCCCCGCGACCCCCAGAAGAGCCCGTTCTGCGCGACGTTCACTCCGGCGTAGATCATCGTTCCGGGACAGCGTTCCGAGAGTTCCTTGAGCGCATCCGCCGCTTGTTCGCTCGCGCGATAGCGCAGATCGAGGCGATGGATGTCGTCGATGATGACGATCTCCGTCTCACATGCCCGCATCACGTTGCTCACCCGACTCAGCAGCGTCTCGTAGGACGCTGTCTGAGAGAAGGGGAGCGCGTAGAACTCCGCGAGCTTCTTCATCATCGTCTTCTCGGTTGCGTGCGTGGGAACCTGGGCGAAGGCGACGGGGATCAGGTCCTTTCTTCGAGTACCCGCACGTTCTCGCCGCGCTCGTTCATATGCTCGCCCGAATTCTTGGACGGCCGTCGTCTTCCCCATACTGGGTCGTCCGGAGATGACGACTCCGGATTTGCTCGCGTCGGGCGAGCGATTGTCGGCCATCGCACTGCTGGCTGCCGCAACGAATCTCCGAAGTGAGGGGGTGGCGATACGAGCACCCACCGACATGAAGCGCTCGCGAGCGATGTTGTAGATGGCTCGATCCGATGAAGCCATCTCTTCGTAAGCGCTCATGGTGCAAGGCGCGGGTCGTGGAGCATCGAACTCGACGAACTCCCGCCATCCTTCCTTCGTCGTGTAGTCGAAGTTCACCGTCGGGGCATCGAAGTCGAACTGGGCGAGCAACTCGTCGAACATCACTCAGTTCCTTCCGCTTGACGCGTGAGCCCGAACGGAGGCGCCACCGGCCAGCTGGATGCAGCCTCTTCGGTCGAGTCGTCGCTGCTGGTCGGCGCGATCTCTCGCTCCGAGTCCGTAGATGCTGGGGAGAGCGTCGCCAACTGGTTGGTGATCCCGAGAGGGTCGGTCATGTTTGACTTCGCGCGCTTGCGCTCGCGTGAGGTCAGGGACTTGTTGCCGGTGCTCATGAAGCGGCGGAGGACCTCGTTCAGGTCATCATTCGTCGGCGCTTCCTCACCGCGCACCGCGGCTTGTGCGCGTGCGATTCGCCAGATCTCGTCGGCCATCGGCATGTTCGAGTAGGGGGATCGCCAGCTAAGGGGGATGAACTCGTCCTCGAGTTGAAGCCAGACGATCATCGGGTTGTATGGATCGACGTGAATCGGCCATTGCCCCGCGTGCCGGCGATCGGGCGACCGCTTGTTGCGCAGGTTACCCAGCGCTTCGGAGTCGTATCGTCGGAGATCGAGGTTCACTCCGTAGTGATGGATTCCACGCCATTTCTTCGGGAGCAGTGCGATGTAGTGATCGGCGGTGAGCGGGATCAGCAGCTCGGGGACAGCTTGTCGGTATGCGCTCACCATCTGATTCGGGCTGAGCTTGAACTTCGGGTGGCGTGGGTCCCGTAGTGAGCCGTGGGGGCGGTTCTGCCAGATCGCCGCGATCCAGTCTTCGAGTAGCTCCTGCAGTTGTTCGAGCGTGAGCAGCCGGTCGGTCGGGAACCTCTCGTCGCCGCGCATATCGGCGCTTTCGCCGAGAAACGAGACCACGTACTGCGTGAAGCGGTTCTTGATCGTGCGGAACATGCGCTCGATCTTTGCCTTTTGGGTAGGCGTGTATGCCGCCGCGAGGTTCAGGGAGATGCCGAGTGTGCGACATGCATCGGTGAAGTGTCTCGACACATAGGATGCTCCTCGGTCGGTGGTGATCGTCTCGGGGAAGATGTACTGTTGCGCGTCGCGTGCGTCCTCGAAGCGTTGCGCAATGAGGTCGTCGTCTCCCACCCAGGCTTGGGCGATATTTCGACGGTTGGCGCGAACGCCCTCGGGCCGGTAGGCGTATGGGACGAGTGCGCGGGCGAGCAGGACAACGAGATCGATGCTGCGAGTGCCGATCGTCACGATCGCGCCCGGAACACTTCGCGAGCACTCGTCGAGCAGGATCGTCAGGTCGGGGCGCACCTGTTCCCCGTCGCAATCAACGAGGATCTCCATCGGCGTCGTGTCGATGAGTACCTGCTCGCCGGGGCGCATGCCGGTCCGGTTGCCGAAGACGTGGCTGGGCTGGTTCGCCGTCGTCCTGCGCGTGCGCGCCGTTCCGAATGTGTGCCGTCCGGCTTCCAACCGTTCCATCAGGCGATAGACCGTTGCCCTGCTGGGCACGTCAACCGCGCCTTTTCCATACCGGGTTTCGAGATCGCGCTCTACCATCCAGATCAGGCGGTCGGCCGTCCCGGTCGACGCTCGAGTCTGACCGTCCATCGCGGAGACGATCGCTTCTATGAGACGCGGATCCTGTGTTGATCGAGGCCTGTCCGCCATCCCGAATCGGCGCCGGTCAAGAAGCCCAGCAACGCCGAACTCGTCGAGAGCGGCAAGCTGCCGCGTCACCTTTATCGCGTTGTAGTCCGTCCCAAGTCGACGATTCACATTGTCGACGGTCACCTGGTAGGCAGGCGTCTTCTTCGTCCCGGCTTCAAGGAGGTCCGAGAGTCGGTCGAGTTCTTCGAGCCACACGTCCACAACTTTGCGGTCCGCGGGTGGGAGCTCGTCAAGGACACCCAAATCCAACACGTCGGTCGTCGACCGCACTGTTGCCGGCTCGCCGCGTTCAGCGAGATCGGCGTTCAGTACCTCGAGATCCTCGCCCATCTCGGCGTTGCGTAGCGTGGTGTAAGTCGCCCGGACAGCGACGACTTGCAGGTCTTCGTCGTTCCACCTCACCAAGTCGCCGGGATGGACGATCATCGGTCTGGCCCGAATCGGACTACGGCGGACATGCTCAGCGGACGGCTGAGATCACATCGAGCAATGTCGGACCATATGAGGGCGTATGCCGCTCCGAGTGCACTGTTTGGCGCGTCGTCTAGCAGCGCGACGAGGTCGACAAGTCGGATCGCGCCGTAATCCGGCAGATCCCTGAGAGCCACGCCCTCGAGCCACTGCGGGTCGCGGTAACGCAACAGGAACCTCAGGTTCTGTTGCGTCGCTCCGGGTAGATCGTCGAACACGAGGTAGTCCCATCCCAGAGCGGCCGCCATCCGCCGAGTCAGCTCGAACTTCGCCGCATCCTCCGGTTCGATCTCTAACCTCTCCCTCACGTCGACGAGAAGAGCAGTGCCGTCCTTGCGGCGAACGAAGTAGTCGGGGGCATGTCGGCGCTTCGGGTTGCGCCAATGAATCCACATCGGCTGACTCGACACCGCCTCAGCACTCCGGGTTCGATCGAGACTCATCAAGAACGCCCGCTCCCAAAAGGACTCGAAGGGCACGTGCTGGCCCGTCGAGGCAAGCCAGAAGCGTCCCTCGACATTGCGCTTGTGGGGGTAGTCCGGAAATTTCCGGACTGGGGCCGTCTCCTCGAAGGCGATCGACCCGGCGTCCGGCGGTGTCGCCTCCCGAGCGAACCCGTGAAGCGAGTATCGAATTGTGGCCGCCAGGGCGTTCGTTCCATCGATCGCCTGAAGCCAGTTGGTGGTCAGCGTCATTGCGGACTCCGTTCGGCCCCGGTGTCCGTGGAGGTGTTCCGCGGTGCGGGTCCTGACTTGTCCGGCAAGTTACTCCGCCGTTGGGCGCGGAACCGGCAACACGCCGCCGATCTACAACTCGGGTGCGAATCTACAACTCCCGTGCGACGTTCTACAGGTAGATGAGATTTCTACAGATCCGGTGAGACAGGACACCTCACCCACGTCACAAAGTTTCCGTGACCAAACCGTTGCATTCGTTACCTCGCCGTTATACAGTGATCACACGGTGAATGTTTGCTGTGGCACTCACCGCATGTGATTGCAGGACACTCTTGGTGCAAGGGACAAGGGCCGGTCGGGAGCCTCTCCGACCGGCCCTTTACTGTTGCCAGTATTCTGTGACCATGACCGATCGCAAGCTCGCCCTGGAGGCCTGGGAGAGCCTGTTCCGCGCGCAGCACGAACTGTTCGACGAGATGGTCACCGACTTCGAGCACGGCGATCTCGCACAGGCCGAGTACGACGTGCTCCTCACGGTGACACGCTCCCCCGGCATGACCGCCCGCCTTCGCGACGTCACGAACAACATGCTGATCAGTCAGCCCAGCGTCTCGCGACTGGTCGACCGCATGGTCACGCGCGGCCTCGTGGCGAAATGCCCCGACCCCGACGACGGCCGTGGCGCGTTGATCCGAGCGACGGATGCCGGGGCCCGCACGTTCCGCGCTCTCGCGACGATCCACGGTCGTTCGATCGCCGAGCGCATGTCGCGCCTCGACGACGACGAGCTCCGCACCCTCCGCGACCTGGCCGAGAAGCTCCGCCGCGGTTGACCCTTCTCACCGCGCTCCGCCCGATCTGGCAGGGTGGAGCGTGAAGGCGCGCAGCATCGCGCGCCACCCCTTGGGGGGAAGAGGGAGGGTCATTCATGGAGATCGCCGGAATCATCGGCATCCTCGTCATCGTCGGCATCGCCGTCGTCGTCGTTGTCGTCGTCCTGCTCATCCTGCTGCTGTTCGCACGCAGCTGGATCAAGGTCGCCCGAGCCGACGAGGCTCTCGTCATCTCGGGACGCAAGCAGAAGGTGCAGCTCGCGGTTCTCGGTGCCGACGGATCGAGCCGCGACGAGATGTCGGAGTCGCCCGTCACGGTCATCGTGAACGGCAAGTCTCTGGTCAACCCGATCACCCAGCGCCACGAGATCATCTCGCTCCGCTCGCGCCAGGTCTCCCTCAACGCCGAGGCGCAGTCGCTCGACAGCGTCACCCTGAACGTCGACGGCGTCGCGATAGTGAAGATCGGCTCCGACCCGCTCCTCGTGCGCCGCGCCGCCGAGCGCTTCGCCTCACAGGACACGGCCATCGAGCAGTTCACCACCGAGCAGCTCGAGGGTGCCCTCCGCGGCATCGTCGCCACGCTGTCGGTCGTGGAGCTCATGCGAGAGCGCAAGAAGTTCTCCGATCAGATCGCCGCCGACGTCTCGCAGGAGCTCGCCGAGCAGGGCCTGATCCTCGACTCGTTCCAGATCAAGGGCATCACCGACAAGGTCGGCTACATCCAGTCGCTCGGTGCCCCCGAGATCCAGGCGAAGCGTCAGTCGGCGGAGATCTCGCAGACCAACGCCGACCGTGCGATCAACCAGAAGAACATCGCCAATCAGGAAGCCAACCTGGTCGAGCAGACCGCGCTCGACACCAACACCGCCAACGCGAACGCCGGCATCGGCCGGGCGCGCGCCGAGGCGGAGCAGGCCGAGAACCTCGCCCGCGAGCAGGCGCAGCAGGCCGTTCTGCAGCAGCAGGCCGAGAACCGGCAGGCTCAGCTCGACGCCGACGTCAAGCGCGTCGCCGACGCGCAGCGCTACGAGGCCGAGACCCGCGCGCAGGCCGAGCTCTACACCCGTGAGCGCGCCGCAGAGGCCGCGGCGATCGAGCAGGTCAAGCAGGCCGAGGCCCGCACCCGCATCGCCGAGCAGCAGGCTCAGGCCGACAAGGCCCGCGCCGACGGTGAGGCTGCCGCGGCCGTGGCGAGCGCCACGGGTGAGGCCGACGCGCTCCGCTCCAAGGCCGAGGCCGAGGCACACGCCCGTCGCCTGCAGGCCGCCGCCGAAGCCGAGGCGATCCGCGCCACCGGTGACGCCCGCGCCGCCGCACTCGAGGCAGAAGCCAAGGCCATCGCCTCCAACCAGGACGCCTTCCTCTCGCAGCGCGTGCTCGAGGTGCTGCCGTCGATCATGGCCGAGTTCGCCAAGGGATACGGGGCGATCGGCAACGTGTCGATCATCGGCGGCTCCGGCGAGGACGGCGCATCGAGCGTCGTCGGCGCCGACAGCGCGAAGGCCCTGCGCTCGGTGTTCGACAGCGTGCACTCGGCGACCGGACTCGACCTCGCCGGCATCATCCAGGGCCAGGCCGTCGGTCGCGGCATCGGCGAAGGCGTGGCTGCGGCTGCTCCTCCCGCCCCGCGCACCCCCGCGCCGACCACCCCGCCGCCGCCCGCTCCTCCGGCATCTGCCGCGGAGTAGAGCACAGGACACAGCGGATGCCGCGGCCGATTCGGTCGCGGCATCCGTCGTCTGCGGGCAGTCGCGCGTGTGCAATTCAGCAAGAACGGCGCGCAAGCGGTCGGATTCGGCCTGCGCGGCGCTGATCCGCTGCGTTTTGACTGAATTGTGAACGAGCCACCGAGCTGCCCGACCCGCCTGGCCGCGCGCCGACCGGGCAGACTGGGACGATGACGTCCGCCGCCTTCGACCTCGCGACGATCGGTGCGGGCCTCTCGTTCGCGGCCGCCGTCGACGAGCTCTCGACGGCCCTCGACACGAGCACGTCCGTCGTCGTGAGCGCCCCTCCCGGCACGGGCAAGACCACGCTCGTGCCACCGCTGCTCGCCTCGCGCTGCCCGGGCCGCGTGATCGTCACCCAGCCGCGTCGGGTCGCCGCCCGCGCCGCCGCGCGTCGACTGGCACAGCTCGACGGCTCGCCGCTCGGCACCCGCGCGGGGTTCACCGTCCGCGGCGAGCGCAAGGCCGGTGCGGACACCCGGGTCGAGTTCGTCACGGCGGGTGTGCTCCTGCGGCGTCTGTTGGATGACCCAGGACTCGCCGGGGTGGATGCCGTGATCATCGACGAGGTGCACGAGCGCGCCCTCGAGACCGACCTCCTGATCGGCCTGCTCTCGGAGGTGCGCGAACTGCGCGACGACCTCGTGCTCATCGCGATGTCGGCGACTCTCGATGCCACGCGGATCGCCGCTGTGCTCGGCACGGACGAACAGCCCGCTCCGATCGTCGACCACGTCGTGCCCGCCTTCCCGCTCACCGAGCGTTGGTCCCCGAGTCCCGCGCCACGCCTCGACGAACGGGGTGTCACCTGGGCGTTCCTCGATCACGTCGCTCGAGTCACGGCATCCGCTGCCCGGGAGCTGCATCACGACGACCCCGCCGCCGACGTGCTGGTCTTCGCGCCCGGCGCGCGCGAGGTGTCGGAGATCGCGCGCCGCATCCGCAGCGCGACCGAGGCGTTCGACGTGCGGGAGCTGCACGGACGGATGCCCGCCGCCGATCAGGACGCCGTGATCCGCGGACGCCGCCCCGGCGAGCTGGCCCGCATCATCGTCACGACCTCGCTCGCGGAGTCGTCGCTCACCGTGCCCGGCGTGCGGCTCGTGGTGGACACCTGCCTGGCCAGGGGCCCGCAACGCGATGCGGCCCGCGGGATGACGGGGCTCGTGACCACCGCCGCCTCCCGCTCCTCGTGCGTGCAGCGCGCCGGGCGCGCGACCCGTCAGGGGCCGGGGTCCGTGGTGCGCTGCGTCGACGAGCGCACGTATGCCGCTGCTCCCGCACGGCCGACGCCCGAGATCGCCTCGAGCGATCTCGCGGATGCCGCCCTGCTGCTCGCCTGCTGGGGTGCGCCCGGCGGAACGGGTCTGCGCCTGATCGACCCGCTGCCCGCCGAGAGCCTGGCAGACGCCGTCACGGTGCTGCACGATCTCGGCGCGATCGACGACGACGGCCGCGCGACCGCCGAGGGCCGCGCCCTCGCACGCATCCCGACCGATCCCCGGCTCGCCCGCGCCTTGCGCGACGGCAGTCCGGTCGTCGGCACTCGACCCGCCGCCGAGGTCGTCGCGCTGCTGGGTGGCGACGTGCGCACCGCCGACGCCGATGTCGCACAGGCGCTCATCGCGCTCCGTGGCGGCCGGACGCCCGATGCGCGTCGGTGGCGCAGCGATGCCGATCGCCTCGAAAGGCTGACGCCGTCAGCGCCCGGCGCGCGCTCCGATCTCGACGGCACAGGGCTCGTGATCGCGCTGGCGTTCCCCGAGCGCGTCGCCCGACGCGTGGACCACACGGCGGGCGGAGCGACGTTCCTGCTGGCGTCCGGCACGCGCGCCGGAGTGAGCGGTCCGCTCGCCGCGCTGGAATGGCTGGCCATCGCCGATGTCTCGCGTGCGTCCGGCCGCGCGGCCGCCGGCTCCGGGGCGATCGTCCGGTCCGCGGCGGCGCTCACCGAGGAGCAGATGGAGAAGGCGGCCAGCCACCTGCTCTCGGATCGAGTCGAGGCGGAGTTCGTCGGAGGTCGCATCCAGGCGCGCCGCGAGCGTCGGGTGGGCGCGGTCCTGCGATCCTCGGCGCCGGTGCGGGCGTCGGCCGACGAGGGGAGGGATGCCGTTCGCCGAGCACTTCGGCGCGAGGGGCTGAGCCTGTTCGTCTGGTCCGAGACCGCGGTCGCGCTGCGACGCCGCCTGGCGCTGCTGCACCGAGAGCTGGGATCGCCCTGGCCGGATGTGTCGGATGCCGGGCTCCTCACGGCCCTCGACTCCTGGCTCGCGCCCGAGCTCGATGCGCTGGCCGGCGGCACCCCTGTGGCCCGGCTGGACCTGACCACCGCGCTGCGCCGCCTGCTCCCCTGGCCCGAGGCCGGGCGCATCGACGACCTCGCGCCCGAGCGTCTCGAGGTCCCCAGCGGATCCCGCATCCGCATCTCGTACCCGGACCCCGACGACACCGACACCCGCCCCGTCGTGGCCGTCAAGCTGCAGGAGTGCTTCGGATGGGCGGAGACTCCCCGGCTGGTCGATGGGCGCGTGCCTGTGCTCTTCCACCTGCTCTCCCCTGCCGGGCGTCCGCTCGCCGTCACCGACGACCTCACCTCGTTCTGGTCGGGTCCGTACGCCCAGGTGCGCGCCGAGATGCGCGGCCGATATCCGAAGCATCCGTGGCCCGAGGATCCCTGGTCCGCTGCACCGACCAGGCACACCAAGGGCCGCGCCGCGCGCTGAGCCGAGCGCGGGGCTTTCACAACTCAGCCAGTTATGCGCGCGCGCCCTGGAAACCGGTCCGTCTGGCCGCGTTCTGCGGCGTTCTTGCTGAATTGTGAACGGGCAGGGTCGATCAGCGCGTGCGCCGCCGCAGAGTCAGGGACGCGAGCACCAGCGCACCGACCGCGAAGGCGACCACGATCAGCAGCGGCCCGAACACGTCCCACCCGTCGTCACCCGCCGCGACCGCGTTGATCGTGTCGAT
Source organism: Microbacterium sp. TPD7012 (assembly GCF_003075395.1). Classification (GTDB taxonomy): domain Bacteria; phylum Actinomycetota; class Actinomycetes; order Actinomycetales; family Microbacteriaceae; genus Microbacterium. The sequence continues at coordinate 368,506 of NZ_QDFV01000002.1, read as the reverse complement.
AGCGTGGCTCAACGGCAGCCAGTCGGAGATCGCGTGCAGCACATCGGGCATCCGGTCGCGCGGCATGAACAGTCCGCCGAGGATGATCTGCGGGAACACCAGCAGGGGCATGAACTGCACGGCCTGGAACTCGGTCTGGGCGAAGGCGCTCGCGAGCAGCCCCAGGGCCGTGCCGAGCAGCGCGTCGACGACCGCCACCAGGCCCAGCTGCCAGAGCGGGCCGTCGACGTCGAGCCCGCACACGCCCACCGCGAACGACACCGTGATGACGGCCTGCAGCAGCGCCATCAGCCCGAAGGCGAGTGCGTAGCCGAGGATGAAGTCGGCTTTGCCGAGCGGCGTCGTCATCAATCGCTCCAGCGTGCCGGACCTGCGCTCGCGCAGCGTCGTGATCGACGTGACGAGGAACATCACGACGAACGGGAAGAGCGCCAGGATCGCGCCGCCGAACTGGTCGAACACCCCGTCCTGATCGCTGAAGAGCCAGGCGAAGAGTCCGACGAGAAGGCTCGGTGCGACGAGCATCAGCGCGATGGATCGTGGGTCGTGCCGCAGCTGCGCGAGCACGCGACCTGCGGTGGCCAGCATCCGACGGCCGTTCACCGCCCCGCCTCCTCGTGGTGATCGCGTGCATCCCTGCGGGATCGACGCGTGTCGCCGTACACCTCGCGGTCACGTTCGATGAGCGCCAGGAACGCGGCCTCCGGGTCGGCGGTGCCGGTGTCCTGCAGGAGGGCCGCGGGAGTCGTGTCGGCGATGATCCGGCCCTCGCGCATCAGCAGCAGACGGTCACAGCGGAGCGCCTCGTCCATGACGTGACTCGACACGATCAGGGTCACCCCCCGATCGGCGAGCTCGCGGAACAGCCCCCAGAGCTCGGCGCGCAGCACGGGATCGAGACCGACGGTCGGCTCATCGAGCACGACCACCTCCGGCGAGCCGATGAGCGCCATCGCGAGCGACACTCGAGTGGCCTGCCCGCCGCTGAGCGAATCGACCAGCTGACCGCTCTGCGGCCCCAACCCGACCTCGTCGATCACGCGGTCGACGTCGGATCTCGGCGCCTTCAGCAGGGCAGCGAAGTAGACGAGGTTCTGTCGCACGCTGAGGTCGCCGTAGACCGCGGCACCCTGGGTCCCGTATGCGACGCGTCGGCGCAGCTGGCGGGATCCACCGGGCTCACCGAGAACCATCACCTCGCCGGACGCGATCTTCTGCACGCCGACGATCGTGCGCATGAGCGTGGTCTTGCCGCACCCCGACGGCCCGAGCAGTCCGGTGATCTGCCCCCGCGGGATCGCGAGGTCGATGCCGTCGAACACGTGCGTGCTTCCCCGCCGCACACGCAGCTGTGAGATCTCGACAGCCGAGTTATTCATCATGTGATGAATTATGCGCCTCGGACCCGAGCACGTCAACGATGCCGACACCCACCGCACAGCTTCGGAGGGGCGACACACGCGCGATCCTCCGCCGACACCGGCGCGGCGGATGCTGTCTCCGAAGCTGTGCGCGGGCGCGGGGCGGGGGTGCGGCAGCGGCGGGGTGGGTGGGACCGCGGCGGGGTGGGGCGGGGGTCAGGCGAAGAGGTAGCGCTGCACCGTGGGGCCGATGCGGGCGACGAGCTCATCGACGGATGCCGCGGCGATGGGCGCGATCTTGAGCACGTAGCGCGTGAGGAGGAGCCCGGCGATCTGCGAGGCGACGAGTGTCGCGCGCAGCTCGGCATCGCCCACTCCCAGCTGCTTCGCGATCCGACCGATCAACTCCCGCGAGAGGAAGCCCGCGAGGAGCGGCGTCGTGAGCCGACTGCCGATCGCCGTGCGCATCAGCATGACACCGCGACGGCGGATGTCGGGCTGTTCGAACGCCTCGAGAACGTAGCGGACGAGGCGCTCGCCGACCTCGTCTCGGGGCCCGCTCACGATGCCGGGGACGTCGATGTCCGGACGGAGCGGGATGCCGACGGCCTCCGCGAACAGGTCGGCCTTGGTGCCGAAGTAGTGGTGCACGAGCGCCGAATCCACGCCGGCGCGCGCGGCGATCGAGCGCACGGTCGCGCCGTCGTACCCCTGCTCGCCGAACTCGTCGACGGCCGCCCCGATGATCCGCTCTCGCGAATCGGAACCACCCCGCGGGCGCCCGCGACGACGCAGCGGCTTCTGCTCGGTCATGCCCGCCAGCCTACGACGCCGCCACCACCGCTAGTCGAGCAGGTGCCGAAGGTAGCGATCGGGACTGTCGAGGAACGAGCGCCAGTGGTTCACGATCTCGAGATCGTCCCACTCGGTCGGCCGGATCCCCCAGTCTCCGACCTCGAGGATGCGGGCTCCGGGAAGCGCGGCGAGCACCGGTGAGTGCGTCGCACAGAGCACCTGCCCGCCCTCGTCGGCGATCCGCCGGAGCACCGCGATCAACGCGAGCGTCGAGTTGAACGACAGCGCCGCCTCCGGCTCGTCGAGGCAGTAGAAGCCGGGATCGTCGAAGCGGCTGTCGAGCAGCGCGAGGAAGGACTCTCCGTGGCTCATCTCGTGAAACGGGACGTCGGGCCCGCGGGTCGACGGGTTCTCCTCGAGATATGTGTAGAACGAGTGCATCGTCTCGGCTCGCAGGAAGAAGCCCCAGCGATTCGCGCCGACGCCGCGCTGCAGACGCAGCCAGTCCGACAGGGGCGACTCCGTCGGGCGGGTGCGATGCCGAGCCTGCCGCGAACCGCCCTCCGGCGACAGGCCGTAGGCGATCGCGATGCCCTCGACGATGGTCGACTTGCCGCTGCCGTTCTCTCCCACGAGGAAGGTCACCCCCGGGTCGAGCTCGAGTCCCTCTCGGAGCACCTGCGCCACCGCGGGGATGTTCGTCGGCCAGTCGGTGCCCGCCTCGGGAGCGTCATCGGCAGGCTGCACCGAGACCACGGGCTGCTGCTTTCGTCGACGCGAGGTCGGCAGCCAGAAGTCACCCGTCATGCTCACTCCCCCGGCATCCGCTCACTCAGGGAGACTAATCGCGACTCCCGACAAAGGCGACCCACCCCTTCTCATGCGAGCGGCCCCCGTGAGGGCGCGCACCGAGGGGCCGCTCGTACACAAGGGGAGCGCTCGGCGAGACGGGAGGGGTCAGCACTCGATGACGTTGACCGCGAGGCCGCCCTCGCTGGTCTCCTTGTACTTGGTCGACATGTCGGCCCCGGTCTGACGCATCGTCTCGACGACGGCATCCAGCGACACGTAGTGGCTGCCGTCGCCGCGCAGCGCGAGCCGCGCGGCGGTGACCGCAGTCGAGGCGGCGATCGCGTTGCGCTCGATGCACGGGATCTGCACGAGCCCGCCGATCGGGTCGCAGGTGAGGCCGAGGTGGTGCTCCATCGCGATCTCGGCCGCGTTCTCGATCTGGCGGTTCGTGCCGCCCATCATCGCGGTGAGGCCGCCGGCCGCCATCGCGCACGCGGAGCCGACCTCGGCCTGGCATCCGCCCTCCGCCCCGGAGATCGACGCGTTCGCCTTGAAGAGCGATCCGAGAGCCGTCGCCGTCAGCAGGAAACGACGGATGCCGCGGCGGCGGTTCGCCTCCGCGAGGGCGTCGGGGTCGTCGATCGCGCCGACCGCGACCAGCGAGGCCTCCGCGCCGAAGCCGAGGAGGGCGCTGCCGACCAGCTCTCCGTAGGGGGTGACGGCATTGCCGGCTCCGAGCCCGGAGTCGGCCATGAACCGCCACCAGTACATGCCGACCGCAGGGAGGATGCCCGCCGCACCGTTGGTCGGAGCCGTGACGACGCGACCGCCGGCCGCGTTCTCCTCGTTGACGGCCAGAGCGAAGGCACCGAGCCACTCGCCCGGGAGCTCACGGTGCCCGTCGGCTTCGGACTCCTCGAGCTGCGCGCGGATCGTGCCGGCGCGACGCTTCACCTTCAGCATCCCCGGCAGGACGCCGTCGGAATGCAGCCCCGCGTCGACACAGGCGGACATCGCGTTCCAGATCGCATCGAGCCCCGCGGCGACCTCGTCCTCGCTTCGCACCGAGGACTCGTTGAGTCGCGCGAGCTCGGCGATCGACAGCCCGTTCTCGTCGCAGAGGGCGAGCAGCGACGCAGCATCCGTGTACGCGTAGGGGAAGCTGCCGGTCGTGAGCCTCGCCTCCTCGCCGTCGCGGCGGATGAAGCCCCCGCCGATCGAGTAGTAGGTGTCTTCGGCGACGACACCGCCGTCGGCGTCCCACGCGGTGATGGTCATGGCGTTCGGGTGGCCGGGGAGCCGCGTGCGCGGTGCGAAGACGATGTCCTCCTTCGCGAAGGCCACCTCGTGCACGCCGTTCAGCCTCAGCGGCTCGCCGGGCGTGTAGGCGGTCCACGCCGAGCGGACTTCGGCGGGGTCGCATGTCTCCGGCGAGAGCCCGCGGAGCCCGGCGACGACGGCATCCGGTGTGCCGTGGCCGATCCCGGTCGCGCCGAGGGAGCCGTAGAGCGTGCTGCCGATACGGGCGACGCGGTCCAGCGCGCCGCTCGCGTCCAGCCGCTGCGCGAAGGCGAGAGCCGCCCTCATCGGTCCGACCGTATGGGAGCTCGAAGGTCCCACTCCGATGGAGAAGAGGTCGAAGGCCGAGACATACGCAGTCACAGGTCCAGGCTACGCCGCATTCCGATGTTCGGTTCACCCCCGTTAACCTGGCGTCCGTCAAGCCCCTTCAGCGGGGGTGGGCGCCGGGGCATCCTGATCGCGACCACATCGCGAAAGGGGCCATCATGACCGACAGCACGCCAGACCAGGAATCCGCACCCGCGGCCGAGGTGGAGGATGTGAACGCGCAGACGCCGGAGCAGGTGCACACGACGGATGACGCCGAATCATCCGGCGAGGCGACGACCCCTGCCGAGGCCGAATCACCCGAGCAGGCCGACCCGGAGGAGATTCCGACCACGGAGCAGCTCGAGGAGCCCAGCACCGAGAAGAACCCCGGCGAGGAGCCGAAGGCCCCGAAGCGCGATGACCCCGAACCCGACCATGAGGCGGTCGGGATCGGGGTCATCGACACGGAAGAGCCGCAGGCCGGCTGAGCCCTTCGACAGGCTCAGGGACCCAGAGGCGGGCCCTTCGACAGGCTCAGGGATCCGGGGATGGGTCGCTGAGCCTGTCGAAGCGTCGAATCTACTCGACGAGCTTGCCCTCGGTGTCGACCTCGCGCATGAGCTCGGCGATCTCGGCCGGGATCTCCGGGATGGCCTCCCGGGTCACGCCGTCACGCGGGCTCCACACGAGGTTCACCTGCAGCGTCGGGTCGTTGTCGGGGAAGTCGCTGCGGTTGTGGCATCCGCGGGTCTCCCGTCGCTCCAGCGCCGCCTCGAGCGTGGCGCGAGCGGCGAGCGCCGACGCCTTGAGATCGAACGCGTGCGCGAGATCCTGGAATCCGGCGATGTCGGGGTGGATGCCGACGTCCTCCATGCGCCCCTCGATCATGTCGAGGTCGGCGAGCCCCGCGCGCAGCCCGTCCTCCGAGCGCACCACGCCGGCGTACTCGGTCATGAGGTTGCGGATCGCGCGCTGCAGCGCCCGGACGTTCTCGCGGCCGTCGGCGGCGAGGAGATCGGCGATCTCGGCGCGTGCCTGAGCGACCGCCTCCGGCGAGCGCCGCTGTGCATCGAGCCCTGCCGCGTGCGCCATGGCCGCCTGCCCGACGATGCGCCCGTAGACGAGCAGCTCGATGAGCGAGTTGCCGCCCAGGCGGTTCGCGCCGTGCAGTCCGCTCGAGGCCTCGCCGATCGCGTAGAGTCCGTCGACGTCGGTCTGGTGGTCTTCGGGCCGCACCCACACGCCGCCCATCGAGTAGTGCGCCGTGGGGGCGATCTCGATCGGATCGGTCGTGATGTCGAGCATCTGCAGCTCCATCATCGTCTGGTAGACGCGGGGCAGCCGGGTCATGATCGTCTCGCGCGGCAGGTGCGAGACGTCGAGCCAGACGCCGCCGTTCTCGGTGCCGCGTCCCTCCGCGATCTCGGTGTAGGCGGCGAGAGCGACGCGGTCACGCGTCGACAGCTCCATCCGCTCCGGGTCGTACCTCTCCATGAACCGCTCGCCGAGCGCGTTGCGCAGGATGCCGCCCTCACCGCGTGCCGCCTCGGAGATGAGCGTGCCGGCGGCGTTCTCGGGCTCGATGATGCCGGACGGGTGGAACTGCACGAGCTCCGGGTCGCGCAGCCGGGCCCCGGCGTCGACCGCGAGGCGGAACGAGTCGCCGGTGTTCTCATCGCGACGCGACGAGGTGCGACGCCAGATGCGGTTGTGCCCGCCGGCGGCGAGGATGACGGCATCCGCGTGGATCAGGTACCGGGTGCCGTCGGCCTGGTCGAAGCCGTAGGCGCCGAACACGACGTTGTCGCGCACGAGCAGACGCGTGATGTAGACGTGGTCGAGGATCGGCACCTCGAGCTGCTCGGCCTTGCGCACGAGCGTGCGCTGGATCTCGAGGCCCGTGTAGTCGCCGGCGAAGGCCGTGCGACGGAAGGTGTGGGCGCCGAAGAAACGCTGCGAGATGCGGCCGTCGTCCTCGCGCGCGAAGTCCATGCCCCAGCGCTCGAGATCGCGGATGCCGCGCTCGGCGCCCTGCGTCACGATCTCGACCGTGTGCGGATTGGCGAGGAGGTAGCTCTCCTTGATCGTGTCGGCCGCGTGCTGCTGCCAGCTGTCATCGGCATCCATGGTGCCGAGCGCGGCGTTGATGCCGCCGGCGGCGAGGGAGGTGTGGGCATCCTGTCGGGGGCGTTTGCCGACGGCGAGGACGTCGATGCCGTGTTCGGCGACCTCGATCGCCGCCCGCAGCCCGGAACCACCGGTCCCGATGACCAGGACGGTGGTGGAGATCTGACGTTCGCGTGTACTCATGCATTTCACGCTAGTTAGGCGATCCTAATAACTCCAATGCATAGTTCGACTTCGAACCATGCAGGTAGGCTATGGTCATGAATCTCGAGCAACTGCGCGGGTTCGTCGAAGTCGCCCGGCTCGGCCACTTCACCCGCGCCTCCGAGCACCTGCACCTGGCGCAGCCGTCGTTGAGCCGCCAGATCTCGACGCTCGAGCGCGAGCTGGGGGCCGAGCTGTTCCATCGCGCACGCGGTCACATCGCTCTCACCTCCGCCGGAGAGACGCTGCTCCCCCGCGCTCAGCGGATGCTCGCCGAGGCCGAGGCCATCCGCGAGGAGATGGACGAGCTGCAGGGCCTGCGCCGCGGGCGCGTGCGACTGGGGGCTCCTCCGACGCTGTGCATCAGTCTCGTGGCCGAGGCGATCAGCGTCTTCCACTCCGCGCACCCCGACGTCGATCTGCACCTCATCGAGAGCGGCTCGCGCCTTCTCGTGGAGCAGCTCGCCGTCGGCGCCGTCGACATCGCGCTGATTACCGAATCGGACGGACCGCCGCCATCGGGGTTCAGTCTCACGCGCACACCGCTGCTCACCGAGGAGCTCGTCGTCGTCTCCGCGGCATCCCGGCCACCGGTGGCGGTGACACCCGCGATCGGACTCGAGCATCTCGCCACCCTCCCGCTGATCGCGCTCGACGAGACCTACGAGCTGCGCGCCACGACCGACGCCGCCTTCCGCTCGGTGGGGCTCACACCGACGCATGTGCTGGAGGGCGCCGAGATGGACGCCGTGCTGCGCTTCGTCGAGCGCGGGCTCGGCGTCGCGGTGGTGCCGGCGATGGTGCTGCTCGACCAGCCGGCGCTGCGATCAGTGCGGCTGACGCATCCGATGATGACGCGGATCGTGAGCCTCGCACACCGATCGGACGTGACGCCGGCCGTCGCCGTGGCCGCCATGCGGAAGGTCATCCTGTCGACCGCCGCCGAGGTCGCCCGCCGCGACCCGGCGATCACGAGCCTGCTCTGACGCGGTCCGGCTCATCCTCCCGAGGTATCGGATTCCACCCCGAGGATGACGACCCGCGCAGGCGCCGGCTCCTAGCGTGGAATACATGCCCTGGCTCGACATCGCGGTGGCCGTCGGCCTCATCGCCACCCTCCTCACCGCGCTCACGACACGCAAGCGCTCCCTCACTCCGGTCTCGGTTGTCGGCGGTGCGGCGTTCATCCTTCTCGGCGTCGCGTGGTGGGTGGAGGGCGACCGCTGGCAGGTCATCGCTCTGACCGTCTGCGGTGCGCTCGTCGCCGGTCTCGCCGTGTGGGCGCGGTCCGGCCGGCTCACGGTGCTGTCCCGTGCGGCATCCGTCGTCGTCGTGGCCGCGCTCGTCATCGTCGCCGGTGCCGCGTGGGGACTGCCACCGCTGCGGGTGCCCGTGCCGTCCGGCCCGCAGGCCGTGGGTGTGGGGTCGACGGTGTGGATAGACGACACCCGCGATGCGCGCGGCGGCGACGGGGGCGAAGGCGAATCCCGATCGATCCCGGCCACGGTCTGGTACCCGGCCTCCGCCTCGGGCGAGGCCGCCGCCTACCTCCCCGATCGAGGACGAGTGGATGAGCTCACCGGCGGGCTGGCCGCCCAGTACGGCATGCCCGCCCTGATGTTCGACGGCGTCGCCCGCGCTCGCGCCAACGCCACCGAGGATGCCCCTCCGACCGACGGCCGCTTCCCCGTGGTCGTCGCATCACCGGGCTCGGGGAGCACCCGATGGCTGATGACCTCGTGGGCGGAGGAGCTCGCGAGCCACGGCATCATCGTCGTGGCGCTCGATCACCCCTACGACTCGGCATCCGCCGAGCTGGCCGACGGCTCGACGGCCGACAGCGAGCTCGTCGCGACCGGAGATGACGAGTGTGACCAGGCCGCAGCCGACGCCGCGGCGGCGATCCGCGCGCAGGACATCAGCGCGGTCATCGACCGGATCGATCGAGGAGACGCCGGGCTCCCGGCGCTCGACCATGCGGATCCGTCGCTCATCATCGCAGCCGGGCATTCGCTCGGCGGCGCCGCCGCGGTCGAGGCCGCACGGATGGACGATCGGATCCGGGGCGTGATCGACATCGACGGGATGCCGCGCTCCCCCGCCGGCACGGACCTCGGCCGTCCCGTGGTCTTCCTCGTCGCGGGAGACAGCGACCCCAACCCGGAGTACGAGACCGCGGTGAACGGCTTCCTCGCGCACGGGGATGCGGAGCGCGTGACGCTCGACGGCGTCGCCCATCTCGGCTTCGTCGATGCGGGACTGATCCTCGCTCCGCTGCCGACCATCACCGGGATCCGGGGGCCGGAGGGTCCGCGTCTCTCGGCGCAGGCGACGCTGGCCCTGGTGGATGCCGTGACCTCGGATGCACCCCTCGACCAGAAGGCGCTCAGCGGGATCGGCGTCGTGGGCTGATGAGCGGGTCGGGAGCACCGCCCGGTCGCACGCGAGACCCCGGACGAAGCAGAGACCCCGTCGCTTTCGCGACGGGGTCTCTGTCACTGTCTCAACACAGTGTGCGCCCGAAGGGACTCGAACCCCTAACCTTCTGATCCGTAGTCAGATGCTCTATCCATTGAGCTACGGGCGCATGACTCGCGCTGCGGTGAAGCTCAGCGGGCCGACGATAAGCCTACAACAGTCCCGACGCGAAAGCGAAACGAGGCCTCACTCCGACGCAGCGTCGGCCGTCTCCTGCTTCTTGCGGCGCTTCGCCCGTGCACGCTGCTCGGACGACAGTGCCTGGAGGTCGACGAGACGGAGCGCCTGCATGCGCGCCTCGCGCATCTTGCCGTACTCCGGATCCTGGTCAGGACGCATGCCCTCCACCCGTAGGCGACGGTCGAGGTTGTGCCGCACGTCGGCCCAGGCGGCCTCGCGCGCCTCTTCGACGATGACGCTCAGCCGCTGCCGGTCCTGCATGATCTCGCGCAGCTTCACGGCGACGCCGGTGGACTGCTTGGCCCGTCGGCGGAGGTTGCGCACATCGCGGTCGCGGTAGTCGTGGGTGCCGTGCGGATCGGAGTGACGACCGCGAGCGCGCTTGCGCAGGGCGGTCACGTTCGCAGCGGCCTCTTCGGCCTCGGCGGCCATCGCCCCGAGCGCCTCCCTGGCATCGGCGATGTACTTGTCGGTGTCGAAGACGCCGTCCTCGGCGATGGTGCCGACGAGGATGTGGTTCTTCACGGCGAGGCGCGCGGCAGCGGTCGCGATCGCAACGCCTTCGGCGATGGCATCCGCTGTTCGTCCCACCGCGACCTCCTCTCCTCGAGCGTACCGGTATGCCGCCGGAGCGGTGTGGGTGAGAATGGGTACCGGTTCAGCATCCCCCATCGGTCCGACATTCGCCCGGTGCGACCCGTGACGCGTCCGCAGGAGGCCGCATGAAGCATCTCGACCTGGTCGGCAGCACCACCGTGATCACGGGGGCGGCGAACGGCATGGGTGCAGACATCGCCCGACTCCTCGCGGCCCGCGGAGCGCATCTCGCGCTGATCGACCACGACGCGGCGGCCCTGTCGGCGCTGGCCGACGGGCTGCGCGGGTCCACGGTCACGACGCACGTCATCGACCTCCGCGACGATGACGCCGTGTTCGCCGGCGTCGCGGAGATCACGGGCGTGCACCCGCGCATCAACGCGCTGATCACCTGCGCCGGCTCGTCGATGCTGGGCACCCTCGACCAGCTCACGATGGAGGAGATGCGCTGGCTCACCGACGTCAACCTCTGGGGAACGGTCTCGGTCACCAAGGCGCTGCTCCCGGCGCTGCGCGCAGTCCCCGCCGCGCACATCACCCACCTCGCCAGCGTCTACGCCCTGGCCGCTCCCGCGGGACGGATCCCCTACGCGATGAGCAAGTTCGCGGTGCGGGCGTTCTCCGAGGCGCTGCGGCACGAGCTCGAGGGCAGCACGGTCTCGGTCGGCGCGGTGTATCCCGCCGGCGTGCGCACCGGGATCATCCTGCACGGCCGCTACGCCGCGGCGATCGATCCCGATGTCGCCGCGCGAGCCGCCGCCGCGCAGGCGGCGATGTACCACACCGAGCCCACGGATGCCGCGGCCCGGATCATCCGCGCGACGGAGCGCCGCGCGGCGCGCACGATGGTCGGGCGCGAGGCCCGCCTGATCGACGTGCTGGTGCGCGCCACGCCGTCGGGCTACTGGCGGGCGATGCGCCGGCCCCTGCGCGCGGCGATCGACACGACGACGCCCGTCGCCTGACCGCGCGACAGAGCGGTCACTGGACCGCGCCGACCCAGATCCCGGATGCCCAGGCCTGCTGATCGCCGTCGCAGCCGACCGAGCCCGGATAGCCGCGGACCACGGCCATACAGTTCGCCAGGAACTCGGGATCGGACCCGAACATCGAGTCGTACGCCGACGACGAGGTCAGGGAGCCCCAGACGCGGAACTGGTAGATGTGCGCGAGCTCGTGCGCCATCGCCCAGTTCAACCGCCCCTCGTCCCAGTCGGCGACATCGGCGCGGTACTTGATGTACCCGTTGCTGTTCGCACAGGCCGGCGCGCTCCCACCGGCGCAGGACGACGACTCGTAGAGACCCACACCCGCACCCCCGACGCGGTCGAGAGCCGCGCGCACCCTGGCGTAGCCGCCCGGACCGCTCGTCGCCCACGGGGGGCCGTCGGGGCCGGCATACTGCGCGGCCTGGACCGACTCCCAGCTCGCCACCTCGGAGCCGACCTTGGCGGTCAGTGCGTGGATCGTCGCCGTCGCCGCCACCACGGTGGCGGGATCCGCCTTCTCCGCGAGGACCGTCTGCTGTGTCGAGAGCGCCGACGCGAGATGCGTCGCGGTGTCGACCTTCCCCTGCGCCCCGTCGAGCGCCGCGCTCAACCCCGCGAGCTCGGTGACGAATGCCGGGCGCACCTCCAGCACGGCAGCACGATCCTCCGCGTCCTGCTCGGCCCGGTCGACGGCGCCTTCGAGGTAGTCGGTGCGCTGCGCGGCGGAGTGCGACTGGGCTGCCAGCGCACGGAGCTCAGCGACGGCCTCCGCCCGCTCCTGGTCGAGTCCGGCGGCGCGCGCCGCGATGCCGGCGCAGAGCAGGATCGCGGACACGACCATGACCGCCAGCATCCGGCGCATTACTTCAGGAATCCGGTGGTGTCGGCGAGCTTGGCGTCCTGTTCGGCGATCTGAGAGCGCAACGTCGTGAGCTTCTCGGCCAGCTCGAGGTTCTCGCCGCGCGACGCATCGAGCTCCTGCTCGACCTGCTCGATCTGCGCCTTCACCTCGGCGACGGCCGAGGCGCGCTCCTGATCGGCGACCATCACGACGACGGCTCCGCCGACCAGCAGCAGGCTTCCGACGACGACAGCAAGATTCCGCATCTCGCTCCCCAGGGCAATCGCGACAGCTCCGGAACCGTTCCGATGTGCCCAATATACAACTGGGGCGCGGGCCGACCCACCCCGTCGCCGCTCGCGCGTCGCCGGGTCAGATCACGACGTCGTTGTCCGCGAGCCGCAGCTGGGCCGCCAGCTGGCCGCTCGCGAGATGCTCGGGGACGATGCGGCGCAGCGCATCCGTGTCGCGGGCGCTGATGGCCTCGAGGATCGCGCGGTGCTCGGCCGCCATCGCCAGCAGATCGTCGTGCTGCCCGAACAGCCAGCGCAGACGTGTCGCGAAGACGTCGATCAGTTCGCACAGCATGTCGTTCCCGGCGAGGACGGCCGCGACCTCGTGGAACTCCCCGGCCGCCATCCGGGCGGCCTCCGCGTCACCAGCCTGCGCGGCGGCGAGCTCCCGCTCATACACGTCCCGGAGTCGCACGATGCCGGCTTCATCATGTCGCTCGGCCGCGAACACGAAGATGAGCGTCTCGACGGACTCGCGCACCTCGGCGAAGTCCCTGATGTCGCGCTGCGTGAATTCCCGCACGACGGCCCAGCTGCGCGGTCGCGCGACGACGACACCCTCCGAGACCAGCGTGCGGATGGCCTCACGCACCGGGAGGCGCGAGACATCGAGCTCGGCCGCGATGTCCCGTTCGACGAGTCGCGATCCCGGAAGGCGTCGGCCCAGGACGATGTCGTCGCGCAGAATACGCGTCACCCTCACCGACTCCAGTTCGCCGGTCGCCCCCGCCGCCGTCATGTCCGCATTCTCTCACCTGGACGACGGTTCACCAACTTTTGGTATCCCAACCGTGACGGGAGGGGACCACGGGCGGCGGGGCCGCCGTTCAGGGCAGGCGGTTCGCGATCGCGAGGTTGGCCTCGAGCTCCTCGGCGTTCTGCCGCACGACGTACGCCGGACGGTCGCGCTCGACGCGCCAGGATTCGCTGAGCGGTCCGACGTTGACGGTGTCGAACCCGGCCTGGTCGTAGAAGCGCGTGACGAAGGCCACGGCCTCGGCATCGTCACCCGCGGTGGCGAGCGCCCGGCGGTCGGGGGTGCCGGCCGGGGTCCCCTCGCTCGTGATCGCGGCGGCGTAGATGTGGTTGAACGCCTTGGCGATCCTCGAGGTGGGAAGCTGGCGCTGCAGCAGCTCCGACGTCGTCGTCTCGCCCTTGTCGAGCGCCTCGATGTGGCCGTCCCGCTCGAAGTAGTAGTTGTTGGTGTCGAGGACGATCTTGCCTGCCAGCTCCTCGACCGGCAGGCGATCGATCGCGTGCAGGGGCACCGTCACGACGACGGCATCGCCGGCCGTCGCCGCCTCTGCCGCGGTCGCCGCGGTCGCCCGCGGTCCGAGCTCTGCGACGAGGTCGGCGAGCGTCTCCGGGCCGCGCGAGTTGGCGATCACCACGTCGTAGCCGTTCGCCACCGCGACCCGCGCGACCTGGCTGCCGATGTGTCCTGCACCGATGATTCCGAGAGTTGTCATGCTCGGGGCAACGCCGCAGCGCCGGGGCTATTCCCGGACGTGACGCCGTGTGACCGCGTCCCGCGCGGAGTCAGCTCCGCGTCAGCGCGTCCTCGGCGGCGACCCAGGCGAGCATCGCGCACTTGACCCTGGCCACGTACTTCGAGACCCCGCCGAGCGCGGCCGCGTCGCCCAGCAGCTCCTCGTCGGGTTCGATCTTCCCCCGCGAGCGCATGGCCTCGCGGAACGCCGCGATCCGGATCTCGAGCTGCTCGACCGAGAGACCCTCCGCGAGTTCGGCGAGCAGAGAGGCGGAGGCCTGCGAGATCGCGCAGCCGTGCCCCTCCCAGGCGATCGCCTCGACGGTCCCGTCGGCGGCGCGGTGCACCTGCAGGGTCACCTCATCCCCGCACGTCGGGTTCACCTGATGCGACTGCGCGGGGATCTCGTCACGCAGCCCGTACCCGTGCGGCGTGCGGGAATGGTCGAGGATCAGCTCCTGGTACAGATTCTGCAGATCGCTCATGCGCCCCTCCGGAAGAAGTCGATCGCGCCGGCGACGCCGTCGATCACCGCGTCGACCTCGGCATCCGTCGTGTAGAGATAGGTGCTCGCCCGCGTCGACGAGGTGACGCCGAGGCGGCGATGCAACGGCTGGGCGCAGTGGTGCCCGACGCGCACGGCGATGCCGAGGTCGTCGAGGTACTGGCCCACGTCGTGCGAGTGGATGCCGGCGACGTCGAAGCTCGCGAGCCCGACCCGCGGCAGATCGATACCGGCGCCGAGGACGCGCACGCCGTCGATCGCGGCGAGTCCGTCGACGAGTCGCCGACCGAACGCCGCCTCATGGGCCGCGATGCGCGGCATCCCGACAGTCGTCAGGTAGTCCACCGCGGCGGCGAGCGCGATCGCCTGCGAGACGCGCTGCGTTCCGGCCTCGAACCGCTGCGGCGGCGGAAGGTACTCGGCCTCGGTCGTGGTGACGGTGGTGATCATCGAGCCGCCGGTGAGGAACGGCGGCATGGCCTCCAGCAGCGCACGCCGACCGTACAGCGCGCCGATGCCCGTGGGGCCGAGCATCTTGTGGCCGGAGAGCACGGCGAAGTCGACGTCGAGCGCGCGCACGTCGAGAGGCAGATGCGGGGCCGACTGGCAGGCGTCGAGCAGAGTCAGCGCTCCGACCCCCCGGGCGAGCGCGACGAGCTGATCGACCGGATTGATCACGCCGAGCACGTTCGAGACGTGCGTGAACGCGACGAGCTTCGTGCGCTCCGTGATGAGGTCGGCCGCGACGTCGAGGCGGAGGGCGCCGTCGTCATCCAGCGGGATCACCCGGAGCGTCGCACCGGTGCGGGCGGCGAGCTCCTGCCACGGGATGAGGTTGGCGTGGTGCTCCATCTCGGTCGTGACGATCTCGTCGCCCTCGCGGAGACGCAGTCGTCCGGCCGCCGCTCCCCCGCGGCCGACGGACGCGTTCGACAGCGAGTAGGCCACCAGGTTGATCGCCTCGGTGGCATTCGAGGTCCAGACGATCTCATCGTCGTCGGCGCCCACGAAGTGCGCCACCGTGCTGCGGGCGTCCTCGAAGAGCTCGGTCGCCTCGGCGGCCAGGGTGTGAGCGCCGCGGTGCACGGCGGAGTTCATGGTCGTCGCGAACGCGCGCTCGGCATCCAGGACGGCGAGCGGCCGCTGCGAGGTCGCCCCCGAATCCAGATAGGCGAGCGGATGCCCCTGCACCTGCGTCTGCAGGATCGGGAAGTCCTCGCGGATGCGGCGGACCTCGGCCTCGCTCAGAGGGGCGATCACGTCGACTGCGGGCGAATTACTCATCGTTCCAGTTTCCCACCTGACGGCGCGGACGGGGCGATGTCACAGATCCGAGAGTTGTCCGGTCACAGCTGGTGTCACGGATCCGGCCGCTGTCCGGTCGCAGCTGGAGACAGGTGCGTGCGCGACGGCGCGCGTACGATGACCACGAAGGGTGGAGCCGCATGCAGCAGGAGCCGATCACCGAGCTGGACGACGCGATCGCCGTCTTCGATGCACACAGGCGGCGACTCTTCGGCATCGCCTATCGGATGCTCGGCACCGTCTCGGATGCCGAGGACATGGTGCAGGAGACCTGGATCCGCTGGCAGAACACTGATCGCGCCGACATCCGCGAACCCGCCGCCTTCCTCGCGACGATCACCACCCGGCTCTCCATCAACGCCCTGCAGTCCGCGCACTCGCGGCGCGAGACCTACATCGGTCCGTGGCTTCCGGAACCGGTCAACACCGACGACGACCCCGCTCTCGGGGCCGAGAAGGGCGAGGCCCTGCAGTACGCGGTGCTCATCCTGCTCGAGAAGCTCACCCCCACCGAGCGCGCGGCCTACGTGCTGCGCGAGGCCTTCGACTACCCCTACCCGCGGATCGCCGAGGTCATCTCGTCGACGGCGGTCAACGCCCGGCAGCTGGTGAGCCGCGCCCGCGGTCACCTCGCCTCGGCGCGGAAGGCCGAGGCGAGCAAGAGCGAGCAGCGCCGACTGCTCGAGGCCTTCCTCTCCGCCGCACAGCGCGGCGACGTGAGCGCCCTCGAATCGATCTTCGCCGCCGACGTGGTCAGCTACACCGACGGCAACGGGGTGAAGCTCGCCGCCCGGATCCCGATGTTCGGCCGCACGCGGGTCGCGAAGTTCACCGCCGCCTTCGCCGATCACTTCTGGACGGGGAAGACCATCGGCTGGGTCGAGGTGAACGGCCAACCTGCGGCGACTCTCCTCGTCGACGGCGAGGTGACGACGCTGGTCACCGTCGTCACGGGAGAGGACGGCATCGAACAGGTGCTCTGGGTCATGGCTCCGGACAAGCTCGGCAACGCCGAGCTGGTTCGGGGATGACGACACGTCCGTCTCGGTGGTGGCGACGACGACGTGAGAGCGTGCAGGACGCGGAGCTCGTCGCTGCGCTCGCGACCGCGATGATCGTCAAGGATGCGGCCGGGATCCGGAGGCTGCTCGACGCCGAGGTGACGATGGTCGTCGACGGCGGTCCGCTCGACCTCGGCGGCGAGCTGATCGGTCGCGACGTCGCGGCGGTCGAGCTGCTGTCGTATCCGCCCGACCTCGCGGTCGTGGGCATCAACGGCGCACCGGGCATCGTGGCGCGGCGCGACGGCGAGGTCGTCGCGACCGTCAGCGCGGTCGCACGGCGCGGGCTCATCGTGACGCTGTGGTCGGTCCGCAACCCGGACAAGCTGCGGCACTGGGATTCCTGAGCAGAGTCGGCGCGCACCCGTCACAATCGCGGGTGCCGCGCGGACCTAGCTGTGGGGCGACATCACTCTCATCGCATCCGCGCCCCAGAGGGAGTCACCATGAACATCGTCGTCATCGGCGGAACAGGGCTCATCGGCGCCCGCGTCGTGCAGCAGCTCCGCATGCAGGGTCACCAGGCGCTGGCCGCGGCGCGCGCGACCGGGGTGAATTCGTTCACCGGGGAAGGCCTCGCCGACGCGCTCGAGGGTGCGGAGACGCTCATCGACGTCTCCAACTCCTCGTACACCGACCCGGCGGGAGCTCTGGAGTTCTTCTACGGCTCGACTCTGAACCTGCTGAGCTACGGTGCGGCTGCCGGCATCCGTCATCATGTCGCGCTCTCGGTGGTCGGAACCGACCGCCTCTCGCGCGCCGAGGGCGGCTACTTCCGGGCGAAGGAGCTGCAGGAGCAGCTGATCCGCGACTCCGGCCGGGAGTACTCGATCGTCCACGCCACGCAGTTCTACGAGTTCATCCGGAGCATCACGGACGCCGCGACGATCCACGACACCGCCCGCCTCGCCGACGCGCTCATCCGACCGATGGCGGCCGACGACGTCGCCGCGGCCGTGGTCGCGACGGCGCTCGACGCACCCCGCAACGGCATGATCGAGTTCGGCGGGCCGGAGGAGCACGCGATCGCCGATCTCGCACAGCGCGAGCTGCGCTTCCGACACGACGAGCGCGAGATCGTCGCCGACCCCCTGGCGACCTACTTCGGTGCTGCCCTGGCGCCGCGCGACCTCCTCCCCGGCGCCCACGCGACCCTCTCGACGCGGACCTTCCACGACTGGCAGGTCGGCAGGGGCTGACGTCCCCGCACGGGACCAGTCGAAGTGCGGGAAGCATGCAGAAGGGGCCGGGATCCATCAGGATCCCGGCCCCTTCGTCGTGGAGAGCTGTCAGCGCGTGGGCGGCGGATTCAGCGGCAGCCAGTCGGCGAAGCGCGTCTCGAAGATCTGCGCCCCGGAGCCCGGGAGCAGCATCTCGGTCGTGAGCCGCTCGCCGAAGTAGGTCGCGTCGGGGTCGACCACCACCGGTCGCGGGTCTTCGCGGAACGTCAGTCCGGTCCGCACGAAGTCCGCCAGGGTGAACTGCTCGGGACCGGCGACCTCGGTGATCCCGCCCGTCGGCGACCCGACGGTGGCGCGGGCGACGGCCGTCGCGACGTCGTCCGCGGCCATGGGCTGGATGAGAGCCGAGGAGAGGCGCACCTCGTCGCCCACGGTCGCGCTTCCGGCGATCGCGCCGACGAACTCGAAGAACTGCGTGGCATGGACGATCGAGTATGGGATCCCCGAGTCCGCGATCAGGCGCTCCTGCTCGACCTTGGCGCGCATGTATCCGCTGTCGGTCATGCGCTCCGCTCCGACCACCGAGAGCGCGACATAGTGACCGACGCCTGCCTCCGACGCGAACCGGGTGATGTTGCCCGTCGCCGTGGTGAAGAAGGCGAGAACATCGGCGTCGGCGAAGGACGGCGAGTTCGACACGTCGAGCACCGCCGATGCGCCGGCGAGAGCCTCGGCGAGCCCGGCTCCGGTGAGCGTGTCGACTCCGGTGTTGGGCGATGCGGCGACGGCCTCGTGTCCGTGTTCGGCGAGCAGTCGGACGACCTTGGATCCGATCAGACCGGTGCCTCCGATGACGACGATCTTCGACATGGGATTCCTTCCGTGAAGGGGGGCGCCGAATGCGCCCGCTCTGTCGGCTATGACCGGGCACCTCGACGATCCGTGACAGTAAGCTCGCACCATGTTCAGCGCCGAGACCCTCGTGACCTTCATCATCGCGGCCTTCGTCATGGTCGTCATCCCCGGTCCGACCGTGCTGTTCACGATCGGGCGCGCGATGGCGCTGGGGCGCCTGGGCGGCTTCCTCAGCATCCTCGGCACGGCCGTCGGCTCGATCGTGCTCGTGGTGGCCGTCGCCCTGGGTGTCGGCACCGTGGTCGCGCAGTCGGCGGTGCTGTTCACGATCGTGAAGGTCCTCGGCGCCGGGTACCTGGTGTTCCTCGGCATCCAGGCGATCAGGCACCGGAAGGACGCGGCGAGCGCGATGTCGGGTGCGCAGCCGCAGCGCTCGCGTCCGCGGCTGCTTCTCGAGGGCTTCGTGGTCGGCGTCACGAACCCGAAGTCGATCGCCTTCTTCCTGGCGATCCTCCCTCAGTTCGTCGACCTGCACGCCGGCTCCGTCCCGGCGCAGCTCTTCGTGCTCGGGGTGATCGTCGTGACGATCGGCGTCGCCTGCGATGCCGTCTGGGTGCTTCTGGCCAGCGCGGCACGCGACTGGTTCGGACGGTCCCCGCGCCGGATCGAGGCGATGGGCGCGACGGGTGGGGCCCTCATGATCGGCCTCGGCGCCTTCCTCCTCGTCTGGAGCGAGAAGCCGGCGACCACCTGATCCCCGTGTGCGACTACATCCGCGCGTAGCGCGAGCGTGCGATGCAGAAGAGCCCGTAGACGGCGAGCCCCACGCCCACCGCGCAGAGGATCGCCGGTCCGAGCGGGAGTGCGACCAGACTGCGCAGGGCACCGTCGAGACCCGCCGACTTCTCGGGGTCGTTCGTGAACGCGGCGACCACGAACAGCACGCCGGTCACCGCCACCGCGATGCCCTTGGCGATGTAGCCCACCACTCCGAAGGTCACGATGCCGCCGCGCTCGGCACCGGAGGGCAGATCGAGCAGCTTCTCGAAACCGCGCGTGAAGCCGCTCACGACGAACCCGACGCCCACCCCGCTCACGGTGAGTCCGATGATGACGAGCACGACGACGCCGGCGGGTGCCGCGAGCATCACCTCGCTGAGGGTCTGCGAGGCCTTCTCGGAGGAGACCCGGCCGCCGAACGCGACGATGAGGGCCATCCCGGCGATGACGAGATAGGCGAGGGCGATGCCGAAGAACTTGACCCGCTTGCCCCACTTCTTCGTGTCCGCCGGGTCGGAGGCGAGGAAGGCGCTCGCGATCTGCCACCCGGCGAGGCCGATGAGCCCCGCCGCGATCACACCCAGCAGCAGCCCACCGACGGGACTCAGCCGCACCTGCTCCATGGCGCCGTCCTGGTCGGCGTCGCCGCCGGCGCCCACGGCGAGCGAGACGGCGAGGCATCCGATGATGATGTGGATGACCCCGACGATGACGAAGCCGACACGAGCGATCCGGCGGAACCCGTCGGAGCGCTGGGCCGCGCGCGCGGCGTCTTTGGCGGTGGTCATCGCTGCAGACTACGCCGGTCGTGGGCGGGGTGCCGAGGGGGTTGCCTTCCTCGCCACCGGCTCACTCGCCCGCCGATCCGTCGATTCTCACCACCGGCTGCCGCAGGATCGTGCGCAGCTTCGACGGCTCGACGCGACGCATGTCGCTCAGATAGATCTCGTGATGCAGCCCGGTCATCTCCAGCCCGTTCTCGGGGATGAAGCGATGGTGCAGGTCGTCGAGCACCGGTCCCTCGTCGTCGAACGGTCCGACATGCAGCGTCTGCACGCTCAGCCCCTCGGCGAGCGTCTCGAGGCGCACCGACGGGAGCGCGGGTGACGGCTGCTCCTTCTTCTTGACCGCCTTCGTCTCGACGCTCGCGACCGCATCGGCGAACATCTCGGGGGTGACGTGGTCGGGGACCATGATCATGAGGGTCCAGAACCAGGCCGACTTGTCGCGCTGCGAGGTGAACGACTCCATGTCGGGCGCATGCCAGAGCCCTTCGAGCGGCATCACCACGGTGTCGATGCCGAGCTTCTCGCGACTCGCGAACTTCAGGGTATAGGCCAGGGGGAACAGCGCCGTCACGGCATCCCGATACGCCTGCGCCGTGTTGGGATCGCCGGTGCCGTCGACCATCAGATACTGCAGGGGCGGCACCTCGACCAGGCGGATCACGCCGCGCTTCGCCTGATACGCGTCGAGTGTCTTCTTGGGATCGATCGCCATGGCACGCCTCCGTGTTCGTGCCACCAGTGTGGCAGGGCCCGCCGACATCGGGCCGGGGACCGCGGTGATCGCGCTCCCCGGCCCGGCCGGGTGCTCAGCCCTGCTCGACCGGCAGCCAGAGCTCGCAGGACGCGGTCGTCCCGGTGAACTCCAGATACCGGACGATCGACGGACCGGGCCGCAGCCGCCAGGGGTTCGACGGGAACCACTCGGTCGCCGTCGCCGCCCACAGGTTCTGCAGCGTCTCGGGGAACGGGCCGCTCGACGCGAAGACCGCCCACGCACCCGCCTCGAGGCGGATGGCGTCGAGGTCGTCGGGCACCGGCGTCGACGCCTGCAGGGCGACCCCGTGCAGGTACGTGAGCATGCTGCCCTCCGGCGCGTCGGGCTCGACATCGGCGGTCACCGCCAGGATGCCGCTCGGCTCGGCGTCGCCGAGCGCCTTGAGGCGAGCGTGCTCGCTCGGCGGGATGGCGGCGATGTGCTGCTGGATGTGAGGGTTGACGCCCTCGTGGATGAGCGGGACCTCGGCCGAATGACCGGCGAGGACGAGCTCGGGCTGCTGCGTGATGGTGACATCCATCGGGGTTCTCCCTTCGACGCTCAGGCGGAACCGGAGCGTGGGTTGTGTGCGGAGAGGACCCCCGTCTCGACGCGCATCGGTCGGGCCGATCCCGTGCACGGCGCGGAACGCGCGGCCGAACGCCTCGATCGAGCCGTAGCCGTGGCGCACCGCCACATCCAGGATGTTCGCGGCGCCGGCCACGAGTTCGGCGCCGGCCAGCGTCATCCGCCGCCGACGCACGTACTCCGAGAGCGGCATCCCCGCCAGTGCCGAGAACATCCGACGCAGGTGGTACTCGGTCGTGCCGTGCTCGCGGGCGAACCCGACGACGTCGATCTCCTCGCTCGCATCGGCGTCGACGAGATCGATCAGGGCATTGAGCGTGCCGATCATGAGGTCCTCCTTTCCTCACCATCGTCGGTGCCGGACGCACCTCGTCACCCGATCATTCTGGTCGGATCCGATCGGCCAGGGCATTCATCACACTCGATCAGCCAACTGTGAACAAGGGACGGCTAATGTTGATGTTCCTGGGGAAAACGGCGAAGGCGAAGCAACATGAAGGTGAACGATGTGCTCGCCGGCGTCCCCTTCCGGGCACCCGACCTCGACGATGCCGAGAACCCGTTCCTGCACACCGAGCTCTTCGTCGACGCGCAGGTCACCCGCATCCTCGTCGACGTCATGACCGGCACCGTCGGCATCCTGTTCGAGCTGCGGCAGGCCGAGCGCCTGCGTGCGAACACCGCGCTGCTGCGCGTGACCGGCGTGGCGCAGCAGAACTGGATCTGCACCGCGATGGCCAACGAGTTCACCGCCTGGTCGATCACGGGAGCCACGATCCACCAGCGACTCGGCGAGTTCCAGTTCGTCGCGCAGTGCCTTCCCGCGGGCGCCCTGCGGGTGGTGGGCTCCTCAGCGGAGTTCATCCTGCTGGAGGCCTCCGCTCTCGCGACCGCGCCGCCCGACTACCGGACGGACTCCCACGACCTGATCCGTTTCGGCGTCGCGAACGAGACCACCGAGTGCGAGGCGGTCGGCATCGCCCGCTCGGTGCAGACCGAGAAGGTCTGACGCGGGGTTAGCGCGAGAAGGCGGCGAGCGCTTCGTCGACGATGTCGAGGCCCCGTGTCGCATCCTCCGCGGTGATCACGCACGGCGGAACGACGTGGAGGCGGTTGTCGGCGAAGAACGGCAGCAGACCGCGCGCGAGCAGATCGCTCTTGAGCGCACCGATCGAGGCCGCCGGCAGCGGGGCCCGCGTCTCCCGGTCCTCGACGAGCTCGACGGCCCAGAAGACGCCGCTGCCGCGGACCTCGCCGATGACGTCGTGCTTCTCCGCGAGCTGCTCGAGGCGCGGTCCGATGACCTCGGCGCCGATGCGCTTCGCGTTGTCGACGACGCCTTCCTCGCGCATGGCCTCGATCGTCGCGACGACGCTGGCGGCCGCGAGCGGGTGGCCGGAGTAGGTGAGCCCTCCGGGGAAGACGCGCTCATCGAAGTGGTGTGCGATCTCACCGGGGATGATGACGCCGCCGATCGGCACGTAGCCGGAGTTGACGCCCTTCGCGAAGGTGATGAGGTCGGGGCGCACGCCGAAGGCGTCGAGCGCGAGCCACTCGCCGGTGCGGCCGAAGCCCGCCATGACCTCGTCGAGGATCAGCAGGATGCCGTAGCGGTCGGCGATCTCGCGCACGCCTTCGAGGTAGCCGGGCGGCGGAGTGAGGATGCCGGCCGTCCCGGGCACGGTCTCGAGCAGGATCGCGGCGATGCTGTCGGGGCCCTCGGCCTGCACGACGCGCTCGAGGTGGTGCAGCGCGCGGGCGGACTCCTCCTCGGGCGTCGTCGCCCAGAACTCCGAGCGGTACAGGTACGGCCCGAAGAAGTGCACGTGCCCGCGGGAGTACTCGTTGGGGATGCGGCGCCAGTCGCCGGTCGCGACGACGGCGGCTCCCGTGTTGCCGTGGTACGAGCGGTAGGCCGAGAGCACCTTGTCGCGCCCGGTGAACAGGCGGGCCATCCGGATCGCGTTCTCG
Source organism: Microbacterium sp. TPD7012 (assembly GCF_003075395.1). Classification (GTDB taxonomy): domain Bacteria; phylum Actinomycetota; class Actinomycetes; order Actinomycetales; family Microbacteriaceae; genus Microbacterium. The sequence continues at coordinate 344,961 of NZ_QDFV01000002.1, read as the reverse complement.
TTTGCGTCGGCACCGCCGTTGGTGAAGAACACCTTCTCGAATCCCTCGGGAGCGATGTCGACGATCAGCCGCGCGGCCTCGGCGCGCACGGCGTTGGCGTGTGCGGGAGCGACGGTCGTCAGCACCTCCGCCTGCGCCTGGATGGCCGCGACGACCTTCGGATGCTGGTGCCCGATGTTCACGTTGACGAGCTGGCTCGAGAAGTCGAGGAACTGATTGCCGTCGGCATCCCACACCGTGGTGCCCGAGCCACCGGCGATCGCCATCGGCGCGAGCGAACCCTGGGCCGACCACGAGTGGAACACCCGCGAGCGGTCGGCGTTCGACACCTCGGCGTTGGTGAGGGTCGAGGCGGAGGGGGTGCTGGTCGTCATGGAGAGCCCTTCGAAGTCGGCGGCACCCCGATCATCTCAGGTGGGCGCGCGGAGAACTCGCGACAATCCGTCTACCAACCGACCACTTGACGGACAGAACGGCATCGGACAGGATGCGGGAGTGCCCGCCACCCTCCGCGCCCTGCTGAACGAGTCGCGCTTCGACCTGCGTCCGGTCAGCGGCGTCGACGACGCCCTGCTCGCGCAGGCCGTTCTGTGGGCGCACAACTCGGACCTCCCCGATCCGACCCCCTGGCTCGACTCGGGGGGTCTCCTGCTGACCGACGGCGTGCAGTTCGACGCACCCGACCCCGAGCCGGCGCACCCCTATGTGCAGCGGCTCGTCGATCACGGCGTGCTCGCGCTGGGATTCGCCACCGGGATCGTGCACGAGCGCATCCCGAGCGAGCTGACCGAGGCCGCCGCGGCCCGGGGCCTCCCTCTGCTCGAGGTCCCGAGGGACACCCCGTTCATGGGGATCATCCGCTTCATCTCCGACGCGGTGGCCGACGACGACCGGCAGATGCTGGAGCGATCGCTGCGCGCGCAGCGCTCGGTCGCCCGCGCGGCCCTGCGGCCCGACGGACTCGCCGAGATCCTCCGCGAGCTCGAGCGCAACCTGGACTGCTGGGTGGCCCTCTTCGACGCCTCCGGCGCGCGCGTGAAGGTGCCGACGCTGCGGGAGATCCCGTCGTCGATGGCACCCGAGATCCAGGATGCCGTGGCGAGCATGCTCGCGCGCAGCCGCACGGCGGCCGTGCGGCTCAGCGTCACAGGAGCGGACGAGGTCACGCTGCAGACGCTCGGTCAGCGCGGAGATCTGCGCGGCATCCTGGCCGTCGGCACGGGCACAGGGGCTCTCGATCGGGCACGCGCCGACCTCGTCGATGCGGTGATCGCGCTCGCCAGCATCGCTCTCGAACAGAGCCGCACGCTCGACGACGCGCGGCGGCGCCTGCGCTCCGGCGTGCTCGAGCTGCTCATGGCCGGCATCACCGCGGTAGCGCAGCGCACCGTGGCGCACCTGTGGGGGCCGCTCCCCGACGGCCCTCTCCGGGTCGGCGGCATCGCCCTGCCGGACGACGCGGAGGGCGGCGCGCAGGCCCTGCGTTCCGCCCTGGAGCTGCTCGCCGTCGAGAGCCGTGGAGCGGTGTTCTTCGCGGAGCGCGGCGACCGTGTCGTGACGGTCACGCCCGACGACGGCAGAGCCGGATTGCTCGCGCTGCTGAATCGCCACGGCGTCGCCGCGGGTTTCTCGGCGGCCGCGAGCTGGGACCGGCTGACCGAGGCGATGGCCGAATCCGAGCGGGCGCTGGCCCGGACGACGCCGCACGAGCCGATCGCCGAGTTCGACGACATCGCCGGGGCCGGACTGCTCGGACACCTGGAGCACACGCAGGCGCACGACATCGCGAGACGGATGCTGCTGCCGCTCGAGAGCGCCAACGACCCGGCTGACCTGCGGCGCACCCTCGAGGTCTGGCTGGAGCACAACGGCGCGTGGGATCCCGCGGCCAAGGCGCTCGGCATCCATCGGCACACCCTGCGCGCCAGGGTCGATGCCGCCGGCGCGCTGCTCGCGCTCGACCTCGACACGTTCGCGGCGCGCGCCGAGCTCTGGGGCGCCCTGCAGCTCACGCAGCGCTGATCCCCCCTCCTCCTCTCTCGCCGAGAAGAAGGGCTCAGTTGTTCTGGGGGAAGCCGAGGTTGATGCCGGTGTGGGCGGAGTCGTTGCGGGTGGCGGGGTCGATCCACCGGGCGGTGACGGCCTTCTCGCGGGTGAAGAAGTCGAAGCCGTGCACACCGTAGGCCTTCGCGTCACCGAACAGCGACTTCTTCCAGCCGCCGAACGAGTGGTACGCGACCGGGACGGGGATCGGGACGTTGATGCCGATCATCCCGACCTGCACCTCGTTCTGGAACCGGCGGGCCGCGCCCCCGTCGTTCGTGAAGATCGCCGTCCCGTTGCCGAACTCGCCCGAGTTGATCAGGGCGAGGCCCTCGTCGTACGAGGCGACCCGGACGACGGAGAGCACCGGCCCGAAGATCTCCTCCGTGTACGCGCGCGACGTCGTGGGGAGGCCGTCGATCAGCGTCGGGCCGAAGAAGAAGCCGTCCTCGTGACCGTCGACCGTGAACCCGCGGCCGTCGACGACGATCCTCGCCCCGTCGGCCTCGGCGATGTCGACGTAGGAGGAGACCTTGTCGCGGTGCACGTCGGTGATCAGCGGGCCCATGTCGGGCTCGACGCCGTCGACGCCGGCGCCGTTCCCGATCTTCAGAGCCGCGATGCGGTCCGTGATCTTCGCGATCAGATCATCCGCGACCGGCTCCACGGCCAGGACCACGCTGATCGCCATGCAGCGCTCGCCCGCCGCGCCGTAGCCGGCGTTCACGGCGTTGTCGGCCACCAGGTCGAGGTCGGCATCCGGCAGCACGAGCATGTGGTTCTTCGCCCCACCGAGGGCCTGCACCCGCTTGCCGTGCTTCGACGCGGTCTCGTAGATGTACTGCGCGATCGGCGTCGACCCCACGAAGCTGATCGACTGCACGACGGGAGAGGTGAGCAGCCCGTCGACCGCGAGCTTGTCCCCCTGCAGCACCGTGAAGACGCCATCGGGAAGCCCGGCCTCCTGCCAGACCCGTGCGAGCCACAGGGCGGCGGACGGGTCCTTCTCGGACGGCTTCAACACCACCGCGTTGCCGGCCGCGATCGCGATCGGCACGAACCACAGCGGCACCATCACCGGGAAGTTGAACGGCGAGATCACCCCCACCACGCCCAAGGGCTGCTTGAGGGAGTACACGTCGATGCCCGACGACGCGTTCTCACTGAACGCGCCCTTGATCAGGTGCGGGAATCCCGTCGCGAGCTCCACGACCTCCTGCCCACGCAGGATCTCCCCCATCGCATCCGACACGACCTTCCCGTGCTCGGAAGTGATCAGCTCCGCCAGCTCCTGCTTGCGGGCGTTCAGGATCTCCCGGAACGCGAACAGCACCGACTGCCGCTTCGCGATCGAGAACCCCGACCACACCCGGAATCCCGCCTCCGCCGACGCGATCGCCTCATCGATCTCGGCCTGATCCGCCAGCGCCACATGCGCCTGCACCGCACCGGTCGCCGGGTTGAAGACCGGAGCGGTCCGCCCCGACTCCGACGGCCGCAGCGCGCCATCGATCCAATGCGCGATCACAGGAACGGAGGATGCCGTCGTCGAGGCGGCGGACGTGTCAGTGATGGTCATTCTTCACCTCGGGGTCGTCGGGGGTGGTCGACCTCAGTGAAGCAGGACACGCGCAGGCGGAGACGTGCCACTACGTCCTGACACCACGAATCTCATCGACAGTCAGGCAGCACCGCGGCCCCGACGTCCGCCGCGAACGAGATTGGCTACTGTCGATCGGGAGAGCGAACCGGGAGGCGTCCGCATGGAGAAGCGACGATGGAGCGGCGCCGTCGTCCCCGCGCTGGGACTGATCGCCGCGTCGACCGCCATCGCCTGGACCGTGACCATCGGGCTTCCGGTCACCGTCCGCACGGAGTCCGGGTTCGCCGATGTCGCCTTCGGCTGGCCGCTTCCCTGGTACCACCAGGATCTGTCGCGCTTCGGGTACACCGACCTGCCCGTCGACGTCACCGTCGTGGGAGACCGCGTCGAGCCGGTGCCGACCCAGGTGGACTGGCTCGCGTTCACCGGCGACGTGGCGCTGACCGCGCTGGTGCTCTGGGCCGCCGTCGCCCTTCTCGTCGGAGGTCTCGCCCGGCTCCGCTCGCGATCTCAGCCGAAGCCGCCGCTGGACAGCCCTCGCTAGGATGGCCTGGTTCGCCGCCCGGTGACGATTCGCGGGCGCGCAGAGGGAGAGAGATGCCACGGTCGAGCCGGAGGACTCGGATCACCGACGTCGCCCGGCTCGCGGGAGTCTCCCTGTCGACCGTGTCGCGGGCGATGAACGACAACCCCACGGTCGACCCCGCCCTGGTCGCGCGCGTCAAGGCCGCAGCCGCCGAGCTCGGGTACACCGCGAATCCCGTCGCGCGCAGCCTCGTGCTGGGGCGCACGCAGACGGTCGCCGTGGTCGTCCCCGACCTCGAGAATCCCACCTTCCAGGCGATCCTGCGCGGACTCAGCCATGCCGCGGCATCCGACGGCTATCACGTGCTGATCGCCGACTCGGTCGAGGATCTCGACAGCGAGCGCGCCCTCGCCCGGACCACACGGCTGCGCACCGACGGCCTGGTGCTGTGCTCGCCGCGGATGCCCGCGGACGAGCTGACCGACCTGCTCGCCGATGTCTCCCCCGCCGTCGTCATCAATCGCGAGGAGCTCCCCGACATCCCGGTGATCGCCGCCGACTACGGCGCGGCACTCGGCGAGCAGATCGAGCACCTGCGCGCGCTCGGTCACACGCGCCTCGCGTATCTCGCCGGCAGCACCCGCAGCGCGTCGCACCACGCGCGGCGAGAGGCCATCGCCCGCGCTCGGGTCGACCATCCGCAGATCGAGGTTCTCGAGATCCCGACCGGCGTCGACTTCGAGAGCGGTCGCGCGGCGGCGGATGCCGTCGTCGATTCGCGGGCGACGGGCGTTCTGGCCTTCAACGACCTGGTCGCGATGGGGCTGCTCACCGCGCTCGCCGATCGCGGCATCCTGGTCCCTGCCGACATCTCGGTCGTCGGCTTCGACGACATCCCCTTCGCCGCACACGCCCACCCTCCGCTGACCACGTCCGCCGTGCCGGCGCACGAACTCGGAGCGCGTGCGTGGCAGGCGATGCACGAGCAGCTCGAAGGGCATGCCGCCCCCGGCAGGCAGACGCTCGTGCCGCGGATGGTCGTCCGCGCGAGCACCGCTCACGTCGCGCACTGACCGCAGCGACTTCCTTGCCACCCGGCCAGACCGCTGTGTTAGCGTGAGATGAGAAAACGTTTCCTGGAGGTCCTGCGATGGCGAAGAGCTCTCCCCCGTCGATCGGCGCATCGTCATGAGGATCGTCGTCACCGGCGGCTCCGGACGACTCGGGCGTTCCCTCGTCTCCGATCTCGCGGGTGCCGGGCACGAGCTGGTCTCGCTCGATCGCACCCCGACGTCGTCGCTCGACCGCGACGGCGTGGAGCAGGTCGCCGTCGATCTCGTCGACGCCGGCGCCACGGTCGATGTCCTCGCCGCCGCTCGCGCCGATGCCGTGATCCACCTCGCCGCGATCGCGGTGCCGTTCAGCGCACCGGAGGACGAGATCCTGCGCACCAACGCCGCCCTGGCCATGTCGGTGCTGGGTGGCGCCGTGACGGCCGGTGTCCCGCGGATCGTGGCGGCGTCCAGCCCGACGGTGATCGGCTACGGCGCGCCGGCCGGGTGGGCGCCCGAACGGCTCCCGCTCGACGAGGAATCGCCGACCCTGCCCTGGAACGCCTACGGCCTCTCGAAGCTGGTGATCGAGCACACGATCGGGATGCTGCGGCGTCAGACCGGCGACAGCACCCGGTTCGCGGCGTTCCGCCCCTGCTACGTCATCGCGCCAGAGGAATGGGCCGGTGCTCCGACCCAGCAGGGGCACACGGTGCGGGAGCGGCTCGATGACCCGGCGCTCGCCGCACCCGCCCTGTTCAACTACGTCGACGCGCGCGACGTCGCGACCTTCGCCGACACGCTGGTGCGAGGACTCGACGACATCCCGAACGGCGAGGTCTTCTTCGTCGGGGCCGACGACGCTCTCGCCCGCCAGCCGCTCCGCGAGCTGATCCCCCGGTTCCACCCCGGAGCCGCGCCGGCCGCTGAAGCCCTCGACGGCACGGCATCCGCCTTCAGCTCGGCGAAGGCCCACCGGCTGCTGGGCTGGTGGCCGACGCGCACGTGGCGCAGCGAGCTCGCCCCCTCGACATCCCTCCCCACGAAAGGTCTCTGATGGACTTCCGCGGCATCCTCTTCTTCCCGGTCACCCCCTTCGACGCCGGCGGTGCCGTCGACCACGATCTGCTCCGCGCGCACGTCGACGCGGGCGTCGCCGCCGGAGCGGGCGGGGTGTTCCCGGCATGCGGCACCGGAGAGTTCCACGCGCTGTCGGCGTCCGAGGCCGCGTCGGTCACGCGGACGTCCGTCGAGGCGGTGCAGCGACGGGTGCCGGTGATCGCCGGTTCCGGCGGCCCTCTGGGCCACGCGCTCGAGGTCGCTCGCGCGGCGGCGGATGCCGGCGCCGACGGACTGCTCGTGCTGCCGCCGTATCTCGTCGGGGGCACCCAGCAGGGCCTCGTCTCCTACGTCGAGCAGATCGCCGCGGCATCCGCGCTCCCCGTCATCGTCTACCACCGCGCCACGGCGCAGTTCACCGTGGACGGCATCCGCCGGCTCACGCAGAACCCGAAGGTCGTCGGGTTCAAGGACGGCACCGGAGACATCGGCACGACGCAGCTCATCGTGCGCGCGATCGCCGAATCCGGGCGCACGGACTTCGCCCTCTTCAACGGGCTGCTCACCGCCGAGCTCACGCAGGCCGCCTATCGGGGCATCGGCGTTCCGCTGTACTCCTCGGCCGCGTTCGCGATGATCCCCGAGGTCGCGAACGCCTACTACCGGGCCTACGTCGACGGCGACGAGGAGCGCAGACTCCGCATCCTCGACGGGTTCTACCGTCCGCTCGTCGCGCTGCGGGACGAGACTCCCGGTTTCGGAGTCTCCCTGATCAAGGCGGGTCTGCGTCTCTCCGGCGTTCCGGTCGGCTCGGTGCGGGCTCCGCTCGTCGACCCGACACCGGATCAGGAGGCGCGGCTCGGCGAGATCCTGGCGGCAGGACGCGCGCTCCTGTGACCACGATCGAGCGGTTCGAGACACGCCTTCAGCGCATCCCCCTGACCCGACCCTGGGGAGCCGACGTGACCTCGGTCGGGGTGATCGCCACGCACATGGTCCGCTCCGACGGCGCCGAGGGCTGGGGGTTCTCGTGGACCCCGCAGATCGGGGCCTCGGCCGTGCACTCTCTGCTCGCGGACGACATCACCGCGTTCGCCCTCGGACGCTCGGCGGGCCCCGGCGAAATCTGGCAGAGCGCCTGGGAGCATCTGCACGAAGCGGGCGGGGGCGGGATCACGACGATCGCGCTCGCCGGACTGGACCTCGCACTCTGGGATGCCGCCGCCCGCGCCGACGACGTGACGGTCTCCGCACGGATCGGCCGGCGGCGGGACCGGGTACGGGCGTACGGGTCAGGCGTGAACCTGCACTACTCGCAGGACGAGCTGCTCGCGCAGGTGCAGCGCTGGATCGATGCCGGCTTCCCGGCCGTGAAGATCAAGGTGGGAGGGCCCGATCTCGCCGAGGATGTGGACCGTGTGGCCGGTGTGCGCGAGCTGCTCGGCCCCGACCGCGCGCTGATGATCGATGCGAACCAGCGGTGGGATCTCGCGCGTGCGACGACGGCGATCGAGGCGCTGTCGGCCTTCGACCCCGCCTGGATCGAGGAACCGCTGCGGGCCGACGACCTCGCTGCGCACTCCGAACTGGCGCGCCGTATCGACGTTCCCGTCGCCGTCGGGGAGAACATCCACACCGCGCACCGCTTCGCCGACTTCCTCCGTGCGGACGCCGCGCAGATCCTTCAGCCGAACATCGTCCGCGTCGGCGGCATCACGCCTTTCCTGCGCATCGCGGAACTCGCCGCGGAGCACGGCGTCGCGGTGCACCCGCACCTGCTCCCCGAGCTCTCCGGGCAGCTCGCGATCACGCTGGACGGAGACCCCTGGGCGGAGGATGTGGAGGATGCCGGGTTCGGCGCGCTCGGTGCCCTGGCCGACCCCGCGCCCGTGCGGATCGCCGACGGCTACCTGACCGAGGCGCCGCATTCCGGGCTCGGCATCCGTTTCGCGCCGGTGCTCTGACCGCGAGGCGACACAGGGACGCGACGCGTCAGCTGCTCGACGCCGGACTGATCGACCAGGAGCGCGAACGCTCCCGGATGACCGCGACCCCGCCCGGCTCCAGCACGATGCTGTCGGACGCGCCCGTGAGCAGATCCGTGCCCTCGCCGACGACGCGGGCGGGGTGCTCTCCGTGGTGCAGCAGGAACAGATAGTCCCCGGCTGCACCACGGCGGCGGACCGCCTCGACACCGAGCTCACGCGCCTCGGGGAACAGCTGCTCGACCCCCGATCGTGCGGCGATCTCGGCCAGGAACCCGTCCAGCGACTCCTGCTCGAGCTTCGTCGAGACGTACGTCACGGCGCCCTCTCCGTGCGCGCGTCGAGTGATCGCAGGCATGCCGGCGAGCGGCCCGGTCTCGTAGCGTGCGACGACGTCGGCTGTCTCGGTCCGCAGCAGCTCCGTCCAGGAACCGCCTGTCATGCCGTTGCTGAGCGACACGTGATCGCCGTCGGCGCGCGGGAAGATCTGCTCGCCGCGGACGCCGAGCAGCGACCGCAGCATCCCGGGGTAGCCCCCGGTCACGATTCTCTGATTCTCGTCCGCCAGTCCGGTCGCGAACGTCACGACCAGGTGCCCGCCCGCGTGCACATACTCCTCGAGCCACTCCGCGGTCGCAGAGGTGATCGCGTACAGCGCGGGGACCACGAGCATCCGGTATGCGGACACGTCGGCTCCGGGGCGCACGAAGTCGACGGAATGCCCGCCGCGCCACAGCGCCCGGTGCGCCGCGCGCACCTCGTCCGAGTAGGTGATCGCGTCGTTCGGGAGGTGCGGGGTCTCGAGCGACCACCAGCCCTCGGCATCCCACACGATCGCCGCCTGCGATTCGGTCACGGGGCCGTCCTCCGGCGGAGCCGCCACCTCGGCGATCTTCTCCAGGATGTCGCCGAGTTCGACGACCGCCTCGAAGGCCCGGGAATCGGCCCCCGCATGCGGCACGAGCGCGCCGTGCCAGAGCTCGGACCCGCCGGCGGATGCCCGCCACTGGAAGAACAGGGAGCTCTGCGATCCCCTCGCGATGTATCCCAGGGAGTTGCGGATCATCCGATCGGGCTGCTTGGTGAGCGTCTGCTCGCCGACGCGGATGCCGGTCGCGTTCTGCTCCATCAGCACCCACGGCCCGCCCGCCCACGACCGGGTGAGGTCGGATCCGTAGGCGACATGCGCCTCTCCGTCGGGGCCGTCGGTGTCGAGGTAGTGGTCGATCGACACGACCTCCTGCTCCGAGCTCCACGACCATTGATCGAGGAAGTTCCACGTCGGCAGCATGAAGTTCGTCGTCATCGGCGCCGTCGAACCCGTGGCGCGGATCTCCGCCCGCTGCTCGCGGTAGGCCGCGAGCATCTCGTCGGAGTTGAAGCGACGGAAGTCCACGAGGTGCGCCGGGTTGTGCAGGTACTGCGTCTGGAGCGGGGGAAGGATCTGCTCCCAGTCGCCGTACCGCTGCGACCAGAAGGCGGTGTACCACGCGGCGTTGAGGGCGTCGAGCGAGCCGTACTTCGCCCGCAACCATTCGCGGAAAGCGCGAGCGGCGTGCGGCCCGTAGTCGACGGTGCCGTACTCGTTGTGGATGTGCCAGCCCTGCAGGCCACGGTGCGCGCCGTACCGCTCGCCGAGGAACCGGGCGATGCGACGAGCCGCCTCGCGATAGGCCGGGGCGCTGATCGCGTACGTGTCGCGCGAGCCGTGGAGGACCGCGGTGCCGTCGGCGCGGATCGGCAGCGCATCAGGGTGCGCGACCGTGAACCACGGGGGCGGCGAGGCCGTCGGCGTGGCCAGGAAGAACCCGATGCCGGCGGCGTCGAGGCCGGCGATCACCTCGTCGAGCCAGGCGGCGTCGAATTCGCCCTCGCGCGGCTCGAGCATGGCCCAGGAGAAGACGCCGATGGTGACCGTGTTCACCTTGGCGCGCCGCATCAGCTCGATGTCCTCGGCCCAGGTCTCGCGCGACCACTGCTCGGGGTTGTAGTCGCCCCCGAACAGGAACCGCCCTGGTGAGTACTGCGTGTTCGGCATCCGTCGTCCTTCAGGTGGAGAGATGGGAGAGGTCGGTGTCGATGATGTCCGCGACCTCGTTCCAGAGATCCGCAGGCACGCGGATGCGGTCGTTCTCGACGAGTTCGTCGACGCGCTGTGGCGCGGAGACGCCGACCACCGTGGAGGCGATGCGCGTGTCCCGCGTGGAGAACTGCAGCGCCACGGCCGGCAGCGGCACGTCGTGGCGCGCGCAGGCCTCTCGCAGCCGCGCCGTCGTCGCGACGATCTCGTAGCTGGGTGGCCGGTAACGGTACGTGGGTCGAGCGGCAGCAGGACGCGCGAGGATGCCGCTCGCGTACGGGGCCGCGTTCACGAACGCGACCCCGCTCTCGATCGCGTGGTCGATGAGCGATCCCGCCGACCGATCCAGCAGCGTGTAGCGGTTGTGGTTGAGCACGACGTCGAAGACTCCGAGATCGACGTACCGTCGCATCTCCCCGAGGTCGCCGCCCGCGACGCCGATCGCGTCGACGAGACCCTCCCGCTTGAGGTCGACCATCGCCTCGACGGCGCTGCCGGGGCCGACCATCGTGTCGAAGTCGAACCACTCGGGGTCGTGCAGGTAGAAGACGCCGAAGCGGGCACCGCCCAGCCTCGCCGTGCTCTCCAGGAAGGAGCGGCGCACGCGTTCGCCCGAGAAGCTGGTGTCGCCGGGAAGCGGGTCGGCTTTCGTGGCGAGCACGAAGTCGTCCGGAAGCCCCCCGGATGCCTCGATGGCACGGCCGATGCGCCGTTCGCTCTCTCCGCCGGAATACTGATTGGAGGTGTCGATGGAACGGACGGGGCTCGCGAGGAGGTGCTGCACGGTGCGGATCGCGACGGTCTCCTCGACGTCGTAGCCGTAGGTCGTCGCGGCTCCGCCGAGCGGGCTCGCTCCGACGCTGAGCGGAGGCAGGACGCGCGCGGGTATCGCCTCGGGCACTGTCATCCCTTGATCCCTCCCGACACGAGATCCAGACGCCAGTACCGCTGAAGCGACAGCACGAGAGCGACGAGCGGGATGATCGAGATCGCTGCGCCGGTGATCGCCACGGAGTACAGCGCAGGACTGCCCGAGCCCTTCGACAGCAGGGTGAACAGGCCGACGGTGAGCGGGTACAGGTCCTGATCCGAGAGCATGATGTACGGCAGCAGGAAGTTGTTCCACGTGCCGATGAAGTGCAGGAGGAAAACGGTCACCATGCCGGGCACCATCAGCGGCAGCACGATCATCCGGAAGATGCGCCATTCACCGGCGCCGTCGATGCGGGCGGCCTCGAGGGTCTCCTGCGGGACGGCCGACATCGCATAGACCCGGCAGAGGTAGATCCCGAACGGGCTGACGATGCTCGGCAGCAGCACCGACCACTGCGTCCCGGTGATCCCCACGGTGGACATCAGCAGGTACTGCGGCACCGCCAGCACGATGCCCGGGATGAGGATGCCGACGAGGAAGCCGAAGAAGATCGCGTTCCGTCCGCGGAAGCTGTACTTCGCCAGAGCGAAGCCCGCCATCGCCGAGACGAAGACGGAGAGGACCGAGGCGACGCCCGAGTAGAGCAGGGAGTTGAGGCACCAGAGGAGGTACTGGCCGTCCTCATAGGTGAACACCTCGACCAGGTTCTCCCAGAGGCCGCTTCCCGGCGCGAAGGTGAACGTGGTGAAGAGCTCGCTGCGGGACTTGGTCGCCGCGGTGAAGACCCACGCCACCGGGATCAGGCAGTAGATCGCGCCGACGATCAGCACGATCGTCGGGAGCACGCCCCAGCCGCCCTGACGGCTGCGCTCGCCGGCTCGCCGGGAGCGCGCGGAGCGGTTCTTCTCGTCGCCGAGCACGATCGATCGCGTCATCGTGGAGGTCATGATTCCATTCCGTTCCGTCGGCGGTTCACGAGCCGGAGGACGAGCGCCGACACGAGCACCGTGCCGACCGCGAGAAGAGTGGACGCTGCCGCTGCCTGCGGCAGATTGTCCGTGCCGAACGCATCGCGGTAGATGGCCATCAGGGGAACCCAGCTCGCCGAGATCGTGCTGGTCATCGGCCGCAGGGTCGCCGGCTCGCTGTAGAGCTGGATGGTTCCGATGAGGGAGAAGAACCCGGTGAGCACGAGCGCCGGCATCACCAGCGGGATCTTGATCCGCCACGCGATCTGCAGCTCGTTCGCGCCGTCGAGCCGCGCCGACTCGTAGATGTCGGCGGGGATGCCGCGCAGCGAGGTGTAGATGATGATCATGTTGAAGCCGACGCCGCCCCAGATCGCGATGTTCGCGAGGGAACCGAAGATGCCCGACTCCTCGAGGAACGGGATGGGGCCGAGGCCCGCCGCCTTGGTCAGGAAGGAGAACGGGCTCGTGCTCGGCAGGTACATGAAGCCCCAGAGGAGCGCCGCGACGACGCCGGGAACCGCATAGGGGATGAAGATCGCCGTCCGGCTGAATCGCTTGGCGCGCACCGCCGGCGCGTCGAGCAGGAGAGCGAAGAGCAGCGCGAGGCCGAGCGTCAGCGGGATCGCGATGACCCCGTAGATCAGCAGCCTTCCGAACCCGGCGAGGAACGTCTCGTCCTGCAGCACGGCGAGATAGTTCTCGAACCAGACGAACACGTCCTGCTTGCGGCCGAGCGCCCCTCCCGTCACCCGGTAGGCACGCAGGCTCAGCCAGATCGCATACGCGACCGGGATCACCGTGAAGACGATGTAGAGCACGATCGCGGGCGTCGTGAACAGATAGGGCGCGAGTCGATTCGACCTCGCCCGTCTGGGCTTCGACGATGCGGCCGCCGTCGCGGCTCGTCGCGGGGTTGCGGTGGTCATTCCTGCCTCGCTTCTGTCTGCGGTCGGCCGGCGGGAGGGGTGCCGAGAATGTCGGCACCCCTCACCGGTCAGTCGTTCGTGACGGTGAAACCGCTCTTGACCATGTCGTCGATCACGGCCTTCTGAGTGGCGATGAAGGCGTCACGCCAGGGAGTGCCGTTGTCGATGGCCTTCTGCAGCTCGTCGGCGAACACCGTGCGTGCGAGATTGACGTTCGGGCCCCAGGTGACCGGGATCGTGTCCGCCGAGATCTCGGCCGCGACGCTGTAGAAGTCGGTCTGCTGCGGCATCAGGGCCGGAGGATCGTTGCTCTCGGTCATCTCCTGGCCGGCGATCGCCGCCGGATACAGGGACTGCGTGTTGATCATGAGGTCGTTGCCCTCTTCCGAGGCGTTCAGCCACTTGGCGAACTTCGCGGCCTCCTCGGGGTGGTCGCTGCTCGTGGTGACCACGAGAGCGGATCCGCCCTGGTACGGCACGGCCGCATCGCCTTCGGTCCACTGCGGGAGCGGAGCCATCTCCCAGCCGCCGCTCGTGTCGGCCGCGACGTTCTCGATCACGCTGGGCGCCCAGACCGCCGAGGGCCAGGAGAGCATCGTGCCGTTGTTCAGCGCGGCGTTGTACTCGGGCGTCAGCAGCGGGTCCGTGCTCACCAGCCCGTCCTCGACGAGCGCCTGGAAGAAGTCGGCGACTTCGAGAGACGGTTCGTCGGCGATGCCGACGGTCCACTCGTCACCCTCGCTCGACCACCACTGGGCACCGGCCTGGGTCGACACGCCCGCCCAGAATCCGAACTCGGCAGGCGGGAGGGTCGCGATCACCGTCGCGGGATCGGCGGCCTTGATGGCTTCGGCGGCCGTCCGGAACTCGGCCCAGGTCTTCGGCGGCGTGACGCCGAGCTCCGCGAAGCGATCGGCGCGGTAGACGTTCGCCATCGGCCCGACGTCCTGCGGGATGCCGTACACGACGCCGCCGAAGGTGGTCTGCGCCCAGGTCCCCTCGGTGAAGGCGTCCTCGACGTCGCTCACGTACTCGGTGATGTCGGCGGGAACGTCTGCCACGATCATGGCGGGGAGGGTCGTGTACTCGACGAGCGCGACGTCCGGTGCGTTCCCCGCGCGGTTGGCCGTCAGTAGCTTCGCCGAGGAGTCGGTCCCGCCGCCGGCATCGGTGTATTTGACCTGGATGTCGGGGTTCTCCTTGTTCCACTGGTCGACGACGTCCTGCGAGTTCGAGGCCCACGCCCAGTACTCGAGCTGCACCGGGCCGTCGCTGTTCGCGTCGGAACCTGAGCAGCCGGCCAGGCCGGCGACACCGATGATGGCAAGTCCCGCCACGGCGGCGGCAAGCGGTCGATGAGTGCGCATCAACATCTCCTTTGATTGCTGTGTGCGCCGGACTCTCCGGCATCGGGACCGGTCACAATGCCGGCTCACCTAGATTGCCGTCGCCCGCCGCGTTTGTCAACAAGTGAAACTAACTTCGCGAATTCTTCGTACGGCATGATGGGGGTGAACGAAGAGAGAACCGTCATGCCGAAGAGTTCCGCACCCGCAAACGTCGAGGCCCCCGCCTGGCCGAAACTGAATCACGGCGAGCGTGAGACGCTGCGCGAGGTCCTCATCCACGGGCCGCTCCCCCGCGCCGAGATCGCCCGTCGCCTGGGTGTCTCCCGTGCCAGCCTCACCCGCATCACCCGCAACCTCCTCGACCACGGTCTGATCATCGAGGGGGCGACCGAGCAGCGCGCATGGACGGGCCGCCCGAGCGAGCTGTTCGACATCGCACCGGAAGCCCGACACTTCTTCGGCGTCAAGCTCACCGGCGACGCGATCTTCGCCGCCGTCGTCGATCTCGGCGCGCACGAGGTCGCGACCGCCGAGGAGGCGCTCGAGTCGCGAGACGTGGCCGACGTCGTGGCCAGGATCGCGGAGATCTTCACCGGCTTCTCGGAGCAGTTCGACGACATCGTCGCCGGCGGGGTGTGCGTCGCCGGCGATCTGACCCAGGACCGGCAGCTCGTCGTCGACTCGCCGTTCCTCGGGTGGAAGGATGTCCCGCTCGCCGAGATTCTCACTTCCGAACTGGGCATTCCGATAGCCACGGAGAACGACGTCCGTGCGCTCACCGCCACCGAGCACTGGTTCGGCGCCGGGGCCGGATGCCCGTCGCTGGCGCTCATCACGGTGGGCGCCGGCATCGGTCTCGGCCTCGTGATCGACGATCGCCTCGTCGCCGGATTCCATGGCCGAGCGGGTCGCCTCGACCATCTGAAGATCGACGGCGCCGGCCCCTTCTGCCCCGAAGGCCACCGTGGGTGCGCGTCGGTCTACCTCACCAACGAGTGGATCGTCCGATCGCTGCAGGGAGCCGCCGCCGACTACCCGGAGGCGGTCGCGCATGCCCGCCACGGGCATCCCGCAGCTCTGCAGGCCTTCCGCGACGCCGGCACCGCACTGGGCGTACTCATCGCGACCGTCGCCAACGGCATCGATCCGCAGAAGATCATCCTGACCGGCGACGGGCTGCCGGTGTGGGAGCTGGCGGAGCCCGAGATCCGTGCCGCGATCGACGGGGTCCTCAGCGCGGGATCCGAGCCGCTCGAGCTCGACGTGCAGCCCTTCCAGTTCAACGAATGGGCGCGCGCGGCCGCGGTTCTCGGCATCCGCACGGTCCTGCGCTTCTAGACCGCGTTAGTTTCGTTTGTTGACAAACGCGCCGATTCCCAGCAAGCTGTGACGCCGGGGGCCTTCGCCTCCGAGCCGTCGAAGCACGGCCTCTCCGAGGAAAGCGCAGCGCCCATGACATCGACCGACCTGCGATCGGCTGACACGCGGGCGGACCTGCCCGGTACTCGGCACCACGCCCTCCGCGGCGGCGGCGTGGAGGTGGCCGTGGTGTCCCGAGACGACGGCCTTCCGGAGGTCCTGCACTGGGGCGGCCCCCTCGGCCCTGCCGACAGGCAGGAGCTGGTGCTCGCCTCGCGTCGTCAGGTCTCGCCGAGCGCACTCGATGCGGAATGGCCGATCACCCTCCTCCCGAGCGAGCACGACGGCTGGGAGGGACGCCCGGGATTCGCCGCTCATCGAGCGGGACGCATCTGCGTGCCGCGATGGCACAGCGTTGAGACCCGAGGTGACGAGACCGGTCTGCGCGTCACGGCGCACGCCGACGGCCTCGAGCTGCACACGGACATGCATCTCGACGACGCCGGCGTGCTCCGTGTGACCCACGAGGTCGTCAACACCGGTGACGACGACCTGGAGCTGCTCGCGCTCGAGGCGACCATGCCGGTCGGCGACCTCGCCGCCGATGCGCTCGACTTCTCGGGCCGGTGGACCAGGGAGCGCAGCCCCCAGCGCACGCGTCTCCTCGAGGGCAGCCGCGTGCGCGAATCCCGCCGCGGCCGCACCGGGCACGATTCGCCGATGCTGCTGACGCTCGGCACCGCCGGCTTCGGCGACCGCACCGGTGAGGCGTGGGCCGTCCACCTCGCCTGGAGCGCCGACTCCGTCTACCGCCATGACGCCCTCCCCGAGGCTCCGACTCTGCTCGGCGCGGGACCGCTGCTGCGCGCCGGCGAGATGGTCCTCGCACCCGGAGACCGATTCCGGGCCCCCACGGCGGCGTTCGTCTGGAGCGACCGCGGGCTCGACGGGCTCGGTGCGCGCCTGCACGCCTCGCTCCGCGCGCGCGTCGGCCATCCCTCCACGCGGCCGGTCACCCTGAACACCTGGGAGGCCGTGTACTTCCACCACGACATCGAGCGGCTGCGCACCCTCGCCAAGACGGCGGCCGACATCGGCGTGGAGCGCTTCGTGCTCGACGACGGATGGTTCCTCGGCCGACGCAGCGACGTCGCCGGCCTCGGCGACTGGAGCGTCGACCTCGAGATGTGGCCGGAGGGGCTGCATCCGCTCGCCGACGAGGTGCGCCGCCTCGGTATGCAGTTCGGGCTCTGGTTCGAACCCGAGATGGTCAACGTCGACTCGGACCTCGCGCGGGCGCACCCCGATTGGCTGCTGCAGGATCCGGAGGCGGGCGTGCGCACCTGGCGGAACCAGTACGTGCTCGACGTCGCGAACCCCGCCGTGTTCGAATATCTCGTCGAGTCCATCTCGCGGGTGGTGTCCGAGTACGGGCTCGACTACATCAAGTGGGATCAGAACCGCGACCTCATCGAGGCGGTGCACGACGGCCGTGCCGGCGTGCACCGCCACACCCTCGCGGTGTACGCCCTGCTCGACGCCGTGCGCAGGCGGCAT
The DNA here is from genome assembly GCF_003075395.1 of Microbacterium sp. TPD7012. Taxonomy (GTDB): domain Bacteria; phylum Actinomycetota; class Actinomycetes; order Actinomycetales; family Microbacteriaceae; genus Microbacterium. The sequence goes on along the minus strand of NZ_QDFV01000002.1, from coordinate 327,577 downwards.
CCGGGTCTGGAGATCGAGTCCTGCGCCTCCGGCGGAGCACGTGTCGATCTCGGCGTGCTGGAGCGCACCGATCGGGTCTGGGCGTCGGACACCAACGATCCGATCGAGCGCCTCGACATCCAGCGATGGACCGAGCTGCTCCTCCCCCTCGAGCTCATCGGCTCGCACGTGGGACCCCCGGTGACCCACACCACTCGTCGTGAGACGAGCCTGGGCCTGCGCATCGCCGTCGCCCTGTTCGGCTCCTTCGGGATCGAGTGGGACATCACCGAGTGCACGCCGGACGAGCTCGACCAGCTCCGTGACGCGATCGCCGCGTACCGGCGACTGCGCGGCCTGCTGCACACCGGCCTGCTCGCCCACCCCGCCGGCGGCGACGACGGGCTGCGCGTGACCTCGGTCACGGCACCGGATGCGAGTCGCGCCGTGGTCAGGGTCGCGCGGGTGACGAGTTCCGACCGGGCGCTTCCGCGCCTGCTCCGACTCGTCGACCTCGATCCGGACGCGCAGTACCTCGTGCGGCCGGTGGCGGAGCTGCGGATGCCGCGAGCGATCGAACCCTCCCCGCCCCCGTGGCTGGAACGCGGACACGTGGTGCTGACGGGCGCGTCCCTCGCGCAGCGCGGCATCCGTCTGCCACTCCTCGGACCGGGACAGGCGCTCGTGCTCGAGGCGGAGCGGCTTCCCGCGGAGGGCTGACCGCGCCGAGGGCGGCGACCCGGAGTCCGGTTCGCCGCCCCGCCCGTCACTCCCGGATGACCGCGACCGCTCCTGCCGGGACGGAGACGCGACCGGTGTGCGCGTTCCCGGTGAGCAGATCGGTGCCGGATGCCTCGACCCAGCCGTCGTCGTCGGTGTGGTTGATGAGGAAGAGGTAGGAGGAGTCGTCCGAGCTCCGGCGCACCGCCTCGACGCCGCGCGAGACGACAGCCGTCGGCGCGACCCCGGCCTCATCGAGCAGACGCTCCGCGAGCGCGGCCAGGCCCGCCACATCGAGATCGGTGGACAGGTACCACGCCGTCCCGGCGCCCACCCGGCGGCGGGTGAGCGCGGGGTGACCGGCGAGCGGCCCCTCGGCGTACCCCGCGACGACCTCGACGCCGTCCTCCGGCCGTGGATGCCGCAGCCGCTCCGACCACCGGCGCCCGGTCCAGCCGTTGTCCAGGGCGAACGACCGTTCGCTCTCGAGCGGGAAGAACTCCTCGCTCGTCACGCCGACCAGCGAGCGGAACGCGCCGGGATACCCGCCGATGTGCACGGTGCCCGCCTCGTCGACGATGCCGGAGAACCAGGTCACCAGCGCGATTCCGCCGGCCTCGACGTACTTGTGCACCGCGCGCGCGTTCTCCTCCGACACCAGGTACAGCCCGGGGACGATCACGAGCCGGTAGTCGTCCAGCCGCGACCAGGGCGGCACCACATCCGTGGTGACGGCGCGCTCGAACAGGACGTTGTGGACGGCCCGCGCGGTGTCGGCGTAGCGGAGGTTGTTGGCGGGCTTGAGGCCCGACCGCAGCGCCCATCCGGCCTCGTTGTCGTGCAGCAGGGCCACCTCCGCGGGGGCGACCACCGTGTCCCGCACCTCGGCGAGCGCAGCCATCTGCGAGCCCAGCGCGACCACATCACGGAAGACCCGGCTGTCACGACCCGCGTGGGGCAGCATCGCGGAGTGGAACTGCTCGGTCCCGGACTTCGAGGCTCGCCACTGGAAGAACATCGCGCTGTTGGAGCCGCGGGCGATGTGTGCGAGCGCGTGGCGGCTGATCTCGCCCGGAGCCTTGGGCTGATTGATCGGATGCCAGCTCGACGCGCCCGTCGCATGCTCCATCAGCATCCAGGGTCGGCCGCCGGACATGCCGCGCATGCGGTCGCCGCTGAAGGCCAGGTCCTGGTGCTTGAGAGGGTCGGGGCCGAACGTGTAGTGGTCGTTCGCCACGATGTCCATCTCGTCGGCCCACCGCGTGTAGTCGACCACGTCGGGACCGAGTCCGACCATGAAGTTCGTGGTGATCGGGAGTTCCGGGGTGAAACGCCGCAGCGCCTCCTTCTCTGCACGGTACTGCGCGAGGAGCTCGTCGGACGAGAAGCGCTCGTAGTCGAGCAGATGTCCCGGGTTGTGCGCGGTGACACCCCAGGGCGTCGTCACCTCCTCGAAAGAGGAGTAGCTGTTTCCCCAGAACGACATGCCCCAGGCCGCATTCAGCGCGTCGACCGTGACGTACTTCTCGGCCACCCACTCGCGGAATCGGGCGTTCGAGACCGGGCAGTGGCAGCGTGCGTTCCCGCCGCCGAGCTCGTTGCTCACGTGCCACATCAGCACGGCGGGGTGTCCGGCGACGTGCTCGGCGAGGCGCTCCACTATGCGTACGGCGTATTCCCGGAACACGGTCGACGACGGGCACCAGCCGAGTCGTCCACCCGGCGCGAGGGGGTGTCCGTGGATGTCCTGCGGCAGGATCTCGGGGTGCAGGCGGTGCAGCCACATCGGCACCGCGGCCGTGGGGGTAGCGAGATCGACGGCGATCCCGTTCTCATGCAGCAGATCGAGCATCCGATCGAGCCACGAGAAGTCGAAGACGCCCTCGCGCGGTTCGTGGATCACCCAGGAGAACACGCCGAGGGTCACGAGGTTCACCCCCGCCTCGCGCATCAGCTCCATGTCCTCGAGCACGACGTCCCACGACCACTGCTCCGGGCTGTAGTCGCCGCCGAAGGAGAGACCGTCGGTCGGCCAGTCGACATGTCGACGAGGGGCGTCGTTCAGGATCTCGGTGCTACTGGTCATCGGGGTTCCTCTCAGGGGAAGGGGTGGGGGGTCTCCGGGTCACCCGCAGCACGCGTGCGGTGGGCGCCGGCACGTCGACGGTGACGGCGAGTTCTCCGGCCGTCGCATCCCAGCGCCAGGACCAGCCGTCGGGGGCATCCGGGAAGAACGCCTCGACGGTGATCTGAACGTCACGGAATGAGGGCAGGGGGACGATGACGGTGCCGGTCGCCCCGGGGCGACGCCACAGGCTGAGGAACGCCGACCCATCGCCCGGGTCTCCCAGACCCAGGGCGACCCAGGGGTCCTCCCAGGCGGGGAGGCCCAACGGCCAGAACGGCATCGCCTGCTCGATCATGCGCAGCACCACCCGGTGCGCGTCCAGCGCGGCGCGGACGAGTGCGCGCTCGTCGGCTGCCATGCGATTGAGATAGCCCGAGAGGTAGAGCCGCCCGAGCACGCCGTTGACGAGTGCGAAGACCATCTCCTCGCGCGTGCTCCCCGCCACCGGATACGCCCAGTTGCCCGCCTGTTCCGGGAGCATCGCGGCGGGAGCCGCGGCCGCGATCGTCGCATACATCACGGGATCCTGCTGGTCGGAGGTGGACTGCAGGTGGAGCCGCGAGAGCATCGCCTGATCGATGCGCATCGCCCCGGACGCGCAGCTCTCGATCAGCAGATCCGGATGCCGCGCCTGCCAGCCGTCGATCACCTCGAGGAGAGCGCGGTTGTGCGCGAGGAGTCCGGCGCCGGGAGCGAGGCCCCCGGCATCCGTCCCCGGTCCGGTCATGGTGTTGTCATCCATCTTGATGAACCCGATGCCGTAGTCGGCGACCAGCCGATCCACGACCTCGTCGACATGCGCGCGTGCGGCCGGGTCGCGCAGATCGAGCAGGTGACGGCCGTGCTCGGCGAGACGCACGCCTCCGCGTGAGAAGAAGGCCGAGTCGGGAAGCGCTCGACCGGAGGATGCGACCGCGAGCGGGGAACGCACGCCGATGACCTCGGGCTCGAGCCAGAGACCGGCGATCATGCCGTGGGCGCGGATGCGGTCGATGACCTCCTCGATGCCGTCGGGGAATCGCCGTGCAGCGGGCTTCCACTCACCGACCGAGTCCCACCAGCTCCCCTCCGCGTACCACCCGGCGTCGATGCAGAAGACGTCGGCGCCGATCGCGGCGGCCGCGTCGATGAGCGGAAGCAGCTTCTCGGTGGTCGGGTCGCCCATGAGCGTGTTCATGTAGTCGTTGAACACGATCGGAAGCCGCCGGTCCGCAGACCTCACATGACGCAGCGCACGGCGCTGCGAGGTCAGGGCGGCGAGCACCTCGTCCACCCCGCCGGCCGCGAAGGCGATCGACGCCGGCACGGTCGTGAACGACTCCCCGGCACCCAGGCGTGTACTCCACTGATTGTCCTGATCGGTCGGGCCGGTGAGCAGCAGATAGGCGCCATGCCGCGTCTCGCCGATCTCGTAGCCCCACGGACCGTTGTGCTCCACCTGCCAGGCGAGGGCGTGGTCGCCGGTCCGGGCGAGCAGCATCGCGGTCGGCACCTGCTCCCCGCTCGACCAGGATCCCCGGTCGGCGACATGGATCCGGCTGCGCGGCGGCTGATGCTGCAGGTCGCGATCGATCCGGGCGAGACCGCTCTCGCGCAGCGAGCGCGTGGCCCAGCGGCTCTCCGCGACCCAGTCGTTCGCCGCCGTCGCCAGCAGGAAGCCGTCGACATCGGGAGCGGCGGTGAGGAACGCGCCGGTGACGAAGGTCGAGACGAAGTCGAGCACGATCTCCGCGGCGGCATCGATCTCCGAGGACGGCTCGAACGAGACCTCCGACCAGGTGCGGAAGCCGCCGATGCCCGGCGTCCGTTCGAAGACGCTCATGACCTCGATCCCCGTCTCGTCATCGCGCTGCCGCAGGCGCAGCATCCGCTCGTCGAGGATGTGGGAGGCGTGGCGGAGTCGCGCTCCGATGACCGTGTCGACGTGGCGGAAGCTGCCGGGGAAGCGGCCGTGGCCGAACCCGGAGAGCTCGACGAGCGGCTGCCGGAGAGAAGGGGGCAGCACCGGGATGCCCGCGCCCGACGTCGCGGGAGTCCCGAGGCCGACGAGCGACACCGGCGCATCCTGGCCGATCGCGAAGACGAGCTCCAGCGCGTCGTCGCCCCAGCGGAGGACGTCGTCGCCCTGACGCGCCTCAGGCACGCGCCGGTTCCCGCTCCGCGCTCTCCCAGGTCTGCGTGAAGTGGTTGTAGCAGACCGAGTTGTCCAGCGATGCGCGGTCGGGCGCCGCCTCGCTCGACACGACCTTCCCGATCTTCTCCGGGTCGGGCGCGGCGATCGCGAGCAGACGGGTGTAGTCGTGCTGCGGGTTGAGGATGACGTCGTCGGCGGGACCGCGCTCGACCACTCGTCCGTGGTAGAGCACGAGGATCTCGTCCGAGAAGTGCCGCGCGGTGGCGAGGTCGTGGGTGATGTAGAGCAGCGCCAGGTTGTCCTCGCGCTGCAGCCGCCCCAGCAGGTTCAGCACACCGAGGCGGATCGACACGTCGAGCATCGACACCGGCTCGTCGGCGATGAGCACCTCGGCACCGGGAGCGAGAGCGCGGGCGATCGCGACGCGCTGCCGCTGGCCGCCGGACAGTTCGTGCGGACGACGGATCGCGACGTCCTCCGCCGGCGTGAGGTTCACGCGGTCCAGCATGCTCAGCACCTTCTCGTGCACGGCGGCGGCGCCGGTCGCCCGACGGTGGATGCGGATGGGCCGCGCGATGTGGTGCTCGATGCTGTGGAACGGATTCAGCGACGCGAACGGATCCTGGAACACCATCTGCACGTGTCGGCGGTAGAGCGAGCGCGGCATCGCCGTGCCGTCGTCGAGCGTGACGTCGATCTGTCCCGACGTCGGCCTCTCGAGTCTGGCCAGCATCCGCGCGATCGTGGACTTCCCCGACCCGGACTCTCCGACGAGCGCGATCGTCCGTCCGGGGACGAGGTCGAACGACACTCCGTCCACTGCCCGGAACGCGCCGCGGCGCAGTCCCTTCCTGATCGTGTAGTCCTTCGTCAGATCGGACACCCTGATGGTCGTCATGAGCGCTGTACCTGCCCCTCGTCTGTGCCGGTTCGGATGAAGGCGCCGCGCGAACCGCTCAGGCTCGGGAACGACGACAGCAACTGCTGCGTGTACTCGTGCTCGGGTGAGCGGTAGATGCGATCGGCCGTGCCGAGTTCGACGATCTCGCCCTGCAGCATGATGGCGATGCGGTCGCTGATCTCCAGCAGCAGCGGCAGATCGTGGGTGATGAAGATGACCGCGAAGTCGAGCTCGTCCCGCAGACGGACGATCTCCCGCAGGATGTCGCGCTGCACGACCACATCGAGGGCCGTGGTCGGCTCGTCCATGATCATGACCTGCGGCTCGAGCAGCATCGCCATCGCGATCATCACCCGCTGCCGCATGCCTCCGGAGAGCTCGTGCGGGTAGGAGTGCAGGCGACGCCGGTCGACGCCGACCCGCTCGAGCACGTCGCCCGCGCGCTGGATGCGCTCGCGCTTCGACATCTCGGGGCGGTGGGTCAGCAGCACGTCCTGCAGCTGCGCGCTCACGGTGGTCACCGGGTTCAGAGCGTTCATCGCGCCCTGGAACACCATCGACAGCTTCGTCCAGCGGAACGCCCGGAGCTGATCCTCCTCGAGGGCCAGCAGGTCGAGATCGCTGCCGTCCCGGTCGTGGAAGATGATGCTGCCCGACGAGATGCGTGCGGGCGGCTTGTGCAGCCGGTTGATCGCATAGGCGAGCGTCGTCTTCCCGCATCCGGATTCCCCGGCGAGGCCGAGGATCTCGCCGGGCGCGAGCGTGAACGAGGCGTTCTTCACCGCCGTCACCGGGTGATCGACCTCGTAGACGACCGACAGGTCCTCGACGCTGATCACCGCCGGCCGAGCGGAACCGGTCCGGGTGCGGATCTCCTCCGAGATCGTCATGCTGCGGCCTTCCTCTCCCTGGTCGCACGAGAGCGCTCGAGGCGGGCGGCGACCCTGGCGCGCTTGCGGTGCAGCCGGACGTTCTTGAGCTTGGGGTTGATGATCTCGTCGATCGAGAAGTTGATGAGCGAGAGGCCCATGCCGAACAGCGCGATGATGAGGCCGGGCGGCACGAACCACCACCACGCGCCCAGCGAGAGCGCGAAGCCGTTCTGGGCGTAGAACAGCATGGTGCCGAGGGTGGACGAGTTCGACGCCCCGAGTCCGAGGAACGACAGTCCTGCCTCCCCGAGGATCGCGGCGATCACAGCGAAGACGAACTGCGACGCGAGCACGGGGAGCAGGTTCGGCAGGATCTCGACGGCGATCACACGTCCGGCGCGCTCTCCGGCCACCCGGGATGCCGCGACATAGTCGCGATTGCGGATGGACAGCGTCTGCGCGCGCAGCACTCGGCTGGACGCCGCCCATCCGGTGATGGCGAGCACGACCGCGATCGTCCAGAGGCCGCGCTGCGCCTGCGGGACGAACCCCGAGATCACGATCACGAGCGGCAGTCCGGGGATCACCAGGAAGACGTTCGAGAAGAGGGAGAACGCCTCATCCGCGAACCCGCCGATGTACGCCCCCAGGATGCCGAAGAACGCCGACAGGATGGTCGCGAGCACGCCGACGATGAGGCCGATCTGCAGGGAGCCGGCCGTCGCGTGGGCGAGCTGGGCGAACACGTCCTGGCCTGTCTGCGTCGTGCCCAGGATGTGCTCGGCGCTGGGTGGCTGAAGCCCCGAGTCCCGGATCGTGGTCGGATCCTGCACCAGGAGGGGACCGATGATGCCGAACAGCGTGATGCCGCCGACGAGCACGAGACCGAAGGCGAGCCACGGCGTCATGGTGGGCAGCATCATCAACCACGGCGAGCGCGGCTTCCTGCCGCGTTCGGCCGCCGCGGTGGCGAGGGCCATCGTCGCGTCGGGGACGTTGGGCTCGGTGCGGGGAGCGAGGTTCGTCATCGGCTGAGTCCTTCCGGGAAGAGCAGCACGCGCAGGGGCGTCGACATCGTCGCCGCCGACATCACGCGTTCACCCGCGTGCGGGGGTCGATGAGCCCGTAGAACAGATCGACGATGAGGTTGGCGACGAGCACAGCGAGGGTGATGAACAGGAACAGACCCTGCATCAGCGCATAGTCGTTGTTGGTGACGGCCGAGAGCAGCTTGGACCCGATCCCGGGGTAGGAGAACACCTGCTCGGTGACGATGGAGCCGGAGACCACGAAGCCGAGCGAGATCGCGAATCCAGCGATCGACGGCAGCACCGCGTTCCTCGCGGCGTACTGGCGCAGGATTCGTCCCGGGGTGAGGCCCTTCGCCTGCGCGGTGAGGATGTAGTCCTCCGAGAGTGTCGAGACCATCATGTTGCGCATGCCGAGCAGCCATCCCCCGACCGAGGCGATGACGATCGTCAGCGCGGGGAGGAACCCGTACTGGATCGCCGACCCGATGAACTCCCAGGAGAACCCGGGGTCCAGGATCACGTCGTATCCGCCCTGCGCGGGGAAGAGCTTGAGCGTCGAGGCGAAGAAGTAGACCAGCAGCAGTGCCAGCCAGAAGTACGGGACGGCGGCCAGCAGGGTGGTCGCGGGGATCAGCGAGTCGAGCCAGGTTCCCGGCTTCCAGCCGACGATGGCTCCGAGCACCACCCCGATGACCGTGGCGAGCACGGTCGACACTCCCACGAGCACGATCGTCCACGGCAGGGAGGTGTTGATCACCTCGATGACGGGCGTCGGGAAGTAGCTGACCGAGACGCCGAGATCGCCCCGGAAGATGTTGACGAGGTAGTTCCCGTACTGGACGAGGAGCGGCTCGGAGGAATCGCCACCGAGAAGGAGTTCATAGGCCTTGCGGGTGTCCGGGGTGACGATGCCGCCCCGTTGCTGCAGCTTGGCCAGCAGGATGTCGACGGGGTTCCCCGGCAGCAGACGCGGAATCAGGAAGTTGAGGGTCAGCGCCGCCCAGAGGGCGATGAGGTAGAACCCCAGCTTTCGGACGAAATAGTTCACGACGTCCTTCCCTGCACCCGCTCAGCCGGCTCGACGTTCTCCTTCTCGGTGGCGATCACGATCACTCCCCCGTCGGCTTCAGCGACTTGAAGATCTGCGCGTTGTCGGGCGATGCCCACACCGCCGGGAACGCGTAGAGGTCGTCCTGCGTCGGCCATCCGGTGAACTTGTCGGCGTTGAACTCGCTGGTCGTGCCACCCGTCAGGACGGGGATGTACGGCATCGCGGCGACGATCTTCTCCTGGATGATGTCGAACTGCACCTGCCGCGCCGCGGTGTCCTCCGGGTTCGTGGCCTTGAGCACCTCGAGCGCGGCATCCACCTCGGGGTCGCTGAACCGCGCGACGTTCTGCGGTGCGACCTCGCCGACCGGAGCGGTGAACGCGGTGTTGAAGTACTTGTCGTACAGGTAGTACGGGTCGGATGCGGCGCCCTGACCCAGCGAGTCGATCGCGAGCTGGTACGTGCCCTTGCCCTTCTTGTCGGTCCACTCGTTCCACGACGACTGCGAGACGCGGAGCTCGATGCCGGCGGCCTTGAGCTGCTGCGCCATGGTGTCGATCGCCGTGATGTAGTCGGTCCAGCCGGTCACGACCTCGACGGTGAGCGAGAGCTTCTCGCCGCCCTTCGCATAGATGCCGTCCGACCCCTTCGACCAGCCGGCGCCCTCGAGGATCCCGGCCGCCGTGTCGGGATCGGCGGCACCCGGCGCGACGGGCTCGGCGACAGCAGACGAGATCAGGTCCTTCTGCGTCGTGGTGAGCGCGAACGTCGGCGAGATCTCACTCGCCGTGTTCTGGAACGCGAGCGAGTTGATCTGGTCGCGGTTGAGGGCGGCGTAGACCGCCTGGCGCACGGCCGGATCGGTCTGCGGACCGGTGCAGCCGAGCTCGGCGCTCGAGCAGGTCAGCAGAGCGACCTGGTTCTGCGGGATCGTGATCGCGTCGTAGCCGGGGTAGGTCGTGGACACGTTCTCGATGTCCGGCACCGGACCCGTCTGCCAGTCGATGGTCCCCGCCTTGAGCGCGTCGACGCCGGCGGTGTTCCCGGACAGCGAGAGGTAGCGGATGCCCTTCACGGCGGGGGCGCCGTCCCAGTAGTCCTCGTTGGCGGTGAGCGTGAACGCCTGCGGCTTGAAGTTGTCGAGCGTGTAGGGGCCGGTTCCGACGGGCTTCTCCATCACATCGGTGGTGGGGTCGATCCCCGACCAGATGTGCTCGGGCACGATCGGAGTGCGACCGAGCAGCGTCGGTCCGCTCACGAACGCCGGGTGGTCCCAGGTGAAGACGACGTGCGTGTCGTCTGTGGCCTCGACGGTTCCGTCGAACCCGCCGTTGTTCAGCGAGGGGGTGTCGAGCAGCAGCTGGAACGTGAACGCCACGTCGTCGGCGGTGAAGTCCTCACCGTCCGACCAGGTCACGCCCTCGCGGAGCGTGACCGAGAGCTGTGTGCCGTCCTCGCTCCAGGTGTACTCGGTGCCGAGCAGCGGGGTGTACGGGTCGGTGTTGACGTTCGTGACGAAGAACAGGGACTCGAAGATGGTGCCGATGCCGCCGATCTGCGACGGCGAGTAGGGGTTGAAGTTGATCTGGTAATCGCCGGCCTGCCCCGTGTACGCGATCAGGGTGTCCGCCGATCCGGAGGCGGAACCGCCGGATGCCGGGGCGCAGCCGGCGAGCAGCAGGGTGGTGGCGACGGCGGCCGAGGCTCCTGTCAGAGCCATCCGGATGCCGGCGCGTGGGCGCTTCGTGCTGAGGAACATCATCGTCCTTTCCCAGGCGCGCTCACCCGAGAGGTGTCCGCGCCGACTGTGTGAATGGAAGGGAATCTCCATCTACCGCCCTCATTGTTACGTAGGTAAACTAAGTCCGTCAAGCACTTCCAGGAATCGACCGGACGGATCCCGTCCTCAGAGGGCACCATGACTGATCTCGCACTTCCGGATGTCCGCGGCGAAGTGGCCGCGCATCCTGCACCCGCCCCGCGACTCGCGCATCTGCGCGGCGACGGGGTGTCACTCGTCATCGACTCGGCGACGGGTCCCGGCACGGCGGGTGCCCCGGCGTCCATGCCCCAGGTGCTCTACTGGGGAGCCGACCTCGGCGACCTCGACGATCTCGACCCCGAGGAGATCGTCGCCGCGATGAGTCGGCAGGTTGCCGCGGGCACGCTCGACGCCGCCTGGCAGGTGTCCCTGCTCCCCCTCGAAGGGGAGGGCTGGGGCGGGCGGCCGGGTTTGAGCGCCGGGATCGCAGGCGTCCCCGTCCACCCGCGCTGGGCGCGCGTGGACGGCGCGACCGATCCCGTCGGCCGCCGGTTCTCGGCGACCGCGGAGGACGTCGTCAACGGACTGCGAGTGGACTCCGCCGTCGCCATCGAGGCGGGCGGCATCGTGACCGTGACGCACACCGTCACGCGAACGGGGGTAGGCGCCCCTGCGCTCACGATCGAATGGCTGGAAGCCACGCTGCCGGCTCCGAAGGCGGTCGATCACCTGACGACCTTCGCCGGCCGATGGACGCGCGAGAAGGTGCCCACGACCGGCACGATCCCCCGCGGCTCCACCACGCGGCAGACCCGGCGCGGGCGTGGCGGCCATGACGCTCCCACGCTCTCGATCGTCTCGATCGATCCTCCCCGCGATCGCAGCGGCGAGCTCTGGGCCGTCCACCTCGGCTGGAGCGCCGACTGCACCTACCGCAACGACCGGATGCCGGACTCCATCGATCTGCTCGGCGCCGGAGAGCTGCTGCGCACCGGCGAGATCACGCTCGGCCTCGGCGAGTCGTACACGACCCCCACGGCCTACTTCGCGTGGTCGGGGGCGGGCCTCGACGGTCTGTCCGAGCGGTTCCACCGGTTCGAACGCGCGCGCCCGAACCATCCGCGGTCGCCGCGGCCGCTCGTTCTGAACACCTGGGAGGCCGTGTACTTCGATCACGACCCCGCCTTCCTCCTGTCGCTCGCCGAGCTCGCCGCGACGGTCGGCGTCGAGCGGTTCGTGCTCGACGACGGCTGGTTCCTCGGCCGCCGCAGCGACATCAGAGGACTCGGCGACTGGTCCGTCGACCCTTCCGTCTGGCCCGACGGCCTGGGCCCGCTCGCCGACCGCGTGCACGCCCTGGGGATGGAGTTCGGCCTGTGGTTCGAGCCGGAGATGATCAATCTCGACTCCGAGCTCGCGCGTCGGCATCCCGAGTGGCTCCTGCATCCCGGCGATCACCTCCCGACTCCCGCGCACCTCTCGTGGCGCACGCAATATGTGCTCGACATCGCGCGCGCAGACGCCTACGAGCATGTCCTCGGGCGCCTCGACGCTCTCGTGACCGAGCTCGGGATCGACTTCATCAAGTGGGACCACAATCGGGATCTCGTCGAGGCCGTCCACGACGGCCGACCGGGCACCCACCTCCAGACCCGCGCGGTGTATCGGATGATGGCGGAGCTCAAGTCCCGCCATCCGCGTCTCGAGATCGAGTCCTGCTCGTCCGGCGGCGCGCGCAGCGATCTGGGCATCCTCGAGGTCGCCGACCGGGTCTGGGCGAGTGACTCGAACGATCCGATCGAGCGGCAGGACATCCAGCGATGGACGCAGCTGCTGCTCGCCCCAGAGCTCGTCGGAGGTCACGTCGGCCCGACGACGGCGCACTCGACCGGGCGCACGACGCCCCTCTCGTTCCGACTGGCCACGAGCCTGATGGGCTCGGCGGGCTTCGAGTGGAACATCGCGGAGTGCACCCCCGAGGAGCGCGAGGTGATCACCCGGTGGGCCGCGCTCTACAAGGAGCTGCGCTCGGTGATCCACACCGGCACGGCCGTGCACGCCGACGTGCGCGACCCGGCCCTCCGCGTCGTCGGCGCGGTCTCGCCCGACGGCGCGGAGGCCGTCTTCACGATCGCGAGCGTCGCGACGCTCGAGGACTCGCTCCCGGAGCGGATCCGACTGCACGGCCTGGAGGAGCACGCGACCTACGACGTGCGCGTGCGGGACGAGATCGGCGCCTCCCGGCACGGCTTCGCGACGCCTGCCTGGCTGTCGAGCGGCGCCGTCGCTCTGACGGGCGCGTTCCTCGGCACGGTCGGTCTGCAGATCCCGCCGCTCTGGCCGGCGCAGGCGATCATCCTCCACCTCACGCGCCGCTGATACACGTGGGGGGGCGAGCGCCGAGGTCGATCCGTCGTCCTGATCGACCTCGGCGCCGCTACCGGCTGCCGATCTGGCGCCGCACCTCGTCGAGGGCGCGCATCACCGCGACGGAATCGTCGAGGGAGTGCAGCGGAGACTGCATTCTGCCCTCGGCCAGGTACGTCGCGACAGCGGTCGCCTGCCACGCGAGCCCGTCGCGCCCCACCAGCCCGCTCTCGTCGCGCCAGCGGCGCTCGTCGCCGCCCCGGGCGATGCGAAGCGCGGCGGGGAACACGAAGCTCGTGTCGAAGTGGACGCTCCCCGATGACCCGTGGATCGCTGCCAGCCCTGGCGTCGTCACCGTGCTGGACGCGCTGAGCGCCGCGTGCACTCCCTCCGCGTTCTCGAGGAGGACCACCGCTTCGGTCTCGACGCCGGTGGGGGCCAGCGTGCCGCGCGCCACGACCGAGGTCGCCGCGCCGAGCACCGAGTGCGCGAACCAGAGGCTGTAGACCCCGGCATCGAGCATCACCCCTCCGCCGACCGCCGGATCGAAGTTGCGATCCGCGGGGTCGTACCGCCAGCGCCAGCCGAGGTGCGCGGTGACCAGCCGCACGTCGCCGAGCTCCCCTTCCGCCAGGAGTCGGGCGATGAGCTGCGACTGCGGCAGGTACCGCGACCACATCGCCTCCATCGCGAAGACGCCGGCGGAACGGGCCGCGTCCGCGATCTCCGCCGCCTGCGCGGCGTCGAGAGCGAGGGGCTTCTCGATGAGGACATGCTTGCCCGCAGCGATCGCCGCGAGCGCCAGCGGATGGTGCTGCGCATGCGGCGCCGCGATGTAGACGACATCCACGTCGGGGTCCTGCAGAAGAGCCTCATGGCCCTCGTACGGACGCGGGATGCCGTGCCGCACGGCGAACGCGCGGGAGCGATCGGCGGATCGCGACGCGACAGCGAGCACACGCTGATCGGTGTGCCGGTGCAGCGCGCTCACCCAGTCCTCGGCGATCCCCCCGGGCCCGAGCACGCCCCAGCGGGCGACGGGTCCGCCCCGCAGGGGGGTGACGGTCGTCGTCGGAAGGCTTCTCACCCGCGCGCCCCTCTCAACCGACCTGATCGTCGAGAACGCTGCGGCCGCGGTGCAGGGAGTTGGCGTGCCGCAGCACGTCCGCCGCCAGCAGGCCCGAGCGATCGAGCCCGGACCCGGTCGTCACCCGGAACACCGCTCGCTCCCCCGCGAGCAGGGTCACCATGCCCCGATCCACGCGCGCACCGATGTCGAAGCGATCCACGAGCAGCGTGATGTCGCGGGCGTAGGAGCGCGCGGTGACGACGACGGTCGCCGCGCCGGTCTCGGCATCCGCTTCTCCGATCTCCGCGACGAGCGGGTCCGGGTCGAGCGCCTGGTCCAGGATCTCGACCGGATTGTGGATCGCCGTGGCGAAGCCGCCCAGCCGTGCGGTGAGGATCTCGCGGGAGCTGTCGCCGAAGGCGGCGAGCTCCGTCGGGATCGCCACCGTCGACTCTCCCCGGGCGGGGACGGATGCCGACGCTGAGGCCTCCGCGAGCACCGTGCCGTCGAAGAGCGTCCGCTGCAGACGGATGTCGCCGTTCCACGGGTCGTCGGAGTCGTTCAGCACGATGAGCGCCAGGCCCTCGTCGCGCGGCTGGAACGTCGCGAGCCGCGGCTCGTAGACGTCGCGCAGTGTGTACCAGAGCGGCTTCCGGTGCTCGGCGAAGTCGACAGCCGCCCACGAGACGACCGGCCAGTTGTCGTTGAGCTGCCAGACGATCGCGCCGGTGTTGCGGGGCGACAGCGAGCGGAAGTGCTCGATGCCGAACCGCACGGCGGCGGCCTGATTGAGCTGCGTCGCCCAGTGCCACTCCTCGATCGAACGGGGCTCGGGCAGGTGCCCCTGCATGCCGCGCTCGAGCTTCAAGTTGCCGTCGTTCGCCTTCTGATGCACGAGCATCTGCGCGCCGTAGGGTTCGAGGGGCTCATCGTGCACGACATCCACCAGCGTCGACCAGGCGGGAGGACCCTGGAAGCCGAACTCCGAGACGAACCGAGGGCGGTAGTGGCGGTACACGGAGTAGTCGACGGTGTTCCACACGTCCCAGATGTGCATCGTGCCGTGAGCGTCGTCATTGGGATGGAGGGCTTCGTCGAAGGAGTACGGGCTCGCGGGCGAGTAGAAGCGGCTCGGGTCGAGCTCGGCGACGAGTCCCGGGAGGAGCGAGAGGTAGTAGCCGAGCCCCCAGGTGCGGCCCTCGAGCCTCTCCTGCCAGCCCCAGTCGTGGTAGCCCCAGATGTTCTCGTTGTTCCCGTTCCAGATGACCAGAGAGGGGTGCGGGCTGAGTCGCGTGATCGCCTCGCGCACCTCCGCCTCGACCTCGACGGCGAGCCACTCCTCCTCCGCGTACGCGGCGCAGGCGAAGAGGAAGTCCTGCCACACCAGGATGCCGGCCTCGTCGCAGGCCGCGTAGAAGTCGTCGGACTCGTAGATTCCGCCGCCCCAGACGCGGAGGAGGTTCATGTTCGCTTCCGAGGCGTCGCGCACCCTGCGGCGATAGCGGTCGGCGTCGATCTCGGTGAGGAAGGCATGATCGGGGATCCAGTTCGCCCCGCGCACCTGGATGACCTCGCCGTTCACGCGCAGCACGAAGGGGGAGCCGTCGGCGTCGGGCGCCGTGTCGACGTGCACGCTGCGGAATCCGATCCGCGACGACCAGTGCGCGACCGGGGCGGACGAGTGTGCCACCTGGACGTCGACGTCGTGGAGCGGCTGGTCGCCATGCCCGATCGGCCACCACAGCGGGACATCGGGAACGTCGAGCTGCAGCCGGATCTCGGAGGTTCCCGGCTCGACGTGCTGGGTGGCGGAGACCCCGGCGGCGGATGCCGAGACCTCCCAGCCGGCCTCCGCTGAGCCGTCAGCCCATTCGAGCGCGACGCGCGCGTCCAGTCTCCCGTCGACACCGTCGGCGCGGTGCGAGAGATCGACCAGGGGCCGAACCGACGCGATGCGCACGCCCGACCAGCTGTCGAGGCCGATCGCCTTCCAGATGCCGCTGGTGGCGACGTCGATGCCCCAGTCCCAGCCGAAGTTGGATGCCGTCTTCCGCAGAGCGTTGTACGGGTGGTGGTTGGCGTGCGGCCGGGGGCCGTGGGCCGCGCTGCGCGCCTCGGCTTCGGCGACCGGCGAGGCGAAGGTGATCGCAAGCGTGTTCTCGCCGTCGATGAGGAGCGGGCGCACATCGAAGCGATGGCTGCGGTGCTGATTCTCGGTGCGGCCGACCAGCGAGCCGTTGAGCTCGATGGTGGCGACCGTATCGAGACCGTGAGCCACGAGGTCGTGGCGATGCGACCCGTCGTCGTGCCAGTCGAATCGGGTCTCATAGCGCCAGGCGGTGCTCCCGATCCACTGCTGCTCCGCCTCGTTGTCTCCGTCGAAGGGCGGGGCGATGACGCCGGCCGCGAGGAGGTCGGTATGCACGCAGCCGGGAACCGTGGCAGGGATCGAGATGCCGAGGACGGCGTCGGGAACAGGCCCCTCCACAGCCGAGAGGGTCCAGTCTTCGTGGAGGGTACGGAATGCCATGAGCGTCCTTGCGTCGGGGGCCGAATCGGGAGGGGTGGTGCGCCTGCTACTTTATTACAGAGCGTAACAAAGTCGATAGTGTCCCCGAGGGATATGATCCGGGTGTCGATGAGCGAAAGCAGGACAGGTGGACGACGAACGAGGCGGTTCGGCATTCGATGCCTGGCCCTACCTGACCGGCGTGGAACGCGGCGCGCTCCGGGAGCTGCTCATCCACGGCGCACTCCCCCGAGCCGAGATCGCACGTCGGATCAATGTGTCCAGAGCCAGCCTGACGCGCGCCTCTCGTGTCCTCATGGAGCACTCGCTCGTGGCCGAGGACGAGATCGCGCTGCGTGGGGCGATGGGACGGCCGAGCGAGATGCTCGTCGTCCGCGAGGACACCCACCACCTCCTCGGCATCAAGCTCACGGGTGATTCGGTCTTCGCGGTCGTGACCGACCTGCGCGCACGCAGCGTCGCCGAGGTCGAGGAGCGCCTCGTCTCGACCTCCGTGGAAGACACCGTCGACCAGATCGTCCGCATCCATGAGCGCTTCTCCCGAACCTTCCGTGATATCCGCGCGGCCGGAGTCTGCCTCGCCGGCGATCTCGCTCAGATCGACGGGCGGCAGATCGTCGTGGCCTCGTTCTTCCTCCGCTGGCACGACGTGCCGCTGGCCGAGCTCCTCCAGCAGCGGCTCGGCATCCCGGTCACGGCCGACAACGACGTCCGAGCGCTCACCGCCGCGGAGCACTGGTTCGGCGCCGGAGCGGGCTGCGACTCCCTGGCACTGGTCACCGTCGGCGCAGGCATCGGATTCGGACTGGTCATCGAAGGACGCGTCGTCACCGGGCACAACGGCCGTGCGGGACAGCTCGACCACCTCATCGTCGACTCGAACGGCCCGCCCTGCGGACTCGGCCACCGCGGCTGTGCGAGCGCCTATCTTCCGAGCGCGAGCATCGTGACGGCGATCGGCGTCGAGGGCCTCGACTACCCCGGTGCGGTCGAGCTCGCCCGAGCAGGCGACCCGGCGGCCAGGCGCGCATTCGAGGATGCCGCGCGCGCCCTCGGTGTGATGATCGGGACGATCATCAACGGTCTCGACCCGGAGAAGATCGTCCTCACCGGCGACGGCCTCGCCGTGATGGAGATCGCGGGCGGCGAGGTGATGCGGTCGATCGAGGCCGTGCGGCTCCCGAGCGAACAGCCGGTCCCCCTCGACGTGCAGCCCTTCGAGTTCACGGAGTGGGCGCGCGCCGGCGCCGTCGTCGCCCTCAGGAGTCTGCTGCGGTTCTAGGCATGCAGCCCGGCGTCGACACGGCCCGGTCAGCCCTCGATCCGGAAGTCGTCCGGGACGGGGACATCGGAGTGGCGCGCGGTGCGCGCGTCGCGTTCCAGACCGGAGCGCTGCGTGAGGATGCCGTAGAGCTCCGGGCGGCGGCCCAGGAGCCACCGGCGACCGGTCGACAGCGGAAGGAGATCCATGTCGAGGTCGGCGGTCACCACCGCTTCGTCGGCGACGGGCGTCTCGGCGACGATCCGCCCGTACGGGTCGAGGATCATCGCGTTCCCCGTGCGGATCTCGTCGTCGTCAGGGCCGATGCCGTTGCTGAAGAGCAGGAAGATCCCGTTGTCGTGTGCGCGGGCAGGGAGCCAGCGCAGGAGCCAGCCTCGCCCGTTCGGACCGTCGACCGCCTCCCGCAGTGCCTCGGGGTTCTCGAACCGGTCGCGCCAGAGCTCGGACGGAATCACCTTCATGCCGTGCGGGCTGCGCGAGCTCGTGCCGCCGGTCTGGTGGGGAGCGATGAGCACCGTCGCTCCGAGCAGCGCGACCGCTCGCACGTTCTCGACGAGGTTGTTGTCCCAGCAGATCAGGATGGCCATGCGCACGCCCCAGGGCGTGTCGAACACCGTGAAGTCGTTGCCGCTCGAGATCGCCTCGTGCTCGAAGGCGTGGAGCTTGCGGTGGATGTGCACGGTCCCGTCGGGGAAGCACACGGCGTAGGAGTTGAACAGCTCGTCGCCGTCGGACTCCAGGAAGCCCGCTCCGATGCCCACGCCGAGGTCAGCGGCGATCTCCTTCAGGGCCCGGACCAGCGGCCCATCAGCCGGCTCTGCGAGTTCACGCAGGCGCTCGGTGGTCGACGTGGTGAGGTGCCAATACGCCACCAGGCACATCTCCGGGAACACGACCAGGCGCGATCCGTCCTCGGCCGCAGACATGGCGAGGCGCCGCACCGTCGCGAGGTTGCCGGCCTTGTCCGCCGGAGCGGCTTCGAACTGCACCACGGACACGCGAAGGTCGGCTGCGGATTCGGTCATGGGGTCTCTTCCCTTCGTCGAGGACTGCTTCCACTCAACTCGATTCATTGCATGACATCCAATGAATTCTCACTAATCAGATATATCCTCTGGGAATGGATATCCGATTGTTGCGCGCCTTCGTCGAGGCCGCCGATCGGCAGACCTTCAGCGAAGCCGCGACAGCACTCTCCATCACCCAACCCGCGTTCACCAAGCAGATCCAGCAGATCGAATCCCTGGTGGGAACACCCCTGTTCCACCGCGGACGTCACGGTGCCGTGCTCACCGCCGCCGGCGCGGAACTCATGAGCGAGGCCCGCGCGATCGTCGACCTCGCCACTCGTTTCGAGGCACGGGCGAAGCGCGTCGGCGACGGAGAAGAGGGTCATCTCACCATCGGCTTCGGGCTCTCCAGCATCGGGGTCGCACCCCGGGCGGTCGCGGCCTTCCGCGTGAGCTCCCCCAGGGTCTCCGTGCGCTTGGAGGACATGTCGTCATCGGCTCAGGTCGACGGTGTACGACGTGAGGAGCTGGATATCGGGTTCACCCGTCTTCCGGTTCCGCACGACCTCCGCGCCGTCTCCGTCCTCTCGGATCATCTGGCGATCGCTCATCCCGGCCACTGGGTGCCTCCCGCAGACGACACGGCGCTTCCGCACTGGCTCGACGAGCATCCGCTCGTCCGGCTGTCCGTCGGCCGCGGCCCGGGACTCGCTGCTCAGGCCGCCCGCTATGTCGCGGATGTCGGAGCCCAGCCGACCATCGTCCAAGAGGCCGACGACCTCCAGACGGTCCTCGCGCTGGTCGCCGCAGGAATCGGCATCGGGATCGTGCCGGAGAGCGCGCGCAACATCGCGCCCCGGCACGTGGGCATGCGGCGCCTGCGCGGGGCGAGCGCCTCCTGGAAGGTCGGAGTGGTCTGGAACCCGCGGAACGAGACGCCGGTCGTCCGCTCGTTCCTCGACGCGCTCGCGACGCTGCCCCCCGTCGAGGCCTGACGCGGTCGGACGACGACCTCGGCGCTCCGCTCGCCTCGCAGCGTCACGGCGACGAGAGCCTGATCCGTGAGCTCCTTCGAGTGCGTGCATCTTGCCTCTTTTCGTTTTCTCGATTATCGATTATTGTCGGATCTCACGCATGGTCCGCAGCTGCCCGCGCAGCGCGTGCCGAACTCACCGAGGAGAAACGACGCAATGAAGCGCATGCCCATCGCCCTCTGCACCGCCTTCCTTCTGGCCGTCGGCCTCGCCCTGGCACCCGCAGGCGCGCAACCCGCATCTGCGGCCGGTCCCTTCGAGGTCTACGTCTCCCCCGACGGCGATGACTCCGCCGCCGGCACGGAGGATGCGCCGCTCAAGTCACTCGAGGCCGCGCGCGACGCGCTTCGAGTCGAGCGTGTGGCGAACGGCCTCGACGAAGGCGCGACCGTCTACCTCCGCGGCGGCTCGTATCCACGCTCCGAGTCGTTCGAACTCACCGCGGAGGACTCGGGGACCGCTGATGCCCCGATCACGTACCGCTCCTACCCGGGCGAGACCGCGCGTCTGACAGGGGGCGTCGAGCTCGACAAGAACGCCTTCGTGCCCGTGGACGATCCTGCGGTACTCGACCGGATCATCGACGACTCCGCCCACAGCCGCGTCCTCCAGCTCGACCTCGGAGCGCTCGGCATCACGGATTACGGCCAGGTCAGCCGCCACGGATACTGGAAGGCCAACGACGTCAGCGAGACGCCGCCCATGGAGCTCTACGTCGGCGGAGAGGGCCAGACGCTCGCGCGCTGGCCCAACACGGACACCGTGCAGATGGGCGAGATCCTCGATGCCGGCCCGGTGCAGGGCGACGCGGACCTCCAGGAGCGCGGCGGCACCTTCACGTACACCTACGACCGCCCTCAGTATTGGACGGAAGCCGAGGACATCTGGCTCGACGGGATCTTCGGATACAGCTGGGAGTGGTCGTACAACCGCATCGAATCGATCGACACCGAAGCCAAGACGATCAGCCTCGCCTACGGCGAGATGTCAGGCCTCATGAAGACGTGGTTCGAGGACTTCCATTTCGCGGAGAACCTCCTCGAAGAGCTGGATGCCCCCGGCGAGTACTACATCGACCGCGATGCCGGCATCCTCTATCACCTGCCGAACGCCGCGTTCTCGACCACGGACGCCGAAGCCACGGTCACGATGCTCGACGAGCCGATGATCTGGACCGATGAGACATCGCACGTGCGCTTCGACGAGCTCGTCCTCGAATACGGACGCGCGACGGCCGCCGTCATCCTCGGCGGAGCCGATGTGCAGATCACGAACAGCGACATCCAGAACTTCGCCGACGGCGGCGTGCTATTCAACACCCCGGGTCGCTACACCTACGACGAGATCCCGGTGAACCGAGGCGGCGTCGACCACGCGATCGTGTCATCCGAGCTGCGCCACATCGGCGGAGTGGCCGCCGTGCTCCAGGGCGGCGATGCCGAGACGCTGACGCCTGGCAACATCCGGGTGGAGAACTCGCACATCCACGACTTCGCCTACTACCACAAGGCCTACAACCCGGCGCTGATGTTCGTCGGGGTCGGCAACATCGGGCGCGGGAACGAGATCCACGATGCGCCTCACCCCGGGATCATCGTGCACGGCAACAATCATCTGATCGAGTACAACGAGATCTACGACATATGCAAGCTGTTCCAGGATCTCGGCGCGATCTACATGAACGCCGGCGCCACTCCCCAGCAGCGCGGCACGGTCATCTCGAGGAACTACTTCCATGACACCGGAATCGGCCGCCTGGGAGTGGAGGGCATCTATCCCGACAACCTCACCCGCGATCTCCTCATCGAGGAGAACGTGTTCTACCGGATGGGCAACGACGCGATCAAGAACGGTTCGGGCGACTACATCACCGCCAGGAACAACGTCTTCGTCGACACGCACATCCCCTACAACAACTACGAGATGTGGATGGGGGACGAACCGGGCAACAAGGTCGACACCGACTACATGCCGGGATGGATCGAGCTGTTCGAGGAGAACAACGGATTCGTCGACACTCCGTACGCCGCGCAGCACCCCGAGCTGCTGACGTTCTTCGAGGAGGACCATCACTTCCCCGCGCACAACGTCTTCGAGCGCAACGTCACCTGGAACCCGACGATGCCTCGCAGCGGTGATGTCAACGCGCATGGCGCCCGTGATGTCGTGGAGCTCATGAGCTACGCGGACAACTGGGTGACCGACTCCGATCCCGGTTTCGTGGACTGGCAGGGGGAGGACTTCCGGCTCGCCGAGGATGCAGCCGTCTTCGACGCGGTGCCCGGCTTCGCCGCCATCCCGTTCGATCAGATCGGCCTGCAGGGTTCGGTCGGTGTCAGCGACGGCATCGACTCCATCCCGCTCCAGTCGATCCACCTCCCCGCCGATGAGGCGGCCGTGCCCCTCGGCCAATCCCTGTCCCTCGCGGCCGAGGCGGTGCCGTGGAATGCGGACGACACCTCGGTGACCTACACGAGCAGCGACCCGGCGGTGGCGTCCATCGATGCCGGTGGCGTGCTCACCGCTCTCGCTCCCGGCTCGGTGACGGTCACGGCGACCTCGGTCGCCGACCCCGGCCTCGCCGATCAGATGGTCGTGGTCGTGCTCGACGGAGACGGCGTGCTGCACTTCACCGACTTCGAATCCGGCGGCAACGGGTGGCCGGTCGACGGCAACCTCACGCTCGTCGAGGACGAGAGCGGCGACCACTGGTACCGCGTGCGCGGAGGGGCGAACGGACAGCTGGATCGTCAGTTCGGCGAATACGTGCTCCAGTTCCAGATGCGCACCCCGGAGGAGCTCACCGAGGGCGGGCAGATGCTGATCTACGACCGCAGCGGAGCGACCACCGCGGGATACGTGCGCTATCAGCACCTCGCCGCCGGTTCGGAGTGGATCATCTTCGACGGCGCGTGGGGAACGGTCGAATCCGTCGTGCTGCCTGCGGGCGAGGGCCTCGCTCCCGACACCGTCTACGACATCGAGCTGGTGGTGACGGCATCCGGGATCCGAGTCAGCGTCGATGGCGAACTCGTGATCGACGGCGAGAACCCGGCGCCCGAGGTACGCGGGAAGGTCGGGTTCTACGTGCAGGATCTCGCACACGTCGAGTTCGACGACGTGCGCCTGTCGCTCGTTCCCGTGGAAGTGACGGGCCTGACCCTCTCGCACGAGTCGGTCGGGCTGGCGGCGGGCGAGCGCCTCACCCTCACCGCGTCCGTCACCCCGCCGGATGCGCGTGCCGATGTCACCTGGACGAGCGCCGACCCGGCCATCGCCTCGGTGGCGGAGGACGGGACCGTCGTCGGCGTCGCCGCCGGAGACGTGGTGATCACGGCGACCTCCGTGGTGAACCCCTCGGTCACGGCTGCCGCGACCGTGGCCGTCACCGATCCGGAGTACGCCGTGATCGATCTCGGCGACCGACTCACCGATGTGGAGGGATGGCCGGCGTCGGAGGCCGTCTCGGTGGGCGACGCGGGCGTCTCGGTGACCGCCGAGGGGGTGGTCGGCTACGCCGCGGAGACGTTCGGCGACGGGCTCCTCAGGTTCGATGCCACCGTCGACGCCTTCGAGGACGGCTGGTTCGGCTTCGCGGTGCGCTCCGACCGTCCCGGCGATCCCCCGTGGGTCGATGGGAACAAGGGCTACCTGGTCGTCATCAAGGAGGACGTCATCGAGTTCCAGAGCTGGAAGCCGGGCCAGACGATGATCGACGTCATCCCGAACTCGACGATCTCGGCTGGCACGCCCCACACCATCGAGTTCGGCGTCGTCGCCGCCGGAGCCGAGGCCACCGCCGGTTCCCGGCTGGTGCTGCGCGTCGACGGCGTCACGGTGTGGAGCCGGGTCGATTCGGACGCGGCGAACACGATCGCCTCGGAGGGCTACCTGAACGTCTTCCATTACGTCGAGGGCAACGGGCTGCTGCTCGCCCCGACGGTGGGCTCGTCGGAACCCGGAGAGCCCGGAGAGCCGGGCGGCCCGAGCGGGCCCGGGGCGCCGACCGGGCCTTCCGCATCCGGCGGCGGTCTCGCGCTCACGGGCGGCTCCGTCGGCTGGGCGGCCGGTGCGCTCGCGGCGGTGCTGCTCATCCTGGGCACGGCGTTCGTCCTGCGTCGACGGTCACGCGTCTGATCCGACGGAAGGGGCGGTCGCATCGGCGACCGCCCCTTCCGCATGTTTCTAGCGATTATCGATAGAGTGGTGGCAAGGAAAGGAAGCGGATGTCAGCACACGAGATCCTCATGTTCGTCGGCGACTCGATCACCGACGCGGGTCGCGATAGGAGCCGGCCGGATTCCCTGGGTGACGGGTATGTCTCCCTGGTGGCCCCCGAGCTGCCGGGTTCCCGGATCATCAATGCCGGCATCGCCGGCGACCGCGTCCGCGACCTGTCCGCCAGATGGGAGCGCGACGTCCTGTCCCACTCCCCCTCCACACTCACCGTGTATGTCGGCGTCAATGACACCTGGCGCCGGTTCGACGACGGAGATCCGACGACCTCGCAGGAATTCGAGGACGCCCTGGGCGACCTCCTCGACGTCTGGCCGCGCGACCATGCTCCCCGCCTGATCCTCATGGAGCCCTTCCTGCTTCCCGTGCGATCGGAGCAGCGCGAGTGGCTCGACGACCTTGCAGGGAAGAGGCGCGCGGTCGCCGCCATCGCTGCAGAGCTCGACGCATCGTTCGTCCCGCTGCACGGCATCCTCTCCGAGGCCGCGGCGGGTGTCGGCGGCGAAGCCCTCGCCCCCGACGGCGTGCACCCGACAGCCACGGGATCCCGCATCATCGCGGACGCCTGGCTCGACGCGTACAGCGGTCGGGCGTGACGCTGTGAACGATTGTCATAGAGAGGTTATGGTGTGCACATGAGCGATGTGTTCAGCTCGGTCACCGGTCTGCAGAAAGGCCTGCTCTCCGACCAGATCTATGTGCTGATCAAGGCCATGATCAAGGATGCGACCCTGCACCCGGGAGAACAGCTCGTCGAGTCTCAGCTGGCCCGCAAGCTCGAGGTCAGTCAGGCCCCGGTCCGCGATGCGCTCAAGCGGCTCTCGCACGAGGGTCTGGTGACGCACATCCGTCACCAGGGCAACTTCGTCGCCAGGTACTCCGACGAAGAGGTGGAGCAGGCGAAGGTCGCTCGAGCCGCTCTCGAATCGCTCGCCGGCTCGCTCACCTGCGGTCGTCTGGATGACGCGACGCGGCGCCGCCTCAGCGGCCTCATCGACGAGATGCACACCGCCGCCCACGACCTGCGCCTCGGTGAGTTCCGCGAGCTCGACTTCGCGTTCCACCGGGCGGTCATCGAGGCGAGCGGCAACGGCTATCTCCCTCGGATGTGGGACATCATCGAGCCGAGCCTGCGATCGATGCACGTGCTCGGCGACCCACATTTCCCGGGAGACTGGGTACAGGTGGCGGATTGGCACCGCAGCCTCCTCGATGTGCTCGAAGGGTCCGATCCGGCCGCCGCCGCAGAGCTCTTCCGCGCCCACGCCGCCGGAACGCTGCTCGTCCCGACCGATCAGGACGAGGCGAGCGAGTAGGTCCGCGCGGCGGTACCCGACCAGAATGCTCGCGCACCGACAGCGTCCAGCTCTCCGACGGCTTCGGCCGTCAGACGGATGAGGTCTCGGTAGGGCAGCACCCGAGACGACATCGGCCAATCGCTGCCGAACATCAGCCGGTCCACTCCGACCGCGGCCTCGGCATCGGCGAAGAGCGAACGCAGTCGCCGCACATCGCCCGGCGTCCGTGCGACGCCGGAGAACTTCGCCACGACCGCGGGCAGGTCGACCAGCGACCGCAGATCATCACGCCATCGCCGGGTCGGCTCCGCCATCCCGAGACCGAGGTGGCACACGACGATGGCGAGTGACGGATGCCGTTCGGCGAGCCCTCGCACCGCGGGGAGCTGCTCGGCCCGGATGAGCACCTCCATGACCCTTCCCGTCTCCGCGAGTCCCTCCGCGAGCCTTTCGAGGTGCGGCACGTCGGCGAGATCCGCCCGAGCGGCGGGTGCAGCCACGCGCATGCCGGCCACGCGGCCGCCGGATTCCTCGATCGCGGCACCCGTCGCGCCGCTCCACTCCTGATCGTGCGGCTCGTATTGCAGCACGACGCGGGCTGCCGGCAGCGACGACACCTCGCTGAGCAGCCATCGCGCCTCGCCGAGGGTGTCCGCCGCCTGCACGGCGAGGACCGAGCGCACGTCCGTTTCCGCCAACG
This sequence comes from Microbacterium sp. TPD7012, assembly GCF_003075395.1. GTDB lineage: Bacteria > Actinomycetota > Actinomycetes > Actinomycetales > Microbacteriaceae > Microbacterium. The sequence goes on along the minus strand of NZ_QDFV01000002.1, from coordinate 301,473 downwards.
CCCCGCGCAGCTCGGATGCCGTCACCGATCGCGGCAGCCGGAGGTCGTCACGGAACCAGGGGATCGACATCCGCTCGACGTCCCACAGGTGCACGTGCGCATCGACGATGGGAGTCATCGAGCGATTCCGGATGCCGCCTCGTCCAGCTCCTCCCAGAGCTCACCGGGGAGCTCGGCCTCGAGTCCGTCGGCGAAATCGTCCACCTCGTGCGCCGTGCGAGCACCGACGACGATCCCCTCCACCTCTGCGTATCGCAGCGGAAAGCGCGCCGCCGCCCAGGCGAGCGGAACACCCCACCGGCGGCACACCTCCGCGAAGGCATCCGTCTGCTCGCGGTGCCGATCGGAGGCGGCGTGATAGTCGAAGTAGGGCGAGCCCACCGGGTCGGCGAGGATCCCGGAGTTGAACACTCCAGCCCCGATGATCCCGACGCCGCGCTCACGGGCGAGCGGCAGCAGCTGCTCCTCGGCTGACCGATCGAGGAGGGTCAACCGGCCCGCGGGCATGACGACATCGACCTCCGCTTCCGCGACGAAGCGCACCAGCGGAGCGGTGCGGACCATACCGATTCCGATCGCGCGCACGACGCCCTGGTCCCGCAGATCGTGAAGAACGGGCATCACCTCGGCGAGTGCGAGATCGACGTCCTCCGGATCATGCAGGTGCAGCAGATCGATCCGATCGGTGCGCAGGCGACGCAGACTGCCCTCGAGGCTCCTCAGGACTCCGTCGCGGGTGAGGTCGCCTGTGGTGTCGACGCCGATGCCGCCGGTCTCCACGGTCGCCCCGTCGGCGGCGACGATCCTCCGCCCGATCTTGGTCGCGATGACGACGTCGTCGCGCGGCACCCCGGCGAGAGCGGCGCCCAGGCGTCGCTCGCTCTCCCCCGCCCCGTAGTGCGGGGCGGTGTCGAAGAAGCGGATGCCGCGCTCGAGGGCGCGCGCGATGGTCGCCGTCGCGGCGTCATCGGGGACGGGTGTGTAGAGGTTCCCGATGGGCGCGCACCCCAACCCCGCCAGCAGCGAACCCGATCGGCCGCTCGCCGGCCTCAGGCTCGGGCGGAGAGCCACGACTCGTACTCCTGCCGAGCGTCGGGCGACAGCGGGTAGTAGTCGCTCAGGACCGCTCCCTCCTCCAGCCGCTGCCTGCTGAAGACCTCCCACTGCTCGTGATCCTGCGCCGCATCGACGACGTCATGAGCCAGCCGCTGCGGAACGATGACGGGGCCGTCGTCGTCTGCCACGACGAGGTCACCGGGCATGCAGAGGGTACCGCCGACGGCGACGGGCACATCGTACGCCCACGGGAAGAGCTCGGATTGCGAGGCGTAGTGCGGCGTGGTGCCTGTGGACCAGACGGGGATGCCGAGGTCGCGGATGCGACCGGCATCGCGGATGCGTCCGTCGACGACGATGCCCGCCCCGCCCTTGCGGGCGAAGTAGCTGGCGAGTATGTCTCCGATGCAGCCGGAGAATCGGCTGCCGTAGGCCTGGATGACGAGCACGTCTCCGGGTTGCACCGTCTCGAGCACCTCCCACAGCGCCGTGTGACGTTCGACGTACTCCTGCCCGAGCCCGGAGGCCATGTCCTCCCGCTGCGGCATGAACTGCAGGGTGAGGGCGGAGCCGACGACGCGCTGTCCCGGTGAGAGCGCCTGCGGTCCGTCGACGAACGAGCGGGTGATCCCCATCCCGTGCAGCTTGGCGCACGCCGTCGCCGACGACACCGTCCCCATTCTCGCGATCGACTCGACGTCGGCGCGTTCGAATCGTCCGCCGCGCACGGGAAGGTCGAAGTCTGGTCGAGCGAGCTCGATCGGGGAATCGGACATGGGTGGAGCTCCTTGTGCTCTGGATGGCGTACTGCCGGCGATGTCGTCGGTCATGAGGTTGCCCTGCCGGGGCGCTTGTGGGTGGGACGATCGGATGCCGCCACCGTGGTGAGCGTGAGCCGTGCACCGTGGGCGGGAGGCAGCACGACGACGACGTCCGGGACGTCGAGGTCGCGGTGTTCGGAGAAGCGCTCACCGGGAACCGAGGCGAAGGTCGTGGACGCGCCGGGATGCACGCCCCCGCGTTCGCCCTCGCTCGTGACGCCGCTGATCCGCTTCTCGCCGAATCTCGACGGCCGAACCCGTACGCGGCGCGTTCGGGTGTGGGAGGTGTTGACGAGTTCGAGCTCGATCTCGGCTCCGTCGAGTCGGTGCACGAGGGCCGCGACATCCGGCGGCAGACCGGGTCGGGCCGCATCGACATCCTCATAGGCGACGGCCATGAACGGGAGTCCTCCGTTGTAGAGGATCTGCGGCGTCCCGCTGATCAGCTGACCGAGCACCTCGGTGACGACCGGGTTCACGCGCTGCCAGAAATGGAGGTGATCGCCGTCGGGATCGAGTTCGTCCGAGTCCATGATCGCGACGCGGCGCGCGATCTGACCGAGCGCCATCGACAGTGCCTGCTCGGGGTAGTCGGGGAGCCTGCCGGCGAGGAACTCGAGCCACGGCGCCTCATGTCCCGCCTCCAGCTTGTCCCGGAACGGCATCACCGGGTGCTCCGTGCGCGGGTAGCCGTCGATGACGCGGATGAGCCTCTCGAGGTCGGCGGCGTCTCTCGACCACCACCACAACCACGTCGGGAGGTCGAGGGAGAGCGGGCCGTAGTCGAACCAGCCGTCGCGGCCGTAGCGGTAGGGGACGAGAGTCATCGGCTCTGACGCGGCCGAGCCGAGTTTCGCGAGCCAGCTGCCGCGCATGCTGAAGGGCGTCTCGGCGACGGATGCCGTGATCGAGTGGTCGAGCACGGTGTCGAGCGCTGTGCGGGCGAGGTCGAGATATCGGTCGTCGCCGGTGACGAACGACGCGTTGATGCCGCCGATGAGGGCGACCATCCCGACCGAATGCAGACCGTGCGGCCATCCCCAGCCGTAGTGACCGCCGTACCAGCGACCGTCGTGGCGCCCTCCGGTGATCCCCTCCGGCGACACGTTGTCGGGGATGAGCCCGCCGTGATCCGCGGCCCGTCCGATCCAGCCGTCCACGTATCGCTGCACCCAGGACGCGGCCGCCGGGTCTCCGTCGTAGAGCCACCGGTTGACGACCAGGCTCGTCGATGCGAGATTCACGGGGACATCGCCGATCGCGAGCTCCTGCATCGCACGCCCCATGGTCTCGGCGTTGGCGGGACTCGCGAGATCGTCCCACGTGCGGATCCCGTCGAGGTGCTCGAGCGGCAGCCCGTACGGTCGCATCTCGGGCTGGCTCGCCGAGTACGCCTGCCATTGCCTGCCGAGCCCGGTGAGTGCGCCGAGTGCTCCGTTGTGGGGAGCCCGGATGATGTTCGCGGTCGGGTCGTAGTTGCCGTGCGCGGCATCCGTGTAGAGCTCCGCGAATCGCCGGGCTCGATCCGCGAATCGCACGTCGTCGGGGTCGGCAGCGCACAGCGCGTAGAAGAACAGCAGCGACTCCCCCTGATGGAACCAGTCGTATCCGTTCTCGAACTCCTCCGTGAGCATGCCTGCCTCGGTGAGCTGCGCGGTCACGCCCTCCCAGTGCCGCTTCGCGGCGATGAGGATGTCGTCGCTGCCGCCGAGCGCATGGAAGGTCGGCCAGTTGAAGAACGGCTCGTAGAAGTCGTCCACACCGTCTCGACTGTCGAACGAGCCCGACCAGTTCAGCCGGCCGTCACCGCCCGTGTACCTGTCGGAGAAGCTCCTCCAGGCGACCTCGATCTCGTCGAAGACGCGGCGCTGGAGGACGGCCCAGGCCGGGATGGCACGGAGCGGCGTCGAGGGGATGTCGATCGTCACGGGGTCAGCCCTTCGTCGCGCCGGCGACGAGGCCGCCGATGATGTGGCGCTGCATGACGATGAAGAACAGGACCGCGGGCGCGACAGCGAGTAGAAGGGTCGGGAAGACCGTCGTGTAGCTCGTCGAGAACTCGCCCACCGCGGCGTAGACCCCGGTGGTGACCGTGTAGATGCCGGAGCTCGGTCCCAGGATGATCTGGGGACTGGCGAAGTCGTTCCACACGCTGATCGAGTTGAGCACGACGACCGTTGCCACCACCGGCTTCATGATCGGGAAGATGCACGACCAGAAGGCCCGGATGCGACCCGCTCCGTCGAGGGAGGCGGCCTCGTCGATGTCCCTCGGCACGGTGCGGAGATAGGCCGCGAAGAGGAAGATCGTCACGGGCAGCGTCGCCGCCGTCTCGAAGAGGAGGAACCCCGGGATCGTGTTGATCAGTCCGAGCAGTCGGAGCACGAAGACGACCGGGATGAGCGTCACCTGCCCGGGGATGAACAGCCCCGAGACGAAGACCAGGAGCAGCCCCAGATGCCATCGGGAGCGACCTCTCGCGATCACGTAGGCGACGGGGGCGGCGAGCGCGATGCCGAAGACGTTGACCAGCACCACGAAGAGCAGCGTGATGCCGTAGGCGCCGATGACGTTGAACTTCTCGCTCGTTATCGCCTCGGCGAGGTACTCGAGAGTGAAGATGCTCGGATCGATCGCGAGAGGCGAGCGGATGATCGCCTCCTGCGGCTTGAACGCGCTGATGATCATGATGTACAGCGGCACGAGCATCACGAGCGCTCCCGAGCCGAGCAGCACCCATTTGAGGGTGGCGCCCACACGAGCGAGTGGACCGCGGGATCGGATCCGACGGGGACGGCGTCGACGCGGTCCCTCCAGCGGCTCGATCTCCTCGATGATGCCAGCGGATACCGTCATGATCGTCCTCGTCTGCGTGGTGGTCATCATCAGTCCGTCACCTTCTTCTCGGAGCCGCGCCTGGCGAGCGTCACGGCCAGACCGAGGACCGCGGTGACGACGAGGAGGATCACCGACTGGGCTGCGCCGAACCCGAGCTCGGCCTGGGCGAACGAGTCCTTCAGCACCTGGTAGACGATCGTCTGCGTCGATCCGGCTGGACCGCCGTCGGTCAGCGCGAGCACGATGTCGTAGACCTTGAGCAGGCCGACGAGCGTCAGGACGAGGTTGACGGTGACGACCGGAGCGATGAGCGGGATGGTGACGTGCCGGAACTGCTGCCAGCGGGACGCGCCGTCCACCGTCGCCGCCTCGTAGAACTCCGCGGGGACGGACTTGATGCCGGCGATGTAGAGGATCATGTTGAAGCCGAAGTGCGACCACACCACCGTGAAGATGACGCTCGCCTTGGCCCATCCCGTGTCGGTGAGGAACGGCAGCGCCGAGATCCCCAGCTGCTCGAGCAGCCCGTTGGTCGCGCCCTGGGGCGCGAGTATCGCCGACCAGAGGAAGCCGATGATGAGCGCGCTGATGATGTACGGGTAGAAGAAGATCGTCCGCATCACGGTGTTGGCACGGCCGGGTCCGGCGATCAGAGCGCCGACCGCGAGCCCGGCGACGTTGCAGAGCACCGTGCCGATGAGGGCGATGGTCGCCGTGAAGATCGCGGCATCCACCGTTCGCGGATTGCGGAAGGCGGAGAGGTAGTTCTCCACCCCGACGAACGTGAAGTTGAGGCTGTAGCCGTTCCAGTCGGTGAAGCTGAGCACGACGGCGAGGATCATCGGGATGATGAACATCGCGATGAACACCAGCAGTGCGGGGCCGCCCATGATGATGCCGGGCAGCCGGTGGCGCCAGACCTGCGCGGCGCTCCGCGACGCGCGAGCCGCAGTCGGGCGGAATGTGGCACTCACTGCCATCAGGGACCTCCGTCGTCGAGGGGGGGACCGGGGGTGCTGCAGCACCCCCGGAGTGGATTGCTAGCGGTTGGCGTCGAACCAGGCGTCCATGGCGGTGAGCACATCCGCAGCCGGCACACCGCCCAGCAGAGCCTGCGTCTGAGCGTTGATCTCGGTCGAGTACCCGCCGGGCAGAACGCGCTCGCCGTAGCCTTCACCGGTCGGGGTGTAGTCGGCGGCAGGCGTGTCCGCGACGATCGCGAAGAGCTCCTCGCCCAGCGCGGTCATGTCGTACTCGTAGCCGTCGCGGAAGTTGCCGTCGACCACGAGCTGATCCATGACCGCGGTCTCATCCGTGGTGAGGTACTCGATCAGCTTCGCCGCGGCGTCCTGATGCTCCGATGACTTCATGATGAGGTACGGGCTCGCGATGTTGGCACCCATCGCGGGGTTGTCCACGCCCGCGACGGCGGGTGCGCGGAAGACGCCGATCTCGGGAGCGTCCTCGGTCTTGGCCTCGGTGCCCGCGAACCAGCTGCCCATCGGGTAGATCGCGCTGCTGCCCGCGAGGAAGGCCTGTTCCGCATCGGGATACTTGACCCCGAGCGCATCCTGGGGGATGTAGCCGGCCTTCACCCAGTCGGCATACTGCTCGACGGCATCCGCGTACGTGTCGCTGAAGGTGAGCTCACCGCCGTCCATCTCGGCGAACCAGTCCGGGTGCTCCGCGATGATCGAGGGAAGCCCGATCGCCTGGAGCAGGTGGCTGGACATCCAATCGCCGCCGGTCTGGAGGGGAACCCACCCCGCTGCGGACAGCTTGCCCAGTGCGGTGTCGAGCTCCTCGAGGGTGGTCGGGACCTCGGCGATGCCGGCTTCTTCGAACGCGGCCTTGTTGTAGAACATGAGGCTCTGCAACTGGACGCCGATGCCGGCCATGTAATAGGCGCCGTCGATCGAGTACTGGTCGGCGAGAGGGCCTTCCGACGCCCATTCGTACTTCGAGAGGTCGACGAGCTCCGGGGCGAGCTCGAGCGACGGAGGGATGCTCTGCACGATGTCTGGCACGTCGCCGGACGCCAGCAGTCGCGGCACCGCCGCTGTGACTCCCTCGGCACCGGGGTTCTGGATGACGACGTCGATGTCGGGGTTGGCCTCTTCGAAGGGGGCGACGAGATCGTTCCACCACTCCTCGGTGAGATTGGGGGTCACGTTCACGAGCATGCGGATCTCGGTCGCGCTCCCGTCGCCCTGACCTCCGCCCGTGGCACACCCGGCGAGGGCGGCCGTGGTCGCGGTGAGGGCAGCGGCAAGCGCGAGTTTCCGTCGTCTGAGCATCGTCGATCCTTTCAAGAACACATCGTTGTGGAAGAACAGTCATAACATACAGTAATCGATAATCGTTTGTCACCTCGAAGAAGACAGGTCATGGTTCACAGCCTCGAATACTCCCATCCCGCAGAGACCTTCGACGAGGCCCTGCCGCTCGGCAACGGCCGCCTCGGCGCGATGTGCTCAGGCGACCTCCTTTCCCCTCGCCTGCAGATCAATGACGACACCGCGTGGTCAGGCGGACCGGGCTCTGAACTGCTCGCACCGGTCGCGGCCGATATCGCGTCCGAAGCGCTCCGTCGCGCGAGAACCGCGGTCTCCGAACAGCGATACGCCGATGCCGAGCACGCACTGCGCGCGCTCCAGCATCGCCACAGCCAGGCCTACCTCCCGTTCGCCGACGTGGAGATCCGCGTCGATCCGCCTCCCCACGCATCGACCGACACGGTCGACCATTACCATCGAGAACTGCACCTGCCGACGGCGACTCACACGGCGTCCGGGCGCGTCCGCGGCGTCGACCTCACCCACGTCACACGGGTGAGCGCGCCGGACGGCGTCCTGATCCACGACATCACGGCGAGCGAACCGGTCGACATACGCGTCCGCATGACCAGCGCGCTCAGAGTCCTCGCGAACCGGCGCGGAACGGGAGTCCTCGAGATGCTGCTCCGCATGCCGGTCGACGTCTTCCCACCCCACACGGATGCCGACCGGCCGGTCCGCTACTCCGATGACGTCAGCGAGTCTCTGCAGGGCGCCGCGGTGATCGCCGTGGAGCACGACGGCGTCACGGATGAGTCGATCACAGAGGCGATCGGGGTGCGATCTGCGACGAGACTGACTCTCGTCCTCGCCACCGCGACGACCTACGCCGACGACGGCCGCGCCCTGCGCGGCGATGCCGAGTCGGCGTCGCGCGAGGCGGGTCGCCGGGTCCGCTCCGCACGGGACCGCGGGCTCGATCTCGTGCGGGCCGATCAGGTGGCGGATCACGCCGCGCTCTACGAGAGGACCGTGCTCCACCTCGGCTCCGGGGCCACCGCGGGCGACACCGGGAGGCGCCTGGAGAACCTCGACGTCGGAGGTGTGCGACTGGAACGCGATCCCGCGCTCGCTGCCCTGCTCTTCAACTACGGTCGGTACCTGCTCATCTGCTCGTCGCGGCCCGGCACGCTCCCCGCCAATCTCCAGGGCATCTGGAACGACAGCATCCGTCCGCCGTGGAGCTGCAACTACACGCTCAACATCAACCTGCAGATGAACTACTGGGCGGCGGATGCCGTCAACCTGGCCGAGACGGCCGAGCCTCTCGATCGCCTCATCGGACGGCTCGCGGAACGGGGCACGGAGACCGCTCGCCGACTGTACGGCACCGACGGGTGGGTGGCGCATCACAACACCGACGCCTGGGCGTACACGCAGATGATCGGGCACGGCACGCACGATGCCAAGTCGGCGTTCTGGCCCATGGGCGGCCTCTGGCTCGCCCGCCGCTTCATCGATCACGCCTCCTACGGCGATTCCCGCGCGGTGCTCGAGCGACGATTCGGCATCCTGGCGTCCGCGGCACGGTTCGCGCTCGCCATTCTCCGGGCGGCGCCGGACGGACAGCTCGGGACGTCCCCCTCGACGTCCCCCGAGAACGACTTCGTGACCGCTGAGGGTGTGGGTGCCGTCGCGGCATCCGCGGCTCTGGATCTGGACCTGGTGCGCGACCATCTCCGCGCTCTGATCGACGCAGGGCGCGTTCTCGGACGCGCGGACGACGAGGTGGTGCTCGCCGCGATCGACGCCCTCCCCCGCATCCCGGGACCGCGCATCTCGAGCTCCGGCAGCATCGCCGAGTGGGCCGGCGATCTCACGCCGACCGACCCGCATCATCGTCACCTGTCCCCGCTCTACTTCCTCTATCCGGGCCCGGGCTCGAGCGATGCTGCACTCCTCGCCGCGGCCAGTCGATTCCTCGACGAGCGAGGCGACGAATCCACCGGGTGGTCTCTGGCGTGGAAGCTCGCGTTGCGAGCGCGGCTGCGGCAGACGGAGCAGATCGATCGACTGCTGCAGCTGATGTTCCGCGACATGTCGGTCGATCGCGGAACATGGGTGGGCGGCCTCTACCCCAACCTCTTCTCGGCGCATCCGCCGTTCCAGATCGACGGCAACCTCGGCTACCTCGCCGCGGTCGTGGAGATGCTTGTGCAGTCCCACGAGGGCGCGCTCGATCTGCTCCCGGCAGTCCCCCGCTCGTTCGGGCCGGGGCGGGTCACAGGGCTGATCGCGAGACCGGGGATCTCCATCGACATGGAGTGGACTTTCGATGCGTCGGGGACGGCGCAGCTCATCGCTGCCGAACTGGAGTGCCGTGCGACGGACGCGCTCGGGCCGCGCATCGTGCTGGCACCCGGCATCACGACCGAGGTCGTCTTCAGACGCATCGGAGATCGGGTGCGACTCGGAGGAGGGATCGTCTGAACGATCCAGGTGCGGAGACGAGGGGATTTGAACCCCTGGTCCCCGTGAGGGGACTCCACCTTAGCAGGGTGGTGCACTCGGCCGGACTATGCGACGTCTCCAGGCATCCGACCCGAAAGCACGGATGCACCTAGCCATCATAACGGGTCGGATGCGCAGGCACGAACCGAGCGGATGAGCGCCGTCGTCAGGCGTCGAGGAGACGCGTGGTCGCGGTCGACATATGGATCGCCATGGCGGATGCCGCGGCATCCGGATCGCCGGCGCGGACGGCATCCAGCACGGCGCCGTGCTCGGCGACGGCCTGCTCGGCGTGCGCGGGGTCGTGCACGGCACGATCGGCGTACACCTGCAGCAGCGATCGCACGACATGCACGTGATCGGTCAGCGTCTCGTTCCCCGCCGCCTCGGCGAGCGCGTGGTGGAAGTCGAGGTCGGCGCGGGCGAAGGTGGCGAGGTCGTCGATGCTCGCCCGCATCCGCTCGACGCTCTTCTCGAGTCGCTCGATGATCGCGGCGTCGGCTCGGGCCGCGGCCAGGCGCGCGACGAAGATCTCGAGGCCCTCGCGCAGCTCCAGCAGCTGGGCGGTGTTGCGCTCGCCGATCAGCAGGCCCCAGCGCAGAGTCTGCGGCAGCAGCTCGCTCGCCGCTCCCCGGAGGTAGGTGCCGGAGCCGGGGCGGACATCGACGATCCCCAGCAATTCCAAGGCGGCGAGCGCCTCGCGCACGGCGGATCGACCGACGCCGAGCGATGCCGACAGCTGGCGCTCCGGAGGCAGGCGCGTGCCAGGGGCGATGGATCCGCCGGTGAAGAGATCGAGCAGCCGACGGGCCACCTCCGACACCGGCGTGCCCGAGGGGATCGCGGTCAGCGCAGCGGCGATGTCGTCGACGGGTTCACCGGGAAACGCGGGCATGGTTGCCAACCTACCGTCACCGAAATACCACGAGCGACTTGAAATTGGTCAACCGGTTGTGCAGTATGGATGATGCGCACCGGACGAAACCCTGCGCGATCACCGTCGATACAGGAGTCACCGTGGACACCACCCAGACCGAAACGCCTGTCGCGAAGTCCGCGATCCGCAAGGTCTCGATACGCCTCGTACCGTTCGTGGCACTGATGTTCTTCATCAACTACCTCGACCGGACGGCGATCGGATTCGCCTCTCCCAACGGGATGAACGACGACCTCGCCCTGAGCGCCGCGCAGTTCGGCTTCGCCTCGGGGGTCTTCTTCATCGGCTACATCCTGCTGGAGGTGCCGTCGAACCTCGCTCTGCACAAGTTCGGGGCGCGCCGCTGGCTCGCCCGCATCATGGTCAGCTGGGGCATCGTCGCCCTCCTCTTCACCTGGGTGCAGAACTTCGAGCAGCTCGTCGTGCTCCGCTTCCTGCTCGGTGTCGCCGAGGCCGGCTTCTTCCCGGGCGCGATCCTCTTCCTCAGCCTCTGGGTGCCGTCGCAGTACCGCGGTCGCATCCTCATGCTCTTCTACCTGGCTCAGCCGCTGACCACCGTCATCGGCGCCCCGCTCGCCGGAGCGCTCATCCAGCAGCACGGGGTCTTCTTCGGCCTCGAGGGCTGGCGCTTCATGTTCATGGGCGTCGCGATCCCCGCGATCGTCGTCGGCGTCATCGCCTGGTTCTACCTGAAGGACAAGCCCTCCGACGCGAAGTGGCTGACCCTCGAGGAGCAGACCTGGCTCACCTCGGCCCTCGAGGCTGAGCGCAAGACCACCGCGGCGAGCCAGAAGCACGTCTCCGTGCGCTTCGCGTTCTCCAGCGGACGCGTCTGGATGCTGTCGTTCATCTACTTCGGCTTCATCTACGGCCTCTACGCGCTGGCGTTCTTCCTGCCCACGATCATCGAGGGCTTCCAGACGGCGACCGGCGGCACGTTCGACGTGCTGCAGAAGGGCCTCATCACCGCGATCCCGTACCTCCCGGCCGCCGTCGTGATGTACTTCTGGTCGCGTGACGCCGGCAAGCGCGGCCTGAAGACCTGGCACATCGCGATCCCCGCGGTCGCCGGTGCGGTCTCCATCCCGCTGGCGCTGTTCACCGGATCCCCCGTGGCGACCATCGCGGTCATCACGGTCACCGCCTGCGCGATCTTCGCGGCCCTGCCGAACTTCTGGACGCTCCCGACGCAGTTCCTCACCGGCGTCGCGGCGGCCGCAGGCGTGGCGCTGATCAACACGATCGGCAACCTCGCCGGCTTCAGCGCCCCGTACATCACGGGCGCCGTGCACGACTGGACCGGCGGCTACCAGGTGCCGATGTTCATCGTCGGCGGGTTCATGCTGCTCTCGGCCGTGCTGATGGTGATCCTCGCCCGTCGGAGCCGCGTGCTCCCCGGCGCCACCGCCCCCACACCCGCCGTGGAGGAGACGCGATGACCAGGCTCTGGAACGACCCCGCCGACTTCGCGGACGAGATGATCGCGGGCTTCATCGCCGCGAACGAGCGCTCGGTGCGTGGGGTCCCCGGCGGAGTCGTGCGCAGCACGGTCGTCCCCGAGGGCCAGGTCGCCGTCGTGATCGGCGGCGGCTCCGGCCACTACCCTGCCTTCGGCGGACTCGTCGGCCAGGGTCTCGCCCACGGCGCCGTGATGGGCAACCTGTTCGCGTCGCCCTCCACCCAGCAGGTGCACACGGTGGCGAAGGCCGCGAACCGCGGTGCGGGAGTCTTCCTCAGCTACGGCAACTACGCCGGCGACGTGCTGAACTTCGACGCCGCACAGGAGAAGCTCCGCGCCGAGGGGATCGCCTGCGAGACGGTCACCGTCACGGATGACATCTTCAGCGCCTCGGTCGACGAGAAGCACAAGCGCCGTGGCATCGCCGGCGACCTGACGGTGTTCCGCACCGCGGCCGCCGCCGCCGAGGCGGGCTACGACCTCGCCGGCGTCACCCGCGTCGCGACTCTCGCGAACGAGCGCACGCGCTCCTTCGGCGTCGCCTTCTCCGGATGCACGCTCCCCGGTGCCCCCGAGCCGCTGTTCACGGTCCCCGCCGGGCGGATGGCGATCGGTCTCGGCATCCACGGCGAGCCCGGCATCGAGGAGACCGACATCCCGTCGGCCGACGGCCTGGCCGAGCTCCTCGTCAGCCGACTGCTCGACGAGGTTCCCGCGGGTGTCGAGACCTCCGGCGCGCGCGTCGTCCCGATCCTCAACGGCCTGGGTTCGCTCAAGTACGAGGAGATGTTCGTCGTCTACCGGCGCATCGCGCAGCTGCTCGCGGATGCCGGTCTCGTCCTGGTCGACCCGCACGTCGGCGAGTACTGCACGAGCTTCGACATGGCCGGCACCTCGCTCACCCTGTTCTGGCTGGACGACGAGCTCGAGCAGCTCTGGGACACCCCCGTCGACACCCCCGCCTATCGCCGGGGGTCGGTGCTCGCCGCCGCGCGCGCTGAGATCGTCGAAGCGGATGCCGTCGCCGCCGTCGCCGTCGAACCCGGCGACGAGGAGTCCGTGGCCGTCGCCGCCGTCGTGCAGGCCGCCGTGCAGCGCATCGCGGACACGGTCGACGAGCACGTCGAGGAGTTCGGCCGCATCGACTCCATCGCCGGCGACGGTGACCACGGCATCGGCATGCAGCGCGGCTCGCACGCGGCCCTCGCCGGCGCCACGGCCGCCGCTCAGGCCGGCGCGGGTGCGGCGACGACGCTCGCGCATGCCGCCGATGCCTGGGCCGACCGGGCGGGTGGCACCTCCGGCGCGCTGTGGGGCGTCATCCTGAACGCGATCGCGACACGGCTCGGCGATGCCGGACGACCGGATGCCGCCGCGGTCGCGACCGGCGTCGCCGCGGGCACCCGCGGAGTGATGGAGTACGGCAAGGCCGAGGTCGGCGACAAGACGCTGGTCGATGCCCTCGTCCCCTTCAGCAGCACCCTCACCTCTGCGACCGACGGAGGAGCCTCCTTCGTCGACGCGTGGCGGACCGCCGCGGATGCCGCCACGCGCGCAGCCGCCGCCACGGCCGACCTGCTCCCCCGCATGGGCCGCGCCCGCACCCACGGTCAGAACAGCGTGGGAACCCCCGACCCCGGCGCGCACTCGCTCGCGCTGATCGTGACGGCCGTCGGCGACGTGTTCGCCGACCTCGAAAGGAACCGCAATGACTGACACCCTCCGCCTCGTGATCGGCAGCGACGACGCCGGTTTCGACTACAAGGAGATCCTCAAGAAGGACCTCGAGGAGAACGGCATCGTCGCGAGCGTCGTCGACGTGGGAGTGGATGCCGACGGGCACACCGCGTATCCGCGTGTCGCGATCGCCGCCGCCGAGCTCGTCGCTGCGGGCGAGGCCGACCGCGCCCTCCTGATCTGCGGCACCGGTCTCGGCGTCGCGATCGCCGCCAACAAGGTCCCCGGCATCCGCGCCGTCACCGCCCACGACTCTTTCTCGGTCGAGCGCGGCGTGCTCTCCAACGACGCGCAGATCCTCACGATGGGTCAGCGCGTCGTCGGCATCGAGCTCGCCCGCCGTCTCGTGCGCGAGTGGCTGACGTACCGCTTCGACCCGAGCAGCGCCTCGGCCGAGAAGGTCGCGGTCATCGGCGAATACGAGTCCACCGGATCCTGCTGATGACGAAGGTGACGGTCGGCGTGAGCCTGAAGATGTACTTCGGTCATCAGCAGGCGGCGACATGGTTCGACGCGGTCGCCGCGCGAGTCCGCGCGCACGAGGCCGTGCGATCGGGCGCGGTCGAGCTCTTCATCACGCCGACGTTCCTCCAGGTGCTCCCGGCGATCGCCGCCTTCGACGGAACCCCGGTGCGGATCGGCGGACAGGACGTCGCCGCGGCAGACGGGGGCGCCTACACCGGAGAGGTGGCGGCGTCCGAGCTCGCCGAGGTCGGCGCGACGATCGCCGAGATCGGGCACGCCGAACGCCGCCGGCTGTTCGCCGAGACCGACGAGGTCGTGGCGCAGAAGACCGCCGCCGCCCTGCGCGCAGGCCTCACCCCACTCCTGTGCATCGGCGAGACCTCGCATCAGGATCCTGCGGATGCCGCCGAGGTCGCCGTCGCCCAGCTGCGCGCCGCCCTCGCCGATGCCCCGGCCGGCGCCGTGATCGTCGCGTACGAGCCCGTCTGGGCGATCGGCGCGCCCGAGCCCGCACCCCACGACCACATCCGTGTCGTCGCGGCCGCGCTGCGCGCCGCGCTCGATGGCGATGCCGATCGCGCGGACTCCACCGTCATCTACGGCGGAGCGGCCGGCCCCGGCCTTCTCACCGCGCTCGGCGACGACGTCGACGGTGTCTTCCTCGGCCGGTTCGCCCACGATCCCGACGCCCTCGTCGCCGTGCTCGATGAGGCGGCGGAGTTGGCGGCCCTTCGACAGGCTCAGGGACCCACGGGAGGTGCGGCGTGATCGGCCTCGGCACCTACGCCTATTTCTGGCAGCACTCCGAGCGCGCGCCCGAGCCGCTGACCCTGGTCGGCGCGTTCGAGGACACCCGCGCCCAGGGCGTCGACCTCTTCCAGATCTGCGACTACGCCCCGCTCGAGCAGATGAGCGACGACGAGGTGCGAGACGCCGCCGCGGCCGCCCGTGACCTCGGCCTCACGATCGAGCTCGGCACGAAGGGCATCGTCCCCGCGCACCTCGAGCGCTTCCTCGAGCTCGCCGCGATCTTCGACGCTCGGCTCGTACGCAGCATGCTCTACGGACCGGATTCGCGCCCCTCGGACGACGAGGCGGAGTCCTGGCTTCGCGACAGCATCCGCTCCTACGAGGCCGCCGGAGTGACCCTCGCCCTCGAGACGTACGAACAGGTGCCCACCGCCGACCTCCTCGGGATCATCGAGCGCGTCGGCAGCCCGAACCTCGGCGTCTGCCTCGACCCGGCCAATGTCGTCGCCCAGCTGGAGAGCCCGCGGACCTGCGTCGAGCAGACCGCGGCCCTCACCAGGAACATCCACGTGAAGGACTTCGCCTTCGCCCGCCAGCCGGGCTGGGTCGGCTTCACATACTCCGGCTGCGCGATGGGAACCGGTCTGCACGACTACGCCCATCTGCTCGCCACGGTCCGGCCGCGCGAGCGCGGCATCAACGAGATCGTCGAGCACTGGCTGCCCTGGCAGGACGACGCCGAGACCACCATCCGAACCGAGCGGGAATGGACCCGCCTCACCCTGGAAGAACTGAGGAGCACATCATGACCGACACGTCGACGAGCACCGCCACCTACAAGATCGCCGTCATCGGCGCCGGCGGCAAGATGGGCATGCGCGTGTCCAACAACCTCGTGAAGACCGACCACACCGTCTGGTACGTGGAGAACTCCCCCGCCGGCCAGCAGCGCACGGTCGACGCCGGGCGCGAGCTCACCGATGCCTCCACGGCCGTCGCCGACGCCGACATCGTGGTGCTCGCCGTTCCCGACCTGGCCCTCGGCCCGGTCACCGCGGATCTCGTCCCCCAGTTGCGCTCCGGTGCGATCCTGCTGACGCTCGACCCCGCCGCCGCGTACGCGGGTCTGCTCACCACGCGCGACGACGTGATCCAGGCCGTGGCGCACCCGTGCCACCCGTCGATCTTCCTGCAGCGCGAGACCCCGGAGCAGTGGGCCGACACGTTCGGCGGCATCGCCGCCCCGCAGGACGCGATCGCCGCGATCGAAAGCGACGACGAGGCGAAGAAGGCGATCGTCGAGGCGACCGTCCGCGCGATCTACGCGCCCGTCATCGACGTGCACTGGGTCACGATCAAGCAGCTCGCCCAGCTCGAGCCCACCCTCGTCGAGACCGTCGCCTGCATGATCGGAGACCTGCTCAACGAGGCCCTGCAGGAGACCGTCAACACCATGGGCGTTCCGGAGGCCGCTGCCCGCAGCATCCTCTACGGCCACACGCAGGTGGCTCTCGCCAACGGTCTGCGCGGCGACAACCCGTTCTCCGACGCGTGCCTGATCGCGATGGACTACGGCCGCGAGAGCATCATCAAGGACGACTGGAAGAAGATCTTCCGCGACGACGAGCTCGACAAGAACCTCGCGCGGATGCTCCACCTCGACAAGATCGAGCGCTGACGCCGGAAGGGGGATCGCTGTCCCGGCGGTCCCCCTTCCCCGTCTCGGGCTGGATCGAGAACGCATCTGCGACGGGGCCGCTTGCGGCACTTCTGATCCACGCTGCGCCTCGCCCTCCTCAGGGCGCGACCGGCACCCCCCGGAGCCACTCCCGCACGTCCTCTCGGCGAGTCTGCGCGATCGCGGTCTCCCGCGCCCGCTCCAGGACGTCGTCGATCCGCACCCTGGCGCCGGTCTCCGCCGACGCGACGGCCGCCTCGACCATCGCCAGGCTCCGGAGGTTCTCTCGGATGCCGTTCTCCGGCTCGGCTCCGGTGCGGAGCGCGTGCACGAAAGCCTCGAGCGACCCGGAGATCTCCTCACGGATCGGAGCCGCCGCGACCGCGACCGGCTCGCCCGCATCCGGTCGCTGCACGAGCGGATGCCCCGCACCGTCCCAGGTCGCCGTGCCCTCCGCGGCGCTGACCCGCCACGAGCCGTTCCACGACGTCTCCTGCCCGGGTGAGCACCAGCTGCCGTTGTACACGTACCGCGTGCCGCCCTCGAACTCGAACACCGCGGCGGCGTTCGCCGCACCGGCGTACCAGCTCCACGTCGGGTTGTACTCCTCGCAGTACACCGAGACGGGTTCTGCGCCGATGACGAAGCGCGCGGCGTCGAAGGCGTGGATCGCCATGTCCACCAGCAGCACGTGCGGCATCTCCTCGCGGAAGCCGCCGAAGTGCGGGGCCTTGAAGAACTCCGTGGTGACCGTGCCGATCGCGCCGAGCCCCTCGACCTGCCGGCGCAGCTCCCTGAGGGCTGCGAAGTACCGCCGCGACTGGCTGATCATGAGCAGGCGACCGGAGAGCTCGGCCATCCCCGCCTGGACCATCGCCGCCGCGACGGTCGGTGCCGCCGGCTTCTCGCAGAGCACGGGGTAGCCCGCACCGAGGGCCTCCTCGTTCACGATGAGGTGCGCCTCGGGCACCGTGACGTTCACGACGGCATCTGCCCCGACCGCATCCGCGACCTCCGCCGTGCTCCTGCCCACCTCGACACCGTGCAGTCCGGCATCCGCCAACGCGGCGCGGGCGACGTCGAGGTCGAGGTCGACGAGACCCGCCAACTCGACCTCCGGACTCTCGGCGATCGTGCGCAGCCACGCGCGCCCCATTCCGCCGGCGCCGACCTGCACCAGGCGCAGCGGGCCCGTCATCGCTCCATCGCCCCCTCGTACCCGCGCCCGTTGTAGAAGTCCTCGGTCTCGTAGCGCAGAAGCACGGGGATCTCGCGGTTCGGACGCAGCGTCTTGGCCCACTCCACACCGTTCGCGATCACCTTCCGCACCTCGGCCTGGTGATAGACCGGGTAGTCCTGATCGCCGGGGCTGAAGTAGAAGATCTTCCCGAAGCCGCGCCGATAGGTCATGCCGCTGCGGAACACCTCTCCGCCCGAGAACGTCGAGAGGAAGACGAGCTCATCCGGTGCCGGCACATCGAAGAACTCCCCGTACATCTCCTGCGCCGGGATGAGGAACGGATGCGGGATGCCGCGCGCGATCGGATGCGTCGGGTCGACCGTCCACACGATCTCGCGGTCGTCCTTGGACCGCCAGCGGAGGGTGCAGGTCGTGCCCATGAGTCGCCCGAAGATGCGCGACCAGTGCCCGGAGTGCAGGACGAGGAGCCCCATCCCCTCGAGCACGTGACGCTGCACGCGGTCGACGACCTCATCCGAGACCTCCCCGTGCGCCGCGTGCCCCCACCAGACGAGCACGTCCGTGGCCGCGAGGACCTCTTCGGTCAGACCGTGCTCCGGATCGTCGAGAGTGACCGTCGTGACGACGGCGCGCTCACCGAGGTTCTCCTCGATGCCCTCCTTGATGGTCGTGTGCATGCCGGACGGGTAGATGTCGCGCACCTTCTGTTCGACCTGTTCGTGCCGGTTCTCCCCCCAGACGACGACGCGGATGGGGTACTCGGGCGTGGTGGTGCCGCTCATTTCGTTCCTGCTTTCTGCTCTGGGGATGCGGGGATGCGGGGATCGCCTGGGTTCTCGGACATCGGGGGGGCTACTTCACGGCTCCTCCGGTGGCACCGGCCGCGATGTACCGCTGCGCGATGACGAGCAGCACGATCGCCGGGATCGAGGAGAGCACCGCGGTCGCCATGACCGCGCTCCAGTTCGCGACCTGCGTGCCGAGGTACTGGTAGATGCCGAGCGTGACCGGGGTGATGTCGTCGGTGGTCGTGAGGGTCAGCGCGAAGAGGAAGTCGCTCCACGAGAACAGGAAGGCGAAGAGGCCTGCGGTGATGAGCGAGTTCTTCGCGACGGGGAGGACGATCGACCAGAACGCCCGCAGGTGTCCGGCGCCGTCGACGCGGGCCGCTTCGATGATCGAGGGCGGCACGCTCATCATGAACGCCCGCAGGATCATGATCGAGAACGGGATCGCATGGGTCGCGTCGGCGAGGATGAGGCCCGGGATCGAGTTGAGCATGCCGATGTCGTTGTACGCGGCGTAGAGGGCGTTCGCGATCACCACCCCGGGGATCATCTGGGCGATCAGCACGGCGAGCAGGGCGACGTTGATCCAGCGATAGCGGAACTGCGCGAGCGCGTAGGCGGCGGGCGCCGCGATCGCCAGGCTGAACACGACCGTCCCCACCGAGATGATGAGGCTCGTCACGAGATTCGGCCCCTGGTCGGCGAACGCCTTCTCGTACCCCGCGAAGCTGGGGTTCAGGGGCAGGAGCGAGGCGGTGAGGGTGTTGCCCGAGGGCTGCAGCGAGGCGTTGAACATCCAGTAGACGGGGAACAGCATGATCGCGAGGAACGCGACGCCGAGCGCGGTGAACAGGATGTCGCGCCCGGAGCGCCGGGTCGCCCGCCGGTTCGCAGCACCGTCGGTGACGATGGCCATGGTGGTCATTGCTCTGCCTTCCTACTCGTCCACCTGCTTGCGGTTCCCGCGAAGGTAGAAGATCGCGAACACCAGCGAGATGAGGATGAGGATGTTGCTGAACGCCGCGCCCACGCCGAATTCGAAGTCGACGAACGACGACTGATACGAGCGGATGGCGATGGTCTGCGTCGCGTTGGCGGGCCCGCCGTTCGTCAGCCCGAGGATGATGTCGATCACCTTGAGCGTGTAGACCACGCCGAGCACGAGCACCACGTTGATCACGGGGCGGAGGTTCGGCAGCGTGATGTGCCAGAACGACTTCCAGCCGGTCGCGCCGTCGAGGGATGCCGCCTCGTAGAGCTCCTCCGGGATGTCCTGGAGACCGCCGTAGAGGATCGTCACGTTGAACGGGATGCCGATCCAGATGTTCACGAGGATGACCGCGATCAGCGCCACATCCGGGCTGTTCAGCCACGGCACGGCGCTGAGCCCCACCGAGGTGAGGAACTCGTTGAGGATGCCGCTGTCCTGATCGAGGATGGACCGCCAGGTCGCGCTCGCGACGATGAGCGGGAGCAGCCAGGGCAGCAGGAGCATCGCCCGGAGGAAGCCGCTGAGCGGGAACTTCCGGCGGAAGAACACCGCCAGCGCGAGCCCGATCACGAACTGCCCTGCGATCGAGCCGACCGTGAAGAGCGCCGTGTTGAGCATCGCGGGCCAGAAGAGACCGCTGTTCACGACGGTCAGGTAGTTCGCGAGCCCCACCCAGGGGGCCTCCCCCGTGAAGAACGTCTTGGTCGTGTACTCCTGGAAGCTCATCACCAGGTTCTTCACGACCGGGTAGCCGAAGAAGAGCAGGATGTAGAGCGCGGCCGGGGCGAGGAACATCGCCTTGACCAGGCCCTCCCGCCGGAAGCGGCGGGGGCGCTGCGGAGGCGTCCGCGCGGATGTCTCGGCCGAGACCGGCGCTGCGGATGTCGCTGTCGTCATCATCACGATTCCCTTCGAGGTGCCCCGCGGTCGGCCGCGGGGCACCTGCGGACCTCGATGGGTCAGCCCTGAGCCGCCTGCTCGAAGGCCTCGACCGGGGTGGCCTTGCCGGTGAGGGCGAGCTGGATCGCGTTGTAGATGACCGTGGCCTGCTCGGGCCATTCCTCGCCGAGCTGTCCCGTGCGGGAGCGCGCGTTGACGACCTGCTCGGCGAAGGCCTCCATCGACGGCACCTTCTCGACGTACTCCGGGATCAGGTCGGTCCGGGTCGGGACCGTGAACCGCGACTCCGCCGCCGAGAGCTCGATGTCGTCGCCGGCCATGCACTCGACGAACTCGGCCGCCTTGGCCTGCTTCGCCGTGTCGCCGGTCTGCGGCACGGTCCACACCTCGCCGCCGAGGGGCGCCACGGGGGTCTGGCCGGGCTTGTTCACCGGCACCTGGACCGAGGCCCACTTCACGTCGGTCTCGTTGAGGGCCGGGATGTTCCAGGGACCGTTCACCATCATGGCGGCCTTGCCCGCCACGAACTGGTCCTTCACGTCGCCCTGGCTCCAGTTGATCACGCTCTCGGAGGCGGACCCGCTGCCGACGAGGTCGACCCAGAGCTGCAGCGCCTCGGCGTTCTCCGGGCTCTGCAGATCCGTCTCGTCTCCGCCGTTGGTCCACATGAACGGAAGGAACTGCCAGCTGCCCTCGTAGGTCGCGATCGCCGAGAACGCGATGCCGTACTGGTCGCCGCTCGTCAGGGCCTTCGCCGTCGACTTCAGCTCGTCCCAGGTCGTCGGCGGCTCCAGGCCCGCCTGCTCGAAGAGGTCGACGTTGTAGAAGAGGCCGAGGGTGTTGACCACGGGCGCGAGTCCGTAGACCTCGCCGTCGTAGGTGGCGGCATCGAGGATCCCCTGCGCGAAACCCGAGGTGTCGACGTCGAAGTCGCTCAGCGGCGCGAGCCCGCCGGTCGCGGCGATCTCCTGCACGTCGGGGTTGTCGAGCATGAGCACGTCGGGCAGGGTCTTCGAGGAGGACCGCTGCAGGACCTTCTGGATGAGGTCCTTGCCGGGGACCGACTCGCGCTCGATGGTCACGTCGACGTCGGCGGCGCACTGGTCGAGCAGGTCCTGGACCAGGGTCTTGTCCGGCTCGTTGTTGTAGTAGTCGAGGATGGTGAGGGTGTCGGGGTCGCCGCTCGATGCGGAGCCTCCCCCGCCGCAGCCGGCGAGGGCGAGCGGCAGGACGGCGGCTCCCGCCACCAGCGTGATCAGTGTCTTGCGTGTGCGCATCGTCTACTCCTTCGTGGGTGATGCAGGATGTGATTCAGGGTCGATCCGCGTCGACCGGCGTCCAGCCGGCGTCGGATGCCGCGCTGCGCTCGACGGCGTCGAGCACGCGCTGCACGTAGAGGCCGTCCTCGAAGGAGGGCTCCGGCGTGCGTCTTTCCGCGATCGCACGGACGAAGTCGACGACCTCGTGCACGAACGCGTGGTCGTAGCCGAGTCCGTGACCGGCCGGCCACCAGGCGCCGGCGTACGGATGCGATGGTTCCGTCATGTGGATCCGACGGAACCCCGCCTCCGACGCATCGACGGTGTGGTCGTGGAACCACAGCTCGTCCGCGCTCTCGAAATCGAATGCGACGGAGCCGAGCGAGCCGTTGACCTCGAGGCGCATCGCGTTCTTGCGCCCCGCCGCGAAGCGGGTCGCCTCGAAGGTCGCGAGGGCGCCGCCCTCGGTGCGCCCGATGAACACGGCGGCATCATCGACGGTGACCCGGCCGTATCCGGTGCCGGCCGTCGCGGCGAGCGCACCCGTCGCCGCCGGAAGCGGGCGCTCTCGCACGAACGTCTCGGTGAGTGCGCTCACCCCGGTGAGCCGCTGGCCGGTGACGAAGACGGCCGCGTCGACGATGTGCGCTCCGATGTCGCCGAGCGCACCCGAGCCCGCCCGCTCGCGGTCGAGACGCCAGACCAGCGGGAAGTGCTCGTCGACGATCCAGTCCTGCAGGTACTGGGCCCTGACATGGTGGATCGTCCCGAGCCGCCCGGCTCCGACCAGGGCTCTGGCGTGCGCGAGCGCCGGCACGAAGCGGTAGCTGTAGCCGACCATCGACTGGATCCCGCGCTCGCGCGCCGACCGGGCGGCCGCGACCATGGATTCGGCCTCGGCGAGCGAGTTGGACAGCGGCTTCTCGCACAGCACATGCTTGCCGGCGGCGAGCGCCTCCTCGGCGATGACCGCATGGAGGTCACCGGGCACGCAGATGTCGACGACGTCGACGCGGGGGTCGTCGAGCAGCTGCCGCCAGTCGGTGGACGCCCTGGCGATGTCGTTGCGCGCGGCGAACGCGGTCGTCCGCTCCGGGTCCTGGCCCGCCACGGCGACGACGCGAGGGGTGAGCGCGAGGTCGAAGGCACGCGGTGCGAGGGTCCAGGCCTGTGCATGCACGCGGCCCATGAACGACGTGCCGACGAGGCCGACTCCGAGCTCGTCGCCGTCCGACATCCCTGTCATCACCACTCCTGTTCGTCTTCGCACGAGAGTTCCGGTTAAACGTTTAAACTCACCGTTGTCCGAGTATGCAGACATATGTTGGACTTGTCAACATATTCATCCGCGATGATGGACGCACCCGTATCCCCGCGGGGTCGCCTCGCTCGAGAGGAACGCTCATGGTCACCATGCACGACGTCGCCGCCCGCGCGAACGTCTCGGTGGCGACGGTCTCGTTCGTCGTGAACGGCACCAAGTCGATCTCCTCCGCCACCACCGCGCGCGTCGAGCAGGCCATGCGGGAGCTCGGGTACCGTCGCAACCCGGTCGGAGCCGCGCTCGCCCGGGGACGCACGAAGATCATCGGCATGCTGTACCCCGCGCTGCAGCGTCCGCTCAGCGGCACCGTCGGAGGCTTCTTCACGAGCGCCACCGCCCGCGCGCGCGAGCGCGGCTACCAGCTCGTGCTCTGGCCGATCAGCAACGAGTCCGATGAGGCGATGGCACTGGCCGACACCGGGCTCGTCGACGGCGTGCTGCTGATGGAGGTCCAGCTGAACGACCATCGCGTGCCCGCGCTGATCGCGGGCCGCACGCCGTTCGCCCTCATCGGACGCACCGCCGAGCCGGAGGGGCTCGCCTACGTCGACGTCGACTTCGGCGCCACCGTGTCGACGGCCGTCGAGACCCTCGCGGCTCTGGGACACCGTGACTTCTGCCTGGTGACGGGCGGCTCCCGCGCCGGCCGCTTCGAGGAGCACGGCCCCGCCGAGCGCTCGCGCGCCGCCTTCCTCGCCGACATGGAGAGCGCCGGACTGACGGGCACCGTGCGGTACTGCCTGGAGGACTCGCGCGAGGGCAGGGCCTTCGGACGCGCGTTCCGCGACGAGCTCCCCGATGCGACGGCCCTGCTGCTGTTGAACGAGCACGCGGCACCGGGCATCGTGATCGGCCTGCGGGAGGCCGGGGTGCGCGTGCCCGACGACCTCTCCATCATCTCGCTGGGCTCCTCGGCCCACATGGCGAACATGGTCGATCCCACCCTGACGTTCCTGCGCTCACCGGCCGACGAGCTGGGACGCCTCGGGGTCGACACCATCATCGACCGCATCGAGAATCCCGACGCGGAGCTGCCCGCGGTGCTCATCCCCTGCGAGATGGTGCCGGGCGACTCGGTCGCGGCAGCGCCGCCTCGGACCTCGTCGAGGTGAAGGACCTCTCTGTCTCGGGCTGGATAGAAAACGCATCCGCGACGGGGCCGCTGCCGGCAATTCTGATCCACGCTGCGCCTCGCCGAGCAGATCAGAGCTCGCGCCAGACCCGCACATCCCAGGGGGCGAGCACGACCTCGTGGCCCGCCGCGTGCACGACGCCATCGATCACGGATGACACGGCGCGGGAGAGCCGGATCTCCCGGGGGTCGCCGGACCAGTTGTGCAGCACCCAAACGCGACCTCGCGCGCCGCTGAGGGAGTGCACCGTCACCGGCAGCGGCCGATCGATGACGAGACCGGATGCCGGATCGGCACCCGCTGCTCCCGCGATCACGACTGCGAGAGAGTCTCGATCGGGCAGCGTCCCGACGACCGTGATCTCGCCTTCGCCGACCGGCCTCCGGGTGACGGCCGCCCATCGACCGTAGTGCGGATGCCGGTACCCGAGCAGCACCTCCGCCTCCCCCGGTTCCAGCGCGTCGATCCAGCCGTGCGCCTCGCCGACGACGGTGCCGTCGCGTTCGAGCGGGACCGGCGTCGGGGGCGCCGCGAACTCGCGATACGCGACACCGGCGAGAGGCCCGAGAACCGCCGGTGCCGTGACCGACCGCATCCGCCCCTGGTCGTCGGCGTATCCGGTGCGCGGACCGACGACGAGACGACCGCCGAGCCGTGCATACTCGGCGAGGATCTCGAGTGTGCGATCGGATGCCGCGACGAGCCCGGCCACGATCAGGGTCGGATACCGCGACAACAGCTCTGCGGCATCCGTCACCTGCCGCTCGTTCACGTACCCGACCTGCAGGCCCGCGTCGATCGCGGCACGGCCGAAGGCACCGACGATCCGCGCATAGGACCCGCGGTCGGGAGCCCCGCCGGACGCGGACAGCGGCGGCTCGAAGGTCATCATCCACTCGCTGTCGTGCGCGTACACGATGCCGATGTCGGCATCCGGTACGGCATCCGCCAGCCATTCCGACGCTGCGGCGAACTGCCGCCCGATCGCGGCGATCTCGTCGTACACCCGGCCCGGCCGGAGGTCGTGCCCGAGGATGCCGCCCCAGTGCACCTCCGCGCCCGAATGCAGGGTGTGCCAGTGCCAGGAGGAGACGAGGCGCGCGCCCCGCGCGACGAGCAGCCACGCGGCCTGCGCGAGCTGGCCGTCGTAGGGAGGTCTCGTCAGCGACGCCGCGCCGATCGACGCCGCGCCGGTCTCGGTGACGAGGAAGGACGCCTGCTTCGTCGCGCGCATCCGATCGGCGCTGAGGATCAGCTGCGGCACGTCATCGGCATACCACTGGCCGCCGGCACCCTCACGCTCGTAGTCGAGCGAGTCCTGCGCGAGGTAGTACGCGTTGCCGCTGGCGATGTCGAGGTGCTCGCCGACGGCGACGTCGTCCATGGCCGGCCGCTGGTACGCGATGCAGGTGGTGAGCACGGTGTCTTCCGCGACGTACTCGCGCGCGATCCCGGCCTGCCAGCCGATGAACTCGGCGGTGAGCTCGGCCTGGAAGCGGCGCCAGGCGAGGTCGTACGCCGGGGTCGTGTTGCCCGCCGGAGCCCACAGCTCGTCCCACGCGGAGATCCGATGCGACCAGTAGGCCAGCCCCCATTCGCGATTGAGGGTCTCGACATCGCCGTACCGCTCCGCGACCCAGCGGCGGAAGCGCTCGACCACGTGCGCGTTGTGGATGAGGTGCAGGCCCGCCTCGTTGTCGAGCTGCACCCCGATGACGGCCGGGTGCCGGCCGTAGCGTCCGAGCACCGCACGGATCACACGCTCGGCGTACCCGCGGAAGACCTCGGATGCGAAGTCCACCTCCTGCCGGCCGCCCCACGGCACGGAAGAACCGTCCTTGCGGACGACCGCGAGCTCGGGATGCCGGTGACTGAGCCACGGCGGTACGGCGTAGGTCGGGGTGCCGAGGATCACATCGATCCCGTGCTCCGCCGCGCCGTCGAGGACGGGCGCCAGCCACTCGAGGTCGAACTCCCCGTCGCGCGGCTCCCAGGTCGACCAGACCGACTCCCCGACCCGGATGCAGGTGATCCCCGCCTCGACCATGAGTCGGAGATCCGTCGACAGCCGGGCAGGGTCGGGCAGGTACTCGTTGTAGTACGCCGTGCCGAGCCGCGGGCCCTCCGCCCATGCGGGCCGGCCACGCGACGTGGTCCCGGGCACCGCTCAGGCCTCGACGCGGGTGATGCGGAGTGCGACCCGCTTCCCCGCGGGCAGATCCACCGGCGCGGAGGCACGATCGAAGGCCTCGTTGCGTGTGACCTCCGTGAGCGTGAACCGACGCCCGACCGGGGTGACGGTCATGCTCCAGGTGTCGATGACGTCGACCTCGAAGACATCGCCGACCACCGGGCTCTCGCCGGGCTGCCCGACCGGGATCCGGAACGACCACGACGCCGGGGCGGAGCGCCCGAGATACTGCACGTACTGCTGTCGATGCCAGCCCGCGACATATGCGGGGTCGTCCCATTTGTCGATCGGATCGAGCCCCGGCACGACGAGGTCGTCGAGGATGCCGCGCAGGAACGCGATCCGTGCCGGGGACTCGCCGCGCAGCACGCCGCCCTCGACCATGTGCAGACTGCCGCTCTCGGTGCGGAAGCTCTCGCCGTGCGAGGCATAGCAGCCCGCCACGGTCGTGATCCAGAAGCGGTGGACGAGCTCGGGGCCGTCGAGGTGCCCCCAGCGGTCGGGGATATCGCCCTCGTACTTGATCTCGTCGAGGACGACCGGCTTCTTCCAGACCTCTCGATAGAGGTTGGCTCGACCGAAGTCCTCCGTCGCCGATCCGTTCTGGATCGAGGCGTGGGTCACCCAGGGCTGGTTGTTGTCGTAGATCTCGATCCAGTTGTGGATCGAGCGCAGGTGATGGTGGGGGTCGACCGAGGCGAGGAGCGCCCCGACCCGGTCCCACCGATCGTCCGACCGCTCGAGTTGGTCGAACTCGTTGCACAGCGACCACCACACGTGCGCGTACCCCGACAGCCGCGCGACGAGGTACCGCAGGTAGACGGCATCCTCCTCCTCGCTCAGCGCGTCGAGTCCGAACTGGCCGCGGTCGTATGCGTCGAAGATGAGCACGTCGGCCTGGATGCCGCGCGCGCCGAGCATCTCGACGGCACGGTCGAGGCGCTGGAAGAACTCCGGCATCGGGCGGCTGACGTCCCAGCGACCCTCGATCTTCTCGAACGGCATCAGCGCGGGAACGTGCTCGATGTAGCCGCCGCCCTGCGGGAAGACCATGAACCGCAGCTTGTTGAAGCCGATCTCGGCGATGTCGTCGACCGTCTGCGTGAACAGCGGCTCCTCCTGGTGCAGCCAGTTGTAGGCGGTCGTCCCCACCGGGCGGTAGGGCGTGCCGTCGGCGTGCGCGAAGTGGAAGCGGTGCGCGACCCGCACCGGGCCGTGCGCGGTGCGCGGCCCGACGTCGAAGCTGCCGCTCGTTCGGTCGAGCGCGGTCCGCGCCCCCTCGACCTCCCACGTCCAGGTGCCCTCGGTCTCGGGGCCGATGCGCACTCGATACGTCGTCCCGCCGTCCCAGAACGCCGGGACGACGAGCTCATCCCCGCCGTTGCGCAGGCGCACCGAGAAGGGCGGCTCTGCACCGATCGGCAGACGATCCGCGCCCTCGAAGGCGAGCTCGACGGTGTCGTACCTGGGGAACATCATCATCCTCCTGCGTCGGCGGCCACCCGTCGTCGGGCGTCGATGATCTCCAGTCTTGCATAATCCTTGCTCTATGAATCTCTATTCAAAGCGAATCTGCGAGAATATACTTTCATCAGCGAATCTCCATCCGTTCCCGCTGAAGCAGGAGGACCACCGTGTCGTCGACCCCCTTCGCCGCCCCCGTCGACGGCCAGCTGCGCCTGCTCACCAAGGTGGCGCGAATGTACCACGAACGCGGCATCCGCCAGTCGGAGATCGCCGCAGCCCTCAGCATCTCCCAGGCCAAGGTCTCCCGTCTGCTCAAGCGCGCGGAGACCGCGGGGATCGTCCGCACCATCGTCACGGTCGCTCCCGGCGTGCACGCCGAGCTCGAGGAGCGCCTCGAGCTCGGGTACGGGATCTCCGAGGCGGTCATCGTCGACGTGGAGCCGGATGCCGACGAGGCCGAGCTGCTCGCCGCCATCGGCGCCGGAGCCGCCGGCTACCTCGAGGCGTCACTGTCGGGCGCCGACCGGATCGGCGTCTCCTCGTGGAGTCGTTCCGTGCTCGCGATGACCGACCGCATGCGCCCCCTTCCGACGCGCGGGGCGACGGAGGTCGTGCAGCTGCTGGGCGGCACCGGTGCCCCCGAGGTGCAGAGCCACTCGCACCGACTGCTCAGCTCGCTCGCGCGGATGCTCGGCGCCGACCCCGTCTACGTGCAGGCCCCGGGCATCGTGGCGGACCCCGCCGTGCGCGACAGCCTGCTCAAGGACCCGTCGATGCAGGAGACCATGCGCCACTGGGAGTCGCTGACGATGACCATCATGGGCATCGGCAGCATCGACCCGTCCGATGTGCTGTCCACGAGCGGGAACGCGTTCGCCGATGACGAGCGTGCTCAGCTGCTCGCCGAGGGCGCCGTGGGCGACATCTGCCACCATGTCTTCCGTGTCGACGGATCACCGGTGACCGGCGAGATCGACGACCGCGTGATCGCCATCCCGGTCGACAAGCTCCTGCGCATCCCGCGGCGCGTGGGGATCGCCGGCGGCGAGCGCAAGCTCGACGCCATCCGGGGCGCGATCGCCGGCGGCTGGGTGACGGCCCTGGTGACCGACCTGCATACGGCCGAGCGCCTCGCCGAGACGATCTGACGGTCGTCGCCGGGCGCCGAGACTACAGCGCCGCGACCGCCTCGCTCAGACGTCGGATGCCGGGGTCGAGGCTCGTGAGCACGCGGGCCGTCACGTGGACGCCCTGCGCCGCGCTGGCCATCGACGCCTGCGCGAGCACGACGACGTCGGCATCCGCCGCCAGACGCTCGATCGCGGCGCCGACCAGCCGGTCGTGCGTGGTCCTGTCGCCGCCGGCGACGGCCTCGAAGGCCCCGGCGACGACCTCGCTGACGAACTCCGGTGCGCGTCCTGCGAGTTCCGCGCGCTCGCGCAGCAGGGCGAGCGTCGGGGTGAGGGTCGTGGGGAGTGTCGCCAGGACGGCGATCCGCTCCCCCGCGGCGACCGCGTCGTCGGCCATGGCCTCGTCGATCCGCAGCACGGGGATGCCCACGGCATCCGCCGTCGGACCTGCCAGGTGGGAGATCGACGAGCACGTGAACATGACGACGTCGGCCCCGCCGGCGCGCGCCGCCTGTGCCAGGTCGATCAGGCGCTCCGGCACGGATGCCGCCCGCTCGGGGTCTCCGAGGTCGGCGACGATCTTGTCGTCGAGGTAGTTCACGGTCGTGGCCCCGGCGAGGTGCTCGCGCGCGAGGTCGGCGACGGGCGGGATCACGACGGCTCCGGTGTGGATGAAGGCGACGCGCGGGGCGGAGGAGGTCATCGGATCATCCTTTCAGGGCACCGCCGGCCATGCCGGCCATGATCTTCTTGTTGAGCGCCAGGAACACGATCATCAGGACGACGATGTTGAGGCTCACGGCCGCGAACAGCGGACCGTACTGCGTGGAGCCGTACTCGTCGCTCAGACTGAGCAGGCCGACCTGGATCGTCGCAAGCTCCGGCTTTGTGGTGAACGTCAGCGCGATCAGGAGGTCGTTCCAGACGCTGAAGAACTGCACGAGACCGACCGTGAGGATGGCGTTCTTCATCATCGGCATGCCGATCAGGAAGAACGACCGCAGCGGACCCGATCCGTCGACGGTCGCGGCCTCGAAGATCTCCCGCGGGACGGCACGGAAGTACGTCGCCATGAGGAACGTCGTCAGCGGCAGCCCCATCACGGTGTAGGTGATGATCATCGGCAGCATGGTGTTCGTGAGGCCGAGTCGGAAGTACACGATGAACAGCGGGACGAGGATCATCTGCCCCGGCACCATGATGCCCGCGAGCACGTAGAGCAGGACCGCGTTGCGGCCCTTCCAGATCATGACCTCGAGCGCGTACCCGGCGGCGACGCCGATGAAGACGATCAGCAGGACCGACGGGATCGTCACGATGATGCTGTTGAGGTAGTTGCGGGCGACATCGCCGTTCGTGAGGGCGGCGACGTAGTTGTCGAACTGCCAGGTCTTCGGCAGTGAGAGCGCGGGGTCGGAGAGGAACTCCGACTGCGTCTTGAAGGAGCCGAGAAGCATCCAGACCTGCGGATAGAGCACGACCACCATGAGGAGCGCGACCAGGATCCAGACCGGGATGCGGCGGACGGCGCGCATCGCGGCACGGCGGCCCTGACCCGGGCGGGGCCGCTGCACCGTGGGGGTGGCGACGGTGGGCTGTGTCTGCGTCTGCAGCGTCGTCATGATCAGACCTCCGCCTTGCGTCGCTGCGATCGGAAGATCGCGAGGGTGAAGACCAGGCACAGGATCGTGAGCACGAGGGCGATGGTCGAGCCGTATCCGTACTCGGCGTACTCGAACGCCGTGCGGTACATGTACAGGGTCAGCGGGGCCGTCGATGTGCCGGGCTGGCCGTTGTTCAGCGCCAGGAGGCTGTCGAAGACCTTGAGCGTCGAGTTCAGGCTGAAGATGATCGACGACAGCAGAATCGGGAGGGACAGCGGCAGGATGATGTTCTTCACCAGTCGCAGGCCGTTCGCGCCGTCGAGCCGCGCCGACTCGATGATCTCCTCGGGGATGTCGAGCAGGCCGGCGTAGAGCAGCACCGCGTAGAAGCCCATCGAGCTCCAGAGCGTCATGACGATCGCCGTCGACATCGTGCCCGCCGTCGACGCGAGCACCTCGACGCTCTCACCGCCGAAGAAGTTGATGATGTCGTTGACCGGCCCCTGGTTGTCTCCCACCGCCACGAAGCTCTTGAAGAGCAGCGCCACCGCGACCGTGGGGAGGATAGCCGGGAAGAAGACGATCGTGCGCACGAGGGACGAGCCCTTGCGCAGCACGAAGACATAGAGGAGCGCGAGCCCGTATCCGAGGGCGACCTGGCCGATCGTCGCGACGATGGCGAAGAACACGCTGACGCCGAGGGACTGCAGCGCGGCCTTGTCGGTGAAGAACGTCGTGAAGTTCTCGATGCCGACCCAGTCGAAGCCGCGCAGGGTGTTCCCCTCGAAGAACGACAGGCCGAACGACCACAGCACCGGCACGATCTTCAGCAGCGTGTACAGCAGAAGGGCGGGGCCGAGGAGGATGAAGATCGTCTTGCGATCTCCGAAGATCGAGTTCATTCGCTCGGTCCTTTCTCGGAAGAAGCCGACTCCTCACCTGTGCGGCGAGGAGTCGGCTTCAGGTCAGCGGTTGGCGTCGATGCTGTCCTGCAGCGCCGCCATGTAGTCCTCCGGAGACATCTGACCGGTGGTGAGGAGGGTGCCGTTGGTGGACGCGAGCGAGTTGCTCTTCGGGTCCATCAGGGCCTCGAACCACAGTACGGTCTCGTCGATGCCGGCGATGCGCTCCTGGATGTCGAGCGTGTTCGGGCTGATGTCGCTGACCTCGCCGTTCACCGCGAAGCCCGAGATCGAGCCGGTGTCCTGGAGGGCCTGCTGGCCGTAGTTCTCGGAGATGCAGGCGACCCAGTCCTTGACCTTCGGGCCGAACTGCCCGGCGTCGATGATCATCGGCGCTCCGGCGTTCGCCGGGTACTGGTCGATCGAGCCCTTGCCGCCGTCGACCGCGGGGAACGGCATGAAGCCGACGTTCTCGCCGCCGATCTGGTTGCGCTCCGGGTCGTTGATGGCGCTCAGCAGCCAGGTGCCGTCGTAGGCCATGCCGGCCTTGCCGGTCAGGAACAGGTTCGACGTGGCATCGGGGTCGCGGGTCGAGAAGCCCTCGCCGAAGTAGCCCTTCTCCGCGTACGCGGCGAGCGCCTCGGCGCCGGCGACGTACTCCGGGTCGGTCAGCTTCGCGTCTCCGTCGGCGACGGCCTGCATCGCCTCGGGACCGACGTTGCGGAAGATGTACATGCCCAGCAGACGCGTGAGCGGGAAGCCCGCGGCACCGGCCTGGGCCATCGCCGTGTAGCCCGCGTCCTGCAGCTCCTGCGAGACCTCGGCGAGCTCGTCCCAGGTCTTCGGCTCCTCGAGGCCGAGCTCTTCGAAGATCTGCTTGTTGTAGAAGATGCCCTCGATGTTGTACTGGTACGGCAGCGAGACGAAGCCGCCGTAGACCTGCTCGACGGTGGATGCCGCGGCGGGGAGCACGTTGTCCCACGCGTCCTTCTCCTCCAGCGCCGCCTTCAGGTCGCCGACCAGACCGGCGGCGCCGAGGTCGCCGTCGGGGCGGATGAGCGCCGTACCGGCGATCGTGTGGGTCGGGAGGGCGTTCTGACTGGCCAGCAGCGTGATGCGCTGCACGGTGTCGGCCTGCGCGATCTTCTGGTGCTCGATGGGGAGCGCCTCGTTCTCGGCCTTGCACTGGTCGGCGGCGAGGGCGTCGAGCGTCGGGCCGATGACCGTGTTCTCGTTCGCCGTCATGACCGTGAAGGCCTCGGGGTCGGTGCCGCCGTCGGACGAGCCACCACCACCGCCGCCGTTGTCACCGGAGCCGCCGCATGCCGCGAGGGGCAGCGCCGCGGCGACGACGATTCCGAGCGCGAGCCACTTGCGGCCGCGGGTGCTGTGGATGTTCATGACGTCCTCCTTGACGAAGTGCAGGGCGATGCGGGTACGACACGAGAATAGAATCGTTTCAACGGTGTGTCAACAATCAGTATTGAAAATATATTCACATCGACCCCGATTCCGCGCTAGCATGCATGATCATGCAGTCCTGTGATCTCTTGCACGGCGTGGGACCTGACTGCGGGAACTGATGGCAGCAGCCTCGGAAGGAACACGTCATGTCGACGACGAAGACTCTGCGCGAAACGGGCCCTCTGCGGCCGCTCGGCGCGGAGAGCGCCCGCTGGACCCATGGCTTCTGGGGCGGCATCCACGCTCGCACCCGTGACGTCACGGTCCCGCAGATCTGGTCGTCGCTCAGCGACCCGGCGGTGAGCCCGGGACTGGCGAACTTCCGCATCGCGGCGGGTCTCGAAGAGGGCGAGCACCTCGGCCCCTCCTTCATGGACGGCGACTTCTACAAGTGGCTGGAGGCGGCCATCGCCAGCCTCGAGACCGACCCGGACGACGAGCTCGCCCGGCGCATCGAGGACATCGCCGCGCTGATCGCCTCGGTGCAGCGCCCCGACGGCTACCTCCACACTCCGACCATCATCGCGGACCGCAACGACGTCGATGTCGCCGCCCTCGCCGACCGTTTCCACTTCGAGACCTACAACCTCGGCCACCTGATCACCGCGGGTGTGCGGCACCACGAGGTCACCGGATCCGACACGCTGCTCGACGCGGCACGCAAGGCCGCCGGCTTCCTCGAGGACCTCGCCACGAACAAGCCCCTGGAGCTCGCCCGCAGCGCCATCTGCCCCTCGCACTACATGGCCGTCATCGAGCTCTACCGGGTGACCCACGAGGAGCGCTACCTGCGTCTCGCCGAGGCGTTCGTCCGCGTGCGCGACGACTTCGAGGGCGGCGACGACAACCAGGACCGCGTGCCGATCCGCGAGCAGACGGTCGTCGCCGGGCACGCCGTCCGCGCCAACTACCTCTACGCGGGCCTCGCCGACCTGGTGCTCGAGACCGGAGACGCGGAGCTGGAGGGCGTGCTGGAGCGGCTCTGGCAGGACGTGGTCGACACCAAGCTCTACATCACCGGCGGATGCGGCGCCCTCTACGACGGCGCCTCGCCGGACGCCTCCCCGTGGCAGCGCGACATCAGCCGCGTGCACCAGGCGTACGGCCGCGCCTACCAGCTCCCCCACACCACCGCCCACAACGAATCGTGCGCCAACATCGGCATGATCTTCTGGAGCGAGCGGATGCTCGCCCTCACCGGCGATGCGAAGTACGCGGATGTGATCGAGCAGGTCGCGTACAACAGCCTGCTCGCGAGCATCAGCCTGGGCGGCTCCGAGTACTTCTACACGAACGCCCTGCGCCAGGTCCGCGACCTCCCCTATCCGCTGCGCCGTCCGGGCGACACCGCGATCCACCCGACTCCGCCGCCACCGCCCTCCGACGAGCGGCTGCGCGAGGACTATCTCGCCTGCTTCTGCTGCCCGCCGAACATCGCCCGCACGCTCGCGCGGTTCCATGAGCGCGCCGCCGCCCTCGGTGACGACGGCCTGTACGTGCACCAGTACGGCGGCAGCGAGCTGACCGTGTCGACGGAGGACGGCCGGTCGCTCGCCCTCCGCGAGGACAGCGACTACCCCTGGAGCGAGACGCTCACGTTCACCGTGACCGCGGCATCCGGCGGCGGCCTCCCCCTGCACCTGCGCATCCCCGGCTGGAGCGAGGGCGCGACGGCGACCGTCAACGGTGTCGAGGTCGAGGTGTCGGCACCGGGCACCTACACCCGGATCGACCGCGCCTGGACAGCGGGTGACGTGGTCGTGCTGACGCTGCCGATGCCCGTGCGGATCCTGCGGGGTCACCGGCTCGCCGAGGAGACGGCCAACCAGGTCGCGGTGCGACGCGGGCCGGTGGTCTACGCCCTGGAGAGCGCCGATCTGCCCGACGGCGTCGTGCTCGAGCAGGCCGCGCTCCGGCGCGGGATCGAACTGACGCCGGTGCCGACCGAGATCGACGGCCATCGCATCGTCGCCCTCGACACCGAGATCGCCGTGCTGCCGACCACGGCGGAGGACTCGCTCTACGACCTGATCGGCGACGCCGAGGTCACCACGGCCCCCGCCCGCCTCGTCCCTTACTACACGTGGGGCAACCGGGGAGCGGGCGAGATGTCCGTGTGGCTCCCCCTGGTGTGGTGATCGGGATGAGCACCCACCACGTCGTCGCGACGTATGTCATCGAGACCTCCCTTCCGCTGCAGCACGCGGCCGAGGTGCTGGCGGGCGAGCAGTCCACCGGCACCTTCGTGCGCGTGCAGCGGGAGTCCGACGACGTGCGGGCGCGGTTCGCGGCCCAGGTCGAGTCGCTCCAGGAGATCCCGCTCACCGGCGCCTCCCCGCTGCCCGGCGCGGTCGGCGATCCCGCGGGGCGGCGCAGGGCCGTGCTGCGGCTGCGCTTCCCGCTCGACAACTTCGGGCCGTCGCTCCCGAACCTGCTCGCGGCCGTCGCCGGAAACCTCTTCGAGATCAAGGAGCTCTCCGCGGTGCGCCTGATCGACCTCGATCTGCCTGCCGCGTTCGCGGAGCGCTACCACGGCCCCCGCTTCGGCGTGGAGGGCACGCGTCGGCTGATGGGCGCATCCGACGGCGCGATGATCGGCACGATCATCAAGCCCAGCATCGGACTCGCCCCGACCGAGCTCGCCGAAGTCGTCGGAGAGCTCGCCGAGGCGGGCATCGACTTCATCAAGGACGACGAGCTGCAGGGAAACGGTCCGTCCTCGCCGCTGTCCGCACGCGTGGCCGCGGTCATGCCGGTGCTGCACCGATACGCCGACCGCACCGGCCGCATGCCGATGTACGCGTTCAACATCACCGAAGACATCTCACGCCTCGAGGCGAACCACGATCTGGTGGTCGCCGCCGGCGGCACCTGCGTGATGGCGTGCGTCAACCTCGTCGGCCTCGCGGGTCTCGAGTTCCTCAGCGCGCACACGGCGGTCCCCATCCACGGGCACCGCACGATGTTCGGGGCGATCGGCCGGTCGGAGCAGGTCGGGATAGGCTTTCGCGCGTGGCAGAAGATCGCCCGCCTCTCGGGTGCGGATCATCTGCACACCAACGGCATCAGCAACAAGTTCTATGAGACGGACGACGAGGTGCTCGACTCCATCGCCGCGGTCCGCGAACCGCTTCTGGGCATCGCCCCGACCGTTCCCGTGCTCTCCAGCGGCCAGTGGGGCGGGCTCGCGCACGCCACCTACCGCGCTGTCGGCACGACGGATCTGCTGGTGCTCGCCGGTGGCGGCATCCACGGCCACCCGGACGGCGCGGCGGCGGGCGTGAGCAGCATGCGCGACGCCTGGGCATCCGCCGCCAGGGGCGAGTCGGCTCAGGATGCGGTCGACCGATCGGAAGCTCTGCGCCGGGCGACCGAGGTGTTCGGCCCGGTCCGAGTCTGAGATCCGACATGTCTGAGATCCGCGCGGCGTTCTACGGCGACGACTTCACCGGGAGCGTCGACGCGCTGCTGCAGTTCGCGCGGCGCGGATGGTCGGGCCGGCTCTTCACCACGCTCCCGACGCCCGCAGCGCTGCACGCGGCTGCGCGCGAGGTCGACGTGGTCGGGATCGCGGGCATCGCGCGTTCGCTCCCGCCGGAGCGGATGGATGCCGAGGTCATCCCCGCGCTGCAGGCGCTGGTCGCGACCGGCGCTCCGATAGTGCAGTACAAGGCCTGCTCCACCGCGGACTCCGCGCCGGAGGTGGGCAGCCTCGGACGCGTGATCGAGATCGGGCGCGAGATCGTCGCACCGCGTCCGGTGCCGATGCTGTTCGCCCAGCCGGACTTCGGGCGCTTCACCCTGTTCGGCACGCACTTCGCGTCGGAGAACGGCGTCGTCCATCGTCTCGACCGCCAGCCGACCATGTCGACCCACCCGTCGACTCCGATGACCGAGGCCGATCTGGCGATCCACATCGGCCGGCAGACCGCCCTGTCCGTGGGAGCCCTGCCGCTGACCGCGTACGCGGACCTCGCCCAGCGCCTGCGCGACGCAGACGTGGCCGGAGTCGTGCTGGATGCCGTGACCGACGCCGACCTCGTCACCGTCGGCACCGCCCTGCGCGACCTCTCCGCACCCGTGTTCGCGATCGGCTCCGGCGGTCTCTCGCAGGGCATCGCCGCAGCCGCCCCCGGCATGAGCGCGGCGGTTCCCGTCGCGACGCCCTCCGCGGGAGCGGTGCTGGTCGTCTCGGGCAGCCGCTCGCCGCAGACGCGCCGTCAGGCCGAGGCCGCCGCGGCGGCCGGGTGGCTGGTGCGGCCGCTGCCCCTCGACCTCGCCGGCGCCGCCGAGGCCGCACAGGAGGCCGTGGCTGCGCTCACCTCCGGCCGCGGGGTGGTCTTCACATCCGCCGACGCCGAGGTGTCGGCGGTCGGCGACCGTCCGATCCTCGAGGCGATCGCGGAGGCATCGGCGATCATCGTCGATGCCGCTGCACAGGCGCGGGCCTCCCGCCGCGTGATCGTGTGCGGCGGCGACACGTCCAGTCGCATCACTCGATTGCTCGGCATCGAGGCGCTCTCGATCGCCGCGAATCCCTGGGGCAATGTCGTGCTGCTGCGGCCGCACGCCGCGGACCCCGCGATCGACCGGCTGGAACTGCTGCTCAAGGGCGGCCAGGTCGGTGCCGACACGCTGTTCCTCGACGTGGCCGCGCTCGACGGCTGAGCCCGAAGGGGCACTCGATTCGCTAGTCGTCCCCCGCGCCCCAGCGTCCCAGAGCGGTGATCGCCTCGCTCAGAGCCAGGCCGCGCTCGGTCAGCGCGTAGGCGCGGGTGTTGTGCCGGAGAGGCAGCCGCGTCAGCACGCCGGCCGCTTCGAGTTCGCGCAGACGCGTCGCGAGCATGTTCGTCGGCGCACCGAGGTCGCGCTGCAGGTCGCCGTAGCGCTGCGGGCCGTCGAGCAGCCGCTCCACGATGAGCAGCGCCCACCGCGCGCCGACGATGTCGAGGGCCGCGGCGAGATCGCTCACGCCGCGGGTTCGTCCGCCGGCTTCATCCAGAACGGGGAGTAGTGGTAGCCGTCGGGATCGTCGAACTGTCGCTGGTACATGAAGGGGTAGTCGTCGGTGTCGCCGATGCGTCCGCCGGCGGCACCGGCGCGCTCGACGAACTCGTCGACCGCCTCGCGGCTGCCGAGGTCGAACGAGACCGTGACCTTGGAGGGCGTTTCGGGGCCGCCGATGAGCTCCTCGACTCCTCCGACGCTCGCGTACATCTCGCGGCTGCCGAGCATGACGTACTGCTCGGGCGCGATCGCGAAGCACGACACGTTGTGATCCGACATCTCGGCATCGAGGGTCCAGCCGAGGGCGGTGTAGAAGGCGGTCGCGCGTTCGACGCTCTCGACCGGGCAGGTGATGAAGAGGCTCATGCGCTCATACTTGCAAAATACAAGTACGGCGTCAAGAGGGTGTCAGCGTCGAGCGAGCGGATCTACCTGACGGGCGTCATCCGGCGGATCTTCGTGGCGTATCCGTCGAGGACACGGAGTATCCCGCGGTGCTGCCAGACACGATTGCGCCCCCTGCCGGTCGTCTCGACGAGCACTCCTCGGTCGGCGAGCGCGCCCAGCGCGCGCAGAGCTGCCATCTCGCCGAAGCCGAGTGTGTCCACGAGGTACTGCGTGTTCACAGCAGGCTGGCCGACCAGTGCGGGCAGCAGCCTCCACGCTGCGGCGTCGGCGCGGAGGCCCTGCATCCGGCTGCGCGATCCGTCCAGCTCGGCGACGAGATCATCGACGAGCTGCGTTCCCGTCGTCGCAGCGACACGGCTCGCGGCGGCGAACGCCCGGATGATCGGCCCCGCATCCCCCTCACGAAAAGAGGTGAGGGCTGCGAAGTAGCTTCCCGTGTCCAGGAGGAGGCCTGCGGAGATCGGCACCGCTGTCGAGCCGACCAGCCCCTTGTTCCGCAGGATCGACTGCGCCAGTGCACGGCCGGTTCGGCCGTTGCCGTCGACGAACGGATGAATGGTCTCGAATTGTGCGTGCGCGACGGCGACCTGGACCAGGATGGAGAGGTCCTGCCGCTGGACGAATCGGATGAGGTCGGCCATCGCGGCGGGAATCCGCTGCTGGTGAGGCGCGACGAACTCGGCCAGGCGCGGACCTGCATTCCCCACCCCGATCCAGACCTGCTCCTGGCGGTACTGGCCGGCGTCCTGCTCGGATCCGACCTGATGCCGAAGGAGCGCTGCGTGCATCTGGAGGATGGCGTCTTCCGTGATGTCTGCAGAGAGCGCCAGAGCCGCTTCCATTGCACGGACATTGCCGATGACAGTGAGCGCGTTGCTCTTCCCCCCTTCGTCGATCTCGGCGAGGGCGAGTTGCTTTGCGGATGTCGTCAGCTGCTCGATCTGCGAGCTCGACGCGGATTCGGTGCGCAGCAGGATCGCCGCCATCGGCCCGAGGACAGGACTGCCCATGCCGAGCCTGCGCTGGGCGTGGTCGTCGAAGGCGACCAGGCGACGGGTCGCATCCTCGATGTCCGCCGCGTCTTCGGCGGATATCCGAGGGCGCCACTCCGCGAGCCGTGCAGTGATCGTCGCTTCATACGACCCCGTCTGCCGTTCGACCTCGGCTCGCGAGTACATCTCGGGCGCGCGCGGCGTCCAGTGAAGACTCTCGTGCGCGACAGCGTCGACGGAGATTCGCATGGTCGGGGAAGCCGTGGGCATACCAGCGATATTACCAACACTTAGAGCCGTAAGTGTTGGTATGCGCCGTCCGCGCCAACACTTGGCCTCTCGGGGTGTCACACGACGGACAGCCGCACGCTCCACGCGGTGCGCTCTCGCGGAACGCGGTACCGTTCGGGGAGAGCCGGGCCGACGGATGCCGAGCCGATCCCCTGCTGACCATGGTCGAGGTTCAGCCACACCCGGTCGCCCGCGACGAGGTCGCTCGGGCGACGCGCAGCCTCGAGCTGCTCCGAGGTCCATCGCCGCGCTGCGAAGTCGAAGGGCTCGCCGTCGACGCGCAGGGCGGGCATGCCGTCCCCTGAGACTTCCAGCCACCTCGTCTGCGTGTGGTTGCCGTTCTCCTGAGGGATCGGATACGGCGTCTGCAGGGCGTCGATCGTGCGCTCGAAGCGGCCGACGCGGGCGCCCTCGACCGAGTCGGCATAGGTCTCCTCCGGCCCGCGGCCGAACCACGCGACCCGGTCGGCGGCGGCGGGCAGGGCGAAGCGCAGTCCGAGCCGCGGCACCCAGATGTCCCGGTGCTTGAACGGCGTGTCGGCCCAGGGGCCCACGAAATCGACGGCGGCGTCCAGGCGCACGCCGTCGCCGTCCGGCATCCACGTCATCGTCCAGGCGACGCCGTGCGGGTGCGTGCGCGGCGCAGTACGTCCGCGCACGACGAGACGCTCGCCATCGACGGCGACGTCATCGACCCGGTGCAGCAGGCGGTGCAGACCGGTGGCGCGCCACACGGCCGCCAGGTTGTTGTGGTCGCCCTGTCCGTGGTCGTTCTCGGTGGGCGCCCGGTACAGGTCGATCCAGGGGCCGTCGAGCGGCAGGTCGCCGAGCCCGATCAGGCGGCCGGTGGCGGCATCGAACGACGCCTCCCCGACGCGGATGACGTCACCGTCGCGGGAGGCCACCGCCGCGATGCCCCGCCCGGGCCGCGCGGCCTCCTCGACCGGCTCCGCGACCTTCTGCCCCCAGGCGATCACATGCCCTTCCGGTGCCCATGCGGTCGCGGCCGCGAGCGCCGCCTCGACCGTCAGCACGGCATCCGTCGCACGAAGAGCGGATGCCGCGGCATCCGGGATCGCGGTCTCGACGCGCTCTCCTCGCGCGATCGGCGGCACATCGAGCACTCCGCTCGCGACGACGCGCCCGTCGGCCTCGACGGACCAGCGGAACCCGAGGTCGGAGGTGTCGGCCGCGTGCCGCTCGTTCGCGATGCGCACCCGCTCGCCGACCTCGATGTCGATCACCTCGTGCGCCTTCGCGAGCTCGGCGAGGGCCGGCTTCGGAGTGCGGTCGCTCAGCACCAGCCCGTCGAGGCTGAAGCGGCCGCCGCGCGGCTCGTAGTCGATGTCCTCGCTCTGCAGGACGAACGCGTGCCCGTCGGCGTCGACCGCATTGATGCCGTGGTCGATCCACTCCCACACGAAGCCGCCGCAGAGCCGGTCGTACGCGCGGAGCACCCGCCAGTAGTCCTGCAGGCCGCCGGGCCCGTTGCCCATCGCGTGGGCGTACTCGACCAGCAGGAACGGCAGCCCGCGGCGGCGCTCCTCCTCGGCCTCGGTCACGCCGGCGGGAAGCGGCTCGTCAGGGTCGTCGAACACCATGCCGTGCATGCTGAGCTTGCCGCCGCGCGGCTCCTCGCGCCGTCCGATGCTCTCGAGCAGCTCCAGCGACGGGTACATCAGCGCGTAGAAGTCCGAGTCGCGATAGCTCGGGTCGCGCTCGTACAGCACGACCCGCGACGGATCGCGCTCGTCGAGCCAGCGGCGCATCTCGGTGAAGCCGTCTCCCGACATGCTCTCGTTCGCGAGCGACCAGACCACGATGCTCGGGTGGTTCTTGTCGCGCTCGACCGTGCGGCGGAGACGATCCATGATCGCCTCGCGCCACTCCGGCAGCGCCGGTGGATTGTGCTCCCAGCCCTCGTAGATGAAGCCGTGGGTCTCCAGGTCGACCTCGAGGACCACCCACAGCCCGTACACGTCGCACAGGCGCAGGAACTCGGGGTGCGGCGGGTAGTGGCTCGTGCGGACCGAGTCGATGTTCGCGCGCTTCATCATCACGATGTCCTGGATCATCGTCTCGCGATCGAGCGTGCGCCCGGTGTCCGGGTGGTGCTCGTGGCGGTTCACTCCCCGGAACGTGAGCGGAGAGCCGTTGACGACGAACACGCCGTCGACGATCTCGACGCGACGGAATCCGACAGCGAGCTCGACCGTCTCTCCCGCCGCCCGCAGGGTGCCACGGTAGAGACGGGGGATGTCGGCGCTCCAGGGCTCCACGGAGACGGTCGCGGTCTCCCCCGCCGGCATCTCGATCCCCAGCTCGGGGATCACGACGACCGCATCGATCGAGGCGTCGACGCGCAGGGTGCCGAGGCCGGTGACGTGGTCGTAGTCGGCGTGCACGAAGTGGTCATCGATCGCGCCCGTCGGCCGCGAGATCAGCTCGACGTCGCGGAAGATGCCGGGCAGCCACCACATGTCCTGGTCCTCGAGGTAGGTGCCGGCCGACCAGCGGTGCACCCGCACCGCGAGCACGTTCCGGCCGGCGCGCACGGGAGCGTCGAACTCGAACGGCAGCCGGCTGCCCGTCGACCAGCCCAGCTCCTCGCCGTTCAGCCAGACCTTCGCGCACGAGTCCACGCCCTGGAACCGCAGCACCGCAGGGCCGAAGTCGGCGGGG
Source organism: Microbacterium sp. TPD7012 (assembly GCF_003075395.1). Taxonomy (GTDB): domain Bacteria; phylum Actinomycetota; class Actinomycetes; order Actinomycetales; family Microbacteriaceae; genus Microbacterium. The sequence continues at coordinate 259,211 of NZ_QDFV01000002.1, read as the reverse complement.
ACGTCGAAGACCAGGCGGTAGTCGCCCGTCGGGTTCTCGGTCGACACGTACGGCGGATCGAGCGGGATCGGGTAGGCCGTGTTCGTGTAGAGCGGCCCCTCCTCCGTGCCGAGCATGCGGCGCGCGGGGCCGCCGACGAGCGGGGTGAAGGCCTCGAGGACCCAGTGCGAGGGGACGCGCATCTCGTCCCAGTCGGTGTCGTCGAAGTCCGTCGCGACGAAGCCGTGACCCGTCCCGGCGGCGGTCGGGGACAGCCGGAAGCGCCAGGTGCCGTTGAGGCTGAGGACCGCGGCGTCGCTCACGGCATCCGCGCGCGGCGCACGCCGACCGGCACCGGGCAGAGTGCTCTCCCAGTAGCGACCGGTCATTCGTCGGCTCCGTACCCGCTGTCATCGATGGGCGACGGCGCGGGTCCGAGAGCGGCGAGCTCATCCCACACCGCGTCGGGGATGGACGTGGCCGCGAGCCGCAGGAGGGCGTCGAGTCGCTCGGGCGAGGAGACGCCGACAACCGTGCCGTCGATCATCTCCTCGCGCAGGGAGAGGGCGAGGGCGACGGCCGGCAGGGAGACCGCATGACGGGCGCACACGAGGTCCGCCTGCGCGGTCCAGTCGCGAAGAGCATCGGATGCCGGCCGGTAGTGGTACCGCGCACCCTCTCTCGGCCCTCGTGCCAGCAGATCGCCGCCGAACGGCGCCGCGTTGAAGACGCGCCGGCCGCGCTCGTGCGCGTCGCGGAACATCGATGCGGCGCTGCGATCGACGAGCGTGTAGCGGTTGTGGCAGAGCACCGCGTCGAACAGCTCGCTGTCGAGATAGCGCTGCAGCAGGGGAACGGGGCCGGCGGCGATGCCGATCGCGGCCGCCACGCCCTCGTCGCGCAGTCGCACGAGCGCGGAGACCGCTCCGCCGGGCGCGAGAGCATCACGGACCGTGACGACGTACGGATCGTGCAGGTGCAGCAGTGGCACCGCGTCGACGCCGAGTCGCCCTAGACTCTCCTCCACCGAGCGCAGCACGCGGTCGGCGTCGAAGCGACCGGTCTCCGGATCGCGATCGACCTTCGTGAGGATCCGGCGGGCTGCCGAGGTGCGCTCCTCGGGAGTCATGGCCGCGAGCGCCCGTCCGAGGATGCGCTCGGATGATCCGCCGGAGTAGTTGTTGGAGGTGTCGATGAGGTGTCCGCTGCGCAGCAGCGCCAGGGCGGTCTCGACCGCGGCCTCCTCGTCGCCGGAGCCGAGCCCCGAGGTGCCGAGCACCAGAACAGTCGGCCGCTGCCGGGACGTCATCGTGGGATCTCCTCGCCGCGAGTGCTACGGTCGGTTCTGAACCGTTTCAGCGCAAGTTTATTCATAGGAGAATTCACATGTCAACGGCATCCGCACCGAGTCTGATCGCGTCAGGAGCCGAACTCGAGCGCCTCGCCGACGGCGCCGAGTGGAGCGAAGGCCCGATCTGGCTGCCCGCGATCCGACGACTGCGCTGGAGCGACATCCCGAACAATCGCATCCTCGAGTGGGATGCGGCCACCGGCGAGGTCTCGACCTTCCGCCAGCCCGCCGAGTACACGAACGGGCGCGCACTGGACCACGAGGGCCGGGTCGTGCAGTGCAGCCACGGCCGACGCGCGATCGAGCGCGAGGGAGCGGCAGGACCCGAGGTGATCGTCGACCGCTGGAGCGGCGGCCGGTTCAACTCCCCGAACGATCTCGCCGTGGCAGCCGACGGGGCGATCTGGTTCACGGATCCGCCGTACGGCATCCACCCCAGCGGTCGCGAAGGACACCCGGGCAACTCCGAGTACGACGCCTGCTTCGTGTTCCGCTGGGATCCCATCACCGGCGAGGCGGAACCGGTCGTCACGACCATGGTGCATCCCAACGGCATCGCGTTCTCCCCCGACGGCTCCCGGCTCTACGTCGCCGACACGGGGTTCTACGCCGACCACCCGGAGGCCCAGCAGGTCCTCGTGTTCGAGGTCGACGGGGCGACGGTCGTCGGCGACGGACGGGAGTTCGCGAAGCCGCCGATCGGTGCCTCCGACGGGTTCGCGGTCGACCGCGAGGGCCGGCTCTGGAGCTCGGCCGGCGACGGGATCTACGTCTACGCACCGGACGGCGAGCTGCTCCACCACGTCGCCGTACCCGAGACCGTCTCGAACTGCACGTTCGGCGGCGACGACGGCCAGGACCTCTTCATCACGGCCTCGACGAGCCTCTACCGGATCCGCACCACGACGACCGCGGTCTGAGCGATGTTCACCTACGCCGCCTACAACGCCGCTCCGGCCGAGCTCGCCGCTTCCGCGCAGGAGGAAGGCGAGTGGTACCGCCTCCTCCGCGCGGAACCGCTCATCGGCGGGCTCGAACTCGGATTCCTGCACGGCCTGCATCCGCGCGGCGTCGAGCGACTCCGCTCCCTGCTCGATCCCGGATGGCGGAACATCGTCACCGCGATGCCGCACACGCTCGCGATCGTCGCCGAGGACCGCTCCTATGGACTCGCCTCCGCCGACGCGGGCGGTCGCCGTCGCGCCGTCGACGACGTGGCACGGCTGCACGACGAGGTCTTCGCGCTGCGTGCGGCGCTCGGTCCGCTCGCCGTGACCGCGGTCGAGCTGCAGTCCGCTCCCCTGGCCGCCACCGGAGCAGCGGGCGGCACGCACCTCGCCGCGTCGCTCACCGAGATCGCCGGCTGGGACTGGGCCGACGTGCGGCTTCTGGTCGAGCACTCGGATGCGTCGACGTCGACCCACCCTCCGGCCAAGGGGTGGCTGTCGCTGGACGACGAGATCGACGCCGTGCGCACGGCCACCGAGCGCAGCGGCGCCGCCATCGGCCAGGCCGTCAACTGGGGCCGCTCGGTCATCGAGACGCGCATGCCGCGCGGTGCCGTCGAGCACCTCGAGCGGCTGCGTGCGGCGGGGACGCTCTGGGGCTTCACCGTGTCCGGCGTGTCGGACCAGGCCACTTCGCGCAGCCTTCCGTGGGAGGACGTTCATCTGGCCGTCGCCGACGTCGACCCGGAGTCGCTCCTCACCGCGGCGGCTCTCGCCGATGCCGTGGCCGTCGCGAAGCCGGCGAGCCTCCGACAGGTGGGGGTGAAGGTCGGGGCGCCGGCGGCACCGACGAACCTCGCCGAGAGACTGGCACCCGGCCTCGGCACGCTGCGGACTCTGGCCGGAGCCTGGTCGCACGTCGCCCCGAGCCCATGACGGGCCTCGATAGGCGAAGGCGCGGCTCCGGGAGCCGCCTAGGGGGCCGAGTGCTGTGCCGCCGCATACTCCTCGCGCCACAGGTGGGCGGGCTCGAATCCGAGCCGGTCGCGCGCCTTGTCGATCGACATCAGGGTCTCGAACTCGCCGAGCCCTTCCCGCAGCGGGACCCCCGGGTAGTTGCGCGCCGCGTACTCGGCGGTCGGCATCGACACCCCGGAGTCGGACGCCGCGACGTTGTAGACCTCGAAGCCGGGGGACGCGTGCTCGAGCGCGAGGGCGACGGCGGTGGCCGCATCGCGCGCGTCGACGTAGGTGCCGAGCAGGTCGCGGCGGTAGTCGGCGGCACCGGCCCGCTCGAAGGTCGCGTACTCCCCTTCCGCGACGACGTTGGTGAACCGCAGCGCGGTGATGCTCGTCCCCTCGGCCCAGTGCACGAGCTGTGCGGCGATCGCCTCCTCGGCGACCTTGCCCAGCGCGTACGTGTTGTTCGCCTCGACGTACCCCTCGTCCACCGGAAGCGTCGTCAGATTCGCGAAGTCGGGGAAGCCCATCGCCGTGATGCTCGACGCCTGCACGATGGTGCGGATGCCGGCGCGGAGGGCGCCGTGGAGCACATGGAACGTGGCGTTCATGTTGTTCGTGAACGTGGCGGCATCAGGGACGAGTCCGTTCACGGGCAGCGCGGCGAGATGCACGAGGGCCTCGAGGCCGTCGTGGCGGGCCGTGACGCCGAGCAGCGCGTCGAGCACCTGCCCGTAGTCCTGCAGATCCACCCGGACGAAGCCGAATCCCGGCTCCCCGACGATGTCGAATCCCACGACCTCGTGGCCGTCGGCGCGCAGCCGCTCCACGGTGGCACGCCCGAGCTTTCCCGAACTGCCGGTGACGACGACGCGCATGGGGATCCTTTCGTTCCCCCCTATCCTCCCGCCCGCACTTGAAACGTGTCAATCCATCCGCGATGATCGAGACACACCCCGATCTGGAGACTCATGAGCATCGTCGTCGCTGCGCCCACGTTCGAGCACCACCGCCACGCCCTCGGCATCGGCGAATCCGCTCCCCGCATCTCCTGGAAGACGCAGGCGTCGGCGGGATGGAGGCAGGCGTCATACGAACTCGAGGTGACACGCGGCGACGAGGTGTCCACCGCCTCCGCCACCGACGAAGACTCGGTCCTGCGCGCGTGGCCGTGGCATCCGCTCGCCTCGCGGGAACGCGCGGTGGTGCGCGTCCGCGTCTCGGGCGACGACGGCTCGGTCTCGGACTGGAGCGAACCCGCGGCGGTCGAGGCTGGGCTGCTCGAGCCCGGGGACTGGTCGGCGCTGGCCGTCGGCGCGAACTGGAACGAGAACCCGCTCAGCGACGAGCGCCGCCCGTCCGTGCTGCGGCGGGACTTCGCCGCGCGAGGAGGACTCGTGTCGGCCCGCCTGTACGTCACCGCGCACGGCGTCTACGAGGTCGAGATCAACGGCAACCGTGTCGGCGACGATGCGATGTCCCCCGGCTGGACGCCGTACCGGCAGAAGCTCCGCTACTACACCTACGACGTGACCGACGCGATCGACGAGGGTCCCAACGCCATCGGGGCCTGGCTCGGCGACGGCTGGTACCGCGGACGCATGGGCTGGCGCGGAGGCTTCCGCAACGTCTTCGGCACCGACCTCTCGCTGCTGGCGCAGCTGGAGCTGCGCTACGCCGACGGCTCGACCGAGACGATCGTGACAGACGGCGACTGGCGTGCGGCGCCGAGCCCGATCCTGCACACCGGGAACTACGACGGCGAGACCTACGACGCGCGCGTCGCCGCCGAGATCGCGGGCTGGTCGCGGCCGGGCTTCGACGCCGCCGGCTGGTCCCGGGTCGTCGCGGCACATCGCGACCCCGCGACCCTCACCGCCCCGGAAGGCCCGCCCGTCCGCTGCACGCAGGAGGTGGCCCCGGTCGAGCTGCTCACGACGCCCAGCGGCCGGCGCGTGCTCGACTTCGGTCAGAACCTCGTCGGGCGTCCGCGCTTCCGCGTCACCGGGCAGGCGGGCGACGTCGTGCGCTTCCGCACCGCCGAGGTGCTGCAGCAGGGCGAGATCTACACGCGCCCGCTCCGCGACGCGAAGTCGACGGACGAGTACGTCCTCGCCGGAGACGGCGTCGAGGAGTGGGAGCCGCGATTCACATTCCACGGCTTCCGGTACGCGGAGATCGAGTGGCCCGGAGACGCGGACGCACTCGATGCTGCGGTCGCGGCAGGAGACATCGTCGCCCGGGTCTACCACACCGACATGGAGCGCACGGGGTGGTTCGAGTCGTCGAACGCCCAGGTCGACCGGCTGCACGAGAACGTCGTCTGGAGCATGCGGGGCAACTTCCTCGACATCCCCACGGACTGCCCGCAGCGCGACGAGCGGATCGGCTGGACCGGCGACCTGCAGGTGTTCGCTCCGACGGCATCCTTCCTGTACGACGTCTCGGGGATGCTCTCGAGCTGGCTGAAGGATGTCGCGATCGAGCAGCTGCCCGACGGCACGGTTCCCTGGTACGTCCCGGTGATCCCCGCCGACAAGCAGTGGACGCCGATCCGCCCCGGCGCGGCGTGGGGCGACGTCGCGACCTTCACGCCGTGGACCCTCTACGAGCGATTCGGGGACACCCGCATCCTCCGCGACCAGTACGAGAGTGCGAAGAAGTGGGTCGATCTGCTCGAACGGCTCGCCGGCGAGGATCGGCTCTGGGACGAGGGCTTCCAGCTGGGCGACTGGCTCGACCCCGCGGCCCCGCCCGAGGACCCGGCGGATGCGACGACCGACCGCTACCTGGTCGCGACGGCGTACTTCGCCCGCTCCGCGGACCGCGTCGCCCGCATGGCCGAGGTGCTGGGTCACGACGACGACCGGGCGCGATACGCGGAGCTCGCAGCCGAGGTGCGCGCGGCGTTCACGGCGACCTACGTGCGCGAGGACGGCCGGATGACCAGCGATGCGCAGACCGCCTACTCGCTCGCGATCGCCTTCGAGCTGGTGTCGGATGAGCATCTCGCGACGGCGGGGGCCCGTCTGGCCGAGCTCGTGGAGGAGGCGGGGCACCGCATCGCCACCGGCTTCGTCGGCACACCCCTCGTCTCCGACGCCCTCACCGTCACCGGCCACGCGGATGCCGCATACGACCTGCTCCTGGAGACCGAGGCGCCGTCGTGGCTCTATGCGGTTCTGCAGGGCGGGACGACGATCTGGGAGCGCTGGGACAGCCTCCGCCCCGACGGCACCGTGAACCCCGGCACGATGACGTCGTTCAACCACTACGCCCTGGGCGCGGTGGCCGACTGGCTGCATCGGACCGTCGCCGGGCTCGCGCCCGCAGCCCCGGGCTACCGGTCGATCCGCTTCGCCCCGACGCCGGGCGGCGGGTTCACGCACGCGCGCGCCGCGCACGAGACGCCCTACGGACGGGCCGAGATCGCCTGGCGCGTCGACGGCGGATCACTGCGGGTCGATGTCACCGTGCCGACGGGCACGACCGCGACCGTGGAGCTCCCCGGTGGCGAGCGCCACGAGGTGGGCAGCGGCAGCCACCGCATCGAAGGCGCCTGGAGCGCTCGCACCCTGTCGGCATCCGGCGACGACTCGCGGAGCTGATGACGGCGAGACCGTCGTCCATCGGACGGCGGGTCAGCCGGCGGTCGAGGCGCGCACGACGAGCTCGGGGCGGAATCGCACGTTCCGCTCGTACTCGCCATCGGGATCGTCGATCGACCGCAGCAGGAGATCGACCGCCGTCTGTCCGATGAGCCGCGCCGGCTGCCGGATCGAGGTCAGCGGCACGACCGTGGCCGACGCGAAGTCGATGTCGTCGTAGCCGATCAGCGCGATCTCCTCGGGCACGCGCACGCTCCCGAGGATCGTGAGCGCCTGCAGCAGTCCCACCGCGAGGAGGTCGTTCGCCGCGAACACCGCGTCGGGACAGTGGGCCCCGGCCCTCGCGACGATCGACTCGCCGGCCTCCCGTCCGTGCAGGACGGTCAGCGCCGGAACCTCGATCACCTCGAGCTCGGCCTCGGGCACCTCGGCGACCGCGCGTCGCGCGCCCGCGAGACGGTTGGCGACCTGGGTGAGCGAACCGGGGCCGGCGAGGAAGGCGATGCGTCGGCGGCCGATCTCGAGCAGATGCCTCGTGGCCAGGTACCCGCCCTCGACGTCGTCGACGGAGACGGAGCAGAACCCGCTCCCGGGGATCTCGTGGTCGACCAGGACCACCGGGGTGCCGGCATCGGCGAGCCTCCGGATCCCGGCGACATCGTCGGAGGACGGCGTGATCAGCACCCCGTTCACCCGCTGCTCGCGGAAGAGATCGAGGTAGCCGTTCTCCCGCGCGGCATCCTCGTCGCTGTTGCCGAGCAGGACCGAGAGGTGGTCCTCGTCCGCGCGAGCCTCGGCGCCGCGGGCGACGTCGGCGAAGAACGGGTTGCCCGCGTCGAGCACGATGAGCCCGATGCTCCGGCTGCGACCGGCGCGCAGCTGACGCGCAGCGTCGTTGCGCACGAAGCCGAGCTTCTCGATCGCGTCGCGCACGCGCTGTACGGTGCCCTCGGCGACCTTGTCCGGCCGGTTCAGGACGTTGGAGACGGTGCCGACGGAGACGCCGGCGGTCGCGGCCACCTCGCGCACGCTCACTGCCAACGGGTGCCCCTTCCTGTCGTGCACTGTCCGCGAGTGTACGGCACGCCGCAGCCCCGCCTACTCCTTGTCCTCGGCTCGCCGCGCGCTCACCGCGGTCGAGACCCAACGGTGACTCCCGGAGCCGACGACGTGCCGTCGGCCATCCGGCAGCACGACATCCGCCTCGGTGTTCGCCGGAACCTGCGCGTCGATCACGACGCCGCCGTCGGAACGCTCCCATCGCACGCGCGCCTCTCCGTACGGGGTCAGGTGCACGGCCTCGGCGAAGTCGAACCCGTCCAGCGGATGGGGCTCGATAGCGAGACGCGCGTATCCCGGCGCCGCGGGCGCGAGTCCCGCGAGGGTGCGGTGCAGCCAGTCCGCGATCGCCCCGAGCGCGTAGTGGTTGAACGAGGTCATCTCGCCGGGGTTGATCGTGCCGTCCGGCAGCATCGAGTCCCAGCGCTCCCAGATCGTCGTCGCCCCCATCGTCACCGGGTACAGCCAGGACGGGTTCTCGGTCTGCGTGAGCAGCCGCTGCGCGACATCGATGTGCCCCGTGCGGGTGAGGGCGTCCGCGATGATGGGCGTCCCGACGAACCCGGTGCCGATCCGGTGGTCACCCTGCGCGGTGAGCTCCGCAAGCCGGTCGCCCAGAGCCTGCCGCCGCCCGGGATCCACGATGTCGAACACGATGGCGAGGGAGTAGGCGGTCTGCGCATCGGATGTCATCCGCCCCTCTGCCGAGACGTACGCCCCGAGGAAGGCGAGCCGCACCTCTTCCGCGATCCGCGCGTACTCCGCCGCGTCGTCGTCTCTGCCGAGCAGCGCGGCCGTCCGCGCGGTGAGGTCGGCGGAGCGGAACACGTAGGCGGTCGCGACGATGTCGGCGGACGTCTTCGCGTCTGCCGGTCGCTCCGGCGGAGCATCCGGGTCCAGCCAGTCCCCGAACTGGAACATCCCCTCCCACAGCCGCCGCTCGCCGGACAGCCCGACGACGGCATCGGTCCAGCCCTTCATGCTGTCGTACTGCCGTTCGAGCGTCTCGAGGTCGTCGAACCGCTCATGCAGGACCCAGGGCACGACGGTCGCGGCGTCGCCCCAGGCCGCAGCCGGCTGCGCCGGCCCGAGCACGTTCGGGACGACGAACGGCACGACGCCGTCGACCTGGTCGATCGCGAGATCACGCAGCCAGGAGTCGAGGAATCCGCGTACGTCGTAGAGGAAGCTCGCGGTGGGCGTGAACACCTGGATGTCGCCGGTCCACCCGAGTCGCTCGTCACGCTGCGGGCAGTCGGTCGGCACCGACAGGAAGTTGCCGCGAAGACCCCACACGACGTTCTCGTGCAGCCGTCGGACGAGCGGATGCGAGGTGTCGAACCACCCGGTGCGCTCCATGTCGCTGTGGATCACGACGGCCGTGACGTCGGACGGATCGAAGGCACCCGGCCAGCCGTCGATCTCGGCGTAGCGGAATCCGTGGAAGGTGAACTCGGGCTCCCACACCTCGACGCCCCCTCCGGCCAGCGTGTACCGGTCGGTGGCGGCGGCGGCGCGCAGCGGACGCGTGCCGAGCTCACCGTGCTCCAGCACCTCCGCATGCCGCAGGGTGACCACCTGTCCCGCCTCGCCGTCGACCCGGATGCGCAGCCGCCCGACGAGGTTCTGCCCGAAATCCACCACCGTCCTCCCGGAGGGGGTCGTGATGACCTCGACGACCGGGAGCTCCTCGATCCGCCGGACGAACGGCGAGACGCGGGCGCCCGGCACCGGCACGTCCTCGACCACCGCGACCGGCGCCCACGCCGACGCGGCGAGGCGGGCGTCGTGCTCCTCCCCGGCATACAGGCCGCTGGCCGTGATCGGGCCGGGGGCGCTCTGCCAGTCGGCATCCGTCACGATCGTCTCGGTGCGCCCGTCGGCGTATTCGATGACGAGCTGCGCGGCGAAACGGGGCTGATCGCCGTAGACCGTGGCCGCCTCGTCGCGGAAGCCGTAGCGTTCCGTCGCCCACGCTCCCGCGAGTCGCACCGCGATGGTGTTCTCGCCCGCAGAGAGCAGTCCGGTGACGTCGGTCGTCTCGTGCACCGTGCGGGCCTGGAACGGCGTCCATCCCGGCTTCAGCAGCTGGTCGTCGACATCGACGCCGTTGATCGACACCTGATAGACGCCGACCGCCGTCGCATACAGCGTGGCGCGACGCACGTCACCGTCGAGCGCGACCACGCGTCGCAGCTCGGCCGGCTCCGCCGAGGATGCGGGGGCCGCGACGCCGATGCTCTTCGCCTGCCACTCCCCGTCGGCGAGGAAGCCCGCGACGATGCGCCGCGGGGTGCTCCACTCCGACACCGCACCGTCGGCACCGGTCACGCGCACGCGCAGGTGCACCTCCTCGCGCGGACGCAGCGGGCGGAACGGCCAGCGGATGCGGACCGACTCCCGTCCGCTGACGACGTGCGTCTGCACGCCGTCGCCGGTGAGTTCGAGCTCCGCGGCATCCTGCGTCCATCCCGGCGCGGAGGCCTCGGTCGCCCAGCTGATCGCCGGAGCGGCCACGGCGACCGCATCGCTGCGGTACGGCGCGTCCACGTCGACGCGCGCCACTGTCAGAGTCATTCTTCCCGCCTTCATGTCAGGTCACGGTCATCATTCCCCGCGTGCGCTTCATCGCGGCACACGAGTCGATCCTGAAACGATTCATGATCGGATGTCAAGGTCCGGATGCCGAGCGACGCCGCAGCGCCCGTACGGAGCCGGACGCAGGTTCTGACGATTCGGTGACAATCGTTGACTCTCACTCCGGATCGTCGTACGGTACCGACGTTGAATGGTTTCAACCCTTCGACGCCGAACGCTCTCAGTGCAGAGATCGTCACAAGAGTCAGCTTTTACATGGAGGTAAAGGATGGACAACACCCGTAGTCGAAGGGTTCTCCTCGCCGCAGCAGGCGTCGCAGCCCTCGCCGTCCCGCTCGCCGCCTGCAGCACGGGCGGAGGAGGCGAGAGCGCCGACGGCAGCGTCGAGATCACCTTCCTCGTCCCGAACGCGGGGACGAACGTCGAATCCGCCGAGGCCATGATCGCGGCCTTCGAGGAGGAGAACGCCGACATCACCGTCAAGGTGGAGTCCCAGCCGGCCGGCACCGAGGGCGACAACCTCATGAAGACCAAGCTCGCCACGGGCGAGATGGCCGACGTGTTCTGGTACAACTCCGGTTCGCTGTTCCAGGCGCTGAACCCGGACCAGAACCTCGCCCCGCTCACCGACGAGCCCTGGGTCGGCGACATGCAGGACACCATGAAGGCCGTGGTCGAGACCGAGAACGGCGTCTACGGCGCACCGTTCGGCGCGACCCAGGCCGGTGCCGTCGTCTACAACAAGAAGATCTACGCCGATCTCGGCCTCGAGGTCCCGACGTCGTGGGACGAGTTCGCGTCCAACAACGCCGCGATCAAGGCGGCAGGCATCACCCCGGTCATCCAGACGTACGGCGACACGTGGACCAGCCAGCTGTTCGTGCTCGGCGACTTCGGCAACGTGCTCGCGCAGGATGCCGATTGGGGCAGCGAGTACACGGCCGGCGAGCGCAAGTACGTCGACGAGCCCGCGCTGGCCGGCTTCGCCAACCAGCAGGAGGGATTCGAAGAGGGCTGGTGGAACGAGGACTTCGCGTCCGCCCTGTACGACGACGGAGCGCGGATGGTGGCGACCGGCGAGGGCGCGCATTACCCGATCCTCACCGGGATCGTCTCGACGTTCCAGCAGAACTTCCCCGACCAGATCGAGGATGTCGGCGTCTTCCCGCTGCCGGCGCAGAAGGCCGAGGACACCAAGCTGACCGTCTGGCTCCCGAACGCGGTGTACGTGCCGAAGACCACCGAGGGCGCACAGCTCGAGGCGGCGAAGAAGTTCGTCGCGTTCATCAACTCGCCGGCCGGCTGCGACGTGCAGAACACCGCGATGGTCCCCTCCGGACCCTACGCGATCAGCACCTGCGAGCTCGGCGACGACGTGCCCGGCCTGCTGAAGGACATGCAGGTGTACTTCGACGAGGACAACACGAACCCCGCCCTCGAGTTCCTCTCCCCCATCAAGGGACCGAACCTCGAGAACATCACGGTCGAGGTCGGCAGCGGCATCCGCTCCGCCGAGGACGGCGCCGCACTCTACGACGAGGACGTGAAGAAGCAGGCCCAGCAGCTGGGCCTCGACGGCTGGTGATCGACGACTGATCCCGGGGTGCGGGCCCTGCACGGGGCCCGCACCCGCCGACCTCACTCGACGGAGAGACCCATGACCGCCATCGCGACGCCACCCGCCGCCAAGACCTCGCCCCGGGGGCGAAAGGGAATCAGGAGCTCCTACCCGACGTGGTTCTACATCCCGTCGGCGGTGCTCTACATCGTCCTGTTCGCCATCCCGACCTTCGCCTCGTTCTACTTCAGCCTCACCCGCTGGTCGCTGTTCGACATCCAGTTCATCGGCTTCGACAACTACGTCCAGTTCTTCACCGAGCCCATGCTCGTGCAGGGCTTCGTCAACACGTTCGTCTACGGGTTCGTGACCTCCGCCCTGAAGGTGGTCCTCGGGCTCGGACTCGCGCTGCTGCTGACGGGCTCCATCCTCGGCCGCGGCTACCTGCGGTCGACGATCTTCTTCCCGGTCCTGGTCTCCACCGTGGGGATCGGCATCACGTTCAAGGTGCTGATGGATCCGTTCGACGGTCTCATCAACCAGAGCCTGTCGCTCATCGGCGTCGAGGGGCCCGGCTGGCTCACCGATCCGGCCTGGGCGCTCATGTCCGTCGCGCTCGTCGACGTCTGGAAGGGCGTGGGCATCGCGACGCTCATCTTCATCGCCGGCCTCGTCGCGATCCCGCAGGAGTACTTCGAGGCGGCCAAGGTCGACGGCGCCGGAGCCTGGCAGCGATTCAAGAACATCACGCTCCCGCTCGTGCAGCCCGCGACCGCGACCGTCATCCTGCTGTCGCTGATCGGCGGACTGCGGTCCTTCGAGCTCATCTGGGCCATGACCAAGGGCGGCCCCGGCTTCACCAGCGACGTGATCGCCTCGGTCATCTACAAGCAGTACCAGGCGGGCTTCTACGGTCTGTCCACCGCGGGCAACGTGGTGCTCTTCCTGGTGGTCACCGCGATCATCGTGCCGATCCAGTACATCCTCAACAAGAGGCAGGTGGAGCAATGACCCTCACCCGCACCATCACGACGGCCGGTGCGTCGAAGGCGAGGATCCGTCGCCAGGACCGCCGTCCGATGACCCCACGGCGGTTCCTCAGCCGCTACGTGGTGGGGATCATCGCGATCATCGCGTCGATCATCGTCTTCATCGTCCCGTTCGCGTTCATCGTGCTCACGGCGGCGAAGAACCCGGCAGAGGCCTCGCTGTTCGAGTTCTCGCTGCCGGCGCAGGGCTGGTACCTGTGGGAGAACGTCGTCACGGTCCTCGAGACCCGCGACTGGATGCTCGTGCGCGCGTTCATCAACTCGACGGTGCTCACCGTGGCGAGCGTCGCGATCATGGTGGTCTTCGCCGCCATGGTCGGGTACATCCTGCAGCGCCGCAAGTCGCGCTGGAACCACGTGATCAACGTCTTCGTGCTGGCCGGCCTCATCGTCCCGCCCGCCGTGGTGCCGACGATCTGGGTCCTGCAGGGCATCGGGCTCTTCAAGACCATGCCGGGCATGATCCTCATCGAGGCGACGTTCGGCCTGAGCTTCTGCATCCTGCTGTTCCGCGCGTTCATCTCGACGATCCCGCGCGAGCTCGACGAGGCGGCGGTGATCGACGGCGCAGGCCCCCTGCGGCTCTTCTTCACGGTCGTGATGCCGCTGCTCAAGCCCGTCGCGATCACGGTGATCGTGGTGCAGTCCGTCGCGGTGTTCAACGACTTCACCGGACCGCTCTACTTCCTGCCCGGCGACGCGAACGCGACTGTGCAGCTGACGCTCTACAACTTCCAGAGCCAGAGTCTGAGCCAGTGGAACCTGCTGTTCATGAACATCCTGCTCATCACCATCCCGCCGCTGGTCATGTACATCTTCTTCAACCGGCAGATCGTGGCGGGCATGACGAGCGGCGCCGTCAAGGGCTGACCGGTGTCAGAAGTACTCCGCCGGCGTCGTGCCGCGCAGCCACGCGAGCTCGTTGTCGCGGATGAAGATCGAGAGGGATTCATCGCGCGTCTGGCCGCCGCCCAGCCAGTCGTCCAGGATCGTCGTCAGCGCCTCCGCGGATGCCGTGGACGGCTCGGCGACCAGGCGGTCCCAGGCCGCGACGAATCCGTCGGCGCTGGGCACCTCCCGGACCAGTCGGTGGATGTACTTCGGCCCCGGCATCAGCCGGTGGTCGGCCGCGATCGCGGCGCGCGCCGCCGCGAACGCCAGGTGCACGGCCGCGTGCTGGAGCAGGAAGGGGTCGTCGCGCTCCTCGGCCTGCCGGAGGAAGTATCCGCCGTGCAGGTGCGCCTGGGCGATGTGCGAGCTGACACGGCCCGCCCAGACCTCGTCGTCGAGGGCGCTGACCGCCTGGACGAGGGGCTCCAGCTCATCGGTGCGGGTGAACGCGACGCGCGCTCCGGCGAACGACGCCCTGGTGGGGTCGTCGGCACGATCGACCGCCGTGCGCAGATAGGCGAGGTCGGCGAGCTTCACGTCGATGTACGAACCCGGGTAGTCCACGCCATGTCGATCGATCCACGCCCATCGGTCTTCGGCGCCGGCACGGGCGAACGCCTCCTCGGTGACGACGAGGTAGACGTCGACATCCGAGTCGTCCCGCTCCGTCCCCCGCGCCAGCGAGCCGATGAGGACCACGCCGAGGACCTGCGGGTCGGCGGCCACCTGCGCGACGTACGCGGACAGCGCGCGTTCCTGATGTTCCATAGCGACACCGTAGCGCCGCAGTTGCGGAGTCCCTTCATCCGTCCTATTGTTGAAACGATTCATTACGCGGTCGACGTCGACCGCGCCGACACCGAAGGCAGCGCCTCATGAGCATCCTCTCGACCGACAATCTCGCCGCTCTCGAGCAGCAGGGCATCGAGCTCCCCAGCTGGGCGTTCGGCAACTCCGGCACCCGCTTCAAGGTGTTCGGCACGCCGGGCACGCCGCGCGATCCGTGGGAGAAGATCGCGGATGCCGCGCAGGTGAACGCCTACACCGCCCTCGCTCCCTCGGTCGCGCTGCACATCCCGTGGGACCTCGTCGACTCCTTCGACGACCTGCGCAAGCACGCGGAGGACCACGGCGTCGCACTCGGCACCATCAACTCCAACACGTTCCAGGACGACGACTACAAGTTCGGCGCCCTCACGCACGAGGATGCGGCGATCCGGCAGAAGGCGATCGACCACCACCTCGCCTGCATCGACGTCATGGACGCCACCGGCAGCCGCGACCTCAAGATCTGGCTCGCCGAGGGGTCGAACTACCCGGGTCAGGCCGACCTCCGCGGACGCCAGGACCGCCTGCAGGAGTCGCTGCAGAAGATCTACGACCGCCTCGGCGACGACCAGCGCCTCGTGCTGGAGTACAAGTTCTTCGAGCCGGCTTTCTACCACACCGACGTCCCCGACTGGGGCACGTCCTACGCCCAGGTGAGCGCGCTCGGCGACAAGGCCATGGTCTGCCTCGACACCGGGCACCACGCGCCCGGCACCAACATCGAGTTCATCGTGATGCAGCTGCTGCGCCTCGGCAAGCTCGGGTCGTTCGACTTCAACTCCCGCTTCTACGCCGACGACGACCTCATCGTCGGCGCGGCCGATCCGTTCCAGCTGTTCCGCATCCTCTTCGAGGTCATCCGCGGCGGCGGGCTGAACAACCCGGATGTCGCGTTCATGCTCGACCAGTGCCACAACGTCGAGGACAAGATCCCCGGCCAGATCCGCTCGGTGCTGAACGTGCAGGAGATGACGGCCCGCGCGCTGCTCGTCGACCGCGACGCTCTGACCGCGGCGCAGAAGTCCGGCGACGTCCTCGCCGCGAACGCCGTCTTCATGGACGCGTTCTACACCGACGTCCGCCCGGCCCTGGCCGAGTGGCGCGAATCGCGCGGCCTCGCCGGCGACCCGATGGCCGCGTACGCGGCATCCGGCTACCAGCAGAAGATCGCCGCCGAGCGCGTGGGCGGCGTGCAGGCCGGCTGGGGCGCCTGAGCACCCCGCCCATCGACCCTTCGAACCGAGGAAAAGACTGATGACGAACCCGACCTCTGCCGCTCTCATCGCGCGGTCGAACCGCCTGGGCGCCGACCCGAAGAACACGAACTACGCCGGCGGCAACACCTCCGCGAAGGGCGCGGCGACCGATCCGGTCACCGGCCGGCCGGTCGAGCTGCTCTGGGTCAAGGGATCCGGCGGAGACCTCGGCACGCTGAAGGAATCCGGACTCGCCGTGCTGCGGCTCGACCGTCTGCTCGCGCTCACGGACGTCTACCCCGGGCTCGAGCGCGAGGACGAGATGGTCGCGGCCTTCGACTACTGCCTGCACGGCAAGGGCGGCGCGGCTCCCTCGATCGACACGGCGATGCACGGCCTCGTGGATGCCGCGCACGTCGACCACCTGCACCCCGACTCCGGCATCGCGATCGCGACCGCCGCCGACGGCGAAGCGCTGACGTCCACCATCTTCGGCGACAAGGTCGTCTGGGTGCCGTGGCGGCGCCCCGGTTTCCAGCTCGGACTCGACATCGCGGCGATCAAGGCCGAGAACCCGCAGGCGATCGGCTGCATCCTGGGCGGTCATGGGATCACCGCGTGGGCCGACACCTCCGAAGAGGTCGAGGCGAACTCCCTCTGGATCATCGACACGGCCGCCGCGTACATCGGCGCGCACGGCAAGGCGGAGCCCTTCGGCGGCGTCCGCGCCGGTTACGAGGCCCTGCCTGAGAGCGAGCGCCGCGAGCGCGCCGCCGCCCTCGCCCCGACCGTCCGCGGCATCGCCTCGCACGACCGCCCCCAGATCGGCCACTTCACCGACGCCGACGTCGTGCTCGACTTCCTGGCGTCCGAGAAGGCGCCGGCTCTCGCCGCCCTCGGCACCAGCTGCCCCGATCACTTCCTGCGCACCAAGGTCAAGCCGCTGATCCTCGACCTGCCCCCGACGGCATCCATCGAGGAGCAGACTGCGCGTCTGCACGAGCTCCACGAGGAGTACCGCGCCGACTACCAGGCCTACTACGACGCGCACGCGTCGACGGACTCCCCCGCGATCCGGGGCGCCGACCCGCTCATCGTCCTGATCCCCGGCGTGGGCATGTTCTCCTACGGCGCCAACAAGCAGACCGCCCGCGTGGCCGGCGAGTTCTACGTCAACGCCATCAACGTGATGCGCGGCGCAGAGGCGCTGTCCACCTACTCCCCCATCTCCGACGCCGAGAAGTTCCGCATCGAGTACTGGGCGCTGGAGGAGGCGAAGCTGCAGCGGATGCCGAAGCCCCAGAGCCACCAGGGCCGTATCGCGTTCGTCACGGGTGCGGCATCCGGGATCGGGAAGGCCATCGCCACCCGTCTCGCGGCGGAGGGCGCCTGCGTCGTCATCGCCGACCTCGACCTCGAGAAGGCGCAGGCCGCCGCGGCGGAGCTCGGGAATGCCGACGTCGCGATCGGCGTCGCGGCGAACGTGGCGGATGCCGACGCGATCCAGGCCGCGCTGAACCAGGCGCTGCTCGCGTTCGGCGGCGTCGACCTCGTCGTGAACAACGCGGGGCTCTCCCTCTCGAAGCCGCTGCTGGAGACCACCGAGAAGGACTGGGACCTGCAGCATGACGTGATGGCGAAGGGCTCGTTCCTCGTCTCGAAGGCTGCGGCCCGGGCGCTCATCGACCAGAAGCTCGGCGGTGACATCATCTACATCTCGTCGAAGAACTCGGTCTTCGCGGGCCCGAACAACATCGCCTACTCGGCGACCAAGGCCGATCAGGCGCACCAGGTGCGGCTGCTGGCCGTGGAGCTCGGGGAGTACGGCATCCGTGTGAACGGCATCAACCCCGACGGCGTCGTGCGCGGCTCCGGCATCTTCGCCTCGGGCTGGGGCGCCAACCGCGCCGCGACCTACGGCGTGGCCGAAGAGGACCTGGGCCAGTACTACGCGAACCGCACGATCCTCAAGCGAGAGGTCGTGCCCGAGAACGTGGCGGATGCCGTCTTCGTGCTCACAGGACCCGAGCTCAGCCGCACGACCGGACTCCACATCCCCGTCGACTCCGGCGTCGCCGCGGCCTTCCTGCGATGACCTCCTCGGTCGGGAGGACGTCATGACCCTGCGCGCCGTCGCGGCCGTCGACCTCGGGGCGACCAGCGGTCGGGTCATGATCGGGCGCGTCGACGAGGGCACGCTCGAGCTCGAGCTCGTCTCCCGCTTCCCCAACGGCCCCGTCGAACGCGAGGACGGCCTGCACTGGGACTTCGCGGCGCTGTACGAGCACGTGGTCGAGGGGCTGGCGCAGGCGGTCCGACGGGAGCCGGCGATCGAGAGCATCGGCATCGACTCGTGGGCCGTCGACTACGGACTCCTCGCGCACGGCGAGCTGCTCGCCGAGCCCTTCCACTACCGGGACGAGCGGACGGCGCGCGGCGTCGAGGAGGTGCACGCGATCGCCCCCTTCACCGAGCTCTACGGTCGCAACGGCCTGCAGTTCCTGCCGTTCAACACCCTGTACCAGTACCGCGTCGACACGCGCCTCGACGACGCCGACACGGCGCTGCTCATCCCGGATCTCCTCGCCTTCCTCCTCACCGGAGCGCGCGTCGCCGAGCGCACCAACGCCTCGACGACAGGGCTGCTGCGCGTGGGGAGCGGGGAGTGGGACACCGAGCTCGCAGATCGGCTGGGCATCCCCGCCGCCCTGCTGCCGGATCTCGTCGACCCCGGCACGGTGGTCGGCGAACTCCGCCCCGAGCTGGTCGAGCGCATCGGCGCCCGACTGCCGGTCATCGCCGTCGGCTCGCACGACACCGCCTCCGCGGTCGCAGCGGTGCCGATGGCCACGCCCTCGGCGGCGTACATCTCGTGCGGCACCTGGGGCCTCGTGGGTCTGGAGCTGACCGACCCGGTGCTGACGGATGCCGCGCGCGACGCGAACTTCACGCACGAGCTCGGCGTCGATGGCCGCTACCGGTTCCTGCACAACGTCACCGGGCTCTGGCTGCTCAGCGAGACGGTGCGCGCCTGGGAGGCCGAGGACGGCACACCCGTCGACCTGCCGGAGCTGCTGGCCGCGGCATCCGCCGTCGACGAGGACGTGCCGCTGTTCGATGCGAACGACCCGTCGCTCAGCGCGCCGGGCGACATGCCGACCCGTATCGCGGCCCTTCTGGGCGCGGACGCTCCGTCGTCGAGAGCGGGCTTCGCGCGGAGCATCGTCGAGTCGATCGCGGCGGCGTTCGCGGAGGCCGTGCAGACGGCATCCGCTCTCGCCGGACGCGAGATCGACAGCATCCACCTCGTCGGCGGCGGGTCGCTCAACCGCCTGCTCTGCCAGGCGACGGCCGACCGCACGGGCCTCTCCGTGCTGGCCGGCCCCGTCGAGGCGACCGCTCTCGGCAACGTGCTGGTGCAGGCGCGCGCGCTCGACGCCGCACCTTCGACGCTGGAGGATCTGCGCGCGCTGGTCGCGGCGACCCACGCCCCCACGCGCTTCGAACCGCGCGGGTAGCGGGAGCCATCGGTCACGCCGGGACGGAACCACCCGCGTTCGCGGCCGCGAGCAGCTGCTCGACCTGCTCGTGCGAGACGTCGACGCCGGGGAAGCCGATGAGTCGGCCGATCGGGAACGAGGCCATCATCTTCTCCATCGCCTCGTCGTTCGGCATCATCGACGCCGCCGAGGAGTCGGCACCGGACAGCTCGCCGAGGAAGCCGCCGAGGGCGCCCATGACGATCGGCCCGGCGATCGGGTGCGCCAGGACGTCTCCGACCGAGGAGTTCAGCGTGAGCGGGAGGAGGATCTCGTCCCCCTCGACCTGCGCCGAGACCGTCGCGCGGATGTCGCGGCTGGATGCGGCGACATCGACGGTGTACTCGCCGCCCTCGACGATCCACCGATCCACGCGCACGTCCCAGTACGCGAGGTCCTGGCGGCGCACCACGAGCTCGACGGTCCTGGTCTCTCCGGCGGCGAGCTCCACAGAGGCGAAGGCCTTGAGCTCGCGCGGCGCGCGCTGCACGATCGACCGGACCGGCGCGACGTACACCTGCACGACCTCGCGTCCGTCGCGGTCACCCGTGTTCGTCACCTCGAGGTGCACGACGATGTCGCCGTCGGGGTCGACCTCGGCGGTCGTGCTGCCGTAGGCGAAGGTCGTGTAGGACAGCCCGTGACCGAAGGGGAACGTCACGTCGAGCCCCTTCGCGTCATACCAGCGGTAGCCGACGAGCAGGCCCTCACCGTAGCGGACGTGCCCGAACTCACCGGGGAAGTTGCCGAAGGAGGGGTTGTCCGCCAGGCGCACCGGAATCGTCTCGGTGAGCTTCCCCGAGGGGTTGACGGCACCGTAGAGCACGTCGGCGACGGCGCTGCCTCCCGCCTGGCCGAGCAGCCAGCTCTCCACGATCGCGGGCACGCGGTCGGCGAAGGGCAGGGCGACCACGCCGCCGTTGGACAGGACGACCACCGTGTGCGGATTCGCGTCGACCACGGCATCGAGCAGGACGAGCTGGTCGGCAGGAAGGTCGATGTGCTCGCGATCGAAGCCCTCGGATTCCTCCGCTGCGGGCAGGCCGAGGAAGACCACGGCCACCTCGGCGGCGGCAGCCACCGCGACGGCCTCGGCCCGCAGCTCGTCCGCCGGACGACCGGATGCCGCGATCGCACCGCCCTCGACGGCGAAGCCCGGAGCGTAGGACACGAGGTCGCCGCCGACGGCTCGCAGCGCGTCGAGCGCCGTGTCCACGCGGGTGGGGTTGATCAGCGAGGAACCGGCGCCCTGGAAGCGGGGCTCCGTCGCGAAGGCGCCGATGACCGCGATCCGCTGCGTCGGCGCGAACGGCAGGACGGGCCCCTGCCCTTCGACAGGCTCGGGAACCGCGCGAAGGGCCTCGTTCTTGAGGAGCACGATCGACCGACCGGCCGCCTCGCGGGCGAGAGCATGATGGGCGTCGACGTCGAGCGGACCATCGACGACGGGGCGCTCACCCGCCTTGCGCACGAGGTCGACGATGCGGGCGGCGGCGGTGTCGAGCACGCTCTCATCGAGCGTCCCGGCGCGCACGGCCGCGACGAGCTGCGCGTCGGTGCGTCCGCCGGATGCCGGCATCTCGAGGTCGAGCCCCGCGGCGACGCCGGCGACGCGGTCGTTCACGGCACCCCAGTCCGAGACGACGAGCCCGTCGAAGCCCCAGTCCTCGCGCAGCACGCTCGTGAGCAGCCACGGGTCCTCCGAGGTCCAGACGCCGTTGAGCTTGTTGTACGAGCACATGACCGTCCACGGCACGGCATCCTTCACGACCCGCTCGAAGCCGCGCAGGTAGATCTCGCGCAGCGGACGAGGATCGACGTCGGAGCTCGCACGCATCCGGTCGAACTCCTGGTTGTTCGCGGCGAAGTGCTTGAGCGACGTGCCGACGCCCTGCGACTGCACGCCGCGCACGGAGGCGGCGCCGAGCACGCCCGAGACGATCGGATCCTCGGAGAAGTACTCGAAGTTGCGCCCGCACAGCGGCGACCGCTTGATGTTGATCCCGGGTCCGAGCACGACCGCGACGTCTTCGATCGCGGCCTCGACGCCGATCGCCGCGCCGACCCGCTCGATGAGCTCCGGATCCCACGACGAACCGATGCCGACGGCGGGCGGGAAGCAGGTCGCCGGAACGCTGCTGGCGAGACCCAGGTGATCCGTGCCGCCCATCTGCTTGCGGAGGCCGTGCGGGCCGTCGGTCATCATCACCGAGCGGATGTCGGCCCGATCGACCGCTTTCGTGGTCCAGAAGTCCGCGCCGCTGGTCAGCGACGCCTTCTCCTCGAGGGTCAGGTCGGAGGCCGAGATCTCGGTCATGGTCTTCCTTTCGCAGCGACGGCGGTGTCCTTGCGAAAACTATATGCGCTTCAGTATTAGATTCCAAACGTCATTCAGGATTAGTCTCGACTCATGGCTGTCCGAGGTTCTTACGCGAAGGGCGTCGCGCGACGCGAGGAGATCCTCGAGAGCGCGCTCGACGTCATCGGCCGGAAGGGATACCAGAACGCGTCTCTCAAGGAGATCGCCGAAGTCGTCGGTGTGACTCCCGCCGCCCTCCTGCACTACTTCGGCTCGAAGGAGGAGCTCTTCACCGCGGTGCTGCGCAAGCGCGACGAGCACGACGGCCTCGATCCCGCCTTCCTCGACGCGGAGGGGGCGAGGGACGGCTTCCTCGAGGTCATCCGCCACAACACGCAGGTGCCCGGCCTGGTCGCCCTGTTCTCACGACTCGCGGTGGATGCCGCCGACCCCGCTCATCCCGCGCACGACTACTTCCTCGAGCGCAGCGAGCGGCTGCGCTCGAGCATCGCCGAGAGCTTCACGAACGACGACCAGCGTCCGGCCCTCGACCCCGACACCCTGGCGCGGATCATCCAGGCGGCATCGGACGGCCTGCAGCTGCAGTGGATGATCGACCCGACGGTCGACATGCCCGGCATCATGGCCGCGCTGATCGACGCGCTGGCCCCGTCGCCCGCGCGCGGCGACTAGCCCTTCACCGCTCCCCCGAGTCCTGCCGAGCGCAGGAACACGGACTGGAAGATCAGGAACATCGCGATCGGGATGAGCGTGGCGATCGCGAGCGCGGCGAGGAAGACGTCGAGCTCGGTCTGCGACTGCACGGCGGGAAGCCGCACCGACAGCGGCTGCACGGCGGGGTCGGGCAGCACCAGCATCGGCCAGAGGTAGTCCTTCCACGCGGCGATGATCGCGAACACCGACACGACGCCGAGGATCGGCTTCGACATCGGCAGCACGATCGACCAGAACAGGCGGAACGGGCCCGCGCCGTCCGTGCGGGCGGCCTCGAAGACCTCACGAGGCAGCGAGTCGAAGAACCGCTTCACGAGCAGGATGTTGAAGGCGTTCGCCCCCATCGGCAGCCACACCGCGAGGTAGTTGTTGAGCAGGCTCACGTCGCCCAGCAGCGGCGGATGCACGATCGTCAGGTACAGCGGCACCAGCAGCACGATGCCGGGGATGAACAGCGTGGCGAGCACGAGCGCGTTCAGCAGCGGCGCGTACCGCGGCTGCAGCACGGACAGCGCGTAGCCCGCGGTCGTCGCGATGAACAGCTGCACGAACCAGGCGCCGAGCGCGATGACGACCGTGTTCAGGAAGTACTGGTCGATGTGGATGTCGTTCCACGCCGTCTGAAGGTTCGCCCAGTCGATGCCGTTCGGCCAGAGCGCGAAGGGCTGCTGCAGGGTGTCCTGCGTGGGCGTCACCGCCGACTTCGCGAGCCACAGGATCGGCCCGAGTCCGGCGACCACCAGCCCGACTGCGAGGAACACGTGCGTGATCGACATCCCGACGCGGATGCCGGCTCGCCGGCGCTCCGAGTCGGAGATCACGGTGCGATCCCCCACGCGGTCGGCGGCGCGTTCTGCGGCTCGCTCCGCCGCGCGCGTCGAGAGGCGGGTCGCGAGGCTCATGTCGTGCTCCATCGGTCGGTCAGTTTGAAGTACAGCCAGGAGAGGACGGCCAGCACGATCGCGAGCAGCACCGAGACCGCGGTCGCCTCGCCGTAGTCGCCGCCCAGGCTGTTCCGGAAGGCCTTGTCGTAGATGTACAGCAGCACGGTCTTCGTCGCGCCGGCAGGACCGCCGCCGGTGAACAGGAACGGCTCGAGGAACACCTGCGCGGTCGCGATGACCTGCAGGATCAGCATGATGAAGAGGATGCCGCGCAGCTGCGGCAGCGTGACGTGCCAGACCTTCTTCCAGATGCCGGCGCCGTCGACCTCCGCCGCGTCGTAGAGCTCGGGTGGGACGCCCAGCAGAGCGGCGAGGTAGATGATGATCGAGCCGCCGGCCCCGGCCCAAGTCGCTTCGAGCACGAGGGACGGCATCGCCTGCACGGCATCCTGGATCCACGGCTGCGGCGCGATGCCCACCCAGCCGAGCACGGTGTTGAAGACGCCCGACGGATCGGCGCTGTAGAAGAACTTCCACAGCAGCACGGCGACGACCGGGGGGATGACGACCGGGAGATAAGCAAGGGCGGAGTAGAGACCCTTGCCGCGGCGGACCTCGCTCATCAGCACCGCCATCAGCAGCGGCAGCGGGAACCCGAAGAGCAGCGCGAGCACCGCGAACCAGAGCGTGTTGATCACGGCCCGACCGAGCTCGGGGTCGCCGATCACCGCGAGGTAGTTGTCGAAGCCGACCCATTCCGCGACGATCAGGTTCGTCTTCTGCAGGCTCATGATCACGGACTGCACGATCGGCGACCAGGAGAAGAACACGAACACGAACAGCATCGGCAGGACGAACACGAGGTTCGCCAGCCCGCCGCCGCGATACCAGGTGAGCGGTGAGCGGCGGCGGGGTCGGCGCGCAGCGGGCGGCGGAGAATCCTCCACCGCCGCCCGCTGTTCGGAGAGCGTCATCGTCATCGACTACTCGTCGAGCTTCGCCTGCGCCTCGGTCTGCACCTGAGCGAGGAGAGCGTCGATGTCGGCGTTCTGGTCCGTGAGCACGGTCTGCACGACCGAGTCGAGAAGCGAGTAGACCTCCTGGGTCTTCACCTTCGGCTCGCCGACCGGCGTCTGATCCCAGATGCGCTCGCTGAACGGCTTCATCTGGTCGACGGGGACGTTGATGTAGTCCGCGATCCATTCCTGCGACTCGTCATAGAGCTCACGACTGAGCACCGGCAGCAGCGGCGTGCCGACCGCCTGACCCGACTCGTCGAGCGTCTTGGCGTCGAGCACCGCGGCGTCCTTGTCCATGAGCTTCTGCATGTAGTACCAGTCGATCCACTCGACGCCGGCCGCCTTGGTCGTCTCGTCGATGGTCGGGCTCATCACGGCGATGTCGCCGCCGCCGAGCGTGCCGGGGTCGTCGCCCTCGAGCGGGACCACGGTCATGCCGTAGATCGCGGAGTCCATGCCGAAGTCGCGCACCAGCGCCGTGTAGATGTCGGAGCCCGACGTGTACATGCCGATGTTGCCGGCGGCGAACTCCTGGTTGATCGTGCCCCAGTCGAGGTCGACCTTCGATCCGAAGGAGCCGTCCGTCCACTTCACGTCATGCAGGAACTGGAGCGCTGCCTTCGTCGCATCGTTGTCGATGGTCGACTCCGCCGTGCCGTCGCCGTTGTCGGTCTGCGTGCGTCCGCCGCGGGCGACGGTCTGCGAGGTGAGCTGCCAGCCGCCGGTGTTGTTGATCGCCATCTGCGCGTAGCCGGCCTTGCCGGTGGCGTCCGTGATCGCCTTCGCGGCCTCGCGGATCTCGTCCCACGTCTGCGGCGGGTTGTCGGGGTCGAGACCCGCCTGCTCGAACAGATCGCGGTTGTAGTGGAGTGCCGCGGCGTAGGCCTGGCGCGGGAACCCGTAGAGCTTGCCGTCGTCGCCCGTGACGCCGTCGAGGATGATCGGGTTGAACCGATCGGTGTACCCGAGCTCGTCGATGGCATCGGTGACGTCCATGAGCTGCCCGTTCTCGAGGAGCGTCTTGGAGTCGGTGAACGGCACGGTGAAGACGTCGGGCAGGCTGCCGCCGGCGAGCTGGACGGCGAAGGTCGGACCCTCCCACTCGTACTCGACCCCGATGATGTCGATGTCGGGGTGCTCCTTCTCGAACTGCTTCTCCTGCGCCGCGAACGCGTCGTAGGCCGCGGCATCGGCGCCGGGCGGGAACGTCGCGACGCGCAGCTCGGTCTTGCCGCTCGCGCTGCCCTCGTTTCCGCCTGCGGAGCAGCCGGCGAGAGCGGTGACCGTGGCCAGCACGGCGACGCCGGCGACCAGGGTCCTCTTCGGTGACTTCATCGTCTTTCCTTCCATGTGATTGCTGATCGGGTCGTGCAGGGTTCAGTGGTGCGCTCCGCCGGCGCGCTCCGGCAGCGGGCGCAGGGCGAGCCAGGCCGTGGAGTCGGGGGGCAGCACGCCGTCGAGCGGCGTGCTGGTGAGGAGGACCTCGTGGTGCGCGGGCAGCGGCACCGGGGCGGGGCCGAGGTTCGTGATGCTCAGCACGCCGTCGCCGCGCCGGAAGGCCAGCACGTCGGCGCCGAGCTCCAGCCACGAGAAGCCGCCTTCGGCGAGGTCCTCGACGTCGCGGCGCAGCGCGATCGCGTCGCGGTACAGATTCAGCGTGGATGCCGGGTCGTGCTCCTGCGCGTCGACGCTGAGGGGCGCCCAGTCCCCCGGTTGCGGGAGCCAGGGCGTCCCGCCGAACCCGTAGGGGGTCGCGGTGCCGGACCAGGGCAGCGGCACGCGGCATCCGTCCCGACCCGGGTCGACCCCGCCGGAGCGGAAGTGCATGGGGTCCTCGATCGCGTCGAGCGGCAGCTCCACCTCCGGAAGCCCCAGCTCGTCGCCCTGATAGATGTAGAGGCTGCCGGGGAGGGCTGCCACGAGCAGCGCGGCGGCGCGCGCCCGCTCCCGCCCGCGCCCGGCATCGGTCGGGGTCCCGAAGCGCTTGCGATCGAAGGCGAACGAGGAGTCGGCCCGGCCGTAGCGCGTCGCCGGGCGGGTGACGTCGTGGTTGGACAGCACCCAGGTGGCCGGGGCGCCCACGGGCGCATGCTCGGCGAGCGTGCGGGTGATCGAGTCGCGCATGGCCTGCGCGCTCCACGGCTGCGTCATGAAGCCGAAGTTGAAAGCGGTGTGCATCTCGCCGGGGCGCAGGTAGCGGGCGAAGCGCTCGGCGTCTTCGAGCCACACCTCCCCCACGAGCACCCGCTCGCCGTCGTACTCGTCGGCGACGGCGCGCCAGTCCCGGTAGATGTCGTGCAGCTCGTCGCGATCGATGTGCGGATGCCCGATCGCCGGCGCGCTCCCGGGAGGCAGATCCGGGAGGGCCGCGTCCTTGACCGGCAGCGCGGCGGAGTCGATGCGCACGCCGGCGACCCCGCGGTCGAACCAGAAGCGCAGGATGTCCTCGTGCTCGCGCCTCACGTCGGGGTGGTTCCAGTTGAGGTCCGGCTGCTCGGGCGTGAACAGGTGCAGGTACCACTCACCGGGCGTGCCGTCGGGGTTCCGCGTGCGCGTCCAGGTCTCGCCCTGGAAGCTGGAGACCCAGTTGGTGGGGATGCCGTCGCCGTTCTCCCCACGCCCGGGATGGAACCAGAAGCGCTCGCGCTCGGGACTCCCCGGGCCCGCGGCCAGTGCACGCTGGAACCACTCGTGCTGATCGGAGATGTGATTGGGAACGATGTCGATGATCGTGCGGATGCCGAGCGCGAGGGCCTCGGCGATGAGCTGCTCCGCCTCCTCCAGCGTGCCGAACCGCGGGTCGATGTCGCGGTAGTCCTGCACGTCGTATCCGCCGTCGGCCAGCGGGCTCCGGTACCAGGGGTTGAACCAGAGAGCATCGACGCCGAGGCTCTTGAGGTACCCGAGGCGCGCGCGGACTCCGGCGAGGTCGCCGACACCGTCGCCGTTCCCGTCCGCGAAGCTGCGCACGTAGACCTGGTAGATCACGGCCGTGCGCCACCATCCCTCATCCGCCGGCAGGGTGGCGGTGCGTGCAGGCACGGGGGCGGTGCTGCGCAGAACATCGGTGTCCACGGAACTCCTCGTCGTCGGTGGCGATGTCCCGAATGTAGCTTTACCTCACGTTTAACGCAAGAACTAAACAATCTGTCGCAATTTTGCGATTCTTGCGGACCGCATGAAAGTCGGCGGCGGGGCGACCGGATCCCGAAGGGTCAGGCCAGAGGTCCCGTCGACGCCCGGAGGACGAGCTCGGGCTCGAAGAGGAGCTCGTCGATCGGCTGAGCCGTGCCGGCGATCTGCGCGAGGAGGAGGGCGATCACCGCCCGCCCCATGGACTCGATCGGCTGACGCACCGTCGTCAGGGGCGGTTCGGTGCAGCTCATCAGGGCGGAGTCGTCGAAGCCGACCACGCTCACGTCTCCGGGGACCGAGAAGCCCGCGCGGCGGGCCGCGCGCACGGCGCCGAGCGCCATCGGATCACTCGCGCAGACGATCGCGGTCGCCCCGGCCTCGAGGAGGCGTGCAGCCCCGGCCTGCCCCGATTCGAGGGAGTACATGCCGCGGACGACGAGGTCGTCGGAGAGCGGGGTGCCGAGTCGCTCGAGCAGTCGGCGCGCGGCGTCGAGCTTCCGCTGCGACGGCACATGATCGCCCGGGCCGAGCAGGAGGCCGATCCGCCGGTGCCCCAGCTGGTGCACGTGGAGGACGGCCTGCTCGGCGGCGGCGGCATCGTCGGTGGAGACCGTGGCGAACTGCAGCTCGGGGACGCGGGCGTTGACCAGCACGGTCGGCAGGTTGACCTGGCGGAGCCTCTCGTAGTGCTGATGCGCGGCATCCGCCTGCGTGTAGTTGCCGCCGAGGAAGATCACTCCGGACACCTGCTGGGCGAGGAGCAGGTCGATGTAGTCCGACTCGGTGACGCCGCCCGCGTTCTGCGTGCACAGCAGGGGCGTGTACCCGTTCTGCGTCAGGGCGCCGCCGACGATCTCGGCGAAAGCCGGGAAGATCGGATTCTGCAGCTCGGGCAGCACGAGGCCGACCAGTCGCGCACGCTCGCCCCGCAGCTTCGTCGGCCGCTCGTAGCCGAGCACGTCGAGAGCGGTCAGCACCGCCTGGCGCGTCGCACTCGAGACGCCCGGCTTGTCGTTCAGCACGCGGCTGACCGTGGCCTCGCTCACACCGACCTTGCGCGCCACCTCGGCGAGTCGCTTCGACATGAGGTCAGTGTACGCAAGTTCTTGCAGGATCGCGCAAACGCGCTGCAAGCGCGGAGGATGCTATTCGCGGACGTTGCCGTTCGAGCAGGTCTGCTGCGCGGCGGAGTTGCCCTTGATCGTGTCGGGGAGCTGGACCACCGTCGGGTCCGGTGTCGCGCCTTCGACCGGGACCGCCGGGTCCTGCACGACCACACCGTCGTTGCTGGTGTTCTGGTGCGTGATCTGCAGCTGCGCGTTCGCCGCGATGGCGTCCCACATGACGCTCGCCGCCTGCTCGTTCGGCACGACCTTGTTCGGATCGTCGCTGTCGCCGACGGTCGGGTACTGCAGGAAGACGATGTCCTCGAACGGCACCGACTTCACGGCCAGGGCGATCTGCACGATCTTCATCGGGTCGGCGAGCGAGGTGCTGGTCTCGAGGTTGTTGAGACCGATGTTCGCGAGCTTCAGCATGACCGGCACGTTGCCGAGCGTCTCACCGCTGATCAGCGCGCGAGCCAGGCTCGACATGTACTGCTGCTGGTTGCCGATGCGTCCGAGGTCGCTGCCGTCGCCGACGCCGTGGCGGGTGCGGAGGAACTGCAGCGCCTGCAGGCCCTGCAGGTAGTGCGTTCCCGCCTCCATGTCGAGGCCGGTGTAGACGTCGTCGATCGGGCTGGCGAGGCAGACCTCGACGCCGCCGATCGCGTTCGTGATCTCGATCACGCCGCCGAAGGTGACCGAGGCAGCGAACTGGATCTCCTGCCCGGTGAGCGCGGAGATCGTCTTGGCGACGCAGTTCAGCCCGGCGTCGGTGTAGGCGACGTTGAGCGGCTGCTTGCTCATGCCCGAGTGCACTTCACCCTCGGGGTCGGTGCACTCCGGGATCGGGACCATCAGGTCGCGGGGGAAGCTGACGACGGTGATGCGACGAGGCTCCTGCGAGACGTGGACCAGGAGGTTCACGTCGTTGAGCGTGCCTTCGGAGTCCGCGCCGGTGCAGCGATCGCCGAAGAGGTCCTTGTACTTCTCCTCGCACGTGTCGACACCGGTGAGGACGAGGTTGAAGCCCTCTTTGTACTCTCCGATGTCCGGCGGGAGCTGCTCCTGCCCCTCGAGGTCGACCGCGTTGGCGGAGACCGTGCTGGAGAAGTCGTAGAGGATGTACGCGCCGACGCCGAAACCGCTGACGAGCACCACGGCGAGGCCGATGGCGAGGAACTTCAACAGCTGCCCGATTGCCCCCGGGGTGCGCTGCTGACCGTGTCGCGCGATGGTGCGACGCCGTCGGGAGTTCTCGCTCACTCGTGGCCTTTCGGGTTTCAGTATGCGGAGGGTGTGGGATTCGAACCCACGAGACATCTCTGCCCACTGGTTTTCAAGACCAGCTCCATCGGCCGCTCGGACAACCCTCCCGACAGACGAATCTGCCGACAACGCGTGAGTCTAGCCGAGTTCTATTCTGACGCGTCGACCTGGGCGGGTGCTGGAAGCGTGTCGAGAGCCGTCGCCAGGCCGCCATCGGCCACGTCGTCCGTGACCTCGCTCGCGGCATCCTTCACCTCGTCCGGAGCCTGCCCCATCGCCACCGCACGGCCTCCGTGGGACCGCGCCCAGCCGAACATGCCGATGTCGTTGCGGCCGTCGCCGGCCACGAGCACGCGACTGCCGTCGACGCCGAGCGCGGTGCGCACCTGCTCCAGGGCGGTGCCCTTGTCGACGCCCTGCGGGGCGATGTCGAGCCACGCGGTCCAGCCGATCGCGTAAGAGACCTCGTTGAGCCCGGCATCCGCCACCAGCCGGTGGAAGTCCTCCTCGTCGTGGCCCGGCGAGACGACGACGATGCGCGAGACCGGCTCGGCTCCCAGCTCGTCGAAGTCGACCTGGCGGCCGCCGTCGAGGGTCCAGTCGTCGAGCTGCGCGGTGTAGAGACGCTGCGCGGAGGCAAGCTCGACCATGTATCGCGCGTCTGGCAGGCGCTCCTGCAGCAGCGCGAGGACCGGCCGCGGATCGAAGGTCTCGATCTTCCAGCGCTCCCACTCCCCGTCGACGCGGCGCATGGTCACGGCGCCGTTCGAGCAGACCACGTACTCCGCCGTCAGGCCGAGCTCCTCGACATAGCGTCGCGTCGCCATCCAGCTGCGGCCGGTGGCGATGGTGACCTCGTGCCCCGCCTCCCGCACACGGGCGACCGCCTCGGGCACACCGGGACTCATCGTCTCGTCCTGCAGCAGGATCGTGCCGTCGACGTCGAGGCCGACGAGCCAGGGTTCGCTCATGAGGTGGATCCCTGCGGGCGGATCACGTCGAGTCCGCCGAGGTACGGGCGCAGCACCTCGGGCACGCGCACCGATCCGTCGGCCTGCTGGTGGGTCTCGAGCAGAGCGACGATCCAGCGCGTGGTGGCGAGGGTGCCGTTGAGCGTGGCCACGTGCTGCGTCTTCGCAGCCCCCTCCGCTGCACCCTGGGTCCCCGAGCCCGTCGAAGGGGCGGGCCGGTGACGCACGTCCAGCCGGCGCGCCTGGAAGGTCGTGCAGTTCGAGGTCGACGTGAGCTCGCGGAACGCCCCCTGGGTCGGAACCCAGGCCTCGATGTCGTACTTGCGTGCGGCGCTCGACCCCAGATCGCCGGCCGCGACGTCGATCACGCGGTAGGCGAGGCCGAGCGAGGTGAGCATCTCCTCCTGCAGCGCGACGAGGCGGAGGTGCTCGGCCTCCGCGTCGTCGGGGTTCGTGTAGACGAACATCTCGAGCTTGTTGAACTGGTGGACCCGGATGATGCCGCGGGTGTCCTTGCCGTGCGAGCCGGCCTCGCGGCGGTAGCAGGTGGACCAGCCGGCGTAGCGGAGGGCGCCGTCCGTCAGATCGACGATCTCGTCCTTGTGGTACCCGGCGAGCGCGACCTCGCTGGTGCCGACGAGGTACAGGTCGTCGTCCTTGTCGAGGTGGTAGACCTCGTCGGCGTGCTCGCCGAGGAAGCCGGTTCCCTGCATGATCTCCGGCCGCACGAGGGTCGGCGTGATCAGCGGCACGAAGCCGTTCTGCAGCGCCTTGTCGAGGGCGAGGTTCATGAGGGCGATCTCGAGGCGCGCGCCGATGCCGCGGAGGAAGTAGAAGCGCGCACCCGACACCTTCGCACCGCGTTCCATGTCGATCGCCCCGAGGAGCTCGCCGAGCTCGAGGTGGTCACGGGGCTCGAAGTCGAAGGCGGGCACGTCGCCGACGCGGCGCAGCTCGACGAAGTCGGCCTCGCCGCCCGCCGGGACGCCGTCGATCACGACGTTCTCGATCCGGGCGAGCGCCGCCGCCGCCGACTCCGATGCCTCGTTCGCCGCCTGCTGCGCCTGCTTGACGCGGTCGGCGAGCTCCTTGGCCTGGGCGACGAGAGCCGCCTTCTCGTCCTTCGGCGCCTTCGCGACCTGCTTGCCGAACGCGTTCTGCTCGGCGCGCAGCTCCTCGAACGTCGTCAACGCGGCACGACGCGATCGGTCGGCCTCGAGTGCGATGTCGACGGTGCCCTGGTCGTTTCCACGGGCGGCCTGCGAACGGCGGACGATCTCCGGCTGGTCGCGGAGGAGTGCGAGGTCGATCATCCACCAAGTCTAGAGCGCGTGCCGGGGGCGTCAGCCGCGCCCGGTGAGCTCCCGCCACGCCTGAGCGAGACGTGCCACGCCCTCGGTCAGGTCCTGCTCGCTCACCTCCGAGAACGACAGACGAGCGAACCCACGGAAGCCCTCACCCTCAGCCGCGAACCACTCGCCCCGCTGGTAGGTGACGCCGCGGTCCTGTGCGGCCTCGAAGAGCTGCGCGAAGTCGAGGTCACAGCCGAGACGCGCCCACGCGAAGAACCCGCCCTGCGGCTCCGCCACCTCGACCGCGTCGCCGAACTCCGTCCGCAGCGCCGTGACCAGCACCTGGGCCTTGCGGGCGTACCCCGCGCCCGCCGCGGTGATCGAGGCGTCCAGTCGCTCGTCGCCCAGCATCCGCTCGACGACGGCCTGAAGGATGCCGCTGGTCTGGCCGTCGAGCCGGTTGCGCAGGCGGGTGACGCGCTCCGAGAGCCCGGCCGCGAGCACGATCCAGCCGAGACGCAGTCCGGGCCCGAGCGTCTTCGAGAACGTGTTCACCGCGATCACCCGATCGGACGCGCGGAACGCGCGACGGTCGGGCACCGCGACGCCGGGGAACGAGATGGCACGGTAGGGGTCGTCGGCGATGATCGTGAACCCGTACTTCTCGGCGAGGGCGACGAGTGCGGCTTCCTTCTCGGCGCTCAGCGTGACTCCGGACGGGTTCTGGAACGTCGGGACGGTGAACAGCGCCTTGGGGCGGAGCCCGGCACGGAGGCGCCGCTCGAGCTCGTCCACGTCGATGCCGTCCGGTCCCACCGCGACGGGGGCGACCTCGACGCCGATCAGGTCGAGCACACGGAGGAAGAGCGGATACACCGGGTCGTCGACGACGATCAGGTCCCCCGGATCGAGCGTGCTGAGCACGGCGAGGGCGAGGCCGTGCGCTCCGCCGTTCGTCACGAGGATCCGGTCGGCGGACACGCCCTCGCGCGCGGCGATCGCCGCGCGCAGCTGCGGCAGGCCCGGGGCGGGCGTGTACTTGAGGAGCGGCGCGAAATCCGCGCTCTCGGTCACGGCGCGGAACGCGTCGCGATAGATGTCCAGGGGAAGCAGATCCGTGGCCGGGTTTCCGCCGCCGAGATCGATCGAGCCCGGTGCGAGCCGGATGAGCGTCGCATCGCCGAAGCCCTGGCGCGCAGGGAGCCCGGCCAGCAGGGTGCTCGGAGTCGGGGCGAGGTCGGTCATGGGGGTCCGATCGGTTCAGGGGCGGAGGGGGACGAGCCGGGGATCGGCGTCGCCGTCGAGGTCTCGAGCGATCAGCTCGCCGAGCAGGGGGGCGAGCGTGACGCCGCTGTGCGTGAGGGCCACATACACATCATCCGCGACGGCGCCGACGAGCGGCATCCCGTCGGCGGCGTGCGGGCGCGCCGCGTGGTCGACGCGCACGCGCGCCGCGGCGGGGACTCGCCATCCGAGCGCGTGCTCGATCTCGTCGCGCAGGGCCGGCCAGACCGTGTCGACGGATGCCGTGACGCCGGCATCCCGCAGATCGGCTTCGATGCGCAGGCTCTGCGCGGCGATCCGCCCGTCGCCGTCGGGGCGCACCTGGAGCCCGGCGACGGAGCGGATGCGGTCGATCGGATGCCCGTCGACCTCGATCCGTGCCAGGAAGCCGTCGTCGCCGGCCGAGGACGACAGCCGCTGCACCCGCGGAGACACCGCCGCGACCAGCGCAGCGGTGCCGGTGCCGGCCGCCACGACGATCAGGTCCGCCGGGCCGACGAGGCCGCGCAGGTGCTCCAGCGAGGCCACAGGCGTCGCATCACGCACCGTGCCGCCGGCGCTGCGAAGATCGGCGAGCTGCGCCGCGAGGAATGCCGCCGTGTCGACGTAGCCGTCATCGGGATACAGGACGCCGTCGATCTCGGCTCCCGTGCGGATGAACCACGGGATGTCGTGTGCGGCGGAGCGCTCGGCGTGCCGACGCCGACCGTCGGCATTCAACCGCCGATACGACGCCGGTTCCTTGCCATGGTCGTTCACCCAGGCGAAGCTCGCCCGTGAGGCTTCCGTGCTCCCGGCCGGCTCGGCGGCGAGCAGGACGACATCCGCTCCGCGCTCGGCGATCCGCGCCGCGACGCACGCGCCGACCACGCCCGCCCCCACGACGACGACACGTCGGCGTGCGAGGGCGGCGTGGTCACGGCGCGCGGTCGACGTCATCCGTCGATGAAGTGCCGGGCGATCCGGTTGCCGATGAACTGCACCAGCTGCACCAGGGCGATCAGCACGATGATGATGAGGATCATGACGGCGTAGTCGAAGCGCTGGTATCCGTACGTGAGGGCGAGGTTTCCGAGTCCGCCGCCGCCGACCGCTCCGGCGACGGCTGTCGCGTCGATCAGCGCGACGAAGATGAACGTCAGCGACAGGAGCAGCGGCCCGAACGCCTCGCGCACCACGAACCCGAAGAGGATGTGCAGAGGCGAGGCTCCGAAGGCCTTGGCCGCCTCGATGACACCGGGATCGACCGCGACGAGATTCGACTCGGCGACGCGCGCGATGCCGACGGAAGCCGCGATCGTCAGCGGCAGGATCGCGGCAGCCGGCCCGATGCTGGTGCCGATGAGGGCGCGGGTGAGCGGCGTCAGGGCGATGAGCAGGATGATGAACGGGATCGGGCGCAGCGTGTTCACGACGATGTTCAGGGTCGTGTGCACGATGCGGCTGTGCAGCAGCTGTCCCGGGCGCGTGGCGTAGAGGAAGATCCCGAGGATCAGGCCGATCACCGAGGCGAGGAAGAACGCGACCGAGACCATGAAGAGCGTCTCGCCGAGCGCGCGGGCGACCTTCGGGATCACCACGTCGAGGTCGAGGACGTCGAGGCTCACCATGTCGTCACCTCCGTCCGGGTCGAGAGCGCAGCCACGAACCGGTCGACGGCGGCGTCCTCACCGTGGAGCGCGAGGCTGAGCTGCCCGTACGGCAGGTTCTTCACGCGCGCGACGCCGCCCTGGATGATCGAGAAGTCGACCTCGTGGATGCGGGCGAGCGACGAGAGCAGCGGCCCTTCCGCGACCGCGCCGTCCATCGCCACCGAGATGCGGCGACCGGCGAAGCTCGATGCCAGCTCGGCGCGCTGCGCGTCGCTGAGGAACGTGCGCGTGTACGAGCCGACCAGGTTCGCGGTGACCGGATGCTGCGGCCGGGCGAGGATCTGGTGGATGTCCCCCGATTCGACGACGTCGCCGTCGCTGAGGATCGAGACGCGGTCGGCCAGCTGGCTCATCACGTCCATCTCGTGCGTCACCACGACGATCGTGATCCCGAACTCCTGATTCACCGAGCGGAGCAGGTCGACGATCTCGGTCGTCGTCTGCGGATCGAGCGCGCTCGTCGCCTCGTCGGCCAACAGCACCGACGGCTTCGCCGCGATCGCGCGGGCGATCCCCACACGCTGCTTCTGACCGCCGGAGAGCTGCCGCGGACGCGCGAAGGCCTTGCCGCCGAGCCCCACGAAGTCGAGCAGCTCGGCCACGCGCCGCGAGATCTCGTCGTCCTTCCATCCCGCGAGCTTGAGGGGCGTGGCGATGTTGCTGAAGACCGTGCGCGAGTTCCAGAGGTTGAACTGCTGGAACACCATCCCGATGCCGTGCCGCAGCGTGCGCAGCTCGGCGGGCGGCAGTGCGTGCACATCGACACCGTCGACCAGCACGCGCCCCTCGGTGGGAGCCTCGAGACCGTTGATCATGCGCAGCAGCGTGGACTTGCCCGCTCCGGAACGCCCGATCAGTCCGTAGACCTCTCCGGCATGCACCGTGATGTCGACATCGCGGAGCACCCGGACGGGCTCGCCCTTCCCTCGGGCGGGGTAGTCCTTCGACACCCCGGAGAGCTGGATGCGCTCTGTCATTCGATCCTCGGTCTGGTCGTGCGGCTGCTCCGCACCGTGGCGGACTACTGGGCGACGAGCTCGGCGAGCGCCTTGCGGAGGTCGTCGACGGGGAGTTCGACGATGGTGGCCTCGCCGCGCTTCTCCTCTTCGAGGGCCGCGACCACGCGCTTGTCGCGGTAGGTCTTCTCCAGCAGCGCCCAGGCCGGGTCGTCGGCGCGGTCTGCGGTCGTCGCGACCACGATCACGTACGGGCTCGACGTGGTGGCCGAGGAGTCCTCGAGCACGAGGGCGTCGTCGCTGGTGATCTCGAGCGCGGGGTCGAAGTCGTCGGTCGCGATCACGACGGCGGAGATGGTCGGGTCGCTGTAGCTGGTCTGCACCGATTCGTGGGCGATGCGCACGAGCTCGATGCCGCGCGGGTTCGACGTGATGTCCTCCTCGGTCGGGAAGACGCCGGCGTTCTCGTCGACCTCGATGACACCGGCCGTCTGCAGGATGAAGAGGGCGCGGGAGAAGTTCGCCGGGTCGTCGGGCACGGCGACCTTGGCACCCTCCGGGATGTCGTCGGCGGAGTCGAGATCGTCCGAGAACAGTCCCCATGCCGAGATCACGGTCGAGAAGACCGGCGTGATGTCCGACCCGTTCTCCTTGTTGAATTGGCTGAGCCAGGCGACGTGCTGGAAGGAGTTGCCGTCGACCTCGCCCTCGACGAGGGCGGTGTTCGGCAGGTAGGGGTCGTCGAAGTTCACGAAGGTGAGGTCGAGCCCGTTCTCCTTGCCGACCTCGATGATGGCGTCCTGGAAGTCGCTCTGCGCGGTGTCGGCGATCGTCAGGGGGATCAGCTCCTCCGCGCCGTCGCCGGAGGCCTCGGGGGCGGAGTTCTGCACGACGATCGGGATCACGAACGCGGCGGCGATCGCGACGACCGCGACGGCCCCGCCGATCAGCCACAGGCGCGTGCGCGACTTCTGCTTCGAGAGGTGCGCGTCGATCTCGTTCTGGGTCTGGTTCTGCTCTGACATGTCGTGCTCCTGCGAGGTGGGCCGGTCGTCGGGAGTGCGTCCATCGTCCGCGCCGGCCGATCGGGACGGCGGCGCGGGGAGATGCGGGATGACTTCCGACGTTAGCCGCGGGGCGAGGGAGCACACGATCCCGGAGGTAACGCACGGAAACACGGGGGCCTGCGTCGCCGGAGAAGAGGGGGCCGATGCCGGGATTAGAGTAGCGCCATGACCACGAGCGATTCCGCCCGACGACAGGCGGCGCTCGTCTACAACCCGATCAAGGTCGACGGCAAGCGACTCCGCGCCGCGGTGCGCGATCTGTCGAGGGAGGCCGGGTGGGAGCATCCGGCCTTCTATCCGACGACCGTCGAGGACGCCGGCCAGGCGGCGACCGCGCAGGCGTTGGCCCGCGGCGTCGACGTCGTGCTCGTGGCGGGCGGTGACGGCACCGTGCGCGCGGTCTCCGAGGCGATCGCGAACACGGGTGTGCCGCTGGCCATCCTGCCGAGCGGCACCGGCAACCTGCTGGCGCGCAACCTGGGACTCCCGCTCGGCGATCCCGCGGAGATGATCCGCGCGGCGCTCGGCGACTTCCGGCATCCGATCGACATCGGCTGGGCGCGCGTGAGCCGCGCGAACGGCGAGGAGTCGGAGCACGCCTTCGTGGTGCTGGCCGGCATCGGCCTGGATGCCGACATGATCGCGAACACGCGCTCCGACCTCAAGAAGTCCGTGGGCTGGATCGCCTACGTCGACGGTGCGGCGCGGTCGCTCCCGCGGGCCAGGCCCTTCCGGGCCGTGTACCAGATCGACGACGGACGCCTGCACTCCACGAAGGTGCACAGCATCCTCTTCGCGAACTGCGGCACGCTCCCGGCCGGGATCGCGCTGATCCCCGATGCCTCCATCACCGACGCGACGCTCGACGTCGCCGTCATCCAGCCCACGGGCGTGCTCGGCTGGCTCGGCGTCTGGCGGAAGATCTGGTGGGACAACTCGGTCCTGCGACGCTTCCGGGCCGGACGCCGCGTGCTGAAGCGTCGCGGCAGAGACGCCTCGGTGCACTACTTCCGAGGAGCGGCGGCGGAGGCCGCGGCTCCCGGTCCGACTCCTGTCGAGCTCGACGGAGACGAGTTCGGCGAGGCGGTGCGCATCACCTGCCGGGCCGACCCCGGCGCGCTGCTGCTCGCGCTGCCCGCCGGGCACCCGGTGTCGATGCTCTGAGCCCGGCGGAGCGCCGGGCACCGGTCAGCTGCTGAGCACCTTCACGGTGCCCTCGAGGCCGCCGCCGGTGAGAGTCAGCGTGAAGTCGTCGTCGTCCACGTCATCGTCGGGGAAAGCGATGATCGTCGCCCGCGGCGCCATGTCCATGGTGCACACCTGGTCGGCATCCGTGACGAACGTGACCGTTCCCGAGTTGCCGGACCCCTCGACGGCCTCGACGACCGGAGCGCACGAGGAGGAGCCCCACGTGAGCAGCACCAGGCTGCCGTCGTCGAACCAGCCGGCCGACGGCTGATACTCGGTCGAGCTCCCGGGCTTCCCGGTGAAGGCGGCATCGCCGTCGAGCTCGACATCGTCGACGATGTCCCCGTAGGTGACCTGCAGGGTGATCTCGGCGGTGGGATCCACTCCCTCGGGGAGGGCTCCGATGCTCGCGCGCGGCGCGAAGTCGGCCGTGCACACCTTCTCCTTGCCGTCCTCGGCGTCGAGGTCCACGAGGTTCACGGTGACCGTCTGGCCCTCTGCCGAGACCTCGTCGACCTGCGGGATGCACCCGGACGACCCCCAGGTGACCACGGCGAACATGCGTCCCTCGTCAAGGAGAACGCCCTCGATGTCGCCGGCATCGTCACCGGTCGTCGAGCTCGGTGCGGGTGAGTTCGTCGGCGTCACGGCACCGGGCGTCGCCGTGCAGCCCGCACCGAGGAGCGCGATCGCGGCGAGGGACGAGAGGACGGCTGCGAGACGCGTGCGTGTGGCCATGGTCACAGGGTACCCGCCCGATATTCCGGTTTCATCCCCCAGACCGACCGGGATCGCGGCGGATCACTGCAGAGCGGAGGTGAGGCGTGCCAGGTTGTCGAGCACGGTCGACCGGAGGGGCTGCTGCATCCACTCCTCCAGGGTCAGCTCCCGGCTCAGGGAGCGGTACTTGTCCTCGACGGCCCGCATCTCGGTGACGAACTCCTCGCCGCGCACGAGCATCGACACCTCCAGGTTCAGACCGAAGGAGCGCATGTCCATGTTGCTCGAGCCGATGACCGCGACCTCGTCGTCGATCGTGAGGCTCTTGGTGTGGAGGATATAGGGCTTGCGGTACATCCAGATGCGCACGCCCGCCTTGAGCAGCACCTCGTAGTAGCTGCGCTGGGCGTGATAGACCATCGCCTGATCGCCCTCTTCCGAGACGAAGAGCTCGACCTCGACGCCGCGGTCGACGGCTGCCGTGACGGCGAGCAGCAGCGCCTCGTCGGGGACGAAGTAGGGGCTGACGATCATGATGCGGTTCTTCGCCGCGTAGAGCAGACCGAGGAACAGACGCAGGTTGTTCTCGACCTCGAAGCCCGGTCCCGACGGCACCACCTGGCAGTCCAGGTCGCCCGATCCGATGTTCGCGTGGGAGATGTCGATCTCCTCGAGCACCTCGTCGGTCTCGCTGTACCAGTCGCTGAGGAAGATCGCGTTCACGCTGAGGACGACCGGCCCGTCGATGCGCACCATCAGGTCGACCCAGTTGAGACCCCGCTTGATGTTCTTCGGGAGGTTGTACGTCGACGCCGTGACGTTCTGCGAGCCGAGGAAGGCGACCTTGCCGTCGACGACGAGGAGCTTGCGGTGATTGCGCAGGTCGGGCCGCTGCATCCTGCCCTTCAGCGGCTGCACCGGGAGCATGAGCTGCCAGTCGGCGCCCATGGCGTTCAGCCGCTTGACGGTGGCCCGGTAGCGCGGCTTCCAGCGGTTCGCCCAGTGATCGAGGAGCACGCGGACCTCGACGCCGCGGGCTGCGATCTCCTCCATGGCCCGGAAGAAGTTGTCGGTCGAGTCGTCGGACTGGAGGATGTAGAACTCGATGTGGACGTAGTCCTGCGCCTCGCGGATCGCGTCGGCCATCGCGTCGAGCGATTCCTGATAGTCCGAGATCAGGTGCGCGCCGTTGTCGCCGGAGAGGGGGAGGGCGCCGAGCTTCTGGTTCATCTCGACGATGGGGCCGAACCACGCCGGAGCGTGCGGCCGCAGGGTTCCGAAGTGGAGGTGCTCGCTCGTCTGCGCGATGTACTCGTTGATCTGGTCCTGCTTGCGGCGGCGGGCGCGCGGGAGGCGCGGGTTCCCGATCAGCAGGAAGAGGAAGACGCCGATGAAGGGGATGAAGAACACGGCGAGGAGCCAGGCCATCGCCGCCGTGGGACGGCGATTGCGCGGGATCACGATGATCGCCGTCGTGCGGATGACGAGGTCGAGCAGCAGCAGGAACGCGGCGGTCCACCAGGCCACGGTCTCCGGCGTCATCGTCTCCCCTTGCTCCGCCGGCGTCGATCACCGAGGGCTCGCGCGGTCGCCCGCGCATTGGCTACACAGTAGCCGATGGCTCGGACGTCTCTCAGGCGCGAGGAGGGAGGCCGCGCGCGGCGCGCTCCTCGGCCTCGATGCGCGCGTGCACCTTGCGCTCGGTGCGGTCGGAGCGGATGATCCCGCGGAGCACGAAGAAGAAGACGGCGCTCACTCCGATGGTCGGCAGGATCGACCATGCCGCGGCGAGCCAGAAGTTCTCCATGTGTCCATCGTACGCGAGCGACTCTTCGTCCACATTCCTCGCCTTTCGCCCGAACACTCCACAGGGGGCGCTATCGCCCCCTGACCGGTCGGGGTTCGATCACACTCCTGGAATGACCACCGTGCTTCGTGCCTCCGACTCCACCGACTTCCTCCGCGTCGTCCCCGCTCTCGCCGGGTTCACGCCTCGACAGAGCATCGTGCTCCTCCCCTTCCGCGGTACGCGCACCTACGGTGCGATGCGCCTCGACCTCCCCGATGACGGCATCTCCCTCGAGGAGTACGCCGACGCGGCGGTCGGGCTGGTGTCGCGCGTGGAGGGGACGGATGCCGTGGCCCTGGTCGTCTACACCGACGCCGAGGCGCACCCGACGCGCGACGGTCTCGTCCTCCCCTTCGCGGTCGAGGTCGACGAGCTGCTCGGCTGCGCGGAGGACGCGGGTCTCCGGGTCGTCGACGCCCTGTGCGTGACCCCGGCCGGCTGGTCGAGCTACCTCGTCGACGAGCCCGTGATCGGCCTGCTCTCCGACATCGGGGCCTCGCCCGCCCTTTCGTCGGAGGGCGACGTGTCCGGAGACCAGTTCGCCGGCGTCGACCTTCCGCCCTCCGACCTCGCCGAGAAGGAGCGGGTGGGACGGGCGCTCCTCGAGCTCACCGAGATGCTCTGCCTCGACAGGTGCGGCACCCTCACCGGGCGGGAGAACCCGATGGCGATCGCCGCCCTCGTGATGCTGGAAGACGTGCCGGCGTTCTTCGAATCGGTCCTCCGAACGCCGCAGGACCTGCCGCCTTTCGCCACGGCTGCGCTGCTGTGGAGCCTGAACCGGCCGCTGCTCCGCGACGTCGCCATCGCGCAGTGGGCGACGGACCTGGCCGGCGGCATGCGCACGCTCGCGGCACAGCTCGCCTTCGCCGGCTCCGGCACGACGGTCCCCGACGATCTGGGTCAGGTCTTCCTGGGCCGCGGCCCCGCTCCCGATCTCGACCGTCTCCGGCTCGCGCTGTCGGTGGTCCGCCGGGCCGCGGCGCAGGCGCCCCGCGCGTACCGACCGGCGCCGCTCACGGCAGCGGCGTGGTTGTCGTGGGCGCTCGGCAGGTCGACCCACGCGGGCCGGTATCTCGAGATGGTGCGCGAGATCGATCCGCAGTACGGCCTCGCGGCGCTGCTCGAGACCATGATCGGCGGTGCGCTGCTGCCGGAGTGGGCGTTCCGACGCGGCCCAGCTACTTGACCAGCGGGAAGAGGATCGTCTCGCGGATGCCGAGCCCGGTGATCGCCATCAGCAGACGATCGATGCCCATTCCCATGCCACCGGACGGCGGCATGCCGTGCTCCAGTGCCCGCAGGAACTCCTCGTCGATGGGCATCGCCTCGACATCACCGCGCGCGGCGAGCTTCGACTGCTCGACGAAGCGCTCGCGCTGGATCACGGGGTCGACGAGCTCGGAGTATCCCGTCGCCAGCTCGAAGCCGCGGATGTACAGGTCCCACTTCTCCACGACGCCGTCGATCGAGCGGTGCTCGCGCACCAGGGGCGACGTGTCGACCGGGAAGTCCATCACGAAGGTCGGGCGCACGAGGTCGCCCTTCACGAAGTGCTCCCAGAGCTCCTCGACGAGCTTGCCGTGCGTGGCCTGCGGCGGCAGATCGACTCCGCTCTGCTCGGCGAAGGCGATCAGGTCGTCGACCGAGTCCTGCGGGGTGACCGTGCGACCGGATGCCGCGGAGAGCGATTCGTACATCGAGATGCGGTCCCACTCGCCGCCGAGATCGTACTCGGTGCCGTCGGCCCAGGTCACGGTGGTCGAGCCGGTCACCGCGATCGCGGCCTGCTGCACCAGCTCCTGCGTGAGTGCGGCCATCTGGTTGTAGTCGCCGTAGGCCTGATAGGCCTCGAGCATCGCGAACTCCGGGCTGTGCGTCGAGTCGGCGCCCTCGTTGCGGAAGTTGCGGTTGATCTCGAAGACCCGCTCGATGCCGCCGACGACGGCGCGCTTCAGGTAGAGCTCCGGCGCGATGCGCAGGTAGAGCTCGGTGTCGAAGGCGTTCGAGCGGGTGATGAACGGGCGAGCGGATGCTCCGCCGTGCTGCACCTGCAGCATCGGCGTCTCGACCTCGAGGTAGTCGTGCCCGGTGAAGGTCGCGCGAAGGCTCGCGTTCACCGCGGCGCGGGCGCGGACGGTGGTGCGTGCCTGCTCGCGCACGATGAGGTCGAGGTAGCGGCTGCGGACCCGCCCCTCCTCGCTGAGCTCGGAGTAGGCGTTGGGCAGCGGGAGGATCGCCTTGGAGGCGATCGCCCAGTCGTCGGCCATGATCGACAGCTCGCCGCGGCGGCTGGAGATCACCTCGCCGTGCACGAAGACGTGGTCGCCCAGGTCGACGTACTCCTTCCAGTCCGCGAGGGACTCCTCGCCGACGTTCGCGAGCGAGATCATCGCCTGGATGCGGGTGCCGTCGCCGGCCTGCAGCGTCGCGAAGCAGAGCTTGCCGGTGTTGCGGCTGAACACGACGCGACCGGCCACTCCGACCACGACGCCGGTCTCGGCGCCCGCCTCGAGCTCTCCGTACTCCGCGCGGAGCGTCGGGATGGTGTGCGTCACCGGGACGCCGACCGGGAAGGCGCCGCCCGCGGCATCCGCCCGCTTCTCGATCAGGCGCGCGCGCTTGGCGAGACGGACGGTCTTCTGCTCGTGGGCGTCCTCTTCGTTCGAAGGGTCGGACGAGGCCGAATCGGGCGCGGCGGACGCGTCAGTCATGTGCGGGGCTCCTTGAAGTCCTCCCCAGTTTACCGAGACGGCGTGCCGACTCCTTCGCGCAGGCTGGGTAGCCTCGAAGCATGACCGCCACCCGGATCATCCG
This sequence comes from Microbacterium sp. TPD7012, assembly GCF_003075395.1. Classification (GTDB taxonomy): domain Bacteria; phylum Actinomycetota; class Actinomycetes; order Actinomycetales; family Microbacteriaceae; genus Microbacterium. Next base: position 215,408 of record NZ_QDFV01000002.1, on the reverse strand, counting down.
CGCGTTCGCCGCCATCGCCCTCGCCGTCGCCGCGGTCGCCGCCCCGACGTCGGCGACCGCCGCATCCGAGCCTGCCGACGCACGATCGACGGGCGCGCCCGCGAGCACCGTGGCGGACGCGGACGTCGACGACTTCTCCTACGCCTCCTGGGACGCGCTCTACGAGGTCGGGCTCGATGAAGAGGGCCGCGCGCGGATGCACGTCGTCGAGACGCTCGTCGCCCGCTTCCCCGAGTACGACCAGAACCGCGGCATCGTCCGCGGGCTGCCCACCGCGTACGAGGGGGCCGGCATCGACACCCGTGTGCTGTCGGTCACGGACGAGAACGGCGCCGACGTGCCGTACGAGACCGAGGAGGAAGACGGTCTGCTGCTCGTCCTCACCGGGAACGACGACTTCGTGCAGGGACTGACCACCTACGTGATCGAGTACGAGATGCGCGACGTCATCCTCGCGGCCGACGCATCGACCGGCTCCTCGACCCGCCAGAGCGTGCGCGGACAGGGCGAGGGGAACCCCGCGGTGGACGAGTTCTACTGGGACCTCCTCCCCCTCGACAGCACCCAGGCGATCGAGCGGTTCCGCGCCGACATCGTCTTCGACGCGGCGATGAGCGACCGCCTCACGGGAGCCGCGAGCTGCTACACCGGATACTCGGGATCGACCGACGAGTGCGACCTGCAGGGTCCGGCGGTCGACGGCGACGTCGCCACGTTCCGCGTCGAGTCGGGGGAACGCGCGGCAGGCGACGGGGTGACGGTCGCGATCGGATTCGCGCAGGGCACGGCCGTGCAGCCGTCCGCGCGCACGCCGAACCCGGTCACCGACACGGTTCCTCTGGCCGCAGCGATCGGCGCGGGAGGACTGTCGGTCGGCGCCTGGATCGCCGTGTCCGCCTTCAAGCGCCGCCGCCGCACCGCCACCGGTGTCATCGTCGCGCAGTACGACGTTCCCGACTCGATGCCCCCGCTGCTCGCCGCCGCCCTCCTGCCGAGCGCGAAGGATGTGATCCCCGCCGAGATCGTGCATCTCGCCGTGCGGGGAACGCTGCGCATCGAGGAGGGCGGCTCGCCCGAGCATCCGCGGCTGCGCCGCATCGCCGGGCCGCGCATCCCCGATCAACTCGACGTCGAGGCGCTCGACGCCCTCTTCCTGAAGGCGAACGACGGCGGCGTCGTCGACGTGCCGAGCGCCAGCGAGGCCTTCGCCATGCGCATGGTCGCTCTCCAGGAGGCGGGGAAGACCGCAGCGAAGACCCGCGGTCTCACGACCACGGCGCGCAGTCGCGGCGCGGCGATCGTGCAGTGGTGTGCGATCGCGATCGCGGCCGTCGGCATGGGACTGAGCGTGTGGGGCGTGGCCTCCGGCCGACTCTCCGCCGTCCCCGCTCTCGTCGCGATCTCCTTCGGACTCGTGCTCGTGCTCATCGCGAGCTTCTTCTCCTTCGCGAAGCACACGGTGCTCACCCCCGAGGGCGCCAGGGAATTCGAGTACCTGAAGGGCGTCGAGGAGTTCATCCGGGTCGCCGATGCCGACCGTCTGCGCATGCTGCAGTCCTACACGGGGGCGGAGCGCCGGCAGGACGGGACCGCCGACGTCATCCACGTGTACGAGCGCCTCCTCCCCTACGCGATGCTCTTCGGGATGGAGAAGGAGTGGGGCGACGTGCTCGAGACCGCCTACTCCCGCGAGCAGCGGGGACCCGGGTGGATCGGCGACCCGACCACCCCGTACCTCGGCGTCTACCTCTCGGCCTTCACCTCGTCGTCGCATGCCGCCGCGACCTACACCTCGCCGTCGTCGGGCAGCTCGTCGAGTTCGGGCGGGTCGTTCGGCGGCGGCTTCTCCGGCGGCGGAGGCGGCGGAGGGTTCTCGGGCGGACGCTGATGCTGCCCGTCGTGCGGGTCAGATCAGCGGCGGAGGATCGGATGCCTCGCGCAGGGCGCGCTCGACCGTCGACTGCACGAGCGCCGAGAGGTAGCCGCCGGGGTTCTCGACGCCGATCTCGCGCAGCCGCGCCGTGGACTGGCCGATGATCGACCGGGAGAACTCCGTCGCGGTCTGGATGGCGTCCGCGTAGGCGGGGCGATCCTCCTCGGCGATCACGATCGGCTCGCATCCCATCTCGACGGCGAGCGCCTGCGCGATGGGCAGCACCGGGGCAGGGGCCGTGACCGCGGCGAAGCCCGCCTGCAGCTGTCGCAGGTCGATCGAGGTCCCCGTGAACGTGATCGCGGGATGCACGGCGAGCGGGATCGCGCCGCGCTCGGCAGCGGGCCGCAGCACCTCGGTGCCGTGGCCGGGATCGGTGTGCAGCACGAGCTGACCGATCTGCCACCCGCCGACCTCGGCGATTCCCGCCACGAGAGAGGCGAGCTGGTCCGTCGGCACGGCGAGGATCACGAGCTCCGCCCTGCGCACGACCTCGAGGGCGTCGAGCACGGGCACCTCCGGGAGGACGGCCGACGCGCGCTCGTCATCCGATCCGCTCGTGATGCCGACGATCGCGTGGCCGGCGCCGCCGAGCGCGGCGCCGATCACCGGTCCGACGCGGCCCGCGCCGATGATGCCGACGCCGAGACGCCCGTCGCGCACCACGGGGTCACTCCCCGTTCGTGGGCGGCGCGGGCGGCGGCACGACCGGAGGTGCAGGCGGCGGCATCACCGGAGGCGCGTACGTCGGCGGTGCGACCGGAGGTGCAGGCGGCGCCGCGACCGGAGGCGCAGGCGGCGGTGCGACCGGAGGCGCAGGCGGCGGTGCGACCGGAGGCGCAGGAGGCGGCGTCACCGGAGGCGCGTACGTCGGCGGTGCAGGTGGCGCGGCCGGAGGCGGCGTCACGCCTGGCGCCGGGAGCGCGACCGGTGGTCCCGCAGGCGCCGGGAGGTTCGCGTACGCCGGAGGAGCCGGGTTCGCCGGAGCAGCCGCCGGAGCGTGCTCGCTCCAGCGATGGCTGGTGTCTCGCGACGCGGCTTCGGCCGCGGCGCGGCTGACATCGCCGAGCAGCGCCAGCGCATCCTCGCGCTCGAGTCCGGAGAGGTACCCCGTGATCGGTCCCGGTGCCGTGTGCACCTGGGCGCCCGAGACGCGCTGCGCCCGGTCGATGGGACCCTGCGAGAGCGAGACGCCCTGCAGACGGGCGAGCGGGAAGACCGCGAGCTTGCGCCACACGAATCCACGGCGCAGCAGGAGCCCGAAGTCGGCGATCGCATACCCGTGCCGCTTCCAGGACAGCGGACGACGCCACCAGGCACGTCGCGGCATCCGCCGGAACGGATCGCCGTCGGCAGGCCCGACGATGCCCTGCTCCCAGAGGAACGGGATGCTCGCCGCCGGCACGTCCGGCAGCACGAGGCCGAGCACGCGCTCGACATCGGCGCGCTTGCCCACCGGCAGCACCACGTTGAACTGCTGCGCGTTGCCGGACTGCTGCGCCGCCGCGCTCTTGCCGCTCATCCGGTTGATCTTGATCGTCCACCAGCCGAAGGGGCGCCACAGGAGCGACTGCGACACCTCGACCGCGAAGATGCGTCCGGGCGGCAGCGTCTCGGTCACCGTGGTGAGCAGACCGTACGTGATACGCACCCCGTCGGGCGTCGGCGCGATCGAATAGCGCAGCGACTTGGAGATCTGCGCCCAGGTGATGCCGACCACGGCGATGAGCATGGGGATGCCCATGGCGAGGCCGATGCCGAGCAGCACCACGCCGCCGCCGGTGTCGCCGTCGGCGACCAGGCCGATGATCGTGCTGCCGAGCGCGATCGCGAAGATGATGCCGAAGAAGAACAGCCACAGCAGCCCCGAGATGAGCTGCGATCCGATCAGACGACCGGCCGGGATCTTCACGACGCTCTCCGGAGCGACATCGGCGAGGTCGACTCCGGCGATCAGGCTCGTGACGCCCTCGTTGACCGAGCCGCGCAGCTGCGCCCGCGTCGTCGCGGGGACCGCAGCGGCATCCGGGCCGGACGCCGGGGCCTGCGGGTTGAGGGCCGCGTGACGCGCGGCCCGTGCCCCGGAGGCGAGGCGCAGGATGTCGGCGCGCACCGACTCCGCCCGAGTCGTCGCGAGGTACTCCAGGTCGACGTTCGCGTCGTTGCCCGCGCCGACCACTTCGAGCTTGGCGAGTCCGATGATCCGGGCGGGGAACGGACGCGTGAGGTTGACGCCCTGCACGCGATCGAGGGGCGCGCGCCGGTGCGAGCGGAAGATGATGCCCTTGCGCACCTCGACGTGATCACCGGTGATGCGGAACTGGTGGAAGCGCCAGAGCATCCAGAACACGAGCACCAGCACGACCACGAGACCGAGCACTCCGAGGAGCACCAGCAGGATCAGGTTGTTCTCGAACACCCAGTCGACCGGGTCGCGGCCGGCGTAGTCGCCGTAGTGCGCCTCCTCGGGCGTGAAGAGCGTCACCAGCCAGGTGATGATCCGGTCCCGCATGTTCGCGATCAGGATGCCGGCGACGATGATCAGCACCAGCCCGCCCTTGAACAGGGGCGTCAGCGGATGCATCCGATGCCATTCGCCGTCCGCCAGAGTCGTCGACGCGTCGCCGACCTGCGTGGGCGCCGGTGCGTGCGGGGCGGCGGGGAACTGCTGCTCGCTCACAGGCCGGTCCGGCGGGTCTCGGCCACTTCGATGAGGGTGTCGCGCAGCGCTTCGGACGCGGGCTGGGTGAGGCCGGGGATCTGCACGCCGGTGGTGGCGGCGGCGGTCACCATCTTCAGCTGGGAGATGCCGAAGGCGCGGTCGAGCGGACCCTGGGTGATGTCCACGAGCTGCATGCGCCCGTAGGGCACGGCGATCATCCGCTGCCACAGAATGCCCTTGCGGAAGACGATGTCGTCGGCGCGGAGCATGTAGCCGATGGCCCTGGCCTGTCGCGGCAGGATGATGAGCGCGATCACCGTGAGGAGCAGGATCACGCCGGCGGGGATCCACACCCAGTCCTGCTCCAGGAAGATGTTGAGCACCACGGCTGCCACGACCACCACGACGATGAAGATCACGTTCTGCACGATCTGCGAGACGACATAGCGGGGCGAGATCTGGTGCCAGGTGCCGTCCAGTTCCAGCCGCGCCTCGTTCCGCGCGGTGCGCAGCCGCGTGTAGGTGCCCTGGTCGAGGGCGTCGAGGTCAGTGCCCTCCGCCGGGTTCAGGGGCGCGGTCTCTGGGTTCTGAGTCATCAGGATCCTTCGGCAGGGTGCAGAACTGTTCGGCGACGAGCGCGGCGATCACGAGGACGATCGCGCTCCCGATCAGGGCCAGCATGGCCACAGTCGACCCTACCGGCGGATCGATGGGGCGGGTGAGGAGGAACACGAGGAGGCCGGCTCCGAGGCCCGCCATGATCGCGCCGAGCAGACTCGAGGCGCGGGCGAGGGTCGCCGCCCTGAGTGCGCGGAAGGGATCGATCCGGATGCCGGAGCGCACGCTGTTCCGCACCGGCCAGGCCACGCCGAGAGCAGCGGCCGCGATCAGCAGGAGAAGCACCGGCAGCAGCAGCGACGGGGTGAAGGTCGCGCGACCGCTCGCGGTGAGCAGGTGATCGACCAGGTACCCGAGCCCGACCCCGAGGAGGGCCAGAACGGCGAGGAGGCCGACGGACGTGCGCCTCATCCATCGCCCCGATCGCGCAGCTCCGCCGCGAGGTCGGCCACCCTGCCGTGCCCGATGAGCTCGGCGTCGGCATCGAGATCGAGCCACGGATCCAGCACGAAGAGGCGCTCCGCAGCGCGCGGATGCGGGAGCTGCAGGTGCGGCTCGTCCGAGACGACGTCGCCGTACGCGATGAGGTCGAGGTCCAGCGTCCTGTCCCCCCAGCGCTCGCGGCGCTCCCGGCCGTTCTCGTCTTCGATGGCATGCAGCATCCCGAGCAGGATCTCGGGAGCGAGCCGGGTCGTGACCAGCGCGACGGCGTTGACGTAGCCGGGCGCCTCGGGGTCGGGCCCGTCCACGCGCAGCGCGACGGTCTCGAACAGCGGGGACAGGCGCACCTCCCCGACGAGCGGCAGTCGCGCGATCCGCTCCGCGGCGGCGCGGATGGTCGCGTGACGTTCGCCGAGGTTCGCGCCGAGGGCGACGACGGCCACGGTTTCCGGACGACCCGGACGGCGCTCGGGGGCGTCCATGGGCTGGGCGAGATTCCGACTCATGCGGTGATGTCCTCCAGGCCGGGAGTGGGGCGGCTGCGATGAACCGTGACGGCCACGTCGGCGAACGTGAGCGGGATCGGGGCGTGCGGCTTGTGCACGGTCACGGTGACGCCCTGCACCCGGGGGTCTTCGAGGGCGGTGACGGCGATGCGTTCGGCGAGGGTCTCGATGAGGTTCACGGGTTCCCCGGCGACCACGGCCGCGACCTTCTCGGCGAGCTCTCCGTAGTGCACGGTGTCGCTCACGTCGTCGGATGCCGCGGCCTGGTCCAGCGCCAGCCGCAGGCGGAGGTCGACCGTGAACTCCTGCCCGTCCTCCCGCTCGTGGTCGTAGACGCCGTGGCGTCCGAACACGGTCAGCCCGGTGAGGGAGATCTCGTCGAGGAAGTCCATGTCCCTAGCGTACGGCGGCGGTCGAGCCGCCTCACCCCGTCCAGGCGTGGGCGATGGCGAGCGCATCGCGGGTCGCGGCGACGTCGTGCACCCGGACGGCCCACACGCCGGCGCGTGCGGCCAACGCGCTGGTCACGGCGGTGGCGAGGTCACGGCGAGCCTCCGAGATCCCGCCGGTCTCCCCCGCCTCGGACGGCAGCGTCTCGGCGAGGAACCGCTTGCGGGAGGTGCCGATGAGCACCCGGGGTCCGAGCGCCACGATCTCGTCGAGCCCGCGCAGCACGTCCCAGTTCTGGGCGCCCGCCTTGGCGAAGCCGATGCCGGGATCCACGATCAGTCGCGAGGGGGCGATACCGGCTGCCGCGGCCTCTCCGATGCGCTCCTGCAGCTCTCCGGCGACCTCCCTGGCCGCTCGGCGGTACTCGGCGTTGGCGTACATGTCGGCCGAGAATCCGCGCCAGTGCCCGACCGCGTAGTCCGCACCGGATTCGGCGACCGCCGCCCGCATGTCGGGGTCGGCGAGACCACCCGAGACGTCGTTGACGATCCGGGCGCCGGCGCGCACGGCCGCCGCGGCGGTGGCCGCGCTGAGCGTGTCGACGCTGATCGGAACGCCCGCCGCGGCGAGCTGCTCGATCACGGGGATCACGCGCTGCTGCTCGACATCCGTGCCGACGCGCTCCGCGCCGGGCCTGGTCGACTCGCCGCCGACGTCGAGCACGCTCGCGCCGTCGGCACGCAGTCGCAGGCCGTGGGCGACCGCCCTGTCGACATCGAGATAGCGCCCGCCGTCGCTGAACGAATCGGGAGTGACGTTGACGATCCCCCAGATCCCGGTCATGCGTCGGATCCTGAACCCGTCGGACGATGGGGCGCTTCGTCTCGCTGCGGTCGCTCGACGACCGGAGCGGCGCCCGAAGCGCCGATCAGCGTGATGAGCTCGGCCCGCGCCGCGGCATCCGTGTACTCGCCGCGCGCGGCGATCGTGAGCGTCGACGCCTCGGTCTGCCGACCGCCGCGCATGGTGACGCAGCCGTGGCTGGCGTCGAGCACGACGAGGACGCCGCGGGTGTCGAGGTGCTCCGCGATCGTGTCGGCGATCTGCTCGCCGAGACGCTCCTGCACCTGCGGGCGGGCGGCGAGGATCTCGACGACGCGCACGAGCGCGCCGAGTCCGACGACCTGCTCGCCCGGCAGATACGCGAGGTGCGCGTGGCCGGCGAACGGCAGGAGGTGGTGCTCGCAGACGGAGCGGAAGCGGATGTCGCGCAGGAGCACTGCCCCGGACGGGAGGGTGTCGGGCGCCGGCCCGCGGGTCACGCTGATCGTGCGCGCCAGCGGCTCCGCGGCATCCGCGCCGACGCCGTCGAAGAACTCCGAGTACAGCTCGGCCATGCGGGTCGGGGTCTGCTTCAGGCCGGGCCGGTCCGGGTCTTCGCCGATCGCCTCGAGCAGCTCTCTGGTGAGCCGTTCGACGCGCTGCCTGTCGACGGTCACGTCACGCCGTCGCGGGACGGGGGTTGCTCACTCCGGCGGATCCCTGCTGGGCGCGCGGCGTCGCGGAGGGCGCCTCGACGGATGCCGCGAGCGACACGTCCTTCTTCGGCACCTCGATCGGGGGGCGCTCGGAGACCGGGCGGTCCTCGCTCGACAGCCACAGCGGACGCTCGGGGAGCTTCTTGATCTCGGTGAAGATCTCGGCGATCTGGTTGTGGTCGAGGGTCTCCTCCTCGAGCAGCGCGAGGGCGAGCTTGTCGAGGATGTCGCGGTTCGCGCTGATCACCTCGTAGGCCTCGTTGTGCGCCTGCTCGATCAGGGCGCGCACCTCGGCGTCGACCCGCTCGGCGACCCGCTCGGAGTACTCACGGCCGCGACCCATGTCACGACCGGCGAAGGGCTCGCCGCCCTCGGTGCCGAGCTTGACGGGACCGACCTGCGTGGTCATGCCGTACTCGAGCACCATCTTGCGGGCGATCGAGGTCGCCTTCTCGATGTCGTTCGAGGCGCCGGTGGTCGGGTCGTGGAAGATGATCTCCTCGGCGACGCGGCCGCCCATGGCGTAGGTCAGCTGGTCCTGCAGCTCGTTGCGGGTGACCGAGTACTTGTCGTCCAGCGGCAGCACCATCGTGTATCCGAGCGCCTTGCCTCGCGGCAGGATCGTGATCTTCGTGACCGGGTCGGTGTAGTTCATCGCCGCCGCCGCGAGTGCGTGTCCGCCCTCGTGGTACGCCGTGATCAGCTTCTCCTTGTCCCGCATCACGCGGGTGCGGCGCTGCGGACCGGCGATCACGCGGTCGATGGCCTCGTCGAGGGCGCGGTTGTCGACCAGCTGCGCGTTCGAGCGCGCGGTCAGGAGCGCCGCCTCGTTCAGCACGTTGGCGAGATCCGCACCGGTGAACCCGGGGGTCTTGCGGGCGACGACCTCGAGGTCGACGCTCTTCGACAGGGGCTTGCCCTTGCTGTGCACCTCGAGGATCTTCTGGCGGCCCTTGAGGTCGGGGGCGTCCACGCCGATCTGACGGTCGAAGCGACCGGGGCGCAGCAGCGCGGGGTCGAGGATGTCGGGGCGGTTCGTCGCCGCGATCACGATCACGTTCGCGTTCGGGTCGAAGCCGTCCATCTCGACCAGCATCTGGTTGAGGGTCTGCTCGCGCTCGTCGTTGCCGCCGCCCATGCCGGCACCGCGGTGACGGCCGACGGCGTCGATCTCGTCGATGAAGATGATGGCGGGGGCGTTCTCCTTGGCCTGGCCGAAGAGGTCGCGCACACGCGAGGCGCCGACGCCGACGAACATCTCGACGAAGTCGGATCCGGAGATCGAGTAGAACGGGGCGCCGGCCTCACCGGCGACCGCGCGGGCGAGCAGCGTCTTCCCGGTTCCGGGAGGGCCGTACAGCAGCACGCCCTTCGGGATGCGGGCGCCGATCGCCTGGAACTTGGCCGGGTCCTGCAGGAACTCCTTGATCTCGTGGAGCTCCTCGATCGCCTCGTCGGCACCGGCGACGTCGGCGAAGGTGACCGTCGGGGTCTCCTTGTTGACGAGCTTGGCCTTGGACTTGCCGAACTGCATGACCTTGCCGCCGCCGCCCTGCATGGACGAGAGCAGCCACCAGAACAGGAGGCCGAGCAGCACGAGCGGCAGGAGAAGCGAGAGGAAGCCGTCGAACCACGTCGCACGCGGCACCGCGTCGTTGAAGCCGTCCTTCGGGGCGGCCTCGTTGATCGCGGAGACCACCTCGTCGGCACGGGCGTCGACGTAGTAGAACTGCACGTTCTCGGAACCCTCGAACGGCTTCGACAGCGTCATGTCGACTCGCTGGTCGCCGTCGGTGTTCACGACCTCGGTGACCGAAGAGCCCGAGAGCAGCTTCAGACCCTCCTGGGTCGTGATCTGCTTGGGCGCCCCGAGGTTCGAGATCAGGAGGAAGCCGCCGAAGAGCAGCACGCCGATCAGCGCGACGTAGATCAGCGGATTCCGGGTGAGCTTCTTCACATCCATGATCGGATCAGCGTATCGCGCGAGAACTAGGCACCCGCTGTGCGTTCACCCACGGCGTACCCCTCGTCAGGCTCAGGGACCCATGCACCGCTGGGCGCCCCACCTGGGTCGCTGAGCGTGTCGAAGCGTCAGCTGTAGACGTGCGGCGCGAGGACGGCCACGTCGCGCAGGTTGCGGTACCGCTCGGCGTAGTCGAGGCCGTAGCCGACGACGAAGTCGGTGGGGATGTCGAATCCGACGTACTTGCAGTCGATGACGACCTTCGCGGCTTCGGGCTTGCGCAGCAGCGCCAGCACCTCGATCGACTCGGCCCCGCGCGACTCGAAGTTCTCGAGCAGCCAGCTGAGGGTCAGCCCGGAGTCGATGATGTCCTCCACGATCAGCACGTGCTTGCCGTTGAGGTCGGTGTCGAGGTCCTTGCGGATCTGCACGACGCCGCTGGACTTGGTGCTCGCACCGTAGCTCGACACCGCCATCCAGTCCATCGGGGCGTGGAACGGCAGTGCCCGTGCGAAGTCCGCCATCACCATCACGGCGCCCTTGAGCACGCCGACCAGGACGAGCTCCTTGCCCGCGTAGTCGACGGCGACCTGGGCCGCGAGCTCGTCGAGCTTCGCGAGGATCTGCTCTTCGGTGACGAGGATCTGGGCAAGGTCGTCCTGGATTTCCGCGGCGCGCATGGATCGATTTTAGACTCCCTCCGACCCGGCATCCGCACTACTGTGAGCGGTGAGACGGGCGGATGCCCACCGACGGAAGGATTCACATGGCCCTGGACGACATCCTCAAGCAGGTGCCGATCGACGACATCGCCGAGAAGCTCGGAGTCTCGCGCGACGAGGCGAAGGTCGCGATCGAGCAGGGCGGTGCGGTGCTGCTCGGCGGGCTCGCCAAGAACGCCGAGACCGCGGAGGGCTCTGCCGCCATCCAGAAGGCGCTGCAGAAGCACGAGGGCTCCACCGGAGCCGGGAAGGTCGACGACGTCGATCAGGCCGACGGCGGCAAGATCGTCGCGCACATCCTCGGCGGGAACGAGAAGGAGGTCACCACGAAGCTCACGGAGTCGAAGGCGACCCCGGGCATCGACTTCGGCAAGCTCCTGCCGATCCTCGCGCCGATCGTGATGGGCCTCATCGCGAACGCGAACAAGGACAAGAAGGCGGATGCCGGCGCGCCGGAGTCCGGCGGCGGCATCGGCGACCTCATCGGCGGTCTGCTCGGCGGAGGCAACAGCGGCGGCGGCGCGGGCGGCGGGGGCATCGGCGACGTGCTGGGCGGCCTGCTCGGCGGCGGGTCGGGAGGCTCCGGAGGCGGCGGGATCGGCGACCTCCTGGGCGGCCTGCTCGGCGGCAAGAAGTAGTCAGCGACCGGATGCCGTGAAGACGATCTGCCCGCCTCGGCGCACGGCCGAGCAGCCGGGCAGATCGATCGGCCCCTGACCCGCCCAGTCCGTCACGAGTCTCGCGACCTCGACGGTCTGCGCGCGGGTCAGGCTGACGCCGAACTCGCTGTCGACCACGAGGCGGATGATCCGGTTCCGCAGCGCGGCGGGGTTCGCCGCGAGCGCGGCGACGCTGACCGAGATGCCCGCCTCCGCATGCTCGACGATGTCCTCGATCGTCTCGTGGATCATCTCGTCGAACGCCTCGGCGTCCTCGCGGAGCTGCTCCGCCGTTCGGGCGAGCGCCTCCGCGATACCCGGCCCGAGCTCTGCCTCGAGCACCGGGAGCACCCTCTCGCGCACGCGCACCCGGGCGAACCGGTCGTCGAGATTGTGGGGGTCGTCCCACGGGTCCAGACCGGATGCCGTGCAGAACGCACGCGTCGTCTCGCGCCGCACCCCGAGCAGCGGCCGCAGCCAGCGCAGCCCGTCCTCGTCCTCCCGCGCCGGCGCCATGCCTTGAAGGCTCGCCGCCCCGGAACCGCGCGCGAGCCCGAGCAGCACCGTCTCGGCCTGGTCGTCGAGCGTGTGCCCGAGGAGCATTGCGGATGCCCCTCTCTCGGTCGCGGCATCCCGCAGCACCCGGTAGCGTGCCTCGCGCGCCGCCGCCTCGGGGCCTCCTTCGCCGTCGACGTCGACACGCACCACGATCGCTTCGAGACCGAGTCCGGTGGCGATGCTCGCCGCACGCGCCGCGACCTCCGCCGAGCCGACCTGCAGACCGTGATCGACGGTGACGGATGTCGCCGGCATCCCCCTCTTCGAGGCCTCGAAGGCCGTGGCCGCGGCGAGCGCGAGCGAGTCGGCGCCCCCGGAGAGGGCGACGATCACCGTCGAGCCCTCGGGGAGGTCGGCGAGCGCGGTGCGCACGGCGAGGCGGATCTCGGCGACGGCGGGGTTGAGCGAGGGCACGACCCAACGCTAGCGGGGTGTGCCGCCGCCTGTCCTCTTCATCGGGCCGACCAGCCGCCGTCCATCGTGTAGCTCGCCCCGGTGACCATCGCCGCCTCGTCGCTCGCGAGCCATGCCACGAGACCTGCGACCTCGGCCGGCTCGACCAGGCGCTTGATCGCGCTCTCGGTGAGCATGATCCGGTCCAGCACCTCCGCCTCCGGGATGCCGTGCACGCGGGCCTGGTCGGCCAGCTGCTTCTCGACCAGCGGCGTCCGGACGTACCCGGGATTGACGCAGTTACTGGTGACCAGATGCGCTCCGCCCTCCAGCGCGGTGACCTTCGACAGCCCTTCGAGCCCGTGCTTTGCCGCGACGTACGCCGATTTGTACGCAGACGCCCGCAGCCCGTGCACCGAGGAGACGTTGACGATCCGCCCGAAGCGCTGCGCGTACATCGCCGGAAGAGCGGCGCGGATCAGCAGGAACGGCACCTCCAGCATGAGGGTCGTGATCCTCCGGAACTCGCGGGGATCGAAGTCCTGGATCGGGCTGACGTGCTGGATCCCGGCGTTGTTCACCAGGATGTCGACTCCGTCGAGCGCATCCGCCAGCCGGTCGTCCGCGAGTGCTGCCGGGTCCAGCAGGTCGACGGTCCAGGCCGAGCCGCCCACCGCCGCAGCGGCCGCCGCGCAGCCCGCGGCATCCCGGTCGGCGACGACGACGTGCGCACCGCGAGCCGCCAGCTCCTGTGCGACGGCCAGCCCGATCCCGCTGGCACCGCCCGTGACGAGCGCCCGTCGGCCGGCGAGCGACTGCGGCGCGGCGCTCACCGGGCGGCCCTGGCCAGGCCGTGCGTGCGGGCGTCGGCCTCGTCGACGTCGAGCAGGGAGATCCCGCGGGTCTCCTTCATCGTGATCACCGCGAAGGCGGTGACGGCGCAGGCCACGGCCACGTAGACGGCCACCGGCATCCACGACCGGTACTGCTGCAGCAGCGCAGTCGCGATGATCGGCGCCAGGGAGCCGGCGACGATCGAGGTGACCTGGTAGCCGAGGGAGACACCGGAGTAGCGCATGCGCGTGGGGAACATCTCGGCCATGATCGCGGGCTGGCCGGCGTACATCAGGGCGTGGAAGCAGAGTCCGATGGTGACGGCCGCGATGATCAGGAGCGGGTTCAGGGTGTCGAACATCGGGAAGGCGAAGAACGCCCAGGCGGCTCCGAGCACGGCGCCGGCCAGGTACACCGGACGGCGCCCGAAGGCGTCGGAGAGCCGGCCGACCTGCGGGATCACCAGGAAGTGGATGACGTGGGCGATCAGGAGCGCCAGCAGCAGCTGGCTGGTGTCGTACTGGTGCACGGTCTTCAGATACACGATCGTGAAGGACACGATGATGTAGTACAGGATGTTCTCCGCGAAGCGCAGGCCCATCGCCCCGAAGACGCCCCGCGGGTACTTCTTCACGACCTCCAGCACGCCGTAGCCGGCGGCCTTGTCGGCCTCCACCTGCGCACGGGCCTCGAGGAAGATCGGCGCCTCGCTGACGTGGGTGCGGATGTAGTAGCCGATGATGACGACGATCGCGGACAGCCAGAAGGCCACACGCCAGCCCCAGCCGAGGAACTGATCGGACGGCAGGATCCACGACATCCCGAGCAGCACCAGGGTGGCGAGGAGGTTGCCGACGGGGACAGCGGCCTGCGGCCAGCTCGACCAGAAGCCTCGCGACCGGTCCGGGCTGTGCTCGGCGACGAGCAGCACGGCGCCGCCCCACTCGCCGCCCACCGCGAAGCCCTGGATGAAGCGGAGCGCCACGAGCAGCGCGGGCGCCCAGTAGCCGATGGTGTCGAAGCCCGGCAGGCAGCCCATCAGGAACGTGGCGACGCCCACCAGGATGATCGTGATCTGCAGGGTGTGCTTGCGGCCCAGCCGATCGCCGATCTGGCCGAACACGATGCCGCCGAGCGGCCGGGCGACGAAGCCCACCGCGTAGGTCAGGAAGGCGGCGATGATCCCGTCGAGCTCGGTGCCGGCATCCGGGAAGAAGAAGGTGCCGAAGACCAGTGACGCGGCGGTGGCGTAGAGGAAGAACTCGTACCACTCGACGACGGTGCCCACCATCGAGGCGGCCACGATCCTCTTCAGCCCGGATGTCCGCGGCTCCGTCTCCGGGACGGTCGTCGTCTTCTTGCCGCTCATGGGTGCACTCCTTCGTGTTCTGCAGTGTCCGCATCGACAGCTGCTGCCCTGGCCCCGCGCTCCCTCGGGAGGGGGAAGCCCCAGCCAGTATGGGCACGACGGATGCTGTGCACCAATGACCAGTCAAGCAGAGGCGTGGTGCAGAATTGCAGATGTGAACGCATCGCCCGGAAGCTCCGCCAGCCCTGACGATCTGCTGATCCTGCTCGCCGTGTCGCGGACCGGGCGCTTCACGACCGCCGGAGAGAGCCTCGGGCTGAACCACACGACCGTCTCGCGTCGGATCGCCGCACTGGAGGCCGGCCTCGGCGGTCGGGCGCTGGCCCGCACCCCGGGCGGGTGGGAGCTGACCGACCTGGGGCGTCGCGCCGTGCGGGCCGCCGAAGACGTGGAGACCGCGATGGCGAGCATCCACGAAGACGGCGAACAGTCCGACCAGATCACCGGCGTCGTGCGCATCTCCGCCACCGACGGGTTCAGCGCGTTCATCATCGCCCCCGCGCTCGCACAGCTGCACCGGAGGCATCCGCGTCTCAGCGTCGAGATCGTCAACGTCACCCGCCGCGCTCTCCAGCACCGCTCCGGTCTGGACATGGAGGTCGTGGTCGGCGAGCCGCAGGTGCACCGCGCCGAGGCGATCCTGCTCGGTCACTACACGCTGGGCATGTACGCCGCGCGCAGCTATCTGGACGAGTTCGGCACGCCCGCCGGCATCACCGAGTTGAGCGCGCATCCGCTGGTCTACTTCGTCGACTCGATGCTGCAGGTCGACGTCCTCGATGCGCCGCGGCGCCTCGTCCCCGGCATGCGGGATTCACTCAGCTCCACGAACGTCTTCGTGCACGTCGAGGCCACCAGGGCCGGGGCGGGGATCGGCTTCCTGCCGTGCTTCCTCGCCGACCGGCATCCGGACCTGGTGCGCCTCCTCCCGCAGGAGTTCGCCGAGCGCCTGCCGTACTGGCTCGTGCTGCGGCCCGACTCGCTGCGCCAGCCGGCCGTGGCCGCGGTCGCCGATGCGCTCCGGCGCCGCACGGCCGCCATGCAGGACGAGCTCCTGGGTGCGGTGACGGACGTCGATGCCTGACAGGTCAGCGCGAGCGGTCTAGTCTGGCGCCGTGACCGATCGCACGAGCCTCCGCTTCTCGACCGAGCGCTTCAAGGCGTTCGCCGACGCCGTCGTCGCGATCGCGATGACGCTGCTGATCCTCCCGCTGCTGGAGGCGGTGTCGGATGCCGGCACGAAGGGCCTCGCCACCGGAGAGTTCTTCGCCGAGAACGGCGGGCAGCTGTTCAGCTTCGCGCTCAGCTTCCTGCTCATCGCGAACTTCTGGATGGAGCATCACCGGCAGTACACCGAGGTCACGGCGATCACGCCTGCGCTGCTCTGGATCAACATCGCGTGGATGGCGACGATCGTCTGGCTGCCGGTGCCGACCGCGATGCTCGGGCAGATGGACACGGACCCACTGCAGGAGACGGTCTACATCGGCACGCTGATCCTCACCCAGGTCGCGACCCTCGCGGCGAAGCTGTACCTGCTGCGGCATCCCGACCTCACGAGCGCGCCGATCGCACGCGTGCGGCAGGACGTGGCCGGCGACGTCGCGGCGATCATCCTCTTCGGCCTGGCGCTCGGGATCGCCGTCGCCATCGGCGACCAGGGCTACTTCGCACTGTTCCTGCTGCTTCTCACGGGCATCCTGGCCCACGCGCTGAACCGGCTCTGGACCCGGCGGGCTCCGGGACGCGCGGAGGAGACCGTCGGAGACGACGGACCCGGCGCTCCCCGCGCACGCGGGTAGGCTGGTCCGCGGCATCCAACCGTCTTTTCTGAGGAGCACACGCATGGGCGCACACGACGCCGTCATCGAGATCCCGCGCGGCAGCCGCGTGAAGTACGAGGTCGACCACGAGACCGGACGAGTGCACCTCGACCGCGTGCTCTACACGACCTTCGGGTACCCGGCCGACTACGGCTACTTCGACAACACCCTGGGCGAGGACGGCGACCCGCTCGACGTGCTCGTGCTCCTCGACCACGCCATCTACCCCGGCGTCGTCGTCGAGGTGCGTCCCGTGGCCGTGCTCAAGATGAGCGACGAGGCCGGCGGCGACGACAAGCTGGTGGCCGTGCTGTCCAAGGACCCGCGCTGGGCGCACATCCAGGACATCGGCGACATCGCCGAGTTCACGAAGAAGGAGATCGCGCACTTCTTCGAGCACTATAAGGACCTCGAGCCCAACAAGTGGGTCAAGGTCGACGAGTGGGGCGACGCCGCTGAGGCGCAGCGCATCCTCGACGAGGCGATCGTCCGCTTCGGCGAGCAGGGTCACTGACCCGCTGACGCACGGATGGGTCGCTGAACCTGTCACTGATGGGTCGCTGAGCCTGTCGAAGCGAAGACCCCCGGCCGCTCAGCGGCCGGGGGTCTTCTGGCGTCGAGGACGACGGCGCTCAGATCCAGATGTTCCGGTCAGCCATGAAGTCGGCGGGGTTCGTGTAGCGGCCGTCGATGTAGACCTCGAAGTGCAGGTGGCATCCGAAGGAGCCGCCGGTGTTGCCCGCATAGGCGATGACCTGTCCGGCCTCGACCCAGTCGCC
Organism: Microbacterium sp. TPD7012; assembly: GCF_003075395.1. Taxonomy (GTDB): domain Bacteria; phylum Actinomycetota; class Actinomycetes; order Actinomycetales; family Microbacteriaceae; genus Microbacterium. The sequence continues at coordinate 198,220 of NZ_QDFV01000002.1, read as the reverse complement.
GTTGCTGACCGCGAATCCGCCCGGCTTGATGTGCGCATAGCCCGTGGCCACCCCGTAGCCGTGCTGGATGCGGACGTAGTTGCCGTAGCCGCCGTTGTAGAACGCGGCATCGACGGTCCCGGAGTAGGCCGCGTAGATCGCCGCGCCGCATCCGTTCGCCAGATCGATGCCGTAGTGCCAGCTCGACGAGCATCCGTTGGAGTTGCACTGCTGCGAACGGGGGCCGTAGCCCGAGCTGCGCTCGCCGCCGTGCGGGCGCACCCAGCCTCCGGTGCCCGGGGTGCCTCCTCCGCCGCTGTTGCCGCCGGCATTGGCCGCGGCCTCGGCCGCTTCTCGTTCCCGCCGCGCCTGAGCCTCGGCCTCGACTCCGGCCTGGTATCCGGCGACCGTCGTGGCGGTGGTGTCCTTGAGAGCGGCGAGCTGCGCCTGCATGGTCGCGAGGTAGGTCGACTGCTCCTCGAGCGCGGCCTTCGCGGCATCCGCAGCCTGCTGCGCCGCCTGCATCTTCTCCTCGGCGACCTTCTGCAGACGGTCCCGCTCGTTGCGGGCGACGACGGCCTGGTCGCTGAGGGACTGCGCGGAGTTGCGGGCGGCGACGGCGTCGTCGTAGACCGACTGGTTGTACTCGAGGAGCTTGTCCATCGTGCCGAGACGGGCGAGGAGCTCGTCGGCGTTGTCGGCGGATCCGGCGAAGAACAGCTCGAGCGACGTGTCGTCTCCGCCGTTGCGGTAGAGCTGGGCAGCGACCTGTCCGGCCTTGCGCGCGGACTCGACGGCGATGGCGGACTGCTCATCGGCCTTGGCCTGCAGCGTGTCGGCCTCCGCGATCGCGGCGAAGTAGGCCTGCTGCGCGGCATAGAACTCGTCGGACGCCAGCTTGGCGGCGGCCTGCGTCTCGGCGACCTTCTGGGTCAGCGCCTGGATGAGGCCCTCGATACGGGTGACCTCCGCGGCGGCGGCGGCCTCGTTCTGCTTCGCGGCCTGCACGTCGTCCCAGCTGGGGTACGAGGCGGCGTACGCGGCGGAGACACCGGACGAGACACCGAAAGCACTGAGCGCGACGACGCTGAGCACGCCGATGCCGAGCGCACCGCGACGGCTGATCCCGGGCTTCGAGAAGGCGCGCTGTTCTGTCGGGCTGGGTGCACAGCCGCATTCCGCGGATGCAGCCTCAGCAGCATCCAGCGTGTTCCTGTCGTTCACTCGGCCCCTTCCGCCGGTTTCACACATGTCACACTAACAACAACATTCACTTCCGCAACAGGGTGTGGATACGGATGCCGTGACACATCTGACGTGTCCATCGTCCTCCTGATCCGTCCGTCGAGGAAGCCGCCGCGCCCTCGATTCGCGATTTGCCCGAAACATCCCTTATGCTTGAGCGTCGGCAAGGAAGTCCCCCGGGACTGACTCGGCCCCATCGTTTAGCGGCCTAGGACGCCGCCCTTTCACGGCGGTAGCACGGGTTCGAATCCCGTTGGGGTCACTCCATCCGATATAATTGAAAACAAGTATGGCCCTGTAGCGCAGTTGGTTAGCGTGCCGCCCTGTCACGGCGGAGGTCGCGGGTTCAAGTCCCGTCAGGGTCGCTCTAAGCGTCGAGCTCTTTCTTCGGAGGGGGCTCTTCGTCTAGGAAGCGACAGCATCGCCGTCGCTCGGCTCTGTAGCTCAGTTGGTAGAGCGCACGACTGAAAATCGTGAGGTCACGGGATCGACGCCCGTCGGAGCCACAGGGTGATCATTACAATCACCTTAGAAACCCTCGCCTAGCTTCTACATGGCGGGGGTTTTGCTTTGCCCCGGCGGAGCTCCCGTTCGTCGAGCGAGCGAAGCGAGACGAGACGCCTGCGACTCCTCGGGGCGTCTTCGTTCCGTCAGTCCTCTTCGGGAAGAGCGAACCAGCTGCCTTCCGAGATGACGCGAACGCTGCCGTCCATGACGGCGATCGCCGTCTGATCGTCGATCGCATACGCCGGTCCCCCGACCTCGGTCGCCCACTCACGCGCGCGCTCCGCCGTGTTGGAGTCCCATCCGGGATAGTCGAGGTGCGGGAAGATCGAGAAGTCCACGAGGCCGAGGCCCTCGTCGCCCTCCTCCGGCCGCCACTCCGCGAAGTCCGCGCCGATTCGGGGCGTGAGGGCCATGCTGCCGCCGCTGACCCCGACCCAGACCATGTCGGTCAGCTCCGGCAGCAGCCGTTCGAGACCCGACTCCCGGATCCAGTAGGCCAGGTAGATCGCCTCTCCGCCCTCCACCAGGAGGACGTCGGCATCTCTGACCCAGGGCTCCCACCGATCATGGCCGACACTCGGCAGAGCGGTGAGCTCGAGCAGCCCCACCGACTTCCATCCCAGCTCGACGAGATCCTGTCTCTCCGGCCAGCCGCCGGCGACCGACCTCCACGCCGAAAACGGCGAGCACATCGGGTGCCCCCACTGCGCCGTCGGGATGAGAAGGGCCGTGCACTGCTCGATCGGCTTGCCGAGCATCTCGATCAGGGCGTCGCGGATCGAGGCATTGGTCACGCCGCCCGAGGTCAGCAGCAACTTCATCATCGGCTCCCTTCGGCTGACCCTCATTGTCGCCTCCCGTGATCGCGAGGGGAACCCGGCGCGAGAACACCCGCAGCGAGGATGAGAGGATGCATCCGACGCGTCTCGCCGATCGCAGGAGCACCATGCCCGAATCCCCCCGCCGCATCGAGCTGACCATGCACAAGCCGTGGTTCGCGCTGTATGCCGGCATCCGCCCCACCCTCGTGCTCGCCGGAAGAGGGCAGCCGACCCAGTGGGGACTCGGAACCTGGCAGGTCCCGACCGACGAGACCGTGACCGTCGGCGTCTTCCTGTTCAACCGGCTCTGGCGGTTCGGTCAGGCGGAGTACGCCCTCGCCCCCGACGACACGGCGCTCGAGTACCGGGCGCCGGCGCTGCCGTTCCTTCCCGGCCGGATCGACCCGGCATCCCCCTCGCGGGCTCCTCGCGCCTAGGCTGCCGACATGGCCTCGGACCGCGCCCTCCCGAACCTCCCGTCGAGCGACTTCGACGTCACGCAGCGCTTCTACGAGAGCTTCGGCTTCCGCCCGACGTTCCGAGACGACGGCTGGATGATCCTGCGACGAGGCGCCGTCGAGATCGAGTTCTTCCCGCATCCCGAGGTGGATCCGCTGACCAGCAGCCATCAGTGCACGATCCGCGTGGACGACCTGGACGAGCTGTGGCAGGCGATCCATGCGGCGGGCGTGCCGATCGCCGACCGAGGGCGTCCGCGCCTGCACGAACCCCGCGTCGAGAGCTCCGGACTCCGGATCGGCTACCTGATCGACACCGACGGCACGCAGCTCACGCTGATCCAGAACTAGGCACGGCGTCCCTGCGCCCCGGCACCCGTCGGCCGATGAAGAGCAGACCGAGGCCGATCGCCGTCAGCACGACACCCGCGCCGGCGGCGACCCACGCCGTCGATGCGGGGATGTCGAGGTACACCGTGATCCCGAGGATCCGCGACAGCCCCCACGGGAGCAGACCCATCTGGTCGTTCCACGCGGTGAGCGCTCGCTCGAGCCCGACCACCGCGATGACCGCAGCCGGCACCGCGAGACCCGCGCCGACGGCGGCGAGCACCGCGCCCGTCGCGCGCCGCGCGCCGATGCGGGCGGCCAGCGCCCAGCCGACGGCGACGAACAGCCAGACGAAGAGCGCGAACGCCACGGCGATGTAGAGCGAGCGGCGCACAGGATCGGTCCAGAACGCGAACCAGTAGCCCCCCGGACCGCTGAACGACAGCGCCGTGAGCACGAGCGCGCAGCGCAGCACGACGACTCCGCCGATCGTGGCGAGCACCGCCCACCCCCACCGTCCGCGGAACAGCACGAGCAGCAGGGCGACGAACACGGCCCACGCTCCGAGCGTCACCGCGAGATGCACCCAGGACAGGAAGGACGTCTGCACCGCCCTCGTCGCGACGAGGAGCGCACCCGGCACGAGGACCAGCAGCACATGGTCGGCCCGCAGCATCCCGAGCGTCGACTCCCCCGCCCGCCACGGACGGGTCGAGCTGACCCAGGTCGCGCGCGCCGCCATCGCTCCCGGACGCCGGACCAGTCGCGTCCGCGCGGACAGGATGCCGATCAGCACCCATGCCGCGGTGAGCACCAGCAGCACCCGAGCCATCCACGCCATCGCGAGATCGCGGTCGCCGCGTTCGATCCCGAGCTCGGCGGCCGTGAGGTTGAACGCCGGGTGGTCGACGTCGCCCTCGTACGCGGCGAGGTGGGCGGCGGCCTGCGCCGTGTAGGCGTCACGGGCCGTCTGCCATGCGGCGTACGAGTCGGCGGAGAGCGTGTCGTGCCACGCTGCCTGATGCAGGATCGTCGCCCGGTAGGCCCCGAGCAGGTCGAGCGTGTCCTGCTCGTAGTCGAGGCTGCCGAGGAACGCCTCGCGCAGCCCGGCGTCGCGCCAGGTCGATGGGTCGGTCCCCTCGATCAGCGCGCGCATCCGCTCCACGGCGTCGGATGCGACATCGCCGCCCTGCACAGCCTCGTCGAGTCGGTCGCGGGAGATCGTGTAGATCACGTCGAGCACCGCGGAGTCGCCGGTGAGGATGTCCCACTCGAAGATCCACATCATGGGCGGGGGCTCCAGCCCGATCGCCGAGACGCGCTGCTCCGCGAACGGCGGGATGTACAGCCCCTGCTCGATGGCGGTGCGCGACAGCGCCATGGCATCCGTGATCGCCCGGACGGTGGCCGGGTCGTCGGAGAACCACTCCCGAGCCCACCCCTCCGTGATCTCGGCAGGGTCCGCGTCCGGATCGCGCGCGAGCTGCACGGCCAGCTGCGAGTTCAGGTCCGCGAGCTGCCAGAAGCCCGCCTTGTCGTAGAGGATCATCGGTCCCGCGCGCCACGGGCCGCCGTCCTGCGCCCACGCCCAGATGCCCTCGATGCGATCGTTCGACGCGAGCAGCTCCTGCAGCGCCCAGGCGTACTCCGCACCGAGGTCGTTCGGGAACGCCCCGTTGTTCTCGAACTCGCGACGACTCTGGAACTCGACGATCCGCCGCTGCTCGCCCTGCTGCAGGGTGTCGTTCAACGGCAGCCAGCTGTAGAAGTCCCCGAGCGTGTACTTCGTCGACACGATCAGCGCCGGCGAGTCGACCCCGCCGAGCACGGCCTCGTACGACGCGGCGTTCGTGTGCATGTCGCCGACGGCGCCGACGCCGACGCTCCAGGTGCGGAAGATCACCTCGCGTCCGGAATCCTCGGCCTGACCGGTGAGCGCGGTGAGCATCGCGCGCACTGCCTCGGGCGTGGTCACGGCCAGCGCCGAGTAGTAGTCCCAGCCCGCCACGTCGTACACCCGCCCCGCCTCGCCGATGCGGATGAGCACGCCGTCGAGCGCGGGCTCGGCGGCGTAGAGCTCGTCGAGCCCCGCAGCATAGACATCCCAGAGCTCGGGTGACGTGGTGTCGAGGGTGCCGAAGCGGTCGGTGAGATAGGCCTCGAGCGGCGAGGTGAGGGTGAGCATGTCGGTGCGCAGGAACACCTTCATCCCGAGCTCCTCGGCGCGGTCCCAGAACGGCCCGAAGGCCTCGCGCAGCGCGAGCGCCTTGGCCACGTGCTCGTCACCGTCCGCATAGACCCCGTCGACCTCGTCGAAGGTCGCGAACTCGACGAAGCCGGGGAAGGAGATGGCGTTGTACCCGTCGGCGATGACGCGGCGGAGGTATCCGTCGTAGTCGTCGTAGGCCGCGGCGAGCGCCTGCTCGTCGATGTAGGGCGCCTCGGGGAGGAACACATCCGCGAACGCCTTCGACGCGTGGGAGTAGTCGGTTCCCGGCAGCCATTCCGCCGGGTCCGCAGCGACGCCGACGGCACCGAGATCGACCATGCGGAACGGGAGTCGCGACGTCACCGGGGTTCCGATGCCGGCGGTGATGTCCTTCCCCTGCCGGATCGCGGCCGCCAGGTCGTAGATGCCGCGCGCCGCCCCCGCCTCCCCGGCCTCGATGCGCAGCGCATCGGGCGTGCCCGCCAGCAGATAGCCCTCGTCATCGACCGCACCCACGTGGGGTTGCACGAGCACGACGGTCAGGGTCGCGCTGCCCGCGGTCTCGACCCCCGCCAGCGCGGCATCGAGCTCGTCGACGGCGACGCGCATCCGCTCGGACCCGCCGGCACCGACCACGGTGATCTGCGGAGGCGGGACGGATGCCGGCACCGTCTCGACCGCGCGAGACTCCCCGCCCATCCGCTCGGCGGGCTGGGCCCGGATCCCGAGGGCGTCGCCGACCACCAGCCCGACGCCGGCCCCCGCGGCCAGGAGCACGGCGACGACGATCAGCGCGAGGATGCCGCGGGCGCGCGCCGACTTCTCGGGCACGGCCGTCTTCGCTCGCATGGAGGAACTCTATCGACGTCCGGGGACGGTTCTCGCCACGGTGTCCCGCGTCGGAGCGCCCCGCTACAGCTCCTCGACCGCGCGTCGCGCCTCGGCGACCTCGTCGGCGGCGGCATCCGCCTGCTCCTGAGCCTTCGCCTGCGTCGCCTCGGCCTCGGGCGTCTCCCGCTGCACGCGGTCGCTCTCCTTCCGCACCTTCGCCAGCCGGGCCTCGAGGTCGGCCTCTTCCTCGGACAGCTCGGCGGCGCGCGAGCGGAGCGCCTCCAGCGCAGTGGTCTGCTTCGCCAGCGCACGCTCGGCCGTGGTGAGCTCCTTCTCCGCAGCGGCGACCCGTCGCTCGGCATCGCGGCGCACCCGCCGGGCCTGCAGCTCATCCGCGGGGCGCGCGGGAGCGGCCGGGAGCGCGGTGACCTCGCCGGCCACCGCGTCGCGCACGTCATCCGCGCTTCCGGTGGGCTCCAGGGCGCGGGTCAGCCGCCCCGAGGCGACCGCCGCCGCGGCACCGGGGTCGAAGAACGCGGCCGAGATGGTCTGCTCCACGGCCTCGAGCGTCGCCGGGGTGATGCGCTCGCCACGGGAACCCGCGAGTTCCGCCGCGGTCTCGGCCAGCCGTCGCGTGAGCGTGCGCCGTTCCCTGCCGAGCTTCGCCAGCGTCGCGGCATCCAGATCGTCCTGTGCCTCACGGAGCTCGGCGGCGAGCTGCAGCGCCTGGTCCAGCTGCCCCGCGCGCTCCTGGGCGAACAGGTTCACGACCCAGGCCGCGATCGACGGCTTGCGGAGCGCGCGGATCTGCGCGGACAGGGCGGCGTCGCCCACTTCCTTGGCACGGGCGTTGCGTGCGGACACGAAGTCCTCCGGTGGGCCGGCGCAGAGCCCGGCCGCGATCTCCTCGAGAGTCGGATCGGCCATGCGCCCACGATACGCGGACGACCCCGTCCGTCCCGGCAGATCGGGAACGCTACTCGATGGACAGGTAGTCGGCGGCGTCTGCGGCCACGAGCGTGCGGGCGTTGAAGCCGCCCTTGCCATTGCCCGGATAGAGGAAGAGCTCTCCCGCAGGAGTGCGTCCCAGCAGATCGGCGCGCTCGTCGCCGTTGTAGTCGACGCCGCCGGTGAGGGCGGTGAACTCCAGCCATCCGGCACCGGCCGTGCGCCGTGCGCCGAACCCGTTGACGCCGCCGGGATAGAAATAGAGGGAGCCCGTGTCGTCGATCCCGATGATGTCACCGCGCCCGTCGTTGTCGAAGTCTCCGCCGACGAGGAAATGGAACCCTTCCCAGCCGCCGCCGAGCGTCACGTAGGGCGTCGCGAAACCTCCCGACCCGGAGCCGCGGAAGATGGTCATGACTCCGGCGGCCGAGACGCCGATGACATCCTGCTTGCCGTCTCCGGTGTAGTCCGCGCCCGATGTCACGTGCAGCATGTCGTACCAGCCGTTGCCCACGACCGCGACCGCCTGGAACCCTCCGTTGCCCACGCCGGCGAAGTACTCCAGCGCCCCATCGGATCGCGCCGCGATGATGTCGGCCTTGTCGTCCCCGTTGAGGTCGGTGTGCGTGAAGTGGCGCCGGACGGTGCCCAACCCGACGTACGTGGCGGTCTTCTGGAACCCGCCGGCGCCGTTGCCGGCGCGGAGCTGGACGTCCCCGTTGCCCGCGACCGTCAGCAGGTCGGCCTTGTCGTCGCCGGTGTAGTCGGCCGAGGCGACCACGGAGCCGTTGTCGCTGCCGAGGCCGGGGAAGAACAGCGGGATCGGGTCACCGCGCCGCACGTCGCTCAGGCAGGTGAAGCCGCCGTTGATCGCCGTGTAGACCGCTCCGTTCAACCGCACCTCGAAGTGCAGGTGATTGGCGGTGGTCGCCCCGGTCTTGCCCACCACTCCGATCTGCTGGCCCCGCACGACCGCGGTGCCCGGCGGGTACCATCCGGGGGCGACCATGTGGGCGTAGCGCGTCACATAGCCGCCGGGGTGCTCGATGTCGGTGTAGTTCCCGTAGCCGTTGTTGGCCGTGCGGGTCTTGATCACTCCGTCGTACGCGGCGAGGATCGGATCTCCTCCGCGCCCGGTGATGTCGATGCCCTCGTGCGGACGGTAGTCGCCGAGGCATCCGTCCCAGACGATCGACTGGATGTTGCCCGAGGCGGGGAAGATCATCTGCCCGTCGGTGGCCGCTGCGGCCGGGGCTCCACCGGAGAGGGAGGGCACGAGTGCTCCGACGACCAGCACCATCGCGGTGACCGCGCTCACGCGCACGAGACGCCAACGGGATGCTCGCTTCATCTCGACGTTCTCTCTGCTCGGTCGGCCCCAGGGACGCAGTGTCCTCCGCCGTCACCGTACCAGGGCAGGTGCGGCCGATCGGCGAGCCTCGGCCGGGGACCGCGGGTGTCGCCCTGACGCGCATCGCCTCGGTCAGAGCAGGTCGAACGTGCCCCCGAACGGCGCGCTGTCATCGCCGTTGTCGCGGTGGTCGTACTCGACGGTGTCGACCGAGATCACCACCTGGGTCGCGGCGGAGACCAGCACGCTCACCGAGCGGTTCCCGACCACGATGAACTCGACGAAGCGCGGACCGGCCCGCACGGCCGACTCGATCTCCCCCTTCAGGTCGTCGACGTCCTGTCCCTGCGCCAGGAAGTACCCGACGTCGTTGACCGTGACCTGGGTGCGCACCATGGTCCGCATCGCACTCATTCCACTCGCCTCCCCGTTCTCCGTCATCCGGCGACACTAGACCGCCGGCGGTCGCCGCAGAAGGGGATTGCGCGCAGGACGATTCCCGGGCATGCACCGACGGACCTGCTCGGGTGTACGGTTCATGAATGGGCAGACTCCGGTACGACGGCACCTCGGATCCGATCCTCATCGAGGACAAGACCCTGGCGCATCTGAAGATCGTGATCGCGACCAAGCTCCGCCGCCAGGAGAGCTTCATGATGACGTGGCGCCCGGTCAACGGCGGCGAGGACCAGCGCGCGACCGTCTGGATCCACCCTGCGATCCCGTTGCAGTTCGGATTCGACAGCGCCGACCCGCCCGCGGTCGACCCGCACCTGATCGCCGACATGATGAAGGCCCTCAACGCCACGGGAGAACTGGTCCTGGACCACCTCGTCGACCCTCGCTGACGACACGGCGGAGGTCGCCGCCCTCACCGCCCGGAAAACCGAGCGCGCACGATGCGGAAGACGGAACTAGGCTGTATGCGCGCCCGCGCACGGCCTGACCTCCGCCAGGTCTCGGCCGCGGCGTGAGCCCATACGACCTCCCCCCACGGTCCACGTGTTCCCCGCTCGGCGGGACGGAGCTGCAGCTCCGCGACGTGGCCTCGCCAGAAAGGCTTGCAGCTCATGAGCGAATCCTCCGGAAGCACCGATCGCGACGAGCGGTCCCCCGACTTCTTCGATCAGCTGATCGAGACCAACCCGCGTGAGCCGCAGGCGGCCTTCACCGTGGGATTCCGCGGCTACGACAAGGGCGAGGTCGATGCTGCGCTCAGCACCCTCCGCACCCAGATCGAGCAGCTGACGACCGACCTCGCCGCGACCAAGGCCGCCCAGGCCGAGGCCGTCGAGGCCATCCGCGACGAGGAGCGCGCGGCCCGTGAGGCGCTCGAGGGCGAGCTCAGCGCCGCGGCGGCGAAGGCCTCCGACGCCGAGCAGCAGATCGCGACCCTCACCTCGGAACTCGTCGACGCCCCGCAGCCGGATGGCAAGGAAGCGCCGTCCCGCCAGCAGTTCGAGGCGATCCTCCGCGTGGCCGAGGAGCAGGCGAACGTCCTGATCCAGAACGCCGCCGTCCAGGCCGATCGCCTGATGACCTCGGCTCGTGAAGAGGTCACGGCGCAGCGCGCCGAGGCCGAGGCCGACGCCGAGCGCATCACCGCGCAGGCGCAGCGCGACGCCGATCAGGTGCGCCTGAAGATGGACACCGAGTACACGGCGCACGAGGCGCGCATCGAGCGCGAGGCCGCGCACGCCGCCGAGAAGGTGAACCAGGCCGCGCAGGAGGCGACCGCGATCCGCACCGAGGCGGAGAAGGGCGCAGCCGCGCTCCGCTCCCTCGTCACCCGCGAGACGACCCAGCTGCGCGCGGATGCCGAGCGCGAGGTGCGCGACATGAACGCGCGCGTCCTCGAGTTCGAGGAGACGCTGAGCCGCCGCCAGGATGACGCGCAGCAGGAGTTCCTCGTGCTGCACAACCAGGCCGTGGCCCACGCGGAGCGCATCACGAACGATGCCAACGAGCAGGTGGCGGCATCGCTCGAGCACGCCCAGCGCATCTCGTCCAGGGCCGAGGACTACGAGCACCTGACGCGCTCGCAGGCGCAGGCGATCGAAGCCGACGCGAAGGTGCGGGCCCGCGAGATCCTCGATCGCTCCCGTGTGAAGTCGCAGAAGATCGTCGAGTCGGTCACCGGTCACACCACGGCCGTGCTGCGCGATGCGGAGGACCGCGCCCGTCAGCTGCGCTGGCAGCAGCAGCAGCTGACGAGCTTCATGGCCGAGGTGCGCGAGCTCATCCGCCCCGACGGCATCTTCTCCGACGAGGCCCTCCCCGCGGAGATCGCCGAGAGCGCTCCGGCAGAGAACGCGGACGACGAGGTGGCCGACGACGAGTTCCTCGGAGACGAGCTGCTCGAGGACGAGCTCGACGACGACCGCCCGCTCGAGAAGATCACGATCGACGTGGTCGACGCCGAGGAGAGCAGCAAGCGCTGACGCGGTCGAACGATCGGAAAGAGGTGCGCGCGGGTGACCGCGCGCACCTCTTCTTCGTCCCGTCGGCATCCACCGATCGGTGGATGCCGTGATCCGCCGGTCCACCGCTACCGCCCACGGCTGCGCACCGGCAGTCTGGGATGCATGACAGAGAGCGTGATCGAGGTCCGCGACCTCCGCAAGGACTACGGCGACTTCACGGCGGTGGACGGCCTCAGCTTCGACATCGAGCGCGGCGAGACATTCGCGCTCCTCGGCCCCAACGGCGCGGGGAAGTCGACGACGATCGAGATCCTCGAGGGCTACCGCCACCGCAGCTCCGGCGAGGTGCGCGTGCTCGGCGTCGACCCGCAGCACGGCGGCCTGGACTGGAAGGCGCGGCTCGGCATCGTGCTGCAGTCCACCGGGGAGGCCGGCTCGTTCACGGTGCGGGAGCTCCTCAAGGAGTTCGCGGGCTACTACCCGCGGCCGCGCGACATCGACGAGGTGATCGCCGCCGTCGGCCTGGAGGAGAAGCAGCGCACGCGGGCCGCACGACTGTCGGGCGGTCAGCAGCGTCGGCTCGACGTGGCCCTCGGCATCATCGGCCGGCCGGAGCTCCTGTTCCTCGACGAGCCGACCACCGGGTTCGATCCCGAAGCCCGCCGCCAGTTCTGGGAGCTCATCCGCTCGCTCAAGGCCGAGGGCACGAGCATCCTGCTCACGACGCACTACCTCGACGAGGCCGCGCAGCTCGGCGACCGCGCCGCGGTCATCGCCGGAGGGGCCATCGCCGCGATGGGACGCATCGACGAGCTCGGCGGAGCGGAGTCGCGCATCCCGCTCGTGCGCTGGACCGACGGCACGGGGGCACGGCGCGAGGAGCGCACCGGCGAACCCGGGGCGCTCGTCGCCGCTCTGCAGCGCGACGGCGGCGAGCCCCGAGACCTCGAGGTCGTCCGCCCCACTCTCGAGGACATCTATCTCGACCTGATCCGCGCGTTCGACTCGCGCACCGAGGAGACGGCAGCATGACCACCACCACGATGAGCACGACGCCGACACGGTTCGGTCCGGGCCGCACGATCCGCCTGGGAGTCCGGCGCATCCCGTTCGAGCTGCGCCAGTACTTCCGGGCCGGAGATCAGGTCTTCTTCACGTTCCTCTTCCCGACGCTCATGTACGTCGTCTTCGCCACCATCTTCACGGGCGACATCGGCGAGGGCCCGGATCAGGTCAGCATGGCGACCTACTACCTGCCGGGACTCATCGCCGGTGGCATCCTGCTATCCGGAGTGCAGGCACCCGCGCTCGAGATCGCGGCCGAGAAGAGCGACGGCACCCTGAAGCGCCTCGGCGGGACACCGATCTCGCCCGTCACCTACTTCATCGGCAAGATCGGCGAGGTGTTCGTCACGGCGATCCTGCAGATCGCCCTGCTGATCGTCGTCGCCGTCGTCGTCTACCGTGTCGAGCTGCCGACGGACGCGGCGATCTGGGGCCGCTTCGCCTGGATCTTCGCTCTCGGGCTGATCGCGTGCACCCTCCTCGGGATCGCGCTGTCGTCCGTCCCCCGCTCGGGCAAGTCCTCGGCAGCGGTGGTGATCCCGATCGTGCTGCTGATCCAGTTCGTCTCCGGTGTCTACATCGCATTCTCGATGCTCCCCGAATGGCTGCAGAACGCGGCAGGCGTCCTTCCCGTGAAGTGGATCGCCCAGGGGATGCGGTCCGTGTTCCTCCCCGATTCCTTCCGCGTGGCCGAGACGAGCGGCTCGTGGGACATCGGGCTCATCGCCCTGATGCTGGTGGTCTGGCTGGCCGTGGGGCTGGTGCTCAGCCGGCTCACGTTCCGCTGGATCCGTCGCGATCGCTGACATCGATGGAAGAGTGGTCGGCATGAGGACGACCTTCACGGAGCGCGTGGGATGGGACCTCGCGTCGGCGGCCCTGTTCGTCGTGACGCTCATCCTCGCCTTCACCCTGCCGCCGCGCTTCCCGGGCTCGTCCTGGCTGCTCGTCGCCACCGCCTGCGGCGTCGCCGCCGTCTACGCGTTCGGCGCCCGACGCTACGTGAGCTTCCGCGAGGGCCCGGAGCCCTCTCCCCTGGTCTCGGGACTGCTGCAGGCCGCCCTCGTCGCCCTGCTGGCGATCGGCACCTCGATCGAGCCGACCATGATGCTGCTGCAGACGCTCGTGCTGCCGCTGATCTGGATGACGTCGCGCTCCACCCGGCAGTCCATCATCGTCACTCTGCTGAACGCCGTGGTGCTCGCGATCGCCTACGCCGCGTCCGACGGCTTCCGCCCGGGGACGCTGCTCGCCGGAGTCGTCACCTCCGGCCTGTCCGCGGCCTTCAGCGTCGCGCTCGGTCTCTGGATCACGCGGATCGCCGAGTGGGGCACGGAGCGTCAGCACCTGCTCGCCGATCTCACCGCGGCGCAGCACGGGCTGGAGGCCGCGAGCCGGGAGGCCGGTGCCGCCGCCGAGCGCGCCCGCCTCGCCCGGGAGGTGCACGACACGATCGCGCAGAGCCTCACCAGCATCGTGATGCTCGCCGAGCGCAGCCGCCGAGACGGCTCTCCGGAAGCGATCGCCCTCATCGAGGATGCCGCGCGCGAGGCGCTGCGCGAAGCGAGAGCCCTCGTCGTCGTCGAATCCTCGGCGGCCGATCCCTCGGGGTCGCTCGCCGAGGCGCTGCGGCGGCTCGGCGAGAGGTTCAGCCGCGAGACCGGCCTTCCGGTCTCGGTCGACGCCTCGCCGCTCGTCGTCCCGAGAGACCTCCAGGTCGTCCTCCTGCGCTGCGCGCAGGAGGGCCTCGCGAACGTGCGCAAGCACGCGGCCGCCGGAGCGGCGTCGCTCGTGCTGACCGTGGACGACGATGCCGTCCTGGTCGTGACCGACGACGGTCGCGGCCTGCGCGGCGCCCGTCCTGACGGCGGAGACATCGGTGAAGGCGGCGGGTTCGGCCTCGCCGGCATGCGCGATCGGGTCGCCCTCGTGGGCGGCACGCTCGAGGCGCGCGACGGCGAGACCTCCGGGACGACGCTCACCGTGCGCATCCCGCTCGCCGTCGGGCAGGAGACGGCATGATCCGCGTCATCGTCGTGGACGACCATCCGATCGTCCGGTCCGGCATCGTCGGCCTGCTCTCGCTGGACGACGAGATCGATGTGGTCGGCGAGGCCGCCGACGGCGCCGAAGCCATCGAGCTGGCCTCGGCCCTGCGCCCCGACGTCGTGCTCATGGACCTGCGCATGCCGAACGTGTCCGGCGCAGACGCCACCGCGCGGATCACCTCGGGACTCCCGGGGGTGCGGGTGCTCGTGCTCACGACGCACGAGGGAGACGACGACATCCTCGGCGCGATCGAGGCGGGCGCGAGCGGCTATCTGCTCAAGGCCGCGCCCCAGGCCGAGATCGTCGCCGGCATCCGATCCGTCGCCGAGGGGCACACCGTCCTGGCGCCCAGCATCGCGGCGACGCTCGTCACCCGCATGCGTCGGGAGGAGTCGACGCGCCCGTCGCTCAGCCCTCGAGAGCTCGAGGTGCTGCGCCTCGTGTCACGCGGCCGGAGCAACCCGGAGATCGCCCGCGAGCTCTTCATCGGCGAGGCGACGGTGAAGACGCATCTGCTGCATGTCTTCGAGAAGCTCGAGGTCTCGGACCGGACCCGAGCGGTCACGCTGGCGCTGGAGCTCGGTCTGCTCTGAGACCGCGCCCCGGCGCCCGGCGCTGCGGCTACGCGCGGCCGAACTGCGCGACGGCCGGGCAGTCGAACGGGTCGGCGCCGGCGGAGAGCCCCACACGGTTGAGATAGTCGATCACGATCTTGTACGACCGCAGAAGGCTCGTCTCCGTGTACGGCACGTTGTTCGCCGCGCAGTAGTCGCGGACGATCTCGCGCGCCTTGGCCAGGTGCGGCCGCGGCATGCTCGGGAACAGGTGGTGCTCCACCTGGTAGTTCAGGCCGCCCATGAGCCAGGTCGTCCACCATCCGCCGCTGATGTTGCGGGAGGTGCGGACCTGCTTGGTGAAGAAGTCGAGGCGGGCCTTGGGATCGATGATCGGCATGCCCTTGTGGTTGGGGGCGAACGCGGCCCCCATGTAGACGCCGAAGACGGCGAACTGCACGCCCATGAAGGCGAACGCCATTCCGAGGGGGAGCATCATGAACACGGGCACGAGGATGAGGGCGAACCGCAGGGCGATGATGCTGAGCTCGGTCCAGCGGCCCTTCACGTTCTTCGTCGTCGTGAGGTACTTCAGACCGAGGAAGTGGAGGTTCAGCCCCTCGAGCGTGAGCAGGGGGAAGAAGAGCCAGCCCTGCTTGCGGGTGATCAGCTTGATCAGGCCCTTCGCCTTCGCGGCGTCCTCTTCGAGGAACGAGATCGTGTCGACCTCGATGTCGGGGTCCTTGCCGACCTGGTTCGGGTTTCCGTGGTGCTTGGTGTGCTTCGAGTCCCACCACGAGTAGCTCATGCCGATGCTGGCGATCACGATGCGGGCCAGCTTGAAGTTCGCCGGCCCCGTGGTCAGGATCTGGCGGTGCGCCGCCTCGTGTCCGAGGAACGCGATCTGGGTGAGCACGATGCCGAGACCTGCGGCGATGAGCAGCTGGAACCAGCTGTCGCCGAGCAGGATGAAGCCCGTGATCAGTCCGCCGAGGGCGACGGCGATGCCGGCCGCGACGGCGACGTAGAACCACTGCGCGCGACGCAGGAGACCCGTCTCCTTCACGACCTGCGAGACCTGCTTGTAGGCCTGGGCCATCGGAGGGAACTCCGCGTTGCCGGCGTAGGTCTGACGGATCGGACCCAGCGTTGCCGCGGTCGTTTCGATCTGTGTGATGGAGATGATGCTCTCCCGTCGATCGGAGCCCTTGAGCTGTGAAAGCCCAAGGCGACTGCCCAACGCTTACCTCACGATAGCCCGACCCACATACGGCTCCGGGAATACATCCGGGGCCCTTGACGCGCCGCTTTCCGTGTGCTCGGCGTCAGGCGCGAGCGCGTCGCGGACGACGGCGGAACGCACGGGGAAGCACGAGTGCACGGCCCTGCGCGATCGGGGCCTTGGCGTGCTGGCGGCGCTCGAGAGCGGAGCGCGCGTCATCGAGGGAGTCGAAGGCGCCGAGCTCGGTGCCGTGGTTGTCGCGCACGAGGTGCGCGGTGCCGTCGAACTCGACGAAACCGGCGAATTCGCCGTTCCGGGTCGCGACGTGCACGTCGGCGTCGGCCTGCTTCCAGGTCAACGGATCGGATGGGGGGAAGGTGGTGGTGCTCATGGTGATGCTCATTGCTGTGTGGCGGGCACGCGTGGGCGCTCCGCAAGATGTGAGATTCAGAGCGGATGCCGCGCGCATCGATGTGCGTGGTCCGTGATGGCCCTGATCAGTGGCGACGTGGCGGCCGAGAGGGGCACAGCACACACGTTGCATGAACAGTGTAGCAGACCCTGCCGCACCCTCCTCCGCCTCCGTCTCACCGACTCAGTTCGAGGGCGGCTGGCCGCCTCCTCCCGGACCCCCCGCACCGCCGCCCGGTGCACCACCGGCGGCCGGCGTGGTGCTCGTGTCGACGCCGACCACGAGCGTCGCCGTGTACCCCTTCGTCGCATCGCCGCTGAGGGTGGCGAGCTGCGCGGCGCCCGCGTCGTCGCCGAACACGTTGTCGCCCGCGAGCGTGACCTGGGCCAGGTTCTGCGCGGACCCCGCATACGCGGACTGCGCATAGACGGCCGAGCAGGCTGCCTCGGGAAGCGCCATCTGCGAGGTCGCGATCGCGTTGGCGGCGTCGGTGATCGACGCGGCGTCGGGGAACACCTCGAAGTGGATGTGCGGCCATCGACCCGAGTAGCAGCCGGGGAAGATCGAGGTGAACGACACCCTGCCGTCGGCATCCGCCACCTGCACGCCGCGCAGATAGGTGACGTCCTCCAGGCCTGAGGAGTAGAGGGAGTACTCGCCCTGCGCCGTGCAGTGCCACGCGTAGACGGCGACGCCGGCGAAGGGGACGCCGCCGTTCGCCAGATCGACGATCTGGAAGGCGATGGTGAGCGGCACGCCGTCGGCCGTCGCCGCCCCGTCGATCGACGAGCGGATGTCGCGGCGGATGATGCCGGAGTCCTCGAGGACGTCCGGCCCGTTGGAGCCGTCGCCGGGATAGGGCCCCGCGGTCTCGTCGGGGATCTCCCCCGTCACGACCGCGTCCCCGGCGGTGGGCGTCGGCGTCACGGTCGGCGTGGGCGTCGCGGTCGCCCCGCCGGAGGCGGCCGGCGCGCAGGCGGCCAGCACGACGGCGCCGACACCGAGCCCGGCGAGGCCGAGGATGCCGCGGCGGCTCATCAGCGTGCCGATGTCGAAGACCACGCCCTGGTCGACGACCTCCTCGTCGGCCCGATCGAGCAGCCGCCCCTCGTAGGCGGGACCGTCGGGTGTCTGGATGGGTTCGGGGATACGGCTCATGGTCGGGCTCCTCTCGAGTGAACCGATGGTGGGTCGTCACCATGGTCCTCAACCACTCGATCAGGATGCTCTGCCCGGGCTATGGGCTTCCTATGTCTCGGAGCGCGGCGCGGTGACGGAGTCGCGCGGCACCGGAGGACGGAGGACCAGCACCACGACGACGATCACCAGGATCAGTGCGGAGAGCGTCACCGGGATCGGAAGCACGGGGTCGAGCAGCACGAGGAGAGCGCCGACCGGGACGACCGTGTTCACGACACGGTCGGCGTTCTCCCGGATCGCGATCCACCAGATGCCGATCAGGAACACGGCGATCGGGATCGTGACGGTGAACGAGGCGGCGATGTTGGAGATGTGGCTCTCGTGCGTCAGCACGTCGAGCTCCACCTCGATGCCGGCGGAGAACGCGGCCGCGGCCGCGAAGACGAAGTAGTGCGTGTACCCGTACCGCAGGGAGTTGCGGAAGCTGCTGATCGCGCGGTGATGCGGCGGCCAGAAGTAGATCCACCAGAGGGATGCCGTCACCACGAGCGTCAGCACCGAGATCGCGATCAGCGGACCGAGGGTCTCGACCTCGTCGAGCGCGTCGATGATCGCGTTCGCCGAGGCCAGCAGGCTCTCGCCGAGCACGATCAGCGTGAACAGACCGTAGCGCTCGGTGATGTGATGCGGATGCCACGGCGTCTGCTGCCGGTACTCGGCGAAGACCGGCACGCCGATCTCGATCAGCAGGAACACCACGAAGGCAACGATCTGCAAGGGACCGACCGGCACCAGCAGGAAAAGCACCCACAGCACCTGGACGGCGGCGATGCCGACGGCGTAGCGTATCGTCGCCGCACGCAGCGGTCCCGCCGAACGGGAGGCGCGCAGCCACTGCGCGACCATCGCGATGCGCATCACGACGTAGCCGAGCACCACGACCGTGAAGTCCCCCTCGTTGAACGCCCGCGGGATCCCCGCCGCGAAGACGAGGACGCCGCCCATCTGCACGAACGTCGTGACGCGGTACAGCCAGTCGTCGGTGTCGAACGAGGTCGCGAACCAGGTGAAGTTCATCCACGCCCACCAGATCGCGAAGAACAGCATGGCGTAGGAGGTGATGCCGTGCAGGAAGTCGCCGTGGCTGAGGGCGTGATGCAGCTGCGCCGAGGCGATGCTGACGGCGACGACGAAGACGAGGTCGAAGAACAGCTCCAGCGTGCTCGCGGTGCGGTGCGGCTGGGCGGGATCGCGCGGCAGCATGGTGCGAAGCTGGAAGCGCGAGGCGGCGGAGTTCACGGTCACCGCGCCAGGATAGCCCCCTCCGGAATATTGATACGTCCATTCGGCGGAGATATCTTCCGCTCACGCCATCCATCCGCTACAGTGTTCAAAGTCTGCTGTGCCTGCTGCTAGCGACCGCCGTGTGGGACGGCGAAATGCACTCCGTGAGTGGGATCACCGAGTTCCAGCAGGACCCGAGGGGTCGGGACGCAGACGATTGCCGTGAACGTGGGGTTCATGGTCTGGGGAAATCTGGGGAATCACATGTCGCACTGGGGATTTTTGCGTACATTCACGGCTCAAGGGGCCTCGGCATGACTTCCGTCGAGGATGCTCTGAGCATCTCTCGTCCGGGCTCGGTCTTCCTGCCGATCGCCGCTCCGAGAGCGACCAAGTCGGTGACGCGCACGGTGGTCACACCTCGCGCCTCCGCGACTCTGGAAAGACGTCGCCAGTGGGAGCGCCGCTATCGGATGCGACTGCGGATCACGGATGCGGCCGTCATCCTGTTCGCCGTCGTCCTGACCGCGACGGTCCAGCTGAGCGCCGGCATCACCGGGTTCGAGGTCCTTCGAGACGGCGTCCCCCTCGCCGCTCTCTGGTACTTCATGCTCAGTGCTCTGCACACGCGGGACGCCGCGTTGTTCCGTGCGAGTGCCACCGAGTACCGCGGCGTGGTCCACGCCAGCGGGCTCGCCTTCGGGATCATCGCCATCGTGGCGGTGCTGCTCGCATGGGAGTCGATGCAACTGACGCTGCTGCTGGGGCTGCCCGTCGGTGTGCTGACTCTTCTGGTGACCCGGTGGTTGTGGCGCCACTGGCTCCAGGCCCAACGCACGCAGGGGAGGTTCGCCTCGCGGACCCTCGTCGTGGGCAACAGGGATGACGTCGAGTACGTGGTGCGCACCCTGCACCCGATCGGCGCGTCCGGCTACCAGGTGGTCGGCGCGACGCTCCTCGACGGCAATGCCCGCGAGGTGGAGATCGACGGCGCGGTGTTCCCCGTTCTGGGGAACGTGAACACCGTGTCGTCGGTCGCCGCCGAGCTGGGAGCCGACACGATCATCGTGGCCAGCCGTCCCGAGGGCGAGCCCGAGTTCGTGAAGCAGCTGAGCTGGCAGCTCGAGGGGACCGCTGCCGAGCTCGTGCTGTCGAGCCGTCTCACCGACGTCGCAGGCCCCCGGATCTCGTTCGCGCCCGTCGAGGGGCTGCCGCTCATCCAGGTCAAGATCCCGACGTACGAAGGCGGGGTGCACGTGCTCAAGCGCGCGCTCGACATCGCCGTCGCCACGGTCGCGCTGATCCCGATCGGACTGCTGACTCCGGTCCTCGCCGCGCTCATCAAGCTCGACTCTCCCGGACCCGTGTTCTTCTTCCAGGAGCGCGTGGGCCGCGACGGCCGCACGTTCAAGATCGTCAAGTTCCGCTCGATGAAGACCGACGCCGAGCAGCAGCTCGCCGCCCTCAAAGAGGCGAACGAGGGCGCGGGACTCCTGTTCAAGATGAAGGACGACCCTCGGGTGACCCGCGTCGGCAGGATCCTGCGCAAGCTCTCTCTCGACGAACTGCCGCAGTTCTGGAACGTCCTCGTCGGCGACATGAGCGTGGTGGGTCCGCGTCCGCCGCTTCCGAGCGAGGTCACCGCCTACGACGGCACCATCTTCCGCCGCCTGTACATCAAGCCCGGCATCACGGGTCTGTGGCAGGTGTCCGGCCGCAGCGATCTCTCGTGGGACGAGAGCGTCCGCCTCGACCTCCGCTACGTGGAGAACTGGTCCGTGATGAACGACCTGCAGATCATGTGGCGCACCGCCAAGGCGATGGTGCAGCCGAGCGGTGCATACTGAACGGATGAGTCCAGGGAACACGGCACCCGTCGCTGAGTCCGTCGACATCGCCGGCGTCCGCGTCGACTCGTTCACCGAGGCCTCGCTGGTCGACCACGTGCTCGAGATGGCGAAGAGCGACGGCGTCGACGTGGCGGTCGGCGTCAACGCGCACGTGTGCAACCTGGCTCGCAAGGACCCGCGGTTCCGTCGCCTCGTGGACGACGGCTCCACGTACGCCGACGGCCAGTCCGTCGTGTGGGCCGCGAAGCTGCTCGGCGGGCATCTCCCCGGGCGGCTCGCGACCACCGACATCGCCGAGCCTGTGCTGCGCGCGGCAGCGGATGCCGACATCCCGGTCTACTTCTTCGGTGCTGCAGAGGGCGTTGCCGAGCGTGCCGCGGCGATCCTCCGGGCGAAGATCCCCGGGCTGCGGCTGCGTACGCACCACGGCTACGTGGCTGCCGACCGGATCGACGAGGTCCTCGACGACATGCGGTCGCACGGCACCGGCATCCTCTTCGTCGGTATGGGGGATCCGGCGCAGCAGCTCTGGATCGACGCTCACCGCGATCGCCTGCCTCCCGCTGTCCTCACCTGCGGCGGCCTCTTCGACTGGCTCAGCGGATCGAACAAGCGCGCGCCCGCGTGGATGATCCGCGGGGGTCTGGAATGGCTGTGGCGCCTCATCATCGAGCCCCGACGACTCGCGAAGCGGTACCTTCTGGGCAATCCGTCGTTCATGGCCGCCGTCGCGACGCAGAGACTCCGCGGGTCCAGGGCATGAGCGGTGCCGCGAGCTCGCCGCGCGGCGAGCTCGCCCGCGGCGGTGCGCTGAGCTTCGCGGGGTCGGCGGTGAGCGCCGTCATGGGGCTCGTGCTGATCGTGATCCTCGGCCGGCTGCTCGGCGACGCGGGCTCCGGAGTCGTGCTGCAGGCGGTGGGCATCTTCACGATCGCCCTCGGGGTCGCGCGTTTCGGGATGGACTCGGCGGCGATCTGGATCCTTCCGCGTCAGTTGGAGGACCAGCGGCAGCTGCTGCGGCCGACCGGGGCGTTCCTGCTGATCACATCCGCCGTCGTCGGACTGGTCTGCTCCGCCGTGCTCTTCGTCGGCGTCCTGATCGTCGAGGCGCAGGCCCCGGGAGACGAGGTCGCCGCGGCGCTCCGGACGATCGTCTGGTTCCTGCCGGTCGCCTCCGTCATGCTCACCGCGCTCTCGGCGACGCGGGCGCTCGGCAAGGTGAACGCCTACGTCCTGGTCGGCAACGTGGCACTCCCGACCCTGCGCCCGATCGCCATCGCCGTCGCGGTCGGGCTGGGAGCCGGAGCGGTCGCCGCCTCCTTCGCCTGGGCGCTGCCGCTGCTCCCCGCCGCGATCGCCGCGATCGCGGTGATGCTCGTGCAGCTCCGACGGCTGGGGCGGACGAGCGAGCCCGGATTCCTGCGATCCGACGTGCCCAAGCGCACCCTGCAGTACGCACTCCCCCGCGTCGTCTCCTCGGCGCTCGAGCAGCTGCTGATCTGGCTGGCGGTGATCATCGTCGGCGCGATCGCCGGCCCCGCCGCCGCAGGCGTGTACGGCTCCGCGAGTCGCTTCGTCGCCGCCGGGATGATCGTCGACACCGCGCTCCGCGTGGTCGTCTCGCCGATGTTCAGCCGGATGCTGCACCGCAAGGACACCGGCGAGCTCGAATCCGTCTATCGGACGGCCACCGTGTGGCTGGTGCTGTTCAGCACGCCCGTGTACATCCTCCTCGCCGTCTTCGCCCCGGTCGCGCTGTCCCTGCTCGGAGAGTCGTTCGCCGACGGCCAGAGCGTCCTGATCGTGATGTCCGTCGGCTCGATCGTGACCTTCCTCGCCGGCAACATCCATTCCGTGCTGCTGATGAGCGGCCGCAGCGGATTGGCCGCGCTGAACAAGGCCGTCGCCGTCGCCGTCAACGTGGCGCTCATCTATCTCTTCGTGCCCCTCTGGGGCATCACGGGCGCCGCCGTCGCGTGGGCGGTCGCCTGCGCGCTCGACGCAGCACTCGCCTCCCTGCAGGTGCGCTTCGTCCTCGGGCTGCGGGTGTCGCCGCTCGCCGGTCTCTACCCGCTCGTCGTCGCCATCGTCACGATCGGCGTCCCCGCCGCGGGCTTCCGACTGCTCTTCGGCGCGACGTGGCTCGGCCTGATCGCCACAGCCATGGTCGGCGCCGCGCTGTTCCTCACGTGGTGCCGTCTCGATCGCCGGCGTCTCCACCTGGATCAGCTGCGCCTCCCGGGCGCACGATAGATCTGAAGACAGGTCTGGTGCGGAATACACCGGCATGCTAGAGTGCCGCCTGGGGAATCTTCTCGTCTCTACGTATGAGAAGCCGCTCGGTGGGACGAGCAAATCAGAATCTGGGGAAAACAGGGGATGTCTAACGACGTTTTGGGGACGCCTGCTGCGAGAAAACGCAGCACGGCACTATGGATAGCGATCGCGGCAGTGGTACTCGCCGTCGTCGGGACGATCAGCGCGTTCGCGCTCACCGCCAACCGCGACGACCAGGCTGCGACAGGCTCAGGACCTTCGCCGACGCCGAGCGTGACGGCGACGCCCGCTCCGGCAGCGCCGCCGACCGTCGCCGGTGAGATCGACGCCGACGAGGCGCAGCTCACCATCCAGACCGCGCTGGCCGCGCCGATCGGCACCGCCGGTACGTCGGCTGATCTGGCCGCCGTACTGAAGGACGTCGCGGTCGACGCCTATGCGGCCGAGGTCGAGGCGCAGTGGCAGGAACTCATCTCGCAGGGCTGGAGCATCGACGGCTCGCCCACGCTGGTGTCGACCGAGGTCACGAGCCTCTCCGCCGACGCCGAACCTCCGACGGCGGAGATCACCGCCTGCGTCGACTCGTCCGCGGTGACGATGCTCGACGCGAACGGCGATCCGATCGGCGACGACTCGGCGAAGACGCCCCGAGCGCTCCACCTCTTCACACTCATCCAGGGAACCGATGACATCTGGCGGATCTCCGCCCACGGCTTCCCCAACGACCCGACATGCTGAACACGGCTGCTGACGAAAGGCGCCCTGCAATGACTCGCTCCACCTCACGTCGCTCCGGCCGCATCGCGGTCGCCGCGGCGACCGCTGCCCTCACGATCGCCGCGCTGTTCACTCCGGTGTCGGCTGCGACGGCGGCAGAGCCCACGCTCCCGACGGCCGACGGCCTGACCGAGATCACCGCCGCCGCGTCGTGCTGGGAGATCAAGCAGCGCAACCCGCAGTCGCAGAACGGCGTCTACTGGCTCAAGACGCAGGCCATGGTCGCCGCCGACCAGTTCTACTGCGACCAGACGTCGAACGGCGGCGGATGGCTGCTCGTCGGACGAGGCCGCGAGGCATGGTCGACGTCGACCAACGGCTCGGGCTCGCCCGAGCAGGTGCGCACCGACATCACCGGCGAAGCGGCGTTCAAGCCGCGCCAGCTGTCCGGTGAGCTGATCGATCAGCTGGCCAACAACCAGCCGATCAAGAACCTCGCCGACGGCGTCCGTCTGGTCCGTGCGACGAACACGGCCGGCACGACCTGGCAGGACTTCACGTTCACGTTTTCCAGCCCGCGTGACAAGTGGACCTGGATGTTCAACAACGAGCAGCGCGTCAATCAGTACAAGGTGGGCGGTGTGACCCGCAGCGGCGGCAACACCTCGAACTTCGGCAACGACAACAATTACGTCCGCGTCCGCACCATCACCGGTGCGACCGAGGGCTGGGCGATGGGCTTCGGCTTCGGCAGCAACATCCGCGGCAACCCCGCGAGCTCGAGCTACCTCTGGTCGAAGGACACCAACACCGGCTACGCCCGACCGTTCACCCAGGTGTTCATCCGTCCGCAGCTGTCCACCGCGTCGTTCGAGAGCATCCCCGCGACCGGCACCGCCGCGATCGCGAACCAGGCCGTCGTCGACAGCTTCGCCCAGACGCAGAACTGGGGAGTCGCCGGCCTCGGCGCCGGCGCCGCCTCGACCGAGGGCAGCAACGAGGTCTCGGCGTTCACCGAGGTCGGGAGCACGGTCTTCGTCGGAGGAAACTTCACCACCGTGCAGAAGACCGCAGGCGGTGGCAGCGCGCAGTCGCAGGCCTACCTCGCGGCCTTCCAGCGCGATACGGCCGAGTTCATCCCGACCTTCCGGCCGACCTTCAACAACCAGGTCAAGGCGCTCGCGCCGCTCCCCGGCAACCGGGTCGCGGTCGGCGGGTTCTTCACCCAGGTGAACGGCCAGAACGCTGCGGGCCTCGTGGTCCTCAACGCGACCACGGGTGCGATCGACACGGCATTCACCGGCCGCCTCATCAACGCGCTCAGCGGCGGCATCCCCGTCGTGCGCACGCTCGACGTGCAGGGCGGATGGCTCTACGCGGCCGGCGTCTTCACCCACTCCACCGGGGGCACCTCCACCACGCAGAGCTACACGCGTGGCGCCGTGCGCTTCAACGTCTCCAACGGCACGCCCGACGGCACGTGGAACCCCGAGTTCAACGGCACCGTCATGAGCGTGGACGCATCCGCACAGGGTGACCGCGCCTACTTCGCCGGCTTCTTCACGATGTCGAAGGGCCGCCCGGCCGACAAGGCGGCGGCGATGTCGACGGCGAACACCGACCTGTTCCCGTGGGCCGTCGTCTTCTCGAACCGCAACAGCGGCAGGACCGGCTACCAGCAGGCGGTCCTCGAAGTCGGCAACCGCGTCTGGCTGGGGGGATCCGAGCACTCGCTGTTCAGCTACTCCCGTGACGGTCTCACGCTGCAGAGCTCGTCCGTCGGCAACGCCGGCGGCGACTTCCAGGCGATCGCGACCGACGGCAACGCCGTGTACGGCGGTTGCCACTGCTTCGAGACGCAGTACGACGGCTCGACGACATGGAACCCGGTCGGCACGGCCTGGACCGCTGCGGATGCCGTCTACGGCTCCGGCGCATGGAGCGCCTCGACGGGTGCGCGCATCCCGAGCTTCAACGGCGACTTCGACACCAACCGCGGCGCCGGCTCCTGGGCCCTGTTCGTCGACTCGACCGGCACTCTGTGGCAGGGCGGTGACTGGACCTACTCCACCCAGCCCGGCTACGTGCGGCAGTGGTCGGGCGGCTTCGTCCGCCACGGTCAGCGCGACATCGTCGCGCCGACGACGCCGACGAACCTCGTCGTGAACACGAAGCCCGACGGCGTGGCCCTCACGTGGGGCGCCTCGACGGACAACCGCGGCGTCACGGCCTACCAGGTGCTCCGCAAGGATCGGGTCGTCGCCACGGTGACCGGCACCACGGCGACGCTCCCCGCCGCACCTGCCGACACGCTCTACTTCGTCCGCGCCATCGACGCACGGGGCAACGCCTCGGCATCGACGGCCGGGGTGACGGCGGTGGCGCCTCCGGCGCAGCCGACCACGGCCACGCTCGTCGCGGCGGGATCCAACTGGTCCTACCTCTACAACGCGACCGGTCCGACCGGCGCCTGGACGACCCCGGGCTACGACAGCACGTCGTGGCAGACCGGCGCCGCTCCGCTCGGCTGGGGACAGACGACCCTCGGCACGACGCTGACGACCAGCGTCACGCCGAAGCCGCTCGCCTCCTTCTACCGGCAGACGTTCCAGGTGGCGAACGCCGCGGTGGTCGAGTCGGTGAAGATCACGACTCGCGCGGATGACGGCATCGTCCTCTACGTCAACGGCACCGAGGTCCTGCGCAAGAACGTCGACGCCGGGACGGCGGGTGTCGGCACCTATGCCAACGTCGCCGTCGGCGCTGCCGCCGCGCTCGCGAACCCCGTGACGATCACCGTGCCGGGCAACCTGTTCACCACCGGCACCAACGTGATCTCGGCCTCGGTCCACTCGAACTACCGGACCACGCCGAGCCACAGCTTCGAACTCGAGGCCGTGGCGACGATCGGCACCCAGCCGGCCCCGCCGGCAGAGCCCGAGCCCGAGCCGGAGCCCGAGCCCGAGCCGGAGCCCGAGCCGGAGCCCGCCGTCACCACGGTCGTGTCGGCAGGTTCGGCCTGGTCGTACCTGTTCTCGAACGACGCGACGCCCGCGAACTGGGCGGCGACGGACTTCGACGCCTCGACCTGGACCTCCGGCACCGGCGCGTTCGGCTGGGGGCACACCGAGCTCGCGACTCCGCTCGACACCACGCTGAGCCCGCGTCCGATCACGAGCTACTACCGGCACCCGATCACGCTCTCGTCGGTCGACTTCACGAAGCTGACCGTGACGACGCGAGCCGATGACGGTGTCGTGGTCTACGTCAACGGCATCGAGGTCGCACGGAAGAACCTGAACGCGGGTGCCGTCACGCAGGGCACCTATGCGAACGCCGCGGTGTCTGCTGCCGCCGCCGTCAGCACGCCGTTCGTGTTCGATGTCCCGGCCTCGGCCTTCGTGGCGGGTGCCAACGTGATCGCGGTCGAGGTGCACTCGAACTACCGCTCGACTCCGAGCCATAGTTTCGAGCTGTCCGCCGTGACATCATGACGGGAGTGATCTCACAGAGTCGGCCCGGTTTCCGCGAGTACCTCGCAGACCTCAACCGCGCCCAGAAGAGCGGCGCGGGGGTGCCCGCGTACACCCGCTGGGTGAACCGTCGGCTGGCCCGTGGGATCGCTGCCGGATCCTCGGCGCTGGGGCTCACCCCCAACGCGGTCACCACGATCAGCGCGATCCTGTCGGCGGCCGGGCTGGCTCTGATGATCGTCGTAGGTCCGACGTGGTGGTCGGCGCTGCTGACGGCCGCGCTCCTGGCCCTGGGCTATGTCTTCGACTCCGCCGACGGCCAGGTCGCCCGCCTCACCGGGACATCGAGCCCGGCCGGCGAGTGGCTCGACCACGTGGTCGATGCGATCCGCACGCCGGCGATCCACCTGACCGTGGCGGTCGCGGTCGTGCTCCACCGCCCGGAGCTCGTCTGGGTCGCGATCATCGCGCTGCTGTTCACCGTGATGAGCGTCGGGCAGTTCATGAGTCAGATCCTGGCCGAGCAGCTGGTGCGCAACTCCGGCGGCGAGGCCGAGGAGGGCAGCGGGCTGCGCAAGTCGCTCTTCCTCCTGCCGACCGACACCGGGGTGCTCTGCTGGAGCTTCGCGCTCTGGGCGTTCCCGCCCGCTTTCGCCGTGGTCTACGCACTCCTGTTCGCGATCAACCTCGTGCACACGGCGGCGTCGATGCGGCGCAAGTACCGCAAGCTCGTCGCACGCTGATCCCCCGCGCCGGTCGCGTCCATCGGACGGCCGGCGCGTCGGCGTGTGTCAGGAGTCCGCTGCCACCGGGTTGCGCGCCTCGTGGCGCAGGGTCGCCGCCCGCTCGCTGCGTGCGGGGAACGGCCAGGCGATGCCCGACTCCTTGCGCTGCGCGCGCGGCAGGCCGCGCTCCGCGATCGCCCCGAGGATCCGCGTGTCGATCCCGTCGGCCTCTTCCCTGATCCAGCGGATCTCGGAAGTGGTCGTGTCACGCTCGCGCGTGACGACCACGACCGACTGCGCGACCCGCAGACCGGCGAGGATGCTCGCGGGATGAGCGGCCGACGAGAGCACGAGGAACGTGATCTCGTCGCTGCCGGCGTTCTCGATCGCCGCGTAGGTCTGATCGGTGAGCAGCAGGTCTCCCTGGTACTCGTCACCCTCGTCGGTCGCCGAGAACACGCGCAGAGAGGGGATGGTCGCGGAGGTCGCCGTGCCGGCTTCCTCCTCCTCGAGCGCGAGTGCCGCGCGCAGGTGCTCGTGGAACTCGTCCGTGCCCTCCGGGACGATGAACTGCACGTCGTGTCCTGCCTGCGCGGTCACGACCGCGAGGTTGACCGCGGTCGGCGACGTCTCCGTGCGGTGCGTCGCGTCGATGACCAGGACCGTCGTGCCCAGATAGATGTCGACGAGGAGACGCTCGCGGGTGACGCGCAGCGAATCGGCCGCGGCACCGCGCGCCGGCACGTCTTCACGCCGCGCATCGACCGTCGCGAACACCGGGGCCCGGAGCGCCCGTGACATCTCCTTGGCGTTGCGCAGCCGGCGATCGAAGGGATTCCAGACGAACGCGGCGATGAGCCCGAGGACGAGTCCTGCGGCGATGCCCGTGAGCAGGGTCACGGTGCGTCCCGGCGCGAAACCGAGTTCGTTGTCCTCGGCGGCCGAGAGGACGATGCCGCCGGTCGTGTCGACGCTCTGCAGACCGTTGCGCTGCGAGAGCAGTCCGTCGAGCTCGGTGAGGATCTGCTGGCGCTGCGTCGTCGCCTGCGCGTAGGCGGCGCTGGTCACATCGGCGCTGACGAGCGCCTGGTTGGCCTCGCCGAGAGTCGTGTTGAGCGCATCGATGCGCTCGGTGAGATTGGTCACCATCACCGTGATGCGCTCCTGCGCCTGATCGCTGCGGAAGGACAGGTACGCGGAGGCGACGGCATCCGCCCCCTTGATGGCCTCCGCAGAGCTGTCCGCATCGAAGTCGACCGTGACGACAGCCGCACCCGACGAGGTCGTCACCGTGGAAGCGGCGCGGATCTCACTCGGGCTGAGATCGCCGTCGAGAAGATCGGACGCGCGCGAGGCGACCACGTGCGAACGGGCGATGGCCGTCTCGGTCGCATCGTCGAGCAGACCGGACGCCGCCTTCTGCGCACTGAACGGCTCGGTCGTGATCACGTTGAGGTTGATCGTCGTGGTGGCCGTGACGGTCTGCTGCGCGACCACGAGATATCCCGCTGCCGCGATGCCCCCGAGCACCGTCGCGGCGAGGATCACCCGCCACTGCCGCTTGAGCACGAAAACGTACTGCTCGAATCCGAGCGTCGTCGTGCTTCCCTGATCCTCGTCCATCAACGATCTTCCCCTCGACTGCGAGCGCGCCTGTGTCGACCCCCGGGCTCCCAGCCCTCTTCAGTGTCCGTGGGCCTATCCTAGGGGCGGAGCCTGAGTGAAAACGGAGGACGCGTGCGTACGGATCTCGCCGTCGTCGGTGCGACGCCCCCGTCGACGGTCGCCCGCGCCGCCCTGCCTCGGTGGCCCTTCACGGCGATGCTCGCACTGTTCCCCCTCTGGTGGGGTCTCGGGGTCGCCGAGATGGCCTGGATCCCGCTGGCCGGATGCATGGTCGTGCTCATGGTCAGACGCGGCGGCATCCGGGTCCCCCGCGGCTTCGCGATCTGGCTGCTGTTCATGGTCCTCATGTGCGCGTCGGTCATCGGCATAGACACGTCGGGCCGCCTCATCGGGTTCGTCTACCGTGCCCTGCTGTATGCGACCATCACCGTCGTCTTCGTCTACGTGTACAACGCGAAGGAGACGCTCACCCTGCGCTACGTGCTCGGGCTGATGACGCTCTTCTGGCTGTGGGCGGTCCTCGGCGGCTTCGCGGGTGTCATGGCACCCGAGTTCGCCTTTCGCACGCCGCTGTCGTACATCCTGCCGCAGGGTCTCCAGGCCAACGAGCTCATCAGCGAGATGGTGGTGCGGCGGCTGACGCAGTTCAACCCCGAGAGCTGGCTCGCGCTCGATCCGCGACCCTCTGCACCGTTCCTCTATACGAACGGCTGGGGCAACGTCTACTCGGTGACTCTCCCGATGGTGGTCGCTTACATGACCCTCATCCGCCGCGGCAAGGTCTTCTGGCTGCTGCTGCTCGCCATCCCGCTCTCGCTCATCCCGGCCTTCCTCACCCTCAACCGCGGCATGTTCATCGGACTCGCGGTGGCCGCCGCCTACCTGTTCTTCCGCTTCGCGATGGCCGGCCGACTCCGGCAGGTGCTGCTGCTCACCGTCATCGGCGTGGTGGCGGCCGTCGCCGCGATCGCCCTCGACGTGGGCAGTAAGCTCACCGATCGCGTCGAGACGAGCTCCTCGACGGAGGATCGCGCGAACCTCTACGAGGAGACGTTCGTCCGCACCCTGCAGTCGCCGCTCTTCGGCTACGGGGCACCGCGCCCCTCGTTCACCGACGGGGCGCCGTCGGCCGGGACGCAGGGCCATCTGTGGATGGTGATGTTCTCGCACGGCTTCCCCGCACTGATCTGCTTCGTCGGCGCCCTGGTGTGGATGTACTTCGCCACGATCCGCGGCCGCAGCACCGCGATGCTGGTGCTGCACACCGTGCAGCTCGTGATCCTCGTCGAGGTTTTCTTCTACGGCGTGCTGCCCAACGGCCTGATCCTCACCTTCCCCGCCGCGGCGCTGGCCATGCGGGAGCTGAGAACGACGTTGTCGCCGCCCTCGTCGAACCGGTAGGATGTAGCCCGTCACGCCTGAAGGGGAGCGCGTGGCATCGACCAAGACTTTGGGGAGTCAATGGTGCAACCGATCGTTAGCGTCGTCATGGCGACGCGAGACCGTCCGCAGCTGCTTCGTCGCGCCGTGGCATCCGTCTTCGCGCAGGAACACGTCCACCCGATCGAGGTGGTCCTCGTCTATGACGGCACGCCGATAGACGAGCTCGACGACCTCGAGCGCGGCCCGCACGTCCTGCGCGCCGTCAACAACGCGAGGACTCCGGGGCTCGCGGGTGCCCGCAACACGGGCATCCTGGAGGCGAGTGCGCCTCTCATCGCGTTCTGCGATGACGACGACGAGTGGAAGCCGGGCAAGCTGAGCGCGCAGCTGCCGCTGTTCGACGACCCCGAGGTCGTGCTCGCCGCGACCGGTATCGAGATCCACTCCGCGGGCGGAAAGCACGAGCGCCACTCCCCCGCGTCGGTGGATCTGGACGACCTGCTGCGATCGCGCATCACCGAGCTGCATCCGTCGTCCTTCGTGATCCGCGCCGAGGTGCTCAAGGGCGCACTGGGGCTGGTCGACGAGGAGCTTCCCGCGTCATACGGCGAGGACTACGATCTGCTGCTCCGCGCCGCCAAGGTCGGCCGCGTGCGGGCGGTGCCCGAGGCGCTCACGATCATCCACTGGGACCGCACCTCGTACTTCAGCGAGAAGTGGCAGGGGATCGCCGACGGTCTGAGCTACCTGCTGGCCAAGCACCCCGAGTTCACACGGAGCGGAGAGGGCCAGGCGCGCATCGAGGGCCAGATCGCCTTCGCGCACGGTGCCCTGGGCGACCGGCCGCAGGCGCGCTCCTGGGCCCGACGGGCCATCGGCCACGACGCCCGCCAGCCGCGCGCGTACCTGGCGATGCTGGTCGGCATGGGAGTCGTGTCGGGAGAGCGGGTCGTCTCCGCGCTCAACAAGCGCGGACGGGGCATGTAGATGCCTCGCCTCTCGGTGATCGTCCCGGCCTACAACGCCGCCGGCACGATCGCCTCCGCTCTTCGATCGACCCTGAGGGCGCTGCCTCGCGACGCCGAGATCGTCGTGCTCGACGACGGGAGCACCGACGACACCGCCGGCGCCGCGCGGGGCACGGGAGACCGCAGGGTTCGCGTGCTGTCACGCCCGAACCGCGGCGTCTCCGCGACGCTCACCGATCTGCTCGATGCGACGGACAGCGAGCTCGTCGCCCGCATGGATGCCGATGACCTGGTCCTGCCCGGTCGATTCCGCCGGCAGCTCACGGCGCTCGACGGCGGTGCCGATGCGGTGTTCACCACGGTCGTCACGTGGGGCTCCGGGCTGCCCGGCGTGCCGCGCCCCACGGGGATCGACGCCGAGGACTTCGGCCTGCATCTGCTGCTGACGAACCCGGTCGCCCACTCCACGCTCGTCGCCCGGCGCTCAGCCATCGTCGATGCCGGGGGCTACCGCTCACTGCCCACCGAGGACTACGACCTCTGGCTGCGCATGGCCGAGCGCGGCGCGCGGATCCGACGGCTCGCGCTTCCGGGCCTGGCCTATCGCGTGCACCCGGGCCAGGTGACGGCATCCGAGACATGGCGACGCTCCTCGTGGGAGAACACGGAGATCGCCGAGTCGTACTCGACTCTCGCCGAGCGTCTGATCGGCACGCCCGCGACGCGCATCACCTCGCTCTCGATCGACGACTCCCTGAGCGCGAAGGAGAAGCTCGCCGAGGTGGACCGCTTCTCGGCGCTGTTCCGGCGCGCCCTCGACGGGCATCGGCCGTCGGCGCAGCGAGCGCTGCGCCGCAAGCTCGCGGAACGACGGGCCTGGCTCGCCGCACGGGTCGACGACGCGGCGGTGGCGGCGCGATGACCGCGCAGAGCCCGCGCCAGCGGTACCGGACCGCGTGGGCGGCCGATCGGCGGGCGAACGCCTCCTACCCGAAGAGCAGATTCGTTCTGCGGTGGTTCCGCAGCGCGCAGCGGTGGCGCGCAGGCCGTGGCCCGCTCGCCCGCCTCGTCTTCGTCGTGGTCGGCGGCTCCTACAAGCTCGTCACCGAGGGCTTCATGGGGATCGAGCTGCCGGTCAGCACGGAGGTCGGCCCCGGGCTGCGCCTCCGCCACGGCGTCGGGGTCGTCGTGAATCCGGCCAGCAGGATCGGCGCGAACGTCATGATCCGCCAGGGTGTGACCCTCGGCAACCGCAAGCTCCCGAACGACTGCCCGACCATCGAGGACGGCGTCGAGATCGGTGTGGGAGCGGTCGTGATCGGCGCGGTGACGGTCGGCGCCGGTGCGCGGATCGGTCCGAACGCCGTCGTGTTCCGCGACGTCCCGCCCGGCGCGGTCGTCGCCTCCCCGGCGAGCGAGATCCGCAGCTGACGCCGGTCGGGCGAACGCCCGATCGTGTCATGCGATTTGACCTCGGTACTCGAACGTGCTGTGATGAAAGCGTTATTTTCCGCGGAGGGGGTCCGACGGAATGAGTCTCCCGAATCATGCGAACCTCTCGAAGAACGTCTTTTGCTGCGCTCGGCGCCGCAGTTCTCACCTTCTCCCTCCTCAGCGGAGCTCCAGCTCTCGCCGCTGATGAGGACCTCCCTGGATGGACATTCCAGGAAGATGTCGACCTGTCCGATTCGAGCCGCTGGACGCTCGAGACCGGCCAGGCGTCGAACACCTCGTCGTACGACCTCCCGAGCAACGTCTCGTTCGGCAGCGACGGCCTGACGGTCGTCGGCGCCGAGGAGAAGCGCTCCTCGGCGGCCTACACCTCCGGTGACGCGAAGGGGCTCGACATCACGATCCCCAACTACTCGCGCGTCGAGGTGGTCGGCTCCGTCCCGTTCGGCCCCGGTCTGTGGCCGGCTCTCATGTGGCTGCGTCCGCTGGACAGTGCACACGGCGAGATCGACCTCATGGAGGTCTTCGGCGATGATGCTCGCCCGGCCGCGACGATCCACAACGAGTACGGCTCCACGCACCGCAGCCTGCAGGGATCCGTCCGGTGGGAGAACCTGCCGAATTCCGACCCGACCGGTGTGCACACCTACGTGATGGAGAAGACGCCGAATCGCATCGTGATCAGCGTCGACGGTCACGTGATGCTCGATGCGGGGCCGGAGGACGTGCGTCCCGGATTCGACTGGAACGCCATCTTCGAGCGCCCGGGAGCCACCTGGTACCCCCGCGTGACTCTGCAGATCGGATGCCCGCCGCTCGATCTGCTGTGCGGCATCGGTCTTCCCCTCACCGGCTGGCAGGGCGGTGCGATCAACCTGCAGAGCCTGAAGATCTGGCGCATGGCCGAGCCCGGCGAGCAGCCGCCCGTCGTGGAACCGCCCGTCGTCGAACCTCCCGTCGTCGAACCTCCCGTCGTCGAACCGCCCGTCGTGGTGCCGCCCGTCGTCGAACCGCCCGTCGTGGAACCGCCCGTCGTCGAGAACCCGGTCGAGGCCGGCACGTTCGCGCTCTGGCCGGGCAAGGAGGTGCGCCACGAGTACGACGCCGGCGCAGCCGACGGCTCGGAGGCGCAGGTCGCCTTCACCGTGCCGAAGAACATCGGCACCGGGGTGATGTACCACTCGCTGCAGGTCGCGTCGTCCGATGACGGTCGCAGCGGCTACCGCGCGACGGTCACCCTCAAGGCATCCGGCAGCATCCGGCTGACCCTGGCGAGCGTCACCGGCAACAGGAGCACGGTGCTCGAGGACGTGACGGTCGCCAAGCGCGGCACCTACGCCCCGGGCGACGACGTCCAGGTCGCGATCAGCGTGAAGGACGGCACGGTCTCCGCCAAGTCGTGGGTGGCCGGTGCGGAAGAGCCGGACTGGCAGCTGACCGCCGACGGAGCGAAGCCCGCCGGTGACGGCGTGCTCCTCCTCGGCTACCTCTCCAAGCGAGCACCGAGCGCGGTCATGGCGCCCTGGTCCGACCTCGGCGTGACCGCTCCCTAGAGCTCGCCCGGTCTCATCGCTTCGGCATCGATCGCGCGTATCACGCGCTGCGCGGCGGTATCCGGCTTCGGCTCGGATGCCGCCGCGTCGGTCTTGCGGCGCCGCTGCGGCGCGTAGACGACGAGCGAGTGGAAGAGGAACCGCGCGAAGAAGGCGACGATCAGCGAGAGCGCCGTCGCCAGCACGCTCGAGATGTGCCAGCTCTCCACCATCAGCGCCATCACGGGGATCCGCAGCGCGGCCTCGACGTTGTTGAAGGCGAACGAGCTGGCGAAGCGGATGCCGAGGGCACGGGCGTCCGTGCGCATGTCGGCGAACACGAATCGTTCCTGCAGCAGGAAGTTGCCGATGATCGTGACCTCGGCTCCGATGATCGCGGCCCAGATGTAGGGCACGCCCGCCGCGGTCAGCCCCCACATGATCGCGAGGTTCGCCACCGCCCCGATCGCGCCGATCAGGGCGAACAGCGACATCTTGCCGAAGCGCAGCCGCGCGAGATGCGCGAGGAACGTCGCCCCCTGGCGCAGGCTGGCCTTGGAGCTGCCGTGGCGCCTCTCGGCGAACTCCATGGGCATCTCGGCGATCCGCAGGTCGGTGCGCGCGAGGATCTCCAGCAGGATCTTGAATCCCTGCGGCCGGAGCGATGCGAGGTCGAGCCGGCTGCGGTCGACCAGGAAGAAGCCCGTCATCGGGTCGGTGCTGCGTGCCAGACGGATCGGGAACATCGCCCGCGTCAGCCAGGTCGCGGTGCGCGAGACGCCGAACCGGACGGCCGTGCCGAGTCCGCTGGTGTCTCCGCCGCCGATGTAGCGGGACGCGGCGACGACGTCGGCGTCGCCCTGCGCGAACCGGTCGAGGAGCACGGGCAGCAGCTCCGGCGGATGCTGCAGATCTCCGTCCATCACGATGCAGATGTCGGATGCCGCGGACACGAGTCCCACGACGACGGCGCCACCGAGACCACCGCTGTTCTCGTCTCGCCGGATCACCCGCACGGGGATCGGTGCATCCGCGGCGACCCTGGCGACCTCCACCGCCGTGTCGTCGGTGCTGTCGTCGACGAACAGGATCTCGGCGTCGCGCCCGGCGAGCGCGGCGGCGGTGCGCGCGACGAGCTCCGCGACGTTGTCGCGTTCGTTGAACGTCGGCACGATGACCGTGACGGCTGCCCCCACGTGCTCCCCCATCTCCACCTGATCTGCGGGCTCCATCGTTTCACGGGTTCCTATGGGTCGGGAAACCGGTTCTGCTAGACTCGGCACGGCGGCTGTGGGAGTCGTCAAGCGGGTGGGGATCCGCTTACTGGGGAATTACTGATCTGGGGAGATCATGGGGACGCGTATCGGCTACGCCGTTGGTGCTTTCGACCTGTTTCACGTCGGGCATCTCAACCTTCTTCGTCACGCCAAGCAGCAGTGCGACATCCTGATCGCCGGCGTCGTGAGCGACGAGATGCTGCGCCAGGTGAAGGGCATCGAGCCCGTCATCCCGACGGCGGAGCGTGCGGAGATCGTCAAGCACATCTCGTTCGTCGACGATGTCTACGTCGAGACCACGCCGTCGAAGATGGACTCCTGGCGAGACGTGCAGTTCACGCACTTCTTCAAGGGCGACGACTGGCGCGGCACCGAGAAGGGCCTGCGCCTCGAGCGGGAGTTCGCGGAGGTCGGCGTGGAGGTCGTGTACTTCCCGTACACCGCTCACACCTCGAGCTCGTCGCTGCGGCGAGCGCTCGACGCGATCACGGCGGGCGCGAACACCCCGACGGCGGCGATCTCGCGCTGACTCAGTTCGCGACGCCCAGCAGGCTCCGCGCCATCCGGGCGACGTGCGGCGGCGTGTGCGGGCCGAGCCAGACGGTCCACTGCGCCGGCGGCTCCGTGCAGGTCCACTCGACGCACCAGGCGTGCACCGCGCTCGCGAGCCGCTCGCCCTTGGTGTGCGCCCGGATTCCGTCGCCGCGCACGAGCCATCGCACCGACACGCCCTCCGGCACGTCGATATGGCGGAACTGGATGCGGGCCGCGGCCTCCAGGATGATGACGCCCTGCGCATCCCATGGCAGCCGGGCGGCGACGCGGGAGATGACAGCGGCATCCGCCGCATCGCCGGCGATGAGCACGGCTCCGTCGATGTTCTCCCAGTCGGGATCGTCCAGGTGCTCGCACGCGCTGCTCATGCCAGAAGTATAGGTAAGGATAGCCTTACCTGGCAAGAAGCGGTGCGAGGACTTCCGCCTACTCCGTCCGCTCCTCGCCCGTCAACGCACTTGTCCGCGGCAGGAGCGGAGAGCACGCTGAGCGGGTGAACACATCGTCGCGCTTCCGGCGTCGCCCCCGCTCGGCGGGCATCGTCGCGGTTCTCGCCCTGTCCGGCGCTCTCACCGGATGCGGACTCTCGGTCCCCGCCGACCCGAACGGCACACTGGATGCCGTGACGGGCGGCGAGCTGCGGGTAGGGACATCACCGGACGGCACTCTCGTGGAAGTCCGCGACGGCGTGCCGTCGGGCAGCATCGTCGAGCTCGTCGACGACTACGCGCAGAGCATCGATGCCGAACCCGACTGGACCGTCGCCTCCGAGGAGAGCCTCGTGACGATGCTCGAGGACGGGGAGCTCGATCTCGTCGCGGGTGGCATCACCGCGAAGACCCCGTGGCTCGAACGCGCCGGAGTCAGCCGGGGATACACCGGGATCGAGGGAGCAGACGGGCGCGAGATCGTCATGCTGGTGCCGCTCGGCGAGAACGCGTTCCTCTCCTCGCTCGAGACCTTCCTCGACGCGGAGGTCGGCTCATGAGCGAGACCGGCCAGTTCGGCCGGATCACGCTCCCTCCCGAGCAGCAGCGGGCGATCCGCCGGGCGGTGAAGTGGGAGGTCTTCACGATCGTCTACACCTCCATCACGATCGCCGTGATCGCGCTCGTGGTGGGCAACTCCCAGGCCATGCGGACGGCATGGATCGAGGACATGCTCTCCCTCATCCCGCAGATCGCGTTCCTCACGGCCCTGATCTTCGTCCGGCGCCGCCCGACGCTCACGCACCCGTACGGGCTGCATCGGGCCATGGGGGTCGGCCATCTCGTGGCCGGCGTCGCCCTGCTCGCGGTCGGACTCAACCTCGCGGTCGAGTCGGCCGTCGGACTCGTCGCCGGCGAGCATCCGACGATCGGGACCGTCGTGCTGTGGGGCCACACGATCTGGCTCGGCTGGCTGATGGTGGCCGTGATGGCGGTGGTCATCATCGGACCGGTCTTCTTCTACGGTCCGGCGAAGGCCAAGCTCGCCCCCGTGCTCCACAACAAGCTGCTGTATGCCGACGCCGACATGGCGAAGGCCGACTGGCAGACCACGGTCGCCTCGATCGTCGGCGTGCTCGGCGTGGGTGCCGGCGTGTGGTGGCTCGACGGCGCGGCCGCCGTGTTCATCTCGCTCGGCATCATCTGGGACGGCTTCCGCAACACCCGGGCCGCAATCGTCGACCTCATGGATCAGCGGGCCCGAACCTATGACAGCAAGGAGGCCCATCCCCTCGCCGCCGACATCGTCGCGTATCTGCGCGACCGCCCCTGGGTGTCGGATGCCGCGGTGCGGATGCGCGACCAGGGGCAGGTCTTCCACATCGAGGCGTTCGTCGTGCCGCGCCGACGCAAGGTCACGGTGCACGACCTGACCCGGACCGCCGAGGGCGTCGCCGCGCTCGACTGGAAGGTGCAGGACGTCGTGATCGTGCCGGCGGAGCACCTGCCGGACGAGGCGGACACCGGACGATGAGCGCGCGTCACACCCGGAGCCCACCCAGCCAGGCGGCCGTAGGCTGGATGCATGACCTCTCCCGCTTCTGACACCCTCACGATGTTCGGCGCCGAGTGGTGCAGCGACTGCCGCCGCACCAAGAAGCAGCTCGATGAGCTGGGCGTCGCCTACACCTACGTCGACCTCGAGGCCGACCCCTCGGCGGCAGACGTCGCCAA
This sequence comes from Microbacterium sp. TPD7012, assembly GCF_003075395.1. GTDB lineage: Bacteria > Actinomycetota > Actinomycetes > Actinomycetales > Microbacteriaceae > Microbacterium. The sequence continues at coordinate 159,395 of NZ_QDFV01000002.1, read as the reverse complement.
GGAGATCTCCGGGCGCATGAACATCCCCGTGGTGCTGTACCCCGACTCCTCGCACCACGTCGAGCCGTCGAACGCCGACGTCGAGTCGAAGCTGCGCGAACTCGCACTGATCTGACCCGTCGCCGCGCCGATACACTGGCGCGATGAGCACCGAGGCTCGATCCGAACGAGCATCCGTCCGCCTGTCCCCGCGAACCGTCGTGCTGTACGCGATCGGCTCCCTCGGGACCGGCGGCTACGCCACCCTGCCCGGCCTGGTGCTGACGTACTTCCTGACCGACAACCTCGGCGTCGCCGCGCTGGCGGCCGGACTCATCGTCACCGCGGCGAAGATCTGGGACGTCATCATCGACCCGCTGATCGGCGCGGCCTCGGACCGCCAACTCGCGCGGACGGGATCGCGACGAGGGTTCATGGTCACGGGCGCCCTCACGCTCCCTCTCTTCTTCGCCCTCACGTTCGCGGTTCCCCCGTCGTGGGGTCCGGCCGCCGGCGCCGTGTGCGTTCTTCTCGCCTTCCTCGCCACGGCGACCTCCTTCAGCCTGTTCCAGGTGCCGTACGTCGCGCTGCCCGCCGAGCTCACCGACGGCTACGACGAGCGCACCCGGCTGCTCGGCTGGCGCGTGGTCGTGCTCACCGCCGCGATCCTGCTGTTCGGCGCGGGCGGCCCCGCCCTGCGCAACGCCGGCTCCGACCCGGTCCTCGGCTACCTCGTGATGGGCATCGCCGCGGGACTCGTGATCGGCGTCGGCATGCTCATCGCCGCACGGACAGCCGGCCCGTCGACACGCTCAGGACCCCAGGACGGAGTCTCAGGGAGTCCGGTGCCGGCCTCCCCCTGGCGCGATCAGTATCTCTCCGGCTTCCGGGCGCTGCGGCGCAGCCAGCCGTTCCGCGCACTGCTCGGCACGTTCCTGCTGCAGGCCCTCGCGACCGGCACGATGCTCGCCGGAGCCCAGTACGTCGCGACCTGGGTGCTGCGCTCCGAGGATGCCGTGACGTTCGTCTTCGTCGCACTCGTCGCTCCTGCGCTCCTCGCCACCCCCGCGTGGACCGCGATCGCACGTCGGATCGGCAAGGAGCGGGCATTCGCGATCGCGAGCGCGCTCTTCACCGTGGCCGCGCTCACCGTCACCGCCGCGGTCTGGGCACCCGGTGCGTGGATCTACGGCTCCGTCGCGGTCGCCGGCATCGCCTACGCCGGGCTGCAGTCGCTGCCCATGGCCATGCTGCCCGACGTCATCTCGCACGACGAGCGCACGAGCGGTCCCGGTCAGGCTGGCACGTTCACGGGCATCTGGACGGCCGGCGAGACGGTCGGCTTCGCCCTCGGCGCGACGGCCGTGTCTCTGACCCTGGCCGCGACGGGCTACATCTCGACGGTCGCCGGCGCGGTCGTCGAGCAGCCGGACGCCGCGATCACCGGGATCGTGCTGAGCTTCAGCATCCTCCCCGCCGTGCTCATGGCTGCAAGCCTCCTGGCACTGCGCCACTACCGCCTGCGGCGTCACGACATCGACGTCGCCGCCGAACCCGGCGCATAAGCTGGGATCCCGTCCGAGAAGGAGACGCCGATGACCTCTGCGACCACGCCGGCCACCCCGTCCACTCCCGCGAAACGCGCACCGAAGACCGTGACGCCCGCACTCGGCGAAGGCGTGCGGGAGCGGCTCGACGCGGCGATCGCGGATCTGCACGACGGCGCCCGCACCTGGTCGGCCCTCACGGTCGCGCAGCGGGTGACGCTGCTGCGCGCGGTGCGCACGAGTGTCGCCGCCGCCGCGGAGGACTGGGCGAACACGGCCGCCGCGTCCAAGGGGCTCGACGGCCGGCATCCGCTCCGTGGCGAGGAGTGGCTCAGCGGTCCCTACAGCGTGCTGGGCGCCCTCGACGCGTACATCGAGACGCTCTCGCGTCTGGCCGCCGGCACGAACCCGCTCGACGGCGTGCGCGTCACCCGAGCACCGGGAGGCCGCACACGCGTGCACTCCTTCCCGTTGACCGGCATCGATCGATTCCTGCTCTCCGGCTACACCGGCGAGGTCTGGCTGGAACCGGGCGTCACGCCGAACGCCGCACGCGCCGCCGCCGGCCTGGCTCAGCGCACGCCGGCCGAATCCGGGGGCGTCGGACTCGTGCTCGGCGCGGGGAACATCACCTCGATCCCGGTGCTCGACGTGATGTACGAGCTGCTCGCGCACAACCGCACCGCCCTTCTCAAGGTGAACCCCACGCAGGATGCGCTGGTGCCCGTGTACAAGCGCGCCTTCGCCCCGCTCATCGAGCCGGGATTCCTGCGCATCGTCCGCGGCGGGCCGGAGGTCGGCGCCTACCTCACCGGTCATCGCGACCTCGCGCACGTGCACATCACCGGCTCGGCGGCCACCTTCGACGCGATCGTCTGGGGTCCGTCGAAGGGCGCCGGGGCCGCGGCGGCCGCACGACGGCGGCGCGAGAACCGTCCGCAGCTGAAGAAGCCGATCACGGCGGAGCTCGGCGGCGTCTCTCCGATCATCATCGTGCCCGGCGCGTGGACGGATGCCGACATCACCTATCACGCGGAGCACGTCGCGACCATGCGTCTGCAGAACGCCGGCCACAACTGCATCGCCGGCCAGGTCGTCATCCTCTCGTCCGACTGGGATCAGGCGGATGCCTTCCGCGCGGCGCTCCGCCGCGCGTACGCGAATGCGCCGGAACGCCCGATCTGGTACCCCGGGTCTCCCTCGCGCATGCACCTCGCGACGGAGGAGTACCCCGATGCCCTCGTGCTCGGCGACCGTCTCCTCGTCGAGATCGACGGCGACGACGACCCCGCGGCCCTCCAGAGCACCGAGTACTTCGCCCCGGTCCTCGGCGTCGTCACGGTGCCGGGCACGGGTCAGGCGTTCCTCGATGCGGCCGTGGCCCACGCGAACGAGAAGCTGCAGGGCACCCTGGGCGCCAACCTGCTGATCGATCCGGTCACCGAGAGATCGCTCGGCGCCGGCTTCGAGCGGGCGATCACCGCGCTGCGCTACGGATCGATCGCGATCAACGGCTGGACCGCCTTCGGGTTCATCACCCCGACGCTCACGTGGGGGGCCTTCCCCGGCAACACGATCGACGAGGTCGGCAGCGGCATCGGTGTCGTGCACAACGCGCTGCTCCTCGACCGGGTCGAGCGCTCCGTGATCCGCGGGCCCTTCCGGCCACTGCCGCGTTCCCTGCCGCTGCTCAACGGCGGCGGACGCCTGACCATCCTGCCCAAGCCGCCGTGGTTCGTCTCGGCGCGCACGGGAGCAGAGGTGAGCGAGGGCCTCACGCGGTTCCGCGCGAGCGGCGGCACGCTCGGGCTCGTGAAGACGCTGCTCCGCGCGATGCGCGCCTGAGCGCGGTCAGTAAGCGGCGAACCGGTCTGTCGCGGCGCGCAGAGCCTTCTGGATGCCGGGCTCCGCGGCCGAGTGACCGGCGTCGTCGACCACGACGAACTCCGCCTCCGGCCAGGCCCTGTGCAGGTCCCACGCGGTCATCATCGGCGTGCAGACGTCGTGACGCCCCTGCACGATGACGGCGGGGATGTGCCGGATGCCGGCCACCCCGGCGATCAGCTGCCCTTCGACCCACCAGCCGCGGTTGACGAAGAAGTGGTTCTCGATGCGGGCGAATGCAGTCGCGGTGCGCGGGTCCGACATCGCGGCGATCTGGTCGGCATCCGGTCGCAGGGTGACGGTCGACGCCTCCCAGGTCGACCAGGCGATCGCGGCCGGCTCATGCACGGCGGGGTCGGGGTCGAACAGGCGGCGATGGTACGCCTCGATCATGCGCGAGCGCTCGAGCACCGGGATGGGAGCGATGAAGTCCTCCCAGAGATCGGGGAACAGCGCCGCGGCACCGCCCTCGTAGAACCACTCGAGCTCTTCGCGCCGCAGCGTGAAGATGCCGCGGAGCACGAGCTCGCTGACGGCATGCGGGTGCGCCTGCGCGTAGGCGAGCGCGAGCGCACTCCCCCAGGAGCCTCCGAAGACCTGCCACCTGGCGATGCCGAGGTTCTTGCGCAGCAGCTCGATGTCGGCGATCAGATGCGCGGTCGTGAGGAACCGCAGGTCGGCGTCGGGGGCGCTGGCGTGCGGGGTGCTGCGACCGCAGCCGCGCTGATCGAGGAGCACGATCCGGTAGACCGCGGGGTCGAAGAACCGTCGCTGCCACGGAGAGGTTCCGCTGCCCGGGCCGCCGTGCAGGAAAACCACCGGCTTGCCCTCGGGATTGCCGCTCACCTCCCAGTACATGCGGTGGCCGTCGCCGACGAGCAGCTCACCCGTCTCGAACGGCTCGATCGGCGGATACAGCGCATCCAGGTTCATCGTCATCGATCCCCGGTCTCCGGTGTCTACAGGTCGCCCTCGGCGAGGGTGAAGGTCTGCGCGCAGACGCCGAGTCCGTTCTGGTACCCCTCGGCGAACCAGCGCTGACGCGACTCGCTCGAGCCGTGCGTCCAGCTCTCGGGATTGACGGTTCCGGACGACTGCTCCTGGATGTGGTCATCGCCGACGGTGGATGCGGCGTTCAGCGCATCCCTGATCTCCGCCTCGGTCGGCGCGATCAGGTACGGGTCGCCGTCGGCATCCTTCTGCTCCGTCATCCGGCCGATCCAGGCGCCGGCGTAGCAGTCGGCCTGCAGCTCCATCCGCACGCCGTTGCTGCCGGGACCGGTGCCGTTGTTGGGGTACCGCTCCATGTCGCCGGTGATGTTCTGAATATGGTGGCCCCACTCGTGACCGACGATGTACAGCTGGGCGAGGTTGCCGGCGGATGCTCCGAACTGCTGCTGCATGAGTCCGAAGAAGGCGGGATCGATGTACACGCCCTGCTCGGGCGGGCAGTAGAACGGTCCGACCGCATTCGACGCGGTGCCGCACTGCGTCGAGGTCGCGCCGTCGACGACGATCATCTGCGGCGGGGTGTATCCCTCCACGTTCTCGCTCCAGAAGGCGTCGAGCGCGACCTGCGCACCCGCCATCCGGCAGTCGACGTCGGCGTTCGCATCCTCGCCGGTGGCGCAGTTCTCGATCACCGACCCGCCGGCGGGCTCATTCCCGCCGCTCGGAGCGGCACCGCCGCCCAGCAGTCCGGTCAGATCGATGCCGAGGAGGGGGCCGGCGATCAGCGCGATGATGCCGAGCACACCCACGACGCCGCCTCCGGCGATGGCGGCGTTGCGTCCGCGTCGACGTGTGGTGTTGCCCGAGATGTCGGCGTCGGGATTGAAGGTCATGCGACGAGGGTACTCCGCGCGGCGGACGAGCAACGGACGTAGGCTCGAAGTCATGACGACGACGATCACCATCACGGGCGCGGGCGGGCAGATCGGCTACGCGCTCCTGTTCCGCATCGCGGCCGGCGACCTGCTCGGTCCGGACGAGAAGGTGCGGCTCCGGCTGCTCGAGATCCCGCAGGGACTCGCCGCCGCGGAGGGCGCGGCGCTCGAGCTGCAGGACGGCGCGTTCGGCCTGCTGCAGCACGTCGAGGTGACCGACGACCCTGCCGTGGGCTTCGACGGAGCCGACCTCGCGCTGCTCGTCGGCGCGCGCCCGCGCGGGCCGGGAATGGAGCGCGCCGACCTCCTCGCGGCCAACGCCGGCATCTTCGGACCACAGGGTGCGGCGATCGCGGCGAACGCGGCATCCGGCGTGAGGGTCACGGTCGTCGGCAACCCCGCCAACACGAATGCGCTGATCGCCGCAGCATCCGCCGACGGCCTGCCCGCCGAGCGGTTCACCGCGCTCACGCGTCTCGACGAGAACCGCGCGCGGGCGCAGCTGGCCCTGGCTCTCGGCACTCCGGTCGACACCGTGCGGCGCGTGCCGATCTGGGGCAACCACTCGGCGACGCAGTTCCCCGACATCTCGCACGCCACCGTCGGCGGACAGCCGGTGCACGAGGCGCTCGAGCAGATCGTGGGCGACGTCCCGACCTGGCTCGACGAGACCTTCATCCCCCGCGTCGCGAAGCGCGGCGCCGAGATCATCCAGGTGCGCGGGTCGTCTTCTGTCGCGTCCGCCGCGAACGCGACGATCGACCATGTGCGCGACTGGGTGCGCGGCACCGACGACTGGACGTCGGCCGGCGTCGTCTCGCACGGCGAGTACGGCGTGCCGGAGGGCCTGATCTCATCGTTCCCCGTGCGATCCGTCGACGGTGAATGGCAGATCGTGGAGGGGCTGGAGCTGAGCGACTGGGCTCGCGCCCGCGTCGACGCCTCGGTCACCGAGCTCGTCGAGGAGCGCGAGGCGGTGCGGTCTCTCGGATTGCTCTGAGTGTGGTCACCGCGCGGAGCCGGTTCAGTGCAGAATGGACCCAGGAGGTGCGCGATGAGCGAGACGATCGATCCCACGAAGGCTGCGGCATCCGTCGACGAAGCCCTCACCAGCCCGCTGCACCTGCCGCACGCCGCGGCCGAATGCCCGAAGTGCTTCACCGAGCTGCAGCAGAACCGCGACTGGTGGCTCGCCCGCCCGGTCGGCTCACGCCTGGTCGGCCTCGTCGTGTCCCGTGAGGGGATGCCGTCGGTCGTCGAGCAGCGCGACGATCTCACCCGCTTCGGCGTGCCGATCGAAGGGTTCCGTCACCCGGCGCCCGACATCCTCGAGAGCTGGGGCGACCGGCTCGGCCGTCTCATCGCGACGCTCAACGTCGGCGACGTGCTGGTCGTCGCGAACATCAACGCCCTCGGCCGCGACGCCGAAGAGGGCAGGCGCACGGCCGCAGAGCTGCGCCGGCACGGGATCATCGTGAAGGTCCTCAACCACAACGCGCGCCACCTCGCCGACGCCACGCGCTGAGCGCTGCCACGGCGGGACTCAGTCGCCGTCGGAGTCGCTCTGGTTCCTCAGCGCCTCGTCGTCGAGCAGCGGCAAGTCTGCGCGCGTGACCACCTGCGATGTCACGGCGTACTCGACCAGGCGGGCACGACGGTTGGTCGCCAGCTTTCCGGCGCCGCCACGGAGACCCTGCACGCCCATGCGGTCGAGCTTGTCGCACACGTTGTCGAGCTTGCGGTTGAACTTGCTCATGGTCCAGCCGAGGCGCTTGGCGGCGTCGCTCGACGACGGCAGTTCGTTCATGCTCACGCCTTCGCGGCGCAGCATGGGCTCGGCGAGTGCGACGATGAGCTGCTTCTGCAGTGGCGTGAAGCTGGCCGGCATGACCGTGGTCTCGCCGCTCATCGACATCTCCACCTGACGCGAGACCTCGTAGGGGGCCTGCTCGGTGTGCAGGCTCAGCTCATAGGTGAAGGGCCCCGCGGTGAACACGATCACGCTGCGCTCGAAGACGAGCGGCATGCGGGCTCCGGGCGAGAGCCAGGACTGGACGGCACCGCCGGCACTGGAGATCGTGGCGGCGAGGCGCACACCCACGTTCGCGAGCCACCACAGCCCATCCCGGTTCTGCAGCTCCAGGAAATGGCGATGAAGATAGGGGTTGTCGTCGATCTCGAGGTCGCCCTCTCGGCCGATGATGAACGGCCGGTCGTGCGGCAGGTCGTGCCACTCCCCGGCGAACTCCAACCGCAGTGGCACGATCTGCTTCCCCTCGGCCACCTTCGTGCCCGCGCCGAGCTCCGTCGCATTCCGATCAGTCACGTGACTACCCCCCGGGGTACATCCTGCCACGCTCGGACTCGGGCGGTGGTAGAGGGCGACTGCCGGATTTCCAGGATCCGCTCGGTCAGGACGCGGGATCGGGCTGCGCCTCGCCGGCGAGGAGCTTCCCGACCAGGCGGTGCGCGTAGTACTGAGTGAGACTCATGTCGAGCTGGGACTCTTCGGCGACCTGCTTCGCACTGTCACGGCCCTCGGCGTAGCGACGAACATCGGTGATCTCGGCGTTGAGCGCTCGTCCGACGGCGGGAGGATGCGCGAAAGGTCAGGAGCGCTTCAGGAACCGCCCGACAGGCTCGGCTCCGTAGAACGCGTCGAGAGGATGCTCGAGATGCGGGTCGATCTTCGAGGGATCGGCCCCGCGGGCGTAGAGCGCACCGAAGACCCGATCGAGATCTGCGACGAGTTCGTCGTTCAGCGGCTTGGGGTCGACCCAGTCGGGCTCGTTGTGCCGGTGCTTGGGCAGGACCTGACGCGCTGTCACGACCGCACGGCCGAGCGCCGAGTTGCCGTACGAGTCGAGGGCGTGGACGTCGGCACCCTTCTCGAGCAGCAGCTCGAGCACCGCGAAGGCCTCGTCGGACTGATCCTTCGACTGCGCGAGGTGCCACTCCGGAGGATTGGCCGAACGGTCGCCGGGACGAAGCCAGCGCGACCGCATCACCGCGGCGACCACCGCATCATGCAGCACGGGTGCCGACCACCCGTTCGGGCTGTCTGTGTCGACGAAGTCCACGTCGGCCCCGTGCTCGACGAGCAACGAAGCGATCGCGAACTGCCCGGAGCGAACAGCGACCTGCAGCGGCGACTGCCCGCCGTACTTCTTCGGAGGAGCGGTCGCCGTCAGCGCGACGATACCGGAATCCCGTTCGAGCCGCTCGACGACCTTCTCGGTTTCTCCGTCGATGATCTCCTTGAACAGAGCCTGCATGTCAGCTTCCTTCAGGCAGGCGGACGCCCTGCCGCTCGATGGAGAACAGGCTCAGTGCCCGATGACACCCTGCAGGTCTACCGCGACCTGGATCGATGCGATGGTCTCCCTCTTATGCAGGTTCTCCACCTTCTCCTGACCGCCCAACGACAGCAAGGGCACGAAGATGAACGACTGGTCGTACGGAAGCTCACCGTGGGCCTCGACCGCCTTCGGGAAGATCTCTGCTCTCAGCCGGCTCAGGATCAGGCCGTCTTCGACGAGACGGAACACGCTGCGCACCCGCGAGCCGAGCCCGTACACGGTGCCGAGACGATACTGGATGGCGACGATGCCCAGGCTCGGCTCCCAGGTGATCAGGTCGCCGAGGCCGGTGACCATGATCGGGATCGCGATACCGTCGCCCTGCGTCTTGCCGATGCAGTCGCCCACCTCGGCCTCGTAGAGCTTCGGGTCGATGAGCCGCAGGAATCCGCCGCCGAACGTCCCGTACCCGTACTGCTCCCAGATCTCCACGAGCTCGTCCGGAACCCGCCCTCGGAACTCCTCGATGATCTCCGCCGGAACCGGCGCGTGCACCACAAAGTCAGCGATCTCAACCATGCTTCACAACCTATCGGAGGATGACGTTGATGTTCACGTCGTTGAGATCGACGCCCGGATTGGCGTTCACGTAGTCGATGATGGCCGTGTCGATGTCGCCCACGCGAGTCCTCCACTGCGACCCGAGCGAGGAGTTGATCCGGGTGTCTCCGACGCGGGAGATGTCTGTGACGTCTCCACCGGCGATTCCGTCGAGTCGATGCAGAGCAGCCTGGCCTTTGAGCCACTCCGCGGCGGCCTGCTGCGCCTGCTCGACGCTGAGTCCTTCATCACGCAGCTCGTCGTACTTGTCGTTGAGCGCCGCATCACGCGCAGCCTGCTGGGCGCGAAGCGAGTCGGACGTGCGGCCGTTGTCCAGGTATTCGATGCGGTTACGCAGCCAATCCGCGGCCGACATGTTCTGTAGAGTGTCCATCTGCTCGTTGTACTGGCTGTTGTACTCCGCCGAGTCGTGCTTCGGATTCCTCTTGAAGCGCTTGAGGCTCACGTCGATCGCGTTGTCGAACCGATCGTTGTCCCTGACTTGCCGGACCACACTGTCGAGGTGGTCGTTCATGTTGTCGGTGAGCTGGTGCAGCCTGTCCCTGGCGTGCACGCCACCTTTGAGAGCGGCCTGCTTCAACTCGCGGATGATTGGCTTGACCGCGCTCATCAGTCATCTCCTCCAAAGTCCAGCGCCGAGAACTCCGAGAAGAAGTTCGACGTCAGTGTCTGGATGTCCGCGCCGTGCACCTTCATGGTGGACTGCGCCTCTTCCAGTGCCTGCAGGTCGGTGTAGAACTCATCCGAGTCCCCGATGTTCCCCTCCACCATCGGCGCATCCAGGATCGCGTCGATCACGGCGGGAAGCTGCTCCGCCAGCGGCTCGATCGCCATCGGCGCCAACTGGTTGATCAGCTGCTCGACCGCGATGTCGACAGCGGCGTTGAGCAGCTTCTTCTTGATCAGCAGCATCGGTCCGGCGCCGGCCGCCGTGATCGGGTTCGTGAGCATCGCGACCAGGGTGATCAACGTCGACGACACATCGACGATCACCTTCATCTTCAACGCGAAGATCGCATCCGCACCCACATCCATCGCCGTCGCCGCCGGCGGCATGATGTCGATCAGCTTCTGCAGGTTCTGCGAACGATTGGCGTTCCAGGCGCTCATCGTGGCGGGCCCGGTCTGGCCCCGCATCGCTCCGGCGAGGTCGCCGTTGACCTTGCGATCGACGGCCTGGATCACATCCTCCAGATCCGACCCGAAATTCCGCACCAGGGTCGCCCCCTTACGAACCTCGTCCTCATCGATATCCGGCCACTCGAAACCCAGCTTCTCCATCACCCAGACAAGCTCATTCGGCAACATCATCCCCACAGCGACACCTCCTGCACAGACTGTACGTGGCAGTCACTCGCCCACACCATGGGTAGCACTCCCCCTGGGCGCGCGACGATGGATCGGACTCTTCCCTCAGGCGTGGCTCAGTGGCCGATGACGCCCTGGAATTCCACCATCACCTGGATCGCGGCGATCGTCTCCCGCTTCTTCAGGTTCTCCACCTTCTCCGGACCGCCCAGAGAACGCAGAGGCACGAAGGTGAACGACTGCTCGTAGGGCAGTTCGCCGTGGGCCTCGACCGCCCGGGCGAAGATGTCCCAGTTCAGCGTCCGCGACAGATAGAAGTCTCGCGCCCTGTTCAGCATGTCCAGGAAGTGGCTCAGTTCGCTGTTGAGTCCTGCAGCCCGACCGTCTCGATACCTGATCGCGATGAATCCGTTCAGACTCGGCTCCCACGTGATGAGGTCCGCGAGCCCCGTCACCATGATCGGGATCGCGATGCCGTCGCCCTGGGTCTTGCCGATGCAATCCGCCAACTCCGCCTCGTACACGGCGGGGTTGATCACACGCAGGAAGCCCGACGCGAACGATCCGTACCCGTAGGTCTCCCACAGTTCGATCACCTCGTCGGGAACACGGCCCCGAAAGGCCTCGACGACCTCGGGCTCGACCGTCCCATGGTGCACGAAATCTGAGATCTCGATCATGTTCTTCGCCCTTCGTCGAGCACCTCGTCCTCTTGCGGACCGCCGACGAAGGACGGGTCCAGTTCGCGGAAGACGAACGGCTCTGCGAGGGTGCCAGTCTCGTAATATTGCGTGAAGACCGCGGCCGCGTCGTCGGCGGAGAAGACTTCGTCGGCGAAGACCCTCACCGCCCGTTCGTCGTTGATCGGAATGAGGATCGTGGCTTCACCGGTTGCGGCACCTCGACCGACTGTATAAAGACGGCCCTTGCCGTCAGGGCCGGGCTTCCGGATCTCTAGCGTCATGGCCGAAGCAGAACCAGCCGCCTGCAGAAACGTGTCGCCGGTATCCTTCCGCGTCACGATGATGCTCTCCGGATTCGTCGCCCGCCAGATGCTGTAGGTGTACTTGCCTACGCCGTCCAGGTGGCCGAGCATGAGCCGGAGATGCTCGGGCACAGGGCGGCGTGCCCCGTCGAGCCAGCCCGTCTGCCCGCGAGGGGTGGTCTCGGCGTAGGGTCCGTACCGCGTCATGGTTCCTCCCGAACGATCACTCGTGTGACCAGAATGTCCTGATCCGGCGACTCGAAGCCCAGCTTCTCCGCCATGAGGTTACCCCCAGCCGGGACGGCGCAGCGCGATGGGTAGATCAACCCACCGTCATCGGGTCAGATGGAGTTCGCGGAGGTGTACGACTCGGGGACCTCGTCGGTCTGGAAGTAGACGTAGAAGACGTCGGCCGCCTCGTCGGCGGTGAACATCTCGTTCGGGTACACGGTCGTGCTGTGACGTCCGTCCTCCCAGTGGATCACCTCGGTCGGGGCTCCGGCTGGTCGATCGCCCGGCTTCCCGATCACGTATTGGTGCGCAGCGCCGTTCGCGTCCAGCACGCGCACCTCGACGGTCATGACCTGCGCGGTTCCCGCACTCTGCACGTACTCGTCGGACAGCGGGATGTCCTTCAGGAAGTCGGTGCCCGCGGGAGCGCGCCACAGGCTGTATGCCCAGAACGACGTGCCGTTCAGCCGGTTCAGGGCGAAGCGGATCGCGTCCGGATACGGACGCACGCTGTCGATGAGCGGGCCCCGACTGTATCCGTTGGACTCCACCACATGGGTGTGACGGCTCATGGATCTCCTGGTCCGGTGCTCGGGTCTCACGCCTCGGCGCCGGGCAGCACGACGGTGACGGCCGTGCTCAGTCCCGCATCGAAGTCGAAGCGCAGATAGCGGTCATCCACCAGGTAGAGATCCATCTGCTGACTCGTCTGTCGCGGGGTCCCGAAATGCGCCCCGATGGTGTCGCGGCTCGCCGGCAGGGCCAGTCCGGCGATCAAGAGCTCGGGGGTCGGGTAACCGGACTTGCCGTCCTCCGCTCGGAGCTTGATGAGCGCGCCCACCAGCACGTCCTGCCTGAACTGGAGCGTGACACCGGTTCTGGCCGAATCCTCGTACTGCCACATCGCACCGCCGCGCTCCTCGTCGTAGGACTCGGTCGCCGGACCGGCGAGCCCGATCACCGCCATGTGCGTCGGCGAGAACATCGAGTGGCCGACAGCGCGCATGAAGACGGCGAGGTCGCCATCGACGGTCTTCGCCCCCTCGACCTCATCGGCCGCGGCCTGCGGAGCGTCGCCGCCGACCACCTCCCGCATGACGACGAGCATCTTGAGCGCGTCCCCGTCGAAGTCGAACTGCACGAATCCGGGGTCTATCCGATACCGCACGAATGACTCCGTCGAGCGAAGCGGTGCGCCGAGCGCCTGCACGACATCGTCCGGTGACGCCTCGGGGGAGACCCCGCCGACGAGGCTCGCCCATCCGCCGTAGGTGCTCTGATCGGGTGTGTCGGTCGCGTAGACGAAGACCGTACTGAGCACGCCGTCCTTCAGCAGGAAGTCGACCCCGCGATCCGTCATGACGAGGTACTTCTCCTGCACGCCGCCTTCGTCGAACACCTCGACCTCGTGCGGGCCGTCGACGAACGCGAGAGCATGCTCCAGGCGCGGATCGCCTTCCCGCGCTCCGAGAGCGTTCAGGAAGGTGAAGACGTCACCCTGGAGCATCCGGTGTCTGGTCTCCTCGCGCGTCAGGGTTCCTACCGGTCACTTCTGAGTCTCGGGGTGGAAGAAGGCACCCCAGTCACCGAAGTCCGGGATTCTGGTCCAGTTGGCGGTCACGTCGACGTTGCGGAACTCGCGCGTCTCCACGTCCGCGGGCTCGCCGAAACCCCGTTTCGTGACCCGTTCTTCCTTGCCGTAACCGTCGGGGCCGAATGTCATCGACACGTTGCCCACGGACGCGTTCCTCAGATAGAAGCGCAACTCGTCCGGATAGGTGTACCACGTGATCGCGCTCAAGAAGACCCGGCTGTCATCGCCGTCGTAGTGCGCTGAATCGGACGGGGTGTAATAAGCGCGCCAGGTGTAGGCGACGTCGACGCTTCCCTGCGCGTTCAGCTTGTGCATCTCCACCCCATTGGCCCTCGGGCACATCTGCAGGTAGGCGTGCGGCCGCTGATCGTCGGACTGGAGCACCACTCCGAACCAGTCCTCGCGACGTGCGGCATCGAGGTCGTAGCGAGCGACGGCCTCATCCGTCGTCAACTCCTTGCTGAAGAGTCCCCATTGCTTCTTCGGGTGCTCCGGACCTGCTCCGACTTTGTCTGTGTAGATGTATCGCTCCGTCATGGTGATCCTAGTTATACACGTTTCCGAGGACGTCCCGTATCTGCACGGGCGGCTCCTTGCCATTGGCGTGGTCGATCACGGATTGCGGTATGGGGTCGGTCTGTACGGGTACCTCGAGAACGGGCTGCCCGCTAAGCACATCGGGGGAGCCCGCGATGGGGGTACCGGGTGGGTACTTGTTCAGCAACTCATCGATGTACGAGTTGGCCGTCTCGGGTCGTACGCTGTCGAGCTGAGTGTTCTTGCGCGACACGATCTCCTCACCCGGCAGATACGAGTCCAGGCGCTTACCGTTCCCCAAGGTGACCTCGTTCTGGGGATAACGATGGTGGTTCTGGTAGTTGAACTGGTCCCCCTCTGCCATGCGGCGACGCCAGAATGGAAGGTCGTCGCGGTCCAGACGTTCGTTCAACCAGTCAGGATTCCGGTCCCGCACGATCGGCGGGTTCCCCGGCGCGCCGTCGAACCGGTCCTGGCCCCGCACGCGGACGCCGACGTCATCGACGTGCTTGACGATGTTGTCGGCGAGCTGGTGCAGCTTGTCCTTCGCGTGGGCGAAACCCTTCAACACCGACTGCTTCACCTCACGGATGATCGGCTTGATCGCACTCATCAGTCATCACCCCCGAAGTCCAACGCCTCGAACTCCGCGAAGAAATTCGACGTCAACGACTGGATATCCGACCCATGCAGCTTCATCGTCGACTGCGCATCATCCAACGCCTGCAGATCCGCATAGAACTCATCCGAATCCCCGATGTTCCCCTCCACCATCGGCGCATCCAGGATCGCATCGATCACCGCCGGCAGCTTCTCCGCCATCGGCTCGATCAACATCGGCGCCAACTGATTCAACAACTGCTCCACCGCGATATCCACCGCCGCATTCAACAGCTTCTTCTTGATCAACAGCATCGGCCCCGCACCCGCCGCCGTGATCGGGTTCGTGAGCATCGCCACCAACGTGATCAACGTCGACGACACATCGACGATCACCTTCATCTTCAACGCGAAGATCGCATCCGCACCCACATCCATCGCCGTCGCCGCCGGCGGCATGATGTCGATCAGCTGCTGCAGATTCTGCGAACGGTTCGCGTTCCACGCAGACATCGTCGCCGGACCCGTCTGCCCCCGCAGCGCCCCACCCAGGTCCCCGTTCACCTGACGATCCACCGCCTGGATCACATCCTCCAGATCCGACCCGAAGTTCCGCACCAGGGTCGCCCCCTTACGAACCTCGTCCTCATCGATATCCGGCCACTCGAAACCCAGCTTCTCCATCACCCAGACAAGCTCATTCGGCAACATCATCCCCACAGCGACACCTCCTGCACAGACTGTACGTGGCAGTCACTCGTCCACACCATGGGTAGCGCTCCCCCGACCAGGGAAGGATCATCTCCCGTCGGGACGCTCGATCTCGACGCTCATGAAGCGCGAGCCGGGGATCGACGTGACCTCGAGGGTCGCCCCGTCGAGGGAACCCGGCGCCAGCCCGAACCGCGCCTCCAGCTCGCCGTTGCTCAGACCACGCAGGTCGCCTGCCTCGCTCGCAGGTGCGAGGAAGCGCATGTCTCCCTGCGCCGTCTCGCCGTACTTGTCGGGGCTGTCCTGACCGATCGCGTCCTCGTACAGCTCCTCCAGCAGCTGTTTCGGCGCTTTCTTCGGCACGCCCTTCACCTCGTCGAGCACCTCGCCGGGAAGCCCTCGGACGTCCTTGCCCAGCGAGGTTCCCAGATCGCGGGCGGCGTCGTAGTCGGGGTCCGCGTGCTTCGGCACGTACCCGAGCGTCTCGAGACCGCGCCGCACATCCTCCCGGATGTCGTAGTCCTTCGCATGCGACGTCGGCGGCTTGCCGTCTCCGCGATGCCGCGGCTCGTCGTCGACGTTCCGCCGATCCCACCCGCGGATGATGTCGGCATCCGCACGATGCTTGCCGCCGCGTTTGCGGAAGGCGCTCGAGAACCCCTGCTTGAACTCGTGCCCTGCACCGTCCACCGCGTCGACGAGGTCATGCATCAGCTTCTTCAAGGTCATGGGTCAGCTCCCCGAGATCTGCAGGTTGGCGATGTCGGCGAGCAGCCGATCGGTGAGGTCCTCCACATCGGCCGCGTGCGCGTCCATGTCAGATGCTGCCTGGTCGAGCGCATCGAGGTCGGCGAAGAACTCGTCGACGTCTCCGATCGTCCCCTCGACCACGGGCGCGTCCATGAGTGCCATGACCAACGTGGGGACCTGCTCGGCGAGGGGTTCGATCGCCAGCGGGAGCACCTCGTCGATGACCTTCTCGAGCGTGATCTCCATCGCCATCGAGAAAAGCTTCTTCCGCGCGATGATCAGCAGCGCAGCCCCGCCCGCCCCGAAGGGGCCGGCGGCGAGCAGCGGGATCAGTTGGGCGAGGGTGACCGTGACGTCGACGATCACCTTCACCTTCAGCGCGAGCACGATGTCGGCGGCGATGTCGATGCCCACGGCCGCAGGCCCCAGGATGTCGAGCAGCTGCTGCACGTTCTCGGAGCGGTTGCGGTTCCAGCCGGTCACGTGCGCCGTGCCTGCCTCGCCGCGCATCGCAGACGCCAGCTCGCCGTTGATCCGACGATCGGCGGTCTGCACGAGCGACTCCATGTCGTCGCGGTAGGCGCGCACGTAGACGGCGGCCTTGTGCACCTCGTCCTCATCGATGTCGGGCCATTCGAGGCCCAGCTTGTCCATCACCCAGATGAGCTCGTCCGGCAGCATCATTCCCACGGCGACCACCTCCGGCCCCGACGCTACCCAGGGGCGGATGCCGACGCGATGGGGAGATCAGCCCATCGCGCCTCAGCCCATCGGCCGCCCCTCAGGAGGTGCGGGGCGCCTCGCCCGGCACGAAGTACCGCAGCGGAGACAGGCCTGTGCGGACGATGGCATCGCCACCGGCCTCGAGGAACTGCGCCATCGTGGCCACGCTGAGTTGCGTGCCTTCGCCGGAGCTGTCCGCGATGATCACGTTGTCGACCACGGGAAGCAGCGACGCGACGCCCTTCGGCCACGCGGCGAACGTCGTCGTCACGCCCGTGTCGAGCACACGGATCTTCGGGTCGATGTAGCGCACGTCCGGACGCTGCAGAGCCGCCGTCTGGGCTTCGTACACGCGCACGCTGAACAGACGGAGCACGCGTTCGAACCGCATCTCGAGCGCCGGGAACCTCTCGCGCCACGGGAACGGCGCCCAGCCCTCGTCGGTGAGCGCGATCGGGTGCGCACTGACGAGGGGAGTGCCTGCGTCGTAGAGCTCCTCGGCGAGATCGAGCACGCGCACAGCGGCCGACTCATCGTCCGTCCCGACGATCGCGAAGCGATCGCGCGCGAGCCCGAAGACGACCGGCGCGCCCGCGATCCGGGCTCCTTCGAGCCGCGACGGATCGATCAGAACGGCGGATGCCGTCGCCTCGTCGTCGATGACGATGAGGCCTTCGGCGGCCTCCGGGAGGGCGCCTGCTGCGGCGACCGCCGACGCCACGACGTCGGGGAACGGCCGCGACCACCCTTCGGCCTCGCCCTCGGTGACCGCGGTGCGGTCTCCCGCCCGGTCGAGCCCCACGAAGAGCTCGCCGCCGGCGTACTGGACACGAGGGTGCGCATCCCCCGGCGCGGTGACCGCGAGGACCCCGAGCTCGTTCGCGCCGTAGACACGCGGGACGACGTTCACGTCCGCTCCCTCGAATGCCATCGACATGCGTTGCGGTCCTCTCCTCGGGTTCTCATCAGACTATCCGGCGCTGGTCACGTGCCGAGCCTGCCGCCGACCGGCTCACGCGTCGCTCACCAGGACGATGCCAGGGACACGACGTCCGCCCAGGACCAGGCGACGTCGATCGGCTCGTCGAGCGGTCGTTCCAGAGCGTCGGGCGATGCCACCCATCCGCTCGGCACGATGTGGAGCGCATGGGTGAGAGTGCCGGCATCCGGATCGCCCGAGACGACGAGAACAACCGCGAGACCCGGCTCCGGCCGCCAGACGCCCGCACGCGTCGCCCCGGCCACCGCGAGCTGCGATCGATACGAACGCTCCCCCGACGGCGGCGCGTCCGCGAGGTCCAGGCTCACCCGGCTCCCTGCGCGGTGCTCGAGGGCCCACCGGACGCTGTTCGACAGCTCCACCAGTTCGTCACGCACATCCGCCTGATACTCCAGGGCCGCGCCCTGCGCACCGAGCGGAATGATGGTCGCCGCCCCGCGCTGCAGCACCGGAACCCGAGATCCCATGACCCCGTCGGTGGCTCTGCCGCGATGCAGGATCCCGTCGACGACGTCCATGATCTGGCGGGCCGAGGCGAGCACGACGGCTCCTGTGCGCAGCGACGCCTCCCCGAACACGTCCTCGGTCGTGAGCGGTGCCGCGCCGCGGGCACGGCTGCGCGCGTAGAGCTCGGCGGCTTCCCGAGGGCCGAGACCCGCGAAAGCCGCAGCGTCGAGATCGTCGGAGTCCCGCAGGTCGAGAACAGTGTCGACAGTGGGGGCCGGCCGCTCGATCCGCGCTTCTGGAGCGGATCGGAAACCGGTCACCTGGTCGTCCTCGCTGCGCGGAGCGATGGTCTCGATCCGCATCGCCCCGCCGGGATACGCGTCCCACTCGACCTGATAAGCCGTCGGGCCCTGATCGCCGTCCTGTTCGAACCGCGCCTCGCCGCCAGCCATCCGCACCCGATCGCCGTCCTGCACCCAACGCTCGCTCCGCACGCGGCGACCGTCGGCGGCGTACTCGTTGACGACGTAGTCCCGACCGCGCCGGGCCGTGAGCGACCAGGGCACGACGTCTCCCGCGTCGTGCGCGGGGAGCAGGTGAATCTCCTCCCCGGTTGCCCATCGCATCTCGGCATCCTGGGCGCTGATCTGCGGCACCCCCGCTGTCCGGCCGAGCCGGTCATCGAACGGATGCAGCACGACCGTGCCGTCCGGAAGGCCCGCGTCAGCCGGGTTCTGCTTCTTGCGGAAGATCATGGCGCGGTCACCGCAACTCGTAGTTGCCGCCGAACGTTCCCGGCCAGGATGCCGGGCCGCCGCCGCCGTTGCGCGATCCGGTGGCGGTGTCCGGCATGGTGATCACGCCTTCGGGCACACCCGTCGGAAGATAGCCGCCGGGCAGCCAGTTCTCGTTCGCGCCGTTCTCGCGACCCGACGGAACGGTGAGTCCGTTGAGCTCATCCGGCGAGAAGTGGCGGATCTCGATCTGGAGCGGGTTGCCGTCCTCGTCGCGCAGCGATCCCCGATCGAAACCGAGCAGATCCTCGAGCTTGTCGGTGTCGTGACCCGCCTCGTTGAGAACCCGGTCGAGGTCTTCGGTCGGGAAGACGAAGGCATCGTGGTCGGCCTGCGCCGGCCCGTAGTTGTTGAGGGAGTCGGACACGTAGATGCGGCTCGCGCCGTTGTCGAACCGAGCGAGGTGCCGGTCGATGTAGTCCTTGCTCAGGTAGTCCTCGGGGTCAGGACGGTCGCTCTTGTGATCGTGGTCGAACCGTCCGCCGGGGGTGTAGTCGCCCGGCTGGGTCGACGAGTTCCGGTCCCATCCCCCGCGCAGCGCCCACGGCGCGTCCCTGCCCTCGAACTTGTCCTGGCCGCGCACCCGCTTCGCGACGTCGTCGACGTGGTTGAGCATGTTGTCGGTCAGCTGGTGCAGCTTGTCCTTCGAGTGGGCCATGCCCGAGAGGACCGCCTGCCTCACCTCGCGCATGATCGGCTTGATCGCGCTCATCGGTCGTTTCCCCTCATTTGACCTGATACGTGTAGTAGTTGCCGAGTTTCCTGATCGCGGCATCCGACAGCTCCGGATGCCTCTCACGCATCACGCGTTCGAGCTCGTCACCGATCTCGCTGAGGGACATGCCCGCCCAGTCGATCCGGGTGCTGATCGTCTCGTCCAGCATCGCACGTACCTGCTCACGGACCCCAGTCGAGCCGTATCGTGCCTCGAAAGCGGCCTCGTTCTTCCCCGGATAGTTCGTGAGGTGCACCACGATGGCTTCGCTCAGATCTGTGTTCTGGTCCGTCACGGCCGGGTTCCTCTCGCACCGTACGCGGCGTCGTAGGCCGCGAGATAGTCGCTCCCCAGCCGCAACCGCACGTACTCGTCGATGGCCTTCAGCGCTTCCCGAACCTGGTCCCGAGTGCCGCGGATCGACAGCCGCTGCCCGAGGATCTCGGACACCGATGCATCTCCGCCCAAGAGGATGCCGAATCCCCAGTTGCCGCTGCCGTAGTCATCGTATGAGCCGCGCACGGCGAAGGCGTCGTACAGGACGAAGGTCAGTTCGACATCCGACCTCTTGTACCGCTTCGTCGCAGCGGGGAGATGCGCGCGAACGAGGTCGAGCACATCGTCCACCGTCATGTCGTCATGCGGCATCTCTCACTCCTCCGTCGCAGCCGGGTTCGGGAAGTCGATACCCAGCGCCTGCTCGAGATCATCGAGGTCAGGAAGCTCGCGTCGTGCCTGGTCGCGGGAGATGACCCGGGGGTAGCTGAAGGCGCCGACCTCCCAGTAGGTGCCGCAGGAGCGGCAGCGACGCACCTCTGCCATGAATTCTTCGCTCTCGCCGATCGTCACGGCGCGCGCCTCCGGCGCGTATGTCGCCCAATACCCCGAACAGACCTCGCAGGCACCCGGGTACGTCGAGTCGACGTGCGCTGTCACGAGTCCACTCTCATGGTCGGCGTCTGTCGGTCTGGCCTGATCGGCGTAACGGCTCCATACGTTCTCGTTGCGCCGCCATCTGCTCGGCGAAGGTCACGATCTCGTCGAGCGCCGCGGCCGCGAAGGTCACCACCGGCTCCGGTTGCGCATCTTCCAGCGATTCCGGGTGCCTGTACACCATGAGGGCGCCCGCCTCGCCCTGCATTCCGCTGGGAAAGCAACGCACCGATGCGCCCTGGACCGCGACCCTCCACCCCAGAGGCTCATACTGTTCACGCGCTCTCTCGAAAGCCCAGAACGCGTCCGCGCCCAGGCCCGTGAACACGTGCTGATCGAACTCGACGGAGACCGCGTACTCCCTGCCGTTGGGGCGATCGAAGTCCTGCACTACGGCAACCGTCGCGGGGACAGAGACATTTCCCGCAGCAGCGATGATGCCGCCGTAGGTCAGATTCTTCATCAGTCCTCATCCGTTCGCGCCCGATGTCGAATCGCCTCGTACAGCCGCTCGGTCTCCGCCCGCTGCACGGCCACCGTGGTCACCGACGCGGGATCCACCGGCGCGAACGTGTCCACGAGATCCCCCACGCTCTCGGACGTCATCCGATACGCGCGCAGACCGCCGCCCTGATCACGAGCCATGCCGCTGGGCCAGACGTCGATCTGCGCACCCGCTACGCCGATCCGCCAGCCGAATGGCTCGAGCTCTTCCCGCACGAGACAGAGCGCCTCGAAGGCGTCGTCCGCGCGTGCTTCGGCCGTTCCGAATCCGGAACCGCGTACCTCCACGACCCAGGAGAAGGGCTCCTCGAACCGCCACGACACAGCGGCGTCTCGCACGATCCCTTCGCGCATCACCTGGATCCCGAGCGACCCTGCCGTCATGCTTTCAGGATATCTGCGGGGTTCCTTGTCCATATCCAGTTCGCTCAATTCCCGCCACTGTCGTGCGGACTCGGCGTCGATTCACTCAGTGCCGGCCTCGCTCTCCGCGGAGGCGCATGGGTCCTTTCACAGAGCGACTCTCCACGGCGCACAGGATTCCGTCACGATCGGGCTAGTCTTCGACGCGATGGCATCAGCTGCCGTAAGCAGCCTCGTGCGCGGCGAGATACTCGGGCCCGAGCCTCAGACGCGCGTACTCGTCGACGGCTTCGAGAGCCGATCGCACTTCGTCCCGAGTGCCGCGAATACCCAGGCGCCGCCCGAGAACAGTGGACACGACGGCGTCTCCGCCCAAAGCAATACTGAATCCCCAGTTGCCGCTGCCGTAGTCGTCGTACAATCCGCGGACACTGAACGCGTCGTAGATGACGAAGCCGAGTTCGACATCCGACTTCCTCACCAACTGATTCGCAGCGGGGCGTAGTTCGCCGACCAGGGCGAGGACGTCATCCACGGTCAGAACCTCGTGTGCCATTGTCATTCCTCAGGTCAGGGACGATACGCCTGCATCGTCGTCGGATCGAACACGTACCCGTTCCTCTGCAGGAAATCGAGTTCAAAGTACAGTGCGCTGCCTGGGAAGTCCTGCGGGTTGTGGGAGAATCCGATCGGTTTCCCTTCGGCCATCATACGTTCCAGGAAAGGAACGTTGAACGCATCGAACATGTCGTCGTCTGACAGGCCATTCGCATCCTTGATGCTGTCCCACTGGTCGCCGAGGCTGAAGTACGTGGCCGGGGGGTGCCGCCCCTCGGCCACATCGACGTAGCTCGAGGTGCCGGGGACGTAGTATTTGCCGAGGATCGCTTCGAGACCGTTCGGGTTGTGCACACTCTCGTCGAGGAGGTCGAGGTAGTCCTCATCGCTCATCCCCTCGGGCTTGCGGTTCCGGTTCGGCTGCCACGGGTGCGTCGAAGGACCGTTTCCGGAACCGCTGTTGCCGTTGGGGTTGTCGAACCGGTCCTGGCCGCGCACCTGCACGCCCACGTCATCGACGTGCTTGACGATGTTGTCGGCAACCCCATGCAGCTTGTCCTTCGCGTGGGCGAAGCCCTTCAACACCGACTGCTTCACCTCACGGATGATCGGCTTGATCGCACTCATCAGTCATCACCCCCGAAGTCCAACGCCTCGAACTCCGCGAAGAAATTCGACGTCAACGACTGGATATCCGACCCATGCAGCTTCATCGTCGACTGCGCATCATCCAACGCCTGCAGATCCGCATAGAACTCATCCGAATCCCCGATGTTCCCCTCCACCATCGGCGCATCCAGGATCGCGTCGATCACCGCCGGCAGCTTCTCCGCCATCGGCTCGATCAGCATCGGCGCCAACTGATTCAACAACTGCTCCACCGCGATATCCACCGCCGCGTTCAACAGCTTCTTCTTGATCAACAGCATCGGCCCCGCACCCGCCGCCGTGATCGGGTTCGTGAGCATCGCCACCAACGTGATCAACGTCGACGACACATCGACGATCACCTTCATCTTCAACGCGAAGATCGCATCCGCGCCGACATCCATCGCCGTCGCCGCCGGCGGCATGATGTCGATCAGCTGCTGCAGGTTCTGCGACCGGTTCGTGTTCCAAGCGGACATCGTCGCCGGACCCGTCTGCCCCCGCAGCGCCCCACCCAGGTCCCCGTTCACCTGACGGTCCACCGCCTGGATCACATCCTCCAGATCCGACCCGAAGTTCCGCACCAGGGTCGCCCCCTTACGAACCTCGTCCTCATCGATATCCGGCCACTCGAAACCCAGCTTCTCCATCACCCAGACAAGCTCATTCGGCAACATCATTCCCACAGCGACACCTCCACAGACGACCTTACGAGTCGCGACCGCACGGTCGCGATGGGGAGAACAACCCATGAGACCGCGATCACGGAACCACTTCCCACTGCGAGACGCCGTAGGTGAGGGGGGCCGCGACACCGGTGCGCGGGGCGATACCCGTCACCGAGCGATCGATGATCGTTGCCCGGGGGTTCATCGCGATGGGCAGCGCGACAGCGGCGCGGACGATCGTCGACTCGATCTGCGCGAGAAGATCTCTCGCCTCGTACACGTCGGTGGTCTGCGCGTACTGCGCGACCAGTGCATCGCGTTCCGGATCCGTGCTCCCGGTGATGGATGCCGAGCCGTGGCCGCCCCACTGGTCGAGGATCTGCTCAGGGGTCTGCGGCACCGGCACACGGGCGATCACGGCATCCCACGCGCCGGCCGCGAGCGCAGCCTCGAAGTCCGCGCTGCCGCAGTCGGCGATGCTCCAGCCCGCTTCCGCGGCGACTTCGCCCAGGGCGACGAAGGCCCCGGTCGCGAACTCGCTCCCGGTGTCGTACAACACGCACACAGACGATCCCGCGGCGATCCCGGCGCTCTCCCGCTCCAGGGCTGCGTCGTCGGCGGGCGTGCCGAGAGCAGCAGTGAACCCGGAGTCCTCGTTGACGATGTCGTAGGCACGCGAACCCGGTGCCGAGAGCATCGACGTGGTTCCCGTGTAGGCGGTCGCCCATACTCCCGAGCCGCGCTCCGTCAGCGCCGTCGCCGGTATCGCACGGAGGAACGCGGCCCGCGCCTGCGGCTCGGTGAAGATCCCGGTCGGGTCGAGCATCAGCGCCCAGAGGGTGCCGTCGTGCCGCGTGTCGACCGTGAAGTCCTCGCGCTCGAGCTGACGGATGATCTCGCGGTTGGCTGTGGTGGGGGCCACCTGTGCGACATTCAGTCGCTCGCCGACCTCGGCCTCGGGCAGGTCGCCGGCCGGAACGAGCTCGATGCGCGCGACCTTGGGCGTCACGAGACCCCGGTAGGAGGGATTCGGCACGAGCGCGACGCTCTGCCCGTCGCCGTCGTCACTGATGCTGTCGACCCGGAAGGGCCCGCTCGAGAGCAGCAGGTCCGCCGCGAGCTTCCCGTCCTTCCCGACCTCGAAGTCGTCGTTCCACACCGCCGCGATCTTCGCGAGGGCGTCGTCGTCGCCGTCCTGGATCGCGCGGATGACGGCCTGCTTCGCCTCCATGGGATCGTCGGTGCCGAACGCCCGGTGCCCGACGACGTGAGCGGGCACGGGTGCGGTGACGGCCTGCTGCCAGCCAATGATCGGCTGCGGGTAGGTCACCTCGATGGCACGGGCGAATTCATCGAGCGCGGGCACCGCCGTCTCGACGGGCTCCGCATCGGCCGAGGCGTCGTCGCCGTCGGCATCCTCTGCGTCGAAGTAGCCGGCCGCGCCCGCCCACCCCAGCAGCAGGTCGGCGGCGTCGAGGGGGATGTCGTCCGACCAGACCGGCTCGGCGAGGTCGTACCGCACGGTGAACGGATCGTCGGAGACGATCGTGACCGAGCCGAAGCCCTCGTCCGCCACGAACTCGCCGTCCACCAGGTCGCCGAAGTCACCGCGGATCGTCTCGGCGATGTCGACGTTGCCCGGTGCAGGAGATGCCGCCGCATTCGCCGAGGTGAACGCGCCCGTCCAGCCGACGGTGATCTGCGTGTCGGGCACGACCGTCTCCGGCAGTGCCGGCGTGCAGGCGGCCAGGCCCACCGCGAGCAGCACGGCGATCGGTGCCGCGACGCGGCGCACCCCCCTCATGAGCCGACCGTCACGCGAGGTCGGTGCCGTCTTCTTCTTCGACCAGCGCGCGGAACGGCTCGCTCTCCTCGCTCTCGAGCCAGGCGCGGGCATGCTCGAGCAGCATCGCCGGCGACTCCTCCGCCTCCTCCGGCGAGCCGAACGGCCCGATGACGTCCTCCGAGGGACGCTCGTCCGCGCGCACCACCGACTGCGAGGTCAGGTTGTACCAGTAGTAGCTCTGTGTTCCGGTCATCGCTCGTGTTCCCCTCGTCTTCCCGACTGATTCTATTCGGGGCGATCCGCACACGCCCCTGCACAGAGAGAGGTCGTGGGGTCGATCTTCCGATCAACCCCACGACCTCTGCGCGATGGTTCAGGCGCCGCCGGCCATGCTCGAGTCGGTGTCGCGGATCTGGTCCGCCATCCGGTCGAGGGCCTGGGCCATGTCGTTCACGGCCTCGGCTGCGTCGTCGAGCGACGTCGTGAGCTCCTCGTACGCCGTGGCGTAGGCGTCGGACGCGTTCTCGGTCTTGAAGCCGTCCTGCACGAGGTCGTCGATGACGCCCTGCAGCTCCTTGAGCGTGTCGGTCACAGAGCTGCGTCCGTCACGAAGTCGCGCCGCGGCGCTTTCCATCTCGCTGTACGTTGCGCCAAAATCATGGGCCATGAGAACCGCCTCCAGTATCTTCTCGTTCAGGCCGCTCGGCCTCTTACGTCGAGGTTAGCCAACGATCCCCGATGGACAAATGGGGAGCGGTGCCCATCTCGGCTCTACCCGTTCGCCGGGGCGTCGGGAACGAACGGGATCTGCATCGTGACCGTTCGCCCCGCCTGCACGAAGATGCCGCGACCGACCGGGAAGTCGGTGCGCTTGACCCGGCCGAACGGCGCCTTGAAGATCGCGTCGCCATCGTAGGTGTCGGGCTTGAGAACGATGCCCTGACGACCGGTCTTCCACTCGCCGAGCACGCCGATGCTCCCGCTGGCGCGGCTGATCTCCGCATCGGCGATCAGCATGTGGTCGCTGTTGTTCATCGCCTGCAGGAGCGCGCGCATCGGGCGGTCTGCGGGACCGTCGGCGAGGTGCGGGATGTCCTCGATCACGATCAGGATGCGGCCGCCGGAGATGTCGCTGACGACGAGCTCCGTGAGCTCGGTCGCGAGATCCTTCTCCTCCTCCGGCCGGACGGCGCTCTTCACCCACGGACGGAAGTCCTTGAGCTCGGAACGGCGCGTGCCGAAGTGGTACAACCGGATGCTCGGATCGAACCGCTCCATCGCGACGACGAGGGCCTTCAGCGTGTTCGTCTTCCCCGAGGCCGGAGGACCGGAGATCACGAACGATCCGATCGGCTCGAAGCCGTGCGCGGACAGGGTGTCGTCCGCGACGCCGAACACCGGCATCCCGTCCATCTTCGTCGGCATCTCGCTCGACAGGACCATCGTCGGCAGAGCGCCGATCTCGGGAAGATCCCGCACGCCGCTCGCGCGGAGCTTCTCGCCCAGCGCGGTGAGCGCCTTGGTCTGCTCGACCACGTTCAGCGTTCCGCCGAGCACGGCGATCTGCGCCTCGTGGCCGTCGACGATCGCGCGCCCCGGTGCCGACTGCTCGTCGAGCACGTCGCGCGGGGCGCCGAGCAGCATGTACTGGCTCGGGTCGCCCATGCGGAGCACGATGCGGCGCGAGATGTTCGCGGCGACCGCGCTGGGCACGGCGTTGCCGCGGTCGGCGGTGATGACCGTGTGCACGCCCAGCGTGCGACCCTCGCCCAGGATGCGCATGAACATGCGGTAGAACGCGTTGCGTCCCGCCGTGACCTCCCAGTCCTTCTTGAACTCGGGGTAGTTGTCGATCAGGAGCAGGATGCGCGGCATCCGCGGATCCCGCAGCTCGCGATACTCCTGCACGGACGCGGCACTGGCGGCGGAGAAGGCCGCCGCACGGCGATCCATCTCGCCGTCGAGCGTGCGCAGCAGACGCTGGATGCGCTCGACATCGGCGCCGTCGACGACCGATCCGACGTGCGGAAGCGACGCGAGCGCACCGAGTGCACCGGAGGCGAAATCGAGGCAGTAGACCTGCACGCGCCCGAGGTCCGGTCGCATGCCGGCCGCCGTCGCGATCGTCTTGAGCACGGTCGATTTGCCCGACCCCGATGTCCCGTAGATCACGAGCGAGCCGTCGCGGTCGGGGGCGAACACCGCCGACTGCTGCAGCTGCTTCTCCGGCACGTCGACGAGCGCGAGCGGGATGCGCGTGTCGCCCTCGTTCGGCAGGTCCTGCAGATCCACGAGCGGCGCCAGGTCGTCGAGCCACGGACGGCGCGGGCGCGGCAGGGCCGCGGCCTCGCTCGCCCGGATCAGCGTCGACACGATCCGCTTCTGGTCGTTGGGACCGAGGTCGGCCTCGTGGGCGTCGGAGTCGGCCGGGACATCCGGCTCCCACTCCGCGGCGGAGCCGAAGCGCAGCGGCGCCACACGCACCTCGGCAGCGGCACCGTCGTCTTCCGTGGTCCAGCCGCCCGCGTACGCCGACTGGAACGGCACGAGGCGTCCCGGTCCGGTCTTCGCGATCGCGCGGCCGGGGATGGTCGCGGGGAAGGTCGCGGCGACGCCGTCGTCGACGACGTCTCGCGAGTCCGCCTCGTCGGCCATGCGGAGGGCGATGCGGAGGTTGGTGTTGGCGCGCAGATTGTCCTTGATGACGCCGGCCGGTCGCTGGGTCGCCATGATCAGATGGATGCCGAGCGAACGGCCGCGCTGGGCGATGTCGACGACACCGTCGACGAACTCCGGCATCTCGGATGCCAGGGCGGCGAACTCGTCGATCACCAGGACGAGCGCCGGCGGGACCTCGGGATCCTGCCGCTTCTCGAGTTCGAGCAGGTCCTTCGCCTTCTTGCGGTTCAGCAGGTGCTCGCGGTGCTGCAGCTCGGCCCGGAGGCTCGTCAGGGCGCGCCGGACGAGGTGCGGGCTCAGGTCGGTCACGAGTCCGACGCAGTGCGGCAGCTCGACGCAGTCGGCGAACGCCGACCCGCCCTTGTAGTCGACGAACAGGAAGGTGACGCGGTCGGGGCTGTGCGCAGCCGCCATGCCGAGTACCCAGGCCTGCAGGAACTCGGACTTTCCGGCACCCGTCGTTCCGCCGACGAGCGCGTGCGGACCCTGGGTGCGCAGGTCGAGCGCCATGGCGTCGCTCGCGCCCTGCCCGATGATCGCGCGCAGCGTGCTCGCCTTCTTCAGGCGCGGCCTCGGGTTCGTCGAGCGGTCGACGATCGTGTTGTTCTGCCGCCAGCGCTCGATCACGACGTTCGGATCCTCGGCGATCGCCGGGTCGACGAGCTGCAGGAACATCACGGCGCCCGGGATGTCGGACGAGTCGTGCACGGCCGTGCTGGCGTCGAGCACCGGCGCCAGACGTCGTGCGAGCATGTGCATGTAGGCGTTGGACACACCCTCGACCCGCACGTGCTCGAAGTACTCGCCGTTGCGGACGAGGCCGACCCGCGCGTCCTCGAGACCCGTGGTGACGTCGATGTAGCTGCGGCATACGGCCGGCAGGGACTCCACGGTCGGCGACACGAAGACGGCGTGCACGCCGTGATCCGCGCCCCGCTCGAGGACATCGGTGAGCCGGCCGCGATCGACCGGAGCGTCGCCGCTCACGAACACGATGACGGACAGCGGCGGGGTGCCCTGGTGGTCACCGGCCGCACGCGAGACGTCGGTGCCGTAGAGGAGCGGATTCCACTCCTCCTTGAACGGTCCGCGCGGCTCGCCGCGCCCTTCGCCGGCTCGCTGCACGTACTCCTCGAGGCTGCTCAGCAGGGCGGCGCTCGTCGGAGCGGAATCAGCGAGCGCCATGTCGCGGAACGGGCTCTTCTCGCTGGAGGTGTGCGGCATCCACTTGAGCCAGTCCAGCTCGGGTGTCCAGGCCGAATCGGCGAATGCCACGGCCACCACGTCGTTCGGTGCGTGCAGCCCCAGCAGCTGCACGGCGATGCCGCGCATCGTGTCGGCGACGGGATCCTGCGGGCCCGCGATGCCGATGGATCCGGCATCCGCCATCGTGTCGAACACCGGCACGTCGTCGACGAACTCGTAGCGCTCGCGCAGCCGGTCGACGCGGTCGATGAACTCCGGCAGACCGTCGGGCACCTCGGCATCGTCGATCTTGTTGCGCGCAGGGAGCCGGCAGCTGCCGAGCCGCAGGCCGAGGAAGTTCCAGTGCTCCGGCCGCCGCGTCCACAGCATCGGTCCGAGCCGCATCGCGTGGTCGTAGATCTCCGCGACGGGCGGGGCCTCGGCGTTGCGGGCCTGCTCCTCCTCGGGCTTGCCCCGGAAGAAGTCCTCTTCGAGCTGCTCGTACTGCCGCTCGAAGAGCAGCACCTCGTGATTCTCGCTCTTCTTGCTCTGCGCCGCCTGGTTGATGATGTTGCCGAAGGCCATCAGCGGCGTCATCACGATCATCAGCAGGGATCGCGGGTTCTCGTTGAGCGCGTAGAGCGCCAGGCCCATCAGGATCGGGGCGATCATGATCGGCCACGGGAACAGCTTGCCGATCTTCTCGGTGGGCAGCCGCGGCACCTTGAAGAGGGTTCCCGGGAAGCGCACCTCGACGCGAGGGCTGCGGTTGAAGAGCAGACCGCCGCCGCGTTCGATGATCGGCTCCTCGGTCGCCGAGCCGTCGAAGGAGCGCGCGAGGCGCAGCACGAGGGTCGTGCCGCCGATGATGAAGGGCTCGCCCTCCTCGATCCGCACGCGCTGCACCGCGACGCCGTCGACGAGCACACCGTTGGCGGAGTTCAGGTCCACGACCTCGATGTGCGTGCCGACCTCGAGTCGCGCATGGCGCTTGGAGACCATCGGATCCGCGAGGACGACGTCGTTGCCCGCGTCGCGACCGAGGAAGACATGGCCGGAGGAGATCGGGAACTCCTGACCCGCGAGCGCCCCCGACGTCGCGAGCAGCACCCCGGCGACATCGCGCTGTCCCGCGAAGGAGTAGTCGGGACCGTAGTTGACGATGGATGCCGCGAAGCCGGAGCCGATCGGCGCCTCGCCGATCGGGACGTCGGGCTGCAGGGGCACGAGTCGCTCGGCGTTCGGAGGTGCGACCGCGAGAGTGAGCACATCGCCCTCGGCCACGGGGACCGATCGGGTCGGGTCCGCCGCGGCGACGTGACGGGCCACGTCAGCGGCGGTGGCGGTGGAGTCCGTCGTGATCACGATGTCGACGGGCTCGCCCTCCTGACGGTGCAGGGTCAGCTTCAGCCTCATTCGTCTCCCCCAATGCCGCTGGACTCGCCGGCGACCATCATCGTTCGTCCATGCTCGCTCACGCGCGGACCACCGCGGCCACGCGATCGCCGAGGCGGATCATGTCGCCGTCCACCGTCTGCACGGGTGTGCCGGCGGCGACGCCGTACTCGGTGCCGCCGCGGATCAGGCCCGACCCGTTCGTCGACCGGCAGTCGACGATCTCGAGGCCGCCGTCGATCGGGCGCACCAGCATGTGCGTCTTGGACAGCGACCGGCTGTCGTCGACCAGCGCGATCGGACGAGCGCCGGGATGCTCCGTCGCATCCGGGTTGCGTCCGAGGAGCACGGGTTCGGTGATCAGGATGCTCTCGCCCGTGTCGAAGCGCAGTCCGTAGCGGGCGGCGGGCGGGGGTGCGGGCGGCGCGGCCGACGCGGCCGGCGCGGCGGGCGGCGTCGCAGCGACGGGCGGCGCTGCAGGGGCGGAGGCCGGCTCGGGCGCCGGCTGAGGCACGGGAGCGGGATCAGGCGCAGGAGCCGCGGCGGGCACCGGAGCAGGAGTAGGAGGAGAAGCCGGCTGCGGCGCCGGCGCCGCGCTCGAGAGGTCCGCGCGGACCACGCGGTCCCCCTCGGGGATGCGGTATCCACCGAGCACCGGCTTTCCCGCCTCACCGGGGCCGACGTCGACGACGGGCGCAGCGGGCAGGCCGACAGACGGACGCTCGTGGGCCTCGTACGGGCGCGCGACGCCGAGCACGCCCGCGCTGACCCGGCTTCCGGGCCGGTACGAGGGCTGAGCGGCCGGGTCGATCGGCGTGGCGAGAGACGGCAGGGCGGAGCGCTCCGGTGTCGGCTCGGCCTTCACGACCTTGCGGGCGACGCGCATCCGCTTCTCATCGAAGGGGTTGAGACCCTTGCGCACGTCGACGAGCCAGATCTTCGAGGCCTTGTCGTGCAGTCCGCGACCGCGGCCCTCGGGGTCGAACGTCGGGGAGGCGAGGATGACCGCGGGGCCCAGCACCGGAACGATGCCGGCGACCACGACGAGGAGGAACCGCAGCAGGACCGCGCCGACCTTCGGTCGCTCCAGCGTCACCACGTTGATGCTGCGCAGGCCCATGAACCCCTTGCCGATGGTCCGACCCTTGAGCCCGTGCAGGAACAGCTGGACGATGAGGAAGATCAGACTGAGCAGCGTCGACGCCGCCGCCATGACCACGGCACGGACGAAGTCGGGGTGGTTGACGAACCCGTACGACGAGATCGCCCCGCTCGCGAGCTTGAGCACCAGCGGGATCGCGCCGATCCAGAGGGGCAGCTGCAGCAGCATCCAGATCGCGACATCGATCACGGCGGCGAGAGCGCGCCGGCCGAAGGGAGCGCGCAGAAGGCCGAGCGCCGCGGCGTACGCGGGGTCGGGACGTCCCTGAGCGTCGAGTCCCTCGATCGTCTGCTTCTGCTCGTCGATTTCCCAGATCATGTCAGTCGACGCACCCCCGCGCCGGCTCGGACACCCGTCCGTCGTCGCGGCGCAGCATGACATCGATGCAGACCGTACCCG
Organism: Microbacterium sp. TPD7012; assembly: GCF_003075395.1. GTDB lineage: Bacteria > Actinomycetota > Actinomycetes > Actinomycetales > Microbacteriaceae > Microbacterium. The sequence goes on along the minus strand of NZ_QDFV01000002.1, from coordinate 127,504 downwards.
CCGTCGCCGGCACCTGTGCCGCCGGCGTCTCGGACTGCTGCGGATCGACCTGACCGGAGACGTCGACGAGGCTCCAGATGAAGGTGTCGCCGTCCTGCGGGTCCTTGTTGACCCACGTGAACGCGATGAGATCGCCCTGACGCGTGCCGCTCAGCTCCGCGACCTTCGGGACGAAGTCCGAGACGACGTCCTGCGGCTCGGCGGTCTCCGTCGTCTCCACCGGAGTCTCGATGCCGGCGACCAGCACGTTCAGTCCGATGATGGTCCCCACGACGACCAGGACGGCGGCGGCGGCCGACAGCGCGATCCACAGTCCGCGCCGACTGCGCGGCGTCGCCGGGGTCGGAGCATCGCCGACGGGAGCGGCGGGAGCGGCAGCCTGCGGCGCCGGGGCAGCGGATGCCGCGGGCAGCGGCGCGACCACCATCGGCGGGCGGGCGATCGTGCGATCGTCCGGCTCGGGCGGCGCGCTCGCGGTCGGGACCCGCATCTGGGTCGCCTCGTCGACGGCGTCCACCCGGGGCGGCGAGTCGAAGCGCGGCACCTCGGGAAGGCCCGGCAGGGCGCTCTTCGGCTGCGTGGCCGCGGAGGGGCGCGTGAAGGCTGCGACATCCGGATCGATGCTGACGATCTCCCGCACGCGGGTGAGGCCGTCGCCGTCGTCGTCCAGATCCTCCGCGGTCGGGTGGTCGTCGACGATGTCGATCGGCGTCACCGAGTGCGAGAGCTCGATCTGCACCTTCTGCAGCGCGCGCGCGAACGCCACCGCGCTGGGGTAGCGGTCATCGGGGTTCTTCGCCATCGCGCGCTCGAGCACGCGCTGCAGGCTCTCCGGGGAGTCCGGACGCCCCAGCGACGTGAGGGCCGCGCGCTCGATCCGCTCGATGAGGTCGGCGCTGGAGTTGCGCTCACCGGGCCGCTCGAAGGGCGAGCGTCCGGCGAGCAGGGTGTAGATCGTCGCGCCGAGAGCCCACACGTCGGTGCGCGGGCCGCTCGACGGCGACTCGGCGAACGACTCGGGCGGCGACCACGGGATCGACATGCCGGATGCCTCGCCGGTGGCGCCGGTCGTCGAGGCGATGCCGAAGTCGGTCAGCGCCGGTCGGTTGTACGCCGTGACGAGGATGTTGGCCGGCTTGATGTCGCGGTGCAGCACGCCGGCGCGGTGCGCGGTCTCGACCGCACCGGCGACCTGCACGCCGACGCGCAGCGCCTCGGCCACCGAGAACGACTCGCGGCGCGCGCGCAGCTGGAGGTTCGGCCGGGGGCAGTACTCCATGACGAGGTACGGCCGACCGTCGCCCGCGACGCCCGCCTGATAGATCGTGACGATCGCGGGATGCGTCGACAGCATCGCCATGACGTTCGCCTCATCGGCGAACTCCTGCGCGGCGCCGCTCGAGATCCGATCGGCGAGCAGCACCTTGACCGCCACCTGGCGACGCGGCATCTCCTGCTCGTACAGGAAGACGTCGGCGAAGCCGCCCGTGCCGAGCGGTTCGAGGTAGCGGAACCCGGGGAGCTGGGGAGGTGGAGAGGGAGGACGACTCACGGCAGGTCCTCGAACGCGACTTTCACGCCGTCGCCGAGATCCACCACGTCGCCGGACAGCACGAGCGTCTGCTCCCCGGGGTGCAGGCGGATCGGGTCGGCGCCGGGCCGCAGCAGGGTCGACCCGTTCGTGGTGTGCAGGTCGATGACGACGACGGTGTCGCCCTCCGGCCTGATCTCGAGGTGGCTGCGGGAGATGTCCTGCTGCGGGCTCTCGACGGCGATGAGATGCGGGAGGTTCGCGCCGCTGGCCCGCGTCGAGCGCGGACGGCGACCGATGATGACCGTGCGATCGAGCGCGACGACCTGGCCCGTGGACACGCGGATCCGACCGGTCGCCCCTGCCGCGACGCTCTCCACCGGGATCACCGCGGTCGCCACGTCGTCGGCGACCGGAGGCTGCTGACGCATGGCTCGCAGCTCCGCCGCGGAGATGGTCGCCCCGTCGTGGTCGCCCTGGATCGCGGCCGGGATCACCGGGGCTGCGGCGGCCGGCGCGGAGTGCACCGTGGCACCCCAGAGCTGGTCGAAGTCCTCGGTGGACGGCGCGAGCGTGACCTCGGTCGGCACGATCGTGGCGCCATCGACCGCCGGTGCCGCTTCCGGCTCGGCGACCGGCTCGCTCGGGTCGTCGCCGGGTGCCTCGGGGACATCCTCCACGACCGGCTCTGCCTCGGCATCCGGCTCTGACTCGGCCTCTTCCTCGACCGGCGACTCCGCCTCGACGGGTGCGGGCGGAGCATCCGTCACCAGGGGCTCGACGTCGATCGGCGCGGGCGCGGGGAGCGCGTCCGGCGCGGAGTCGACGGATGCCGCCGCCGGAACGGCCGCGGCGAAGTTCGCGATCGACGGACCCGGGGTGCCGGTCAGGGCGGCGGCGGACGCGCCCGCCTCCTCGATCTCGATGATCGGGACCGGTCCGAGGACGCCCGTGAGCGGACGGTCGTCGCCGGACTCGAGCTCCGCGCTCACGGCCGCGGCGCGCACGACGCCGCTCTGCACGGGAAGCGCGGCCTCGCTCTCCACGGCCTCGACCGTGACCTCGACGCGCGATGCGCCGCCCACGAAGCGCTCGCTCCACGTCGTGACCTCGGCGCCGGAGAACTCGCGCGACTCGGTGCCCGAGCTCACGCGGGCGCTGACGCCACCGCGCAGCGCGATGCGGATGTCGGTCCCTTCGGCCACGGCGGCCACGAACGGAGGTAGCGAGGTGAAGTCCCCGCCGGCACGCGCGGTGAGGACGTCGACGACCGTCGCGAGCGTCTTGCTCTCCGGCATCCGCTCCCACAGCCGCGCCACGACATCTCCCGGCACATCCGGCGGCAGCGCCACGAGGGCGCCCGGCATCACGATCAGGTACCACTGTCCCGGTCGGTAGATCGTCTGCATCAGCGAACCCCTCCTGCTGCGGCCTCACGCGGACGCGTGTCCATGTCGATGTCCGAGTCCGTCTCCAGGAGCGTCCCCGGTCGCGAGGCGACCGAGACCGCATCCACGACGACCACGGTGATGTTGTCCCTGCCTCCGGCGGTGACGGCGTCGTCGACGAGCATGTCGGCCGCCTTCTGCGGGTCGGGGGTGTTCTGCAGCACCTCGCGGATCCGGGCGTCGGAGACCTCGGACGTGAGCCCGTCGGAGCAGACCATGATCCGGTCGCCGAGCTCGGCGGGGAACAGCCAGTAGTCGGCGTCTCCCGTGCTGCTGGCCCCGATGGCGCGGGTGATGATGTTGCGCCGCCGATCGGTCGCGGCATCCTCGACGGTGATCTCGCCCGCCTCGATCAGCTCCTGCACGACCGAGTGGTCCACGCTGATCTGCTCGAGCTCTCCGTCGGCCAGGCGATAGGTGCGCGAGTCGCCGATGTTGACGGCCAGCCAGTACCCCATGCCGTCGACCGAGGCGATCACGACGCCGCTGAGCGTGGTGCCGGCGCGGCCGTTGCCCGAGGTCGACAGCTCCTCGACGCTCGCCCTGGCCCGTGACAGGGCCAGCCGCACGTCGTCGAGCTCGAGCGACGCGCGTCCGACGGAGCTCGAGAACTCCGCGATGACCGCCGCGCTCGCGCGCTCCCCCGCCTCGTGACCGCCCATGCCGTCGGCGACCACGAACACCGGGGCGCTCGCGAGGTGCGCGTCCTCGTTCAGGGCTCGGCGAAGACCGGGGTGCGTCGCCGACCCCGTCGAGACGATGAGCGCGGGCCTCACGCGTAGCCGCCGATCGTGACGATGCGGTCGCCGATCTCGATGGCGTCGCCCAGGCGCACCGGGACGCGCTGTCCGGCGGGGCACGCGATCCGCTGCCCGTCGCGGACGAGGGTCATCCCGTTCGTGGAGTGCCGATCCAGCACCCAGCCGCCGGACGACTCCGCCGCCGCCTCGAAATGCGTCTTCGAGAGCGAGAGGGTCTCGTCGCGCACGGGCACGACGACCGCGCCGTCCTCGGCTGCGGGGTTCCGGCCGAAGATCGTGCGCCGCGACACCGAGACGCGGGTCCCGTCGTCCCAGGTGAACACGAGACGGTGCCCGGGGATGCTGATCCGGGTGTCCTCGATGTCCTCGGGCTCGGCGACGAGCGCAGGCGCGGGCGGCACGACGGGCGCGGGCGGTGCCGGCGGGACCTCCGCCACGGACGGGGCCGGCGGCACGGACGGCGCAGGCGGCACGGGCGGTGCGGCTGCGGGCGGCACCGCGGGAGCCGGCGGCGCCACGGGTCGCGCCGGGGAGTACCCCTGCACGGTCGCGTCGAGCTCGGAGACGGCCTCCGGCTGCGGCGCGGGCGTCACGCGAGGCGGCGGAGCATCCTGGGTGATGCCCGGGACGAAGGCGATCAGCGAGCCGTCGTCGGATGCCGGGGCCGCAGGACGCGACACCGACGCCGGGATCACGGGCTGCACGGGGAACGCCGGCGCCGCGGTAAGCGACGGGGCGACCACCGGCTGCGCGGGAGCCGGTGTCACGGGCTGCGCCGTCGGATGCGGGATGCCGGGGATCGCCGGGGCGGCGGGGCGCGGCGGCTCCGCCGAGAGCCCGGGCGCGACGGCAGCGGCAGCGGAGGCAGCGGTCGGTGCCGATGCTCGCGCATCGAGCATCAGGGAGCCGGCGACCTTGTCGTGCCAGCCCTGGAAGCGGCCGGAACCGTCGAACAGCGGCGTGAAGTAGCCCACCACGATCGAGCCGGCCAGGCCGAAGATGATGTTGCGCAGCAGCGTGCGACCGAAGCCCAGCGGGCCCTGATCCTTGGCGGAGACGAGGCGCAGACCCTGCGCGCGCATGCCGATGGATCCGTTGCCCGCCTGCATGAGCGTGTAGACGACGAACCAGCCGAGCAGCAGCAGCGAGACGATCGGTCCGCCGATGAGCAGCGTGGTCAGCATGCCCTCGAGGCCGCCCGCGAGGCTGGCGGTGATGAGCAGCGCGCCGCCGAGCACCACGGAGAGGCCGGCCGCGATGAGCGCGTCAATGAGATAGCCGATCGCGCGGCGGGAGATCGGCGCGATCTGTGCGAACGCGGGCTGCGTCATGGTGTCTCGCTCTCGGGTGCGGCGGGAGTGCTGGTGCTGCTGCTGCTCTCGATCGTGCCAGGTTCGCGCCGCACGCGCGCGGTCGCCGCCTCACGGAGTCCCTGGAGACCGGTCGAGAGGGCGCTGCCGCCCAGCAGCGACCGGAGGCTCAGCCGGGCCTTCGTGCGCTTCCAGAACCCGGCGTCCTCCCCCAGGCCGCCGACGATCGTGTCGACCTCGCTCCAGAACGCCTCGACGTCCTCGGGCGTCGGGTCGGTGGGTCCGAAGACGTCGGCGTCGGCACGGTGCGCGAGGTCCGCGACACGCGGCACGGCGAGCGTCGCCACCACGGCGGCGGCCTCCTCCGGCCGCGTCCCGCCCGGTGTCAGGCGTGCGCCGTAGTCGACGGCGCGGTCCGTGAGCTCGTCCCAACCTCCGCTGATCCGGTCGGCGGTGCGAGCGGCGGCGCGGCGCGAGCGGCGCTTGGCGGCCTTCCACGCCCCGATCACGATGAACGGCGACATCAGCAGCGCGATGATCCCGAGCGAGATCCCGCCGATCAGCAGGATCGCGCCGATGATGCCGGCGAGGTTGAGGTTCTCATCCTCCGACTCGCGGTCATCCGGCAGCGTCGGGGGCAGGTCGACGGGCTCCTGCGGAGGAGGCGGCGGCTGCAGCACCTGCGGCTTCGGGTCGACGCGCGGCTTGGTGTTCTGGTCGTTGGGGACCTGGTCCTCGGGCGGCGTCGGGTTGAACGGAAGCCAGCCGAACCCCTTGAAGTTGACCTCGACCCAGGCGTGCACGTTGTCGCCGGTCGCGGTGAAGACGGGCTCGCCGTCCTGCTCGTCGTCGGGGTAGTAGCCCATGACGACGCGGACGGGGATGCCGATCTCACCGGCGAGGAGCGCCATGGCGACGGCGTACTGCTCGTCGTCGCCGATCATCTGGTCGCCGCCGATGAGCGTGGTGATGCGTTCGGACGTGTGGCCGGCGCGGGACAGCACCTCGCCCTCGAGCCCGTGACTGAAGAAGCCGCCCTCCGCGAGGAAGGTCTCGAGCGCGCGCACCTGCTCGATCGGCGACTCCGCGCTCGACACCGTCTCCGCCGCGAGCGCGGTGAGCTCCTCCGGCACGTTGCTCTGCTTCGGCAGCGTGACCGTTCCGAAGTCCACGTCGGCCAGCCGGTCGTCATCGGGCATGTTCGGGATGACGGCGTCGACCGAGTACTCGTCGCCCTTGCGCAGCTTCGGGGTCGCGACGGCGGTCCCGGTCGCGGTGTTGACGTAGGTTCCGCGGCGCAGCTCCTCGGCGCGGTCGCCGGTGAAGCGGATCTCGGACAGCACCCCGGCCGTCGGCATCCACACGGCGTCGTATTCGTCGACCGCGATGTTGAGCGTCACGGGCACGCCCTCGGCGTCCGGGGACATGTTGGAGCGCAGCGGCGAGAAGGCACTCGAGGAGGTCGGTCCGCCGTCGGTGACGTTGTAGACCATGCCGTCGTACTGGTCCATGACGGCGGTGCGGATACGCGCCCCCTTGGGGAGCCCCTGCACCGTGAAGAGCGTCTCGTCGACCTCGTCGCGCACGTTCTTGCGGAACGCCTGGAGCGGGCTCGGGTAGTCGCGGATGTTGAACGGGGGGATGATCACGTCACGGAACACGTGCCGGGGCTCGGTCGGAGCGGCGATCGCGCTGGTCGCGACGCCCGCGCCGCCGGCCACGGCGAGCACCGCGACGCCGGCGAGCAGTCGACGCAGGCGCATGTGCGCGGCGCGCGAGGGATCGACCTCGCTGACCGAGACGGCCATGTTCTGCGGGGCCCAGATCTGACGGAGGGCGAGCCAGGCGATGCTGACGATCGCGAAGACGAGACCCTGCACGATCGGGAACGCCGGCTGCGGGGTGCCGAGCGCGATGACGAGCATCAGCGCCGCGCCGGCGGGCAGCAGCGCCCAGGCCACCTGCGGCAGCCGCAGGGCGAGGGATGCCGTGACGGTCGTGACCACGAGCGCCAGCAGGAACGGGACGATCAGATGTCCGTCGGCCGCGGCGACGGGCGCCACGGTCGTGAGGAGCTGCTTCCAGGCCGTGACCGTTCCCACGGCCAGTCGCTGCAGCGTGTCGAGGGTCGGGATGACGCCGACGATCGCGGTGTGCGGGAGGGCGAATGCGCCGCCGAACACGAAGTAGGCGGCCACGGTGAGACCGGCGATGAGGAGGATGCCCCAGCGACGCCAGGCCGCGACGCCCGCGATCGCGAGGCCGATGACGATGCCGCCGACGACGGCGGGGATGAACGACGGGCCCGCGAACGTCGGCCAGAAGCCGACGAGCGCGACGGCGACGAGCAGAGCGGTCGCACCGAGGTCGAGGCCCCAGCGGCGCACGGAGATCGCAGCGGGTTCGGTGGCTGGCGCTGTCATGCGAGGACCTTCTGCAGGGCGAGCGGGATCTGGTCGAGCGCGCCGATCGTGACGACGTCGGCGTCGCCGATGCGGCGCAGAGCCGGGGCCTGAGCGGACGTGTCGGCGACAACCGCGAGCGCGCGAGCCCCGAACGGCAGACGTGAGCAGGCCAACCGCAGGTCGTCGGAGCGTACCTTCGATCCGCACACCAGCACCACGACGCTCGCCAGCGGCATCGTGGCGGAGAGGACACCGGCGAGTTCGGCGATGCCGCCGTCGCGCGGCTTGCTGTTCTCGACCGCCGACAACGAGTCGAGCAGCTGCTTGCCGGTTCCGGCGGGCAGCTCGCGTCCCTGCACGCGCATGTCCACGCGCTGCGAGTCGCGGAGCGCGCGGAGGCCGATCGAACCCGCCGCCGAGATCGCGAGCTCGAAGTCGTCGGCCGAGGCGTAGTCGCCGCTCGATCGCGACAGGCCGATCACGAAGTGCGACCGGCGGGTCTCCTCGTACTGACGGACCATCATCGTGCCGGTGCGGGCCGTGGACTTCCAGTGCACGTGGCGCAGGTCGTCACCCGGCTGGTACTCGAGGAGGGCGTGGAACGACACGTCGTCGCGGGACAGGTCGGCGGCGGGCATGCCTTCGAGGTCGCGCAGGTAGCCGAGCGACTGCCCGTCGAACAGCACGGTGCGCGGGTGGACGAACAGATCGACCGGCTCGTCGCGCCGATGCGCACGCTCGAACAGGCCGAGCGGATCGCCGCGCACGACGCTCACCGGACCGACCTTCACCACACCGCGCTTCTGGGTGGGGATCGCGAAGAGCTCCTCCGCCTCCTCGCCGGGGGCGAGACGCTGGATGCCGAACTCGCCGCGCCCGGAGCCGACCGGGAGCACGATGCGCGACGGGAGGATGGCTCGCGTGCCGCGGTTCGCCAGGGTCAGCGCGCCGACCGCGCGCTCGCCCACGACCACGCGCGTGCGCGCGAGGTCGAGCGACACGTCGTAGGCGGTGCGCCCGATCAGGAAGAGGGCGCAGAGCGCCACCGTGATCGCGATGACGATCGCGGCGACGGTGAACTCCGACCAGCCGGCGATGCGCCCGAGGATCCAGAAGCCGACGGCGAGGGCCATCAGCACCCAGGCGAGCGGACGGATGGCCGAGGCGATGATGCGGAGACGTGTCAGGACGCGCGCGCCGATGACGGCCGCGACGTCACGCCAGCCGGCGTCGCGATCCGTCTGCGCCGCCGGCGCCGAGAGTGCCTCCGTGGTCATCAGGCCGCCGTTCGCGCCTGGGGTGCGGCGATCCCGTCGAGCACGCGGGCGATCACGGTGTCGCTGCTGGTACCGGCGAACTCGGCCTCGGCGTCGAGGAGCAGACGGTGCTGCCACACCGGCCGTGCGAGGGCCTTGATGTCGTCGGGCAGCACGAAGTGACGGCCGTGCGCTGCCGCCCAGACCTTCGCGATGCGGATCATGGCGATCGCGCCGCGCACCGAGACGCCCAGGCGGATCGCGGAGTCGTTGCGGGTGGCCTCGGAGAGCTCCGCCACGTAGCGGAGCACGGCGGGCTCGACGTGCACGGATGCCGCGAGGTCAGCCATGTCGGCGACCGCGCTCGTCGTGATGATCGCGCCCAGGCCGGCCGACGGGTTGCGATCGGATGCTCCGGCCAGGATGCTCTCGGTCACCGCGAGGTCGGGGTAGCCGATCGACGTCTTGATGAGGAAGCGGTCGAGCTGCGCCTCGGGCAGCTTGTACGTTCCGGCCTGCTCGATCGGGTTCTGCGTCGCGATCACGAGGAACGGGCGTCCGGTCTCGTGCGTGACGCCGTCGACCGTGACCCGGGATTCCTCCATGACCTCGAGCAGCGCGGACTGCGTCTTCGGCGAGGCGCGGTTGATCTCGTCGGCGAGCACGATCGACGCGAAGATCGGCCCCTTGTGGAACTCGAAGCGGTGCGACTGCTGGTCGTAGATCGTGACGCCGGTGACGTCGGACGGCAGCAGGTCGGGCGTGAACTGGATGCGGGCGCTCGTGCCCTGCACGGTCGCGGCCAGCGCCTTGGCGAGGCTGGTCTTCCCTGTTCCGGGGGCGTCCTCGAGGAGGACGTGCCCCTCGGCGAGCATCGACGCCAGCACGAGGCCGACGATCTCGCGCTTGCCCTGCACGGCCTTGTCGATGTTGTCCACGAGGCGCGTGAAGGTTCCCTGGAACCAGGCGGCCTGTTCGGGGGTCATGCTCATGTGGGTTCTGCTTCCTCTGGGGGTGACGATTTCCTCTGGGGGCGACGATGGGTCGAGCGGGGCACTACCAGGCCCGGCGTTCGTAGTCGGTTCCGCCGATGGTGACCCAGACGTCGGTGCGGCCGCCGTAGCCGTGGTAGCAGCCGAGGTCGAATGTCCCGTTGGCGGGAACGGACACCGATCTGTAGGTGGAGAAGGACCTGGTCACTCCGCTGTTGCAGGTCACCGTGTAGGTGCCTGCCGGGAAGTCCTTGGTGGTGACCCGGAACGTCGCGCAGGTGCCGTCGTTGCAGTTCGCGTTGCTGACAGGTGTTCCGCGCGTCACCCACGCCCGCGGCGGCGGCGGATCACTCGTGCGCGCGGATGCCGAGGCGACCGGCGACCAGGTCCCGTTCGAGTCCTGCGCTCGGACGTCGATGCTGTGGTTCTGCTGGTACCCGTTGCCCACCGTGCGGGAGCCGCTGGCCCCGACATCCTGCCAGCCGCCGCCGTCGATCCGGATCTGCGTGGTCTGGATCGGACGACCGTTGTAGGAGCGGTCGGAGTTCCAGCTGACCTCGACGCTCGTGCCGAGGTTCCTGGCGTTGGCCGCCGGAGCCTGGGGTGGGCCGAACGGGGTCTGCGCGACGCCGTTGGATGCCGCGCCGACGTACTGCACGCCGTCGACGTTCGCGACGCCGCGCACCTCGACCGTGTAGGACGTGCCGTTGTTCAGCCCGCCGATCCTGTTGTTCCCCGGCATCCCGGCCCAGCCGCCGCCGTTGAGCCGGTACTGGTAGCTCACCTCGGTCGTCTTGGCGCCGTTGCGGTTGCCCGCCGACCACACGACGTCCACGAACCCGTCGCCCGCGTTGACCGCACTGATGGACGGGGCGGACGGGGCGATGACGCCGCGTCGTGGCGCCGACATCGCGCTCCACTCGCCCCAGCCGGCCTTGTTGTGGCCGCGGATGCGGTAGGTGTAGCCGTTCTCCGAGGTCGGGACCACGACCGCCTGGCTGAAGGATCCCGGACTGGGCGTCAGCGTCCTCTGCAGACTGGACCCCTCCCAGACCTCGAGCTGCAGCGCATCGATCGCGTCGCCGTTCGCCGGCACCGTCCCCCAGTTGACCTGCATCTGCGCCTGGTTGCCCACGGGCTGCAGTTCCGCCGTCGTCGGCGCACCGGCCGCCAGCGGGGGCCCGGCGGGCACCTCGGATGCCGACCATGCGCTCCAGCTGGAGGGATCGGGCGCGCGGTTGTGCGCCTGCACGCGCACCTGGTAGTTGCCGCCGTTCTCCAGGCCCTCCCACGTGAGCGAGTTGCCGGTCACCTCTTTCTGGGTGATGCCGGACGGCGGGGCGGGCGAGATCTGCAGCGTGTACCGCTCGACGGGCGAACCCGGTGTCGTCGGCGTGGTCCAGGAGACCTGGAGCGACTTGTCGCCGAACTTCAGGGTCGGGGGGTTGGGCGTGTCGGGACGCGCGTCCGGGCGGGCGACGGCCGACGAGCCGGACGGCTCGGACTCGCCCACGCGGTTCGTCGCGGTGACCTGGAAGACGTACTCGACGTTGTTCGTGAGCCCGTCCAGGGTGCAGGTCGTCGACTGGCACTCCTTCGAGTACGAGCCGCCCTGCACCGACTTCACCGTGTACTTGGTGATCTCGGCCCCGTTGTTCGACGGAGCGCCGTACGTCACCACCACGGTGCGGTCCTGCACGCTCGTCACGGTCGGCGCGCCCGGCGCGTTCGGGACGCCCTGCACCGTGAGCACGACCTGGCCTGTCGCCTGACGATCGGCATCCTCCGTCGCATCCTGGATCGTGTAGCGCACCACCATGGTGCCGACGAAGTCCTTCGACGGCGTCGCGACGACGTCGTCTCCCTTGATGCTCACCTGACCGGAGCCGGTCTCGACGTTCGCCGTCAGCAGCTTGAGCGGCGTCTCCGGGAAGGGGTTGAAGTCGTTCGCGAGCACCGGAACGGTGACGCTCTTGCCCTGATCGGCTTCGGCGACGGTGTCGGTGTTGGCGGCGGGCATCGCGCGGTTCGAAGCGGTGACCTGCACGAGGACGGAGCCCTCGACGGGTTCGGTCTCACCGTCGCTGACGCGCAGCGTCAGCGTGGTCGCCGTGCCCTTCTTCGCGTTCGACGATGCCTCGACGAGCAGCTTGTCGCCGTCGATCTTCGCGGTGATCCCCTTGCCCTCGCCGCCGACGAGCGTGTACTTGTGCTTGCCCTTATCCTCGGGATCGGGGTCGACCGTGAGCGCGGCGAGGTCGAGGACGCTCGCCTTCTCGCCGGGGGCCACGTTCATCTGACCGCCCACGAACTTCGGCGGCTGGTTGTCGGGTGGGAGCACGTTGATCGGGATGCTGAGCGTGGCCTTGCGGCCCTCGGGGTCGTCAGGTCCCGTGCCGTCGGTGACCTCGAACGTCAGCGAATCCTGACCGAAGTATCCGGGCGCCGAGGTGTACACCAGTGTGCGCTCGTCCTTCACGAGGTCGGAGCCGTCGGCCTTGAGAGCGCTGACCTTCGCGTGCTCGGTGATGACGACGTCGCCGCCACCGGCCACGGTGACGTACTTGTCGAGCGGCACGTCCTTGGTCTCGCCGCTCTTCACCTCGAGCGGCTTGGTCGAGGTCAGCGTCGGGCGCAGGCCGTCCTGCGACGGGACGAAGATGAACGCCGAGGACTGCAGCTCGTCCTGATCCGTGAGCGTGTACCGGATCAGCTGCAGCTCGTCGGTGACGGTGACACGCACCTTGCCGTTCTCCAGCACCGTCGCGCCGGGACCGACGTCGAGCGCGAGGCGCTCGGTCGTGCCGTCGGGATCCTCGTCGTTGTCGAGGATGTCGAGGTCGGCGGTGAGACCGCCGTCTTCGAGGTCGACGGGACGCAGCCGGTCGTCTCTCGCCACCGGTGCCTGCAGCGGCACGTTCTCATCGACCGTGACCTGCAGCACGGCCGTCGCGGTCGCGCCGCGCGCGTCGCTGACCGTGTACTGCAGAGACGACTCGAGTGCGCGGTCGGGCGCCTGCACGAGCACGCGGTCTCCGGAGACGCGGGCCTCCAGCTCGCCGGGGATCTCGAGCCCGTCCTTCACGAGCGAGATCTTGTCGCCCTCGGGGTCGGAGTCGTTGAGCATGACGGGCACGGCGATCTCACGACCGGGACGCACCACGACGGCATCCTTCACCGCATACGGCGCCTGGTTGACCTCTTCGGCCGGGGCGATGCCCACGCGGATCGTGGCGGTGCCCTCCTTGCCGAGACGGTCGCGCACCCGGTACTTGAAGACGTCGACACCCGTCGCTCCGTCGAGCGCCTCGTAGGTGAAGTAGTCCTGCGCGACCTCGGTGATGCGCCCCTTCGTCGGATTCGACGCGATGTCCAGGAGCTCGACCGAGTCGCCGTCGGCGTCGATCCCGTCGAGCGGCACGGCGATGTTGGTCTCGGTGCCCGCGAGCGTGCGGGCCACGAGATCGCGCGGCCGCGGTGCCGCGTTCGTCTCCTCGTCGATCGGCAGGATCTGCACGGTCACGTACCCGGCGGCCTTCTGCTGGCGGGAGTCCACGGCCTCGTAGGTCAGGTAGACGGTCTTGGCGACGTCGCCGGCCTTGAACCGCACCTCGTCCTGCGACACGAAGGCCTCGCCGTCCTCCGGGTCGACGAAGGGCTCGATGAGCTCGGGGGCGAGGTGCAGCGCGTCGTCGCTCGGATGCGTGTCGTTGTCGAGCACCGGGATCGTCACCACATCGCCGGCGCGGACGTACACCGAGTCGGGGTTGGCGACCGGCTGCAGGATCTCCTCGGGCGCCGGGATCGGCACCACGACGACCTCGCCCTCGGCGGACTGCTCGCCGTTGGAGATCCGATACGCGATGCGGACCTGCTCGTCGAGGGTGCCCTGGTCGGTGATGCGGAGAGTCTCGTGGTTGAGCACCGACACCGAGACGCCGGTGCCGGGCTCGACCGAGACGGACTGCACGACGAGGATGCCGCCGGACGGGTCGGTGTCGTTGTTGAGCACGCCGATGAGCGCGTCGCCGCCGGTGGGCAGCAGCGCCACATCGCGCACGGCGACCGGCGGCAGGGTCACCTCGGCGGCCTCGGTCACGTCGATGCGGACGAGTCCCTCGCCGTTCTCCGGGCCGGCGGTCGCGAGGTACTGCACGTAGTACACGCCGACGGTCGGCGCGGTGAAGCTGAAGGTGTTGTTGGTGATGTCGGGCAGCACGGTGGCACCCGGGACCTCGTCGACGCGGCCGAGACGCAGGCGCTCCCGACCGGAGCTGGTGTCGTTCGCCAGCGGAGCGACCGTGATCTGCTCGCCGACACGCGTGACCACGTGGTCGGCGTTCGTCTTCGGCTTGGTGGTGCCCTGCGGTCGCACATCGAGGGTGACCGTGGCCGTGGCGTACTCGCCGAAGCCGTCGGCAACCGTGACCTGGATGTCCTTGCGGCCCTGCAGGCTGGCCGTCGCCTTGTAGGTCAACTGGCCGTCGGTGCTGAAATCGACCTCGTCACCGGGGGCCGCGACGACGTCCTTGAGGTAGATGTCGTCGCCGTCGGGGTCGATCCAGTCCGGGAGGATGTTGTACGACACCGTGCCGCCGGTCTCGACCGTGAGCGAGGTCTTGCGCTTGGGCGTAGGTGCGCCGTTCGTGCCCTCGTCGTGCACCGACAGCGTGACCGTCGCGGTGTCCTTGCCGCCGCGGCCGTCGTCGACCTCGTACTGGAAGGTGGACGTGCCCGAAGCGTCTTCGGCGACGGCGATCTGCAGCGAGGCGCCGTTGTAGATCGGCTGGACGGTGCCGATCGACGGCTGCTCCTGTGCCATCGCGGCGACCAGGACGTCGCCGTCCGGATCGTTGTCGTTGTCGATCACCGGGAGCAGCGCCGAGGCGCCGGGCCGCACGCCGAACGAGTCATCCTCGGCGATCGGCACGGTGTTGATCTCGCTGCGCTCCGGGAGCGTGGTCTCGACCGTCTCCTCTGTCGAGTCGTCCTCGTTCTCGGTCTCGCCCTCGGGCGGGGTGAGGTCGTTCCAGTTGTCGACGCGCTGGAGGCTCTCGTTGGCCAGCCACGCCGCGCCGCCGACGGCGTCGTTCAGGATGATCACGTCGCGGTTCACACGGAAGACGAGGCTCTTCGACTCCTGCGCCTCTTCGATCGTGGCCGAGACGTCGTTCGCCGACCCTGCGCACTCGCGCACGAACGCGCCGGTGCCTCCCCAGGCGCCGTAGGTGCAGCCCTGCAGCCACACGGGAGCCGCCGGGGAGCCCTTGCCGCCGGCATCCGTCGTCGTCACCTCGGAGCCGTCGAGCGGAACGCGCACCAGCGCGGATGCCGTCGCGACCGCGACCGCATCCGTCTCGGCCGAGGCCTGCTGGATCACGGCGCCGTCGGCGTCGGGGATCTCGGTGCGGAATCCGCCGGGTGTCAGCACCGCACCGGATGCCGTCTCCAGGACCACCGGGGTTCGACCGACGGCGGTGATGGTCACCGGCTTCGACGCATCGAGCTCGCCGACCGAGGCGGTGGACGACTCGAGGGGCTCGCCCTCGTTGTCGACGGGGACCGTGACGACCTCGCCGTTCGCGCTCGACAGGGCGAAGACCGTGCCGTCTTCGGCGACGACGACGTCCGCGCCCTCGCCGAGCTCTGCGACCGGGTCGGCGGCCTCGATCTCGAACGAGGCGATGCCCTTGACCGGAACGACCCACAGGTCGCCGGACTTCTTGTCGAGGATGGCGGCGGTCTGAAGGCCCATCGCCACCTTGGCGGAGCTCGGGATTCCGGCGGAGTCCCCCAGCGAGACCCGAGCCGGGTCGACCGCCGTGACGGTCGAGGCTCCCTCGTCGACCACGAGCACGTTCGCGGCGTCCTGGACGATGTCGTAGTCCTCGCCGGCGGTGCGCAGACCTCCGTCGAGGACGGTCGACTCGTGGTTGAAGTGCCCGACGAGCAGGCCCGACGTCTTGGTGATCCAGACGCCGCCGTCGTTCAGATCGACCTTGGTGGTCGGAAAGCCCTCATACGTGAGCGCCATCGTCGTGATGGCGATCACGCCGACGGTGACACCGGCGGCAGACGCCAGCATCTTCGGCCGCGCCCTCATCCACGACAACGCCTTCATACCCGGTTCCCCCCAGGGTCGACACACTTCGACACTTCCGTGCAGGGCACGACAGCCCCACAACGCACCCGTTCATCCTAACCGCGCGCCGGAACATCGTTCGATGGGCTGATCTGCCCATCCTGCAGGCGTCAGGCGCGCCAGCAGCCTGCCAGGTGATCGTCGACCATTCCCGCCGACTGCATGAGCGCGTACATGGTCGTGGGGCCGACGAACCGGAACCCCCGGCGGCGCAGCTCCTTGCTCAACGCGGTCGACTCCGGCGTGACGGCCGGGACGTCGGCCATCGTCGCCGGACGGACCCCGGATGCCGGCGGCGCGAACGACCACATCAGCTCGTCGAGCTCGCCGTCGGCCATGCCGCGGACGATCCGCGCATTGCCGATCGTGGCCTCGATCTTCGCCCGGTTGCGGATGATCCCGGCATCCGTCATCAGCCGCTCCACGTCGGACTCCCCGAACTCCGCGACGACCTCGGGCTCGAAACCGGCGAACACCTCGCGGAATCGCGGTCTCTTGCGCAGGATCGTGATCCACGAGAGACCGGCCTGGAACCCCTCCAGCGCCATCTTCTCGAACAGGGCCCGGTCGCCGTGCAGCGCCGTGCCCCATTCCTCGTCGTGATAGCGCCGGTACTCGTCGTCGTCGCCGACCCACGCGCAGCGGGCGCGGGAGTCGGGGCCCGCGAGGAGGGAGGTCATGCGGCGAGGCTACCCGCGACGACCGACATCACTCGCTGAACGTCGCGGCGTCGATCACGAACCGGTAGCGGACGTCGGACGCCAGCACCCGCTCGTAGGCGGCGTTGATCTCGGATGCCGGGATCACCTCGATCTCCGCGGCGATGCCGTGCGCGGCGCAGAAGTCGAGCATCTCCTGGGTCTCGGCGATGCCGCCGATGTTCGATCCCGCCAGCGAGCGCCGACCGCCGATCAGCGACATGACCTGCACGGGCAGCGGTTCCGCCGGCGCGCCGACGCACACCATGGTGCCGCCGACGTCGAGCAGGCTCAGGTACGAGCGCATGTCGATCACGGCGCTCACCGTGTTGAGGATGACATCGAAGGAGCTGCGCAGCTCGCGGAAGGTCTGCCGATCGCTCGTCGCCCGGTAGTCGTCGGCGCCGAGCCGGAGGCCGTCGTCCTTCTTGCTCAGCGTCTGCGAGAGCACGGTCACCTCGGCGCCGAGGGCGTGCGCGATCTGCACCCCCATGTGGCCGAGTCCGCCGAGCCCCACCACCGCGACACGGGTGCCGGGGCCGACGTTCCAGTGCTTCAGCGGCGAGTACGTCGTGATGCCCGCGCACAGCAGGGGTGCTGCCACGTCGAGCGCCAACCCGTCGGGGATGCGGAGCACGAACGACTCCGTCACGACGACCTGCTCGGAGTAGCCGCCCTGGGTGACGGTGCCGTCGCGGTCGGTCGCGCCGTACGTGAAGATCGCGCCCTCGGTGCAGAACTGCTCGTCGCCGCGCAGGCAGTTGCGGCATTCTCCGCACGAGTTCACCAGGCAGCCCACGCCGACCCGGTCGCCCACGGCGTGCTTCGTCACCTCGGCGCCGACGGCCGCGACGGTGCCGGTGATCTCGTGTCCGGGGGCGAGCGGGTACTGCTGCGGCCCCCAGTCGCCCTGCACGGTGTGGATGTCGGAGTGGCAGATGCCGGCGAACGCGATGTCGATCAGCACATCGTGCGGGCCGAGCTCACGGCGCTCGATGACGGTCTTCTCGAGCGGGGCGGCTTCGCTGGGGGCGGCGTAGGCGTGGACGCGGGTCATGCGGGCTCCTCGGGTGTGCGGTCCTTCGAGACTACCCACCGCACGCGGAGTCGATACGGTGGACCGAGACTCCGGAGGGGGAAGTCATCATGCGCGGATCCCGCACGCTCGCTCGTCTGATCACCGTCGTCATCGCGGTGATCGTCACACCGGTCGCCGTGGGGCTGCTCTCCAGCGGCGGCACGTCATGGCTCATGACCTACTTCCAGTACGGCGGCGCCCGCGACGGCTTCGGCTCGCTGATGATGCCGACGCTCCTTCAGGCGCTCGGCATCCTGCTCCTGATCGCCGTGGTGCTGACCGGCATCTGGAGCTCGGCTGGCCTGATCGCCGCGGGGGTGATGGCGGTCGTGCCGCTCCTGCTCGCGCTCCTGCCGGCGCTGCTGCTGGAGTCGTATCGGATGCTGGGGCCGATCCTCCCGCGCGAGTGGCTCGACGGCCTCACCTACGGCATCCCGCTGGTCCTGCTCCCGGCGCTCGGAGCGATGGGCATCGTGCTCGCGATCGTGCGCCACTGCCCCCAGCGGACCGCGACCGGTCTCTCGATCATCGGCCTCGTGGCCGCGCCGGTCCTCCTCGCGGCGGGGATCTGGCTGCTGTCGTGGGGCATCGCCCGCGGTCAGTTCACCGCGCTCCAGCAGTTCCGGTTCGACTTCCTGCCGGATGCCGCTGCCGCCGTGCTGCTCGGGACGCTGCTCTCCGTCGCCGGGGTGTTCGCCACGCGGTGGTCGACGTTCGCGCTGGTGCTGCCGGCAGCGGTCCTGCTGCTGCTCGGTCTGCTCGTGCTCGTCCCCGACGCGGTCTTCATGATGGTCGGGCGGATCCCGATGGTCGGCCGAACGCTTCCTCAGCTGCTGATCCTCGGAGTGGGGACGGCGGTCGCGCTGGTCTATCTCGCCTTCACCGCGGTGCTGCTGCGCGTCCGGAAGCAGGCGATGTCGACGGCGGCGGGAACGGGCGAGTCGCCGTTCCCGGCCGCCGGCTATCCGCCCGTTCCTGCGCCGCCGTACCCACCGCAGTACCCGCCGGCCGCGGGCATCTGACGCCCGGCGCGATCAGCGCTGCTTGAGGTCGCCCAGCGGCTCTCGCTTGACCTTCTTCTCGCGCACCGGAGCCTGGCCCGACGCCTCGAGGTCGGCGTAGTACGCGCGCGCCTCGTCCTGACGCTGCTTCTCGATGCCGCTCGCGATGGGCGCACGCACGTGCTCGGGCTCGTACCCGAACGCATCGACGAGGTCGAGGGCGTAGGGGCGCAGTCGCGCGCACAGGCGGTCGATGTAGCTCGATACGGCGGCGGCGCGCTGGGTCGACAGGCGGCCGTTGATCAGGTGCCAGGCGAGGTGCTTCTCGATCAGCTGCAGGCCGAAGAGGTCGCGCAGCCAGGTGAGCACCTTCTTGGTGTCGGCATCCTCGATCTCGTGCACGGCGTCGGTGAAGGCCTCCCACTGGAGCAGCTCTCCGTGCGCGCGGGCCGCCTCGATGAGCTCGGCCTGGTTCTCGTTGAAGAGGCGGGCGCCGAGCGCCTTGTCCTTCGCGCCGGGACGCAGCCGGCTCGCGATGTCCGCCACCATCTGCTGCACGCGGCCGGCGAGCAGATCGTGCTGCTGCTCCTCGCGGAGGCCGCGCTCGACCGACCGCGACACCTGGCCGAAGTCGGACACGGCCTGACCGAGCTGACGGAGGCCTGCGCCGTGGAAGACCTTGCCGGCGGTCATGCCGACGGCGAACTTCGCCAGCGCCGCGGCATCCTTGCCCTTGAACTGCTGGGCGTAGTCGGTGAGCAGACGCTTGCCGACCAGCTGCAACAGGACGTTGTTGTCACCCTCGAAGGTGACGTAAATGTCGAGGTCGGCGCGGAGTCCGACGAGGCGGTTCTCGAACATGAAGCCCGCGCCGCCGCAGGCCTCGCGCGCCTCCTGCAGGGTGTCGAGCGCGTGCCAGGTCGACAGCGGCTTGAGGGCCGCCGCGAGCGTCTCGAGGTCTTCGCGGTCGGCCGGGGTGTCGATGCGACCCGAGAAGACGCCGTCGAACTTCTGCAGGAACTCGTCGTGCGCGAAGATCTGCGCGTACGTGGTGGCGAGACGCGGAAGCAGCCGGCGCTGGTGCTTGCCGTAGTCGAGCAGCACGACCTCCTGCCCGTCGGCGCCGTCGAACTGGCGGCGCTGGGTCGCGTAGGTGATCGCGATCTTCAGTGCGAGGGCGGATGCCCAGTTGGCCGCGCCGTCGAGCGAGACCCGCCCCTGCACGAGGGTGCCGAGCATCGTGAAGAAACGGCGACCGGGGCTGTCGATCGCGCTCGAGTAGGTGCCGTCGGCGGCGACGTCGCCGTAGCGGTTCAGCAGATTGGTGCGCGGGATGCGGACCTGGTCGAACGAGAGCCGGCCGTTGTCGATGCCGTTGAGCCCGCCCTTGAGGCCGTCGTCCTCACGGCCGATGCCGGGAAGATCGTCGCCGTCCTCGCCGCGCAGCGGCACGTAGAAGCAGTGCACGCCGTGATTGACGCCGTTCGTGATGAGTTGCGCGAACACGGTCGCCGCGATGCCGTGCAGTGCGGCGTTGCCGAGGTACTCCTTCGTCGCCGCGCGGAACGGCGTGTGGATGACGAACTCCTCGGTCGCAGGATCGTACGTCGCGGTCGTGCCGACGGCCGCGACATCGGAGCCATGGCCGATCTCGGTCATCGCGAAGGCCCCGGGGATCGACAGGTCCATGACGCCGGGCAGCCACTTCTCGTGGTGCTCCTTCGTGCCGAGCTGCAGGATCGCCGACCCGAACAGCCCCCACTGGACGCCCGACTTGATCTGCAGGCTCGGGTCGGCGACCACGAGCTCCTCGAACCCGGCGATGTTGGCGCCGTTGTTCTCCTCGCCGCCGAGCGACTTCGGGAAGGCCCGGTGCACGGCCTTGTTCTCGACCAGCAGGTGCAGCTGGCTGAGGACGCGCTCGCGGTGCTCGTCCTTGCCGAGCTCGTCCTTTCGCCAGAAGGCGGAGTCCTTGATCATCTCGCGCGCCTCGCGGCGCGTGTCTGCCCAGGTGCCCATCAGCGCGTCATTGACGGCGGCGACATCGATCTGCGGGGTGTGCGCCGCATCCTGCGGCTCGGCGGGTGTCGTCGAAGGACGGACGGCGGCGTCGACCATGGCATTCCTCCAGGGAGAAGTAGGGATGCTCCCATGGTAGGTCTGCGACAAATCTCCGTGAAGTCGACTGTACCGATCCTCTAACGAAGCGCCGGGACGCCGGGTCCGCGGATTGTCGGCTCCGGACAGGAACCGGCAATCCGCGGAAGCCTCGCGTCAGAGCGCGAGGCCGTGCCCGAAGCGGAACAGCGGATCGGCGGTGTCGAACGGCACGTCGGGACGCGAGGCCTCGACGGCTGCCATCGACCGCGGGAGATCGAAGGGGAGCTTCCCCCGCGCGGCGACGGCACCGCTCAGCACGTCGAGGAGAGCTGCTGCCGAAGCGCCCCAGTTCACGGTGACCGCCGCGACGGCATCCGTGATCGGGGTGAGGACGGGCGGGCGGTCGGCGAGCACATCGACCACCGTCGGAACGACGGATGCGACCTCGCGTACGTGGGCGACCGCGTCGTCGGCGAAGTCGAGCGACCCGGCGTGGAAGAAGTTCTCGAACATCGTCTCCCGCTCCTCGAACGGGGCCTGCAGGCGGATGATCGCGAGATCGGCCTCGGCCGGCGTCGCGACGACCTCGCCGAAGGATGCCGCGACCTCGGCGGCGATCCCCTCGACGTACAGCTTCAGACCTCGCGCGAACGGCAGGGCCCCGTCGTTGGTGAGCACCGTGATCGACGCGCGCTGCGCTTCTTCTCCTGCGGCGCGGAAGTCGGCGCGGCCGACGACCTCATCGGCGGCATCCTCGTCGACGAAGGGATTCTCGAAGAGCCCCAGCTCGAACTTCTCCCGGAGGATCCGCCGGGCGGAGACGTCGATCCGTTCCTCGGTGATCTCGCCGTCGGCGACGAGCTCGAGCAGCAGCTCGGGGTTCGCCTCTCCGCCGAACTGGTCGGCTCCGGCATCCAGCACCTTCTTCATCCGCTGACGCGGTGTCAGATCCTCGACGCCCCACGCGCGGGCGGGGAACGGCTGGCCGAAGATCTCGGAGTCGCTGATCAGCCCCCAGTCGGTGCAGACGAGACCGTCGAAGCCGTAGCGCTCGCGCAGGAGTCCGGTGATGATCGACTTGTTGAAGCCGAAGCCGACCTCCTCATACTCGGTGCCGACCGGCATCCCGTAGTACGGCATCATCTGGCGGGTGCCGGCGGCGAGCGCGTCTTCGAACGGCTTCAGGTGCAGCTCGAACTCCCCGCCGGGGTAGACCTGCTCGCGGCCGTACGGGAAGTGCGGGTCCTCGCCGTCCTTCTGCGGTCCGCCTCCGGGGAAGTGCTTCGTCATGGTCGAGACCGAGCCAGGCCCGAAGGCCTCCCCCTGGAACCCGCGGATGTAGGCGGCGCCGAGCCTGCCCGACAGCTCGGCATCCTCTCCGAACGTCGCCGTCTGGCGTGCCCAGCGCGGCTCGGTCGCGAGGTCGACCTGCGGGTGCAGCGCGACGCGCAGTCCGACCGCCGTGTACTCCTGGCGGGCGATGTCGGCGAACCGCTCGACCAGCGCCTCGTCGCCGATCGCCGCGAGACCGAGGGTCTCGGGCCACTGCGAGAAGGGCCCGGCGAGGATCGAGGCGCCGGGGTTCTCGCTGAACGAGTGGCGCGGATCGGTCGACAGCGTCACAGGGATGCCGAGGCGGGTGGATGCCGCGAGCCGCTGCAGCGCGTTCTGCCAGGCCGCGATCTCCCGGCCGGTGGGCGCGGCGCCGAGCAGGTTGAAGTGCGTCATCTGCTTCGTCTCGAGGAACTCGCGCGCAGAGGGCGTCGCGAAGACGGGGTTCGGCTCCTCGAGATCGCCGATCGCGATCATCGTGTGGAAGAAGAGTCCCGCCTTCTCCTCGATGGTCATCTCGTCGAGAAGCAGCTGCACCCTCTCGTCGACCGGCAGGTCGGCATCGAGCCAGGGGCGGACGGTGGTCGTGGTGGTGGTGCCCGAGATGGTCACTTGACTCCCTTGATGCGGTAGACGAGAACGGCGCCGGCCAGCGCGACGAGCGCGCCGAACAGGTACCAGGTGGTGTATCCGCCGAGCGGCGTGGCCGCGCCCAGCGCGATGATGCCGGGAGCGATGGCTGGGGCGATCGACTGCGGCAGGGCGTTGGCGATGTTCAGCACGCCGAGGTCCTTCGCCACGTCGTCGGGGTTCGGGAGGACCTCGGTCGCGAGAGCGAGGTCGACGGAGAGGAACGAACCCGCGCCGAGACCGATGATCGCCTGCGCCACGATCACGGTCGTGATGTCGGGGGCGACGGCGAGGATGACGAGGCCGACGACCATGATGAGTCCGGCGACGGCGACGAACGGGCGACGCTTGCCGATCTTGTCGGAGAGGAACCCGCCCAGCGGCGAGGAGATCGCCATCGCGGCCATCGAGGCGAGGTTCGCGGCGAGGATGATGCCGACCGCGCCCTGCTCGTCGAGGCCGAACTTGGTCACGAGGTACAGCGGCAGGAAGGTGGCGATGCCGGCGTAGCCGAACATGACGAAGAACTTGGTGAGCCAGGTCCAGCCGAAGTCCGGGTGCTTGCGCGGGTTGAAGACGAACGACCCGAAGAAGGTGCCGACGGTGAAGCGGTCGGCGGGCTTCTCGGCGAGGCGGCGGTCCTTGAGCAGCAGGACGAAGACGATCACGAGGACGAGGGCGATCGCGCCGGGCACGAAGAACCGCTCGAAGTCGCCCGGAAGGAAGTTCACGAGGAAGCTGCCCGCGAGGATGCCGATCGGCGTGGTGATGCCGATGATGCCCGAGACCTTGCCGCGGCTCGAGACCGGGACCTGGTCGGGCAGTGTGGCGTTGGCGGCGGCGAGGACCGCGTTCATCGAGGCCTGCACCAGGCACCAGGCGATCAGCACCACGAGCACGGAGCTCGCGACGCCGATCAGGGCGAAACCGCCGAGTCCGACGATCGCGCCGCCGAGGATCCACGGGCGGCGCATGCCCCAGCGCGAGGTCGTGCGGTCGGAGAGTCGGCCGACGAGAGGGTTCGCGATGAGCGCGAAGGCCGCGCCGACGCCCATGACGAGGCCGAGGCTCCCCTCGGTGTTGGTCGGGTCGATGTGCTGGATCTTGAACGCCATCGACACCATCACCGGGGTGAGGAGGGCGAGGTAGACGCCGAAGTTCACGGCGG
Source organism: Microbacterium sp. TPD7012 (assembly GCF_003075395.1). Lineage (GTDB taxonomy): Bacteria > Actinomycetota > Actinomycetes > Actinomycetales > Microbacteriaceae > Microbacterium. The sequence continues at coordinate 103,652 of NZ_QDFV01000002.1, read as the reverse complement.
CGAGGCCGGGCGTGTAGCCGCGCGGCGTCTTCGGCGGGGTGGTCCCGGGCGCCTTGAAGCCGGTGGTGCCGACCGCGGCCGCGTTCGCGGCGGATGACAGCTCTGTCATGACAGTCCTTTCGATGCGCCGCACGTCTTCGGGCGAGGCGGCTCTGGGAAGAAGATACACCAATCTCGACCGTTTGGTAAGTGAATGTCGACCGGTCGGTAATGAGGGAGGATGGTGGTGGAGAGGAAGCGATGACGATCACGACGCCCCGGGGCTCACGGCACGCGCGCGCCGCGGAGACGCGGCAGCGGATCATCGCCGCCGCCCGCGAGCTCTTCATCGGCCACGGCTACCGCTCCACGTCGCTGCGCGACATCGCGGCGGCGGCATCCGTCAGCCATCCCGGCCTGCTCGGGCACTTCTCCTCCAAAGACGCGCTGCTCGTGGAGGTCGTCGGCGAGTTCGAGGCCGAGAACGAGGACGTGTTCAGCACGATCGCCGCGGCATCCGAACCCGGCGAGCTGATCTTCGCCCGGCTCGCCGAGCGGAACTCCCGGACCGAGGGATACCTCGAGCTCTTCGCCGCTCTCACGGGCGAGGCGTCCTCACCCGGACACCCCGCCCACGAGCGGATGCGCGAGCGCTACGCGCGGCTGCGCGAACTCAGCCGTGACGTGCTGGCCGACGCGCAGCATCTCGGCGCCATCGACCCGGAACGCGACGTCGACGGCGAGGTCACGCGCCACACCGCCGGCTGGGACGGCCTGCAGCTTCTGGCGCAGTACCTGCCCGACCAGGTCGACGTCGTCGAGATGCTCGAGGAGCGCGAGGCGCTGTGGGTGCTGCCGACCGGATGGCGCGATCCCGACGACGGAGAACCTTCACCCGAGGCGTCGGGTCCGCTGCCTGCTCCGTTCGGCGTCAAGCCGGCCGACGTCGATCCGGGTTACGCGGTGGGACGACGGCGACGGACGCAGATCGTCGCCGACGCCATGCGCCTCTTCTCGCACGACGGCTACGGCGACACCAGCCTGCGCGACATCGCCGAAGCCGTCGGGGTCTCGAAGTCGACCCTGCTGCACCACTACCCCTCGAAGGAGCTGCTGCTGAGCGCGGTGCTCGCCGAACGCGACAGCGCCATCCGGGAGAGGGGCGTCATCCGCACCTCGGATCGCGCCGGCGACCTGCTCCGCGGCATCGCAGACGGCGCCCGCGTGAACGCGCTCGAGGAGCCGGGCCTGATCCAGGTCTACGCCGTGCTCTCCTGCGAGGCGGTGCCGGCGTCGCATCCGGCCCACGACTACTTCACCGAGCGCTTCTCGAGCGCGATCGCCTACTTCACCGAGCTGTTCCGACTGGCCCAGCTCGACGGCGATCTTCCCTCGCACCGCGACCCCGCGCGCGAGGCGATCTGGCTCATCGCGATGTGGGACGGCCTGCAGTATCAATGGCTCTACGATCGGGACGCCGTCGACGTCGCCGCGCACCTGCGCGCGCACATGGACGATGTGCTGCCGGTGCGCTGACCGAGGTGCCGGTCAGGCGGCGGCGATGACCGCGAGCACGCCCTCGCCGTAGGCCTCGCGCTTCTTCGCGCCGATACCCGTGATGCCGTCGAGATCGCCGAGGGATGCCGGGCGATGCTCGGCCAGAGCGCGCAGCGTCGCATCGCCGAACACGATGTACGCGGGCACGCCCTGCTCGCGGGCGGTCTCGGCGCGCCAGGCCCGCAGGGCCTCGAACAAGCCGCGGTCACCGGCATCCAGAGCATCGGCGGCGCTGGCCTTGCGGGCACGGGTCTGTGACGTCGGGCGCCCGATCGTGTCCTTGCGCAGCGGCACGGGCGTCTCGCCGCGGAGCACGGCGGCCGCCGCCTCGCCTGGAGCGAGCGTGCCGTAGTCGCCCTGTGCGACGAGGATGCCGCGGGCGAGCAGCTGCCGCACGACGCTGCGCCAGTCCTGGTCGGAGAGGTCGGCGCCGATGCCGTAGGTCGCGAGCTTGTCGTGCCCCTGCTGACGGATGCGCTCGGTCGAGGCTCCGCGCAGGATGTCGACGAGGTGTCCGGCGCCGAACGCCTGGTTGCGCTCGCGCTTCAGCCGCACGATCGTCGAGAGCAGCTTCTGCGCCGGGACGAGACCGTCGAACGTCTCGGTGTCGTCGAGGCAGGTGTCGCAGTTGCCGCACGGCTGCGACTCCTGGCCGAAGTACCCGAGCAGATTCTGGCGACGGCACTCGACCGTCTCGCAGAGCGCGAGCATCGCGTCGAGGTGCTGCCCGAGCCGCATCTTGAAGGTGCGGTCGCCCGGGCTCTGGTCGATCATGCGGCGCTGCTGCACGACGTCGCCGAGGCCGTACGCCATCCAGGCCACCGACGGCTCGCCGTCGCGGCCGGCACGACCGGTCTCCTGGTAGTACCCCTCGACGGACTTCGGCAGGTCGATGTGCGCGACGAAGCGCACGTCGGGCTTGTCGATGCCCATGCCGAACGCGATGGTCGCGACCATGACCACGCCGTCTTCCCGGAGGAAGCGCGACTGGTTCGCGGCGCGCACCTCGGCCGGGAGACCCGCGTGGTACGGCAGCGCGTCGAGCCCCTGGGCGGCCAGGTAGGTCGCGGTCTGCTCGACCGACTTGCGGCTGAGCGCGTAGACGATGCCGGCGGGCGGGGTCCCTGCGTCTGTCGAAGGGGTCTGCGAGCGGATGAACGCGACGAGCTGCTTGCGCGGATCGACCTTCGGCACGATCCGGTACTGGATGTTCGGGCGGTCGAAGCTGGCGACGAAGTGCTTCGCCGTGTCGAGGCGGAGCCGCTCGGTGAGCTCCTTGTGCGTCGCCGCGGTCGCCGTGGCGGTGAGCGCCATGCGCGGCACACCGGGGAACCGCTCGCCGAGGTCACCCAGGGCGAGGTAGTCGGGGCGGAAGTCGTGCCCCCACTGCGACACGCAGTGCGCCTCGTCGATCGCGATGACGCTGAGCGTGCCACGCTGCAGCAGCGCCGTGGTCTGCGCGCTCGACAGGCGCTCGGGCGCGACGTAGATGAGGTCGAGCTCTCCGGCCACGTAGGCCCGCTCGACCTCACGCCGCTCGTCGATGGCCTGGGTGGAGTTCAGATACGCGGCCTTGACGCCGTTGGCGCGCAGCGCGTCGACCTGGTCGTGCATGAGCGCGATGAGCGGGCTGATGACGAGACCCGTGCCCTCGCGCACGAGCGCCGGCACCTGGTAGGTGATGCTCTTGCCGCCACCGGTCGGCATCAGCACGACCGCGTCGCCGCCCGCGATCACCTGCTCGACGATGGCCGCCTGATCGCCGCGGAACTCGTCGTAGCCGAAGACGGTGTGCAGCGCCTCGCGCGCGGTCGGGTACCTGCTCGGCGTCGCCTTGCGGACGGCCGGGGCGACCTTGGTGACCGGCCCGGGACCCCAGTCGAGCGGCGGTTCGAAGCCCGCGCCCTGCGGCTCCCAGTCCATCGGCTCGGGCGGAGCGGACGACTCCCAGCCGTCGTCGTAGGGCTCGTCGCCATATCCCCCGACAGGGACAGGCCCTTCGACAGGCTCAGGGACCCAACCTTCGTACGGGTCACGGGGAGTCTGCGGCATCCCTCCAGCGTAACGATCCCCGCCGACGTCGACGGCGCCTGTCCACAGATCCGGGCGTAGGTTGGATGCAGACGCATGAAGGAGCCCCCATGACCGACATCACCGTCACCCGCAACGACGAGGAATCGCGCTACGAGATCCGCTCGGGCGACGTGCTCGCGGGCTTCGCCGCGTTCGATCTGCGCCCCGGCTCCATCCGCTTCCTCCATACCGAGATCGACGACGAGTTCCAGGGTCAGGGTCTCGCGGGGAAGCTCGCTTCGGCGGCGCTGACGGATGCCGCGGGTCGCGGCGAGGCGATCGTGCCGCTGTGCCCCTACATCGCGAAGTACCTCGAGACGCATGAGATCGAGGGCGCCGAGATCCGCTGGCCCCGCCCTTCGACAAGCTCAGGGACCCAGAGGGCTCAGGGGTCCGAATGATCGGGCAGCGCCGCCTCGTCCTGGAACCGCGCGAGGTTCCGCTCGGCGGGGTGCGCGGCATGAGCGTGCTGCGCGCGCTTCCGCATCGCAACCTGCCCACGATCGGCGCCTGGTGCTTCCTCGACCGGTTCGGCCCCGCCGACACGAGGATGCGGGTGGAGCCGCATCCGCACATCGGCCTGCAGACCGTGACCTGGCCGCTCGTCGGCGAGATCCGGCACCGCGACTCGCTCGGCAGCGACGCCGACCTGCGCCGCGGCCAGCTGAACCTGATGACGGCCGGGAACGGCATCTCGCACTCCGAGTACTCGATCGGCGACGACCCGATCCCCCTCGACGCCCTGCAGTTCTGGGTCGTGCTGCCGGAGTCCACCCGCCACGGCGCTGCCGGATTCGAGCGGCACACCGAGTTGCCGGGCGTGGCCCTCACGGCGGATGCCGGAGCCGACGCCACCGCGACGGTCGTGCTCGGCGAGTTCGCCGGCGTCCGCTCGCCGGCGACCGTGCACACCCCGATCGTCGGCACCGAGATCGTGCTCGCCCCCGGCTCCCGCGTCCGCCTGCCGCTCCGCCCCGACTGGGAGCACGCGCTCATGCTCGTCGAGGGCGATGTTGTCGTGTCCGAGCATCCGATGGAGCGCAATGATCTGCTCTACCTCGGCGACTCCCGCGATGAGGTGGAGGTGTCATCGACCGAGGGCTCCCTGCTGTTCCTGCTCGGCGGCGAGCCGTTCGAGGACGACATCGTGATGTGGTGGAACTTCGCCGGCCGCACGCACGACGAGATCGTCGCGGCCCGCGAGGCGTGGGAGGCGGAGTCATCCCCCGACGCCGCGACGCCGCGGTTCGGTGCGGTGGATGGTCACGATGTGCGCATCCCCGCCCCGCCGCTGCCCGACGTGCGGCTGATGCCGCGCGGCCGCCGGATCTGACGGCGCCGTTCGTCTCACTCCGCTCGCCCAGGAACCGGGGCTCAGCCGGGCTCCGGCGTGTGCACCCGCGCGAGGAAGCGCTCGGTGCGCGGCGACGGCCCGCGCGGGTCGAGGAGCGACACCACGACCGTGACCACGGCAGCGAGCGGGATCGTCCACGCCGCCGGCTGCGCCAGATACGGGGCAGCCGCTCCGACTCCCCCGATCACGGCATGCACCAGCAGCGCGAGCCCCGCCGCGACCCCGCCCGACAGCATCCCCGCCACCGCGCCGCGGGCGGTGAGCCCGCGCCACCACACCCCGAGCAGCACGACCGGCGACAGCGTCGACGCGGCCACGACGAACACCACCCCGACGCTCGACCCGAGGCCCGCGGGGGCGGTGAGCAGCGCCACCACGAGCGGCACGACCGCGCACAGCACGGCGGACAGCCGGAACGAGCGCACCGAGCCGGAGAACACGTCCTGGCTGATCACGCCGGCGAGCGACACCACGAGCCCCGCCGATGTCGCCAGGAACGCAGCGAACGCGCCCGCCACGATGAGCGCGGTGAGCAGTTCGCCGAACACCCCGGGGAAGACGCGCGAGGGCAGCAGCAGCACGACCGTGTCGGCGATGCCGGGCACGGCGAGGTCGGGGGCGGCGATGCGCGCCAGCAGACCCATGGTGCTCGACACCGCATAGAAGGCGCTCACCATGGCGATCACGATGACGGTCGTGCGCCGGGCCGACACCCCCGTCGGACTCGTGTAGAACCGCACGAGCACGTGCGGGAGCCCCATGGTCCCCAGCAGCAGGGCGAGCAGGAGGGATGCCGTCTCGTACGCGTCGAACCCCGACGGCCCCGCCTCGGCGGGGAAGACGAGCGCCGGATCGAAGTCGTGCGGTCCGCCGCTCAGCGCGAAGGCGATGCACACGACCGGGACCAGCAGCGCCGTGAGCTTGAGCCAGTACTGGAACGCCTGCACGTAGGTGATCGCGCGCATGCCGCCGGCGGCCACCGCGGCGGCCACCAGCACCGCGACGGTCACGGCGCCCACCCATTCCGGCACACCGGCGACCACGAGCAGGGTGATCCCCGCGCCGTGCAGCTGCGGCACGATGTAGAGCCACCCGATGATGAGCACCGCGATGCTGGTGACCCGCCGCGCGGCGCCCGAGTCCAGCCGCGCCTCGATGAAGTCGGGGATCGTGTACGCGCCGCTGCGGCGGAGCGGAGCCGCGACGAACGCCAGCACGAGCAGATACCCGGCCGCGTAGCCGATCGGGAACCAGAATCCCCTCGCACCGTCGAGCAGCACGAGCCCCGACAGGCCGAGGAAGGTGCCGGCCGACAGGTACTCCCCGCTGATCGCGGAGGCGTTCCAGACCGGCCGAACCGTGCGGGAGGCGACGAAGAAGTCTCCGGTGGTGCGCGAGATCCGCAGTCCGTACACGCCGATGAGCAGCGTCGCGACGATGACCAGCGCGACGCCGACGAGGTCGAGGACCGCGTTCACTCGCGGTCCCGAAGCGCCCGATAGCGCCGCTCGTTGCGGGCGGCGGTGCGCACGTAGAGCACCGCGAACACGAGGATGATCGGGTAGAACGCGTAGGCCTGCAGCAGCCACGACAGCGGCAGCCCCCAGATGAGGACCCGGCCGATCTCGGGGATCAGCGCGATCGCCAGAGTCAGCGCGACCACCACGAGCACGAAGCCGGCAACGGTGCCGAGCGCGAGGCGGAGCTGGCTGCGCATGAGGGCCCTGGCGTACACGGCATCCGCTTCGTCCACCGGTGAACCGGGCAGGGCGATGCCGCGGGTCGAGGTGGACGGCCGCCGTGCGGGGAGGTCGGCCGTCACCCGCACGCGCTTCGGGATCTCGCTCATCCGATTCCCTCGCCACGCACCAGGGCTTCGCGCACGGCCGGCACGAGGCGCCGGCTCACGGGCAGCGACAGCTCGCCGATCGACACCGCGGGGTCCGAACCGGACAGGCGCGCCTCGGTCACCGCCGCGGTGCGGACCAGCGATGAGCGATGGATGCGGAGGAATCCGGCATCCGCCCACCGCACCTCCAGCTCCGAGATCGGGATGCGCACGAGATGTCCGGCGCCGTCGCCGGTGTGCAGCCGCGAGTAGTCGCCCTGCGCCTGCACCCAGCGCACGTCGCTCCGGCGCACGAAGCGCACCGCCGAGCCGACCGTGACCGGCAGCATCTCGTCGTCACCCGGTCGCGCCGTGTCGGCCAGTTCGATGACGCGATCGATCGCCTGTCGCAGCCGCTCGGCGCGGACCGGCTTGAGCAGATAGTCCGCCGCGCGCAGCTCGAAGGCCTCGACGGCGCGGGCATCGTCTGCCGTGACGAACACGACGGCCGGCGGCTGGGCGAGGGCGAGCAGCGCCCGCGCGAGCTCGGTGCCGGTCAGCCCGGGCATGTGGATGTCGAGGAAGGCGATCCGCACGGCCCGCTCGGAGAGCTGCCGCAGAGCATCCGCCCCGCTGCTCGCGGTGAGGATCTCGCCGATCCGATCGTCGGTGCGCAGCAGGTGGACGAGCTCGTCCAGCGCGGGCCTCTCGTCGTCGGCGACCAGCACGTCGATCATGGGCTCACCTGGTCGCGCAGCGGATCGTGCAGCGGCTGGGATTTCGGGACCCGCATGCGCACCAGGGTACCGGCGCCGGTGTTGGTCTCGACGACCAGTCCGCCCTCGGCGCCGTAGAGCTGGCGCAGGCGGGTGTCGACGTTGCGGAGTCCCACGTGCAGGCCGTCGTCACCGGCGGTGAGCGTGGTGCGCAGCCCCTCCGGATCCATCCCCACACCGTCGTCCTCGACCGCGATCTCGGTGTGCGTGCCGTCGTCGCGGGACAGGATGCGGATCTCGCCGCCTCCTTCCCCCGGCTCCAGCCCGTGCCGCACGGCGTTCTCGACGAGCGGCTGCACCGACAGGAACGGGATGACCGTGGCCAGGGTCTCCGGCGCGATCTGCAGGGTGACCCGCAGCCGGTCGCCGAAGCGCGCGCGTTCGAGCTCGAGATACGAGTGGATGCTGCCGAGCTCCTCGGCGAGCGTGGTGAACTCGCCCTGCCGGCGGAACGAGTAGCGGGTGAAGTCGGCGAACTCGAGCACCAGCTCCCTGGCGCGGGCGGGGTCGGTGAGGACGAACGACGCGATGGCGGTGAGGGCGTTGTAGATGAAGTGCGGGGAGATCTGCGCGCGCAGCGACCGCAGCTCGGCCTCAGCCAGCTGCGTGCGCGAGGCGTCGAGGCCGCCGAGCTCGACCTGCGCCGCGCACCAGTCCGCGACCTCCTCCGCCGCGCGCACGAGCGCCGCGCGCGCCGGAGCCGCGAACGCCACGACGACGCCGATCACGCGGCCGTCGACGAGGATCGGCGCGCCGACGGCCTCGAGATCATCGTCGGGGCCGGGCGACGGGAAGACCTGCCGACGGCCCGACTCCTCGACCTGCCTCGCGATGCGGAGCGCCGCCGACTCCAGCCCGTCGGACGGGCCGTCGAACGACACGGTGCCGTCGGCGCTCACGATCGCGACGGCCGCGCTGCCGAGCAGCACGCGCAGATGCCGCGCCGCCTTCACGACGTCGGGCGCCGACAGCCCGGCACGCAGGTGCGGGGCGGCGAGGCTCGCATGGTGCAGGGCGTTGAGCGCCGCCTGCTCGGCGTCGCTGCCGAGGTCGGCCGCCCCGCGCGCGAGGCGACGAGCGAGCAGCAGCAGCACCGTCAGGACGATCCCGCCGAGCACGCCCAGCACAGCGGCGAGAACGACGTCGGTCATGCGTTCAGCCTAGGGACGTCAGCAGCACCGGGCACCGGGGTTGCGATCCTGGTCGTCCATCTTCTGCCGCCAGAACTGCCGCTCCGTCATCGGCTCCTCGCCCGGATGCTCGCGACGATGGTGCGTGACGTACGTCGCGTACGCGGTGTCGCCCATCAGGGTCGTCATGTACCACCGGATGCCGCGGCCGACCCGCCCCACGGCACGCGCGAGCATGCGCAGGGGGTGGGTGGTCGCGGCATCCGCGTGGTTCGTCATGGTGACCATCTCAGTGGGTCGACGCCTTGCGGTCGTCGGCCAGGATCGGCTCCCACTGCTTCTCGAGCTCGCGCTCCGCGGAGTTGGGCAGGAAGCCGGCCGGGGCGAAGCGCCGCGAGGCCACGGGCTCCTCCTCGGTGTTCTCACCGCCGCCGTTGCGGATCGCCTTGATCGTCACGATCACGGCCGCGACCATGACGATGATCGCCAGCGTGACGAAGATGATCGACAGCGTGCCCTGCACCGCGGTGTTGCGGATGACCGCCTCGAGCACCTCGGGAGCGCCGAGCGAGTCGTCGCCCGAGTCGCGGGCTGCCACGTACTTGAAGTGGTTCGCCCAGTATCCGATCCCCGGGACCGGCGAGAGGATCTTGTACAGCGAGGCCGTGATCGTGACGACCGCGGTGAACGCGAGCGGCAGCCCGATGATCCACAGCCACTTGAAGTAGCTCTTCCCGCGCTTGGCGACGATGGCCAGCACCACGGCGAGCGCGATCGCGGCGAGCAGCTGGTTCGCGATGCCGAACAGCGGGAAGAAGGTGTTGATGCCGCCGAGCGGGTCGGTGACACCGAGGATGAGGATCGCTCCCCAGCCGGCCACCATGATCGCGGTGCAGATCCAGACACCGGGACGCCACGAGACGTCACGGAACTTCGGGAACCAGGCGCCGATGGAGTCCTGCAGCATGAAGCGGGCCACGCGGGTTCCGGCATCCACCGCGGTGAGGATGAACAGCGCCTCGAACATGATCGCGAAGTGGTACCAGAAGGCCATGAGCGCCTGCCCGCCGAGTGCCTGCTGCATGATGTGGGCGAGTCCGAGCGCGAGCGTCGGGGCGCCGCCGGTCCGGGAGACGATCGATTCCTCGCCGACCAGGGTGGCCGTGCCGGTGAGCATCTCGGGCGTGAGGTTCACCCCCGTCAGCCCCAGCGAGTTCACGAAGGCGACCGCCCCTTCGACCGTGCCTCCTGTGGCCGCGGTCGGCGCGTTCATCGCGAAGTAGATGCCCTGGTCGATCGAGATCGCGGCGACGAGCGCCATGATCGCGACGAAGGACTCCATGAGCATGCCGCCGTACCCGATGAAGCGCGTCTGGCGCTCCTTCTCGATGAGCTTCGGCGTGGTGCCGGAGGCGATCAGGGCGTGGAAGCCCGACAGCGCTCCGCAGGCGATCGTCACGAACAGGAAGGGGAAGAGCGGACCGGCGAACACCGGCCCCATGCCGTTCTCGCCGAAGATGCTGATCGCGGGGACGGTGATCTCCGGGCGGACGAGGATGATCGCGCCGGCGAGCATGACGATCACGCCGATCTTCATGAAGGTGGACAGGTAGTCGCGCGGGGCGAGCAGGAGCCAGACCGGGAGCACCGCGGCGATGAAGCCGTAGATGATGATGCCCCAGGCGATCGTGGTGCGGTCGAGGTGGAAGATCGCCTGACCCCAGTCGGTCGCCGCGACCTGACCGCCGCCGATGATCGCGGCCATCAGCAGCACGAATCCGATGATCGAGACCTCGGTGACCTTGCCCGGGCGCAGGAACCGCAGGTAGATGCCCATGAAGATCGCGATCGGGATGGTCATCGCGACGGAGAAGACGCCCCACGGGCTCTCACCCAGGGCGTTCACGACCACGAGCGCGAGGATCGCGACGATGATCAGCATGATCAGCAGGGAGGCGATGATCGCCGCCGTGCCGCCGATGCGGCCGAGCTCCTGCCGGGCCATCTGGCCGATCGTGCGACCACCGCGGCGCATCGAGAAGAAGAGGACCGTGTAGTCCTGCACGGCACCGGCGAGCACGACGCCGACGATGATCCAGATCGTGCCGGGGAGGTAGCCCATCTGCGCGGCCAGCACGGGGCCGACGAGCGGGCCGGCGCCGGCGATCGCGGCGAAGTGGTGGCCGTAGAGCACGCGGCGGTCGGTGGGGACGTAGTCCTTGCCGTCCTGCTTGACCTCGGCAGGGGTGGCGCGGCGGTCGTCGGGGCGGGTGATGTACTTCTCGATCACCTTCGAGTAGAAGCGGTAGCCGATCAGGTACGTGCAGACCGCCGCGAACACGAACCAGATCGCGTTCACGGTCTCGCCGCGGACGATCGCGAGCATGGTCCAGGCGACGGCCCCCAGCAGCGCGATCGCCGCCCAGAGGACGATCTTCGGCAGGGTCCAGCGGTTCGCCTTCTCGTGATGCTCGTCGGAGAGAGCGGTGGAAGGGAGTTTCGGGTCGGTGACGATGACGGGTTCGGTGCTGCCCGGTGCGGTCATGGGGGTCTCCTCGGGGTACGCGTCGTTGCGTTCCCCCACGCTAGGAAAGCCCCGGCACCGACGGACGGCCACCGGACGGATGCTGCGACGAGCGGCGCCGATCGCGCGACGAGCGGATGCCCGGACGCACACAGCGCCCCGCGGTCCGTCGACCGCGGGGCGCTGTGCTGTGGGGGCCTACTCCGGCTTCGGCGTCTCCGGCGCCTCGGTCGGCGGAGCTTCCGTCGGCGGAGCCTCGGTCGGCGGAGCCTCGGTCTCCGGCGCCTCCGTCGGCGGGGCCTCGGTCGGCGGAGCCTCCTTCTCCGGAGCCTCGGCGGCCGGGGCGTCGACCGTCAGGATCGTGCGGACCGCCGAGTCGCCGTACTGCACGAGCCCGAGGTAGCGGGTGCCGGCGGTGAGGCCGGTCCAGCCGAGCTGGTAGCTCGTCTTCACACCGCGGACCACAGGGAGCGGGTTCGGCGTCGCCGTGAACGCTCCCTCGCCGCCGGGCACCACGTTGGCGTAGGACATGTCCCACGTCATCGGCCCGGTCGTCGAGTAGATGTTCGCCACCACGAGGTAGGTGCCGGCGGTGGGCGCGGGGATCGTGACCCTCTCGTCCGCCGAACCGGTCGCCGACTGCCAGCGCTCGTAGTAGCGCAGATCGTCGGCGCTCACCACGCGGTAGACGGTGAGGTCGAGATCGCTGCCGTCGTCATCCGACGAGTCGAGGTCGAACCGCGAGAGCGTCGTCCCCGCCGGCACGTCCACGATCCAGGACACGTCCTTGTTCGCGTCGCCCGAGTTCTCGTCGCCCGAGTGCCCCTCGACCGGGTTGTCCAGGTCGGCGAGCAGCTCGAACGGGGTGAGCCCGGAGAGGTTCAGCGGCAGATCGCCGTCGAGACCGGGGGTGATCTCCACGGTGGTGCTGCCGTCGACGCCGGTGCCGGAGACCTCGGCCGGAGCATCCGCCGTCACCGGGAACACCGCGATCGGAGAGCGGACCGTGTTCTTGGTGCTCGTCCAGACGAGAGACCCGGTGGTCCACTGCTCGACCGGGGCGTCGGCGTTGTCGAACGTCACCGTGAACGTCTTCGTCTGCCCCGCCTTGTCGAACGTCAGCTGCTGCGGCGAGACCTTCACGTTCAGGCCGGGGACCGACGCCTGCGCCGTGAAGACGCCCTTCTCGGTCGAGGTGACGGAACGGGTCACGGTCTGCTCGCTGGCCAGGGAGCCGATCGAGATCGACGCCTGGTTCAGATCGCTGCCGTCGATGGGCTCGATCCCCGGGAAGTCCGAGAGACCCTTCCCATCGAGGAAGGCGGCCCAGTCCTTGACGCCGTTGAGGTAGAGCAGGCCGGGGTTGAAGTAGCGCCGCGGGTCGACGTGACCCGCCCCCTGTTCGAACGGATTCGTGTTCGGCGAACCGTCGGCCAGCACGGTGTCGTAGGCGGTGGTCATCATCGCCGACTTGACCTCGGCGGGCGTCGCCTTCGGGCGCTCCCCGAGGTACAGGGCGCCGAGGCCCGCGACGTGGGGCGAGGCCATGGACGTGCCGGAGAGGATGCCGAAGCTCGGCTCCTCACCCGGTGCGTTGTGGGTCGCCGCGAGGATCGCGACGCCGGGAGCCGAGACATCCGGCTTCAGCACGTCGCTGCCGTCGGCGAGCATCGGGCCGCGGCTCGAGAAGCCGGCGATCTGCGGCGTCGGCGTGGTCACGCCGGTCGTGTTCTCCCCGACCAGCGCGATGGGCAGGTCGGTGCCGCTCTGCACGTAGGCGAGAACGGCTTCACGATGCACGGATGCGAGGTGCACGGTCGGCACCGCGTGGAAGTCGTTGTCGAGGGAGTCGGCGCCACCGGGCACGTTCACCAGGACCATGCCGATGCCACCGGCATCCTTCACGACCTGCGACTTCTCGGCGCGCGCGTTGTTGCCGCGATCGCAGACCACGATGTGACCTGCGACCTTTGCGGGGTCGAGGGTGCCCGGCAGGCAGACCTGCGCGTCGACGGCACCGTCGGCGGCGGCATCTGCTGCGGCGATCGACGGACCGGTCACGGTCGTGCCGAACGGCACGCTCACCGAGGCGCCCGCCTGCGCGAACCCGTCGAACTGCACCGTGCCCTCCCAGGTCGGGATGGTGGATGCCGCGACGGTCGTGTACCACGGCGAGGCGTGGTCGGCCGTGACGGGGTCGGGGCCGTCGTTGCCGGCGCTGGTCGCGACGAAGACGCCGGCGGCGGCCGCATTGAAGAACGCGAGGTCCTCGGGCGCGAGCACGGTGCTGGCTGCGCCTCCGCCGATCGAGTAGTTGATCACGTCGACGCCGTCGGCGACGGCCTGGTCGATCGCGGCGACGAGGTCGCTGAGTGCGCAGATGTCATCGGTCGTGACGGTCGTGTCGGGCCCGACGTAGCAGGCCTTGTAGGCAGCGACCTTCGCGCCGGGGGCAACACCCGAGATCGTGCCGAACTCCACATCCTCGATCTGGGCCTTGACCTTGAAGTTCCCGGCTGCCGTGCTCGCGGTGTGCGAGCCGTGGCCGTCGCCGTCGCGCGGCGAGAGGTAGTCGTACTGGAAGTCGAAGCCTGCCGCCTCTGCACCGGCGTAGAAGTACTGGCCGCCGATGAGCTTGGACGAGTAGTCGCGCTTGTCCCAGTCCTGGCCCTCGACGATCGCGGACTGGAACTGCCCGCCGTCTGACTTGTCGAAGTAGACATACGTGCCGTCGGTGTACGGCTGGCTGCCCTTGTGGCGGTTCTGCTGCTTGTTCTGCTTCTTGAGCTTCTTGCCCTCGAACGACGGATGCTCGGGCGCGATGCCCGTGTCGATCACGCCCACCACGACGCCTTCTCCCGCCTTGTCGACGCCGCCGGTCTGCTGCCAGACGCCGCCGCGGCCCTTGCGGTCGTCGCCGAGTCCGAGGAAGTCGGTCGAGGTCTGCGCGTCGGGGTGTCGGATCTCATCCGGGTAGACGCCGAAGACGTCCTTCGAGGCGCGGAGCTCGTCGACCTGCGCGCCCGTGAGGTCGGCGCTGAAGCCGTTGAGCACGACCTGGTAGGTGGTGTCGGGCGTGATGCCGACCTGCGTGGCGAGGTGGGTCTGCTCGGTCTGGAGATGCTCGACATAGCGCTGGGAATCCTGCGACTGGGTCTCGAGCTGCTCGCCTTCGGCGGGCTTGGTCGCCTTCAGGCCATCGACGTCGCCTTCGTAGCTGGCGAGCGGATCGGACTTCATCACGACGATGTAGTGCCCGGGGGTGCCGGCGACGGGGACGGGGTGCGTCACCTCCTCCGCCGCGTAGCCTGCGGTTGCCGTCGATGCGATGAACAGCGTGGCCAGGGTGGTGGCTGCTGCCATCCGGAGGGGTGTTCGACCCATGTGCTTCTCCCGATGATCTCGGAGCGGCGTCGTTGCCGCACCGCGGCTCAAGGTAGTCCGGGGTCGGCGACCGCGCCAGGTGCATGCCGGAAACATAGACGAAGGGCCACAGGGGGGACTTTGGTCGAAGGGGAGACGGTCGCGCGTCGTTTTTCCCGGCCCTCCCGCGGCGCTCCTCGGCGGCGGCGCAACTAGGCTGGGAGGGTGGCCCGAACACCCGTCCTCTCGACCAGATTGCTGCTGGTCTGCGCGGCGATCGGCGTCGCCACGGGCATCATCGGAGGGATCGCGGGGCTGCTGACACCGGTCGTGCTGCTCGCCGCCCCGTTCGCCTACGGGCTGCTTCTCGGGTCGCATGTGCTGCCCGGCATCATCGCGCAGGAGGTGCTGCGTCGCCCGCTCGTGGCATTGATCACCCATGTGATCGCGGCTCTCGTCGCCAGCGCGTTCAACCCGGCATGGGCTCTGCGCTTCCTCGGTACGGCACTGCTGTTCGGCGCGATCCAGGAGGGAGTCGCGGCGCTCACCCGGTACCGCGCCTGGGGCGCCTGGCGCTTCTTCGTCTCTGCCGTCGTGATCGGCGTGCTCGTCGCGGTGGTCGTCTTCTTCGCCGCGCATCTCGGGGCTCTGCCGCTGTGGGCCCAGGTCCTGTACCTCGTGATCTCGGTGCTCGGGCCGATCGCGTGGACGGCGGTCGGACTCGCGATCGGGGCGGCTCTGCGACGGGCCGGGGTCGCGCAGCGCTGAGCCCTCGCCGTGCTGGCCGCAGGATTCGGCCCGATGGCGGATCAGGTAAGGCTCAGCTAAGTTAGAAGCGTTCGATCCGCCGACTCCGGGACTCCGCCGTGCGCTCATCCGCGCCTCTGCTCCGCGTGCGTGAGCTCTCTCTCACCCACGCGGATGCCGCGCACCCGTCGCCGCGCGACGTGACGTTCGACATCGCCGCCGGGGAGGTCGTGCTGCTGCTCGGACCGTCGGGTTCGGGCAAGTCGACGCTCACGCTCGCCTTGAACGGGCTCATCCCCCACGCCGTGCCGGCGACCATGACGGGCACGGTCGAGGCGGGCGGGCTCGACACGGCTGCGGCGCACACGGCGACGCTGAGCACCCGGGTCGCGATGGTGTTCCAGGACCCGGATGCGCAGATCGTCACGGGTACGGTCTACGACGAGGTCGCGTTCGGTCCGGAGAATCTGCTGCTCCCGCTGGAGGCGGTACGCGCCAGGGTCGAGGACGCGCTGCGCCGCGTGGGGCTGTGGGAGCGTCGCGACGACAACCCCGACCATCTCTCCGGCGGCGGACGGCAGCGTCTCGCGATCGCCTGTGCGCTGGCGATGGGATCGCCAGTGATCGTGCTCGACGAGCCCACGGCCAATCTCGACCCGCAGGGCATCGACGACGTGTACGCGGCGCTCGCCGATGTGGTGGCGGCGGGCGATCGCGCGATCCTGCTCGTCGAGCACAACCTCGACGCGGCGATGGCCTTCGTGACACGCACGATCGTGCTCGACCGCGACGGACGCGTGGTCTTCGACGGACCGGCGTCCGAGATCATCCGCACGCACGCCGAGGAACTCGTCGCGATGGGCGTGTGGCTGCCCACGGCGACGCTGGCCGCGCTGCGGCTGCGTGAGGAGGGATACCGATTCGATCCGCTGCCGCTGTCGCCGGAGGAGCTGGCGCGTTCACTGCCCGCGGCGGACGTCTCGTCTCGCCCTGCTCGCTCGATTCGCGCGACGACCGAGGATGCCGCTCCGGCGATCATCCGCGCTCGAGGCCTGACGGTGCGGCGGCGCCGGACCGAGATCCTGCACGGGATCGATCTGGATCTCGCGGAGGGGAGCCTCACCGCGATCGTCGGCGCGAACGGCGCCGGCAAGACGACGCTGATCCAGGCGCTGGCGGGCGTCGTGCCGCCGCCGAAGGGCCAGGTCAGCGTCGACGGCACGGATCCGGGGTCGGCATCTCCGCGGGATCTCGCTTCGCGCATCGGCTTCGTGTTCCAGAATCCGGAGCATCAGTTCATCGCGCACACCGTGTTCGACGAGTTGGCGCACGGACTGACCCTTCGACACGCTCAGGGGCCCAGGGATCAGAGGATCTCGGACGCGGAGATCACGACGCGCGTGGAGGAGATGCTCGCCCGGTTCGGACTCGAGCACAAGGCGGGCGTGCATCCGTTCCTGCTGTCGGGCGGCGAGAAGCGGCGCCTGTCGGTGGGAACCGCGCTGATCACGCGCCCTCGGGTGCTGGCGCTGGACGAGCCGACGTTCGGTCAGGATCGAGCGAGGGCATCCGAACTGCTGGCACTGCTGCAGAGTCTGCGCGCCGAGGGCACGACGATCGTGATCGTCACGCACGACCTGCAGCTGGTTGCCGAGCACACGACGCACACGGTGGTGCTGAAGGACGGACGCGTTCATGCAGCGGGTCCCACGTCGACGCTCTTCCGGGACGAGCAGCTCTTCGCCGAGGCGGGGCTGCGTCTACCCGCACTGCAGGGGGTTCTGGCATCCGCCGGTCTGGAGGTGGCCTCGTGACCGCCACGACTCCCACGACAACGGCGTTCGATCCGTATGCGACGATGACGGGGAGCTCGCGCCACCAGTTCCTGTACGCCCTGAATCCGCTCGCGAAGGTCGTGGGTTTCGCTCCGGCGATGGTGCTGCTCATCTTCGTGCGGGATCTCGCGACGCCGGCGGCGTTCCTCGTGCTGGCTTACGCGGTGATCCTCATCGGTGCACGGCTGACGGGGAGGCTGCTCGCGCTGATGCTGCTCGCCCTGCCGGTCGGGATGCTCGCGATCGGCGTCGGATTCTCGCTGTGGGTGGATGCCGGGCTCGTCGCGGACACCGCCCCGTTCCTGCGCATCGGCGAGTGGACGCTCTACACCGGCGCCCTCGAGATCGGCTTCGCGACCGCACTGCGTCTCGGCGCGATCATCGCTCTCGCGCTGATCGGCGGACTCACGACGACGGGTCCGGATCTGGTGCGGGCGAGCGTGCAGCAGCTGCGCGTGCCGTATCGGATCGGATACACGGCTCTGGCGGCCTTCCGGTTCGTGCCGCGGTTCGGTCATGAGCTGGCGGTCATCCGGGCGGCGCATCGCGTGCGCGGGCATCACGGCGGACGGGGTCCGTTCGCCCGGATCGCTCGCGGGTGGGGGTATATCGTGCCGTTGCTCGCGGGAGCGATCCGGCATGCGGAGCGGGTGGCGCTCGCGATGGATTCGCGCGCGTTCGGCGCCCACTCGACGCGGACGGAGCGGCATCTGGTGCCGTTCCGTGTGCGCGACATCATCTTCACGGTCGCGAGTCTCGCGGCATCCGCGGCGATCTTCGTCGTGTTCTTCCCCTGGCAGCTTTCCTGAAAGGCGTCGTATGGCATACAGCAAGCTGGTCAAGCCCGAGTCGGCCGAGCTCATCCACCTCACGGTGCTGCGCAGCGAACAGCTGTCGGCGCATTGGATCAGGGTGACGCTCGGCGGCGGCGAGATCGAGAAGTTCCGGCCGATGGGCTTCGACCAGTGGTTCCGGCTGTTCCTGCCGATCGGAGGCGATGCGGGCCTCGATCGTGTGCCGGCGAAGGCGAACAAGATGTTCGGGTATCTGAAGTTCCTTCGGATCCCCGATGGCGAGCGGCCTGTCATGCGCAACTACAGCGTGCGGGCGTATCGCGCGGCGACCGCGGATGCCGGGGCGGAGATCGATGTGGACTTCGTGCTGCACGGCTCCGCGGCGGAGGGCACGGCCGGTCCGGCGTCGCGCTGGGCAGAGACGTGCCGGCCGGGGGAGCATGTGCTGATCATCGACGAGGGGCTGACGTTCAATCCGCAGCGCGGGACGGATCGTGTTCTTCTGGTCGGCGACGAGACGGCTCTGCCGGCGATCGCCTCGATCAGCGCCTCGCTGCCGGAGGATGCCGCCGGCCTCGCGATCATCGAGGTGCCGACGCGGGAGGACGCACTGTCGTTCCCCCATCCGGCGGGCGTCGAGGTCGTCTGGATCGTGCGACCGCATGAGGCCGCACCGGGTTCTCTGGCATTGGAGACACTCGGCAGGACGGCACTGCCGGATGCTCCGTTCCATGCATATGCGGCAGGCGAGCAGGCTCTCGCCTCGGGGGTGCGCAAGCATCTGGTGGGTGAGCGCGGTGTCGACAAGAATGCGGTGAGCTTCTGCGGATACTGGAAGATCGGTGCGGCATCGCCGGCGTCGAAGGCCGCGCGCGAGGCAGCTGCGGAGCCCCTCGCATGAGCGGGACGAACGCGAGCACACCCCGGTCGCGCGGGCGCTTCCGCTTCCCGACCGCGATCCTGTTGACGTGCGCGGCGCTCGGCGTCGCGGGCGGTCTGCTGCTGGCTCCGGCGAACTGGATCTCGACGATCCTCTTCCCCGGCCTGCCGTTCGTGAGCGTCGCACTGGCGGGGCTCTGGCTGCTGCCGTCTGTCATCGCGCTGCGACTGTTGCGCCGGCCGCTGGTCGGATTGCTGGTCGGTCTGCTCGCCGGGCTCGTGATCGTGCCGTTCTCGGGCTATGGATTCGGCAGCGTCGCGACGAACCTGTGGTGGGCGGCCTTCACCGAACTGCCCTTCCTCTTCGTGATCTGGCGGTACTGGGGAACGTGGCTGCACTATGTCGGCGCGGTGGTCGTCGGCGTCGTGTATCCGCTGCTGGCGTGGGCCTCGTTCAACCTCGAGACCATGCCCGTGGGTGTGCGCATCGCGTTCTTCGCCATCACGCTGGCGAGTTGCGTCGGGGCGACGGCTCTCGGCATCCTGATCGCGGATCGCCTGCGCCGCGCCGGCGTCGGCGGGCGGCTCGGAAGGACCTGACAGTCGGCGTGGATCAGAAATGCTCCCCCGGGCGCTTCCAGGGGAGCATTTCTGATCCATCGTGATCGCGGCTGCGTGACTACCGCTTCCCCGCGATCTGCCGCCCGACGATCTCGCGCATGATCTCGTTCGTGCCGCCGTAGATGCGGTGCACGCGGGCGTCGAGGAAGGCGCGGGCGATCGGGTACTCCGTGATGTAGCCGTAGCCGCCGTGCAGCTGCACGCCGGTGTCGAGCACCTCCCACTCGCGCTCGGTCGCCCAGAACTTGACCTTCGCGGCCTCTTCGGCCGAGAGCTTGCCCTTCGAGTAGGCGAGCAGCGCGCGGTCGACGTAGGCCCAGAGCGCGTCGACCGTGGTCGCCATGTCGGCGATCTTGAAGCGGGTGTTCTGGAAGTCGATGATCCGCTCGCCGAAGGCCTCGCGGTCCTTGGTGTAGGCGACCGTCCAGTCGAGCGCGGCCTGCGCCGCTGCGGCTCCGGCGACGCCGATCGACAGACGCTCGAGCGGCAGGTTCATCATGAGCTGCACGAAGCCCTTGCCCTCGACGCCGCCGATGAGGTTCTCCTCAGGCACGAACACGTCGGTGAACGAGAGCTCCGCGGTGTCGTGACCCTGGAAGCCCATCTTGTGCAGCTTCTTGCCGTGCTCGAAGCCCTCCATGCCGTCCTCGAGCAGCACGAGGCTGAACGCGTCGGGACGGTTGCCCTCGCCGGTCTTCACGAACGTGACGACGAGGTCGGCGGTGGCGCCGGAGGAGATGAACGTCTTCGCGCCGTTGACGATGTAGCCGCCGTCGACCTTCTTCGCGGTGGTCTTGATGCCGCGCAGGTCGGATCCGGCGCCGGGCTCGGTCATGGCGAGAGCGCCGACGACCTCACCGGTGGCCATGCGGGGCAGCCACTTCTCCTTCTGCTCCTGCGTGCCCATGTGAACGAGGTACGGCACGGCCAGGTCGTCCTGGATGCCGAACGCGCCGGCGAGCGAACCCGCCCCGGCCGCGATGACCTCTTCGTTCACGACGGCCCGGAAACGGTAGTCCTGCAACATCCCAGCGCCGCCGAACTCCTCGGGTACCGACAGGCCGATGATCCCGGCCTCACCCGCCGCCAGCATCGTGGCCCGGTCGACCTCGCCGTCGGCGTCCCACTTCTCGATCGTCGCGTTGGTGACGTAGCGCTTGACGAAATCCTTGACGAGGTCGCGGAATGCCTCGTGATCCTCTTCGTAGATGTCGCGTTCCATGCGATCCTCCTGAACGTGTCGTGCCTCATTGCTCCGGCGATTCTATGTCCGGATGCCGACGCGCAGCAGGTCATTGTGAGAATGCATCCCACAGATGGTGGCACTGGGTACCGCGCTTGTGGGATGCCGCAAAGTCGTCCGTCCCGCCGGTTCAGTAGAGGTAGTCGGGCGCCGCCGGCAGCCCGAAGAACTCCTCGAGCGTGTGGTATCCGCCCGCGTGATAGGCGGCTGCGAGGTCGACGCCGACATAGCGGAGGTGCCACGGCTCCGGCGTGTACCCGGTCACCGGAGTGCCCACGCCCTCATAGCGGACGATGAACCCGTACTCCCACGCGTGCGCCGCCACCCAGTCGCTCTGCGCCGTCGCGCCGAAGTCGTCGAGCCCTCCGCACCCCCCGCCGCACGCGACCACATCGAGTGCGAGCCCCGTCTGGTGCTCGCTGTGCCCGGGTCTCGCCGATCCGGCATCCGCCCCCTCCTGGCCCTCGGCGCGGACGTGCGCATCGTACGTCGACACCTGCAGTCCATAGGAGCGGTAGCCGTTGTTCGCTCCGATGACTCCGACGCCGGCCGCCGAGGCCGCCTCCGCCATCTGACCGACCGCGACCGCGACATCCGACCGCACCAGCCCGGAGAGCGTCGTCATCTGCAGCGGCACCGAGTCCAGCCCCGCGGGTTCGAACTCGACCGGATCCAGCGGTCGCGTCTTGTTGACGACCACCCAGAGGCGCGACGGATCGCTGAGAGAGATGCACGGCGCGTTCCCGGCGACGACCGCGGCACGGAAGTTCGCGCCTCCGCCGAAACCGGCGATGGTCGCCGCGTCGTCGCCGCTCGCGAGAGACTCCAGCACCGAGGGCTCGGCGCACGGATCGGCCGCGACGGTCGCCCCGACCTTCACCGTCGGCACCTGCACCACCGCGACCGGCTCCGGCATCGACGAGGGCTCGACCGTCGTGTCCATCGGTGCGGACGCGATCGAGAACAGCATCCCGATCGCCGTCACGGCGACACCGATGGGCAGGGCGGGACCGCGGATCGGGGAGCGCGGAGCCGCGTGCTGGGCGTGCGGCGAGGAGAGCATCGCATCCATTGTCCCCCGTCTGGACCGTCGCGCGAGCACGGGTTGCGGGAGCCATTGGTAATTCATCATACGTCTGGGTACGCTGGCATCGTGCGAGAAGAAGAGCCATCAGAGCGGATGCCGACG
Organism: Microbacterium sp. TPD7012; assembly: GCF_003075395.1. GTDB lineage: Bacteria > Actinomycetota > Actinomycetes > Actinomycetales > Microbacteriaceae > Microbacterium. Next base: position 81,760 of record NZ_QDFV01000002.1, on the reverse strand, counting down.
GTCCGGCTGCGTACCGGAACCCCCCTCACCCGCTTCGGTCTGGGCGGCGCCCAACTGGGGAACCTCGGCCGCGTCACGACCGACGAGCAGGCGCGCTCCGCTGTCGACACGGCCTGGGACCGCGGTTCGAGGCTGTTCGACACCGCCCCGCACTACGGGCTCGGCTACTCGGAACGCCGTCTGGGCGAGCTGCTCGCCGAGCATCCGCGCGACGAGTACGTGCTGTCGACCAAGGCCGGGCGCACGCTCGTGCCCCAGGACCATGCCGAAGGACAGCTCGACGACGGCGGCTTCGCGGTACCCGCCGCCTACCGCCGCGCGTTCGACTTCTCGCGCGACGCGATCCTCCGCGGCGTCGAGTCCAGCCTGGAGCGGCTCGGCGTCGACCGCCTCGACATCGTCTACCTGCACGACCCCGACGACCACTGGGCTGTGGCTTCGACGGAGGGCATCGGCGCGCTGATCGAGCTGCGCGACCAGGGCGTCGTCCGATCGGTCGGCGTCGGCATGAACCAGTCCGCCCTGCCTGCCCGCTTCGTGCGCGAGACCGACATCGACGTCGTCATGCTCGCTGGACGCTACACGCTGCTCGAGCAGCCCGCGCTCGCCGACCTCCTGCCCGCCGCGCTCGCGCGCGGAGTCGGCATCGTGAACGTCGGCGTCTACAACTCCGGACTGCTCGCGCGGCCACGCGTCGCCCCGGATGCGACCTACGACTACATCCCGGCTCCGCCCGCGCTCATCGCCCGAGCCAACGCGATCGCCGACGTCTGCGAGGAGTTCGGCACGGACCTGCCGACCGCGGCCATGCAGTTCAGCCTGCGGCATCCGGCCGTCTCGTCGGTGGTGCTCGGATGCCGCGACGGACGCCAGGTCGCCGAGGGGATCGAGCGCCTCGAGGTCGACGTCGACGGCGCGCTCTGGGACGCTCTCATCGCACGCGGGCTGCTGCCGGAGGGCGTCTTCGGCTGAGCCCGCGCGGTCTCGCGTCACAACTTCGGAGATCGCGGCCGACGAACCGAGGAAACCCGATGCCCTGGCGGCGTGTCGCTCCGGAACTCCGAAGTCATGCGGGGAAGCCCTCGGAACTCCGAAGTCATGCGGTGCGGGGCGAGGCGGGACCCTGAGGCCCGCTCCGGGCCCGGAGCAAGCGTCAGGAACCCGCGAGCTGCAGCACCCCGTCGACCCGGCGCGGCACGTCGACCGGGCCGTCGCGGAGCTCGTCCGGGAGGACATCCACCGGAGCATCCTGCCACGCGAGCGGACGCAGGAACCGTCGGATCGCCGTGACGCCGACCGAGGTGTGCTGCGTGTTGGTCGCCGGCCACGGACCGCCGTGGTTCATCCCCCACGACACGCGCACGCCGGTCGGGTAGCCGTCGTAGACGATGCGGCCGACCAGGTCACGGGCGGCATCCGTCAGCTCTCCGCGCACGGCGCTCTCATCCGACGCCGAGTGGATCGTCGCGGTGAGCGAGTGCGGCACGGCCTGGAGCGCGTCGCGCACCTCCGACACCGTCGAGTACCGCATCACGACCACGAGCGGCCCGAACGCCTCTTCCGCCACTGCGGGAGTGACATCCTTCGCATCGATCTCCAGCACGGCCGGCGTCAGCGAGAACCCGTCCTCACCCGCTCGGGGGGCGACGAGGCTGCGCGCTCCGCCCTCTGCGATCAGGCGCGTGCGGATCTCGTCGAACGCCCCGTGGATGCGGGAGTTCAGCAGGGTCTGCGCCGCAGCATCCGTCGCCCGGGCGACCACGTCGGCGACGAGTGCGTCGCCCTCCGCGCCCACGGGCACGAACGCGACACCCGGCTTCGTGCAGAGCTGCCCCGCCGAACCCGTCACCGAGGTGAAGAGTCCCTCTCCGATCGCGGCGGTGCGCTCCGCCGCCGCACCCGGCGTGATCACGAGCGGGTTGAGGCTCGACAGCTCGCCGTAGAACGGGATGGGCGTCTCGCGCTCGTCGATGATGCCCTGCAGGATCTTTCCGGTCGAGAGCGAACCGGTGAAGCCGACCGCCGTGATGCGCGGGTCGGCGACGAGCTGCGATCCGGCCTGCTGGCCGTAGACGATCCCCAGCGTGCCCGCGGGCGCACCGTAGGCGGATGCCGCCCGCGACAGCGAGTCGAACGAACGCTGCGAGGTGACCAGGTGCGAGCTGTGCGCCTTGATCACGACGGGGCAGCCCGCGGCGAGCGCCGACGCGGTGTCGCCGCCGACCACCGAGAACGCGAACGGGAAGTTGCTGGCGCCGAACACCGCGACGGGGCCGATGGGCACGAGCATCCGCCGCACATCGGGACCGGGCCCGAGCGGGGTGTCCCCCGCGTGATCGATCACGGCTTCGAGGTAGCCGCCCTCGTCGACGGCATCCGCGAACAGCCGGAACTGGAACGCGCTGCGCGACAGCTCGCCGTTCAGCCGCGCCTCGGGCAGCCCGGTCTCGGCCAGCGCCGCTCCCACGAGCGAGGCGCGGTCGGCCTCGAGCCCGTCGGCGAGCGCCCGGAGCAGCCCCGCCCGCCACGCGCGCGGCCGGGACCGCAGCTCCGTGAACGCGGATGCCGCCGCCTGGGCGAGAGCCGCGACGCCCGCGGCATCCGTGGGCTCGATGTCGGTGGCCGACGTGGCCCCGGTGCGGGGATCGGTCGTGGTGAGGGTGGTCATGCACTCGTCCTTCCGAGCAGGCCCCGCTGCGCGAGGTTGGCCATGAGGGCGCCGATGCCGAAGCTCCACGGCGCGAGTTCTTCGCTGTGCTGCACGCGGTTCACCAGGGCACCGAGGCGCGGGGAGGCGATGCGCACGACGTCGCCGACATGGTGCGTGAAGCCGTGGCCCGGCTCGTCGCGGTCGTCTGTGGGGGCGAACATCGTTCCCAAGTACAGCACGAAGCCATCGGGGTAGGCGTGGTGCGCGCCACTGGCCTGCCGCGCGAGATCGGCGGGGTCGCGGCTGATCTGCGCCATGTGCGACGACGCCTCCATGCGGAAGCCGTCGTCGCCGTCGACCGAGAGGGTGACGGTCTCGGAGCGCACGTCGTCGAGCCCGAAGCGGTCGTCGAACAGCCGGATGAAGGGACCGACGGATGCCGATGCGTTGTTGTCCTTCGCCCGCCCGAGCAGCAGGGCGGAGCGCCCCTCGATGTCGCGGAGGTTGACGTCGTTGCCGAGGGTCGCGCCGACGATGGCCCCGTTCGACGCGACCGCGAGCACGACCTCGGGCTCGGGGTTGTTCCACTTCGATTCGGCGAGCACGCCGACGTCGGAGCCCGCGCCGACCGTGGCGAGCACCGGGGCCTTGGTGAAGATCTCGGGATCCGGTCCGATGCCGACCTCGAGGTACTGGCTCCACAGGCCTGCGGCGATGAGCACCTGCTTGAGGCGCGCGGCCTCGGGCGACCCCGGCACGAGGTCGCGGATGTCGCCGCCCAGCGCGTCGAGGATCGTGGCGCGGATGCCGTCGGCCGACTCGGCCTCGCCACGGGCGCGCTCCTCGATGATGCGCTCGAGCATCGACACGGGGAACGTGACCCCGGATGCCTTGACGACCTGCAGGTCGATCGGCGACAGCAGCCACGGAAGCGCGTCGTCGCGGGCATCCGGTGCGGTGTTCGCCCAGACCTCGTCGAACGATCCGATGACGGGACCGTCGGCGGCGCGCACGGCGGATGCCGGGTCGGCCGTCTCGGTCAGCGAGGCCATGGTCGGGAACGTCGCCGACAGGTCGTGGAGGCGGCCGTCGCGGAGCACGACCACGGTCGGGCCCTCGGGCAGCTGGACGCGTCCGACGAGCAGCGCGTCCGCGGCATCCGCCGGCAGCACCTCTGCGGCATTCCCGGTCCAGTTCTCGGTCATCTGATCCTCGTCTCCCACATTCGGGCGGTCGGTGTTCGCGGGTCGGTGTTCACAATTCAGCAAGAATCTGCGCGAGGGAGCGGTTTCGGCCGCGGTTCGCCCGAACGGGCCGAGGTTTGGCTGAATTGTGACCGGGGGTTCCCGCAGCCGCGCCTCGACAGATGCGCATCAGCGCCGCCGGAAGACGCCGGGGCGCTTCTCTGCGAACGCCGCGCGGCCCTCGGCGGCATCCTCGGTCGCGAACGTGATGCCCTGCATCTCGCGCTCGTACGCGATGGCCTGGTCCTGCGGCAGGTTGAACGCCGCGCGGAGGTTCGCCTTGGCCGTCTCGGCGGCGATCGGCGGGCGGGACGCGATCGTCGACGCGAGTTCCTGCGCGCGCTCGATCAGCGCGTCGGCCGGGACCACCTCGCTGATCAGGCCCCAGGCCAGTGCACGCTGCGCGTCGATCGGGTCGCCGGTGAGCAGCATCAGCGCCGCGTTGCTCGCGCCGATCGAGTTCGCGAGCAGCACCGACATCCCGCCGCCGCCGATCCAGCCGAGCTTGATCTCGGGCGCGGCGAAGCTCGCGGTGTCGGCGGCGATGCGGATGTCGCAGGTGAGCGATGCCTCGAGCCCTCCGCCGAACGCGTATCCGTTGACGGCCGCGATCACGGGCTTGCGGAGCTCCCTCAGGGCATCGCAGTAGTCGCGCCGGTTGCGGAAGTCCCACGGCGTCTCGTACTGGTCGAGCGTCGAGATGTCGCTGCCCGCGCTGAACGCACGGCCGGTTCCGGTGTAGACGACGGCTCGCACCTCCGGGTCGTCGTTCAGGTCGCGGACGATGCGCACGAGCGCGTCGCTCATCTCCTGCGTGACGGCGTTCAGCTTCTGCGGCCGGTTGAGCCGCACGGTCGCGACGTGCCCCTGACGCTCGACGACGATGAGTTCCTCGGTCATGGTCGTACCTCCTGGAGGGATGTCGAAGCGCCGGCCCCCTGGGTCGCTGAGCCTGTCGAAGCGCCGGCCCCCTGGGTCGCTGAGCCTGTCGAAGCGGCGAGCGGAGCGAACCGCTCCTCGAGCTCGTCGAGCGCGCCGTCCGCGGACCGCTCCCCCGCGACGACAGCGCGGACGACGGCGGATGCCGCGGACTGGAACGGGATGTACCCCGCGACGCGCGGTCGCACCCACGAGGCCTCGATGGTCGAGAGGGTCTGCGAGTAGAACCCGTGCGCTGCCGCGTCGACCGCGGCATCCGTCCACGCCGCCCGCAGGCCCGGCTGTCCCTCGTGCTGCGGGATGAACCCCGTCTGCACCTCGCCGCTCAGCAGGCGCCGCAGATGCGCGAGCAGCGCGGCCGACGGCTCGGACCGCCGGGTGACCGCGATGCCGGTGCCGCCGATCGTCGAGCCGATCCTGCCCGCGAACGCCGGTGCGGGGCCGAACGCGAGCGTCGGCGAGCTGTGGGTCACGTACCCGTAGACGAGGGGGATGTACCCGATGTCCCCGCGATCGCGCAGACGGTCCAGCAGACCGATCGGATTCAGCAGCTCCGTGCCCTCCGGCGCGTTCGCGGAGAGCCGGGTGAGCAGGTCGAGGGCGCGCAGCGCGATGTCGCGGTCGAAGAGTGCCGACCCGCGACCCGGATCGTCGCCGAGCGACACCGCGATCGAGCACAGCGAGAGGAACGCGTGCGGGCCGGCGAGGCTCGTGGCCACGAGGCCGCGCTCGGCCAGCACCAGAGCGTCGTCCCAGGTCTGCGGCGCGTCGACGACGAGGTCGCGCCGGCGAGCGGACACCTGCGTCGCGGCATCCAGCGGCAATGCCCAGAGTCGCCCGTCCATCCGGTACGAGGCGATGCTCGGCCCGACGGCGGCATCCGCCCAGGCACGCAGCTGATCCTCGTCGAAGAGCTCGTCGAGCGGACGGATGCCGTCGCTCGCCAGCGCATCGCCGAGATGCGGATGATCGAGCACGAGCAGGTCGTAGCGCCGCGCCAGCTCATCGATCGGCGCGGACTCGAATCCCTCGAGCGACTGCACCTCCCAGCGCAGGGTGTCGCCGTCGCCGAGATCTCCGGATGCCGCGTCGAGGGCGTTCCGCCCGCGCGGGTGGTCCCAGGTGAGGCCGACGTAGTCGGTCACGACGACACCGCCACCGGCACCGCGGTCTGCGCCACGGCACCGGAATCCAGCAGCTCCTGCGTGCGCTCCGGCGTGACGCCGAGCTCGGCGAGGATCTCGGCCGTGTGCTCGCCGGTCAGCGGTGCGCCGCGATCGATGCGCGCGGGGGTCTTCGCGAACCGGTACGGGAATCCGGGCGTCTTGATGTGCCCCTCGGTCGGGTGCTCGTACTCGACGAAGGTGCCGTTGTGGATGATCTGGGGATCGTTCACCAGGTCCTCATAGCCGTAGACCGGTCCGACCCACATGCCCGCAGGGAGCAGGGTGTCGAGCCAGTGCTGCGTCGGCTGCTCGCGCAGGTGCTTCGCGACCGTCGCGTAGAGCTCATCGCGGTGCGTCCAGCCGTGCACCTCGGCGTCTAGGCCGCGGAACGACGGCTCGTCGAGCACCTCGCCCAGCTTCTCCAGATCGGCGAACCCGAGCGCGAGGTAGCCGTCGGTCGTGGCGAAGATGCCGTAGGGCGCACGGATGTAGACGTGCGCGTTCGGCTCGGTGCCGCGCTGCTGCGGCACGCCGCCGACCGTGTACACGCTGAGCTCCTGCATCTGCAGGGTGGTCAGCGCGTCGAGCATGTTCACCGTCACGAGCTGGCCCTCGCCGGTGCGCTCCCGGTGCAGCAGCGCGGCGAGCACCGCTTCGAATGCGGTCGACGCCGTCACGGCATCCGCCAGGTACTGGCCGGCAGGAGACGGCGGTTCGCCTTCGCGTCCGGCGGACAGCATCGCGCCGCTCATGGCCTGCAGGATGAGGTCCTGTCCCGGACGGTCCTTGTACGGGCCGTCCTCGCCGTAGCCCGACATCGAGACGTACACCAGCGAGGGGTTGATCGCGGAAAGCGATTCGTAGTCGAGGCCGAGGCGCGCGGCGACCCCCGGACGGTAGTTCTGCAGGAAGACGTCGGCTCCGGCGATGAGGTCGCGGACGACCTCGCGTCCGGCATCCGATTTGAGGTCGACGGCCAGCGAGCGCTTGTTGCGGTTGAGGGAGAGGAACGAAACGTTAATCTCGTTGCCCTTCGCTCCGCCGGCCGCGGCGAAGCGCTGCCACTCGCCGGCGGTCGGCTCGACCTTGATCACGTCGGCGCCGAGATCGCCGAGCCGCTGGGCGGCGAAGGGACCGGCCATCGCGATCGAGCAGTCGATGACACGATAGCCGTCGAGGATGCTGCGGGGAGTTTCGGACATGACCTACCTCGGGTGCGGGGGTTTCAGACGGGGGTGTCGACGCCGCCGGCGGCGGACGACCGCAGCAGCGCGTCGATGAGCTCGACGGAGCGCGCGGCGACCGTGACATCGGAGTTGTTCTCGGTGCTCGCACCCGTGATCAGCTCGATGAAGCGCGCCGGCGGGATCAGGCACTCGTACTCGCCCTCGCCCTCCGCGATCGCGACCTCTTCGCGGCGACCGTCGTAGCGGCTGAGCGTGACGCGCTCGCGCTCGACGTCGATCATGAGCACGCCCTCGGTGCCGAACAGGCGGATGTCGACCTGGTACTTGTCGCCGTCGGCGAGGGTGGCGGCGCCCGACAGCGAGCCGATCGCGCCGCCTGCGAAGCGGATGACCCCCGCGTCGAAGAGGTCGACCGGCCCACCGGCGGTGATCACCCGGCCGGCGACCGAGGCCGCCCGGAGACCCGTGAGCCAGAAAAGCAGGGCCGAGGAATGCGTGATCTGCCCGTGCGCGTACCCGCCACCCTTCTCGGGGCTCGACCAGGTGCGCGGGTCGGGTGCGGTGTCGGAGTTCCAGCGCTCGAGCATGTGCGACGGGTCGGTGCCGAAGAGCCCGCGCGTCGGCGAGGCCATGTGGCACATCGCGTACTGGATCTCGCCGATCGCCCCCGACTCGAGGATCCGCCTGGCGGCGACCGTGAACGGCTTGTAGTTCCAGCCGTAGGGGACGAGGAAGACGGTGCCTGCCCGCTCGGCCCGCGCCGCCAGGTCCCAGGCTTCGTCGGCGTGCAGCGTCATCGGCTTCTCGCACAGCACGTGCAGCCCGCGGTCGAGCGCCCGAGCGGCGAGAGGATGGTGCAGATCGTGCGGGGTCGAGATCACGACCGCGTCGATGTCGGCATCCAGCAGTTCGGTCGCGTCCTCGGTCGCGAAGGCGAAGCCGAATCTCTCGCGGATGGACTCGAGGCCGTCGCCCTTGCCGCAGACGCCGACGAGCTCGACGTCGTCGCGTGCTGCGAACAGCGGGAAGTGGTTGCTGGTCGCCCACCAGCCGGCGCCGATCGCGCCGAGACGGACCTTCCTGCCGACCACCGTCGACGTGCTCACGCGATCCACCGCCATGTGCGGATGCCGTCTCTCTCACCCTCGACGACCCGTCCCCGGGCGACGAGTCGCTCGAGGTTACCGGTCATCGGGAAGATGAGGTACTCGGCCGCGGCCTCCGGCCACGGACCGAGATCGGGGGCGGCGCGGTGGATGAGGTCGAGCGAGGTGAGCTCCACCCCCGAGGCCAGCACCTGCTCGATCACCCGGTCGACGCGCTCGGTGTAGGCGTGGGAGTCATCGAGGAACTCCCCGACGGCTGCCCCCTCGTACACGGGATAGTGCGCGGTCAGGAGAAGGTCGGCGTCGAGAGCCCGCAGACGGCGGATGCTGTCGACATACGCGACCGTGTCGCGGTAGGTCGGCGGGAACGCGGCGCGACCGTCGGCCGTCGGCACGGTCTCGCCCAGCACGGCGTCGGAGATGAGGAGCGTGTCGTTCTCGGCATCGCGGAGCGCCAGGTGACCCGGCGAGTGCCCGGGCGCCGACAGCACCTCGATCAGACGGTCGCCGAGGTCGAAGGTCTCGCCGCCGTCGAGAGACCGGTGCACGGGGACCAGCCCCGTCGCACGACGCACCTCCGCCGTGGTCTCGGGCGGGTCGTCGAAGCGGTCACGGGCGGCGAACTCGCCGTAGCGGCCGGAGATGAGCAGCTCGACGTCTTCGGTCATCGGCACATCGGCGCGTCCGGCGAGGAATTCGGCATGCGGGGCGACGGCGGCGAGCGCGGCGTTGCCGCCGGTGTGGTCGAAGTCGCAGTGCGAGCTGATCACCCAGCGGATGTCGGTCGGATCGAACCCGATCTCGTCGAGGTACGGCAGCAGGGTGCCGGGCACGGAGTCCGCGACACCCGTGTCGAACAGCAGCGCACCGTCGGGACCGGTGAGCAGGTGCATCGCGATGAATCGCTCGCCGAGGGGCGCCACGATGCGATGGATGCCGGGACGGAGCTGCATCATTCGCCCCAGGCGCCGTTGTCGACCAGGCGCAGACCGGCGCGCGGAGAGCGCACGTGGGGTCCCGCCGGCTCCTGCCAGTCGGCGTCGCTGCGCGCCTTGAGGATCAGCGCCTCGTCGACGTCGATGCCGACGCCGGGTCGGTCGCCCAGCACGATGCCGCCGCTCTCGAACTCCTGGTCGAGCGTGAGCCCGAACGGGGATCCGAGATCCTGCACCTCGGCGGAGAGATGGTTCGGCACGGCCGCGGCGGCCGCGGTGACCGTGTGGTTCGCAGTGAGGCCCACCGGGCTCACCGGCAGGTCGCGGCTGTGCGCGGTGACGGCGACGCGGAGGAAGTGGGTGATGCCCCAGACCGCTCCGGCCTGCACGATGTCGGCGCCACCGGCGTCGAGCAGCGGCCGGTACTGCTCGAGGCCGGTGAGGTTCTCGCCGGTCGCGACCGACGCCTTGATGGCCGCGCTCAGTCGTGCGTGGCCCGCGGCATCCCATCGACGGAGCGGCTCCTCGACCCAGGTGAGGTCGAGATGCTCCTCGAGGGCGCCGACGTGGCGGACGGCCTGCTTGAGGTTCCACGACTCGTTGGCGTCGAGCATGAGCGCCGGCGGCGCGCCGTTCGCGGTGAGGAGGTCGGTGAGGATGCCGAAGCGACGCAGATCCGCCTCGACGTTGCGACCGCCCTTGAGCTTGGCGGCGGTGTAGCCGCGATCGGCGAAACGGCGGTAGAGCTCGGCGAGCTGCTCGTCGGTCAAGGCAGCGTCGAGGCCGGAGGCGTAGCCGGGCACGAAGCGGTCGCCCGCGCCGAGCAGTCGCCAGAGCGGCTCGCCGGCGAGCTTGGCCTTGATGTCCCAGAGCGCGGTGTCGAAGGCGCCGATGCCGCCGAAGGTCGCACCGCCGTGCGACGACTTGAAGACCCGCGCGAGCATCGCGTCGTAGAGAGTGGTCACCGCGCGGGGGTCCTGCCCCTCGATGGCCGGGAAGAGCCGGTCGAGATCGGCGTGCGATCCCATGCCGACGCCCTCGACGCCCTCGTCGGTCTCGAGGATCACCAGAGGGACGTCGGTGACGCCGGATGCGATGAATCCGTTGACGTCGCCGACGGGCCGCCCCCAGTCGTGGACGGTGCGCAGTGTGCGGTAGCCGGTGATCTTCATGTCGCCCTTGAGTGTGAGAGATCGAGCAGTACTAAACACCATACATCATATGTCTGGGGTTTCGCGAGTGTCCGGTGTCGAGGGGGCAGGGACGTGAATAGAGTGTCTGGCATGACCCTGCCCGCAGATCCTGCCACCGCCGGTCGCGCACGCACCCCGATCGACCGCATCGGCGCGACCGTCCTGAAGGAGCTCGTCCAGTCGATCGTGACCGGCGAGTTCGGCCCCGGCGACCTGCTCCCCCCGGAGAGCGTCATCAGCGTTCAGTTCGGCGTGAGCCGCACCGTCATCCGCGAGACCATGAAGCGTCTGCAGGAGAAGGGCATGGTGACCGTCGCCCAGGGCCGCGGCACGCACGTGAATCCGTCGACGAGCTGGAACGTGCTCGACCCCCTGGTGCTGTCGACGATGATCACGAACGACTCCACCCTCGGCGTCCTCGACGACCTCAGCGTCGTCCGGGGCGCGCTCGAGGCCGCGATGGCGGCGGCAGCAGCGACCGCCGTCGATGACGAGGCGCGGACCCGGCTCCAGGACGACCTGGCCGCGATGGCCGAGTGCGTCGACGACTCCGCCGCATTCCGCGAGGCCGACCTGCGATTCCACCGCTCCGTCATGGAGCTCTCCGACAACGCGCTGGCCGAGAACATCGCCCGCGTGCTGATCACGCACGCCGTGGGCAGCGATCGCTTCACGGGCATCGACCCCGCGCACGCGTTCGAGCTCACCCTCGCCGAGCACGAGAAGATCGTCGAGGCGATCTCCGCCGGCGACGCGGAGGGCGCCAGGGTCGCGATGAGCGCGCACATCCTCGGGTCGTGGTCCCGCCGGCGCCTGCCGTCCGAGAAGCGCGCCTGACGGCATCCGTCCGGCCTACGCGAGAAACCCCTGAACATCAGTCATGTGACCTTTGCTTGCTCGTTTTCATAAGACGTAGTATGTTTCCATCAGAGACCTGCACCCTCGGGTCCTGCAGCAAACTTCTTCATCAACGTTGAGAGGATCGCAATGAAGCGAAGGATCGCCATCCCCGCCGCCATCGGAGTGGCGGCACTTGCACTCACCGGCTGCGGAGGTGCATCGCCCAGCGGCACGACCGGAGGCTCCGGCAGCGACGACAAGCTCGTCATCTGGAACTGGGGCGACGCCGACGAGGCCGCGGCCGCGTACACCGAAGACGTCAAGGCCGCATTCGCGGAGAAGCACCCCGACGTCGAGGTCGAGATCGTCAACCAGCCGTTCGACCAGTACTACACGCTGCTCGGCAGCGCGGTCGAGGCCGGCACCGGTCCCGACCTCGCCCTCTTCAACGGCGGCACGCAGCTGAAGAGCCGCGCCGACACCCTCGTCCCCGTCACCGACGAGCTCGCCGACCTCGAGGACACGCTCGCCGGATGGCCCGCGTTCCAGGCCGACGGCGAGACGTACTCGGCGCCGATGTTCCTGCAGGGCTTCCCCATCTACTACAACAAGGCGCTGTTCACCGCCGCAGGCCTCGACGCCGACACCCCGCCGGCGACCTGGGACGAGCTCGCCGAGGCCTGCACCGCGATCACCGAGAAGACGGATGCCTCGTGCTTCGCGCTCGGCAACAAGGAGGGCCTCGGCATCGAGTTCTTCCTCTCGGGCTTCGCCTCGGGCATCTTCACGCCCGAGGAGTACGACGCCTGGATCGACGGCGAGCGCGACTGGACCGGGGAGCACGCCACGCAGGTCCTGCAGATGTGGGCCGACTCGGCAGCCAACGGCTGGTACAACGAGGGCGCGAACTCCACCGCGATGTTCAACGACTCCTTCGACCTCTTCTCCGGCGGCAAGTCGGCGATGGTCGTCGGCCTCATGAGCGGCACGGCGCACTGGAAGCAGTTCGACGAGTTCCTCGGCGAGGACCTCGGATTCATGATGCCGGTCAGCACCAACGACGGCACGACGCTGGCCCTCCCGGCCGAGGGCGGCATCGGCTACGCCGTGCTGAACGAGGACAAGAAGGAGCTCGGCGTCGACTGGATCAAGGCCACCGTCGACCACGACGCCCTCTCGGCCTACTCGCTCGCGGGTGGCCAGATCACGTCGGACACGACGATCGAGCTCGACACCGACATCGCGTCGGCGAACGACATCGTCGGCGAGCTGCCGGGCAGCAAGCCGCTGCTGCACACGGCCCTCGAGGCCGACACGCTCGACCTGCTGCACCGCCTCGGTCAGCAGCTGCTCGGCGGCGAGGTCACCGTGCAGGACGCCGCAGCCCAGCTGGCAGCGTCGGAGGGCTGATCCCTTGTCGACCGACACCACCTCGACCCGGAGCCTTGTTCTCGAGAACAGGGCTCCGGGCCGCGGCCGCACGAAGCGCGGAGGCCGCGCCGATCTGGGCGTGCCGCTGCGCAAGAAGCCGTGGACGTCCGAGCGCATCGCGCCCTACCTCATGGTGCTGCCGGTCATCCTCATCCTCGCCGTCTTCCGGCTCTACCCGCTCCTGCTCGGCGTGAACTACTCGTTCACCGGCGACAAGGAGCTCAACGGACAGTTCATCGGACTGGACAACTACTTCACCCTCCTCGGCGACGCGCGCTTCCAGGCATCCGCCCGCAACGTGCTGGTCGTGCTGCTGTTCGTGCCGATCCAGGTCTTCGTCGCCGGCATCCTCGCGACGTTCGTCTTCCTCAAGATCCCCGGCCACCGCTTCTACCGCAGCGTGTACTTCCTGCCGGTGGTGCTGTCGCCGATCATCATCGGCGCGATCTTCAACATCCTGCTCGCCGCCAACGGCCCGATCAACGGCGCCCTCGGCGCGGTGAACATCCCCGCCGTCGACTTCCTGGGCCTGCCCGGCACCGCGCTCCCCTCCGTGCTCGTCGTGCACATCTGGGCCACGTTCGGCATGGCCTTCACGATCTTCCTCGCCGGCTTCGCGACCCTCGACGCCGAGCTGCTCGACGCCGCGAAGATCGACGGCGCGAACCTGTGGCAGCAGATCGTGCACGTCATCATCCCGAGCCTCAGCCAGACCATCCAGTTCGTGTTCGTCACGACCACGATCGGCATGCTCACCGGCCTGTTCGGCCTGCTCTACACGATGACCGCCGGAGGGCCGGGAGCCGCGAGCTACCTGCCCGAGTTCCTCATCTGGAAGCTCAACGGCGAGGCCCGACCGGCGCTGGCGTCGGCGGCATCCGTCTTCCTGCTGCTCATCGTCCTCGTGATCGGCCTGATCCAGATCCGCGTGCTCCGCCGCGCCACCAAGGAGGCATGATGCGCCGGGAACGCCTGGGCAAGTGGCTCATCGCCATCCCCATGATGCTGCTGGCCATCGCCACCATCGCGCCCATGCTCTACGGGCTGAACATCTCGCTCAAGACGCGCAAGGACTACGTGCTCGACCGCCTGGGCGTCACGCAGACGTTCAACGTGCAGAACTTCATCGACGCGTGGACCAACGCCGACATGGGCCGCTACTTCATGAACACGATCATCGTGACCGTGTTCTCGGTCGCGATCCTGCTCGTGCTCGCCTCGATGTGCGGCTACGCGCTCAGCCACCTGACGTTCCGCGGCAGCAAGGTCGCGTTCCTGATCATCCTGGCGATGATGATGATCCCGTTCCAGGTGATCATGGTCCCGACCATCAAGGTGCTCAGCGACATGGGGCTGATCAACTCGTTCCCGGGGCTGATCATCGCCTACGTCGCACAGTTCCTGCCGTTCACCGTGTTCTTCATGACCTCGTACTACTCCGGCATCCCGAAGGAGCTCACCGAAGCCGCGCGCGTCGACGGCAACGGCCTGTTCGGGGTCTGGGCGCGGATCATGATCCCGGTGGGCAAGCCGGCGCTCATCTCGATGGGCATCCTGAACGCGCTGTTCGTCTGGAACGACATCCTCATCGCGCTCCTGATCATGCAGTCGCCGCAGAACCGCACCGTCATGGTCGGAGTCAGCGCGCTGCGCGGCCAGTACCCCGACAACGTGCCGACGTACATCGCCGGCGTGCTGCTCGCGGTGCTGCCGATCATCATCGTGTACCTGATCTTCCAGCGGCAGATCTCGGCCGGAGTCACCGCCGGCGCCACGAAGGGCTGACTCCATGAGCACGGACCGGATCGAGGTGTACGCCGCTCCGGACGGATCGCCCTACGCGGACGGCTCGCACGGGTACCCCGCGAACGACCTCGCGCACGCGCTCGCCCTCGTGCGGAAGCGTCGCGAGCCGGGGCAGCGCGCCGTGATCTGGATGGCCGGCGGCGAGTATGCCCACGCCGCACCGGTGTCGTTCTCCGCGGCCGATTCGTTCACCTCGGTGGTCGCGGTGGATGCGTCGCACCCACCAGTTCTCCGAGGATCCGCACGCATCACCGGATGGCGGCCGGTCACGGTCAACGGCGTCGACGCGTTCGCCGCCCCCTCCCCCCGCGCCGTCGCCCGCCGCCTGTACGTCGACGGCGTCGCGGCATCCCGTCCCCGCTACCCGCGCGAAGGATTCCTGCGTGTCGAGGAGCAGACCGGGCTCGACCCTGCCGGGAGCTTCGTGGGCACGCTGTTCGACGGCGCAGCATCCTTCCGGTTCGCCGAGGGTGACATCCCGTCGCTCGCTCAGGAAGAGGCGGTCGAGATCGTCGTGCCGCACTACTGGGTGCAGGAGCGGATGCCGATCACCTCGGTCGACCGCGAGAACCGGGTGATCACGAGCTCGCTGCGCAGCATCTTCGCCCTGCGAGACGATGCCGCCGCGCTCTTCGCACGGTACTACCTCGACAACGTCGCCGAGAGCTTCGGCGAGGTCGCGGGCGAGTGGTACCTCGACCCGACGGGCGCACTCGTCGGCGCATCCGGCCCGCACGTGCTGTACCTGCCCGCGCCGGGTGTCGACATCGCGGACCTCGACGTGCGGATGCCGGTGGTCGAGGCCTTCGCGACGCTCGACGGCACGGCCGAGGCGCCGGTGCGCGAGGTGCGGTTCGAGGGCATCCGCTTCGCCGAGGCCGACTTCGAGGCTGTGCCGGCGGCCGTTCCGCCGTTCGGCGTGCGGGAGGACCCGCAGCTTCCCGCCGACGGACGGTACGCGGCCGACGTGCAGGCGGCGAGCAGCGTGCCGGCGGCCCTGCGGTTCTCCTTCGCGCGGTCCTGCGCCGTCGTCGGCGGGGCGATCGAGCGCGTCGGCGGATACGGCGTCAGCCTGGATGCCGGAACGCGCGGCACGCTGATCAGCGGCGTCGAGTTCCGCGATCTGGGTGCGGGCGCGGTGCGCTCGGGCGGCGGGATCGACGCGCTGGCCGCCGACTACAACCAGGCCAACGAGGTCTCGGACTGCCTGATCGAGCGCGGCGGACAGGTCTACCCGAACGCCGTCGCGGTGCTGTTCCAGCACGGGTCGCACAACGTCATCGCGCACAACGAGATCCGCGAGTTCCTCTATTCGGGGATCTCGGTCGGCTGGATGTGGGACTACCTGCACAGCCCGTCCGAGGGCAACCGCATCGAGGGCAACCACATCCACCACCTGGGCGGCGGACTGCTCAACGACATGGGCGGCGTCTATCTGCTGGGCATCGCGCCCGGCACCGTGATCCGCGGCAACCGCATCCACGATGTCGAGTGCGCGAACTACGGCGGGTGGGGCATCTACCTCGACGAGGGATCCTCGCACGTGGTCATCGAGCAGAACGTCGTGCACGACGTCTCGAGCCAGGCGTACCACCAGCACTACGGCCGCGAGGCGATCATCCGCGACAACGTCTGGGCGTTCGGCCGCAACGGGCAGATCTCGATCACCCGGCCGGAGGACCACGTGTCGTTCACGTTCCACCGCAACATCGTCGTCGGCGACGGGATGCCGGCGTTCGTCGGATATCCGGACCACCGTGACATCCGGAACTTCGGCATCGACAGCGACCTCAACCTGTTCTGGGACGCGGCGCCGATCGACGGCGCCGCGCGTGCGGCGAACGCGGCGCGCGCGACCGGCGCGGACGGACGGGTCGGCTTCGAGATCGTCGAGCCGCTCGACGACGAATGGGCCCGGCTCGGGCACGACCGTCATTCCGTCACGGCCGATCCGCTGTTCGTGGATGCGGAGGCGCGCGACCTGCGGGTGCGTTCCGGGTCTCCGGCGGAAGAACTGGGTATCCGAGTGCCGGACGTCCGCGGTGCCGGGCCGCGGCCGGTCGCTGAGCGTTGGCATCCGCTGGCCTCGGAGACGCGCGTCGACCCGTTCCTCCCCACGCAGGGCTAGGCGTTCGAGACGTCGGCGACTGGATAGGGTTGCCGGATGGAGATCGTCGAACCGGGCCGGCCAGGGTGGCGGCCGATGACGCCGATCGAGCGGGAGACCGCCTGGGATCGCTTCGACGAGACTTTCGATTTCCGCGCGTCGGTGAATCCTGAAGGCTGGCCGGCGATTGATGAGCCGGCTCCGTCGGTCACTTTCGATCTCTCGGTGTCGAACGGGCCGCGCCTGCTCACGGCGTTCGCGGCGCTGAACGCCGAGGCGCTGCGCTGCTTCGTCTGGGCACTCCCCGACATCGACGAACTGCTGGTGCTCGATTGGCAGCACACGGCATGGTGGTTCGATCCGAGGCTCGATGACGCTCCCGCGCAGTGGGACGACGTGCAGCGCGCCCAGCCGACGGTGTTCCCCGACGGGGACTACTTCGCCTTCTTGAGTCCGGACATGACGGAGGGGACGTTCGGGCACCCCTGGGAGCAGACGCTCTGCGTGATGGGCGATCGACTCATCGACACGCTGGGGAAGTCCTTGGCCCTGTGGTTGCCTGTTGTTCGCGTGAACGGTGAATCCACCGAGGGGCGCCGGAGCTAGTTCGTTTCTTCGAATCTCGCTTGCGTTACGTTCGTTCGCATGTTCGAATAGAGCATGCGCTGGCAGGGACAGAAGCTCGGAGAGAAGGATGCTGCGGCACTCCCCGGTCTCGAAGACCGGTCGAGCGTGCTGCGGTCGGTGACGACGCCCGAGTTCGCCGGCATGACCTTCCACGAGGTGCTGTCGAAGTCCGCGCTGAACCATGTTCCGGGCGCTTCGCGCATGCCCTTCGCGTGGACGATCAACCCGTACCGCGGATGCAGTCATGCCTGCCTTTACTGTTTCGCTCGCGGCACCCATGAGTACCTCGACCTCGACGGAGGAGCCGACTTCGACTCGCAGATCGTCGTGAAGGTCAACGTCGTGGACGTGCTCGAGAAGGAGCTCCGCAAGGGCAGCTGGCAGCACGAGACCGTCGCGCTCGGCACGAACACCGACCCGTATCAGCGGGCCGAGGGCCGCTACAAGCTCATGCCGGGGATCATCGAGACGCTCGCGGCATCCGGCACTCCCCTGTCGATCCTCACGAAGGGCACGCTGATCCGGCGCGACATCCCACTCCTCGTCAGGGCCGCCGGGCGCGTTCCGGTCGACGTGCAGATGTCGATCGCCATGTATGACGACGAGCTGCAGAAGTCGATCGAACCGGGGGCTCCGACGACCCAGGCGCGGCTCGACACCGTGCGCGCTCTCGCAGATGCCGGGTTCCGGGTGACGGTCTTCCTGATGCCGATCATGCCGCACATGACGGACTCGGTCGAAGCGATCGACGACGCGCTCACGCGCATCAAGGCAACCGGTGCGCGCAGCGTGATCTACGGCGCACTGCACCTGCGCCCCGGGGTGAAGCCGTGGTTCTTCCAGTGGCTCGAGAGGGCCCGCCCCGACCTCGTGTCGTCGTACCGCGGACTGTATCCCGGTGCCTCCGCCGAGGCCCCGAAGGCATACCGGCAGTGGCTCGCCAAGCGCGCGCGTCCGCTCATCCGTGCCCACGGGCTCGACGGCCGGCACGAAGACGACTATCCGCAGCGCGGAGTCCGCCCCGGCCAGGGGCACGTCGAGTCGATCTGGCGTCAGGGCGGCGTGCAGAGCACCGGCCGCCCGAGCAGCGCCGTCACGTTCCGGACGACAGGGTCGGGCTCGGCATCCCTCGCGCAGCCGATGCTCTTCTGAACGGGCGTGCTCCCGCGGCCGCGTAGGCTCGACAGTTATGGCTACCGGCTCCACGATGCACACGTTCGACGTCCAGCTGGCCGACACCGATCGGGGCGTCTACGAGGACTACGCGCTGCGCGTGGCGCGGCATCCGTCCGAGACCGACGCCTACATGATCACGCGCGTCCTGGCCCACGGTCTCGAGCACGCGGAGGGGATCGCGTTCGGCGACGGCATCTCGTCGACGGAGGAACCCGCGGTGATCGTGCGGGACATGACCGGTGCCATCATGGCCTGGATCGAGATCGGCGCCCCCGACGCCGAGCGCCTTCACTACGGCAGCCGCCTCGCCGAGCGCACCGTCGTCTACACGCACCGCGACCCCGCCAAGGTGATCGCGCCGTGGGCGGGGAAGAAGATCCACCGGTCGGATGAGATCCGCGTCTACAGCTTCGATCCCGGCTTCATCGACGCGGCCGCGGCACTGATCGAGCGCCGGAACACGATGACCCTCACGGTCACCGAGCAGGTGCTCTACCTCGACCTGAACGGCACGAGCCTCACCTCGGCCATCCACGAGCACGAGCTGGCCTGACGGCACCTCGCCCTCGGGCGGAGATCTCTCCGTCGGGAGGAGCCCTCGGCGCGGAATCTCAGCCCGACGCTGCGATCTCAGCCCGACACTGCGATCTCAGCCCGACGCGGTGTTCTCAGCCCTGTGCGGTCGTTCACAACTCAGCAAGAACAGTGCCGAAAGGGCCCAAGACATGTCGTCCCGGGCCCTTTCGAGCGAATATTGCTGAGTTGTGAACGCGTCGACCTCTCGGCCCGGGCGACTCAGCTCGTGAGAGCCGCCGCGGTCGGCATGCGACCGGTGATCTCCTCGATGATGTCGTCATCGAGACGCGCGTTCTCGAACGGGGCGTCGATCTCGGCGCGGTCGAGCAGCTCGGTCATACGGCGCTGACGCTGACGCGTGATGAGCGTGACCACGCGACCCGAGCGACCGGCGCGGCCGGTGCGGCCGGAGCGGTGCAGGTACGTCTTGTACTCGTCGGGGGCATCGGCCTGGACGACCAGGTCGATGTCGTCGACGTGGATGCCGCGGGCCGCGACATCCGTCGCGACCAGCACGTTCACGCGGCCCGAGGTCAGACGCTCCAGGTTGCGCGTGCGCTTGGCCTGGTTCAGGTCGCCGTGCAGCGAGACGGCCGGGATGCCGGCGTCGTCGAACTGCTCGGCGAGCATGTCGGCGTAGGCACGGGTGCGGGCGAACACGAGAGTCTTGCCCTCGCGATCGACGAGCGAGGTGAGGATGTCGGCCTTGTCGCGGTGCTCGATCACGAGCACGCGGTGCTCGATCGTGCTCGAGCCCTGGTCCTCACCGGCGACCTCGAAGACCGCGGGATCGATCAGGAACTCGTCGACGAGAGCCGCGACCTCACGGTCGAGCGTCGCCGAGAAGAGGAGCTTCTGGCTGCCGTTCGCCGTGTGCCGCAGGATGCGCTGCACGGGCTCGACGAATCCGAGCTCGCACATGTGGTCGGCCTCGTCGAGCACCGCGATGCGGCAGTCGGAGAGGTCGAGCTTGCCCTGGTTGATCAGGTCCTCGATGCGACCGGGGGTGCCGATCACGATGTCGACGCCCTTCTTGAGCGCACCGACCTGACGGCCCTGCGGCACACCACCGTAGATCTGCGTGGTGAACAGGCCGACGCTGCGGGCGATCGGCTGGATCGTGCGGTCGATCTGCAGCGCGAGCTCGCGCGTCGGAGCGAGGATGATCGCGCGCGGGGACCGGCCGAACTCACGGCGCTTACCGGCCTGCGACTTCAGCACGTTCTCGACGAGCGGAGCGCCGAAGGCGATGGTCTTGCCGGAGCCGGTGCGGCCGCGGGCGAGGACGTCGCGGCCCTCGAGCACTGCGGGGATGCTGGCGGCCTGGATGGCGAACGGCGATGCCGCTCCCAGACCGGCCAGAGTCTCGACGATGTTCGAGCCCAGCCCGAGATCGCTGAAGCTCACGCCGTCGACCTCGACCGCCTCGACGGACTTCGCCTCGAGGCGCTCGTGAACGACGTCGGCGCCCGGCTCGAACTTCGCCGCCGCAGGTGCGGGGCGGCTCGTCGCATTCCAGTCGTTGCGGCTCGGACGCTCGTTGCGGGCCGGACGCCCGCGGGTGTCCGAGGTCAGCGGACGCACGCGCTCGGTGCGGTACGCGCCGCCGGTCGACGGACGGGTCCGCTCGCCGCCGCGGGAATCGCGCGCGTCGCGGTCGTACCGCGGGCGCTCGGTGCGGTCGGACGAGGTGCGGTCGTCGCGGCGGGGACGATCGTCGCGCGGCGCGTCGAACGAACGCTGCGTGCGATCGCGGTCGAAAGCGCGGCGCGCGCGATCCGCATCGTACGAGCGCTCCGGGCGCTCGGCGCCTCCGCGGTTCGGGCGGTCGTAGCCACGACCCTGCGGCGCGGCACCCCGATCGTCACGACGCGGACGCTCGTCACGATCGAAGCGCTGGCCACCGCGGTCATCGCGGTAGCTGCCGGGACCGGTGGGACGCTGGCCGCGGCGGTCGTCACGGACCGGACGTCCGCCGTCGCGGTGATCGTTGTCGCGGAAGCCCCGACGCTCGGTCGATGCCCCGCGGTCATCGCGGCGCGCACGGTCGTCGCGATCGAAGCCCTGACCACCGCGGTCATCGCGGTAGGTGCCGGGACCCGTGGGCCGACGGTCGTCACTGCGGTGGTGCGGCGCCTCGCGACGGCCGGACTCGGCGCGGTTGCGGATGCTGCGGGCCTCGTCGCGCCCGGCGCGCTCCTGCGCGTTCCAGCGCTGCTTCGGGGCGCCCGACTCGGCCTCGGCCGGACGATAGCCGCGGTGACCGGCGCTGCGGCTGCCCGGTCGACGGTCGTAGCCGCCGGCGGCGGGAGCGGTGCGGCGTTCGCCGGCATCCGCACGTCCACCGCGCTCAGGGCGGGCGCCGTCACGGGCGGCGTCGCGGCCACCCGCGTGACGGTCGTGGAACGAGGTCTTCTTGGCGCCGTAGCGCGGCTCGAAGTTGGCGGAGGGTCGTCCGCCGCGGGGCTTCTTGTTCTTGGGCAAAGCAGGTGTCCTTCTGAGTTCTCGCACGAGAACAGCGCTGCGCGCACGCGCGAGCACCCGGTGCTTCCTCGCAGAGGAGATGAAGCGGGGTTCCGGACTGTCAGCGGCCGGGGCCATTCATGTGATGGTTGATTTGCGTCGATCGACGCTCACCATCGGCCCCTGGACTCACACTTCTTACACAAAAACGTCCGCGCCATGCGCGGGTGTCCGAAGCCGACCGGACGAGTCTAGCGGTCGCACCTGAGAGAGTCATCCGCGCCATACGATGGCGAGGTGAGTTCCGCATCCCCCACCGGCACCCAGGTGCACCTCCAGTCCGGCGACGTCTCGGCCCAGATCGCCCAGGTCGGCGCCTCGCTGCGTTCGCTCCGCATCGGCGACGTCGACCTCGTGACCCCCTATGCGCTCGACATCCCGACCCCGTCGTGCTCCGGTGTGGTCCTCGCACCCTGGCCGAATCGGGTGCGCGACGGGCTCTGGGACGACCGGGGGACCGCGCGCCAGCTCGCCCTCACCGAGCCCAGGTTCCGCAACGCCAGTCACGGGCTGCTGCGCTTCTCGGCCTACGAGATCGAGCAGACGGATGCCGCCGCCACCCTCAGCGCGACGATCGTGCCGCAGACCGGATACCCGTATCTGATCGAGACCTCGGTCACCTATCTGCTGACGGATGCCGGCATCGAGGTCGTCCACGTCCTGACGAACCGGTCGGCCGAACCGGCGCCGGTCGCGCTCGGCACCCACCCGTTCGTCACGATCGGCGATGTCGACCCGCGCGACCTCGTGCTGCGGGTTCCGGCCCAGACCGCGTTCGTGACCGACGAGCGGATGCTCCCCACCGGCACACGTCCGGCCGATGCCGCTCTGCGGGACGGCATCCGTCTGGGCGACACGACCCTCGACACCGGCTTCACCGATCTCGCGCGCGACGAGGACGGGCTGGTCCGCACCACGCTCACGGCTCCCGACGGCCGCCGACTGGCTCTCTGGCAGGGCGAGGGGTTCGACTTCGTGCAGGTCTACACCGCGACGAACTACCCGGGTCAGGACCTCGCTGTCGCGATCGAGCCCATGACGGCGCCGGCCGACGCGCTCAACAGCGGCCTCGGCATCCGCCGTCTCGCCTCCGACGAGTCCTGGACCCTGCGCTGGGGCATCACGCTCGGCTGATTCGCCGCGGTCTCGTCCCTGGGCCGTTCATAACTCCGCAAGAACGGAGGCCACCGGGGCGGGAATGGTCGATTCCGCCCCGGCGGTCCGGATTCTTGCTGAATTGTGAACGCCGTGGCGGCTAGACGAGCCCGCGGTCGCGCAGCTCGCGGCGCGTCAGGTGCGACAGATCGGGCAGACCGCTCGCATCCACGGTGACCGATTCCGGCGATCCGTCCGCAGACGCGCGCGCCTTGGGATCGACCGGCGCGTCCGGATCGGAACCCGCGCCCGCGGCATCCGATCCGCCGCCCTTGCGGGCACGGCGCCGCTCCTTCGCACCCTCGACGAGGTTGTAGAGCGTCGGCAGCACGATCAGGGTCAGCACGGTCGAGGAGAGCAGTCCGCCGATCACCACGATCGCGAGCGGCTGCGAGATGAAGCCGCCATGCCCCGTGATGCCGAGAGCCATCGGGGTCAGCGCCAGGATCGTCGCGAGCGCCGTCATGAGGATCGGCCGCAGTCGCTTCTCGCCACCGGCCTTCACCGCCTCGACGGTCGACAGACCCTTCTCCCGATACTGGTTCACGAGGTCGATGAGCACGATCGCGTTCGTCACCACGATGCCGATCAGCATCAGCACGCCGATCAGCGACGCCACACCGAGCGGCACGCCCGTGACGATCTGCAGCAGGATCGCGCCGGTCGCCGCGAACGGCACCGACACGAGCAGCAGCAGCGGCTGACGCAGCGACTTGAACGTCGCCACCATCACGACGTACACGATGAGGATCGCGGCCAGCATCGCCAGACCCAGCTGCGAGAACGAGTCGGCCTGCTGCGAGGCGACACCGCCGACCTCGGCGGAGGCGCCGTCTGGCAGCTCCGCGGCGGCGAGCGCCTCGTTCACCGACGCCGTCGCGGTCGCGAGGTTGTCGGATGCCGGCGGCACGGTGATCGTCGCGGTGCGGCGGCCCTGCTCCGTGGTGATGGAGGTGGGGCCGTTGCGCTCCTCGACGGTCGCGATGTCCTGCAGCTGCACGATGCCGAGCGGGGTCGGGATCGCGAGGGCCTTCAGGGCGTCGATGGTGGTCGGCGGCTCCGGTGTGACGATGTAGATCGTCAGCGCGGTGTCGTCGATCTCGACGGTGCCGGCCTGCTGCGGGCGCATGGTGCTCGACACGATCGAGCCGACCGCGACCTCGGACAGCCCCCGCTGGGCGGCTGCCGCACGATCGACCACGACGGCGATGTAGGGCAGCGATGCCGCCAGGTTGTCGGTCACCTGGCCGACACCGGCACGTCCGTCGAGCTCGTCCATCACAGACGTCGTCGCGGTCTGCAGGTCGTCGGCGTTCGACGCCGAGACGGCGATCTCGATGTCGCTCGAGCCGAAGCCGGCGGATGCCGCCACCGACACGTCGCCGACCTCGTCGCCGAGTCCGTCGATCGCGTCCTGCACGTCGGCGCGCAGCTTCTCCTGATCGGCGTCACCGTCGGTCAGCACCGAGTAGGTGACCCCGGCCCCACCCGAGAAGGCGTCGCGCAGCGCCGAGCCGCTCGACCCGATCGATGCCTGCACGTGCTCGATGCCGTCGATGCCCAGCAGAGCGTCCTCGACCTGGACGGCGGCCTCCGACTTCGCCTCGAGGCTCGCGGTCGGACCGAGGTCCTGGGTGACCGTCATCGTGTTCTGGCCCGAGTCGCCGAGGAAGTTGACCTTCATCAGCGGCGCGGCGGCGAGCGTGCCGCCCAGCACCACCACGGCGAGGATCACCGTGACGACCGAGTGCTTCAGAGTCCAGCCGAGGATGGGCCGGTACCGGCGCTGCAGCCATGTGGGCGGAGCATCCGGGTGCTCGGGGTCGATCGCCACGCCGTTCTCGTCGAGCAGCGGCTTGCCGGGGCGGAGGAACCAGTACGCGAGCACCGGCACGATCGTCAGCGAGACGAGCAGGGACGCGATCATGGCGATCGCCACGGTCATCGCGAACGGACGGAAGAGCTCGCCGACCATGTCTCCGACGAACACGATCGGGAGGAACACCGCGACGGTCGTGATCGTGGATGCCGTGACGGCCATCGCGACCTCGCGCACCGCGAGCCTGATCGCATCGCCCTTGTCGGCGTCGCCGACGTAGTGACGCTTGATGTTCTCGATCACGACGATGGAGTCGTCGACCACGCGGCCGATCGCGATCGTGAGCGCGCCGAGCGTCAGGATGTTCAGGGAGTAGCCGAAGGCCTGCAGCCCGATGAAGGTGATGAGCACCGAGGTCGGGATCGAGATCGCCGTCACCAGGGTCGAGCGGATCGACAGCAGGAAGACCAGGATGACGATCACCGCGAACGCGAGTCCGAGAAGGCCCTCCGTCGCGAGGCTCTCGATGGACTGCACGATGAACGGCGCCTGGTCGAAGATGACCGTGAACTCGGCATCCGGGAACGCCTTGCCGATCTCGTCCAGCGCGGCGAGCACGCCCTGCGAGACCTCGACGGTGTTCGCGGCAGGGAGCTTGGTGATCGAGATGGAGAGCGCGTCCTTGCCGTCGACGCGCGAGATCGAGCTGATCGGGTCGGACTCCTGCGCGACCGTCGCCACATCGCCGATCGTCAGCGCGCTGCCGACGAGCGGAAGAGCGGCGATCTCGTCGACGGACGTGATCTTCGCGCCCGTCTGGACGGTGAGGGTCTGGCCGTTCTCGGTGATGTCGCCGCCCGGGAAGAGCGTGCCGTTCTGCTGCAGCGCCGACGTGATCGCCTGCGT
This sequence comes from Microbacterium sp. TPD7012, assembly GCF_003075395.1. Lineage (GTDB taxonomy): Bacteria > Actinomycetota > Actinomycetes > Actinomycetales > Microbacteriaceae > Microbacterium. The sequence goes on along the minus strand of NZ_QDFV01000002.1, from coordinate 56,374 downwards.
GCTCTGCCCCTCGGCGGCCAGCAGCGCGAAGTCGGGGGTGATGGTGATCCGCTGGCCGACGCCGCCGATCAGCTGCGCGGCGTTGACGCCGTCGACGTCTTCGAGGTCGGGGATCGCGACGCTCTGGAGCTCTGCCTGTGCGTTGTCCGCATCCTCGAATCCGGTCACCGCCACCTGGATCACCGGGAAGTCGTCGATCGAGACCGCGAGCACCTGCGGGCTCACGTCTTCGGGGAGCTGGCCCGAGATGCGGTTGATCGCCTGCTGGATCTTCTGCTCCGCGGTCGCGAGGTTCGTGCCGTAGGCGAAGGTCGCCTGCACGATCGACGCGTTCGTGGTGCTCGTCGCCGTCGTCCCCTCGAGGCCGGGCACACCCTGGATGGCGGATTCGACCGGCGTCGAGACGTCGTTCTCGACGACCTCGGGCGACGCTCCGGGGTACGTCGTCATGACCATGAGGTTGGGCAGCTCGAGCGAGGGGATGAGCTCCTGCTTGAGGTTGGTCAGCGCCAGACCGCCGAACACCGCGGCGACGATCGTGATGAGGGCGATGAGCGCCCGGTTCTTCAGACTCAGGACGGCGAGATTCGACACGGCGGATTCCTCGGTTCAGGGTGCGGACGGCGCAGCGGTGCGACCGGGGCTGTCATCATTCTCGGGCATGCCGAGGAGCTGGGTGAGTGCGGTCTCGATGAAGGCGCGATCCGGGGTGGTCTCCCGGATCTGGGTGCTCCACATGACCCCGTCGATGAAGATCATCGCGGCTGTCGCCCTGTCGTGCCCGTAGGCAGGCTCGAGCAGGGCGACCAGCTGCTCGGACAGGTGCTGCGCGAGCTTGCGCAGGCGGGGGTCGTGGATGGCGGCGGTGACGACGGCCCGATCGGCTTTCACGGCCCGGGCGTCGTCGAGGCCCTCGGTGATCAGGTCGGCGATCACGGCCGGGCTGACCCCGCGCTCGGCGAGGGCGATGCGCACGCCGTCGAGACGCGCGTCGACCTCGTCCGCGAGGGCGCGGAGAGCGTCGGAGCGGAGGTCGTCGAGCGTGTCGAAGTACTGGGTGGTCGCGCCGAGCGGAACGCCGGCGCGGGCGGCGACCATGCGGTGGGTGAGGCCGTCGGCGCCGACCTCGACGATCAGCTCCGCCGCGGCGGTGACGATCTCCCGACGGCGCGCTTCAGGGTCACGTCGACGACGCGTGCTCTCCCCCATCGGGCACCCCCTGGACTTCCGTACATGTACGTTTGTACATTTTCGGATTGTGAGGATGCTGGGAGCCGTGCTCGCGCCTCAGAGCGCAGCGCCGAGCATGAGCCCGAGCCCCGCCGCGGCGAGCCCCAGCACCAGCATCCCGATCGCGTTGACAGCGGATGCCGGGCGCTCGCCGTCGCGCCAGAGCGCGACCGTGTCGAGCATCGCGGTGCTGAAGGTCGTGTAGCCGCCGAGCAGACCCGCGCCGAGGAGGAACGCCGCATCGGGCAGCGCGGTGGTCACGAGGCCGAGCGCGAAGGACCCGGTGACGTTCACGATGAGGATGCCCCACGGGAGACGGCGGCCGGCGAGACGCGCGACGCCGAGGTCGGCGAGGTAGCGCAGCACGGCACCGATCCCGCCGGCGAGGGCAGCCGCGACGAAGAGCAGCGGATTCACGACGCGGCCTCCGTCGTCCGGCGCGGGCGGCCGAGTCGCAGGCCGAGAGACGCGGCGGCGACGCCCAGCACGAGACTTCCGAGGGCGTAGGCCCCGGCCAGCAGCGGCGCGTCCGTCCACAGCGCCAGCGTGCCGGTCATGAACGCGCTGTATGTCGTGAACCCGCCGAGCACGCCGGTGCCGAGCAGCAGTCGAAGATCGGTGGATGCCGCAAGGCGCGCGGCGACGACGCCGATCAGGAACGCCCCGAGGATGTTCGCGACGAGGACCGCGACCGGGAATCCGCCCTGGTCGGGGATCGCGAGCCCCAGCCCCAGCCGGGCCGCCGTGCCGATCGTCCCGCCGAGGGCGACGAGCAGGACGCGGCGGAAGTTCACTTTCGTCACTGTAGTCGCCTGTGGCAGCGCGGCGCCCCGATGTCAAGGCAGTGGGTCCTGAGCCGCCGAGGGCGTTGACTGAGCGCATGAATCCGCTCTGGAAGACCGGCACGCTCCCGTCCCTCGGCTCGCCGTTCGAGCCGGGTGCCTCGCACGATGTCGTCATCGTGGGAGCGGGGCTCACCGGCCTGAGCACCGCGGTGATGCTGACCCGCGCCGGCCTCGATGTGGCCGTGATCGAGTCGGGCGACATCGCCGAGCTCGCGACCGGAGGGAACACCGGCAAGCTCTCGCTGCTGCAGGGCAAGCGGCTCGCCGAGATCCGCCGGCACCACCCCGCCGCGCTCGTGCGCGCCTACGTCGACGCGAACCGCGAGGGCATGGAGTGGCTGATCGCGTTCGCCGACAGCGCGGGAGTCCCGTACACGTGGCGCACGGACCACTCCTACGCGCAGACGCCCGACGGACTCGGGACGGTGCGGGCGCAGCATGCCGCCGCACGCGAGGCGGGACTGGCGACGAGGATGCTGACTCCGAGCGACCTGGATGCGACCCCGTTCCCGGTCGCCGGGGCCGTCGCGCTCGACGACCAGGTGACGATCGACCCGGTGGTGATCACGCGCGCCCTCGCAGGGGAGTTCCTCGAGGAGGGCGGGACCCTGCACACCGGCATCCGCGCCACCGGCGTTCACGCACTCCCCTCGGCGCGTGTCGAGACGGCGGACGGACCGCTCTTCGCCGACCACATCGTGCTCGCCACCGGAAGCCCCCTCCTCGACCGCGGCCTGTACTTCACCAAGACCAGCGGGATGCGGTCGTACTGCGTCTCGTTCCGCGTGCCCGGCGAGGCGCCGACCGGCACCTTCCTCTCGGTCGACGCGTCGACCCGCTCGATCCGCCCGGTGACGGAGACCGACGGCCCCGCCGGCACGGCGCAGCTCGTCGTCGGCGGGAACGGCCACCCGGTCGGACGCTCGGACAGCGAGGCCGCGGCGATCGAGGACCTTGTGTCGTGGACCGCGCAGTACTTCCCGGGCGCGGAGGAGACGCACCGCTGGTCGGCGCAGGACTACACCTCGCACAACCAGATCCCGTTCGTCGGAGCGATGCCGCGCGGACTCGGCGCGATCCGATTCGCCACCGGCTACGCGAAGTGGGGGCTCTCGAATGCTCCGGCCGCGGCACTGCGCCTCACCGCCGAGATCCTCGGCACAGGGTGGCGCGACCGGCCCCGCTGGATGAACGCGCTGGCCACACGGCTGACCGTGCCGGCCGATCTCGCGACGGGCGCGGTCGAGGGCGCCAAGGTCGCGGCGGCCGCCGCCTCCGGGTGGGCGGGCGCCGAATCGCGACAGATTCCGGTCCCCCGCCCCGAGGAGGGCAGCGGCGTGCGGGCCAACAGAGCGGGGCTCCCGGTCGGGATCTCGACCGTCGACGGCGTCACACGGGCGGTCTCGGCCGTGTGCACGCATCTCGGCGGGGTGCTCGAATGGAACGACGCGGAGTGCACCTGGGACTGCCCGCTGCACGCCTCCCGCTTCGCTCCCGACGGCACGCGCATCGAAGGCCCGGCACTCAAGGACCTCCCGGAGCTGCCGCGGGTCGGCCGCCCCTGACGCCCGGGCTCACGATTCGTGCGTGAGCCTTCCGGTCGGCGCGTCATCCCAGCCCTGCTGCGGAGAGTCGCAGGTCTCGCGGAACACGTACTGGGACGCGAGCTTGCGCTGGCTGCTCGACCAGTCGATCGCCGGACGGCGCTGCTCGGGCGGCAGGTAGCCGAGCCGGTACACGGCCATCAGCTCGAGATCGTCCGGAACCTTCAGCAGGCGGATGATCTCCTCCCACCGACCGGGCACCTCCATCGGGAAGGAGATGAACTGGATGCCCATGCCGAGCTCGACCGTGGTGAGCCAGATGTTCTCCATGGCCGCGCCCATGCTGAACACCGAGTAGAACGACGAGAGCTGACCGGGGCGGTACTCGCTGCGATCCAGCATGACCCCGAGCAGCAGCGGGGATCCCGCGACGAGCTTCCGGTTCTCGGAGCCCAGGGTCTTCGGCACGCCGAACGTGTTCATCAGCGTCTGGCCGCGCTTGGTGAACACCTGGCTCGTGAACGGCCGGAGCGCGGCAGGGAGCTTGTCGAACAGCATCCCGCTGCGCTTCTCCTCCATCTCGGCCTCGCTGAAGCGGAAGTACGGCTTGTACCGCTCGAAGAAGGTGCCGTTCGACATCGCCTCGGTCATGCTCTCGCCCGAGATGCGCGCGATCTCCTCGATGGTGTCGCGGCTCTCGATCACGACGAACCGCCAGGGCTGACTGTTCAGCTGGGAGGGAGCGCGTCCCGCCGCCTCGAGCAGCAGACGCTGGTGCTCCGCGGAGACCGGATCCGGCAGAAGCGGCCCGTTCGTGGTCTTGCGGCGGCGGATGGCGTCGAGCAGTTCCATGCGTTCACTTCCGGTCGGCTCGGAGCGAGCACACGAGGCCCGCGAGGAGGAAAGGGGCGGCGGCGAGCGCGGTGAGCGGATGCCGGCGACCGTGGGTCCCGAGATACGGGATGGCCGCGAGAGGCGCGGCGGCGGGAAGGAGCAGGAGGGCCGCGCGGCGGCTCGCTTCGCGCGGCGCCGACCGGAACAGGCCCACGACCACAGCGGCCGCGGTCGTCGCGCAGGTCGCGATGTAGATCGCGTGATGCACCCACCGGAAGTTCGCGGTGTCGACGACTCTCGTCGCGACGGCCGTGCCGAGGGCGACGTTGGCGGTGTACGCGGCGGCGGCAGCCACGAACAGCGGCGCAGCGTCGCTGCGTCGGGGTGGCTGCCTCATGCCCCGACCCTACGCCTCACCGCCGGATGCCGAACCACCCCCTTGCGCGCGAGCGGCCCCCTTGAGTACGACCACGAAGGGGTGGCTCGTACGCAAAGGGGCCGCTCGGGTGCGGTGCGACGCTAGAGGTTGCCGTCCGCGTAGATGCGGAGCGCATCGCGGACGAACTCCGCGCCCTGCGTGCCGCCGGATGCGGTCGCGTAGTTCGCGCCGAAGCGCGGGTCGGCGACATACATCTCGCCGAGCCCGATCACGTAGCCCTTGACGTCGCCGCCCGGGACGGATGCAGGAGTGCCGGGCACACCGGTCAGCCACTCGACGTGGCGACGGGCGACGGCCTGAGCCTCAGCGGATGCCGGATCGACACCGCTCTCGGCGGCGGCGATCCAGTCGCGTGCGAGATCGGACACGCGCTGCTGCCAGTCGGCACGCTCGGCATCCGTCATCCCGCGCCACCAGCGGTCGCTGTCGGCGTAGGCCTTCTTGCCCCAACGGTCCTCGACCTCCTCCTTGTACCGGGTGTGGTCGAAGCCGTCGAACATGTTCTCTGCCATGAGTTCTTCACCTCCTCTCAATGCGTCGATGGTGGATTCGACCGACGCGATCTGTCGCGCCAGCCGGGTCTGCTCCTCGCGCAGCAGCGCGAGATGGGTCTGCAGGGCGGATGCCTCCTCACTCTCCTTCGCGAGGATCTCGGCGATCTGCGGTAGCCCGAGCCCGAGTTCCCTCAGCAGCAGGATGCGCTGCAGACGCACGAGAGCCTGTCCGTCGTAGTGGCGATAGCCGTTGGTCGCGATGCGCGACGGCGGGAGCAGCCCGACGTCGTCGTAGTGACGCAGCGTGCGGCTGGTGGTTCCCGCGAGCCGCGCGATCTCCTGAATGGACCAGTCCTTCTGCTCCATCTGCAGCCTCCTTCCGTTGTCGATGTCTCGACTCTAGAAGTTGACGTTACGTCAAGGTCAAGCCGGCATCGGGATTCGGAACAAGGCGCTGCCCTGACGCGGGCGGCGCCTTTTCTGTGAAGTCAACCGGCCCTCTTGACATGATCGAGATATATCGTGTTACTCTCAATCCACACGATATATCTCGATCCCCCGAAACCAGGAGAAGCAGACATGACCGAGAAGTGGCTCATCGCCCCCGGCGAGGAACGCGTCATCGACATCGAATCCATCAGCCGGCTCAAGGTCGGTCTCGTCGGCGGCCAGGTCGACATCGTCGCGCACGACGAACCCGGCATCCGCATCGAGGTGCACGGCGTCACCACCAAGGACCTCCGCATCGAATCCCACGACGGCGAGGTCGAGATCGACCACCCGCAGCTCGGCTGGGACAACTTCCTCGAGGTGTTCCGCAACTTCGGCTCCGGCGGCCCCCGCGCCGAGGTGAGCGTGGCCGTTCCGCGGTCGATCGCCCTGAACCTCGGCGTCGTCAGCGCCGGCGCCCTGGTGTCCGGCATCCGCAACGACGCCCGGCTCAACACCGTCTCCGGCGACATCATCGTCGACACCCTCATCGGCGATCTCAACGTCAACTCCGTCTCGGGCGATGTGCAGGTGCGCGGACTCACCGGCTCGATCACCGCCAACAGCGTCTCGGGCGATGTGGCCGTCACCGGGGCCGTGCGCAAGGCGACCGTCGACATCGTCTCCGGCTCGACGCTGGTGGATGCCGCGGGCGACGTGAACACCATCAACGTCAACTCCGTCTCGGGCGGGACCACCGTGCGCCTCGACGAGTCGCTCGCCGCGAACTACGTCATCCGCTCGCTCAGCGGACGCCTGCTCATCGACGGGGTGGAGCGCAGCTCCTCCGGGCCCAGCAACTACACCGGCACCACCGGCGAGCTCGCCGGACGCTTCGTCGACCTCCGGGCGAACTCCGTCTCCGGCGGCGTCACGGTGCTCCGCCGCGCTCCCGAATCGATCACGAACGACGCGGAGTGGGAGGAATCATGAGCCCCGCCGTCTTCTCCCACGGCGACCTTCGCCTGTACCTGCTGTCGCTTCTCGCCGAAGCGCCGCAGCACGGCTACGGCATCATCCAGTCGCTCACCGATCGCACCGGGGGCACCTACACTCCCAGCGCCGGCACCATCTACCCGCGACTCGCAAAGCTCGAGGAGGAGGGCCTGGTCTCCAAGACCGTCGACGGCCGCACCACCATCTACGCGATCACCGATGCCGGCCGCGCCGAACTCGCGTCGCGCGAGGGCGACCTCGCCGGCATCGAGGCGGGTCTCACGGACTCCGTGCGGCTCATCGCGAACGAGGTGCGTCAGAGCGTGAAAGAGGCCATGAAGAGCCTCCGGGCCGACCTCGCCTCAGCCGAGCACGACGAGCGCTCGGCCGCGAAGACCCGACCGCGCGCCGCGTCGGATGACGCCCGCATCATCAGTCGCGAAGAACTGCACCGTGCGGATGCCGTGGTCAACGCCTTCCGCGCACGGGTGCGGACCGATCTGCGCACCCACGTCGCGAAAGGCGGCGTGCTCCCGGCATCCGTCGTCAGCGAGCTCGAGGACGGGCTGGATGCCGCCGCGCACGCGGTGACCCGCGCGCTCGGAGCGCTCGGCTCCGGCCGCTGACGGGGCGGCCACGAGAGGCCCGGTGTCCGTCGAGGACACCGGGCCTCTCGTGCGTCCAGTCCGCCGAGGCGCCATACCCTGACGGCATGAGGTTGACCGGACGAAGGGGTCTCTGAGCGGAAGGAACCTACGCGTTCTCCGGCCAGATCTCCTTCTGCGAATCCGGCACGGACTCCCCGAGCGGGACGACCAGCACGGACCGATGCTGACGATGCGTGAGCCGCGCCGCCACCGAGCCGGTGAAGAACTCCCGGATCGACTCGCCGATCCCGCGCTTGCGCGTGCCGACCACGATCAGCGACGCGTCGAGCTTGTTCGCGAGCTGCTTGATCGCCAGGGCGGGATCCCCGACCAGCTGCCGCGCGGTCCAGGTGAGACCGGTCCCGTCGAGGAGAGACGCGGCCGCCGCCTGCACGGCTTCGAACTCGGCCACCCCCGCGTCGAAGTTGATGTCGATGGGGGCGGAGTGCACGTAGCCGTCGGGGTCCTCGTAGGTGACGAAGCGGGTGACGTCCACGTGCGCGACGACGAGCGGCGCACTGAGCAAACGGGCGAAGCGGACGGCCTCGTCGATCACATGCCGATCCTGATCGGGCTGCATGCCCACGATGACGGCTTTCTGCAGCGCTACGTTCTGTGCGGCCTCGTCGGACGGGGTGGAGGTGCTGTCAGTCATGAGAATCGCTCCGTTCACCTGCCTGGCGTCGGCCAGAGGGTCTTACCCGCGTGCTATTCTGAATGCTACTCTTACCGGCTTCGAGCCGGTGTCGTGAAATGCATCGGGCTCCTGTCGCCCGCAGCTGAAATCGTGAGGGGGTCTGGCGTATGGGCCGTGGCCGTCAGAAGGCGAAGCACACAAAGATCGCCCGCGAACTCAAGGCGTACAGTCCGTCGGTGAACTACTCCGCGCTCGAGCGCGAGCTGGGTCATCCGACAGACGAAGACGCCTACGTCGACAAGTGGGCCGACGAGTACGCAGACGAAGACGAGGACGAGCTGGAAAAGGCCTGACCGCCTGCTCCGTCGTTCCGCCCCCGTGCGACCCACGGGGGCTTCGTCGTGCCCGCGGAACGGGTCAGGACGCGCTCGACCGCTGATCCTCCAGCGACCAGACCTGCTCGATCGGCAGGAACCCCTCTTCGCCGTCGGGTCCGTGGAAGCCGTCGACGAACCGACCGATATCGGCCTGCCATGCGGCATTCGCCGGCGCGGCGTCGACGATGCGCATCGCCCGGTCGAAGTCGTCGCACTCGACCAGGTGGAACAGGTTCCTGCCCGACCGCCAGATGATCCAGTCGTGGATGCCGGCTTCGGCGAACAGGTCGCGCAGGTCGTCAGGGATCCGTGCGTGATGCGATCGGTACTGGTCGACGGCTCCGTCCACGATGACCGAGTGCAGGGCGATGCGCATGTTTCCTCCTAGCCGGTGACCCCCGGCGACAGTGTGACGTGACCTGCGAGAATCATTTCATGGCCCGTGTCGTCGCTCTCTACCGTCACCCGATCAAGGGGCTCACCCCCGAATCCCTCGAATCGCTCACGGTGCAGGCGGACGGCAGGGTCGCGGGCGACCGGGTGCTCGCATTCCGCTTCGCCGATGCGGTCACCCCGGAGGACGACGGCGGGCTCGACTACTGGCCCAAGTCGAAGGGGCTCGCCCTGCAGGACTTCCCGGCACTGGCCGCGCTGCGCACGAGCTACGACGACGCGTCACGGCGCCTGCGGATCGAACACGACGGCCGCGTGCTCGCCGAGGCGGGGATCGACGACGCCGGACGGGCCGAACTCGTGGCCGCGGTCACCGACTTCACCCTCTCGACGCGGGAAGGTCGCCGGCTGCAGCGCCCTGGTCGACTCCCCCTCGCCCTCGTCGGCGACGGGGAGACGTCGAGGTTCCAGGATCGCGCGCGCGGGTACGTGTCGGTGCACAGCCGCGGCAGCACCTTGGCCCTGAGCGACGCGCTCGACCTTCCCGTCGATGACCGCCGCTTCCGTTCCAACATCGTCATCGACGGCGTCGCCCCGTGGTCAGAACTCGACTGGGAGGGCGAGGTGCGCATCGGCACCGTCGCGTTCCGGACGGCCGGTCCCATCGTGCGCTGCCTGGCGACGCACGCGAACCCCGACACGGGCGTGCGCGATGCCAAGGTGCTCACCACCCTCACCGGAGCGCTCGCACAGGGCGAGCCGACGCTCGGGCGTCTCCTGCTCCCCACCGACGAGACCGCGGAGGGCATCGTGCGCCTCGGCGACGAGGTGCTGACCGCCTGAAGCACTGTCGGGTCATCCGCGCGGAATGCCCCGCTCTCCTCGCTCGTCAAGCAATGTCAGCGCTATCCTCGTGCGCACGGCGATCGGCATGAACAGTTACGTTCGCGGGCTTGTGAACGCAAACATTCTGATGTTTAATGTCCATGATCAGTACCGCGGTGAAGCGACCCGGCATCCCGGCGATCCTGTAAGAACCTGACCTCGAAGAGGAGAACAGCATGGCTTCCACATCCCCTGCCACACGGGCGGCCGCGATCATCGCGGTCGGCGCTGTGTCCGCCTTCGGCCTCGCGGCCTGCTCCTCGGGCGACGCCCCTGCCGGAGACGGTGGCGGTGAGCCGATCACGATCGAGTACATCCACCGTCTCCCCGACGGCGAGGGGATGACCAGCGTCGCCGAGATCGTCGACCGCTGGAACGCCGAGCACCCCGACATCCAGGTCGAGCCGACCAAGTTCGACGGCAAGGCCGCGGATCTCGTCCTCAAGCTCGAGACCGACATCAAGGCGAAGAACGGCCCGTGCCTCGCCCAGGTCGGGTACGCCGAGGTTCCCCAGCTCTACGTGAAGGGCATGCTGGAGGACGTCGCGTCCGAGGCGAAGAAGTACGAGGACGACTTCTCGGCCGGGGCGTTCAGCGGCATGAGGGTCGGCGACGCCGTCGTCGGCCTTCCGACGGACACCGGGCCCCTCGTGTACTTCTACAACGAGACGGCGTTCGCGGCTCTCGGCGTCGAGGCACCCGCGACGCTCGACGACCTCGCAGCCACGTCGGCGACCGCTGCCGCCGCCGGCAAGTTCGCGACCGCCTTCACGCCCGACGAGGCCCAGTACTGGCTCTCCGCGCAGGCCGCCGCCGCGGGCGACACCTGGTTCTCCACCGAGGGCGACGAGTGGCGGGTGGATGCCGAGGGCAAGGGCGCTGAGCGCGTCGCCGCCTTCTGGCAGGGCCTGCTCGACGACAAGCAGACGCTCGCCACCGAGCGCTGGGGCGAGGGCTTCACGGCGGCGCTCAACGACGGCAGCCTGATCGGGCACGTCGGTGCGGCGTGGGAGGCCGGCTTCCTGCTCGACTCCCTCGACGGCACCCCCGCCGAGGGACAGTGGCGCGTCGCACAGCTGCCGGACTTCGGTGCCGGCGCTCAGAGCGGTCCGGACGGAGGCTCCGGCATCGGAGTGATGAAGGGCTGCGAGCACCCCGCCGAGGCGATGGAGTTCAACGACTGGTTCAACACCCAGGTGGACGACCTGTCTTCGCAGGGTCTCGTCGTCGCCGCCAAGGGCAGCGTGAAGACCCCCGAGAAGATGCTGCGCCAATTCGGCGGACAGGACGTCCTCGCCGAGCTGGGCACGGCCACAGGGAACCTGAACCCCGACTTCCCCTACGCTCCCGGATTCTCGACACTGTCGAAGATGAACGAGACCGCGGCGGCAGCCGTGGCCGGCACAGCCACCGTCGCCGACATCTTCACGACGGCCCAGGAGACGGCCGTCGCGTCGCTGAAGGACCTCGGTCTGCCGGTCGCCGAGTAGGCGCGCGGCAGAGCATCATCGGATGATCGGCGGCGGGGCACACGAACGGTCGTGCACCCCGCCGCCGTCACCAATCGAGAGGCAGCACAATGGTCGTAGCGACCGAGGAGCGGCGCATGTCACCGGCATCCGTTCCCCCGACCCGTCCTGAGCCCGGCCGCCGACGCGGCCGCGGAACCCGTCGGGAGGGCCTCACGGGCTGGCTGTTCATGGCCCCCTTCGCCATCCTGTTCGCGGTGGTCTTCCTGGTGCCGATCATCGTGTCGGTGCGCTCGTCCTTCTTCGCGCAGGTCCCGTCGGGTGGCGGACTGTACGGCGGCGGCGAGCTGGTCGATGCCTTCGTCGGCCTGGACAACTTCGCGGCTGCGGCGACCAACGGCGCGTTCTGGGCCGGCATGGGCCGCGTGGTCCTGTACGCGGGGCTGCAGATCCCGGTGATGATCATCGTCGCACTCGCGCTCGCCCTCCTGCTCGACTCGTACATACTCCGTCGCCCGGCGCTCTTCCGCCTCGCGTTCTTCCTCCCGTATGCGGTGCCCGGCATCATCGCCGCGATGATGTGGCTGTATCTGTACACGCCGGAGGTCTCGCCGCTGCTGCCCTACCTGCCCGAAGGCACCGACTTCATGTCGCCCCAGACGATCCTCTTCTCGATGGCGAACATGACGACCTGGACCTACACCGGCTACAACATGCTCATCTTCCTGTCGGCGTTGCAGGCGGTGCCTCGTGATCTGTACGAGGCCGCACGCCTCGACGGGGCGTCAGGATTCCAGGTCGCGATGCGCATCAAGGTGCCGCTGGTGCGCGGAGCCGCCCTCCTCGCGGTGCTGCTCTCGATCATCGGCACGATCCAGCTCTTCAACGAGCCGGTGATCATGGAGGCCTCCAACACCTGGATGGGCAAGGACTTCACTCCGATGATGCTGACCTACAACACGATGATGGGCGAGATCTCTCCGTCGGGCAGCGGGCCCGCGTCCGCCTACTCCCTCCTCATGGCCCTGATCGCAGGCGTGCTCGCGATCGTCTACGCGCTGCTGCAGCGCCGGAAGGGGGACTCATGACCACCACTTCCCTCCTGACCACGTTCGACCCGTCCGCGAAGCGGGGCCGCCGCCGCCGCGCGCAGGCCCCCGATGCCCCACCCCCGTCCATGGCGCCGGGACCGGTCGCTCGGGCATTCGGCATCATCACCCTGGTCATCGCGACGCTGTACTTCCTCGTTCCGGTGTACTGGCTCATCGTCGCCTCGACGAAGAACAACACGGATCTGACGTCGACGTTCGGCTTCTGGTTCGCCGAGTGGAACCTCGAGACGAACTACGACAGCCTCATGGGCTGGACGCAGGGGCTCTTCTGGCGCTGGGTCGGGAACTCGCTCTTCTACTCGGTGAGCGCGGGCATCATCGGCACCCTGTTCGCCGTGATGGCGGGTTACGCCATCGCCAAGTTCGCCTTCCCCGGCAAGAAGATCGCCGTGGGCGTGATCATGGCCGGCCTCCTGCTGCCGGTGGCGCTGCTCACCGTGCCGCTGTACATCGAGTTCCATGCTCTGGGACTGACGAATACGGCGTGGGCGATCATCATCCCGTCCGCGGTCTCACCGTTCGGCGTGTTCCTGGGCATGGTCTACGCCCAGTCATCGGTGCCGACCGAGCTCCTGGAGGCCGCCCGCATCGACGGCGCCGGCGAAGCGCGGATCTTCTTCACCATCGTGCTGCGACTGCTCGGGCCTGCGATGGTGACGATCTTCCTCTTCATCTTCGTGGCCACGTGGAACAACTTCCTGCTGCCCCTGATGATGATCTCCAGCGCCGACCTGAAGCCGGTGACGCAGGGCCTGTACGGCATGATGACCTACTTCTCGCCGGACAAGGGAGCGGTGATGCTCGGCGCCCTGCTGGGTGTGATCCCGCTCATCATCCTGTTCTTCAGCCTGCAGCGCTACTGGCGTTCAGGCCTCGCGGCCGGCGCCGTCAAGGGCTGAGCGCCGGCGTCGCGTCTCGCGTCTCGGAGCGCGTGTCGGAGCGCGTCTCGGAGCGCGTCTCGCGACACCGTCGGTCAGGTCCCTTGCGTCAGATGAACATGACGCGGTGGGTGGGTCGGTCGGTGTAGGCGTGTCCGAGGGGGCTGTGCCAGGTGATGGTGCCGTCTTGGCGCTGTTGTGCGGTCCACCGGTGTGTGTCGGGGATGTCGGGGTGTTTGAGGGTGTGGTGGGTGCGGCAGAGGTGGGCGAGGTTGTCGAGCCTGGTCTTGCCGCCCTTCGCGTGGTCGTGGGTGTGGTCGATGTCGCACCGGTGCACGGGCATGCGGCATCCGGGGAATCGGCAGTGCTGGTCCCGGGCGCGGAGGAACCTCCGCATCCCCTCCGTCGGGGTATAGGTATCCGTCTCCCGGACCATCCCGTCGGGGTCCAGGAACAGGCGTGACCACCCGGCGTTCCTCCCGGCGAGGTCGCGGGCGATGTCCGGGTGCAGGGGGCCGTGCCCGTCGAGGTCTGCTGGCCGATCATCGGCGCCGGCGAGCGTGCTCCCGGAGATCGTGACCTGGATGCGACCCTGGATGTTGTCGAGCCCGTCGCCGTGGGCGGCGCTCGGGTCGGCGGTGAGCAGGAGATCGGCGAGCAGGTCCGCCTGCACCTGGTCCCAGGTGCGGGTGTCGGCGGGGGCGTGCTCGGTCTCGGTGTCGGTGTCGGTGTCGGTGTCGGTGTCGGTGTCGGTGTCGGGATCCATCGCGAACGTGTCGTCGCTGAAGATCACGCGTCCGTCGTCGCAGGCATCGTCCGAACCCGAGCCCGAGCCGGAGGCATCGTCGGAGTCGTTGTCGGCGACGCGCATGCCGTCGGAACCGTCACCGGCATGCGCACGGTTCCGGATCACCTGTCGAGTCATCTGCGCCAGCCGGTCCGCGATCGCGACCGCGAGCCATTCCGGCAACACGGCCGTCAACAACGCGAGCCCGTCTCCGACTGAACGCACCTTCACGCACCGCTCCGAGGCCGCTCGCTTGTGCCGGTCCGTGACCGTCTCCCCGACCAACGCCGCCGCGACCTCTTTCGCGTGCGCGCCCGTCCGCGCCGCGGTCTCCCGCTCCGCGAACACCAGCACCGCCGCCTCATACAACCCCATCACGCCGGCATCCACCCGCTTGTTCCGGACCGCCTCCGCCACGATCGCACTCTCCCGCACGATCTCCCGCACATGCCCGCTGCTGATCCGGCCCGCCGCGAACGCCTCCCACACCGCGGGCAACTCGCCACTCACCGTGCGGGCGTCGGTGAACGCGAACTCGATCGACCCCTGAGGGATCCGCCCCGCGGCAGAGAACTCCGCGACCATCGACCGGTAGATCGCATCCCGATGAAACGGACTCCCCGCCACATCGGCATCGTGGATGGAGATCTGATCCACGAGCAACCCCATCGCCTCGCACTCCAGCACCGCGATCTGCCGCTTCTTCTCCACCCACGCCTCCAGCACACGACGCCGCTTATCGAGGTCGAGGTGAAGATCCGTCCGCCACTGTGCCATACCCCCACATTAGAACATACATTCGAATATGGCAGTATATTCCGCGGCAGGAATCCTCCCTGGCGATCGCGCGAGACGGCCCGGAGGGAACTCCCTCCGGGCCGTCTCGCCGCGCCTCAGCGGCGAAGCGAACCGCTCAGCCGACCCGACGTCGGCGCGTCCACAGCACCCCGCCGAGAAGTATCAGCGCCAGCGCCGACAGGCCGACTGCCGCCCACAGCGCTCCATCCGCTCCGGTCTCCGAGAGGCTGCCACCGGCAGCCCCGGGTGCGGCCGTCACTGCGAGACCCGTGCGGGCGAGCTCCGCGCCTTCGGCATCCGTCACGACGATCGAATGCTGTCCGGCCGGAGTCGCCGCGGGGATCACGACCCGCGCCAGAGCATTCCCGTCCGCGTCGACCGTCACATCGCCCAGCTTCACCGGCTCGGAGTGCAGCCAGACCTGCACGGCATCGCCGGGCTCGAAGCTGCGCAGCTGCACATCGACGCTGGATCCGCCTCGAACCGTCTCGACAGACACCGTCACCGTCGCGTCCTTCGCCGGCTTCGCCTTCTTCACCTTCAGCGGCGCACTGGCGACCGGTTCGCCCGAGGCGTCCTTGACGATCACCTCGTGCTTCCCGACTTCGGTCGCCAGCGGGATGAGCAGCCGACTCGTCAGCGCCCCCTCGCCATCGACCGCGGCATCGGCGATCTTCACCTCGCCGAGCCAGAAGGACACCGCGGAGCTCGGCTCGAAGCCCGTGAGCTCCGCCCCGACCGTCTCGCCGGCGCGGACCGATGTGGCATCGAGACTCAGCTCCGGATCGGTGACGGGGGTGCATTCGTCGATGTCGTCGGCCGGACGCTCCTTCGGTGCATGTCCGCTCTGCGGTGCGGCCGTGCCGTAGATCGCGATCTCGGCGACGGCGGAGAACTGCGACCCCGAGATCGACGACGTCGCGGTCACTCGCACGTACCGGGCCGTCGTCTCCTCGAAGCTCACGTCCTGCCACTCGGCGACGTTCTTCCACTCTCCTGTGGTCACGGGGGTGAACGTCTGCCCGTCGGCCGAGACGGCGACCTCGTAGCCCTTGATCGGACCGTTCGTGTTCGCCGTCCGGCGCAGGTACGAGATGCCGTCGACCTGTTCGGCAGCGCCGAGGTCGAACGTCAGCACGTGCGGATAGGCCGTGGCATCGGCGGCCCAGCGGCTGACCCAGAAGGTCCCGGCTTCGCCGTCGAGCATGTTCGCCGCCTTGCCGTCTTCGTTCACCGTCTCCTCGGAGTTCGCCGAGGCCGTGATCTGCTCGTTCGGGATCCGCGCCCGCGTCGCGACCGTCGCCTGCACCGAGGTCGCGACCGACCGCACGTCGCAGTCGGCGAGGTAGGTCGCCTCGATGCCGATGCCGACCGATGCGCCGGCCGCTTCCGCCGGGGCGGTGATCAGCCAGGTCGTCTCGACGCTGTCGCCCGCATCGACGGTCTCGAACAGGTTCGAGGAGCCGTCTGCAACCTCGACCGCATACCCCTCCGGCACAGCGAGCTCCACTCCGATGTTCTCGACGGCGATGTCCTCGCTGTTCGTGAACGTCGAGGTGAACGTCGACTGCCCGCCCGGGCTCAGGACCGCGGCTCCGCCCGAGACCGTGGCGCACGGCGTGCCGCCCGTCGTCGGTCCGAGGTCCGTCACCGTGAAGTCGTCGAGCACGAAGTCGACCTCCGGGCCGCCGACGCGTTCGAGTCCCACCCAGGTGTAGTCGCCGCATCCGACCTTCACGTCCTGGACGAACGACGTCGTCTCCAGAGCCTGGGCGAGATCGGTTCGTCCGAGGGTCGTCGAGGTCGCCTCGCCGGCGGCGAGGGCATCCGTGCCCGTCACCCAGCGATAGGCCCCGCTCGCTCCGACCTGGTAGTCGAATCCGACACGGTAGGTGTGTCCGGCCTGCAGCGAGACGAGCGTCGGGTCGGTGCGGTAGACGACGCCGCTGAGCTCCGAGTGCGACAGCAGCGAGTGATCGCCGTGCAGGGTCGAGTCGACCGCGAGACCGGCTTGCGCACCACCCGGGGCGAACGGACGAGCGGTGTTGCGCCAGTCGCTGCCCGTGTACGGGTCGTGACGGCGGGAGATGCTGGTGCGGATGCCGCCCGGATCGCCCGAGTAGACGAACGGACCCCAGCCGGGCTGGTTGCCCTCGAAGTCGCTCGAGTACACCGTGCCTTCCGTCGGCGCCGTCGTGGTGTCGACCATGACCCGCGCATTGTCGACGCGGACCTTCGCCTCACCCGCGGGTGCGGCGATCGAGACGGTCACCTCGCCGGATGCCGGGGCCAGGAACGAGACCGTGCCGCGCTGGTAATGCTGTCCCGCCTTCGAATCCGGGAGCATGAGGTTGAGCGTCGGAGACAGGTTCCAGGTGCGGGTGATCGCGCCGGCAGGGGTGTCGACCGCGACGACGACGTCGCGAGCCGCGGTCTGGTCGATCTGCACCTGCGCCGAGAAGGAGTACCGCTGTCCGGGAGCGAGCCCGGTGACCGTCTGCGAGATCGACGACGCGGCCGCACCCAGCACGGCGACGTTGTCGCCACGCGACTGGTTCTTCTGCGCGCCGAGGTCGGTGCGCTCGATCGAGACGTCGCCCTGCGGGTGCCAGCCGTCGAGAGTTCCGGCGTTGAAGCCGGGGTCGTCGAGTCCTGCGTCGTGGTAGTCGACGGGGGCGCGCTCGGCTCCGCCCTGCGGCACCACGACGTAGGCGGTGTTCTCGTCGCCGCTGAGCGTGAGCTCGCCGTTCACCGCATCGACGGTCGAGACCTTCTGACGACCCTGGTCGCCCAGCTCGAACACGTCGAAGGCGGTGTTGCCGCTGAACGCGTCGGTCACCCCGAACGTGTGGGAGCCGCCGGATGCCGAGAAGAAGTACATCTTGTCGGCGTCGACCGGCGAACCGGCGTCGGCGCTCGATGCGAGGGTCTGCCACGGCAGCAGGTAGGAATCGCCGCGGAGGACGGTCGCGTCGCCCATGGTGATGACCCTGTCGCCGCCGTCGATGGAGATGCCCACGTCATCCGTCAGCGTCGCCGACGTTCCCGCCTCGTACGTGAGGAGATCGAACTGCTGGATGAACTTCGTCGGGAGGCTCTGCGTCCAGATGTTGCCGATGAAGCCGTCCCAGTTGCGGTTGCCGCTCCACCCCTCGGCATCGATGAGCCGCTGCTGGCCGAGGAGCGCGTCGTCGTTCCAGATGTCCGCCTGACCGTTCTGGATGAACCGGACCATCGTCGAATTGATGCCCTTGTTCTCCTTGCCGCCGTAGGCGAGGTCGTTCGGCCAATGCGCCCAGACGGAGTCGTCGACGAACTTGTCGCCCCACTCGGTCGCGACCTCGAGGTCCATCGCATGCAGCTCGTCCGCCAGCTCTTCGGCGACCCACCCGTTCGAGTAGTAGACGTCGATGTACACGCCGCTGAGGCCAGGGACCTCGTCGCGCAGCTGCTGGAAGCGGTCGAGTACGCGTCCGGTGCCGAGGTCGGTCTGCTGGTTGATGTAGTAGGACTGATCGAGCCAGTTCCACCCGGGCTTGTACGGGGCGGCACCGTCGAGGATCGCCGGATCGAACGAGTTCGCCTGCGGGTAGATCTCGGTCGCGTTGACGTGCACGCTCATGTCGGCGTTGAGCTTCGCTCCCTCGTCGACCAGGCGGTTGAGGTCGTCGACACCACCGGCGCGCTCATTGGGGTTTCCGCCGTAGTCGGTGTTCGCCGAGTCGTGCCCCTCGCTGCCGAAGCCCTTGTTGAGCACCCACTGGCCGAGGCCGTCGGTCTGATTCGCGATGCGCTTGGTGTTGTCGAGCGTGAGGTCGAAGTAGTTGGTCGCGGTCGAGGCGAAGTTGAACGGGATGCGGCTGACCACGCGCTCCGCGACCCGGTCGGCGCCGAGGCGCACGGTGTCGACCTCGCGATAGCGGATGCCGGCGTCCTGCCAGTCGACGGCGGCGTCGCCGTTGCGGTCGGACGTGAGGAACACGGTCACCTTCGGCAGCTCGTACGTCGTCACCCGCGCATCGACGGCGGTCGTCGGGTGGATCAGCCAGGGGCTCGATCCGATCTCGGCCGTGCGTCCGCCGGCGGTCGTCACGCGAGTGAGAAGGCGGGTGTTCCACGACGGCGTCCCACCCGATGCCTGCGTCGTCGCGTTCGTGAGCACACTGCCGACGAGGGCGCCGTCGCCGAGGAATGCGAAGGCCGCCCCCTTCTGACCGGTGGCGGTCGCGTCGTTCACCACGATGTGCTCATCGGCGTTCGTCGTGCTGTTCGGATCGATGACCGTGCGGTCGAGGACGGATCCGGAATCGTTCGTGGAGAGGAAGGCGTTGTCCGGCAGGCCCAGCGTGTTCACCGCTGCCCCGCCGCCGACCTCGGTCACCTCGAACTCGACGGTGCCCTCCGCCGTGACACGGATGCTGCTGCTCACCGTCACGTCGATGCCCGTGAGCGTCGACACGTAGTCGACTCCGGTCGCGGTGGCCGTCGAGGTGGTCGAGGCGGCGTAGGAGGTGCCGTCGACCGACCAGGTGTTCGCCGACGCGCGCTGGCCGTCGAACGCGGCTCCGCCGACCAGGTAGCCCGTGATCTGCGGGAAGCCCTTCGCGACGGTGGCGGTGGTGCCGCCGTTCGCGATCTCGACCGTCTCGATGTTGACGGGCACCTCCGGCTCCTCGGGCTCTTCGACGATGGGAGGGAGCTCCTCGTCCGAGAGCACCTCGATCTCGCCGGCGCCGGCGCCGTTGCCCGCCATGTCCTGCGCGTCGATGATCAGCAGCGCGACGTAACGGCCGTCCTTCGCGGTGTCGAGCGTGATGCGCTGCTTCTCGTCGTTCGCCGTCGGCGCGTGCAGCGTCGCCGTGGCGGCCGCGTCGCCCCAGCCGCCCTCGGCGGGCGAGGTCGCAGCCGTCTGTGCGTCGTCGGTGACGTACACCTCGACGGTCTTCGCATCGATCCGCTGGCCGACCTTGCCCGAGTAGTCGAGCGCCTTCACCGAGAGCGACCGCTGCAGATCGATCGAGACCCAGTGCGGGAAGGGAGCCAGCTCCGCGTAGCGGGAGACCCACTGCGTCGCGAAGTCGCCGTCGAAGGCGGCGAGCGCCGTGCCGTCGAGCGCGGGCGGCGCGGGGTAGGGATCCGCAGCGCTCGACACCCCGGTCAGGCGATAGTCGGTCTTGGGCACGGGAACCAGATCGGCGGCCAGCGCCGGCGACGCCTGCGCGGCGACGCCGCCGAAGACGAGCGCGGTGACCAGGAGGGAGCTGAGGGTTCGTGCAGTGCGGGGACGTCGGGGACTCTTCGACACGTGGTGCCTCTCGAACGTAGCGTCGCACGGGAGTCGAGACGCCCCGATGCGCCGCAGATGGAAGCCATCAGCAGAAGCTGATGTTTGCGCTATCACCCTACAGTTGCTGTATTCGCAAGACAAGGATTCTTCTTGATCTCTGCGCAAACATTCTCCATGTCGCGACCGGACGCGAAGAGCCGCCCGGCCTTCACGGCCGAGCGGCTCTGCGACCATCCCCGGTCAGGACCCCACGAACTCCTCGGTGTCGCCGAAGACCGGCTCCTCGCAGATCTCGACGGTCGCGCCGACACCGTCGAGATCCAGGACGCGGATCTCGTTGCGCCCGCGCCGCCAGAGCGGGGCGGGCGCATAGAGGGTCTGCTGCGGGCCCACCTTCCAGTACCGGCCGAGCAGGAAATCGTTCAACCACACCATCCCCTTGCCGCCGCCGGGGAAGGCGAGCCAGGCGTCCAGCGCCTCGTCGACGTCGATGTGCGCGACGGCGAGCCCGTCGCGCGCGCCGAACGCGCTCTCGGCATCCGGCGCATCCTGCGGCACGACGCGGTGCGTCCAGGCGTTGACGAAGCGTCGTCCGATCATCACGCCCCGCATGATCCCCTTGCCCTCACCGGTGTACGGGCCGTAGTTGATACGGCCGAGGCTCTCGACGACGATCGTGAGGAGCCCGGTGCGCGCAGAACCGGGCAGGACCATCGACGTGGCGCCGTCCCGCTCCAGCAAGCCGATCCGCTCATCGTCGAGGAACACGGTCGCGCGGTCATGCAGACCCTCGATCGTGAGCGTCGCCCCCTCGGGGAACGACACCGAGGTCTCGTACGCGACGAGCCCGTCCTCCGCGCCGAGCTGCTCGAACGTCTGCGGACGAGGGGTCGGCGCACCCGCGGGAGGTGCCGAGCGGACGACGTCGAGCAGCGATGCCTGCGGCATCAGGGAAGCGGATGCCGCCGCCTGCCGTCGCGGCGACGGCGGGGTCGCCGGCAGCTCCCCGCCGTGGAACGGGGCGAAGAGCTCACGCAGCGCGTGGAACTTGGCGCCGAGCGACCCGTCCTCCCCGATCGGGGCATCGGAGTCGTAGCTGGTCGTCGTGGGCTGGAGCACACGGTCGTGGTTGGCGCCGTTCCAGAGACCGAAGTTCGTGCCGCCGTGCGCCATGTAGAGGCTCACCGAGCCTCCGGCATCGAGCAGCTCGCCGAGGGTGCCGCCCATGCTCGCGACGGAGCGCACATGGTGCCGCTCCCCCCAATGGTCGAACCAGCCGCCCCACAGCTCGCTGCACATGAGCGCCTCGCCGTGCCGGCGCAGCTTCAGGGCCTCGCCGACACCGGTGCCGAAGGTGAAGGTGGTCATCGCGCCGGGGATGCTGCCGTGGGCGACCATGTCGCCCGTGATCCCGTCGGCCGTCGTGAGCATCTCGACCATCCCGCGCGACCGGAGCCCGTCGCGGAGGTGGGCGAGATACTCCTCGTCGCTCCCGAAGGATCCGTACTCGTTCTCCACCTGCACCGCGACGATGGGCCCGCCGTGCGCCGCCTGCAGCGGCACGAGTCGCGGGATGAGCTCGTCGTACCAGGCGTCGACGGCCGCGAGGAAGGCGGGATCGCTGGTGCGCAGTGCGGTGACGCGTCCGGAGAGCCAGTGCGGGATGCCGCCGTTGGACCACTCGGCGCAGATGTAGGGACTCGGCCGGATGAAGACATCGAGCCCGACCTCGCCCGCGATCCGGACGAATCGCTCGACATCACGCCAGTCGTCGAAACGGCGGTCGCCCTCGACCCGCTCGTGGAAGTTCCATGCCACGTACGTGTCGACCGTGTTCGCCCCCATCGCCGCGAGGCGGCGGAGCCGGTCCTCCCACTGGTCAGGGTGCACGCGGAAATAGTGGATCGCGCCGGAGAGGATGCGGTGCTTCTCTCCGTGACGGAGGATCTCGCCGTCACGCCAGGTCAGAGCGGGCGACCGCCCGTCGAGCGCGGCGGGGGCGACGCCGGCAGGCGATGCGAGAAGGTCAGACATGGGGCTCCCAAGAAAGTGTTTGCGCTCACATTATCGCATGCACACGCTCATTGCTCCCCGGAAACCAGCCGTTTGATCGCTATCATTGCTCCATGTCCCCACGCCGCCCTCGAGAGGATCGAGCCCCGAGCCAGGTCGACGTGGCGCGCCTCGCCGGCGTCTCGACGCAGACCGTCTCCCGCGTCATGTCCGCACAGGACAACGTCCGCCCCGACACCGCGCGACGGGTTCTCGCGGCCGTCGAGGAGCTGGGCTACCGCGTGCACGCGGCCGCCGCGTCGCTCGCCTCCGGCCGCTCACGGATCCTCGGCGTCATCGTCGTCTCCACCGACCGATACTCCTCGGCAGCGCTCGGCGTCGGCATCGAGCAGGCGGCCGCGGCGAACGGATACACGGTCACGACCGCAGCGGTTCCGGACCACGCATCGACCGAGTCGTTCCTCGAGGCGTTCGACCGCCTGGAGCGGCAGGGAGCGGAGGGGATCATCCTCGGCATCCCGGTCGAACTCGACAGCCCGGCCATGAGAGCGCGAACAGAGCGCACGCCGTCGACCCGCAGCGAGCGCGCCTCTCTCGACGAGGATGCGCCGCTCGCCGTCGACCAGCGCGCGATCGCCCGCCTCGCCGTGGAGCACCTGTTGGATCTCGGTCACTCCACGGTCTGGCACGTCTCCGGTGACGACTACTGGGCCGAGACGCAGCAGCGCAGCGAGGCGTGGGAGCAGACGCTCCGCGACCGCGGCATCGTGCCGCCTCCGGTGATCCCCGCCGACTGGACCCCCGAGTCGGGATACCGCGCCGGCCGCACGATCGCGGCGATCCCCGAGGTGACCGCTGTCTTCGTCAGCAGCGATGAGATGGCATTCGGCCTGATCCGCGCCCTGCACGAGGCCGGGCGCAGCGTACCGGAGGACGTGTCGGTCGTGAGCGTCGACGACATCGCCCTCGCAGCCTACGCGTCGCCGGCGCTCACGACGGTGCGTCAGCCGTTCGAGGCGATGGGGCGCGCGGCGGCACTCCGGGTGATCGGGCAGATCGAGGGCCATGAGGCCGTCGGCGACGTGCCGTCGACCGATCCGGAGCTCATCGTGCGCTCCTCGACCGCGCCGCCGAGATCGGCGCGCTGACCCGCGTCACCAGCGACCGCGCCGACGCTCCCACTCGTCTTCGATCGTGCGCCGTCGGCCGGCGACGATCCCGGCGGGGATCGAGAGCACGAGCACGGCAGCGACGACGAAGATCGGAACCTGCCACCCGGCTGTCGTCTCGTGGAGCATCCCGATCAACAGGGGGAAGACGGCGGCGATCGCATAGCCGATGCTCTGCACGAAGCCGCTCAGCGCGACAGCGCTCTCGGGCGTGCGTGCGCGGATGCTGAGCAGTACGAGGCTCAGTGGGAACATGATCGCCGAGAGCCCGAAGATGCCGACCCACAACGGCAGCGCCACGGTCGGTACGAACAGGAACCCGGCCAGACCCACCAGACCGCCGACGACGCCGACGAAGAAGAGCGGACGCGTCGCCTGGTACTTCACCACGAGGACCGGCACGATCATCGAGCACGGCAGACCGACGAGCGCGAACAGGGAGAGCAGCAGACCGGCGGTCGCCGGAGTGACGCCGCCGATGTCGACCAACATCGTCGGCATCCAGGCGAACGAGACGTAGGCCATGGTCGACGATGTGCCGAAGACGAGCGCGAGCGCCCAGGCGAGCGGCAGGCGCCAGAGCCGGGCGAAGTACCGTGGGTTCGCCGGAGCGGTCGAGATCGGCCCGGTCGCGACGGCCACGGCGTCCTGCACGTCATGGCGTCCGTCCGTGGGGTCGATGTCGTCGTACTCGACCGGCGCGACCATCGGTGCGCGGCGTTCACGGAGGGCCAGCGTCACCCACGGCAGCAGGGAGAGGGCTGCGACGACGCCCCACATGCCGAGCGACAGACGCCAGCCGAGCGAGTCGGCCACCGGCACGGCGACCAGCGGTGGCAGGAAGGTCGAGATCGCCAGCGTCGTCGAGTAGACCGTCATCATGAGGCCGATGCGGTCGGGGAAGTACTTCTTCACCAGGGGCGGCAGCAGCACGTTCCCGGAGCCGACGCCCGCGAAGACGAGGGCGGTCGACGCCAGAAGCGTCACGGAGTCGACAGCGAACCCGCGCAGCAGCATCCCCGCCGCCATCAGCGCGATGGCGGTCACCGCGACGCGCTCCAGACCGAACCGCCGCTCGAACAGCGGAGTGAGCAGGCCGAAGATCGCGAAGCACACCGGCGGCGCGGCCCCGATCAGGCCGATGACGACCGGCGAGACGGGGAAGTCCTCGGCCACGTGGTCGATCACCGGCGACAGCGAGGCGACAGCCGATCGCAGCGAGAACGCGACCAGCACGATCCCGACGAGCGCGAGAGCCCTCCCCTGCCAGAGCGGCCTCGGCGTCACGAGGTCTGCGACCCCTCCACCCAGGCGAGGTATTCGTCGGAGACGGTGCCGGTCACGTAGCGGCCGTCGAAGCAGCTCATGTCGAGATCCGTCAGGACGGACCCCTCGATGATCGCGGCCTTGAGGTCTTCGACCTCCTGGTAGACCAGGTGGTCGCAGCCGAGCTCCTCCGCGATCTCGGGAATGGTCCTCCCGTGCGCGATGAGCTCGTGGCGCGACGGCATGTTGATGCCGTAGACGTGCGGATGCCGAACGGGCGGAGCCGCGGATGCGAAGGTCACCGAGGCGGCGCCGGCATCCCGCGCCATCTGGATGATCTCCTTCGACGTGGTGCCGCGCACGATCGAGTCGTCGATCAGGAGCACGTTCTTGCCCTGGAACTCGGTCGACATCGCGTTGAGCTTCTGCCGCACGCTCTTCTTGCGGACCGCCTGCCCCGGCATGATGAAGGTCCGGCCGACGTAGCGGTTCTTGTAGAAGCCCTCGCGGTATTCGATGCCGAGCTTGCGGGCGACCTCCATCGCGGCGGGGCGCGACGAGTCGGGGATCGGCATGACCACGTCGATCTTGTCCATCGGCACGTGCTTGGCGATCGTGTCGGCCAGGCGGTCGCCCATGCGCAGGCGCGACTCGTAGACCGAGACGCCGTTCATGACCGAGTCGGGGCGGGCGAGGTAGACGTACTCGAAGGCGCACGGCGCGAGATGCACGTCCGATGCGCACCGTTTGCTGAACATCTCGCCGTCGTTCGTGATGAACACGGCCTCACCCGGCTCGACCTCGCGGACGACCTCGTAGTCGCCGTTCTCGAGCACGAGCGATTCGCTCGCGACGACCCACTCGTCTCGTCCCTCCGCGCCCTCGACGGTCGACGGACGGCGCCCGAGGATGAGCGGACGGATGCCGAACGGGTCGCGGAACGCGAGCAGGCCGTAGCCGGCGATCACGGCGATCACGGCGTAGGCGCCCTCGATGCGCGCCTGCGTGCGGGTGACGGCCTCGAACACGCGCTCGGAGTCAAGGTCGACGGTCGAGGTGGTCGCCTGCAGCTCACCGGCGAGCACGTTCAGCAGCAGCTCGGTGTCACTGGACGAGTTGAGGTGGCGACGGTCGCGCTTCGCCATGTCGGCGGTGAGCTCACGCGTGTTGGTGAGATTGCCGTTGTGGATGAGGATGATGCCGTACGGCGCGTTCACGTAGAACGGCTGCATCTCCTCCTCGTTCGACGCGGTGCCCTTCGTGGCATAGCGCACGTGTCCGAGGCCGACGTTGCCGAGCAGCGCGCGCATGTCGCGCGTGCGGAACGCCTCGCGCACCATGCCCTGCGCCTTCGCGTTGTGCATGACGCCGTTGGCTTCCGCCGTGGCGATGCCCGTCGCATCCTGGCCGCGATGCTGCAGCAGCAGGAGTGCGTCGTAGATGTCCTGATTGACCGGGGCGGACCCCACCATTCCGACGATGCCGCACATGGGCTCTTACTTCGCTCCGTCCGCGTAGGCGCCCACCAGGCGCACCGCTCCACCGTCGACGCCCTTGGCGCCCTGTTCGAACTCGCCTGCCGGACGCGCGCCGAAGCCGACGGTCCCGACCTGCCACGCGGGCATGCCCTCGGCGGCGAGCGCCGCGATCGCGGCATCCTTCTTGTCTGCGGCGATGACCGCGAGGAACCCGATGCCGAGGTTCCAGGTGCCCTCGGCCGACTCCAGCGTGGAGCCGGCGATGTCGCTGAGCACGCGGAAGACCGGGCTCGGCGACCACGTGCTGCGATCGACCTCGGCCCAGCTGCCCTGCGGGAGCACGCGCGCGAGGTTCGCCGCGATGCCGCCTCCTGTGACGTGGCTGAGCGCATGCACGGCCTGGGTCCCCGACCCCACGGC
This sequence comes from Microbacterium sp. TPD7012, assembly GCF_003075395.1. Taxonomy (GTDB): domain Bacteria; phylum Actinomycetota; class Actinomycetes; order Actinomycetales; family Microbacteriaceae; genus Microbacterium. The sequence continues at coordinate 29,947 of NZ_QDFV01000002.1, read as the reverse complement.
CTGGGTCCCCGACCCCACGGCCTGGGTCCCCGACCCCACGGCCTGGGTCCCTGAGCCTGTCGAAGGGCCCAGCTCGTCGATCAGACGGAGCAGCGGAAGCGTGTACAGGCGGGTCGGCTCGAGGAGCGCCTCGCCCCAGGTCGTGCCGAAGTCGGCGGCGTTGTCGCCGTAGGAGATGCCGGCGTTCGTGATGATGTGGCGCACGAGCGAGTAGCCGTTGGAGTGCAGTCCGCTGGAGGCGATGGCGATGACCGCGTCGCCGTCCTGCACGCGCTCGGACCCCAGGATCGCGTCGGCCTCGACGACACCGGTGGCGGCACCGGCCACGTCGTAGTCACGCGGGCCGAGAAGCCCGGGGTGCTCAGCGGTCTCGCCGCCGACCAGCGCGGTGCCCGTCGCGGAGCACGCCTCGGCGATGCCGCGCACGATGTCGGCGATGCGCTGCGGGAAGACCTTGCCGCACGCGATGTAGTCGGTCATGAAGAGGGGCTTGGCGCCCACCACGACGATGTCGTCGACGACCATGCCGACCAGGTCCTGGCCGATCGTGTCGTGCTTGTCGATCGCCTGAGCGATCGCGACCTTGGTGCCGACGCCGTCGGTGCTCGTCGCCAGCAGCGGGCGACGGAAGTCGCGCAGTGCGCTGGCGTCGAACAGGCCGGCGAATCCGCCGACACCGCCGAGCACTTCGGGGCCGTGCGTCGCGCGCACGGAAGACTTCATCAGCTCGACGGCGAGATCACCTGCAGCGGTGTCGACGCCGGCTTCGGAATAGGGATTGGTGGGGGAGGCAGCCACACCTCCAGCCTACCGCCCGCGGGCACCCCGACTCTCCGCCGGAACAGAGCTCGGACGGCGGCCCCGCTCCCGCCTACGATGGGGCCATGGCCGACAAGCCGCAGTGGCTCATCCGCGAAGACGCGAGCGTTCCGGTGCTCGTCGCGCTCACGCTGCGCCAGACGCTCGGGATCCGGGCACTGGAGGACCTCCCGAGCCTTCGCGACCTCGCGGTGCGGGCGCCGGATGCCACCGAGGCGTCGGCCGCCGTCGAGGGGCAGTGGCGGGACTACTGGGACATGACGGTCGAGCCGCGCGCTCACCCGTCGGGGGTGCCGCTCGAGCTCGTCGACGGCTTCGACACCCTCGTCGCACTGCCGGCCACCGGTGCGGAGGAGCTCGCCGCGGCCGTCGCTCCGCACGGGGAATCCGCGCTCCGCTACGCGCGCGCCGCGCACGACCGCTACGTGAACTCGATGAAGAGCAGCACCGGTGGCGACGCGTATCGCGCCTACGCGAGTGCCATCGCCGAGTTCGAGCGCGAGGTCGGACGCCGCGCGCATTCGTTCGAGCTGAACGTGCAGGTGCTGCCGTTCTCGCAGCGCGGCATCTGGTGGATCGGCGCCCTCACGGTCGCGGTGACCGACGGGCTCCGGCGCGACGTCGTGGCGTTCGACGCCGCGATCCGTCCGGTGATCGCCGAGCTGGCCTAGTCGGCGGCCGGTCGGTCCGTCTCGACGACGGTCTCCCGGTCGACCGTGACGACGCGGTCGTGACGGCGCGCGATGCGCTCCATGATGATGCCGACGACACCGCCGAGCGCGAGTCCGATCGGCACGGTCCACAGCAGCAGGAAGCCGAAGACCTGACCGGGCGGGTAGACGACATCGAGAGCCTGCGACTCCTCGAAGCTGCCGCTCCAGGTCAGGATGGCGGCCGCGATGATCCCGACCACGACGCCGATGCCCATGAGCACGCCGTAGCGAGGCACGCGACGCACGGTCGCCTCGACGGTCTGGTGGGAATCGGTGGGAGCCATGCCTCCATTGTCCCACCGTTCGGGCACACCTTGCAGCCGGTCTGCGCGTCCCGCTTTGCAGGTCGAGAACACGGATGCAGGTCGAGATCGTCGATCTCGACCTGCATTCGTGATCTGAGCCTGCAAACCGTGCCGTCGCGGGCCCGAAGCGTCAGACCTCCGTCGTCACCTCGGCCGCCCCGGCGCGGTTGCGGCGCGCGATGAGCACCCCGCCCGCCGCGGCGAGAGCGACGACGACGAGGCCGCCGACGATCCACGGCCACACCGGAGCGCCCTCCGTGATCGCCGGTGTCGTCGCGGCGGTGACCGCGGCGGTCGCCTCGGAGTCGGACCCGTCCTCTACCGGTGCCGCGACGCCGCAGTCGGCGTCGACCGGGATCACCGCGGTGACCGGGTCGAGCGCCTCGCCCGCGGCGTAGGTGCCGAACGCGGCGGCACCGGCCTCGGTGAGAGCTGTCGGCACGGCATCCAGCGACAGGACCCCGTCGACCACGGCCGCGTCGCGCGCCGCGAACTCCGCGAGACGCACGCCCTTCTGGTCGACGCTCGCGCCGTCCTGCGTGGTGCCGGTCACGTCGAACACGAGATAGCCGGTGTCGCCGGCGAGCTCGATCCGCGCGTTCGCCAGCGTCGTGTTCAGCGCGCCCTCGTGACCGGTGAAGGCGATGCTGCCGCCGAAGGCGACGAGCCCGGCGAGGGAGGTGTCGTCGAACGATCCGGTGCCGCTCTCCCAGACATAGTCCGGGTATCGGTACTCCACGCCGGTGAGCGTCCAGCCGCCCTTCGCCATGCCCTCGATGTACGTGCGGAACGACTCCTTGTAGCCCCACTTCAGCGTCGCACCCTCGACCGTGCAGGCGCCGATCACGGCCGCCGCTCGGTTCAGGGTGAAGGCGAGACCGCGGTCGACGGATCCCTGCAGCGTCAGGGTGTGCGCGCCGTCCTCGAGGCTGGCGGGCAGCGTGCCCGACCAGGTCGCGACGCCCGTGGCATCCGCCTGCACGGTCTCGAGCAGCACCGGTGTCGAGTAGACGACGACCTGGATGCCCTCCTCGTTCGGCTGGAAGCCCGCGGCGGAGACGGTCGCCGCCTTGCCTGCTTCGAGTGCGGCGAGGTTCTTCTCGTCGACCACGATGCCGTCCGTCGCGGGAGGCGTGTCGGGCAGCGCCGCCTTCTTCGTGACGGATGCCGCCGCGACCATGCCCGTCGTTCCCTGCGGGGCGGCTGCCGGCGAGCCGATCGTGAAGGTGACCGGGTTGAGCACGGTCGAGTTGCCCGACAGGACCGTGTCGCGCCCGGCAGCCGTCAGAGCGGCGGGAGCAGCGGTGTAGCTCACCGCGCCGTTCGCGGTCGTGCGCACGGCGCTGCCGAGGTCGAGCGTCGCGAAAGCCACCTGCGACCCGCCGCTCGACACGAAGAGCGTCGCGCTGTTCGAGGACGTGACGCGGATCACCGGGTCGGAGAGCGTGATGTCGAGCACCCCGTGATGGCCGGTGAAGCGCACCGAGCCGCGGTAGACGACGCTGCCGACGCCGGTCGTGACGTCGAAGTCACCCCCGACGGACTGGCCGAACTGGAACTGTCCACCCGAACGCGTCGCTCCTCCGGAGACGGAGATCGACCCCTGTGCGATCGGACCGGTGACGTAGTCGGCGAAGGACGAGGAGATCGCCCATCGCAGGGAGCCGCCGGGGACGTTCGCCGGCGGGGTCACCGGGGTCACCGGCGGCTTCGGCTCCTCGGGCTTCGTGCCGAGCAGCGCGTCCCACTGCGCCTCGGTGATCGTGACGGTCGAGCGCGCGAGCATCGTGTCGGCGTTCGGCATCGTGTGCTGCTTCCAGACGATCACCGCGTACGACTTCGTCCGGTCGAGCGTGTCGGCGGCCGTCGTGAGGTCGACGGAGAACGCCTCGAAGGTGATCCGGGGGACGTACTTCATGGCGAGGAAGCCGCCGCCGGCGGTCACGCCCGACTCGGTGCCGGCCTCGATCAGCGCGACGTACGCGCCGACGTTCGTGCCCATCTCCGAGCCGGATGCCGTGACGGTGAGGCCGTCCGCAGCCGTGGCTGTCCTGACGCTCGTCGCGACCATCGGTTCGTCGACCGGGAACACCGCGTCCCAGTCCGCGTCGCTGATCGCGACCGCTCCACGGCTCAGGATCGTGTCGGCGTTCGGCATCGTGTGCTGCTTCCAGACGATCACCTCATACGTCTTCATGCGGTCGAGCTTGTCGGCGGCAGCGGTCAGATCGACCGTGAACGCACCACCCGAGATCCCGCGCACGTACTGCATCGCGAGGAACCCGCCACCCGCGGTCACATCCGCCTCGGTTCCCGCCTGGATCAGCGCCGCGTAGGCGCCGGTGATCTCGCCGAGCTTCGAACCGGATGCCGTCACGGTCAGTCCTTCATCAGCGCTCGCGGCCGTGACCGTCGTCGCGACCGTGGGGACCTCCACGGGGAACAGCGTGTCCCAGTCCGCGTCGCTGATCGCGACGGCGCCGCGAGCGAGGATGGTGTCGGCGTTCGGCATCGTGTGCTGCTTCCAGACGATCACCTCGTACGTCTTCGTGCGGTCGAGCTTGTCGGCGGCAGCGGTCAGATCGACCGTGAACGCACCACCCGAGATCCCGCGCACGTACTGCATCGCGAGGAACCCGCCACCCGCGGTCACATCCGCCTCGGTTCCCGCCTGGATCAGCGCCGCGTACACGCCGGTCGTGGCGCCGAAGCCCGTACCCGTGACGGACGCGGTGATGCCGGGCTCGGCCGTCGCGAGGGACGCCGAGATCACGATCTTCGGGGGAACGGCGTAGTCCAGGGCGACGCTGCGCTCCTGGTCGGCGTTCACGACGCCACCGGCCCCGTAGGTGTAGACGCCGTAGGAACCGGGGGATGCCGCGGCATCCTTCAGCGTGAGAGTGGCCTGGAACGTGCCGTCATCGGCGAGGTCGACCCACTGCGCACGGATCGCGCCCTGATACTGCGCGGGGACCTGGTTCAGCACGGACTCCGAGAGAGCCCAGGCCTGCGTGCCGACCGAGCGTGCGGCCGACGCCGCGCCGGCGGAAGGCTGCCAGTTCGCGGCGAAGTTGCCGAACACGACGTAGGTCCCCTGCGAGAGGTTCGCGGGGATCGGCACACCGCGTCCGCCGACGTTGGCCGTCGGGTCGTAGCCCGAGCCCTTCACGACGATCGTGTCGCCGGCCCGGAGCGCGGTGCCCGCGGCCGGGGTGGTGCCGTCGGCGAGAAAGACCTCGATCGCCGCGGATGCCGGGGGCGTGGTTCCCGGGTCGGTGCCGGGATCCGTGCCCGGGTCCGTGCCGGGGTCCGTTCCCGGATCGGTGCCCGGGTCGGTACCAGGGTCGGTTCCCGGGTCGGTACCAGGGTCGGTTCCCGGCTCCGCGCCGAACACGGCATCCCACTGCTCCGCAGTGACCTCCACGTCCCCCCGGGCGTAGATCGTCGTCGCGTCCGGGTTCGAGTGCTGCTGCCAGATCAGCACCTCGTAGGCCTGCGTACGGTCGAGCGATCCGGCCGGAGCCGTGAGCGTGAACGAGCTCGCTCCGCCGCTGACCGCGGGGAAGGGCATGGCGAACGCCGCGTATCCGCCGCCCGCCGAGATCGACCCTTCGGTGCCCTTCACGATGAGCGCGGCATAGGCGCCGGCGACGTCCGGCAAGCCGGATGCCTGCACCTGCACCGTCACACCCGACGTCGACGCAGCGGTGACGCTCGCGTCGACCGAGCCGTCGGCGGCGTGGGCAGGAGGCACGACCACCGCTCCCGCGGCGAGGAGAAGGAAGGAGACGAAGGCGGCGATGAGCACGCGGAGGCGGCTGCTCGCTCGAAGGGGGATGGCTGTGTCGTTCACGGGTTCTCTCCGGACCCCGGGGCACGCGGACACGCGCGCCGGCGGTGCCGCAATGCAGTCGGGCGAAGGGATGAGGTTTGGTTAGGCTCAGCTAAGAAGCCCACGGCCCCGAGCGTAGGGGGCGACCTCGGAGCGCGTCAAGTTTTAGGATAGCCTTGCCTAATGCGTCGCGCCTTTGCCCTCCTCATCGCCGCGGCTCTCGCCGTCGGACTCACCGCGTGCGCCGAGCCGGGTGCGACCGCGGCAGCCCCTTCCGAGTCCGCAGACACCTGCCCCTCGGCATCCGCTCCGCTCTCCTCGCTGGACCTGGTCGACGACGTCCGCGCGGTCACGGGCGGGTCGACGGCCTGCCTGTCGAGCCGCGCGATCGAGGCGGTCGACGACGACACCGCGCCGAAGCTGCCCGTGACCGTGACCGACAGCGAAGGCCGCGAGGTCGAGATCACCGACATCGATCGCATCCTTCCCATCGACATCTCCGGCACGATCGCCGCCACGGTGTTCGCGCTCGGCCTCGGTGACCAGGTGGTCGGCCGCGACTCGTCGACCGCCTTCGCCGGCACCGAGGAGCTTCCCGTCGTGACCAAGACCGGGCACACCCTCAACGCGGAGGCGATCCTCGAGCTCGCGCCGACCGTGATCCTGACCGACACCTCGATCGGGCCGAAGGAGATCCGTCAGCAGCTGCGCGATGCCGGCATCGCCGTGATCGTCGTCTCCAGCGACCGCCGCATCGACACGACCGACGAGCTGGTCACCGAGATCGCCGCAGCCCTCGGCGTGCCGACCCGCGGCGACGCCCTCATCGAGCGGCTGGATGTCGCCCTCGACGCCTCTCTCGCCGAGATCGCCGAGGTGGTCCCGGCCGCCGAGGAGGATCGCGCCCGGATGCTCTTCCTCTACGTGCGCGGCAACGCGAACGTGTACTACATCTTCGGCGAGGACTCCGGCGCCGATTCGCTCATCGACGCCGTGGGCGGTGTCGATGTCGCCGGTGAGATCGGCTGGGAGGGCATGAAGCCGATGACGGCCGAGGCGCTCGTCGCCGCACGCCCCGATGTGCTCGTGATGATGACGGACGGCCTGGAATCGGTCGGCGGCATCGACGGGCTCATCGAGCGGATCCCCGCGGTCGCCGAGACCCCCGCCGGTGCCAACCGTCGCGTGATCGACATGGCCGACAGCGAGATCCTCAGCTTCGGGCCGCGCTCCGCCGACGTCATCGGCGCTCTCGCCCGCGCCCTGTACGCCCCCGAGCCCCAGCAGTGACCTCGACGGCAACGACCTCCGAGGTCGTCACCTCGACGCCGGGTGCGCATCGGGGGCTGCGCTTCGTCCTGGTCCTGGTCGGCCTGATCGTCGCGCTCGCGATCACCTGCATCGCCTCGATCACGAGCGGGCAGTACGACCTGTCCCCCACGGCCCTCGTCGGCGTGCTGCTGCGCGGCATAGGCATCGACACCGCGTGGGCCCCGTCCGCCTCGACGGACTACGGGGTGATCTTCAACCTGCGGATGCCGCGCCTCGTGCTCGGACTGCTCGTGGGCGCTGCCCTGGCCGTCTCGGGCGTGCTCATGCAGGCGATCTTCGGCAACCCGCTGGCGGATGCCGGCGTCGTCGGCGTCTCCTCGGGCGCTGCTCTCGGTGCCGCGGGAAGCATCACCCTGGGCCTCGCCACGTTCGGGATGTGGACAACACCGGCATTCGCCTTCCTCGGCGGCCTCGCGGCGGTGCTCGCCGTCTACTTCATCAGCCGTTCCGGAGGGCGCACCGAGGTCGTGACGCTGCTGCTCACCGGCATCGCGATCAACGCGATCGCGGGCGCGGGCATGGCGTTCTTCACCTTCCTGGGCACGACGTCGACCCGTGAGCAGATCGTGTTCTGGCAGCTCGGTTCGCTCAACGGCGCCCTCTGGTCGAACATCCAGCTGATAGCCCCGCTCGTGGGGATCGGCATCGTGATCGCCCTCATCGTGGCCCCCACGCTCGACCTCTTCTCCCTCGGCGAGCGCACCGCTCGGCACCTCGGCGTGAACGTCGAGCTGCTGCGGATGGTCGTGATCGTGACCGTCGCGATCCTGGTCTGCGCGGCCGTCGCCTTCGCGGGCATCATCGGCTTCGCGGGTCTCGTCGTGCCGCACCTGATGCGCATGGTGATCGGTCCCGCGCATCTGCCGCTCGTGATCGCGTCCGCGGTCGGAGGAGCGCTGCTCATCGCCGTCGCGGATCTCGTCGCGCGCACCGCGGTGCCGCTGGCCGACCTGCCGATCGGCATGATCACCTCGCTCGTGGGCGGGCCGTTCTTCCTCTGGCTGCTCGTGCGCACGCGGCGGCGCTCTGGAGGGTGGGCATGAGCGTGCGGCTGCGCGGCGCCGACCTCACGGTGCGCGTCGGCGAGGGACGCGCGATCCTCGAAGACGCATCGATCACGATCCATGCCGGCGAGATCCACGCACTCGTGGGACCCAACGGCGCCGGAAAGACCACGCTCTTCGGCGTCCTCGCGGGCGATGTCCCCGCGCAGTCCGGTGAGGTCGTCCTCGACGATCAGCCGATCGGAGACGTGCGCGCCCGGGCCCTGGCTCGGCAGCGCGCGGTGCTCCTGCAGGAGAACACCGTGACGTTCCCGTTCCGCGCCGAGCAGGTCGTGCGGATGGGACGGGCACCCTGGGCCCGCACCCCCGCCGCGGACGACGACGATCTCGTGGTCGCCTCGGCGATGGACCTGACCGAGGTGACGGCGCTGCGCGCACGTGCGGTGACCTCGCTCTCCGGCGGCGAGCGCGCCCGCGTCGCCCTCGCCCGCGTGATCGCCCAGAGCACCGGCATCCTGCTGCTCGACGAGCCCACGGCCGCGCTCGACCTCAAGCACCATGAGGACGTGATGCGGCTGATCCGCGCACGAGCGGATGCCGGAGTCGCCGTCGCGATCGTGCTGCACGACCTGAACGCCGCCCTCGCGCACGCCGACCGGGTCACGCTGCTCTCGGAGGGCCGCGTCGTCGCCTCCGGCCCGCCCGCCGAGGTGCTCACGGCCGCGCGCATCGAGGAGGTCTACGGCCAGCCCGTCGACGTCTTCCCGCACCCCGTCACGGCCGTGCCCCTGGTCGTCGCGCGGCGCTGAGGGCAGGTGACCGTCCCGCGCGACGATGCTTCGACACACCCCGGGTCCCTGAGCCTGTCGAAGGGCCCAACCCTGGGTCCCTGAGCCTGTCGAAGGGCCACACCCTGGATCCCTGAGCCTGTCGAAGGGCCCCGATGCAGACTAGGGACGGAGCGGCAGCACGTCCACAAGGCTGGCACGAGTTCCGGAGGCCGCGATGCGCCCTGCCGTCTCGGCATCCGTCCAGATCTCGGCACCCGTGGCGACGGCGATCCAGGTCGCGGCATCCATCTCGACGACGTTCGGCGGGGTGCCACGCGTGTGCCGCGGCCCCTGGATGACCTGCACGGCCCCGAAGGGCGGCACACGCACCTCGACGCTGTTGCCCGGGGCCTTCTCGTCGAGCAGCTGCAGCAGGTAGCGCACGGCGGTGGCGAGATCGGTGCGCTGCGGCGTCGAGCCGGCGGCATCCGCGGCGCGCACGGCGTCGAGGGCCGCGCGTCCGTCGATGATGTCGATCCTGCGGGAGGGCATGAGAACGAGGGTACGCGCACGAAACCGCCTCGCGCGCCCGCCCCGAACGCCTCCGACAGGCATAGGCTCGAATCGATGAGCCCCGACCCCGACACCCTGCATGGCGCCCGCGCCGAGCTGCTCGCGACAGCACAGCGCAGCGACGGGTGGGCGAAGGGCTTCCCTGCGGTGTTCGACGGCGCGCACCCGGCATCCGTGCTGGTGCTCTTCGGCCGGCTCGACAGCATCCCGGCGCAGACGGACGAGCGCACCGTGGCCGCCGACCTCGATGTCCTGCTGCAGCGGCGCGCCGCCACCCTCTCGTCGCACCCCGGGCAGGTCTCGTTCCCCGGCGGACGCCGCGAGAAGACGGATGCCGATGCCATCGCCACCGCGCTCCGCGAGGCGCAGGAGGAGACCGGCCTCGACCCCGCGGGCGTCGAGGTCCTGGCCACGCTGCCGGAGATCCCGCTCGCGGCCAGCAACCACCTGGTCACGCCGGTGCTGGGCTGGTGGCGGTCCCCGTCGCGCGTCGTCGCCGTGGACCACGCCGAGACCGTGGACGTCTTCCGCGTGCCGGTCGCGCAGCTGCTCGACCCCGAGACCCGCTTCACCTCGACGCTTCATCGGCTGGGGCAGACGTTCCGCGGGCCCGCGTTCGACGTCGACGGCACGATCGTCTGGGGCTTCACGGCGATGGTGCTCGACGCGCTCTTCGACGCCGCCGGCTGGACCCTGCCCTGGGACCGCACGGTCGAGCGCCCGATCGAGCTCTGACACGCGCCGCGGCGCGAGGCGAGAGCGCGCCCGTCGGCGTTCACAATTCAGCAAGAACTCGCCCAGAACGCCCTGAAACTCCCCGGACACGCACCTTCCATCGCGATTCGACTGAATCGTGAACGCCGCACGCGCACACCGAAACGCGACGGCCGCGCTCGGTAGGCTGGACCGGTGAAGATTCTCGTCCTCGGTTCCGGTGCTCGTGAGCACGCGATCATCCTCGCTCTGCGGGCAGAGCACGCGGAGCACGAGATCTTCGTCTCCCCCGGCAACGCCGGCATCGCGCAGGACGCGACCCCCGTCACGGTCGATCCGCTCGACGGCGCCGCAGTCACCGCGTTCGCGAACGAGCACGCGATCAACCTCGTCGTGGTCGGCCCCGAGGCCCCTCTGGTCGCTGGTGTCGCCGACGCCCTGCGCGCCCATGGTGTTCCGGTGTTCGGACCGGGCAAGGCGGCGGCGCAGCTCGAGGGCTCGAAGTCGTTCGCGAAGCGCGTGATGGATGCCGCCGGCGTGCCGACCGGACGTGCCGTGCGCGCCTCGACCCCGGCCGGCGTCGAGGACGCGTTCGACCAGCTCGGCGCACCGTACGTGGTCAAGGCCGACGGGCTTGCGGCGGGCAAGGGCGTCATCGTGACGTCCGACCGCGCCGAGGCGCTCGCGCACGCCGAGCACTATCTCCCCTCGGGCCCTGTGCTCGTGGAGGAGTTCCTGTCCGGCCCCGAGGTCTCACTCTTCTTCCTGAGCGACGGCGACACGGTGCGCGCGCTCAGCCCGGCGCAGGACTTCAAGCGTGCGCTCGACGGCGACGCCGGCCCCAACACGGGCGGAATGGGCGCCTACTCGCCGCTGCCGTGGCTCGACGAGCAGTTCGGCAGCGAGAAGGCCTTCGTCGACGAGGTCACCCGCGACGTCGCACTCCCCGTCATCCGCCAGCTCGACGCCGAGGGCACCCCGTTCATCGGCCTGCTCTACGCGGGGCTCATCCTCACTCCCGCGGGCATCCGGGTGATCGAGTTCAACGCGCGCTTCGGCGATCCCGAGACGCAGATCGTGCTGCCCCGACTCGTCACCCCGCTCTCGGAGCTGCTGTTCGCCGCGGCATCCGGCACCCTCGAGGACCAGCCGCAGCCGGTCTTCAGCGACGACGTCGCGATCACGGTCGTGCTCGCCAGCGAGGGCTACCCCGAGGCACCCCAGACCGGACGCCCGATCGAGGGACTCGAGGATGCGGCCGCCGTCGAGGGCGTGCGACTCGTGCACGCCGCGACCGCGAGCCCGGACGCGCCGGGCGGATCGCTGGTCGCGACCGGCGGCCGGGTGCTGAACGTCGTCGCCGTGGCATCCGACTTCCGTACCGCGCGCGATCGCGCCTACGAGGCGATCGGACGCATCCGTCTCGACGGATCGCACTACCGCACCGACATCGCGGCCCGCGTCGCGGACTAGAGGCGCTCCGATCGGAGGATTCCTGCCGAATCGTCCGAGATTCCTGCCAACCTCCGATCTCCGGCCTCACCCGTCTTGACAGCGCTCGCTTTCTTCAAGAAAGTGGGCGGATGCCGCTCCGCTCCGACTGGTCGACCACGACCTGCCCGATAGCCCGTTCCGCCGATGTGCTCGCCGACCCCTGGGTGCTGCTCATCCTGCGCGAGCTGTTCTCGGGCCGGAATCGCTTCGACCAGCTGCGCGACGCCACCGGGGCCGCCGACTCGGTGCTCTCCCGGCGGCTGAGCTCGATGGTCGACACCGGTCTGCTCGTCCGCGACGACGACCCGCGATCGGGCTACCGCATGACGGATGCCGGCCGCGAGACGCTCCCGATCCTGCACGCGTACGCGCGCTTCGCGCACATCACCGACCCCGAGGGCGAGTGGGGGCTGACGGTGACCTGCGGACGCTGCGGCGAGGTCGCGGCATCCGCCGACTGGTGCGCGCCCTGCGCCGCGCCGCTCGACGCCGACAGCACGCGATGGGCGCGACGCAGCATGGGCGATGTCCCGTTCGCCCTCCTCGCGGGAGTCGTGGCGTGACCGCCGAATCGGTGGAGGAGCCCACCAGCACCCCGACCGGCCGCACCGACGGCAGGCCGCGGCGCTTCCACCCGGCGTGGACGGTCGCACTGGTCGCGCTCATCGCCCTCATCGGCGCCGCCGGGTTCCGCGCCGCGCCGGGTGTGCTGATGGTGCCGCTGGAGGAGGAGTTCGGATGGACGACCGCGGAGCTGTCGCTCGCCGTGTCGATCAACCTCCTGCTCTACGGGCTCATCGCCCCTTTCGCGGCCGCACTGATGCAGCGCTTCGGCATCCGCGCCGTGACCGTCGTCGCGCTGTTCGTGATCGGGGCCGGGGCGGCGCTCAGCGTCTTCGTCGCGACGCCGGGGCAGCTGATCCTCACCTGGGGCGTGCTGATCGGGCTCGGCACCGGATCGATGGCGCTCGTCTTCGCCGCCACCATCACCGACACCTGGTTCGCCACCCGGCGAGGGCTCGTGTCCGGCGTGCTCACGGCCGGCAGTGCCACCGGACAGCTGATCTTCCTGCCGGTGATCGCCGCTGCCGCCGAGGACGTCGGCTGGCGAGGAGCATCCCTCATCATCGCGGGAGGAGCGCTCGCAGTCGCGCCCCTCGTCTGGATCTTCCTCCGCAACCGACCGAGCGACCTCGGTGTCACACGCTACGGAGAGACCGAGCCCTACGCCGCACCCGCGCCCGCGCCGCGCGGCTCGGCATGGGGCGCGGCTCGCCTCGCGCTCACCACGCTGCGGGATGCCGCACGCACGAAGACCTTCTGGGCACTCGCCATCGGCTTCGCGATCTGCGGCGCGACGACCAACGGCCTGATCGGCACCCACTTCATCCCCAGCGCCCACGACCACGGGATGGCGACGACGACGGCCGCCGGGCTGCTTGCGGTGGTGGGCATCTTCGACATCGTCGGAACGGTGTTCTCGGGCTGGCTGACCGACCGCGTGAACCCCCGCATCCTCCTCGCCGCCTACTACGCGCTGCGCGGCGTGAGCCTGCTGTTCCTGCCGAGCCTGCTCTCGGCCGAGGTGCAGCCGAGCATCGTGGTGTTCATCGTGATCTACGGGCTCGACTGGGTCGCGACCGTCCCGCCGACGATCGCCCTCTGCCGCGAGGTCTTCGGCACCAAGGGCCCGCTCGTGTTCGGCTGGGTGTTCGCGGCGCACCAGATCGGCGCCGGCATCGCCTCGATCCTCGCCGGGATCGTGCGCGACCACACTGGTCAGTACACGTTCGCGTGGTTCGCGGCCGCCGGCCTGTGCGCGGTGGCGGCCCTGGTCAGCGCGACGATCCGTCGGCACAGGCCCCCCGCGCCGGCATCCGATGCCGCCGTCGCGCCCGCGCAGCCCCTCGCCGACTAGGTCGGCGCGGGGTCCGGGCGCGCTCCACCCAGGGGGTCAGAGCACCTTCGAGAGGAAATCCTTCAGACGCTCGTTCTTCGGGGCGCCGAACAGCTCGGCAGGCGGGGCCTCCTCCACCACGACGCCGCCGTCCATGAAGACCGTGCGACCGGAGACCTCGCGAGCGAAGCCCATCTCGTGGGTCACCAGCACCATGGTCATACCGCCCGATGCGAGGTCGCGGATGACCTGCAGCACCTCGCCCACCATCTCGGGGTCGAGCGCGCTCGTCGCCTCGTCGAACAGCATGATCTCGGGGTCCATCGCGAGCGCGCGGGCGATCGCCACACGCTGCTTCTGACCGCCGGAGAGGGATGCCGGCTTCGCATCGGCCTTCTCGGCCAGACCCACACGCTCGAGCAGTGACATCGCCCGCTCGCGGGCCTGCGCCTTCGACAGCTTCCCGAGCTCGGTCGGCGCGAGGGTGATGTTCTCGAGCACCGTCATGTGCGGGAACAGGTTGAAGTGCTGGAACACCATGCCGATGCGCTGCCGCACCTCGTCGAGCTTGACGCTCTTGTCGGTGAGGTCGACGCCGTCGATGACGACGTGCCCGGACGTGGGCTCCTCGAGCTTGTTCAGGCACCGCAGCAGCGTCGACTTGCCGGACCCCGAGGGGCCGATGACCGCGACGACTTCGCCGTCTTCGACCGTCAGGTCGATGCCCTTGAGCACCTGGTTGTCGCCGAACGACTTGTGCAGATCCTTGACCTCGATCTTGCTCATGCGTTGAACTTCCTCTCCAGGCGGTTCGCGAGCAGCGTCAGCAGCGTGATCACGACGAAGTAGATGATGGCGACGATGGTCAGCACCTGTGCCGACAGGTAGGTGGAGGCGATGATCTGGCGCGACACGAACGTGAGCTCGGCCAGACCGATGACGCTGATCAGCGACGTGTCCTTCAGGGTGATGATGCCCTGATTGACGAAGGACGGGATCATGATGCGGAACGCCTGCGGGAGCACGACCTTCTGCATCGTCTTCCAGTGCCCGAGACCCAGCGAGCGGGAGGCCTCGGCCTGACCGGGATCGACCGCCTGGATGCCGCCGCGGATGATCTCGGTCATGTACGCACCCGTGTTGAGCGACAGCGTGATCGCGCCCGCGACGAACGGGTTGAACGTCAGACCCGGGAACAGCTGCGGGATGGCGAAGAACACGAAGAACGCCTGCACGAGGATCGGCGTGCCGCGGAACACGAAAACGTAGGCCGTCGCGAGCCAGCGGAACGGCGCGAACTTCGAGATGCGTCCGAAGCCGAACACCAGTCCGAGGATGAAGGCGGCCACGAGCGCGACCAGCGTGGCGAGGATCGTGAGCCAGAGGCCCTGCATGAGCGCCGGCCAGTACTGCACCGCGACCGAGAAGATGTCGGTCGCCTGCGCCGACTTCTCGCCGCCCGCGAGATACGCGTCGACGATCTTGTCGTACTCGCCGGATTCCTGCAGGTTCGCGAGACCTGCGTTGAACATCTCGATCAGCTCGGGGTTCATGCCCTTGTTGACCGCGAAGCCGTACTCGCCGCCGAGCTCGGGCTCGCCGACCAGGCGGAATCCGGAGCCCTGCTGGATGCCGTAGGCCAGCACCGGGAAGTCCTCGAAGTAGCCGACGGCCTGGCCGGCCTTCACGGCGTCGACCATGTCGGTCGTGTCGGAGTAGGGGGTGACGGTGAAGCCGTACTCGTCCTGGTTCTCCTCGGCGAAGGTCTGCCCCTGCGTGCCGGTCTTGACCGCCACGGCCTCGCCGTCGAGGTCGTCGAGGGACTGGATGTCGCTGGACTCGAGAACGCCGAGCTGGATGCCGCTGGTGAAGTACGGCTCACTGAAGTCGAACGTCTGCTCGCGCTCCTCGGTGATCGACATGCCGGCCATGACGGCATCCACCTGGTTCGCCTGCAGCGCCTGCACGGCCGCGTCGAACCCGAGCTGTCGGATCTCGACCTCGAAGCCCTGATCCGCAGCGATCGCGCGGAGCAGATCCATGTCGATGCCGACGAGGTCGCCACTCGCATCGGTGAACTCGAAGGGCGCGAACGTCGTGTCGGTGCCGATGACGTAGGTCTCGCCGTCTTCGGCGGCGACGGCGCTCGACGCCCCGCCGAGAAGAGCGCCGGCGGCGACGAACGCGGTCAGCGCAGACGCGACGGCGGTGCGGCCGAAGCGGCGCAGGCGCGCGGAGGGAGTGCGGATCACGACGGATGCTCCTCGGGATCGGATGATGCGACCGGACAGCCGCCGATCATCCACCCTAACGGGCGGCCGCTCACACCTCCGGTTCGCCGGCGCCTGTCAGAGAGCGATCCAGTACCGGCGCAGCATCCCCTGCCCGCGCTCGGACTGGTCGCTCACGTCCTGCAGGACGCCACCCGCCTTCTCGATCGTGCGGGCGGAAGCGACGTTGTCGACGTCGCAGGTGAGGAGCACCCGCTCGAGCCCCATGGCACGGGCACGGTCGAGCCCGAGGGCGAGGGCAGCCGACGCGTGACCCTGACGTCGCCGCGATGCACGGACCGCGTAGCCGATGTGGCCGCCCGCCTCACGGAGCCAGTCGTTGAGCTCGTGCCGGAACGAGAGGAAGCCGATGACCTCACCCTCTTCGACGATCCAGAAGAGGTCCTCGTGCACGAGGCCCTCCGGCAGCTCCGCCGAGGCGTCGGCGTGCAGCACCGCCTTCTCGATGAGGGCCTCGAGCGTCTCACGGTCCGGCGTGACCGGCGCCGACAGACCCGATCCATCGACGTGCCCGTCACCGAACTCGGCGACCGCCTCGGCCCAGCTGTCGAAGAGGTCGGTGGTCGGTCGGATGAGGTCGATCGTCATCCGCCGATGACATCACGATCGTCGGCAGAGACGCAAAACGGCTCAGCGGCGAATCCGTGACGAATCCGGCGCCCGCTCAGGTCGCGAGAAGGCACCCATCCGCGACCGGGATGGGTGCCTTCTCGCGACGGGAGCTACTCGATCGGAGCGGATGCCGTGACGTCGGGCTGTGCAGCGGGCGCGCCCTTCGGAGCTCCGCGCAGGAACAGCGAGGCGACGAGCGCGACGAGGATCACGACGGCGGGAAGCAGGATCGCCTGCGACATGCCGGCGGAGAAGCCTTCGGCGACGGCATCCGGCAGCGCACCGCCCGAACCGATCGAACCCGCGGCATCTCCCATGCCGGGGAGGTTCGCCTCGAGCCGCGCCTGCATGAAGGTCGCGATCGCGGCGGAGCCCACGACCGAGCCGATCGTGCGCGTGGTGTTGTAGATGCCGGCACCGGCGCCGGCCTGGCGCATCGGCAGCATCCGGGTGGCGGTCGTCGCGAGCGGTCCCCACATGCCCGCGCTGCCGATGCCGAGGAGCGCCGACGGGAACAGGAACATCCAGATCGGCGTGTCCATGTTCACGAGCGACGAGTACCAGAACAGCGCGGCGGCGAAGGCGAGAAGACCGGGGATGAGGATGAACCGCGGGTCGGTGCGGTCGAGGATCCGTCCGGCGAGCGGGGCGAGCACGCCGGACAGCACGGCCATCGGGATCATCAGCAGGGCGGCCTGAGTCGGGGCGAGCCCGCGGGCGATCTGCAGGAAGAACATCAGCGGCAGCGACATGCTCGTCACCGCGAATCCCACGGCGGCGATCGCGACGTTGGCGCCGGAGAAGTTGCGGTCGCGGAACAGGTCAAGCGGCACGAGCGCCTCGCTCTTGGTCTTCCACTGCTGCAGGATGAACAGCGCGAGCACGACGATGCCGGCGATGATCAGGCCCCACACCGAGATCGGGCCCCAGATGACGCCCCAGTCGTACTTCTCCCCCTCCTGCAGGCCGAAGACCACGAGGAAGATGGCGAGCGCGCTGAGCACGACGCCGAGGATGTCGAAGCGGTGCGGGTGCGTCTTCAGACGCGGTACGAGGATCCACGCGGCGACGAAGGCGATCACGCCGACCGGCAGGTTGACGAAGAAGATCCACTCCCAGCCGAGGCCGTCGACCAGCACGCCTCCGAGCAGCGGACCGACGAGGGTCGCCACACCGGCGGTCGCACCCCACAGCCCCATCGCCGCGCCGCGGCGGTTCGGCGGGAAGGTGCGGGTGATGACGGCCATGGTCTGCGGAGTCATGAACGCCGCACCGAGACCCTGGACCGCGCGGGCGACGATCAGTCCTTCGAGCGAGGTCGACAGGCCGCACCAGAGCGAGGCGAGCGTGAAGATGGCGAGACCGATGAGGTAGATGTTCTTCGGTCCGAAGCGGTCGCCGAGGCGTCCGGTGATGAGGAGGGGGACGGCGTACGTCAGCAGGTACGCGCTCGTCACCCACACCACGTTGTCGAGGTTGTTCGTGTTCGGGTCGAGCGCGGCCTTGATGGCCGGGTTCGCCACCGAGACGATCGTCGTGTCGACGAGGATCATGAAGAACCCGATGACGAGCGCCCAGAGGGCGGGCCACGGGCTCTTCGGCGCGTTCCCCGCGGCGAACGGCCCGGTCTCGGGGCCGGCGGCCTGTCGTGATTCGGTCATTGCTGTGCAGCCTTTCGCTGAGCGAGGTAGCGGTCGGAGTGGGGGAACTTCGTCGGACCCCAGGGGATGCTGTCGGCGTCGAGGCGGGCGAGCAGGGAGTCGAGCCAGCGCAGCTCGGCCGCGAGGAGGGCCTCCTGGCGTTCGATCTCGACGAGGACCTGCTCGGGGACGGAGTTCGCCCTGGCCTTGGACAGGCCGTCACGGTGCATGGTGTGATCATCGACGAGAGCGACGCGACGTTCCTCCAGCAGCTCGACGACGTCGGCGTGCTCGAGGTTGTGCGCCTCGGCGAGAGCCACGCGGAATTCGGCAGGACGATCGACCTTGGGCAGCTCCCGCCGCACCCAGGCGATGACCGCGTCGCGCCCGGCATCCGTCAGCGTGTAGGTCGTGCGCTCGGGACGGTTGCCGTCCCGGTCGATGCCGACCTCGTCGATCAGTCCGGCCCGCTGCAGCCGCGCCACCGTGTGGTAGAGCGTGCCGTTCGTGATGGTGAGCAGGCGGTCGTCGTGGCGCGTGCGCATGAGCCGCACCATCTCATAGGGATGCATGTCGGCCTCGCGCAGCAGCGCGAGCACCATCACCCCCATGGGCGTGAGCCGATCCACGGCATCCTTCATGTTCCACCTCGATTAGTCCACGTGGACTATACGCCTTTCGGCGCGGTGGGACAAGACGCGACCGCGCGCCGCCTCAGCGCAGCGCGGCGTCGAGCTGCGATGAGCTCAACGGTCGATCCGCGTAGACGAGGCGCATCACGGACGCGTCGGGGTTCCCGGCATCAGGGGCCCGGTGGACGAGAGCGAGGCCGAGCTTCTCGGCGACGTGCGCCGACGCCGTGTTGTGCTCGACCAGGTACGCGACCAGAGGACGGTCGGGATCGATCGCGCGCGCCCGTTCCATGCCGGCCCGCGCCAGCTCGGTCGCGAGCCCCCGCCCGTGATGGTCCGCCGAGATCCGGTAGCCGACGTTCCACACCCGGCCGCCCAGCAGCGTGCATCCGCCGTTGCCGACGACCTCGTCGGTATCGCGCAGACGCGCGACCCACGAACCGAGCCCCGCCTCGGCCCAGCTCCCCCTCCACCTCTCGATCATCTCGAGGGTCTGCGCCGGGTCGGTGTGCCGGAGACTCGGATAGTGCGCCCACACGCGTGGATCGGTCTGGATCGGGAACAGCGCGTCGACGTCGCCGAGGACGGGACGGGACAGACGAAGCCGCTCGGTGAAGGTGTCGTCGCTCACGCCTCCAGGCTAGGCACCCGCGCCGACACCAGGCGCGACGAACCGGGATAATGGGGCGGGTGAGCACCTCATCAGAAGGCACGGCACGGACCATCCCCGGCTGGCGGCACATCTACTCGGGCAAGGTCCGCGACCTGCATGCATCCGAGGACCCGGAGGACACGCGCATCCTCGTCGTCGCCTCGGACCGCGTGAGCGCCTTCGACTTCGTGCTGTCCCCCGGCATCCCCGAGAAGGGCGCCCTGCTCACCCGGCTCAGCCGCTGGTGGTTCGCGCAGCTCTCCGACGTGCCCAACCATCTCGCCGACGGCGAGATCCCGGCGTCCGTCGCCGACCGTGCGATGCTCGCGCAGTCGCTCGAGATGCTGCCGATCGAGTGCGTCGTGCGCGGCTACATCACCGGCTCCGGATGGGCGGAGTACCAGGAGAGCGGCACCGTCTGCGGCATCCCCCTGCCCGCCGGCCTGCAGAACGGCGACCGGCTGCCTGAGCCCCTGTTCACGCCCGCCTACAAGGCGCCGATGGGCGAGCACGACGAGAACATCACCTTCGAGAAGGTCGTCGAGCTCGTCGGCGCCGACCGCGCCGCCGAGCTGCGCGACGCCTCGCTCGCGATCTACGCCCGAGCGGCCGCGATCGCCGAGGAGAAGGGCCTGATCCTCGCCGACACCAAGTTCGAGTTCGGAACAGACCCCGATGGCGTCCTGCGCCTGGCCGACGAGGTGCTCACGAGCGATTCCTCGCGGTACTGGGATGCCGAGGCCTGGAAGAACGGCACCACCCCGAGCGAGCGGATGGCGAGCTTCGACAAGCAGATCGTGCGCGACTGGCTCGCCGCGAACTGGGACAAGCAGGGCGAGCCGCCGCTGCTCCCCGACGACATCGTCGAGCGCACGGCCGACCGCTACCGCGAGCTGATCGAGCGCCTCGGCGCCTGACCCCGCGGGTGACCCGCCCCGACGCACGTCGGTGTGGAGGAAGCCGTCGCCTTCGGTCGGGGCACCCAGCCAACACTCAGGAATCGGTAGTGTGGCTCCAGCACGGTCGCGATCCCCCGCGCGACCATCCCCCGAACCTGAGGAGACCGCATGGCCCTGTGGAAGCTGCATGGAGACGGCCGCACCCTCGAGCCCGGCGCCGTCGTGCGCCCGGACGAGCGCCTGAACTGGCCCGCCACGATCGCGATCGGCCTCCAGCACGTGATCGCGATGTTCGGCGCCACGTTCCTCGTGCCGATCATCACGGGCTTCCCGGTCGCCACGACCCTGCTCTTCAGCGGTGTCGGAACGATCCTGTTCCTCCTCGTCACGCGCAACAAGCTGCCCAGCTACCTCGGCTCGTCGTTCGCCTTCATCGCGCCGGTGACCGCGGCGACGGCATCCGCGAACATGGGCACCGCGCTCGCCGGCATCGTCGCGGTGGGCGTGCTGCTCGCGATCATCGGCGTCGTCGTGCACACCGTGGGCGTCAAGTGGGTCGATCGCTTCCTGCCGCCGGTGCTCGCCGGCACGATCGTCGCGCTCATCGGGTTCAACCTCGCCGGCGCCGCGCACAACAACTACGCCGCGGCGCCGATCACCGCGACGTTCACCCTCGCCATCACGATCGTGTTCGCCGTGGTCTTCCGAGGATTCCTCGGTCGCATCTCGATCTTCCTCGGCGTGATCGCGGGATACATCTTCGCGGCGTTCCGCGGGGAGTTGAACTTCGAGGCCGTCGAGAAGGCGGACTGGATCGGCCTGCCGACCTTCACCCTGCCGAACTTCACCGAGCCCGGCACGCTGACCGCGCTCGCCATGTTCCTCCCCGTCGTGCTCGTGCTCATCGCCGAGAACGTCGGCCACGTGCGCGGCGTCGCCACCATGACCGGTGACAGCACCATCAACGAGCAGACCGGGAAGGCCCTGATCGCCGACGGCGTCTCGACCACCCTGGCCGGCTTCTTCGGCGGCTCCGGCACGACGACCTACGGCGAGAACATCGGCGTCATGGCATCGACACGGGTCTACTCCACCGCCGCCTACTGGGTCGCGGGCGCCGCAGCGATCCTGCTGAGCCTGTCACCGAAGTTCGGCGAGGTCATCAACTCGGTGCCGGCCGGCGTTCTCGGCGGCGTCACCACCGCTCTCTACGGCCTGATCGGCGTCATCGGCATCAAGATCTGGGTCGACAACCGCGTCGACTTCTCCCGCCCGGTGAACCAGTACACGGCCGCCGTCGCGCTCATCATGGCCGTCGGCGGGTTCATGATCAAGGACGAGGCATCGGGCTTCGAGCTCGGCGGCATCGTCATCGCGACGGTGGCGGCGATCCTCATCTACCACCTCGGCAACCTCATCGCCCGGCTCCGCAAGACCGGCGCCGACGACCCGAAGCCGCTCGAGGCGGTCGGCCCTCTCGGCGGCGACCCGGCCTGACGGCCGGGCGGTCCGGGCGGCGCGTCTCGGCGCGTCTCGGCGCGTCTCGCTCAGGAATCGCCTGGGCAGACAGCTCCGCTCGCTCGCGGGCGGGGCTGTCCGTCGCGCACGAGGACGGGTGCCATGGGCATCGGCGCGGCGGGCTCGGGCAGGCCGTAGCGCCGGTGCATCCATCGCCGCGCGTCCTCCAGCGGATAGGTCTCGCCGAACACCGCGTACTTCACGAAGATCCCCTCGAGCGTGCTCCGCAGCATGACCTCCTCGAGCGCCGGGTCGTCGGCGCCGCGGGCGCGGAACAGATCGCGCACGGCATCCTCCGCCGCCGTCGCGGCCGCCTCGTGCCGCGCCTCGGACTCGGCGAAGAGACGGTGCGTCGCAGGCTGCTGCTGCATGGCGAGCACGGCCC
Organism: Microbacterium sp. TPD7012; assembly: GCF_003075395.1. Taxonomy (GTDB): domain Bacteria; phylum Actinomycetota; class Actinomycetes; order Actinomycetales; family Microbacteriaceae; genus Microbacterium. The sequence continues at coordinate 7,865 of NZ_QDFV01000002.1, read as the reverse complement.
TCTGCAGCGGAAGCGCGTAGGCCGTCGCCATGAGGGCCCCGTCGATGACCGCGGCGAGCGCCTCGTCCGGCGTCCCTTCGACGCGGGCGAAACCGAGGACGGTCTCGAACCAGCGGTCGATCACCGCGGCGACCAGATGATCCTTGCCCCCGAAGTGATAGTTCACGAGCCCCTGGGCGACGCCGGCGCGGGAGGTGATCTCGGCGATGCTGGCCCCCGAGACGCCCCGCTCGCTGAAGACCTCGATCGCCGCCTGGAGCAGCGCCTCGCGCGAGCGTTCCCGCGCGACTCTGTTCCGTTCGTCGGAGCGCGCCATGCGGCATCCACCTCCTGAGTTCGCGACCGCAGCTTTCGAAATCCTCCCCGTGCCGTATAGATTACTCACTGAATGTTCGTTCAATCTGTGAACGACCACGGATTCATCCCTGCCAGGAGTAGCAATGCACCCTTTCGCGCGCGTCGACTTCAATGACCTCGGCTCGATCATCGGCTGGCTCATCGAGCAGTGGTGGGTGTGGGCGATCGTCGGCGTCATCGTGCTGTTCTTCATCGTCGTCTGGCTGCTGCCCGACGCGAAGGTGAAGCCCTCGGAGCAGTTCTCCACGGCCGACGCCGAGGCCAACGAGATCGCACTCGGGTTCCTGCAGATCACGAACCTCCCCTCCGGTCCGTGGAACGACCCGACCGCCTCGGGACTCGGCGCGCGGGAGAAGTCCGTGCTCGTCGACCAGTGGGGCGTGCACTCGCGTCAGGACTGGCTCGACAACATCGAGCGCCTCACCAGCGACCGTCGCCGCCGCGAGATGTGGACGCTCTACCTCGCCGTCCGCACCGCGGTCGCCGAACGTCTCGGCCGCACGCCGAAGGCCAAGGAATGGCTCGCGGCGATCGTGGAGGAAGGCGGCGACAAGCGCGATGCGCGCAGCTTCGTCACCGCGATCGAGTACATCGAGTCGGAGGTGCGCAAGCGCGTCGGCAAGGACATCGTGTCGCCCGGGGTCTTCGTGAAGACGCTCGACGGGTACGCCCTGGGCCAGGCCGTCGCGATGACGACCTGGGGTGTCGCGCTGGGTCACGGCGACGTCGCGGAGGCGCGGGAGATCATCCGTCGGATCAACGCCGACGCACGCCCCGGCTTCACCTCGTGGGCCGACTTCGGCCTGAGCTACATCGCGGGGCGCGTCATGCACTGGAGCGACGGCAACGTCGACGAGAAGTCGTTCGAGAAGTTCGGCGACGGCTGGTCGGACTTCAAGGCCGCCGCGACCGAGAAGCGCAACGGCCCGTGGGCGACGCTGTCGTGGAGCCGCTGACCGTCGACCTGGAACCGCTGCGACGCAGCGCCGGATTCCGCGACATCCTCGCCTACGAGCGCATCTGCCGGATGCCGCCGCACCGCCGCTTCGTGGTGATCCTCATCGCCGTGCTGCTGTTCGCCGCGGCGATGCTCGTGGGACTGTGGTTCCTCGGGCGCACCGACATCCTCGCGGTCGCGCCGATCCTCGGGGTGTTCGTCATCGGGTACACCGTGCTCGCCGCGGTCGGATTCGTCTGGTACTCCGTCGGGCTGAGCCGCAGGGTCAAGATCGCCGCGTTCGCCTGGCAGAACGGATGGGCCTACGCCGACACGCTCGAGCACACCCGCCGACCGGGAGCGGCTTTCACCCGCGTCCTGCGCGGCCAGGAGCGCGCGATCGTCGCGTGCGACGACGAGCGGATGCCGTTCGAGCTCGGCGTGCACCACTCGGTATCCCGCGGGCAGGAGCGGGCGACCGTGCAGCGCCCGTTCGCATTCATCGAGCTGCCGCTGCCGGCATCCCTGCCGCACATCGTGCTCGCCAACAAGCGACGCAGCATCATCCCCACGCTGGGGCTCGGCCGGGGAGCGGCCCGGATGGATCTCGAGGGCGACTTCGCCTCGACCTTCCGCCTGATCGTGCCCGAGGGCTACCAGCAGGACGCGCTGTACATCTTCACGCCCGATCTCATGGCCCGGGTGCTGGACCTCGGCGCAGGTGCCGAGATCGAGCTCGTCTCCGACCGGCTCTACGTCTATCTGCCCGCGAGCACCCGATTCGATCGCGCCGAGACCATGGCCGCCGCGATCACGCTCGCCGAGGAGTTCCACCGCCGCTTCGCCGCGCGCACCGCGCTGTACCGCGACGACGACGCCGGCGAGATCGCCGCGAGGGCCGGCGTCTCCGTCGGGCTCCGCGGGCAGCGGCTCGGCGGCCGCGGGATCTCCGTCCTCGCCGTCGCGGGGACCGCCGGCGTGCTGCTGCTGTCAGCCGGAGTGACGGCGTTCTCGCTGTTCGGCGGCGGCCTGCTGCGAACGCTCGGCCTCGGCTGAGCTCCTAGACCCACGGCTGTGGGCCTGGCCCGGAGGGGGCGCCAGGGCCACAGCCGTGTTCACCTCTCCCGTGCCGCGAACTCGAGCCCGCTAGGCCGACTCCCGCACCACGAGCTCGGTCGGCAGGATCGTCGTGTGCGCCGGCTCCTCGCCCGCGAGCCGCGCCAGCAGCACGCCCGCCATGGCCTCACCCTGGGCGTACATCGGCTGGCGCATCGTGGTCAGCGCGGGCTCGGTCGACGTCGCGACCGAGGAGTCGTCGAAGCCGACGAGCGCCACATCCTCCGGAACGCGCAGTCCTGCCGAGCGCAGGGCTGTGAGCGCGCCCCGCGCCATCAGGTCGCTCGCGACGAACACCGCGTCGGGCGCACCCGCCGCGAGGATGCGGCGCATGGCATCGGCTCCGCTGGCCTCGCTGTAGTCGCCGGCCTCCTCCGCGAACGGCTGCAGCCCGGCATCCGCGAGGGCCCGCCGGAATCCCTGCATGCGGTCGATCGACGACACCATGGTCGGCGTGCCGGAGACCGTCGCGATGCGGGTCCGACCGATGTCGACCAGTCGGCGGGTGGCGTTCTCCGCCCCGGCGACGTTGTCCACGTCGACGACGTAGTCGGTCTCGCGTCGGCGCACAGGGCGTCCGCCGTAAACGACAGGAACGGCATCCGCGATCCGATCGATGAACGCGTCGCTGGTGTGGTGCGACACGATCAGCGCGCCGTCGACACCGCCGTTGCGCACGAAGCTCGTCATCTTGTCGCCGGGGTCGTCGCTGGCGATCAGCAGGTTGAGCAGGTAGTCCGAGCCGCCGAGCCTGCCGGTGATGCCGGCGACGATCGCGGCGAAGAACGGGTCGCCGAAGAAGCGGTTCGTGTCCTCCGGGACGATCAGGGCGATCGCGTGGGTCTGCCGTGATGCCAGCGACCGGGCGGCACGGTTGGGCACGTAGCTCAGCTCGTCGATCGCGGCACGCACCGCGGCGAGCGCCTCGGGGCTCACCGCCGTCGAGCCGTTCACCACCCGCGACACCGTCGACCGGGACACCCCGGCAGCGGATGCCACCTCCTCGATGGTCGCCCGTGACGACATCACCGCACGCTCTCTTCCATCGCCCTATTCTGTCTGCTCCGCGTGCATCTCCGGCGTCGACCGGCCCCGGAGCCCTGTTCGAATCGGCTGACTGGTCCCTTTTCCGGCCCGCAGGCGACCATTCGCGCGATTCGAACGGCGGATCGGCTCAGAGGCTGCGGGCGGCGATGATGCGCGCGTACTCCCTGCCGGAGTCCTTCAGGCTCCGCTCCTGCGTGTCGTAGTCGACGCGCACGATGCCGAACCGCTTGTCGTAGCCCCAGGCCCACTCGTAGTTGTCGAACATCGACCAGTAGAAGTAGCCGCGCACGTCGACGCCCGCATCCGCGGCATCCAGGACGGCGCCGAGGTGCAGGCGCAGGAACTCGGTGCGCTCGGCGTCGTGCACCCGGGTCTCGCCGTCTTCGACCACGGCGACGTCGTCATAGGCGGCACCGTTCTCGGTCATGTAGAGCACGGTTCCCGCAGGCTCCGCGTACTCGGTCCACACGCGCTGGAGGAGGCGGGTGAGCCCCTCCGGCTGCACCTCCCAGTTCTGCGCGGTGCGCGGGAGACCCCGCTCGACCGAATGGATGCCGTCGCTCGAGGGGTACGGGCTGCGCCCCTTCCGCTCGGTCGCGGGACCGCCCGAGACCGGCGGCTCGGCGGGAGCCGCGCCCGCCACGAAGTCGCCGTGGTAGTAGTTCACGCCCTGGGTGTCGATGTGCTGCGAGATGGTCTCGAGGTCGCCATCGTGGACCGCAGCCTCGAACAGGGCGACGGCATCCGCATCGACCGCCCGGATGTCCTCGACGATGTCGGCCGGGTAGGCCCCGCGGTAGATCGGGTCGAGGAACCAGCGGTTGAACTGCCCGTCGACACGGCGCGCGGCATCGACGTCGGCGGGGTTCTGCGGGTCGGCCGGGTCGGCGACCGTGTGGTTCAGCGTGATGCCGAGGTTGAGCGACGCGTCGCGGCCGCGCAGCTCGCGGACCGTGGCGCCGTGCGCGAGCAGCAGGTGATGCGACGCCAGCAGCCCCTCGGCGATGCTCGTGTGCCCCGGCGCGTGCTCACCGCCGGTGTACGACAGGAACGACGAGCACCACGGCTCGTTCAGCGTGGTCCAGACGTTGACCCGGTCGCCCAGCGCGTCGTGCATGGTGCCGGCGTACTCCAGGAAGCGGTCGACGGTGTCCCGGTTGGTCCAGCCCCCGGCATCCTGCAGCGCCTGCGGCATGTCCCAGTGATACAGCGTGAGCCAGGGCAGGATGTCGGCGGCGAGCAGCTCGTCGACCAGGCGCTCGTAGAAGTCGACGCCCTTCGGGTTCACGGCGCCGCCGTCGGGGCGCACCCGCGACCATGACGTGGAGAACCGGTACGTCTGCAGCCCGATCTCGCGCATGAGTGCGACATCGTCGGCGTAGCGGTGATAGTGGTCGCACGCGACCTCGCCGTCGTCGCCGCCGATCACCGCACCCGGCACCTTCGAGAACGCGTCCCAGATCGAGGCGGTGCGTCCGTCCTCGAAGGCCGCTCCTTCGATCTGATACGCCGCCGTCGCGGCGCCGAAGAGGAAGTCCGAAGGGAAGGGGCGCGTCATAGAGGTCATCCTTTCACCGCGCCCGCCATGATGCCACTGACCAGCTGCCGCCCCGCGACCACGAAGAGCACGAGCAGCGGAAGGGTCGCGAGCACCGCGCCGGCGAGCACGATCGAGTAGTCGATGTAGTACCCGGACTGCAGCTGGCTGAGCGCCGTCTGCAGGGTCGGGTTCTGGGGGGAGAGCACGATCAGCGGCCACAGGTAGTCGGTCCACGCGGTCATGAACGTGAAGAGGCCGAGGATCGCCATGGCGGGGCGGGCAGCCGGGAGACCGACGGTGAGGAAGGTGCGGAACTGGTTCGCGCCGTCCATCCGCGCCGCCTCGATCAGCTCGTCCGGGATCACGTCGACGAGGTACTGCCGCATGAAGAACACCCCGAACGCCGTGACGAGCGTCGGCACGATGACCGCGCCGATCGACCCGGTCCAGCCGAGCTCGCGCATCAGCATGAACAGCGGGATGATGCCGAGCTGGGTGGGGATCGCCATGGTCGCGATCACGAAGATCATCAGTCCGTCCCGCCCCTTGAAGCGCAGCTTCGCGAAGGCGTAGCCGGCGAGCGTCGAGAAGGTCACGACCGAGATCGTGATGATGCCCGAGATGAGGAAGGAGTTGCCGAGCGCCAGCCAGAACGGGATCGCGTCGAAGACCTTGGCGGCGTTGACGAGGAAGTTGCCGCCGGGGATGAGGGGCAGCGTCTCGCCGCGGGTGGCGTTGGTGCCGCTCGCCACGACCACGGACCACCACAGCGGGTACACGCTGCCGATGATGAAGGCCGCGAGCAGGCCGTAGGTGAGGAAGCCGGGACGGCTGCCGATGCCGGCGTTCCCTCCGGTCGCGCTGCGGCGGCGGCGGATCTTCTCCGGCACGCTGAGGGCCTGGGTGGCGGTCATCGCGCCTCCTCCTTGGTCGAGCGGACGCGGCGGCGCGCAGCCCGGTTCTTCGGATCGCTGCCCGTGGAGATGCGACGGGAGATCAGGAAGTTGATCACGCCGATGCCCACGATGAGCAGGAACAGCAGGATGGCTACGGCGGATGCCTCACCGAGGTCGCGGCGGAAGAAGGCGAGCTCCCAGAGGAAGAGCACGGTCGTCTGGAACTGACGATCGCTGCCGCCGATGCCGCCCGCCGTCGACACGTCGAAGAGACGCGGCTCGGCGAAGATCTGCAGCCCGCCGATCGTGGCGGTGATGATCACGAAGATCAGCGTCGGCCGGATCGTGGGGATGGTGATGGAGAAGAAGCGGCGTGCGGCCCCGGCGCCGTCGAGCGCGGCGGACTCGTAGAGGTCGCGCGGGACGGCCTGCATCGCGGCGAGGAGGATGAGCGCGTTGTAGCCGGTCCAGCGGAAGTTGACCATCACCGCGATGGCGATGTGCGACAGCGCCGTGTTGTGCTTCCACTCCTGGTCGGCGATGCCGATGAGGTTCAGGAGGTTGTTGGCGAGACCGTCGGCCTCGTTGAAGATGCTCGAGAAGATGATCGCGACCGCGACCGGCGTGACGACGAAGGGGATGAGCACGCTCATGCGCCAGAACGTCGGAGCGCGCAGCCCGCGGTCGAGGAGATAGGCGATCACCAGGGCGACCGCGAGCTGCGGGATCGCGGAGAGCAGGAAGATGCTCAGGGTGTTGCCGATCGAGTTCCAGAACATCGAGTCGCCGAGGATCTCGACGAAGTTGCCGACGCCGACGAAGTCGCCCTCGCCCTTGAGCAGGTCCCACTCGTGCACGGCCACCCACACGGTGTAGAGCAGCGGGAACAGTCCGACGAGCCCGAAGAGCAGGAAGAACGGGGAGATGTAGAAGTACGGAGATGCGTTCTGGTCGAAGCGCGAGACGCGATGGCGCCACGGCCGCTTCGGCGCGGCATCCGTCTTCTGCGGGGGCGCGGATGCCGTCGCCCGGCGCTCATCGGTGAGAGTCATGGGTCTTCCTTGGTCCGGAACCGGGGTCCCTGAGCTGGTCGAAGGGGCCGCGTGGGGGTGCTTCGACAGGCTCAGCAACCCAGTGAGGGGTCACTGAGCCTGTCGAGGCGGAGGTTGTCAGCCGACGAGCTCGTTCAGGAGCTTGATCGCGGCATCCCAGGCACCCTGGGTGTCGGTGTCACCGCGGTCGAGTCCGCTGAGAGCCGGGCCGAAGACGTTCTCCTGGATGACGGAGTCGTCGGCGCCCTTGAACTGCGCCACGACGCCCTTCGCGCGCTCGGCCAGGATCGCGCCGGTGGGTGCGTCGTTGAAGAACGCGTTCGGCGTCGCCTCGGAGGCGAGAGTCTCCTGCGCCTTGACGGTCGAGGGGAAGTTGCCCGCGGCGGCGGACTGCTTCACCTGCTGCTCGGGCTGCGTCAGCCAGTCGGCGAGCTCAGCGGCCGCCTCCTGGTGCTGCGAGCTCTCTGGGATCGACAGGAAGGCGCCGCCCCAGTTGGCCGCCCCTCCCGGGAAGACGTCGGCGAAGTCCCAGCCGGTCGCCGCGTCTCCGCCGCCGGCCTCGACCTGGCCCTGGACGACGCCCAGCATCCAACCCGGGCAGACGAAGGTGGCGAAGGTGCCGTCGACGAACGACTTGCCGCCGTTCCAGTCCCAGGCGGTCTGCGCAGCGGACTGGCCGCCCTCGGTCGCGGCTCCCAGCAGCTCGAAGCGCTCCTTCAGCTCGGCGTTGTCCTCGACGTTCACCTTGCCGTCGGCGGTGTAGTAGCCCTCGTCGAGCTGGTTGACCATGGCGTTCCAGACGAAGCCGGAGTGGTCGTACCAGGCCTTGCCGGTCTTGGCCGTGTAGTCGGCGCCGACGGCGAAGTAGTTCTCCCAGTCGCCGTCGAGCAGCCGACTACACGGCCAAGACCGGCAAGGCC
>NZ_QDFV01000001.1 GCF_003075395.1 Microbacterium sp. TPD7012 | reverse complement strand
CGCAACGCCCTGCTGTGGTCGATCATCGCGACCCTCATGGTCCCGATGCAGGCGACGCTGATCCCGACGTTCATCCTCGTCGCCGGAGCGGGAGGCGTGAACACCCTGTGGGGCCTGATCCTGCCGACGCTCGCGAACGCGCAGGCCGTGTTCCTGATCCGGCAGTTCGTGATGGACATGCCGGACGAGCTCTTCGACGCGGCCCGCATCGACGGAGCCGGCGAGTGGCGCACCTTCGTCTCGATCGTCCTGCCGCTGATCAAGCCGGTGCTCGCGACCCTCGCGATCTTCGTGTTCCTCTGGCACTGGAACGACCTGCTCTGGCCGCTCGTCGTCGGCCAGTCCGACGAGGCGCGGACGCTCACGGTGGGGCTCGCGACGCTCAACACCGAGACGGTCTCGACCTCGAACATCATGGCGGCGGCGCTGATCAGCTTCGTGCCCTGCTTCCTGATCTTCATCTTCCTGCAGCGCCACATCGTCGAGAGCATCACGGCGAGCGGGATCAAGGGATGACGAGTCCGCAGCCGATCCGCTTCGGCCTGATCGGCGTCGACTCCTCGCACGCGCGGCAGTTCACCCGCCTGTTCGGCGACGGCCGCTCCGGACGCGTGCTCGGCGGGGTCGTGACGGCGGCCTGGAAGGCGCCGACCTCGGCAGACTTCCCGCCCAGTCGGGACCGCAACGACGAGAACGCGAGTGCTCTCTCCGACGCCGGCGTGCCGCTGCTGGACTCACCGGAGGCGGTGGCCGAGGCATCCGACGCCCTGCTGCTGGTGTCCTCCGACGTGCGCACGCGGCGGGAGCAGTTCGCCCGCATCGCCCCCTCCGGCAAGCCCGTGTACGTCGACACCCGGTTCGCGGCCGACGCGCAGGATGCCAGCGAGATGCTGCAGCTCGCCGCAGACTCCGGATGCCTGGTGCTCAGCGGCTCCCCGAAGCGGTTCACCCCCGAGTTCCTCGCGCTTCCGGCGGCGGAGATCGAGTCGATCGAGCTCCGCGGGCCCCTGGTCGTGCAACCCGGCCATCCGGGTCTCTCCTGGTACGGCGTGCACCTCGTCGACCTGGCCGTGGCGCTCTTCGGGCCGGGGCGCGCGCTCGTCGAGCCGCGCGGCACCGGCGTGCGCCTGGTCTGGCCGGATGGCCGGAGCGCGACGCTCAGCGGTCCGGCGGAGTGGGATCCGTGGACTCGCGGGCGAGCTCGGACGGCGTCCGGTGAGGTCGGTTTCACGATCGAGTCGGACGAGGACATGCTGACCGGCCTCCTCGATTCCGTCGTGCGATCGTGCCGCAGCGGCGAGCCGAACATCGACCCCGCCGAGATCGTCGCGATCTCTCGGATCGTGGCCGCCGGCTCCGAGACTCTCGCGACCCGCCTGCCCCTCGCTCTGCCGAAGCGGGCGCCGGACGCCGACGAACGCTGACAGCGCGATGAGGACAGAGGACGGAGGACGGAGCGAGATGACATCGGCGGATGACGCCGGCTGCGGACCGTCCTGCACCTGCGGAACTCCGTCCCGGAGCACTCTGCTCACGATCGGCGCCGCGGCCCCCGCCTCTCGTCTCGGTGCTCCGCCCCTCGCCGGCGGCACCGGACGGCACGCCGTGCCGCAGGCGATCATCCCGGCCGGACGATTCCTCATGGGCGACGCGAACGGAGACGCCAACCGCGGCGACGGCGAGGAGCCACGGCATCCCGTGACCCTCGACGGGTTCTCGATCGACACCACCGCCGTGACGAACGACGACTTCGCGCGCTTCGCGACAGACACCGGATACCGCACGGAGGCCGAGACCTTCGGGTACTCCGCGGTCTTCCACCTGGCGGTCGCCGCGCGCGAGAGCGACATCATGGGCCCGGCGGCGACGGCGCCGTGGTGGATCGGCGTCCGCGGTGCCGACTGGCGTCATCCGGGCGGGCGACTCTCGGATGCCGTGGGCGACGGCCTCGGCCGCCACCCGGTCGTGCACGTGAGCTGGAACGACGCGGCGGCCTACGCCGAGTGGAGCGGACGCCGCCTGCCGAGCGAAGCCGAGTGGGAGTACGCCGCCCGCGGCGGGATCGACGGCGCTCGGTACCCCTGGGGCGACGAGGCCGTCGACGCCGGCGGCTGGCGGGCGAACATCTGGCAGGGGCGGTTCCCCACCGAGAACACGATCGAGGACGGACACCTGACCACCGCTCCCGCCGACGCGTTCGCGCCCAACGGCTACGGATTGCACCAGACGGTCGGGAACGTCTGGGAGTGGTGCCGGGACTGGTACTCGGCGAGCGCCTACGCGGATGCCGCGACGTCGTCGCCGACCGGCCCCGCGCACGGCACCGAGCGCGTCCTGCGCGGAGGGAGCTACCTGTGCCACGATTCGTACTGCAACCGGTACCGGAACTCCGCACGCTCGCACAACACGCCGGACTCCTCGATGGGGAACGCGGGCTTCCGCACGGTGAGCGGATGAGGAACAGGTTCCCGGCATCCGTCTATCGACGCGGTCACGAGGCGGACGCGAGGTTCACCCTCGCGAACGAGCGCACCTTCCTCGCCTGGGTGCGCACCGGCCTCGCGCTGATCGCCGGCGGGGTGGCGCTCGAGCTGCTCGGCCTCGACCTCCACCCGGGTCTGCGGCTCGCCGCGTCGCTCGTGCTCGTCGTCGCCGGCACGGTCATCCCCGCTCTGGCCTGGATCGGATGGTGCCGCACCGAACGGGCGCTGCGTGAGGACACGGCACTGCCCGGCTCGGCGCTGAGCGCACTGCTCGCGGCCGTGGTCGCGGTTGCCGGAGCACTGGTGCTCCTGTCGATGGTTCTGCGATGACAGCGCCGCCGTTCGATCGCGGCCTGCAGCCCGAGCGTTCGGAACTCGCATGGCGGCGCACCTGCCTGACGTTCGGAATCACGTCGATCGTCGCCCTGCGCCTGCTTCCCGCGGTGTTCGACGATGCCCGCTGGGTCGTCGTCGGCGTGGTCGGCGTGCTGCTCTCGACCGTCCTCTGGACGCTCTCGCGACGACGCGGCCGGCGCACGTCCGAGGCGCTCCGGGCGCAGGGCCTTCGCGCACGGCTGACCGGAGGAGGCCTGATCCTCGCCGTCTCGCTGGGGCTGAGCGTGGTCGGGGCCGCCGGGATCGCTGTCGTGATCGCCGCCGCGAGCTCCCGCGGGTGAGCCCGCAGGCGTGGGCAGGTCTAGCCGGCTCAGCGCGGAGCGGTGCTGGCGCGTTCGACGAGCCGTGTCGGGATGACGGATGCCGCCTCGCCGACGGCATCCTCGCGCTCGGCGCCCTCCCCCTCGATCTCCGCGACCAGGGCGCCGACGGTGCGCTGGGCGAGAGCGGTGAAGTCCTGCCGGATCGTGGTCAGCGGCGGTCGGTAGTTCGCGGCGTCCGGCACGTCGTCGAAGCCGATCACACTGACGTCCTCGGGCACTCGACGGCCGGCTTCGGCGAGAGCCCGCAGCAGACCGAGGGCCATCTGGTCGTTGGCGCAGAACACGGCGGATGCCCCGGCCAGGGCGGCGCCGGCGGAGAACCCGGTGTCTGCGCTCCAGTCGCCGCGCACGACGGCAGGCGCAGAGATGCCCGCACTCGTGAGCGTCTCGCGCCACCCGCGCTCGCGCTCGGCGGCGGCGTAGGAGTCGGCGGGACCCGCGAGGTGATGCACGGTCTCGTGCCCGAGCGCGAGCAGCCGCGCCGTCGCGGCCGCCGCTCCGCCGTGGTGGTCGCTGTGCACGGTCACGAATCCCGCCTCGGTCGGGGCGTCGACCACGACGAGGCGCAGTCCCGCGGGGCGCTCGTCCGCCGAGACCTGCGCGGAGGCCTCGTTCAGCACGATCGCGCCGTCGACCTCCTGCTCGGCCAGGCGCTCGAAGGCCGAGCCGACCCCGTCGGCCGCGGTCACGACCGTGAGGGCGTAGCCGCGTTCCGCCGCCGCCTCGGACGTCGCCTGCAGCATGCGCGAGTTGCCGACCGTCGCGAGGGTCGTGACCACGAGCCCGATGGTCTGCGACCTTCCGGTGCGCAGGGCTCGCGCGGCGCGATGGGGGCGATAGCCGAGCTCGGCCATGGCCTTCTCGACACGTGCCCTGGTGTCCGGGTCGACACGAGGACTGTCGTTGACCACGCGCGACACGGTCTGCCCGGAGACGCCGGCGCGGGCGGCGACCATGGCCATCGAGACGCGTCCGGACGACGGGCGGCGCGAGCGAGGCTTCGACGCGAAGGAGTCGACATCGCTGTGGGTCACCGGCATCCTCCGTTCACAACTCAGGCGTGTTGACGTTATCACGGCGATGTGCGTACCATGTTTACGTGAACACGGAAAATCTTGCTGAGTTGCGCACGGAAGACCTCGGCGCCGGCGTCGTCAAGCGCGCCACCACGCTGGCCGACGGTCGCGACCTCATCTACTACGACGACCCCGGCACGACGCTCGGGGCCGAGCGCGCCGTCGACGCGCGCACGCTGGACCCCCGGCCCGAGACCGCGACGATGCGCCTCGACGTGCTCACCGGCGACTGGATCACCGTGGCCGCGAACCGGCAGAACCGTGTCATGATGCCGAGCGCCTCGGCCGACCCGCTCGCGCCCCAGACGCCCGACAACCCGTCCGAGGTGCCGTCCCGCTACGACGTCGCGGTGTTCGAGAACCGCTCCCCTGCCTTCGGCCCCGCGCTGGCCGAAGCCCTCGGCACGGCACCCGCCGCCACCAACCCTGCGCGCGGCCTCGACGACCTCGGAGCCCTCGGCCTCGGTCGCACCCGCACCTCGGTCGGCCGCTGCGAGGTCGTCTGCTTCAGCCCCGAGCACTCCGGGTCGTTCGGCACGCAGACCGTGACGCGCGCGCGCACCGTGATCGAGGCCTGGGCCGACCGCACGGCCGCCCTCTCGAAGCTCCCCGGCATCGAGCAGATCTTCCCGTTCGAGAACCGCGGCGAGGCGATCGGCGTCACGCTCCCGCATCCGCACGGCCAGATCTACGCCTACCCCTACGTGACGCCGCGCACCACGCGCCTGCTCGACTCGATCGACCGGACGGCCCCCGATCTGTTCCAGCACATCCTCGAGTTCGAGCAGGCATCCGAGCGCATGGTCTTCCGCGGGGAGCACTGGACGGCGTTCGTGCCGTTCGCCGCCCGCTGGCCGCTGGAGGTCCACCTGATGCCGCATCGTCACGTTCCGGACTTCGCCGAGACGACGGATGCCGAGCGCGACGAGCTCGCCCCCCTCTACCTGCGCCTGCTGCGCGGTGTCGATGCCCTCTATGACTCCCCGACGCCGTACATCGCCGCGTGGCATCAGGCTCCCGTGAACGTCGGGCGCGAAAGCGTGCGCCTGCACCTGCAGCTCACGAGTCCCCGCCGCGCCGCCGACAAGCTGAAGTTCCTCGCCGGGTCCGAGGCCGCGATGTGGGCCTGGGCCGCCGAGGTCACCCCCGAGCAGGGTGCCGCGCGCATCCGCGAGGCGATCGAACGCGCAGCGGCCGACGAGTCGTCGAGCCGGTCGACGGATGGCGAGGTGTCGGCATGACCTTCTCCGAGACCCACGAGACCGAGACGCAGGATGCTGCGCGCACGCTGTTCGTCGAGCTGACCGGCCGCGAGCCCGACGGGCTCTGGTCGGCGCCGGGACGGGTGAGCCTCATCGGCGAGCACACCGACTACAACGACGGCTTCGTCCTCCCGTTCGCGATCCCGCACCGCACGGTCGCGGCCGTGGGGCTCCGTGACGACGATCGCGGCCGCGTGCGGGTCGCGTCGACGTTCGCGGCAGAGCCGGTCGAGGTCGCGCTCGACGAGCTCGACGAGATCTTCCCGACCCTTCGACCGGCTCAGGGACCCGGCTCAGATCGCCGACCCGCCGTGCCGGAGTGGGCGGCGTACCCGCTCGGCGTCGCGTGGGCTCTGCGCCAGGCGCTCACGACCGACGGCGCCGAACGCTCGTTCCGCGGGATGGACATCGCGATCGCCTCCGACGTGCCGGTCGGTGCCGGGCTCTCATCCTCGGCGGCGATCGAGGGGGCCGCGGCATCCGCCCTGAACGACCTCTGGGACGCCGGGCTCGACCGCACCGCGCTCGCTCGCGTCGGCCGTCGCGCCGAGAACGAGGCGGTCGGCGCCCCGACCGGGATCATGGACCAGATGGCGTCGATGCTCGGTGAGCCGGACGCCGCGATCTTCCTCGACTGCCGCTCGCTCGAGGCGCAGCTCGTGCCGCTCGGTGTCGCCGAGGCCGGGCTCGCGATCCTCGTGATCGACACGCGCGTCAAGCACGCGCACTCCACCGGTGGATACGGCGAGCGCCGTGCGTCGTGTGAACTCGGCGCCGAGATCATGGGCGTCCCCGCTCTGCGCGACGTGTCCGTCGACGATCTCCCGCGGGCCGCGGAGCTGATGGACGACGTGACCTTCCGCCGCGTGCGCCACATCGTGACCGAGAACCAGCGCGTGCTCGACACCGTACGCGTGCTGCGCGAAGACGGGGCGCGCGCGATCGGCGACCTGCTCGTCGCCTCGCACGTCTCGATGCGCGACGACTTCGAGATCTCCGTCCCCGAGCTGGACACCGCGGTCGACGCGGCGCTGGCCGCGGGTGCGCTCGGCGCGCGGATGACCGGCGGAGGCTTCGGCGGAGCAGCGATCGCGCTGATCGAACGGGATGCCGTGGAGTCCGTGTCGGATGCCGTGACCGCGGCGTTCGCGGCATCCGGTTTCACCGCCCCGGTGCTGTTCACGGTCACGCCGTCCGCCGGCGCGCACCGCGACGCCTGACAGAATGAGTGATCGAGCCGCGACGAGCCTGCGGCAGGAGAGGAACGCAATGTCCTGGATCGTCACCGGCGGCGCCGGCTACATCGGAGCCCACGTCGTCCGCGCCCTCGCGGATGCCGGACTGACCCCCGTCGTGCTCGACGACCTGTCCAGCGGAGTCCCGTCGTTCGTGCCGGAGGGCGTGCCGTTCGTGCAGGGCAGCATCCTCGATCGCGAGCTCGTCGAGAAGGCACTCCGCGATCACGACGCGGACGGCGTGATCCACGTCGCCGGCTTCAAGTACGCCGGCGTCTCGGTGCAGCGCCCGCTGCACACGTACGCGCAGAACGTCGAAGGCACGCGCGTGATCCTCGAGGCCATGGAGGCCGCGGGCGTCGCGAACATCGTGTTCTCCTCGTCGGCGGCCGTGTTCGGCACGCCCGATGTCGCCCTCGTCGAAGAGGACACCGCGAAGAAGCCGGCCAGCCCCTACGGCGAGTCCAAGCTCATCGGCGAATGGCTGCTGCGCGACCAGGCCGTCGCGACGGCCGACTCCGCGCACCCGCTGCGTCACACCTCGCTGCGCTACTTCAACGTGGTCGGCTCCGCCGACCCGACGGTCTACGACGTCAGCCCGCACAACCTCTTCCCGATCGTCTTCGAAGCGCTGATCGCCGGGAAGACGCCGAAGATCTTCGGCGACGACTACGCCACCGAAGACGGCACCAATGTGCGCGACTACGTGCACGTCGGCGACATCGCCGCCGCGCACGTCGAGGCGGCGAAGCGCCTCTCGGGCGGACAGCCGATCGAGGCCGCCTACAACCTCGGCTCCGGCGACGGCCTCAGCGTGAAGCAGATCATGGATGCCGTCGCCCGCGTCACGGGCATCGACTTCACCCCCGAGATCGGCCCGCGTCGCCCCGGCGACCCCGACCGCATCGTCGCCACCGGAGAGCTCGCGGCGCGCGACCTCGACTGGAAGATGCGGTACTCGGTGGACGAGATGGTGCGGACGGGCTGGGAAGCTCGACGCCTTTCCGGTTCTTAGGCCGGTAGTCGAGCGAGCGCGACGAGTCGAAGTGACGAGACACCCCGGCAGTCTCAGACGTCGCGGGTGCGGATGGGGTAGAGCCAGAAGCAGAGCCACGCGAGGGCGGTGAACCCGAGCGGGACCACCGCGAGCATCAGGCGGATGCCGCCGTCGACGGACTCCGGCTGGCCATCCTCGAGGGCGGCGTCGAAACCCGATGCCGTCAGCACCCACGCCGCGACCACCGCCTGCAGCACCACGGAGCCGCGCACCACGAAGCCGTTCACCCCGAAGTAGGCGCCCTCGCGCCGGTGACCGGTGCGCACGGCATCCGCGTCGATGATCTGCGCGAGCATCACCTCGAGCAGCTGCAGCAGCCCGCCCACGCCGATGCCGACGGCCACGCCG
The DNA here is from genome assembly GCF_003075395.1 of Microbacterium sp. TPD7012. Taxonomy (GTDB): domain Bacteria; phylum Actinomycetota; class Actinomycetes; order Actinomycetales; family Microbacteriaceae; genus Microbacterium. The sequence continues at coordinate 854,100 of NZ_QDFV01000001.1, read as the reverse complement.
ACGAGCGCCGCGCCGAGCACGTTCGACGGAGCGAGGTAGCCGAGCACCGCGACACCGAAGACCGCCACGCTCCACAGCAGAGCCGTCCGGGGACTCGTGCGGCGCACGACCGCACTCCACAGCAGGATCGAGGGGATCGCGGTCACGAAGATCGCGCCGAGCAGGATGCTCCCTTCCCCCTCGTCCGCACCGAGCGAGTAGCGCACGTAGAACGGGATCGCGGCGAGGATCACGGCGACCGCGGTCTGCACGAAGAGGGAGCCGAGCACATAGGGGACGAACGCGCGATTGCGGAACGTGTAGCTCAGCTGTTCGCGCCAGCGCATCTCCGCGGCGGCCGTCGCGCCGCCCGGCTCGGGTGCGCGACGCTCGATCATGCCGCCGAGGAACGACCAGACGAGCAGCATGAGGCAGACGCCGCCCAGCACCATGGCCATGCCCGGCCAGCCGATCGCACCGTAGAGGGCGGGTGCGCCGGCGGTTCCCAGCACCATGCCGAGGATCGCGAAGATCTGCCGCGGGACATTGCCCCTGGCCCGTTCCTCCGTGGTGCGGAAGATCTCGGGGAACAGGGCCGAGATGTTGAGGACGACCACCACGAACGCGATGTCGTAGACCGCGACGACGACGAGGAACCAGACGATGAGGCCCGCGACGGGCAGGTCGGGCGGCATCCACACCAGGGCGAACGCGACGACGAGCGGCACGATGCCGAGGCCGATCCAGGGGACGCGACGACCCCACGGGGTGCGCAGCCGGTCGGAGAGCGCGCCGACGACCGGATTCAGCACCGCGTTGAGGACACCGTGGGCGATCATCGACACCGCCACCCACCCGGCGGGCACGGCGAGCTGCGAGACATAGAAGTAGACGACGAAGGCCGAGAAGGTCTGCGCCATGAGCTGGGTGGGGAACCCGGAGGCCCCGAACGCGATCGACTGCGCCCGCGTCGGCGCGGCATCCAACCGCCGTTCACGCAGTCGTCCGCCCAGCGACGTCATCGGATGCGGCTCCGCTGCAGGTCTCGCAGGTCGCGCCAGCCCACCCGGACGAGCGCTTCGTCCTCGATCGCCTGCAGGACCACCGGGTCGCTGAGGAGCCTGTGCTCGTAGCCGCGTTTCGCGGCCCCGTAGTCGACCGCGGCACGCAGCTCGTCGTCGTCGATCATCGGGTGCAGGTAGATCTCGGTGAGTCCCGCCGGCACCGCGCGCAGCAGGGCGACGAAGCCGTCGCGCACCTGCTCGTAGGTCTCCTCCTCGCTCGTGCCCTCACCGAGGAGTCCGAACGGATGGCTCCACAGCCGATCGATGATCTCGACTCCTGCCGCATCGGCCGCGGCTGCCGCCTCGTCGAGCTTCTTCTGCAGCGCGGCATCCGCTCCGACGCCGTCCATGCTGCGCGGCAGGCGGAAGGGAAGGCCGTGCCGGGCCGCGAGCGCGAAGACCGGTCGGAGGAAGTCTCGTCCGGTGAGGAGCCCGTAGACCGAGCCCATGTGGTTGTCGAGGTGGGTCACGTCGACGCCCGCGTCGAGGGCGGCCTGAAGCTGTGCCGCGAGCTCGGCGGCGACCTCCTCGTCGGCGGCCTCCTGCTCCACGGCGGCGACGTCGGCGGGGAAGAAGCCGTCGGCGTCGACGAGGGTCGTCGCAGCGCCGGTGAGCGGGCGCCAGCGGTAGCGGCTCCATTCGCTGGTCAGCACGAGGTGCACGCCGATGTCGAGGTCGGTGCGAGATGCCGCGAAGGCCAGCGCCTCCGGCGACCACGCGCACGGCACCATCAGCGTCGTCGAGTCGATCCTTGCGGTGGTGAGCAGGTCGACGATCGCGGTGTTGGCGGCATGGCACATACCGAAGTCGTCGGCGTTGAGGATGATCGCGCGCGCGCCCGGGGCGAGTCCGAGTCGATCGGCGAGGTCGGACGGAGCGGTCATCGGCGGATCCTGTCGGGACGGTCAGCGGCTGATCTTGGCGGACGGTGTGAGGATGCGGGTGAACAGCGCGACCCGAAGAGCGGATGCCGCCTCGCCGACGGCGCCGACCAGCGGCGCCTCCGGGCCGAACGAGGAGACGAGGAAGCGCAGCGGCAGCTGGGCCGCATACTCGGCGGCGGTGCGTGCGACGGCGTCGACGAGCATCGGATGCACCGCATCGCCGCCGAGGATGAAGGCCTCGGGGTCGAGGACGAGTCCGACGGTGCCGGCGACGAGCACGATACGCCGGCCGATCTCGGCGACGAGCTTCTGCGCGACCTCGTCCCCACCGGCTGCGGCTTCGAGGTGCTGGAGGAGCGTGGCGTCGACGTCGAGCCCGAGGCCCAGCGCGAGATCTCCGACGACGGCGTCGTTCACGATCGGTGCGCCGATGGGCAGCGGGGTCTGCGGGAGGTACGCGACCTCTCCGGCGACCCCGGAGAATCCGCGGTGCAGAACTCCGTCGAGCACCATGCCTGCGCCGAGGCCGTCGTCGAGGTGGAGCAGCGCGAAGCTGGCGAGTTCGCCGCCCGACCCGGCGGTGAGCTCTGCGAGAGCCGCGAGGTTCACGTCGTTCTCGACGCGGACCGGGCAGCCGAGCGTCTCGGAGAGGGCGCTGCGGAAGGCTCCGCCGTCGGGTCCGAGGTCGTCGCGGATCCCTCCTTCGGGGGTGACGATACCCGGGACCCCGACGACCGCGAGATGCACGGGCCCCTTGAGGGCGCTGCGGCATCGCTCGATGAGCTCGACGATGCGCCCGACGCGGTCGCCGCTGAGGAAGGCGGCATGCTGCTCGGCTCGCACGGCTCCGGTCGCGTCGACGAGGACGACGTGGGCGGCATGATGGTCGACGTGCACGGCGGCGGCGAAACCGAGGCGCGGGTGCAGTCCGACGCGGCCGGCCGCGGGTCCGCGGGTGTCACGGTCGACGCCGGCAGCGGCGACGGCGCCGGCTCCGTCGAGCATGCGGAGCACCTGGGTCACGGCCGTGCGGGAGAGTCCGGTGGTGGCCATCAGCTCGGCGCGGGTCTGCGGGCCGCTGCGCGCCAGTGCCTCGAGGATCGCGCGGCCGTTGAGTGTGCGAAGCAGGCTCTGCGGTCCCGCGAGTGGTCTCGACATGTCATCCCTGGGTCGGCGTCCCGCCCACTATGCCACATCGGGTTGCACCCGTCGATGGGAGAGATTCGAGGCTCGGGATCTACGGTGGAATCGTGGATCATGACGAGCTGGTGCGTCTCCGTGGCTCTCTCACTCCACTGACCGAGGTCGATGCCGCGATCCCCGACACCTGCAGCAATCTGTGGCTGCGAAACAGCGGAGCGGATCCCTGGGAGTACGACGTGATTCTCATGGACACCTCCGAAGGATTCTGGACGTACAAGCGCGATGCGCGGGTGAATCTGCCATCGGACGAGATCCTCTGGGAGCGCGACGGGATTCGCTACCTCCGTCCAGACGCGATTCACTGGCTGCGATCGGCGTTGACCACCGCGCATCCCGGACATCCGTGGATCACCCTGCTCGACAGGTGACGCACAGTCGGTCAGCCGGCGCGCCTGTGGATGCTCTGGAACAGGTGACGGGGCGTACGCCAGCGCCGTTCGGGGTCCCACCACGCCGGGCCCCGCACCTGCGGGATGCCGTTCTGCACGCGGATCTCCCACCCACTCGTGTCGAGGGTGCGGTGGTGGTGCCAGCAGAGGGTGACGCCGTTGTCGGTGTGTGTGGGTCCGCCCCTGGCGTGTTCGGTGACGTGATGGATCTCGCACCAGGATGCCGGAACGTGGCATCCCGGTATGAGGCATTCCTTGTCGCGGAGGGTGATCGCGCGGCGTTGATGGACGGTGAAGATCCGTTCCGTGGTTCCGATGCCGATGATGCGCCCTTCGGGATCGAACAGCACCCGTTGGATGTTCCCTCCACACGCCGCGTGCCGGGCGGCTGCCATGCTCGTGGGGGTGTCTGCCCCGTCGATGTGCGCCCATCCGCGGCCGGTCGCATAGTCCCGGGCGGTGACCGACACGACGACGGTCGGGGCGGCACCTCCGAGGCGGGGCATCTCTTCGTGGCGGGCAGCGATCCCGAGCGCGGCGGCGAGAGCATCGTGCTGCTTCTGCGCCCGGGTGCGGGTGTCGACCATCCCGGTGGAGTCGCCACCGGGCAGAGTGTCACCCTCGGCGTGCGGGTCCTCTGGCGTCTCGATCGTGTCGGCGTCGAGCACGTCGATCGGTCGGAAGCTCACACCCGGCAGGGGCGGCCCGTCGACCTTGGGGCTGAGGTAGGCGTCCCAGATGCGTTGCAGCTGCCCGGCCACTTCGGGGAGGAGGTCGCCACGGAGCGGGATGAGGCCGTTCTTCGCCCGGCCGAGGAGCACACCGCGCCCGCGCTGGGCGATGTCCTCCGCGGGTTCGGCGCCGTCGGGGTCGAGGTAGGTCACGATCACCTTCGCGAGAAGCCGCAGATCCTCCGGCGTCGCCGGCGGCGCCGCATCCGCATCGTCCGCATCCGCATCGGCATCCGCATCCGTATCCGTATCCGCAGCGAACCCGCGTGCGAACGCCGCGAGTTCGGCATCCGCCCGCAACCGGTCTTCGGGACCGATGCGCCGGCCCGCCTGCTCCACCGGCACCGTGGCCGCCAACAGCCCCGCGACCCCGACGACCCCGTCGAGCAGTGCTTGCCGCATCTGCGGCCACAGCGCCGGAAGCGGCGCCCCCGACGTGAACTCGGTCTCGCGGTGCACGGCCTTCGCCGCCCGCACCACCCGCCCGGCCCCCGCCGCGTCCGTGCGCAGGGCCCGCTGCAGAAGCTCATTCATCGACGCGCACCCGAACGACCGGGCGAAATCGACATCGGTCGATGCGACGGTCTCCACGACCAGCGCATCGACAACCCGCTGCACGTCACCCGCCACGCGAAGCAGCTCCATCTTCTCGGCATCCGACAGCACCCGAACGGCATCCGCACGCAGCACTCCGCGGACGTCGGGGACGACCCGATCGAAGATCTCCGCGGTGCTGTTCATACCCCCATTCAACCGAGGGCCACCGACATTCAAGACTCCAAATATCCCAGTTCAGGGCGATATTCCAATACTCTCGCGACAGCCAGTCCTCCTCCACAGAGCACCCACCAAGACGGCTCGCCCACACTCCCGCGGCCTCACTAGGCTGGCCCGATGACACCACCCCTCGAAGTCCGCGACGGCCGTGCCGACGACGCCGACGAGGTCGCCCGGATCCACGTGCGATCCTGGCAGGCCGCCTACCGCGGACTCATGGATCAGGAGGTCCTGGACTCCCTCTCGATCCCGGATCGCGCCGCCAATTGGCGGAGGTTCATCGCCGAACCGCTGCCCACGGGCCTCGGCATCCTGGTCGCCGTCCGCGACGACCGGATCCTCGGCTGGGCGTCGTTCGGCTCGGGGCGCGACGAAGACGGAGCGGCCGACGGCGAGATCTACGGCATCTACGCAGACCCCGATGCGTGGTCGACCGGAGTCGGCCACGCGCTCCTCACGAGCGCAGCGAAGCGGATCACGGATGCCGGCCACACCCGCGCCTACCTGTGGGTGCTCGACGGCAACGACCGCGCCGACGCCTTCTATGAGCGCCACGGATGGGAGCTCGACGGTGCCACGAAGGTGGACGAGCGGCCGAATCTCACGCTGAAGGAGCACCGGCGGGTCAAGGTGCTCGTCGGCTGACGCCCGCTCACCGCACGGCGCCCCGGCTCGCGCTCGATTTGACCCAGCGCGACACAGCGCATAAATTACGAATCGGTAACGGTGGCATCCGGGGGATCGACCGCCGAGTACATCCGCCTCCGGAAGGACCCGTCACGAACTCCCTGCCAACCGAGCCCGCTCAGGGTGCCTCGGAACCAGCCACCGACATCTCCGACACGCAGCGCCCGCTGTTGCGCCGTGATCTTCGGCGCTCCGCATCCGCGAGTGCGCAGAGCCCCCGCCGAGCGAACGCGCCTGCGTCTGCACCCGATGCACCGATGTCGGTGCCGCTGTCACCCCAGCTGCCCCCGACGATCGCACCCCGTCCGACCTCGAAGACGACGCGGCCGGTCGCACCGATCTCCCGGGTGCAGTCCCGCCGGACGAAGCGCCACTGGGCGAAGGTCAAGGCGCTCGGCGCCACGCTCGCCATCGGCGTGATGATGACCGGAGCAGCATTTCCCGGGCTCAACCCGCTGAGCGATCACACCGCCGCAGCCAGCGCCGCAGCCGCCGTCTCCACCACCGCAGACTCCGACTCCCAGTCCTACACGGCGACGGACGAGATCCGCGCGGAGATCGCTCCGCGCGGGGCCTTCGCCGCGACGACGCCCGAGGAGATCAAGGAGACGCGCTCCCGTGCCGTCACTGCCGCGGTCGCCGCCGGCATGCCGCTCAGCAGTGCGATGGAGATCCCGCTCGCCGACCGCGTCGTGATGCCGATGGCCGATGGGACGTACTCGTTCACCGATGGCTTCGGCGCCTCACGACCCGGGCGATCCCATCTCGGCCAGGACTTCGCCGCCCCGCTCGGCACGCCGATCAATGCGGCCATGAAGGGCTGCGTCTCCCGGTCGACCGAGAGCTTCGAGGGCTACGGCGTGACGATCCAGATCGAGAGCATCGTCGACGGGAAGGCCGTGAGCACCGTCTACTCCCACATGACGTACGGGAGTCGCGCGGTCGAGGTCGGCGACTGCGTCGAGGCAGGGCAGTACATCGGCGACGTCGGATCGACCGGATACGTGTTCGGCTCGTGCCTGCACTTCGAGGTGCACCTCAACGCCACCCCCGTCGACCCCCTGCCCTGGCTCACGGAGAACGTGACCTGACCCGAACACCCGCGCGGGGACCAGCGTTCAGCCGGCCCCGCGTAGGGCATCAGTCCAGCGCCGTCATCACGTGCTTGATGCGCGTGTAGTCGTCGAAACCGTACTGCGAGAGATCCTTGCCGTACCCGGAGTGCTTGAATCCGCCGTGCGGCATGTCCGACACGAACGGGATGTGGGTGTTGATCCACACGCAGCCGAAGTCGAGGTCGCGCGAGAACCGCATCGCCCGCGCGTGATCGGTCGTCCACACCGAGGAGGCCAGCGCGTAAGGCACGTCGTTCGCCATCTCCAGCGCCTCCTCCTCCGATTCGAAGGCCTGCACCGTGAGCACGGGACCGAAGATCTCGCCCTGCACGGCCTCGTCGTCCTGCCGCAGCCCCGACACGATCGTCGCCTCGAAGAAGTACCCGTGATCGCCCTGACGACGGCCTCCGGTCTCGATCGTCGCGTGCGCGGGAAGCCGCTCGACGAACCCCGACACCTGCGCGAGCTGCGCGGCGCTGCTCAACGGTCCGTACAGCACGCCCTCTTCGCGCGGCCCGCCCGTCCGCGCATCCGTCCGGGTCCGCTCGACGAGCGCCGCCACGAGCTCGTCATGGATCGACGAGTGCACGAGCACCCTGGTGGCCGCCGTGCAGTCCTGACCGGCGTTGAAGAAGGCGGCGTTGACGATCCCGGCCGCGGCCTTCTCGATCGACGCGTCCGGGAACACGATCGCGGGAGCCTTGCCGCCGAGCTCGAGGTGGACGCGCTTGACGTCGTTCGCGGCCGATCGTGCCACCGCCATGCCCGCGCGCACCGACCCCGTGATCGCGACCATCTGCGGAGTCGGATGCTCCACCAGTGCCACGCCCGTGTCGCGGTCGCCCAGCACGACGTTGAGGACGCCGGCGGGTGTGTGCAGCGCGACGATCTCTGCCAGCAGCAGCGTCGTGAGCGGGGTCGACTCGGCGGGCTTGAGCACGACCGTGTTGCCGGCGGCGAGCGCGGGCGCGATCTTCCACACCGCCATGTTCAGCGGGTAGTTCCACGGCGTCACCTGACCGATCACGCCGACCGGCTCCCTGCGCACGAACGAGGTGTGCCCGGCGAGGTACTCCCCCGCTGCGCGCCCCTCGAGACTGCGTGCGGCGCCGGCGAAGAAGCGGAGCTGGTCGATCGACTGCAGGATCTCGTCGGCGACGAGGCTCGCGCGGGGCTTGCCCGTGTCCTGCGACTCCAGGTCGGCGAATTCCTCGGCCCGCTCCTGCATCTCGTCGGCGATGCGGAACAGGGCGAGCTGCCGGTCGGCGGGGGTCGTGTCGCGCCACAGCGGGAAGGCAGCGGATGCCGCGGCGTAGGCCGCATCCACGTCACCGGCATCCGACACCGGGATCTCGCCGTAGGTCGCCTCGGTCGCCGGGTCGAGCAGCGGCATCCGTCCGGCACCGTTCGCGGGCACGTAGCGGCCGCCGATGAAGTTCTGCAGCGGGGCGGAGTTCTTCAGGAGATCACGGAGCATGGCGCCAGCGTAGTGGCTCTGCCACGAAATCAAAAGGTCTGATCACCTTGAAACAACTGAATCGGTTGCTATCCACATTCGAGCCTGACAATATCGACCCATGAGCACGAAGACCAAGCAGCTGGCACTCGACGACATCTCGAAGCGGATCGTCGAGCTCCTCCAGGAGGACGGCCGGCGGCCCTATGCCGAGATCGGGCGCGAGGTGGGACTCAGCGAGGCAGCCGCCCGCCAGCGCGTGCAGCGCATGACCGAGGCCGGCATCATCCAGATCGTCGCCGTCACCGACCCCATGCAGCTGGGCTTCCACCGCATGTCGATGATCGGCATCCGCGTCTCCGGCGATCCTCGAGAGATCGCGCAGGAGCTGACGAAGATCCGCGAGCTGGCCTACGTCGTGGTCACCCTCGGCACCTTCGACATCCTCGTCGAGGCCGTGTGCGAGGACGACGAGCACCTCATCGACCTCATCGCGACCCGCATCCGCACGATCCCGGGCGTCGCGCACACCGAGAGCCTGCTCTACGCCGGCCTCTACAAGGACCTCTACAACTGGGGCACGCGCTGACGCGCACCCCACCGCATCCGCGCCCGAATCCGCACGACCAGGAGTGATCATGGGAACCACCGTCTTCGAACGCCGCCTGCCCGCCCCCGTCGCAGTCACCGGGTCGCTGCGCGACACCGCGTTCGGGGTGTTCTGGCTCGACGACGTGACGCGCACCGCGCACCCGACCCTCACCGGGCACGTCACGGCCGACCTCGCGATCGTGGGCGGCGGCTACGCCGGGCTGTGGACGGCCGTGCGCGCCAAGGAGCGCGACCCCGAGCGACGCGTCGTGCTGCTCGAGGCGTCGCGCATCGCGTGGGCGGCATCCGGTCGCAACGGCGGATTCTGCGAGGCGAGCCTCACCCACGGTCATGAGAACGGCCTGACCCGCTGGCCCGAGGAGATCGACCGCCTCGAGGAGATGGGACTCGAGAACCTCGACGGCATCGAGCAGACGGTAGCCCGCTACGACATGGACGTCGACTTCGAGCGCACGGGGCAGCTGGCCGTCGCCGTCGAGCCGCACCAGGTCGAGTGGTACCGCGACGAGCCCGGATTCCTCGACCAGGAGGCCGTGCAGGCCGAGGTGCACTCCCCCACGTTCCTCGGCGGCGCCTGGGAGCGCGAGGCCTGCGCGATGGTGCACCCGGCGAAGCTCGGCATGGAGCTGGCGCGCGTCGCGGCCGACCTCGGCGTCGAGATCTACGAGCACAGCCTGGTGAAGCGCGTCGAGGGCGACGGCTCCGGGCCGATCACGCTCGTGACGGCGAACGGACGGGTGACGGCGGATGCCGTGGCTCTCGGTACGAACGTCTTCCCCTCGCTCCTCAAGCGCAACCGACTGATGACCGTGCCGGTGTACGACTACGTGCTGATGACCGAGCCGCTCTCGACGGAGCAGATGGCGTCGATCGGCTGGTCGAACCGCCAGGGCCTGGCCGACAGCGCCAACCAGTTCCACTACTACCGGCTCACCGCCGACAACCGCATCCTCTTCGGCGGGTACGACGCGATCTACCACTACGGCGGCAAGGTGCGCCCCGAGTACGAGGACCGCATGGAGAGCCACCGCAAGCTCGCCTCGCACTTCTTCACGACGTTCCCGCAGCTCGAGGGCCTGAGGTTCACCCACCGCTGGGCCGGAGCCATCGACTCGTCGAGCCGGTTCTGCGCGTTCTTCGGCACGGCACGCAAGGGCCGCGTGGCCTATGCGACCGGGTTCACCGGACTCGGCGTCGGGGCGGCGCGCTTCGCCGCCGACGTCATGCTCGACAAGCTGTCGGGCGAGGTGACGGAGCGCACGGATCTGCGGATGGTGCGCGAGAAGCCGATCCCGTTCCCGCCCGAGCCCGCCGCCTCGATCGGCGTGAACCTCGTGCGCGCCGCGATGAACCAGGCCGACCACAACGAGGGCAAGCGCAACCTGTTCCTCAAGACGCTGGATGCCGTCGGCATGGGGTTCGACTCGTGACCGCTCCCGACGGCGCCCTCGCGCCCGGTACCGGAGCGGATGCCGGGGCACTGTGCCTCTCTCATACCCCGCTCCCCTCCGAGGTGGTGCGCGACGGCGCGCCGACGACGGCGAGCGCGGTCCTCGCGACGCTCGGCGACACCGAGATCGGCGTCTGGGAGATGACGCCGGGCACGGCATCCGATGTGGAGGCAGACGAGGTCTTCGTCGTGCTCAGCGGCCGCGCCACGATCGCCTTCGACGACCCGGTGCTGCCCGACCTGGAGGTCGGCCCGGGGTCCGTGGTGCGCCTGGCCGACGGCCAGCGCACGGTCTGGACCGTCAGCGAGACGCTGCGCAAGATCTACATCGCCTGACGCGCATTCGTTCGAGACGCTTTGCAGGCTCGTTTCACACCTGCAGGTCGAAATCTCCGATCTCGACCTGCAAACGTGCGATCAGCCTGCGGAGTGCGGGCACACAGTCCGGGAGGCGCGTCACCTCGACCCCCGGGGTCAGATCGCCGCGAGGAGCTTCTCCACGGCGCGGCGGACGCGTGCCGTGCGCACCTCGTCCTGATCGAAGTCGCCCATGAACACGTTGCCGAGCGCGGCCGACAGCGTCCCGTCGGCCACGAGCTCGCAGGTCTCGGCGTCGGCCCGGGGGTATGCGGTGACGGCGAACGCCGCGAGGGTCCTGCGCGTGCTCGCGTACGCCTCGGCGAGGATCTCGGCGATGGCCGGCGTCGTACGGGAGAGCTCGACGAATCCGAGGACGACGGCGTTCTCCGCGTCGGAGCGGGTGAAGTCCTCGCCGAAGAGGAAGTCGAGCGCCTCGGCGAACGTGGTCACTTCGTCGGGCAGGATGGTCAGCCGTCCGGCATCGTCCGAGAACACGCGCCGTGCGGTCTCGGCGAGCAGCTGGTCGCGGTTGCCGACGAAATGTCGCACATGACCGCGCGACATGCCGACGGCCTCGGCGATGCGGTCGAGCGACGTGCCGGCGATGCCGTGCTGCGCGACCGTCTGCAATGTGGCGTCGATGATCTGCTCGCGACGCTCGGTGGCGACCGTTGGACGTGCCATCACTCTCCCTCTCCCGCCTCTGCAGGATATCCCGAACTTTTTCCGGTTTCTAGTCTAGTCGGACTTGACTATTAACCCGAACCGACCTAGCTTGTGATTCACCAGCTCCGCAGACACCGCGGCGCGGAGGCTTCGAAGGAGAGCAATGGCCAGCTACACCCGCATCTCGGCGGCGCCGGAGAGCGACCGCGCCCGTCCGGCTCGCGTGCGGATGCGCGACGGCGTTCTCCTTGCCGCCGATGTCTATCTCCCCGATTCCGAGGCGGATGCGGGCGACACGATCCTCATCCGGCTCCCCTATGACAAGAGCGGCGCCTACACGTACATCCCGCTCATCGCGGAGTACTTCCTGGAGCGCGGCTACCGGGTGGTGGCACAGGATGTCCGCGGCAAGTTCCGCTCCGAGGGCGAGGCGCTGCTCTTCGTGAACGAGGTCAGCGACGGCGAGGACACGCTCGACTGGATCGTCCAGCAGTCCTGGTCGAACGGCCGCGTCGTGATGTGGGGCGACAGCTATTACGGCTACACGCAGTGGGCGGCGGCCGCGAGCGGCCACCCTGCCCTCAAGGCGATCGCCCCGCGGGTCACGGGCACGGGCCTGGGCGAGCCGGTGCGCCGGAGCCCTGGCCAGCGCGTCTCGAACGTCGAGTGGGCGATCACCTACCTCTACCCCGTCAGCCACTTCCACGGCAACGACACCTTCCTGTGGGAACCGGACTGGTCGCGCCGCGACTTCGCCGCCCAGGTCGAGGAGTTCCTCACCGCGGTCGGCGAGCGCTCGATCTCCTACGACCAGTGGTATCCGCGCCCGGTGCACCTGCCCCGCTTCCCGCTCGGAACGCCCTACGCCGCCCGCTCGATCCCCGTGCTGCACACGATCGGATGGTGGGACAACTGCGCACCGCTGTCCTGGGCGGACGTCGCCGAGATCGAGAGGCATCCCGCCTGGGCGGCGCACCATCACCTGCGCATCGAGTCCATCGACCACGAGGGCTACGAGCTGCTCGGTGCGCCCGAGGACCGCGTCGCCGAGCGCACCGAGGAGCAGGTGCGCGCCCTGCTGCCGCGCACGCTCGATCCCGCTCTCGCGTTCTTCGAGGTGTACCTGCGCGGGAACGGATCCCCTTCCGACATCCCCCCGGTGCACTGGAACCTCGCCGGCACGCACGAGGACCGCGTCGCGACGACCTGGCCGCCCGCGGGCGCCCGGACCGTCGAGCTGCGCGCCACCGCCGAGGGCGGACTGACGACGGATGCCGATGCGGATGCGGTCGAGGCGACCGAGGTCGGCTGGACGCACGATCCCGCCGACCTCGTGCCGTCGAGCGCGGAGGACGCGTTCTCCTTCCTCCTGGAGCTTCCGGACGAGGCGCCGATCGGCGACCGCGACGACGTGCTCGCGTTCAGCACCGCGCCTCTCTCCGACGACGTCGAACTCGCCGGGCCGGTGCGTGCCGTCGTCAGCGTCCGCTCCGACGGCCCCGTGATGGACGTCTTCCTGCGCCTGCTCGACGTCGCTCCCGACGGCACGGCTCTGCGGATCGCTCGCGGCCAGCGTCAGGTCACCGGCGCCGCCGAACCCGCCGACCTCGACATCGATCTGGGGCAGATCGGCTACCGCGTCCACGCCGGCCATCGCCTGCGCCTGCACGTGTCGAGCAGCGACTACCCCGAGTTCCTCCCGCAGACCGGCACCGGCGCCGATCCGTGGGCCGGGGGCGCCACCGCCGTCAACCGGCAGCACCTCACCCTCGGCGGGCCCTCCGGCCTCGCCCTCCGCCTCCCCGTCCTCGAAGGAGACCTGTCATGACCGACCCCGCCGCCCTTCCCGCACCGGTCCTCGAGTATGCCTTCGAGATCCGCGTCGACGTCGACACCGACATCCACCTCGGTCGCGGGCCGCACGAGATCCTCGCGTTCACGCCCATCACCGGAGGCACGGTCGACGGCCCCCTGCTGTGCGGCACCGTCCTGCCGGGTGGCGGCGACTGGTCGGTCGAGCGCGACGGCACCCACCAGCTCGAGGCGCGCTACCTGCTGCGCGCCGACGACGGCGCGGCGATCGACATCCTCAACCGCGGCTACTACCGCGAGGAGGAGGACGGAACGCCGTACTTCCGCACGGCTCCCGTGTTCCAGACGGATGCGCCGGCGCACAGCTGGCTCAGCCGCAACCAGTTCATCGGCCTGGCCCGCGACGAGGACGAGCAGATCTGCATCCGCGTCTACGTCGTCCGCTGACCGCGTCACCACCGCAAGAACCCGCACCACCGCACCACCACCGCATCACCTCCGCACTGCCCGCACCACCTCCGTTGCACGCACCCGAGAGGACCCGACATGACCCCCACCACCCGACGCCGGCTCGCCGCCGTCACCGCACTGGCGACCGTGACCGCACTCGCCGCCACCGCCTGCGCTCCGCGCACCAGCACCACCGAGAACGCCGAGCAGGTCGATCCGACCTCCCTCGTCACCGCGCTCCCGGCGGCGACCACCCCCGTCGACGAGGTCACCTGGGCCGTCGTCGAAGGCGAGCCTCAGACGCTCGACCCTGCATCCTCGGCGAACGTGATCATCCCGAACCTCTGCGACAGTCTGCTCACCGTCGAGCCGGACTTCACGATCGAGGCCGGCATCGCCGAGACCGCCGAGTGGATCGACCCCGTGACCTTCGAGATCACGATCCGCGACGACGTCTCCTTCTGGGACGGCACGCCTGTCACGGCATCCGACGTCGTCTACAGCCTGGAGCGCAACCGCACCCCCGCGTCGCAGTGGTTCGCCGCCTTCGCGCTGATCTCGAACATCGAGGCGACGGACGACGACACGGTGCTGGTGCATTTCACGGCACCGGACTCGACCTTCCGCGACGCCCTCGGGGGCGGCGGCGGGGCCGTGATGAGCCAGGCTTTCGGCGAAGCCGCCGGCCAGGAGCTCGGCACGTCCGGCGGCGGCCTGATGTGCGCGGGGCCCTACCGGCTCGAGGACTGGAAGCCGGGCACCGAGATCTCCGTCGTCGCCAACCCGGACTACTGGGGCGGCGCACCCCTGACCGAGCGCATCCGCTTCGTCTTCGTCACCGACGGCGCCACGCTCACCTCGGCGCTGACCGCGGGCGAGATCGACGGGGCGTTCAACGTGCCGCCCGGATCCCGTCAGAGCTTCGAGGGCGACGGGGGCGCAGGACGGCTCATCGTCGGACCGTCCACCGCCTCGTACAGCTTCGGCCCCACGTCGGCCGACAGCGCCGCCGCCGACCCGCTGGTCCGCCAGGCGCTGAGTCTCGCGATCGACCGACAGGTGTACATCGACACCGTCCTCCAGGGGCTCGGGGAGGTCCAGAAGACGATCGTGCCGCCGTTCGTGTTCGGCGGGATGGAGGCGAAGGACATCTACCAGGACGCCTATGACGCCCTGCCGGAACCCGAGGTCGACCTCGACAGGGCGAAGGAACTGATCGCCGAGTCCGGCATCGACACGTCCGTTCCGCTGGTGCTCGCGATCCCCGCGGGGGCGAAGGAGTTCTCCCAGACGGCCGCGATCGTGCAGAGCGCCGCGAACGACATCGGCCTCACCATCACCATCGACGAGCGGCAGCCGGCTGACTTCGGCGCTCTGTTCTTCTCGCCGGAGCTCCGCGCGGGCATCGACTTCGTCTCGACGGTCGGCTACCTCGAGGTGCCGGGCGTGCTGGGGTACCCGCAGCTGTTCATGCTGCCCGCCGATCTGGGCGGCATCTTCAACTGGTCGGGGTACTCGAACGACGTGGTGACCGCCGATCTGCAGGCCGCTCGCACCGCGACCGATCCGACGGCCGCCGCCGACGCCTTCGTGAAGGCGCAGGAGGTGTTCGCACCCGACCAGCTGCAGGTGACGCTCGCCGGAGCCCACCACCTCACCTACCTGTCCGACGATCTCACCGGCATCACCACCTCCGTCGCCATCTACAGCTCCCCGTGGGCGCTGCACCTCGGCGCCGAGTGAGTCGACCGGGCGGACGAGACGGAATCGCATCATGATCAGGACAGTGCTCGGCAAGGTGGGCGGACTCGTGCTCACCCTGTTCCTCGCCAGCGTCATCATCTTCTCGGCGCTGCTGCTGACGCCGGGAGACCCGGTGGCGGCGCTGGCGGGGGGCGCTCGTCCGACCCCCGAGCTCGTCGCGGCCATCCGCGCCGAGTACCGACTGGACGACCCGATCTGGCTGCAGTACGTGCACTGGCTCGGCGGCGTGCTCACCGGAGACTTCGGGCAGTCGTTCGTCTACAAGACGGATGTCGCGGAGCTGGTCGGAGCACGGTTCGAGGTGACGTTCCAGCTCGTGCTGCTGACGGCCGCTCTGATCGCGGTGTTCGGACTCGGATCCGGCATCCTCGCCGCCGTCAGCGGTCGTCGGACCGATATGGCGGTGTCCGTCACGACGTCGCTCGGCATGGCGCTGCCGACGTTCATCGTCGCCATCCTGCTGATCTGGATCTTCGCGACGTCGCTGGGCTGGTTCCCGACCTTCGGCGCCGGCCAGCAAGGCGTCGACCGGCTCTGGCACCTCGTGCTGCCTGCCGTCTCGCTCGCGCTGATGTTCATCGCCTACGTCAGCCGGGTGACCCGCAGTGCGCTCGTCGCGCAGCTGCACTCCGAGCATGTCGAGACCGCGCGCGTGCGCGGCATCCCGTGGAACCGGGTATTCCGGCGACATGTGTTCCACAACGCCGCCCCGCAGATCCTCGCGATCTCCGGCACCACCATCGCCGGGCTCTTCGCGGCATCGGCCATCGCGGAGCAGGCGTTCGGGCTCGGCGGCGTCGGATCTCTGCTGACCGAGGCCGCGGCCAGGAAGGATCTCCCCGTGGTGCAGATCGTCTCGTTGCTGCTGGTCGCCCTCTTCGTGGTGCTCAACGCGGTCGCCGATCTGCTCGCCGCCGTGATCGATCCCGATTCGGCACGATCGAGGAGGAGCGCATGAGCGTCGGACAGCTCGCCGCGGGTCGTCTCCCCGTCACCGCCCGCCGGCTCGGGCAGCGCGACCCACTGGTCGTCGCCGCTGTGATCGTGCTCGCCCTCGTGGCCGTGATCGTCGTCGCCGGGCGCTGGATCGCGCCGTATCCTCCCGACCAGCTCTACGTCGGCACTCCGAACGGCCCGGCATCCCTCGATCACCTCTTCGGCACCGACGATCTGGGGCGCGACATCCTCTCCCGGGTGCTCACCGGCGCCGCCTCCAGCATCATCGCGCCGGTGATCGTCGTGATCCTCTCCACGACCCTCGGCATGTCCCTGGCGATCACCGCCGCCTGGTTCGGCGGCATCGCGAGGGGGACGATCGCCCGCGTGATCGATGTGATCTTCGCGATCCCGGGGCTCGTGCTCGCGGTGCTCGCGGTCGCCATGTTCGGCAAGGGGCTGGTCGCCCCCGTGGTGGCGCTGTCGATCGCCTACATCCCCGTCGTGGCACGTCTCACCCAGACGGCCGCGTCGCGCGAGCTCGGGCGTCCGTATGTCGCCGCGCTCCGCGTGCAGGGCGTGTCGAGCGCTGCCATCTGCTTCCGCCATCTGGTCCCCGCCCTGATCCCCGTCGTGGCCGCCCAGGCGACGGTCGGATTCGGCTACGCGATGCTCGATCTCGCCGCGATCTCCTTCCTCGGTCTCGGTGCGCAGCCTCCCGCCGCGGACTGGGGATCCATGATCGCCGGCGGGCAGGCCGCGATCCTCGCGGGTGCGCCCGAGCAGTCTCTCTTCCCGGCGCTGCTGATCGTCGCCACCGTGCTCTCCGTGGGTGTCGTCGGCGCCCGCGCCACCACCTGGGCAGAGGAGAAGGAACGATGATCGCACCGGTGCTGGAGCTGCGCGGCCTCGAGATCGGGATGCCGACGGCCGACGGCCCGCGCACGCTCGTCCACGACTGCTCGCTCGAGGTCGCCCTCGGCGAATCCGTCGGGCTCGTCGGCGAATCCGGGTCGGGCAAGACCCTCAGCGTCCGGGCGATCGCGGGACTCCTGCCCGCCCACTTCACGACGTCCGGCACCATCGCGGTGGAGGGCCAGGACCTCGCCGCCCTCGACGAGCGGTCGCGGCGCGAGCTGCGCGCGCACCGCATCGGGATGGCGTTCCAGACGCCGCGCGCGCACCTCAATCCGCTGCGCACGATCGGCGACTTCCTCACGGAGGCGCTGATCACCGTGGGCGGCGTCGGCCCCGATGCCGCCGAGCGCCGCGCCGTCGAACTCCTCGACGAGGTGGGCGTGCCGTCTCCGGCGCGTCGGCTGCGTCAGCACCCGGCCGAGCTCTCGGGCGGGCTGCTCCAGCGCGTGATGATCGCCTCCACTCTCGCGATGGACCCCCGCCTGCTGCTCGCCGACGAGATCACCACGGCCCTCGACGTGACGACACAGGAGGAGGTCATGGCGGTCATCGGCGACCTCCGGCGCCACCGGGACCTGTCGCTGCTGTTCATCACGCACGATCTCGCCCTCGCCGGCGCCGTGTGCGACCGCGTGGTGGTCATGAAGCAGGGACGCACGATCGAGACTCTGCAGGCGACCCGCATGCGGGAGGACGCGCAGGAGGACTACACGCGTCTCCTCATGTCGGCCTCCCTCGACGGTGCAGCTCCGCTCGTCGACGCCCCTGCAGCCGCGACCGAGGTCGAACCGCTCCTCCGTGTCGAGGGACTGCAGAAGTCGTTCCGGGTGCGAGCGGCCCATGGCGGTCGCCACGAGCTGCTCACCGCTGTCGATGATGTCTCCTTCGCGCTCGCACCGGGCGGCTCGCTCGGCATCGTCGGCGAGTCCGGGTCGGGGAAGTCCACCACCGCGCGGATCATCTGCGGCCTGGAAAGAGCGGATGCCGGTACGGTCCGTGTCGCGGACGCCGACTGGAGCACCCCCGCGCGGTCCGGCGGCGAGCGGCGCGCGAGGGCGAAGATCGTGCAGATGGTGTTCCAGGACCCGTACCAGTCGCTGGACCGCCGGCAGACCGTGCGGCAGTGCCTGGCGGAAGCGGTGCGGGTGCACCGCCGCACCGACGATCGCGCCACCGTCACGGCACGGGTGACCTCGCTCATGCACGCGGTGCACCTCGATGTCGCGCTTCTCGACGCCCGCCCGAGGTCGCTCTCCGGCGGGCAGCGCCAACGGGTCGCCATCGCGCGCGCGCTGGCGGCCGAACCGCGCATCCTGGTCCTCGATGAGGCGGTCTCCGCACTCGACGTCACGACGCAGGTCGAGATCCTCACGCTCCTGGAGCGGATCCGCCGGGAGACCGGGGTCGCCCTGCTCATGATCACTCACGACCTGACCGTGATCCGACGCCTCTGCGACGACGTCGTGGTGATGCGCGACGGAAGGATCGAGGAGCATGGCGACACGGATGCCGTGCTCGACGACCCCCAGGCGGAGTACACCCGCCTGCTGCTGGATTCGATCCCCCGGGCAGACTGGGTGCCGCAACGCCGCATCCCGGTGCGCACCACCCCGATCCCTACGATCGGAATCGACCGGAACACGAAGAGGAGATGGCGATGACCAGCACGGAACCGATGACCCCCTCGCTCGAGTACTGCTTCGAGCTTCAGGTCGACGTCGCGCCTCCGCAGCGGATCGGCAGGGGCGAGGGCGGCGGTCTGCACTTCACCCCGATCACGGGCGGACGCATCGTCGGCCCTCGCGCGGAGGGTCGCGTACTGCCCGGCGGCGGTGACTGGTGGGTCGACCACGGAGTGACCACGCAGCTCGACGCCCGCTACCTGATCGAGATCGACGGGCACGTGGTCGACGTCGTCAATCGCGGGTACTGGCGCGCCAACGCCGACGCGATCGAACGCTTCGAAGCGGGCGGGATCCCGCGCGAGGAGGACCTCTACTACCGCACCGCCTTCGTCTTCCAGACGGATGCCGTCGACCTGCGCTGGCTCGCCGAGTCGCAGTTCATCGGCTACGCACGTCCGGGCGAGGACCAGGTCGTCATCCGCGTCTTCCGCGTGGTGTGACGATCGTGACCATCCAGCAGCACCCACGCGGCATCGCCGCACGACGAGGAGAACGGCCATGACCACCCCCCTTCACGCCGACGTGTGCATCGTCGACGGCCGCGTGTTCGACGGCAGAGTCGGGACAGCGGACACCGCCGTCGCCATCCGCGACGGCCGCATCCTGGCGATCGGATCGGATGCCGAGATCCGCGCGCTCGTCGGCCCCGAGACCCGAGTCGTCGACGCCGCGGGCGGCGGCATCCTCCCCGGCTTCGTCGATGCGCACATCCACGCGGCGTTCGCCGGCGTCGAGCGGCTCAGCTGCGATCTGACCGGCGCCGCGAGCGTCGACGACACTCTCGCGATGATCGCCCGCGCGGCCGAGACGACGGACACCGACTGGATCACCGGCGGCGGCTGGAGTCATGAGCTGTTCCCGCATCCGACCCGTCAGATGCTCGACGCCATCGTGCCCGACCGCCCCGTGGCGCTGAGCGACGCGGGACACCACACTCTCTGGGTGAACTCGCTCGCCCTGCAGCTCGCCGGCGTCGACCGCGACACCCCGGCCCCGCCGAACGGACACATCCATCACGACGACCAGGGCGATCCGACCGGCTACCTCAACGAGACGGCGGCCGAGCTCGTCGGTCGCGCCATCCCCGCCGCCACGGATGCCGAGATCACCGCGGGACTCCTGAACGCGCAGGAGTTCCTCTGGACGCTCGGCATCACCGGCTGGCACGAGGCGATCCTCGGCGACTACAACGGCAAGGCCGACTGCACCGAGGCCTATCGGTCGACGATCGCCGACGGCTCGCTGCGCAGCCGCACCTCCGGGGCTCTGTGGGTGCGGCCCGGAACCACGGCGTCCGAGGTCCCGGAACTCGTCGAGCGGTTCGTCGCCCTGCGGACCGAGAACGCCGCGGCCGGGTTCGACACGTCGACGGCGAAGGCCATGGTCGACGGTGTGCCGCACGGCGAGACCGCCGCCCTTCTGGAGCCTTACTGCAGCCATGCCGGCAGCGGCGAGCTGCACATCGACGCCGAGGCGCTCGAGGCTCTCGTCGTGTCGCTCGACGCGGTCGGCTTCGCCATGCACCTGCACATCATGGGCGACCGCGGGGTGCGCGTCGCGCTCGCGGCGGTCGAGGCCGCGCGGCGTGCGAACGGCACGGGTCAGCGCCATCACTTCGCCCACCTGTCCATGGTGCATCCCGACGACGCGCGACGGTTCGGTCCCCTCGGCATCACCGCGAACATCCAGGGCCTGTGGGCATCGAACGATCCGGCGGTCGTGCCGATGATCGGCGAGGCGCGCATGCGTGCGGGCTACCCGTTCCGTTCGATCGCCGACAGCGGTGCCGCCCTCGCCATGGGCTCGGACTGGCCGGTCTCGCCGGCCGATCCATGGCTGGCGATCCACGTCGCGGTCAATCGCAGCCTGCCGGGCCCCGACGGACAGCCGAGCGAACCGCTGGACGCGGCACAGCGCCTGACGCTCACCGAGGCTCTCACGGCCTACACGAGCGGATCGGCCGAGTTGGTGCTGGGCGGGGGCGGTCTGCTGCGGGTCGGAGCGCGCGCCGACATCACGGTGTCGAGCGTCGATCCGTTCGCGATCCCCGCCGAAGCCCTCATCGGCGTCAGCACGGCCGTGACGATCGTGGCGGGACACGTGGTCCACGAGTCGGCGTGAGCCCCTCGCGCGACAGGACAGTATTCACCGGATGCTCCGTCGGAGCAGAGATCAGGAGAGATCGATGAAGATCATCATCGTCGGCGCGGGAATCGGCGGACTCGCCGCCGCACTCAGTCTGCATGAAGCGGGGCTGCGCGACATCACCGTGTACGAGCGCAGCGCCGCGATCCGTGGACTCGGCGTCGGCATCAACCTGCTGCCCCACGCGCTGCGGGAGCTCACCGAGCTCGGTGTCGCGGAGACCATCGCCGCGCTGGGCGTCGAGCCGCGGACTCTCGCCTACTTCAACCGGTTCGGGCAGGAGGTGTGGAGTGAGCCTCGCGGCATCGCCGCCGGATACCGATGGCCTCAGCTGTCGGTGCACCGCGGACGACTGCAGCTCGCTCTGCGCGATCTGGCCGACGCACGACTGGCTGAGCCGATCCGTCTCGGGCACCGCCTGACCGACGTCGTCGCGAACGAGGACGGCTCCGAGACCGCACGCTTCGCCACCGACGCCGGCCCGGTCGACGACACCGCGGATGTCATCATCGGCGCCGACGGCATCCACTCCGCGCTGCGCGCGCTGCGCTACCCGGCCGAGGGGGCGCCTCCCTGGAGCGGTCTGACGCTCTGGCGCGGTGTGACCCGCATCCCCGCCTTCCTCGACGGGCGCACCATGATCATGGCGGGTGACGCCGAGCAGAAGTTCGTCGCGTATCCCCTGTCATCGTCTGCGGACGACGGACGGATGCTGGTGAACTTCATCGCGGAACGGCGCGTCGGCGGCTCCGGCGATGCGGACTGGAACCGCGCGGTGGATCCTGCGCCGATCGCCGATCTCTTCCGCGACTGGCGATTCGACTGGCTCGATGTCCCGGGGGCCATCGCCGCGGCCGAGGAGATCCTCGAGTACCCGATGGTCGACCGCGATGCGCTCCCCCGTTGGACCTTCGGTCGGACGACGCTTCTCGGTGATGCGGCGCACGCGATGTACCCGAACGGCTCGAACGGCGGTTCTCAGGCGATCCTGGATGCGCGCACCCTGGCGTTCCACCTGTCGACGGCAGACACCATCGACGAAGGGCTCGCGAGCTACGAGGACGCTCGCCGTCCTGCCATGACGTCGCTGCTCGCCGGAACGCGCGCGACCGGGCCCGAACGCGTCATGCAGCTCGCCTATGAACGCGCCCCCCAGGGGTTCTCCGACATCGACCAGGTCATCCCCGAGGTCGAGCGCGCGAAGATCGCCGCGGACTACAAGGCCGCCGCCGGCTTCCTTCCCTCGATCCTCAACGAGCGTCCGTCGCTCACGCCGAGCCGATGACCGCCGAGCCGAGCGGAGCGGACCGCCATCGCCACGATTCCCTGCCCGCCCCCACCCTGGACATCGCGTTCGACGTGACCGTCGACCTCGGCCCCTTGGAGGACCATCGGGGAACCAGCGCCGGTCACCGCCGCGTCGTGCCGATCCTGGGCGGACGCATCACCGGCGTCGTCGAGGCGGAGATCCTTCCCGGCGGGGCGGACTGGCAGCTGGTCCGCCCCGACGGCACGATCGAGATCGACGGCCGGTACTCCGCGCGGACGACCGACGGCGATCTCCTCCTGCTGCACGCGAAGGGACTGCGAACCGGGCCCGCCGAGGTCCTGGAGCGCCTGGGCCGAGGCGAGGATGTCGATCCGCGCAGCTACTCCTTCCGCACGACGGTCGCCGTGGAGACAGCTGCGCCGTCGCTCGAGCATCTCCAGCGGAGCCTGTTCCTCGCGGTCGCCCGGCGCCGGGCGAGCACCGTGCTGTACCGCGCCTACCGCGTCGGCTGAGCGGCCTCGACCTTCCGCAGGAACCACGCCCGGCGGTCGTGATCGCGACGCAGCCACGGCAGGAACGCCCACCACAGCAGCACGGCCACGGCCGCTCCGCCGATCAGGCCGGCGCACGTGTCGGTGAACCAGTGGGCGTTGATGAGCGTGCGCTGCCACACCATCCCGGCGGCCAGAAGCACGCCGAGAACGATCCAGATGCGCCGTGTCCACACCGCGGATGCCGGGATCAGGGCGAGCACGGTGATGATGATCGCCGCCATGCTCACCGAATGCCCGGAGGGGAAGGAGCCGTGGTCGACCTGCACGAGGGGACCGAACAACCCGGCCACCGTGTCCTCGGCGGGGCGCGGCCTGTCGACGAGGTTCTTGGTGAGCTGCGACAGCAGCCCGGGTCCCGCCAGCTGCACGGCGATCACGAAGAGCGCCGAACGCCACCGTCCCACGAGCACGAGGACCAGCGGCAGAAGGATCATCATCAGCACCGCGCCGGGGAGCTGGCCGAGATGCTGGAACAGCTGGGCGAGCGCGAACGCCGGCACCCAGGAGTCGGGCCCGACGCCGACGGCCCCGCGCCACAGGTCGTCGAGGGCTTGAGTCCACGGGGCATCCGGCGCGGCGAGCACGCCGAGCGCGAGCGCGACGAACGCGACCAGCAGTCCGAGCGCCGTCCACGGCATCCACCGCGGGCGCGCGACCGTCACCGGCCGGGTCGAGGACCCGGCCGTCTCCACGGCGGTCACGACGCGGCACCCAGCAGCGGACGCACCGATGCGTAGGCGTCGGCGATGTCACGCGTGGGCGTGTCGTACACCCGTGCGATCCCGCCTGTCCCGTCGTGTCTCGGCCATCCCGGGTCGCCGCTCGTGATGAACGCGACCGCGGCGCCGTGCAGCTCGTCCGCGAGCTCCTGCGGCGGCTTCGGTCCCGCCAACGGCTCCATCGCCGGGCCGTCGAGGCAGTCGAAGAAGAACGGCACGTCGAGGCAGTGCTCCGCGAATCCGAAGTGGCCGGACGGCCAGGAGAACCGATACAGCCAGGTCGGGGCCGACCCCCGATCCTCGACAACGCGCAGCAGCGCCGCGCGGAACATCCGATCGGTGAGCAGCCGACCGGCGAGACGCGCCTTGCCTCGTCGCGCGACATCGGCGTTCGCGTCGAGATAAGCCTGCCGCGCGCTCTTCGGAAGGCCGAGCCTGGCGAGCAGGAAGCTCTGCGGCACCCAGCGCAGCGCCCGTTCCGCAGCACCCGTGAATGCCATGGTGAACTCGTCGTCGGTCGCGCCGAGCACGAGCGGCTTGTCAGCCCCGACTCCCGCGCGCAGCGACTCCCTCGTCGACCGCGGCAGCAGGTCGCCGTCGATCGACGGCCCCAGCGGCAGCCCCTCGTCGACGATGGCTCCGAGCGACGACGGGCCGAGCTGCGTGGCCTTCTTCTGCAACGCCAGCACGCGTTCCTCGGCGAGCGACGAGAATCCCGCGACCGTCGGCTCGACGCCTGCGGTCGCCGCGAGACCCCGGCCGAACGCCTCGGCACGCTCCGCCGACACATCCGCGAGGGCGCCCGAGACCGCGTAGACACCGTGGAACAGATGCTGCGCCTTCTCCATCCCGAGCAACGTCAGCACCGCGCCACCGCCGGCGGACTGTCCCGCGATGGTCACGCGCGACGGGTCGCCGCCGAACACCGCGATGTTCTGCTGCACCCATTCGAGTGCGAGCAGCCAGTCGCGCACGCCACGGTTCGAGGGCGCATCCTCGATCCAGCCGAAGCCGTCGAAGCCGAGACGGTACGAGATCGACACGGTCACGACGCCGTCGCGGTTGAAGTTGCGGCCGTCGTACCAGGGGCTGGCCGGGGAGCCGGCGAAGTAGCCGCCGCCGTGGATCCAGACGAGCACCGGCAGCCCGGCATCCGGTCCCTCACCGCTGGGCCACTGAGCCTCACCACTGGGCCACTGAGCCTCACCACTGGGTCCCTGAGCTCGTCGAAGGGCAGGCGTGAAGACGTTGACGTTCAGCGTCGACTCCCCGTCGACGCTCGGCTCCGGGATGAGCGTCACGCCGGGGTCGCCCCGCTGCGCGGTCGGCCCGAACTCGAGAGCGTCCCTCACCCCGGCCCACGGGGCCTTCGGCACCGGCGCCTGGAACCGCAACGCGCCCACCGGCGGTTCCGCGAACGGGATGCCGAGGAATGCCGCGGACCGCGGATTCCCCCGCCCACCCGCGGTCGGACGCCAGCGACCTCGCACGCGCCCTGCGGCGGTGGCCACCTCGACGAACTCGGTGTCGGTGTCGGTCATCACAGCATTCTCCTGTTCGTTGCTGAGCATCAGCGCACTCCCTTGATCGGAGCGGTGGCGATCGCGGCGAGGATGACGAACACGATCGCGAACACGAAGAGCGTCGCGTAGCCCCCCAGCGCCGTGATGATCACTCCGCCGATCGCGGGGCTCAGCGCCTGCGGCACGTTGGTCGCGACGTTGAGGATGCCGAGGTCCTTGCCCGCCGAGACCCCCTCGTTCGGCAGCACCTCGGTCATCAGCGCGGCATCCACCGACATGTACAGCCCGAAGCCGATGCCGTTGATGATGCTCATCAGGATCATGCCGGTCATGTTCGGCTGCAGCAGCGGCATCGCGAGCCCCGCCACCATGACGACGGATGCCGCATAGATGAACACCTTGCGGCGGCCGACCTTGTCGCTCCACCAGCCCGAGAGAGCGATCGCGATGAGGGTCGGCACGAAGGCCACGAGCGTGAGCGTGACCACGGCTCCCTGGGCCTCGGCGAGCGGAAGGCCGATGTAGTCGGTGAGCATGTAGAGCTGGTAAGCGCTCACGACGAAGTACCCGAGGATGAGCAGGAAGCGCGCGGCGAAGGCCCAGGCGAAGTCCGGGTGGCGGCGCGGGTCGATCCAGAAGCCCCGGAAGAA
The DNA here is from genome assembly GCF_003075395.1 of Microbacterium sp. TPD7012. Lineage (GTDB taxonomy): Bacteria > Actinomycetota > Actinomycetes > Actinomycetales > Microbacteriaceae > Microbacterium. The sequence continues at coordinate 828,301 of NZ_QDFV01000001.1, read as the reverse complement.
GGCGCCCCAGCGGAACGCCTCGACCGCGGCGTCCTTCGACGACCAGTCCCGGTTCACGAGGGCGAACAGCAGGGCGGCGACGATCACCGCACCGCCGAAGACGGAGTACCCGATGCCGATCTGCGCGGCGAAGGCGCCGGCCAGCATGATCCCCACCGTCATGCCGAGCTGGGTCCCGAGACCGATCATGGCACTCGCCCCGCCGCGCTTGGCGCGCGGGAAGCGATCGGCGGTGATGGCGGTCAGCGGCGCCTGGAAGAAGTTGAGGGCGACCTGGATGACGACCCAGAACACCGTGATCCAGAGGATGTCGCTGAGCGAGCCGAGACCGAAGAGGAAGATGCCGCCGACGATCGCGCCGATCACCATCCACGGCACCCGACGACCGAAGCGCGAGCGGGTGCGGTCGCTCAGCGCGCCGACGATCGGCTGCGCGAACAGCGTGAAGACGAACGAGATGGTGGTGACCAGGCCGAGGTTGGCGACCTTGTTCGCCTCGTCGATGAGCAGCACCTGACTCGGCAGCAGGATCGCGATGAGCCCGCCGTACGTGGCGAAGAGGGTGAGCGAGGCGATCAGCAGACTGGGCAGCAGCCTGCGGTTCGCGGGCGGACTGGCGGCGGGTTCGCCCGCCGACGGCGGCGCCGACCGGATGGTCCCGGTCGGTGCGAGTTCGGCGGCGGGGTCGAGCGGGGACACGGACATGTCGGCTCCTCGTTGAGCGGATGCGGAATGAATCCCAAACGTTGTTTGGTATTCATCGGACATCGTGACAGACGCGTCCTCGCGAGCGCAAGTGATTCACGAACGTTGTTTGGTTTTCGTGATCGAGTCGTGACGGATACCCTGGAGCCATGGCGACTCGAGGGGCATACGCGAAGGGCGTCGCCAAGCGCGAGGAGATCCTCGAAGCGGCCCTCGCCGTCGTCGCCGAGCACGGGTATCGCAAGGCCTCGGTGCGGGAGATCGCGGATGCCGCGGGCCTCAGCCCCGCCGGCCTCCTGCACTACTTCGGCACCAAGGAGGAGCTCTTCGTCGCGATCCTCCAGGCGCGCGACGACCGCGACGAGCAGGAGTACGCCGGCGAGGACGTGATCGCGGCCTTCCTCGCGGTGACCCGGCACAACGCCTCTGTCCCCGGACTCGTTCAGCTCTACGCGCAGCTCGCCGCCGAGGCCGGCGACCCCGAGCATCCGGCGCACGACTACTTCCGCGACCGAACCGCACGCGTCGAGAGCTTCACGCTGGCGCAGGTCGCGGCTGATCAGCAGGCGGGCCTGCTGCGCGACGACCTCGATCCGGCGTGGATCGTGCGGACGATGCACGCCCTCGCCGACGGCCTGCAGTCCGCCTGGATGCTGGACCCCACACTCGACATGGCCGCCGAGATCGAGCAGTTCCTCGTGCTGCTGCGCCCGGTCTGACCCGCCTGGCCTCCATCTGCAGGCTCATCTCACGCCCGCAGGTCGAAACCGTCGATCTCGACCTGCACGTGTGCGATCAACCGACGGATGACGGTGGGGGCGGCGCGGCGTTTCGTCTCGCTGCGCTCGCTCAACGACCGGAGGACGAGATGACCTCGGCGTGCGGCATCCGCTCGGTCATCACCCGGACCGCCTCGGGATTGTCGTCGACCAGCACCGCATCGCGGCCGAGCACCGACGCGACCGCCCCGGTCGTACCGCTGCCGGCGAAGAGGTCGAGGACGCGGTCGCCGGGACGACTCGACGCCGTGACGATGCGGCGCAGGATGCCCTCGGGCTTCTGCGTCGGATACCCGGTCTTCTCGCGCCCGGTCGTCGGCACGATCGTGTGCCACCAGACATCGGTGGGGAGCTTGCCCCGGGCCGCCTTCTCCGCCGTCACGAGCCCCGGCGCCATGTACGGCTCACGGTCGACATCCTCGGAGTTGAAGACGTACTCGCGCGGGTTCTTCACGTAGACGAGGATCGTGTCGTGCTTGGTCGGCCAGCGGCGCCGGGACTTCGCCCCGTAGTCGTAGGCCCAGATCAGCTCGTTGAGGAAGCAGTCCCGCCCGAACACCGCATCGAGCATGACCTTCGCGTAGTGCGCCTCGCGGTAGTCGAGGTGCAGGTAGAGGGTGCCGTCGTCGGCGAGGAGCCGCCACGCCTCCTCGAGCCGCGGCATGAGGAACGCCCCGTAGTCGTCGAAGCTGTCGTCGTACGCGCGCAGCATCCCGCGCACCCGCTCGTAGGCGTGCCCGTGGAACCCGTGCCGCACCTCGGTCGCGGCATCCGCGTGTTCGGTATTCAGCAAGACCGGCGCAGAATCGGCCGGCGAGACCCCGTCAGCGGCCGGTTCCCCGGATTCTGACTGAGTTGTGAACGCGCGTCGCGCGGTGACCACCTGCCGCTCCTGCGCGCGACCCGTGTTGAACGGCGGGTCGAGATAGACGAGGGTGAAGGATGCCGCGGGCAGAGACGCCGCGGCGACGAGGTTGTCGCCCTCGATGATCGTGACGGAGCCCTTCGACGCCGGGGCCCCCGAGCCCGTCGAAGGGTCGGTCACGGCACCCGATGCAGCCACGCCTCGGTGGCGAACTTCGACTCCACGAGGGCTTCGGCTGCGGCGTACTCGTCGGGGGCGATCGTGCCCGTCTCGGCATCCGTCAGCGAGCGGAAGGTGTCCTTGAAGCGCTCGATGATCTCGGCGCGGGTCAGCCCGGTCTGGCTGCGCAGCGGGTCGACGCGCTTCGCCGCAGAGGTCGTGCCCTTGTCGCTCAGCTTCTCGCGGCCGATGCGCAGCACCTCGGTCATGGTCTGACCGTCGATGTCATACGAGAGCGTGGCGTGGTGCAGCACCCCGCCGTTCGCGAGGCGCTTCTGCGCGGCGCCGCCGATCTTGCCGGTCGGGCTCGCGATGTCGTTGAGCGGCTGGTACACCGCATCGATCCCGAGCGACCGCAGCGCCTGCAGCACCCAGTCGTCGAGGAACGCATAGGAGTCGGCGAACGTCATGCCCGCGACGAGGGACGCCGGAACGTACAGCGAGTACGTGATGATCTGTCCCGCGGCCATGAGCATGGCCCCGCCGCCGGAGATGCGACGCACGACGTCGAACCCGTGCCGGGCCGCACCCTCGGGGTCGACCTCGTTGCGGTACGACTGGAACGACCCGATGACGACGGCGGACTCGTCCCATTCCCAGATGCGCAGCGTCGGCCGGCGGCGGCCTTCGCCGACCCGCGAGGTGAGCACCTCGTCGAGGGCGAGGTTCATGCGCGGCGAGACGGCCTTGTCGTGCACGATCTCCCAGTCGAAGTCGCGCCAGCCCGGTGCGGTCACCAGTGCGCGGCGCACGGCCGTGCCGACGGCTTCGGGCGTGAAGCCGAGCAGTTGGGCCCCGTCGGGCAGAGCCTCGCGCACCGCGGCGGCGATGACCGTCGCATCCGACTCCACCGCCAGGCCGTTCACGGCGGCGTTGATGTCGTCGAGCGCCGTGTCGGGCTCGAGGAAGAAGTCGCCGGCGAGTCGGAAACGCGCGATCCTGTCGTCTTCGACGTCGAGGTCGACGACGACCAGCTTTCCTCCTGGAACCTTGTATTCACCGTGCACGGTTCCAGCTTAAGGCGCGCCGGGGGCCCGCGGCGGGTCAGCCGCCGAGCACGACGACGCGTTCGCCCGCCCGGATCGGCGTCGAATAGCGGTTGCCCGGCAGCGGAAGCGGGCAGACGAACTGATCCGAGAACGCGCACGGCGGGAGGTAGGCGCGGTTGAAGTCGATGATCGCGGAGCCGTCATCGGCGGGCTCCTCGATCGGGAGGAAGCGGAACCGGTAGGTCTCGAGCCCGTTGGTGCCGTCGGCGAAGACGGCGCTCAGGGTGCCCTGCGAGCTCCGCGTCACGGTCAGCGTATGCGGCGCACCCGCGAGCTCGAAGTGCAGACGTCCCGCGACAGGAGACTCCCGCTCCTCGCCGTCGACCGCGGTGATCACGACCCGCTCGTCGGGCGTCTGCTCGAACCGCGCCGGCAGGCGCCAGCGCTCGTCGGGCGCATAGGCGTCGATCGCCGTGAACCATTCGCGCTGCGGGCGGGACGGGTTCAGCACCCGCAGAGCCAGCGTTCCGTGACGGTCGAAGACGCGCAGCTCCCGCCGCCCGAGCCGGAAGCTCTCGGCACCCCGCAGCGTCACGCTCGCACCGGACTGCCCGAGCTCGCTGCCGCGGATGCCGCCGTCGCCGGTCAGCGCCCAGAGGCCCGGGATGCCGTCCACGGCCGCCGGCATCTCGATGAGCCAGTTCGTCGACTCCAGGGCCGAGGGACCGTACTCCGATCCCGCGAGCCGCTCACGCGCCGCGTGCCAATCGCGCCATTCGCTGACGAAGCTCATCCGACCGCCCTCTCGCGTTCCCGCGGAATGATGGTCCGAATGTAGAACGGCGGCGGCTGCGGCCGCCCGGATGACGTCACGCACCTTCACTGTGCGTAATGTCGCGACTCCGAAGGGAATGCGCGAGCGCTGTGCCGGGTTGCCGCGCGGGTCAGCCGTCCGCGCGCGACGGGAAGCGGCTGTCCAGCCAGGCGAGCACGTCGGCGCGCACCTCGTCCTGCTGCAGCTCGTTGAAGATCTCGTGACGCGCATCGGGGTAGACCAGCGTCGTGACGTCGGCGAGACCGGAACGCGAGCGGTACTCGTCGGCGAGCTTGTGCACGCTGCGGGGTCCGCCCACCGGATCGTCGCGACCGACGAGCAGCAGCATCGGGATGTCGTGGCCCGCCTTCGAGACGAGGTCCTTCGCCGGGCGGCCGTAGAGCTTGGCGGCCTCGATCGGGCCGAAGAGCTTGAGCAGCGGGACGTCGGTGGTGAGCGGGTCCTCATCGAACGCCTCCCACACGGCGGGATCGCGGCTGAGCCACTCGAGGCCGGTCGCACCCTCGTCCTTCGCCCAGCGCGCGTTGAGCGGCGCGGCGTTGAGCGACCCCGGAGTCAGCAGGGCCGATCCGGAGAGGATGACGGCGTCCCAGGCCTCGGGGTGGTGATTGACGAGCTTCTGGGCCAGGAACGATCCCCACGAGTGCCCGAGGAGCACGAGCGGCAGATCGGGGTTCTCGTCGCGGATGATGCCGGTGAGCTGCCAGATCGCGTCTTCGGCCGCGCGGAGTCCGCCCGTGCCGAGACGCCCCAGCCGCGCGGGTCCGCCGTGCTGACGGATGCCGGTGCGGCCGTGGCCGCGATGATCGTCGGCGTACACGACGAATCCGGCATCGGTGAGGGCCTTCGCCAGCACGCCGTATCGGCCGGCGTGCTCGCCGACGCCGTGCAGGAGCTGGACCACTCCTCGGGCCGTCGCGGTGGCCGGATGGACGTCGTAGACGATGGCGATGCCATGGGCGTCGGTGAACTCGCGGGTATCCGTCACGGGGGAGAGCCTACCGACCGCGGGTCGCCGCCGGTTACCGGCCGAGTGCGGCGCAGACCGCGAGCGCCGTGTCGAGGTCGGTGACCTCGTAGCCGCCGACGCCGTCCGCGGCGGAGCCCATGCGCACTCCCCCAACCTCGCGCACCGCCCGCTTCGCGGAGAAGTGGATGGCGTCGACGCCGCTCGCGGCGAGCGCCGGAGCGCTGGCAGCGTCGACCCCGCTGCCGGCCATGACCTCGATCCCGCCCTCGGCGGCGGCGACGAGCATCCGCAGCGTGTCGATGCCGTCGATCGCGACGGATGCTCCGCCGGAGGTGAGCACGCGACGGAGTCCGAGGTCCCTGGCCGTGCGCAGGGTCGCGACCGGATCGGGCGTCACGTCGATCGCGCGGTGGAGGGTGACGGATGCTCCGCCGGCGGCGTCGCGCAGACGCGCCATGGCGTCGACGTCGAGAGAGCCGTCGGCGTCGAGGGCGCCGATCACGACGCCGGCCGCACCGGCGCCGATGGCGCGGCGGACGTCGCGCTCCGAGACCAGGAGCTCGTCCTCGGTGTAGTGGAATCCGCCGGCGCGCGGCCGGATCAGGACGTGCACCTCGGGCCCTCCGGCGCCCGCCGTCTCGACGGCGAGCTCGAGCGTCGCGGGAGACGGCGTGAGTCCACCGAGGGCGAGGGCACTCGCGAGCTCGACGCGCGTCGCGCCGACCTCCGCGGCGATGCGCACTCCGGCGGGGTCCTGCACGGCGATCTCGAGGGCGAGGGTTCGGGTCATCCGACCATTCTGCCGGGTCGCCCTTCCCCTCCTCCAGAAGGTTAGATAGGCTAACTAAGTAATGTCTGCGTCTGATGAATCCCTCCACCTCACCGCCACAGACCTTCGCATGGCCACGTTCCGGCTCGCCCGCCGCCTGCGCTGCGCCCGCGCCGCCGACTCGATGAGCGATGCGCAGCTCGCGGTGCTCGCCGATCTGCGCGTGAACGGACGCCGCACGATCTCGACGCTCGCCGAGCGCGAACGGGTGACCGCGCCCTCGATGACCAGCATCGTGAACGGCCTCGAGGAGCAGGGCTTCGTCGCCAGGACCCCGGATGAAGACGATCGCCGCCGCGTGCAGGTCGACATCACCGACGCGGGGATCGAGATCGTCGTCGAGACCATCCGCCGCCGCGACGAGCTGCTGGCCGACATGCTCCGCGAGGTCGACTACACCGAGGCGGAGCTGGCCACGCTCCGAGAAGCCAGCGCGCTGATGCGACGGGCGGTCGAGCGATGAGCGCCATGTTCCGCTCGTTCGCGAACATCAACTACCGCATCTGGTTCGCCGGGGCCCTCGTCTCGAACATCGGCGGCTGGATGCAGGCCACGGCGCAGGACTGGGTGGTCCTCACCGAGCTGACCGACAACGACGCGACGGCGATGGGCGTCACGATGGCGCTGCAGTTCGGTCCACCCCTCCTGCTGGTCAGCCAGACCGGCTGGGTCGCCGATCGCTTCGATCGGCGCCACATCCTGCTGGTCACGCAGACCGCGCTGCTCGGCCTGGCCATCGCCGTCGGCATCCTCCTTCTCAGCGGCGTCATGACGCTGCCGATGATGTTCTGCTTCGCTCTCGGATTCGGCGTCGTGAACGCCTTCGATGCGCCGGCGCGGCAGGCGTTCGTGTCCGACATGGTCACCGCCGGCGACACGTCGAACGCGGTCGCCCTGAACTCAGCCTCCTTCAACCTCGCCCGCATGATCGGGCCGGCGGTCGGGGGTCTCCTGATCGTGGCGATCGGCTCCGGCTGGGTGTTCATCGTGAACGCCGCCACGTTCCTCGCGATGATCCTCGCCCTGCTGATGCTGCGGAAGAGCCTGCTCGCCGCGCGCCCGAAGACGCGCAGCAGGGGCGGCCTCCTCGCCGGATTCCGGTACGTGTGGGGGCGCAGCGATCTGCGGGTCGTGTTCGTGACCGTGTTCCTCATCGGCGCCTTCGGCATGAACTTCCCGATCTTCGCCTCGACCATGGCGATCGAGTTCGGATCGGGAGCAGACGGCTACGGCGTGCTCAGCTCCATCCTCGCGATCGGCTCCCTCGCGGGTGCCCTGCTCGCAGCGCGGCGCGACCGGGCGCGCGTGCGCGTCGTCATTCTGGCGGCGGGCGGATTCGGCGTCGCCGCCTTCGTCTCCTCGGCCATGCCGACGTACGCGTCGTACGCGGTGACGCTGATGTTCACGGGCTTCATGATCGTGACGCTGCTGACCACGGCGAACGGCTACGTGCAGATGACGACCGACCCCTCGCTGCGCGGACGGGTGCTCGCGCTCTACATGGCGGTGATCATGGGCTCGACGCCGGTCGGCGCGCCCATCGCCGGCTGGGTCGCCGACGCCTTCGGTCCGCGCACGGCGATCATGCTCGGCGGGACGGCCGGATTCGTCGCCTGCGCGATCGGCGCGATCTGGGTGTTCACGTCCGGACGTCTGCACCGCGACGAGAACCGTCGTTTCCTGCTCACTCTCGACGAGACGCGTCCGCTCAGCGTCATCGAGCGGGCCGACCCGATCGAGTTCAGCGACGAGGCCGCCGCGACCACGCCGATTCGCACGGCGACGAAGAACGACTGAACCGTCCTCGCGCAAGGGCCCGTTGTCAACACCCTTCGCGCCTGTCTTCGCCGAACGTAGGGTCGGCGCATGGACCACAACAGCGAAAGCACCCCGCACCCGCAGGACCCGGCCGAAGGCGCCACCGGCGTGGACGGCACGACCGAGAACGAAGGCCACGAGGGCGGCGACGACGGCGCCATCCAGGGCGATGCCGCGCGCGGCGAATCCACCGGCGGCGCGATCCAGGGCAGCGCAGGGCCCGATCATGACGGCTCCGACAGCGGCGACGGCGGCGCGATCCAGGGCGACAGCTCCCGCGGCGAGTCCACGGGCGGCGCGATCCAGGGCAGCGCAGGACCCGGGAACGGGGCACCGCTCGGCGGCGACGAGACGACCGAGGATCAGCTCCAGGCCGACAACGCCGCCGAAGAGGACACCCTGAAGACTCTCGACCCGGATTCCCCGCCGGCCTGAGCCTCCTCTGCCGAGGTGGAGTGACGCGAGTCAGGCCCCGAGAACGAGCTTGAGCTGCTCCACCGCCCAGTCGAGTTCGGTCGCGCGGATCACGAGCGGCGGGGCGATGCGGATCGTCTGGCCGTGCGTGTCCTTCACGAGCACACCGCGGGCGAGCAGCTTCTCGGCGATCTCGCGCCCGGTGCCCTTGGCGGGGTCGATGTCGACGCCCGCCCACAGGCCTGCGATACGGACGGCTGTCACGCCGTGTCCGATCAGGGGCTGCAGCGCCTGATCGAGGTGGGCGCCGAGCGCACGAGCACGCTCCTGGAACTCCCCCGACTCGAGCATCTCGACCACACGGAGGCCGACGGCCGCAGCCAGCGGGTTGCCGCCGAACGTCGAGCCGTGCTCCCCCGGCTGGATGACGCCGAGCACATCGGCGTTGCCGACCACGGCGGAGACGGGCAGGATGCCGCCGCCGAGGGCCTTGCCGAGCAGGTACAGGTCCGGGACGACGCCCTCGCGGTCGCACGCGAACGTCTCTCCGACGCGACCGAGTCCGGACTGGATCTCGTCGGCGATGAAGAGCACGTTCTTCTCGTCGCAGATCTCGCGGATGCGACGCAGGTAGCCCTCGGGCGGGATCACGACCCCGGCCTCACCCTGGATCGGCTCCACGAGCACGGCCGCCGTGTCATCCGTGATGGCGGCCGCGATGGCATCCGCATCCCCGTACGGCACCACGTCGAATCCGGGCGTGTACGGGCCGAACCCGTCGCGCGCCGACTCGTCGTCGCTGAAGCTGACGATGGTGGTGGTGCGGCCGTGGAAGTTGCCGGCGGCGACGATGATGCGCGCACGGCCCTCCGCGATGCCCTTCACCCGGTAGCCCCAGGCGCGGGCGACCTTGATCCCGGTCTCGACGGCCTCGGCGCCGGTGTTCATCGGCAGGACCATGTCCTTGCCGGCGAGCTCGGCGAGCGCCGCCGCGAACGGCTCCAGCCGATCGCTCTGGAACGCGCGGCTGATCAGCGTCACGCGACCCAGCTGCTCGGTGAGAGCTGCGACCAGAGCCGGATGCCGGTGGCCGAAGTTCACGGCGGAATACGCGGCGAGCAGGTCGAGGTACCGCTTGCCCTCGACATCCGTCAGCCAGGCCCCCTCACCGCGGGCGATGTTCACCGGGAGCGGGTGGTAGTTGTGCGCGACGTGCGGCTCGGTCGCCGCCTCCACCTGGGTCCCGGAGCCTGCCACCTGGGTCCCTGAGCCTGCCACCTGGGTCCCTGAGCCTGTCGAAGGGCCCGTCACTTGGCACCGCGCAGCTCGAGCGTGCAGCACTTGATGCCGCCGCCGCCGAGCAGGAGCTCGGACAGGTCGATCATGATCGGGTTGTAGCCGCGCTCGCGCAGCTGCTGCTCGAAGCCCTTGGCCCGCCGCGAGATGACCACGTTGTAGCCGTCGCTCGCGGAGTTCAGGCCGAAGACCGAGCCGTCCTCGTCCGACACGAGGATCGCGTCGGGGAAGCGCTCCTCGAGGATCGCGCGGCTGGCGTCGTCGAAGGCGCCGGGGAGGTAGGCGATGTTGGCGCGCTCGGGCCCGCCGTTCTCGGTGCCCTGCACCGGGTCGAGCACGGCGATCGCGGTGTCGAGGTGGTAGAAGCGCGGATCCACGAGGTTCAGCGACACGACCTCACGACCGAACACCTCGCCGACCTCCCGGTGGCTGTCGCCGGTCGAACGGAAGCCGGTGCCCGCCAGGATCACGTCGCCGACGAGCAGGAAGTCGCCCTCGCCCTCGTTGACCTCTTCCGGGATGACGGTGTCGTAGCCGGCCGCGCGGAACCAGTCGGCGAAGGCCGGGGACTCGCCCTGACGCTCCACGAACCGGAACTTCGGCACATAGGCGCGGCCGTCGATGAGGAAGCCGCCGTTGGCCGTGTAGACCATGTCGGGGAATCCGGCGAGCGGCTCGATGTGCTCGACCTCGTGGCCCAGCTCGAGGTAGAGGTCGTGCAGCTGCTGCCACTGCTCGACGGCCTTCGCCGTGTCTGTCGGGTTGGCCGGCTCCATCCACGGGTTGATCTTGTAGCTGACGGTGAAGTGCGACGGCTTGCACATCAGGTAGTGACGGTGGTGCGCGGTGCGGGTGGGCACAGCGGTCGCGGTGGTCTCAGGCGTCGACAGCGTGTTTTCGAAAGACAAGATGCTCCTCGGAACGATACGCGGCGGACTCTGTCCAGGGGCCCGGCGGTCCTTCGACCCGCTTCTCGTCAGAGGGGTTGCGGGGAAGATGCGACTCGAGCACGCCAGCTCCCATTCTGTCATCCACCCCCTGTGCGTCGCCAGAGCGCGCCGGGATGCCGAGCGCGTCAGCCGGCGCGCACGAGGAGCTTGCCGACCGTGTGCCCGGCTTCGATGCGGGCGAGCGCGGCGGATGCCTCGGCGAAGGGGTACTCGCGCTCGATCACCGGGGAGATGCGCCCCTCGGCGACGAGCTCCAGCAGCTTGGCCAGCACCTCGGGGCGCGGCGAGGCCGCGAGAGGACGGATGCGGCGGGATCCGATCGAGAGGAAGGCCGCCTTGATCATGCGCGGCACCGGACCCATGATGTGCCCGCCGTCGCCGGTCACCAGCACCACCGTGCCGCCGGGCGCGACGAGGCGCTGCAGTTCGCGCAGCGGCATCCCTCCGGCGATGTCGATCACCGCATCGAAGTGCTCGGCCGGCAGCTCGCTCAGCGGCGAGGTGCGGTGGTCGAGGGTGCGGGTGGCGCCGAGGTACTCGACGAGCGGCGCGTTGCGGGTGCGGCAGGTGGCCCAAACCTCGGCGCCGCGCAGGGCGGCGAGCTGCACCGCGAAGGTGCCCACCCCGCCGGATGCCCCGATGATGAGCACGCGTGGCGCGCTGCCGGCGCGCAGCCCGACCTCCGCGAGATCGAGCGCCTGCCAGGCGGTCCCGCCGGCGACGGGAAGGCACGCGGCGATCGCGGGGTCGACGTCGGGCGGGACCGGGACGAGCCGGGCTGCGGGAACGCGCACGTAGGTCGCGAGCCCGCCTCCCCCGACGAGCTCTCCCACCACGTGCTCGTCGAGCTCGGCGCCCACGACGTCGGGGCCGACCGCGACCACGGTTCCGGCGACCTCGATGCCGCGCACCGGGTACTTCGGCTTCGTCATGCCGAAGATCGGCCGCACGAGCAGAGGATCTCCGAGCATGAGGCGGACGTCGCCGGCGTTGAGGGCCGTGGCGCTCACGCGGAGGACCACCTCGCCGCGACCGGGGACCGGCACGGGGATCTCCTGCAGTGTCGTCCCGGAGGCGGGGCCGTAGGTGTCGCGGCGCCAGGCGGTCATGGTCGGGGTCTCAGACGTGTTGTCCATGTCACTGCTCCGGGTACTGGAAGAGGGCGTCGATCCCCACGCCGAAGGCGCGGGCGATCTGGAAGGCGAGCTCGAGCGTGGGCGAGTACTTCTCCTGCTCGATCGCGATGAGCGTCTGCCGGGTCACGCCGATCGTGCGGGCGAGGTCGGCCTGGGTCATCCCCGCCGACTCCCGGTGGGCGCGGATGCTGTTGGAGACGCGGGTCGGCTTGACCATCAGATCAGCCCCCGGCGGTACGCGATGACGCGGGCGACGCTGCCGATGGCGGCGGCGACCCAGAAGCCGGCGAACATCGTGTTCGCGATCCAGAAGACGTCGGCCCCGACCGCGCAGAGGGCGATCACGCCGAGTCCCGCGATCACGACGAAGGCCTGCTCGACGCGTCCGCCCAGGCGGCTGATGTCGCGATCGCGGATGTCGGCCTGGCCGATGCCGCCGGCATCCTTCACTCCGGCGATCATGCCCCAGACGATGCTGAGGATGATCACGGCGAGGATGCTGCCGCCGATCACCCACAGCATGAGCGGGAACCAGTCGACGTCGGTGAGCGGACCGCCCGCGGCCTGCTGCACGATGAGGATGACGTAGACGATCATCGTGATCGGGCTCACGATCAACCCCGCCCAGGCGTTGCGCTCCTCGTAGACCATGATGCCTCCCATGTAAAAGATTCTTGACACGAGAGTACGCCTCAGCGCTCCCTCGTGTCAAGAATCTTTTACATCGGCTCCGGTCGCCGAGATCTCAGTCCGAGATCTGAGTGAGGAACGTCAGCGCGAGCGGCTCGGCGAGCAGGTCGTCGGCCTGTGCCGCGAAAGCCACGTAGTGGGCGGTCTGCTGGTGCTCGCCGAGAGCGCCCATCGACGCGAACGCCTCGCGCATGACGAACGTGCCCGGCGCCTCGGTCTTCTCGAACAGGACGTAGTCGAGGTTTCCCGGCTCTGCCCTGGTCGGCTCGATGAGCGGCAGCAGCGCGCGCCGCAGGTCGTCACGCCGCCCCTCGCGCGCGACCAGCGTCGCCAGCGAGACGACGACCTCGCCCGCCGAGCTCACGCCGACGCTCCGATGGCCGCTGCCGCCGTGACAGCGATCGCGTGGTCCTGCTCGGCCGTGCCGCCGCCGACGCCGACGGCGCCGATGATCTCTCCCTGTGCGTCTCGGACGGGTACTGCTCCTCCGAGGAAGGCGAGCGGCGCGGAGACGGCGTGCTCGAACCCGAACAGCGGTCCCCCGGGAGCGGTCGCGCCGGCGAGGTCGGCCGTCGCGGTGCCGCCGAAGTACAGCGTCGTGCGGGCCTTGCTCAGGCTCGCGTCGATCGCCGCGATCGGCGCCCCGTCCTGCCGGACGACCAGCACGGGCTGCACCCCGGCATCGACGATGGTGATGACGACGGCGACGCCGTGCTGCCGAGCCGCGTCCTGGGCGGCGGCGGCGCGGGAGGCGGTTTCGATGGTGAGAGCGGTCATGGTTCTTCCTGTCTGTCCGGACGCCCGGTGCGGCGTCTGAGGGATGGAACACGCCACCCTCGATCCCCATACCCCACATGCGATGCAAGAAAGCGCTGAGATCCATACACTCAAGACATGGATGTGACCGAGCGGCAGCTCCGCGCCTTCATCGCCGTGTGCGACGAGGGCTCGATCACGCGCGCCGCTGCGCGTCTCTTCGTCAGTCAGCCGACGCTGTCCCGCCAGCTCGTCGCGCTCGAACAGGCCCTCGGCGTCGCCCTGGTCGAGCGCCTCCCTCGGTCCACGCGTCCGACCACCGCCGGGCGCACCCTGCTCGACACGGCGCGGGCGGTGGTCGCCGCCCACGATGACCTCGTCCGGACGGCGCGCACCGTGACCAGCGGCGCGGTCGGAGAGCTGCGGGTCGGCACCCTGTACTCCCTCAGCCTGGGCATCCTCCCGGCGATCCTCGCGGACTGGCGATCGCAGCATCCGCGCGTGCAGGCCGAGCTCCACGAGTTCCGCCATCAGGAGGAGCTGGTGGCCGGCCTCCTCGCCGGGGCGTTCGATCTCGCGATCGGCCCGGTCCCCGAGGGCTGGACGGGCGGTCGGAGCCGACTGGTCGAGGAGGAGTTCGTCGTGGTGCTCTCCGGCGCCGATCGACGGACTCCCGACGGCCCGCTCGACCTCGCCGATCTGCGGGACGACGACTGGGTGCACTTCACCCCGGGCAACGGATTGGGGGAACTGCTCGACGCGGCCTGCGCGCGTGCCGGGTTCATCCCGCGTGCCGCCCTGCGCACCGAGCAGGCCCGGGCCGCGGTCGAGTACGCCCTGCACGGGCTCGGCCATACCCTGGTGCCACGAAACATCGTGCCTCCGCAGGTCGCGGCGCACGCGCTGCGGGAACCCGTGCGCCGCGACATCTCGGTCTACTGGCGCGGTGCCACGGACCCGCTGATCCGCTCGCTTCTCGCCAGCGTGACCACGAGCGGACGCTGAGACGCGCCGATCCGCTCAGATGACCTCGCTGAAGCGGCGATCGACGTTCCCGTAGCGATGCGCGGTGATGCTGATGGACTGCTCGTGCACGAAGGGCAGCAGCTCGATGCGCGCGGCCGCCGTCACCTCGCCGTCGTACACCGCGAGGTCGGGATCACCGCTCGACTCCACGGCCAGCGACGCATGGGCAGCGGCGACCGTGTCACGTCCGCCGACCAGACGCACGCGGTTCCGGCTCGGCGCAGGACGACGATCGCCCTCTGCGGGCTCGTCGTGGCGCAGCATCCGCTCGATCCACTCCGCCTCGGTCTCGAGGAAGACGACGGCGTCCAGATCCCCCAGCGCCCGGCGCACCTCGGCCGGCAGGCCGGTCGGGCTGGAGAGCACGAAACGGGCACCGGCGCGCACACCGGCGATCACGACGCGCAGCAGATCCTGCAAGGCCGCGTCGTCCGTCGCGCGGATCTCGACGGGCACCGGCCGGTAGCGGAAGAGGTTGCGCTCGACACCGAGTCGGGACACGTCGCGCACCTGCCCGAACTCGCGATCCCAGGCGAGCGCGTCCGACAGGGCGGAGCGTCGCAGCCACTCGAACGGCTCGTAGGCGAGCGACGGCTGCGCCGCTTCGATGAGGGCGGTGATCCGGGAGTCGAGACCGCGAAGGTGCAGGGTGCTGGATGCCGGCCCGCCGGGGTGCGAGCGCCACGACCCGAGTCCGATCAGGTAGTTCGGCCCGCCGGCCTTGGCGCCGGGGCCGACCGATGAGCGCTTCCAGCCGCCGAACGGCTGCCGCTGCACGATGGCACCGGTGATGCCCCGGTTGACGTAGAGGTTCCCCGCCTGCACGCGGTCGAGCCACTGCGCGAGATCGTCGGGGTCCTGGGTGTGCAGGCCGGCCGTGAGGCCGTAGGCGACCGCGTTCTGCAGCTCGATCGCCCGCTCGAGCGTGGGAGCGTGCATCACGCCGAGCACGGGACCGAAGAACTCCTCGGTGTGGAAGCGCGATCCGGCCTGCACGCCGACCCGGATGCCGGGGCGCCAGAGCCGTCCGCTGCCGTCGTCGTCCGCCGCGAGCTCCGGCCGGATGAGCCACTGCTCGTCGCCCTCCAGCTCGGTCAGCGCCCAGGCGAGCTTGCCCTGCGGCTTCTCGATCACCGGACCGACCTCGGCGAGCGGATCCGTGGGCCACCCGATGTGCAGGGAGCGGACGGCATCCGCCAGCTGCCGGGCGAAGCGCGGAGAGCGTCCGACCGGTCCGACCAGGATCGCCAGCGAGGCCGCCGAGCACTTCTGACCGGCATGGCCGAAGGCGCTCTTGACGAGGTCGGCGACGGCGAGATCGAGGTCGGCGGACGGCATGACGATCATCGCGTTCTTGCCGCTCGTCTCGGCGAGCAGAGGCAGATCGGGTCGCCAGGAGCGGAACAGCGCCGCCGTGTCCCAGGCGCCGGTGAGGATCACGCGATCGACTGCGTCGTGACCGATGAGCGCGCGACCGAGGTCGCCCTCCTCGATGTCGACGAGAGCGAGCACGTCGCGCGGGACACCGGCCTGCCAGAGGGACTCCGCGACCACGGCCGCCGAGCGGCGCGCCTGCGGGGCGGGCTTGAACACCACGCCCGAACCTGCGGCGAGCGCCGCGAGCACGCCGCCCGCCGGGATCGCGACGGGGAAGTTCCAGGGCGGCGTCACAACGGTCACCTTCGCGGGGAGGAAGGTCGCTCCCGCGATCGCATCGAGCTCGCGGGCCTTGGCCGCGTAGTAGCGGGCGAAGTCGACCGCCTCGCTGACCTCGACGTCGGCCTCGGCGAAGACCTTGCCCGTCTCGGACGCCGCGACCTCGATCAGCTCGCCGCGACGCGACTCGAGGGCGGCGGCGGCGCGGAGCAGCACTTCGGCACGCTCGGCGGCCGGGCGGGAACCCCAGGCGGGAGCCGCGTCGCGCACCCGCTGCACGGTCTCGTCGAGGGCAGCGGGATCGTCGATCAGCGCGGCCTCGAGCGTGGTGCGGCCGGCCGTCGAACCGCGGATGCCGTCGCGCACGGAGCGCGCCCAGTCGCGGTTGGCCGGAAGCGAGGGATCGCTGTCCGCGGTGTTCGAGAATCCGGGAGCGCCGCCGGCGTCCTCCGGCGCTTCCCGCGCCGAGTAGACGGCGGTCTCGAGGAAGGCCTCGCCGTCGCCGTCATCCGATCCGCGCGAGATGCCGAGCACGGCCTTCGTGAGGTCGACCTCGGGGGTCGGGGCCGCGAGCGCCGGGCGCACCGACTCGTGCACGGGGGCGAGCCGGTCCTGCGTGCGACGGGGACCGATGCGCAGCGTCGGGTCGGTGGAGCGGTCGAGGGCGTCGAGGAAGCGATCCTGCTCGCGCACGAACAGGGCCTCGTCCTCGTCGAGCCGGAAGGCCGCCGAGAGGAAATTGTCGGCCGACGCGTTCTCCTCGAGGCGGCGCACCAGATAGCTGATGGCGACGTCGAATTCCGCGGGCTCCACAACGGGCACGTAGAGGAGGACCGGCCCGACCTCGCGGGAGACGGCCTGCACCTGCCCCTGAGCCATACCCAGCAGCATCTCGAACTCGATCGGCGGTTGCCCCGCACCCGGAACCTGGGTCCCTGAGCTCGTCGAAGGGCGGACTCCGCGTTCCCCGGCCAGCAGCCAGGCGTACGCGATGCCGAAGAGATTGTGCCCGGCGATGCCCAGCTTCACCGCGGCGGTGCGCTCGGGGGTCAGCGCCCAGTCGAGGCAGCGGAGGTAGTTCGCGTCGGTGTCGAGCTTCGTGTCGTAGGTCGCCGGGGTCCAGCCGTGCAGCCGCGCCTCGACGTTCTCCATCGCGAGGTTGGCCCCCTTCACGAGACGTACCTTGATCGGCGCCCCGCCGTGCGCGACCCGGTCCTGCGCCCACGCGGTCAGCTCCTGCAGGGCGGGGAGGGCATCGGGCAGATAGGCCTGCAGCACGATGCCCGCTTCGAGGTGCTGCAGTCGCGGGTCCTCGAGGATGCGCGTGTAGACCGCGATCGTGAGATCGAGGTCGCGATACTCCTCCATGTCGAGGTTGATGAAGGTCTGGGTCCCTGAGCGAGTCCCCTCGTGGGTCCCTGAGCCTGTCGAAGGGCCCGCCGCCGTCAGATAGAGCGGCATCAGCCGCTCGACCACCTGGTCGACGACCTCGTCGAACGCCCACATCGAGATGTGGCTGATGATCGCCGACACCTTCACCGAGACGTAGTCGACGTCGGGGCGGCGGATCAGCTCGTGGATTCCGTCGAGCCGACGCTTCGCCTCGGCTTCGCCCAGCACGGCCTCGCCGAGGAGGTTGAGGTTGACGCGCGCGGTGGTTCCGGTGGTCGTCGAGGGCGTGCGGATCTTCTCCAGCGCCGGTCCGAGCTTCGCGGGGCGGGCGTCGACGACGAGGTGCCCCACCATGTCGCGGAGCACCCGCCGGGCGATCGGCACGACCGGGGAAGGCAGCACCTGCGCCATGCCCCCGCCGAGGCGCACGGCGGAGCGCAGGTACCACGGCAGGAACTCGGGCACGATCGGAGCGATCCGGTGCAGCTGGGATGCTGCCGCGGCCAGGCTCTCCGGACGCATCACGCCGTCGACGAAACCGAGGGTGAAGGGGAGCCCGTTCGCATCCTGCAGCACGCCGGCGAGCCGCTCCGCCGCGGGGTCGACCTCGGCCGCCGCGGCCTCGGTCACCCAGCGGCGCGCGAGCTCGACGGCACGATCCGCGAGAGGAGCGGATGCCACGGCATCCGCGGAGGATGACGACGACTCTGCCATGGTCTCCACATTAGGTCTGGATGCCGCTCGAGCAGCGGACGCCACCCGGTTCTCCCCGTCACAGTGCCGCGATGATGTCCTCCACCTTCTGCTTCGCGTCGCCGAACAGCATCGAGGCGTTGTCGCGGAAGAACAGCGGGTTCTGCACGCCCGCGTATCCGGCGGCCATCGACCGCTTGAACACGATGACGTTCTCGGCCTCCCACACCTTGAGCACCGGCATCCCGGCGATCGGGCTCGACGGGTCCTCAGCCGCGGCCGGGTTGACCGTGTCGTTGGCGCCGATCACGAGCACGACCGAGGTCGATGCCAGGTCGTCGTTGATCTCGTCCATGCTGAGCACGATGTCGTACGGCACCTTCGCCTCGGCCAGCAGCACGTTCATGTGCCCCGGCAGACGGCCGGCGACCGGATGGATGCCGAACCGCACGTCCACGCCCCGCTCGCGCAGTCGGCGCACGAGGTCGGCGACCGGGTACTGCGCCTGCGCGACGGCCATGCCATAGCCGGGGGTGATCACGACCGACTTCGCCTCGGTGAGCATCTCGGCCGCGCTCTCGGCGGTGATCTCGCGGTGCTCGCCGTACTCCTCGTCGGTGGCCGTCGGCGCGGCGATGCCGAATCCGCCGGCGATCACCGAAAGGAACGAGCGGTTCATCGCCTTGCACATCACATAGGAGAGGTACGCACCCGACGAGCCGACGAGCGCACCCGTCACGATCAGCAGGTCGTTGTTCAGCAGGAAGCCCGCCGCCGCCGCGGCCCATCCGGAGTAGCTGTTGAGCATCGAGACGACGACGGGCATGTCGCCGCCGCCGATCGAGGCGACCAGGTGCCATCCGAGCGCGAACGCCAGCACCGTGACGCCGATCAGGAGGGCGAGCTGCTGGTCGTTCACGAACCAGACGGTGAGCGCGACGAAGGCGACGAGCGCTCCGACGTTCAGCACGTTCTTGCCCGGCAGCATGAGCGGCTTCGACGACATCTTCGCCGAGAGCTTCAGGTAGGCCACGATCGATCCGGTGAACGTCACGCCGCCGATGAAGATGCCGATGAAGACCTCGGCGTTGTGGATGCCCTCGAGCTGCGGAGCGATCTCCGGGTGGGCGAGATAGCCGTTCCAGCCGACGAGCACGGCGGCGAGGCCGACGAAGCTGTGCAGCAGCGCGATGAGCTCGGGCATGCCGGTCATCTCGACCGAGCGCGCCCGCCACAGGCCGATGGCCGCGCCGACGGCGACCGCGGCGACGAGCAGGCCGAGCCCGAGGAAGGCACCCGTGGTCCAGGCATCCGCCACGGTGAGGGCGACGGTCGCGAGCAGCGCCATCGTCATGCCGGAGATGCCGTAGACCACGCCGGAACGGGCGGACTCGTGGCGGCTGAGTCCCGCGAGACTCAGGATGAACAGCAGCGCGGCGACGATGTAGGCCGCTCCCGCGAGGGCGTCGACGGTCACTTGTGGCCGCCCTTCGTGAACATCGCGAGCATTCGGCGGGTGACCGCGAATCCTCCGAAGATGTTGATGGATGCGAGCAGCACGGCGATCGCGGCGAGCACCTGCACGACCGGGATCGGGGAGGTGACCTGCAGCATCGCGCCGACCACGATGACGCCGGAGATGGCGTTCGTCACCGACATGAGCGGCGTGTGCAGGGCATGGTGCACCTTGCCGATCACGTAGAAGCCGATCACGACCGAGAGCACGAGCACGGTGAAGTGCTGCGGCAGCGGAGCGGGCGCGAACGCGTTCACGGCGAACAGCGCGGCGATGCCGAGCACGATGAGGGCGACCTTGCGGCCGGTCGACATCGTCGCCGGCGTCGCGATCTCGGCCGGTGCCTCTACCGCTTTCGCGGCGGGGGCGGCCGCGACCTGCACGGCAGGCGGCGGCCAGGTCACGGCTCCGTCGCGGACGACGGTGACCGAGCGCTGCACGACGTCGTCGAAGTCGATCACCAGCTGCCCGTCCTTCGCGGGCGTCAGGAGCGCCACGAGGTTGGCGAGGTTCGTGCCGTACAGCTGCGAGGCCTGCGCGGCGAGGCGCGAGGCGAGGTCGGTGTACCCCAGGATGATGACGCCGTTGTCGGTCACGGTGCGCTCTCCGGCGACCGAGCCCTCGACGTTTCCGCCCTGGCCCGCGGCCATGTCGACGATCACGCTGCCCGGCTTCATCAGGGCGACGTCGGATGCCGTGATCAGACGCGGCGCCGCGCGGCCGGGGATCAGCGCGGTGGTGATGATGATGTCGACGTCGGCGGCCTGCTCGGTGTAGATCTCGGCCGCACGCCGGTTGTAGTCCTCGCTGGTCGCCTTCGCGTAGCCGTCGGAGGATGCCGCGACCGCGACGTCGACCGGCAGGTACGAGCCGCCGATCGACGTGACCTGGTCGGCCACCTCCGGACGCGGATCGGTGGCGCGGACGATCGCGCCCAGGCTCGACGCGGCACCGATCGCCGCGAGACCGGCGACACCGGCTCCGGCGACCAGGACCTTGGCGGGCGGCACCTTGCCGGCAGCGGTGACCTGCCCGGTGAAGAAGCGTCCGAACTCGTGCGCGGCCTCGACGACAGCGCGGTAGCCGGCGATGTTCGCCATCGAGCTGAGCACGTCCATCGACTGCGCGCGCGAGATGCGCGGCACCGCGTCGAGGGCGAGCGCGGTGATCCCCCGCTGGGCGAGCGACTCGACGAGGTCAGGACGGAGTGCCGGCGACAGCAGGGCGATGAGCGTCGCCCCATCGGCGAGGAGTGCGATCGCCGCGGCATCCGGTGCCGTGATCGCGAGGACGATCTCGCTCCCCCATGCCCCTGCACGGTCGACGAGCGTCGCACCGGCCGCCTCGTACTCCGAATCCGGGTAGGACGCTGCTGCGCCCGCTCCCCGCTCCACGCTGACCGTGTGGCCCAGCTTCCGCAGCGACGCGATCGTCGCCGGGGTGGCCGAGACCCGTGCTTCGCCCGCAGGCTCCCGCACGATGCCGATGACTGCCACTTGCTCCTCCTCCGCCCGTCTGCTCCGACGGGGTCTTGCGGGCTACCGTGCCCGTATGTTCCGCTCACAGTACTGAGAGGAGGCGGCAGCGCCCTGCCCTTCTGGTCACATTACGAGAAAAGAATTCCATTTCTTGCGGAATACGTATGCCGCGTACCGGGCACCGCTCCCCACCGCGCAAGCGCGCCCGCGGCTCTATGCTGTTTCCGTGAACGCGACACCGCCGGGCGAGCCGGGAGCGCAGCCCGATGCCCGCGGCGTCGCATCCGCGAACGCGGGAGCGCGTGCCAAGGTGCTCGGCTGGGCACGGCGGAGCATCGATCTCATCCCGACCTCGTGGCTGATCACCGGTGCCGGCGCTGTGCTGCTCGGTGCCACCGCGATCTTCGGCGGCCTGGAGGCCGCGGCGGTCGACCCGACGCCCACCGTCGCAGTCGGCGAGACGTTCGCGGGATCCGACCTCGAGATGACGGTCGTCGGCGTCGAGCTCAGCGACGACCCCGACAACGTGATGGTCTTCCCCGACGAGGAGAAGAGCGAGCGCGTGCTCGTCGTCACCGTCGACGTGGTCAACACCTTCGACAAGCCGCGGAAATCCGCTGCTCTGACGGAGAAGTCCCCGGTCGTCGACGGCATCCGCATCGACGGGATCGACGACCGACCCGAGGCCTCCCGCGCGGACGACGGGTTGGGTTATCCGACGCTGCAGCCCGACGTGCCGACCCGAATCCTGCTCGCCTGGATCGTGGGGCCCGATGACTTCCACGACGGCGACGAGATCCGGCTGACGCTCCCCGATTCGACCCACTATGTCGGCCAGAGCATCATGCGCGGCGACTACTGGACCGACGTCATCGTCGGCGCGACGCTGACGACCACGATCGAGGAGGTGGCGACGCCGTGAAGCAGAAGATCCTGGTGTGGGCTCTCACGCTCGTGCTGCTCGCCGGGGCG
The DNA here is from genome assembly GCF_003075395.1 of Microbacterium sp. TPD7012. Lineage (GTDB taxonomy): Bacteria > Actinomycetota > Actinomycetes > Actinomycetales > Microbacteriaceae > Microbacterium. The sequence goes on along the minus strand of NZ_QDFV01000001.1, from coordinate 806,317 downwards.
TGGGGCGTGTCCAAGGCGACGCTGCCCGACGACGCCTCGACCGCGGCGTTCCCGACCGTCGCCGCGCTCGACGAGCCGGTCTCTGTGCGCAACCTCGAGGTCACGGTCACCGATGTGCACGCCGCCAGCCGCGTGACGGATGCCGACGGCTGGTCTGCCGAGGGCACCTGGGTCGTCGTCGATCTGGAGGCCGCCTCGGTCGTCACCCAGGAGGCCGCCATCCTCGGTCTCGCCGAGCTGGTCGTCGGCGATCGCACCTTCAGCGCCACCGACCGCGGAACGACTTTCGCCAAGCAGCGGCTCGTCACCGGCGTCGCGCGCGCCGGAAGCCTCGCGTTCGAGCTCCCCGCCGACGCCCTGGTCGGCACTGCCACTCTCCGGCTGGGCGTGCCGAACGGATCGCCGAACGAGGTGCTGCTCGACGGTCTCATCGAGCTTCCGATCGTGCTCGACGATCTCCCGGTCGAGGTCGAGGTGCTCCTGGACGAGAACGGATGGGCGCGATGACGATCCCCCCTCCCCCGATCCGCGAGCAGCCGCAGCCGGAGCCCACGCGGTCGCCGCCGTGGTGGCGGCGCAATCGCCTCGCCCTGATCGCCCTGGTCGTGCTCATCCCGGGGACGGCCATCGGCATCGGGTGGCACGAGTGGCACCAGTACTACGGGTTCGAGGCCCGTCCGTTCCAGCCGATCGTCGTCGAGGAAGACGCGTCGGCCGAGCTCGTCGGAGCGACCTGGGGCCCCGTGCGCGGAGGCGAGATCGATGACCTCAGCGGATTCGATGTCCCCGACGGCGCGAAGGTGATCGCGGTCGGCGTTCCCGTCGACGCCGGGACGGACGGCGTCACGTGCACGGCGCCGGTCCTCGTGCATCAGGCGAGCGGTCGCGAATGGCAGACGGCGCGGTCCGAGATGGGTCTGCTCTCCGATTCGGAGGAGCCGGAGACCTGCGTGAGCGACGAGAAGGGTGACTACGAGCTGATCGTCCCCTTCGTCGTCCCGGACGATGTCGAGGGCCCGTTCTGGGTCGACGTCTGGCCTCAGGAGGCGGGCGGATCGTTCCTCAGGTTCACGCTCGAGGACTGACCGCCGACCGCATCCCGCGGCGGTGCCGACACGACCGCGGCGGCGACGGCATCCGCTGAGGCAGGCAGCAGACCGGCGGCGTCGGCGACGGCGCGCATCTCGGTCTCCTCCGACGACACGGTCGCGGAGTCCGCGCGCTCCTGCGGGCGGCGGCGCAGACGCCCCAGTGTCGCGTCGTAGGCACCGCTGATGACGGCGATGCGCAGGGGCTCGGTGAGGAGCAGCGGCACGATCGAGACCACCGGCAGGATGATCGCCCAGGTCAGGAACTCGTGCGGGCCGATCAGCCTCGTGATCCCGAGCGAGAGGTACGACTCGAGCGCCTTCACGGCGACGTAGAACAGCGCATATGAGGCGACCAGCAGCGGCCCGGCCCGCCACATCAGCAGGATCGCACGCCCGATGGGCCGGAAGCGCGCGCCGAGCTCGTCACCGAGATCCTTCAGCCTCCGCACCACAGGGTTCGGTATCACGGTCGCATGCTGGCGGAATCGGGAGATCAGCTGGTTCTCCACGCGCAGCTTCTCCGCGACGATCGCCTGACCGAACACGACACCGGCGATCGTGAGCCAGGCGAGCGGAGCGAGGAGCACGGGGCCCGCCTCGGTGAGCACCCATCCGATCGCCTCCCACAGCCAGCGCAGCGGCGCGACGGCATCCAGGATCCGCTCCCGCACATCCTCCAGGAACGCCATCGCCGCACGGCTGTCCACCCACGCCTTGATGGCGTCGAAGAGATCGCCCAGCAGGATGACCGAGAAGAAGACCCACACGACCTCGAAGTAGACAGCCACGGGCGCGAGCCAGGTCGAGAGCTTGGCCGACCACTTCGACCACGCCCACCGCCCGGCGAACGCGATCACGATGATCGCGACCGTCCAGACGTTGAAGGGCAGGTTCAGGACCGTGTCCTGATCGCTCACCGGGCCGTCACCGTTGACGCTGGCGGTGAAGATGATGCCGGAGCGCACCTCCAGGGCACGCGTGGAATAGGCGTTCACATCCTCGCGGAGCAGTCCCTGCGCCCAGTACACGGCGAAGAAGGGCAGGATGCCGGCGAGCAACGCCGAGAGGAAGGTGCGCCGACGCTCGACCGGATCCGCGGGAAGAGGGGCGACCTCCTGCAGGTTGCGCAGGCCATCGCGCAACACGAGGAACATCGCGACGATGCTGATCAGTCGCGCGAGGATGCCGATCGGCAGCACGAGGAAGCCGAGCGTCGCCGAGGAGGCTCCGATGAATCCTGCGACCTGGCCGATCACGTACTGCACGAGCACTCCGGCGAGGTACCACGCCATGAGTGCCGGCCAGTGCCTCATCAGCACGCGTCCGGTCGTGGTCAGGATCCCCAGCACGGCCCTAAACTACCGCGTCGAGCGCCATCCGGAATACCGGCGCTACGACCAGACGCTCGGCGCCTTCGTGCGCACGGGAGGAAGAGCGGATGCCGCGGCCCAGTCGTGCACCCACGGATCGATCTCCGGCACGCCGTCGGGCTTGCCGACCGCGGCGAAGAGCTCCTCATTGCTGACGGTGCCGCCGGTGCGACGCAGCATCCGCGCCCGCACGATCGCGCGCGCGTAGACCTCGCCGTCGACCACAGCCCGGTGCTCCATGAAGAGAGCCTTCTCGTCATGGCCGATGAACCGCGACTGCACCTCGAAGCGCTGCCACAGCTGCAGCGACTTGCGGAACGTGATGGTCTCGCTCGATACGACCGCGTACCAGCCGCGCTCCTTCATGGCGTCGAAGAGCCCCGTGCGGATGAGCTGGTCCCAGCGCCCGAGGTCGAACAGCGACAGGTACCGGCCGTTGTTCATGTGCCGCAGGATGTCGAGATCGGTGGGGAGCGTCGTGACGCGGACGGTGCCGACGGCTGTCGGGTCGAGCGTCTTTCCCCGACGCACACGGCGACGAGCACGGAGGATCACGAGGAGCGTGCGCCAGATCACATTCACGAAGATCGATCGTAGCCATCGACGAACGATCCGCGAACATCGTTGTACGAATCCTCCATCGGTTTCGATCACTCCGCGCACGGCATCCGTTCGATTTCCTGATCTGGAATGCCGCGCGTAGAGTCGCGGCATGAGCGCCGAAGCCCAGCCTGAAGTCATCGTCCGTCCGGTCCGTGATGTGGACGCGGAGGCTCTCGGTCGCGTGCACGCCCAGTGCTGGCACGAGACCTACGACCACCTGATCAGCAAGGCTGCGCTCGAGCGGGTCTCGCCCCGCCGCATGGCGGAGCTGTGGACGCACTGGGCGGCCCAGGGCCCCGAGTTCACCATGAGGGCCGCGCTGGTCGACGGCGAGATCGTCGGGTTCGTCGGCTCGGGCCCCGCCCGTGACAAGGATGCCCCGGCGTTCCGCGAGCTCTACTTCATCTACCTGCTCGACGCACTGCACGGCACCGGCATCGGCCAGAAACTCTTCGACGCCGCCGTGGAGAAGGACGAGCCGCTGTACCTCTGGGTCGCCGAGGACAACCCCCGCGCGCACCGGTTCTACACGCGCAACGGCTTCACGCTCGACGGCGCCACGCACACCGAGCCCTTCCTCGGCGAGACGCTGACCGAGGTCCGCTTCGTCCGCTCCTGAGTCGGGCGCCGTGGGTCTCGCAGACGCGCGTCAGAGTCGCTCGATGATCGTGACGTTGGCGACGCCACCGCCCTCGCACATCGTCTGCAGTCCGTAGCGGCCCCCGGTGCGCTCGAGTTCGGCGAGCAGCGTGGTCATCAGGCGTGTCCCCGTGGCGCCGATCGGGTGGCCGAGGGCGATCGCTCCGCCGTTGACGTTGACCTTCTCGTGAGGGACGTCGAGCTCGCGCATCCAGGCGAGCACGACCGAGGCGAACGCCTCGTTGATCTCGAACAGGTCGATGTCGTCGATCGTGAGGCGGGTGCGTTCGAGAGCACGCCGAGTCGCGGGGATAGGCGCCGTGAGCATGAACACGGGGTCGTCGCCACGCACGGAGATATGGTGCACACGAGCGCGGGGCACGAGGCCGTGCTCTTTCACCGCCCGCTCGCTCGCGACGAGCACGGCACTGGACGCATCGCTGATCTGCGACGACACCGCGGCCGTGATGCGGCCGCCGGGACGCAGCGGCGCGAGGCCCGCCATCCGCTCGAGCGTCGTGTCGCGACGCACGCCCTCGTCGTGGTCGAGGCCGCCCAGCGGGGCGATCTGACGCGCGAAACGGCCCTCGTCCTGGGCGAGCGCCGCCCGGCGGTGGCTCTCGAGCGCGAACTGCTCCATCTGCTCCCGGGTGATGTCCCACTTCTCGGCGATCAGCTCGGCGCCGACGAACTGCGAGATCTCCTGGTCGCCGTACCGCTCCTGCCATCCGGGCGACTCCGCGTACGGCGTCGTGAATCCGAACGCCTCCCCCACGAGGGCCGACGACGTGAGCGGCACCTGCGACATGTTCTGCAGCCCACCCGCGATCACGAGGTCGGCCGTGCCGCTCATCACGGCCTGCGCCGCGAAATGCACGGCCTGCTGACTCGACCCGCATTGGCGGTCGATCGTGACGCCCGGAACGTGCTCCGGGAAGCCTGCGACCAGCAGGGCGGTGCGGGCGACGTTGCCGGCCTGCCCGCCGATCGCATCGATCGTGCCGAGGATGACGTCGTCGATCAGCCCCGGGTCGATGCCGACCCGGTCGACCAGCGCGCGCAGGCTGTGCGCACCGAGATCGGCAGGATGGATGCCGGAGAGCGAGCCGCCGCGCCTGCCGACCGGTGAGCGCACCGCGTCGACGATGTATGCCTCTGCCATGTTCTTCTTCCTCTCCCTCGTCGCGCGCGTGCGCGTTCGCGGGTTCACGCGGCGTGGATCAACCGGAACCGCTCGCACACGACCGGCATGTCCGGCGCATAGCCGCGGGCGTTCTCGGAGTGCTCACGCCAATACTGCTCGTGAACTTCGCGCCAGTGCGCGAGGGTACGGTCACCCTCACCCTCGGCGCTGGCGTGCACCTCGTCGACCTCGTCGAAGGGGACGATCTCGACCGCCGTGGTCTCGATCACCGCTCGGGGTGCACCCGACCCGTCGAGGATGATGCTCATCTCTCCGACCGCCGGCAGCGGGTCCCCGTTCGCCTCGTAGTCCCACAGGGACGACGCGGTTCCGTCCTTCAGCCCGGCGAGCACCAGCGCGAGGAGCTCATCGGCCTGCCAGGGGGTCGCGCCGAAACCCCACGCCTCGGGCGGAGTCTCCGGCAGCTCCGGCAGCGCCGTTCGCGCATCGCGCCAGTAGTCGGCGATGCGCGCGTCGTCGCTCTCCGGGCTCACCGGCCCGACACCTGGCCGAAGAGCTTCGCGATCGGTGCGAGCACGAGCGGTCGCGCCGCGAACCAGGCGACCGCCAGCACGACGAGCGAGGCGATGAACACCCAGAAGCCGGTCCAGGTCACGGCATCCTGCGATGCGTACATGTGGTTCAGGTTGCGCAGGAACCCGGTCAGCATCACGAGCGCGACATGGGCGACGATGAACGCCACGAAGTACAGCATGATCGGGAAGTGCAGCGCCCTGGCCCACTCGACGGGGTAGGCCTTCGACAGCTTCTCGGCCTTCTTCGGCCATAGCCCCGACATCCGGAAGCCGGTCGCGACGGCCAGCGGCGCGGCGATGAACACGGTCGCGAAGTAGGCGAGCTGCTGCAGGCTGTTGTAGTTGTTCCAGCCGTTCTCGTGCGGCCAGTCGAACGACACGTACTGCAGCGCTGCGGAGAGCGCGTTCGGGAAGACCTCCCAGCTCGTCGGCACGATGCGCACCCAGTGCCCGGTGACGAACAGCAGCACCACGAAGATCACGCCGTTGATGATCCACAGCAGGTCGAGCGCCTGGTGGAACCACAGGGTCAGGCTGATCTTGCCCTTCTGGTTGCCGCGCGGCGTCCAGAAGACCGTCGGCCGCTTCTCGCTGCGCACGCGCAGCCCCGACCGGATGATCAGCACGATCAGGAACATGTTGAAGAAGTGCGCCCAGTTGACCCACGGCGCGAAGCCCGGCTCGACCGCGATCGCGGGCTCGTACTCGCCGGGGAAGGCGGCGAGGAAGTCCTGCATGAACGGGAAGCTGAGGAGCGTGCGCACGAACGCGATCGCCGCACCGGCGACGAGGCCCAGAGCGGCGGCGCCGAGGAGCCCGGCGATCGCCTGCGGCCACGTCGGAAGACGACGAGCGGATGCCGGTGCGACGGCCACGTGGCGGGGTGCCCGGCCGTTCCAGACGGTGCGGGTCCACGGCAGCGGGGTGTCGAGGTCGGCGGAGAGGAGGGCGGCGGGCGCGGATGCTTCGGGCTGGACGACGACGACGGCGCCGACGTCGGACTCCCGGTCGTCGAGGGAGGACGGCGAAGCCGACCGAGACGAAACGTCTCCCGACGCGGGAGCCGTTCCGGCCGGCGGCCAGGGCTCGCCTCCGGCGACGCGTGGAAGACCTCGACGGACCGAGGACTCGCCGGGTGCCGGCGTCACGGCGGCTGCCGCAGCCACGGGCGTCGCCACCGCCTCGGGCGCAGCCGACGCCGCGTCGGGGGTCGACACGCCAGATGTCGGACCGGTTGGGGTCGAATGTCCGACATCTGGCATGTCGGCCCCCACGGTGGGCGCGGCGCCACGGTCAGTCGCGGAACCGACCGCAGCCGTGCCGGCGGGTGGCCAGGGCTCGCCGCCGACGACGCGAGGCAGACCGCGACGCATGCGCGCGACCGGACCTTCCGCGACCTGGGTCCCTGAGCTTGTCGAAGGGCCCCCGGCGGAAGACGCTTCGACAGGCTCAGCGACCCAACTGGGAGTCACCTCTGCACTGCCCGCAACCTGGGTCCCTGAGCTCGCAGAAGGGCCCGCAGCCGCAGACGCTTCGACAGGCTCAGCGACCCATTCGGCCGTGGCACCCGCCGGGGGCCACGGCTCGCCGCCCGGCACGCGCGGGAGTCCGCGCCGCATGCTCGCCGGTCCCGGAGCCTGACGAAGGGCCATGTCTACTTCTTCCGCGCCTCGAGCGCGGCGATGACCTGCGGCACGACGGTGAAGAGGTCGCCGACGATGCCGAAGTCGGCCACGTCGAAGATCGGGGCCTCGCCGTCCTTGTTGATCGCGACGATCGTCTTCGAGGTCTGCATGCCGGCGCGGTGCTGGATCGCCCCGGATATGCCGAGAGCGACATACAGCTGCGGAGACACCGAGACGCCGGTCTGTCCGACCTGGTGCGACTGCGGGATGTACCCGGCATCCACTGCCGCGCGCGAGGCGCCGACGGCGGCGCCGAGCGCATCGGCGAGCTCCTCGACGAGCACGAACTTCTCCTTCGATGCGAGGCCGCGTCCGCCGGAGACGACGCGCGTCGCCCCCCGGAGCTCAGGCCGGGAGGAGGCGACCTCGACCGCCTCGACCGCACCGGCTTTCGCGGCGACCGCACCGGATGCCGCGACCTGCAGCGCCTCGACGGTCGGAGATGCCACGGCCTCGGCGCGCGCATCGACCGCGCCCTGTCGCACAGTGATGACGGGGGCGCCGAAGGTGGCAGCCGCATCGACGAGATACGAGCCGCCGTAGACGGAGTGGTGCGCGACGATGCCCTCGTCGTCGCGCGAGACGCCGACCGCATCCACGGCGAGAGCGAGTCGAGCGCGCACGGCGAACCGCCCGGCGACGTCGCGGCCCGTGATCGAGTTCGAGATGAGCACGGCATCCGGCTCCACCCGGTCGAAAGCGGCCTGCAGCGCGTCGACGATCGGCACGGTGAGCGCCGTGGCGTCGCCGTCGGCGGTCAGCACGACCGCAGCGCCGGCGACTGCCGCGGCATCCACCGCCGCCTGACTGCCGCCGACCACCAGCGCGATCGGGGCGCCGATCGTCGACGCCGCGCCGATCAGTGCGGCTGTGCTGCTCGCGGCATCGCCCGACGGGTCGACGTCGATGAGGACGAGGATGGGGTTTCTCGGGATAGGTCATCTCACACCAGCCTGTTCTGCACGAGGTACTCGACGAGCTTCTCGGCGGCATCGCCCTCGTCGGTGATCTTCACGCCCGCCGCCCGCGGCGGCTTCTCGGCCACCGCGGTCATGATGGTGCGCGGCGCGGCGGCGGGGTCGGCCGAGACCTCGAGGTCGGCGAGCGAGAGCACGTCGAGCGGCTTCTTCTTCGCGGCCATGATCCCCTTGAAGTTCGGGAACCGGGCGTCAGGGAGCGCCTCCGTGATCGAGATCACGGCAGGAAGCGGAGCGGAGATCTGCTGGCCGCCGGCATCCGCGGCGCGCGTGCCGGCGACGGCATCCGCGGTGATCTCGACGGAGCTGAGGGCGGTGGCCTGCGCGAAGCCGAGGTGCTCGGCGAGCATCGCCGGGATCACGCCGCCGGATCCGTCGGTCGACAGGTTCCCGGTGATCACCAGGTCGGGAGCACCGCGGCGGATGGCCGCGGCCAGCACCTCGGCCGTGAGTCCGAGATCCGCACCCGCCAATTGCTCGTCGGCGATGTGCACGGCTGACCCTGCGCCGATCGCGAGAGCGCGTCGGACGGATGCCGTCGACCCCGCGGGTGCCATCGAGAGGGCGACCACCTCGGTGCCCTCGTTCTTGTCGGCGAAGGCCAACGCGACCTCGAGGGCACGCTCCGTGATCTCGTCGAGGACCACATCGCCTGCCGCCCGATCCGCGAGGCCGGTCTCGAGATTCAGCTTGCGATCGCCATAGGTGTCCGGCACCTCTTTGACCAGGACGAAGATCTTCATCGATTGCTCCTCACGACTGCTGCAATTCTAGACCGCGATACTGAGTCCCAGCACCTCTGCGACTGAGACCCACGGACTCCGACGATGGGCGCGTCGCGCGCCGTCCCGACGCACCGGCCTCCCGCCGCTACCGTAGGGATGTGGCCCAATCCCGACCGCTCCCCGTTGATCCGCTCGCCGAGGCGAAGCGGCAATGGCTCGCGCACGGATGGACGGATGCCGCCGACGGCATGACCGTCGTCACCTCGGTCATGCGCGCGCAACAGCTGCTGCTCGCCCGCGTCGACGCCACCCTGAAGCCGTTCGCGCTGAGCTTCGCTCGCTACGAGGTGCTGCGCCTGCTGGCGTTCAGCCGCGCGGGGAGCCTGCCGCTGTCGAGCGTGGTCGCCCGGCTCCAGGTGCATGCGACCACGGTGACGAGCACAGCCGAGCGGCTCGTGCGGGACGGCCTGATCGTGCGTGCGCCGCACCCCTACGACGGCCGCGCCGCACTCCTCGCCCTGACGGATGCCGGCCGCGAGCTCGTCGAGCGGGCGACCGAGGCCCTCAACGCCGACGTCTTCGCCGATCCGGGTCTCAGCCGCGACGATGCCGCCGAGCTCGTCGCGATCGTGGCGAGGATGCGCAAGGACGCCGGCGACTTCGCCGACCCGCGCCCCCAGCCCGAAGCGCTCTGACGTGGCGCGGTTCGTCCTCGAGACGATCATCGCCGCCCCACCGGCCGAAGTCTTCGGCGCCTCGCTCGATCCGGGCCTGCACGTGCGCTCCATGGCACGGTACGGCGAGACGATGGTCGAGCCTCCGGCGGGCGGGGTGTTCACCGAGGGCTCGACCGTGACCTGGCAGGCGCGCCATCTCGGCATCCGCTTCCGCCTGCGCTCGGTGGTCTTCGACATCGATCCGCCGCGCGGATTCTCCGATCGGCAGATCGCCGGCCCCTTCGGGGCCTTCCTGCACGAGCACCGGTTCGACGAGCATCCGACCGGCACCCTCATGCGCGACACCGTGACCTTCCACTCGCCGTTCGGTCCGCTCGGCCGGCTCGTCGATGCCGTCTTCATGCGCGCGTACATGCGCCGGCTGATCGAGGAACGCAACGCGATCCTCTCCGCAGAAGTCGCGGGACACGGGCGTAATCTGTCGGCATGAGCGAACTGCGCCTGCACACCGTCCTCACCGGCCGTGGTCCCGCCGCGGCGATCCTGCTCAGCGACGAGCAGGTCGCGTCCTTCGGGGCAGGCAAGGCCTTCCCGGTGGCCGTCACGATCGGCGGACGCACGGCGCGACTGCGTGTCGCGCGCATGGGCAGCGAGAACATGATCGGCTTCAGCAAGGCCGTGCGCAGCGATCTCGGCCTCGAGATCGATCAGGAGATCGACGCCGTCATCCGGGTCGACTCCGCCGAGCGGACGGTCGACGTGCCCGACGAACTCGCCAGTGCGCTGGATGCCGACCCGGCCGTGCGTGCGGCGTTCGACGCGCTGAGCTATTCGGCCCGCAAGGAGCACGCCCGCACGGTCGCCGACGCGAAGCAGGAGGCGACCCGGGAGCGCAGGATCGCGAAGATCGTCGACGGTCTCCGCAGCTGACCGTTCATGATTCAGCAGGATCATGGCTTCACCGGCTCTGGCGAGTCCTTTCCGGGCACATCCGCCGGATTCTTGCTGAATTGTGAACACCCCGACACCCGTCACCGGTTCTCGAACTGCGGTGCACGCTTCTCCCGGAAGGCCGACATGCCCTCCTTCTGATCGGCGGTGTCGAAGAGCGCGGCGAAAGCCTGCTTCTCATGCGCCAGCCCCTCGGCGAGCGTCGTCTCCATCGCCGCGTCCAGAGCCGCCTTGGCCGCATAGACCGAGGGCAACGACTTCGAGGCGATCGTCTCGGCGAGCTTCCCCGTCTCGGCGAGGAGATCGGATGCCGGGACGACGCGCGACACGAGACCTGAGCGCTCCGCCTCCTCGGCGCCCATGAAGCGTCCGGAGAGCACCAGCTCAGCGGCCTTGTAGTATCCGACGGCGCGGATCAGACGCTGCGTGCCGCCCATGCCCGGAATGACGCCGAGATTGATCTCCGGCTGTCCGAACTTCGCGGTGTCGGCTGCGAGGATGATGTCGCACATCATCGCCAGCTCGCATCCGCCGCCCAGCGCGAAGCCGGAGACGGCAGCGATCACCGGCGTGCGCACCGCCGCGAACTCATGCCAGGCGCCGAAGTGGTCGGTCTCGAGCATCTCCGCGGCCGACATGCTCTCCATCTCCTTGATGTCGGCACCCGCCGCGAACGCCTTCTCCGACCCGGTCACGACGATCGCGCCGACACCCTCGTCCTCGTCGAAGGCGACCGCTGCGGCCGTGACCTCTTCCGCGAGCCGGCTGTTGAGGGCGTTCAGCGCCTCCGGCCGGTGCAGGGTGATCCACCCGACGCGTCCGCGCTGCTCGACCAGGATCGTCTCGTACTCGGTCATGTGGCCCTCTCCGTCGTGGTCATCCCAGTATCGCCCTGCGTGCGGTCTCGTCGCTCGACCCGGACCCGCAGTTCCCGGCGCAGTTTGCAGGTCGAAAAGACAGATGCAGGTCTCGATGCGCGGATGCGACCTGCAGATGTATCGCCGACCTGCAAACTGGCGGGCATCGGTCAGTCGGTCGCGTCGCGGATGTCGGTGATGATGCCGGAGAAGTCCCGGCCCGCACCGTCGCCCGCAGCGAACGCGGCGTAGATCTGCTGCGCGAGCCGTCCCATCTGAGCATCCGTCGACGTCTGCTCGATCGCCTGCAGCGCGAGGCCCAGGTCCTTGGCCATCAGCGCGCCGGCGAACCCCGGCTGGTAGTCCCGGTTGGCGGGGCTCGTCGGCACCGGTCCCGGCACCGGGCAGTTGGTCGTGATCGACCAGCACTGACCGGACGCCTGCGAGACCACGTCGAACAGCGCCTGATGCTCGAGGCCCAGACGCTCCCCCAGCACGAACGCTTCGGCGACCGCGATCTGCGACACCGCGAGGACCATGTTGTTGCACACCTTCGCTGCCTGGCCGAGGCCCGGTCCGCCGCAGTGCACGATCCGCTTGCCCATGACCTCGAGCAGCGGAAGGGCAGCGGCGTAGTCCTCGTCGGACCCGCCGACCATGAAGGCCAGGGTGCCGTTCTCGGCCCCGACGACGCCGCCCGACACGGGAGCGTCGACGTTGCGGTGACCGGCGGCGATCGCCAGCGCATGCGCCGCACGGGCTTCGTCGACCGCGATCGTCGATGACTCGATGAACAGGGTGCCGGGGCGCGCGGCGGCGAGCAGCTCGGAGCGGTACGCCTCGATCACGTGCTTCCCCGCGGGGAACATCGTGATGACGACATCCGCGTCGGCCACGGCATCCGCCCCGCTCGACGCCACGGCGATCCCCGCCGCCTGCGCCGCCTCGATCGCGGCGGGCACCAGATCGAACCCGTGCACCTCGTGGCCCGCGGCGACGAGGTTCTTCGCCATCGGCAGACCCATGTGCCCGAGGCCGAGGAACGCGACGCTCGTCATGATGCACTCCGCATCGACGACGACCCCGCGGGTCGCAGCATCTCGCGACCGACGATCAGGCGCATGATCTCGTTCGTCCCCTCGAGGATCTGGTGCACGCGCAGGTCGCGCACGACCTTCTCGATCCCGTAGTCCTGCAGGTAGCCGTATCCGCCGTGCAGCTGCAGCGCCCGGTTCGCGACGTCGAAGCCGGCGTCGGTGGCGAAGCGCTTGGCCATCGCGCACCGCATGGTCGCATCCGGGGCGTGCTGGTCGACGGCCTCGGCGCCGTCGCGCACCATCAGGCGAGCCGCCTGCAGGTCGGTGCGCATGTCGGCGATCGCGAACATGATCGACTGCTTCTCGGCCAGGGGCTCTCCGAAGGCGACCCGCTCGTGCACGTACTGCACCGCCCTGTCGAGCGCCCACTGCGCCCCGCCGAGCGAGCATGCGGCGATGTTGAGCCGACCGCCGTTGAGCGCCGACATCGCGATCGCGAAGCCGCGACCCTCCTCACCGAGAAGAGCGGATGCCGGAACGCGCACGCCGTCGAGGATCACCTGCCGCGTGGGCTGGGCGTGCCACCCCATCTTCTTCTCCGGCGCTCCGAAGCTGAGTCCCTCCGCGTCGCCGGCGACCAGGAACGCGCTGATGCCGCGGGCGCCCGGCTCTCCGGTGCGCGCCATGACGACGTAGACCGCTGCCTCACCCGCACCGGAGATGAACTGCTTCACGCCGGTGAGCACGTACTCGTCGCCGTCGCGGACCGCACTCGCGGCGATGTTCGCGGCATCCGAGCCGGCACCGGGCTCGGTGAGGCAGTAGCCGCCGAACTCCTGCATCGCGGTGAGCTGCGGCAGCCAGGCACTCCGCTGCGGGTCGTCGCCGTACGTGTCGATCATCCACACGACCATGTTGTGGATCGAGATGTACGCGGCGACCGCGGGGTCGCCCTTCGCGAGTTCCTCGAAGATCGCCACGGTGTCGGTGCGGCTCAGGCCCGTGCCGCCGAATTCCTCGCGGACGTAGATGCCGCCGAGCCCGAGCTCTCCGGCCTTGTTCAGCGACTCCCGCGGGAAGATGTGCTTCTCGTCGCGCTCGGCGGCGTACGGCGCGAGCTCGGTCTCCGCGAAGTCGCGGACGGCGTCGAGGATGGCCTCGCGCTCTTCGGCGGTGGTGGTGACGGTGGTCATTGTCATTTCTCTGGATCCCTGAGCTTGTCGAAGGGCGGGTCAGTGCATGGTCGGGATGACGAAGCTGGCACCGTCCTTGATGCCCGATGGCCAGCGGCTCGTCACGGTCTTGGTCTTCGTGTAGAAGCGGAACGCGTCGGCGCCGTGCTGATTCAGGTCGCCGAAGCCGCTGCGCTTCCAGCCGCCGAACGTGTAGTAGGCGATCGGCACCGGGATCGGCACGTTCACGCCGACCATCCCGACCTGCACCCGGGCGGCGAAGTCGCGGGCGGCATCTCCGTCGCGGGTGAAGATCGCGACGCCGTTTCCGTACTCGTGCTCCGACGCCATCCGCAGGGCCTCCTCGTAGTCGGCCGCCCGTGCGATCACGAGCACCGGTCCGAAGATCTCCTCGCGGTAGATCGCCATGTCGGTCGTGACGTGATCGAACAGCGTCGGGCCGAGGTAGAAGCCCTCCTCGTAGCCGTCCACGGTGAAGCCGCGGCCGTCGGCGAGAAGCGTGGCGCCCTCGTCGATGCCCTGCTGGATATAGCCCTCGACCCGCTCGACCGCGGCGCGGGTCACGAGCGGTCCGTAGTCGACGTCCTTCGCGAGCGACGGGCCGATGCGCAGCTGCCCCACCCGCTCGAGGAGCTTCGCGGCCAGCGCGTCGGCGGTCTCCTGCCCGACCGGGACGGCCACGGAGATCGCCATGCAGCGCTCCCCCGCCGAGCCGTAGCCGGAGCCGATGAGCGCGTCGACGGTCTGGTCGAGGTCGGCATCCGGCATCACGATCATGTGGTTCTTCGCGCCGCCGAAGCACTGCGCGCGCTTGCCGTGCGCCGCGGCGGTCGAATAGATGTACTCGGCGATCGGGGTGGACCCCACGAAGCCGACGGCGCGGATGCGCTCGTCGGTGAGCAGCGTGTCGACGGCCTCCTTGTCGCCGTGCACGACGTTCAGCACGCCGGCGGGAAGACCCGCTTCGAGGAAGAGCTCGGCGATGCGCACGGGCACGGAGGGGTCGCGCTCGCTGGGCTTGAGCACCACGGCGTTGCCCGCGGCGAGCGCCGGACCCGCCTTCCACAGCGGGATCATCGCCGGGAAGTTGAACGGAGTGATCGCGGCGACCACACCGAGCGGCTGCCGCATCGAGTAGACGTCGATCCCGGCCCCGGCCCCCGTCGAGTACTCGCCCTTGAGGAGGTGCGGGGCACCCGCCGAGAACTCGATGACCTCGAGGCCGCGCTGGATGTCGCCCTTGGCGTCGTCGACGGTCTTGCCGTGCTCGCTGGCGAGGAGCTCGGCGAGCGACTGCATCTCGCGCTGCACGAGATCGAGGAAGCGCAGCAGCACGCGGGCGCGCTTCTGCGGGTTCGTCGCGGCCCAGGCGATCTGCGCCGCCTCGGCGTTCGCGATCACCTCGCGCACCTCGTCGGCCGACGCCAGTGGCACACGAGCCTGCACGGCGCCCGAGCTCGGATCGAACACGTCGGCGAAGCGACCGGTGTCCGGGGTGAGAAGCGATCCGCCCACGAAGTGCGGGATAGTACGAGTCATTGTGTGACATCCCTCCGAGCCATCATTGGCATATTGGGAGTTTACTCCGGCATCCGATCATTTACTAGGACATCCTTGTAAATGAGGAACAGCGTCCGCGCGCGGATGTTCGCGCCGCGTTCACCGTCCCGTCACCTCGGTCGATTACAACTGCAGATGCGCGGGCAAGGAGACTCAGACCGGATCGGGTAGTCACATCATCCGCGCACTCGGTGAGCACTCTCGCTCCCGTCGCGGCGCCCACGCCGCGAGACCCCCGCCGAATCGGGTCGGCGGGGGTCCTCTCTTTCCCGGGAGCCTCATGAGATCGCCTGATTCCGCGTGCCCGCCGAGCCGAAATAGAATCGACGTGCGCCCGCACCCCGGCGCAGCCGCTTCGGCAGCCCGTGATCCGGGCTCCCCGTCTTCGAGGACTGCATCGTGTCCGAACCCATCACCGTGTCCATCCGCCGCGAGGTCGACCCCGACCGCATCACCGAGGCGACCGTCTGGGTGCAGACGGGCGTGAACCTCGCGACGAAGTATCCAGGATTCCTCGGCTCCGGCTGGGTCCGCGCCGGCGAGGACTCCCAGATCTGGCACATGCTCTACCGCTTCGCGAACGAGGAATCCCTCGTCGCATGGGAGAAGTCCGGCGAGCGCGAATGGTGGCTCTCGATGGGCGAGGGCTTCATCCGCAGCGAGCGCTCCAAGCGCCGCACGGGCATCGAGGGCTGGTTCGACGAGCCGACCACCGGCAGCATCACCCTGCCGACGCCCGAGGGCGGGACCACCACCGTCACCGTCGCGCCCGCCCCTCCCCGCTGGAAGCAGGCGGTCTCGATCTGGCTGGGCTTCTTCCCCGTGAACCTCGCGTTCACCTACGCCATGAGTCCCATCCCCGGCTGGGATGCTCTGCCGATCTGGCTGCGCGTGCTCGCCACGACCCTGGTGCTCACGCCGATCATGACCTACTGGGTGCTGCCCTTCGTGACCCGTTCGCTGCGGAGCTGGTTCGCGCGCTGAATCAGAGGTCCGCGACGGCGTCGCACAGCGCGCGCTCGACCACCGCGACCCCTTCGGCGAGCGGCCCGGGGCGCCGCACGAGGTAGAGGGTGTTGATCGGCGGGTCGTCGGTCTCGCGCAGGACCACCAGCCGCCCGTCGGCCAGTTCGCCGGCGATCAGATAGGTGGGCAGCACCGTGGCTCCCGCACCCGCCACCGCCGCGGCGACGAGGGCGCGCAGATCGGGAGCGACGAGAGCGGGTGCGCGCTCGAGTCGGATCCCGAACACGTGCCGCCAGTAGCGGCGGAGGATCGGCACATCCTGTGCGAACGCGAGAAGCGGCGTCGACGCCAGCGCATCGGGCCGCAGGTCGACCGACGGCTCGATCCCGAGCGAGGGGGATGCGACGAGGACGAACTCCTCGTCGAAGAGGGCGACGGTCGGGAGCGCGCGACCGCGCGGTCGCACCGCCGAGACCACGAGGTCGAGGCTCCCCGTCGCGATCCGGTCCAGCAGGTCGGCCGCGAGTCCCGGCGTCATGGTGACCCGGAGGCCTCCCGCCACGGCCGAGGCGAGCGCGGGAGCCGCCAGCACCGCGAGGAGATCGCCCGCGCCGCCGAGTCGGACCGGCGGCGCATCGGCGGGCGGAGGCGATCCGAGCGCCGTCGCGAGCGCGTCGAGCGGACCCGCCAGCCGGTTCGCGAGATCGTCGGCCCGAGGGGTGGGACGGATGCCGCGCGCGTGGCGGTCGAACAGCGGCTCGCCGATCCGCGCCTCCAGTGCCTGCAGCTGCGCGGTCACGCTCGACTGCGCGAGTCCCAGCATCCGCGCCGCCGCCGACACCGAACGCGATCGATATGCCGCGAGAAACGTCCGCCACAGCGCGACGTCTCTCAGTCCATCGGAATTCCGATCGCTCATATCGTGAATCTATCGGAAGGACGCGCAAAGCCCGACGGTTGTGCTCGATACCGGCATCCGCTCGGCATCCGTCACCCCCTGAAGGAGCATCCATGTCCACCGTCCTCTTCGTCGTCACCGCCGCCCGCACCTGGACCCTCACCGACGGCACCGCGCACCCCACCGGGTTCTGGGCCGAGGAACTGCTCGCCCCCTACCGACTGCTGACCGAAGCCGGTCACGACATCGTGTTCGCCACTCCGGGAGGGGTGCCCCCGATCGCCGACGCCGCGAGCGTGGCGGACGGCGACGCGGCATCCATCGCGGCGATCTCCGCGCTCGCGACGCCCCTGGTTCTGGCCGACGTCGATCCCGCGGCCTACGACGCCGTGTACTACCCCGGTGGTCACGGTCCGATGCAGGACCTCGCCGAGGATGCCGACTCGGCGGCGCTCATCACGGCGACCCTCGCCGCCGGACGCCCGCTCGCCGCGGTCTGCCACGGCCTCGCGGCCCTCCTTCCCGCACGCACGGCCTCGGGCGAGCCGGTCGTCGCCGGACGCCGGATCACGGGCTTCTCCGACGAGGAGGAGCGTCAGGCCGGTCTCGCCGACCGCGCACCGTTCCTGCTCGAGAGCGCTCTTCGCGCGCTGGGCGCCGACGTCGAGGTCTCCGAGGCCTGGAGCGACCACACGATCGTGGACGGACTGCTCATCACGGGGCAGAACCCTCAGTCCTCGGAGTCGGCGGCGCGGGCGCTGGTGGCAGCCCTCGCCTGATCGGCCGGCGGGCGGGGCTCGTCAGATCACGCCGACGGACGTGAAGGCGAGCTCTGCCGCACCGAGCAGCAGCCGGTCGGCGGCGAGGGATGCCGGGAGGATGCGGAGCCCCTCCGCGTTCTCCGCCATCGCGCGGTCGGCCACGTCGGCGGCGAAGCCTTCAGGGTCGAGCTCCTCCAGCTGGGCGAGGAAGCCACCCAGCACGACCACCGAGGGATCGAGGATGTTCACGGCATCCGCGATCGCCTGCGCCAGCAGCCCGCGCTGACGCGCGCACTCCTCGCGGACGGGGTCGGCATCGGATGCCGCAGCGAGAGACTCCGCGAGCGTCGCATCGTCAGCCGACGCGAGGTCCAGCACCGCCAGGAGGCGAGCACGGCTCACGTCATCCTCGAGCACGGCCGAGCGAGTGGGGTCGACCCGGTTCTGACCGAACTCGCCGGCGTACCCGCCCACTCCGCCGACCGGGGAGCCGTGCACGATGATGCCGCCGCCGATGCCGGACGGGCCGCCGTTGAGGTACACGACGTCGTCGGCGCCCTGTGCCGCGCCGAAGAGATGCTCGGCGAGCGCGCCGAGGCTCGCATCGTTCCCCACGGCGGTCGGGAGTCCCGTCGTCTCGGCGATCAGCGCCCGCACCGGGGCATCCGTCCAGCCGAGGTGCGGGGCGTTGCGAACGAGCCCGTCGGCCGCGCGCACGAGGCCGGGCACGGCGACCCCGACCGCGACCAGCCGCGCATCCGCGAGCGGGCCGTCGCGCCAGCGATCGACGACGGCCGCGACGAGATCGGCGACCTCGACGGCGGTGAGCAGCGTCGCGGACTCGATGCGCTCGCGGACCGCGATCGTGCGGGAGAGGTCGATGGCCGCGATCTCGACCGCGTCGATCTCAGGGTTCACCGCGATCACGACCGCCCTCGGCGATGCCGCGACGACAGGTGAGGGCCGCCCCACCCGTCCGACCGGATCGGGATCGCGCTCGACGACCCAGCCCTCGTTCACGAGCTCGGCGACCAGGTCGGCGATCGTCGAGCGGTTCAGACCGGTCGCGGTCGTCAGCTGCGCCCGCGACTGCGCTCCGCCCAGGTGCACCAGCCGCAGGACCCGCGCGAGATTGCGCGCACGCACGCCGTCGCCCGAGTCCTTGAGCGCCGCGGTTGCGCTGCGCCCCGTCGAAGCGTCCGTCACATCGTCCTCGCATTCGGTTCGGCGTCTCAGTCTAGGAGGCTGGACATCCTGCACTCCAGGCTATATGTTGTTGCTCACAACATTTGAGCACGGCGACTTCTGCATGTCGGCGCGCCGCACCATGCGAAGGAGCATCATGAGCCTCACCCCGACCCGCGACGACAAGTTCTCGTTCGGCCTCTGGACCATCGGCTACAACGGCACCGATCCGTTCGGCGGACCCACGCGTCCGGCCCTCGACGTGGTGCACGCGGTCGAGAAGCTCGCCGAGCTCGGTGCCTACGGGCTCACCTTCCACGACGACGACCTGTTCGCGTTCGGATCGACGGATGCCGAGCGGCAGAACCAGATCGACCGGCTCAAGGGCGCGCTCGCCGACACCGGGCTGATCGTGCCGATGGTCACCACCAACCTCTTCAGCGCCCCGGTCTTCAAGGACGGCGGCTTCACCTCCAACGACCGCGACGTGCGCCGCTACGCGCTGCGCAAGGTCTTCCGTCAGCTCGACCTCGGCGCCGAGCTGGGCGCCAAGACGTTCGTCATGTGGGGCGGCCGCGAGGGCGCCGAGTACGACTCCGCCAAGGACATCCGCGCGGCGCTCGAGCGCTACCGCGAAGCGGTGAACCTGCTCGGCGACTACGTGACCGACAAGGGCTACGACATCCGCTTCGCGATCGAGCCGAAGCCCAACGAGCCTCGCGGCGACATCCTGCTGCCGACGCTCGGACATGCGATCGCGTTCATCGACTCCCTCGAGCGCCCCGAACTCGTCGGTGTGAACCCCGAGGTCGGGCACGAGCAGATGGCGGGTCTGAACTTCACGGCCGGCATCGCTCAGGCGCTGTACCACGGCAAGCTGTTCCACATCGACCTCAACGGCCAGCGCGGCATCAAGTACGACCAGGATCTCGTGTTCGGTCACGGCGACCTGCACAACGCCTTCTCGCTGGTCGACCTGCTCGAGAACGGCGGACCGAACGGCGTCCCGGCGTACGAGGGCCCCCGGCACTTCGACTACAAGCCGAGCCGCACCGAGGACGAGAGCGGGGTCTGGGACTCCGCCGCCGCGAACATGCGCACGTACCTCCTCCTCAAGGAGCGCGCCGCGGCCTTCCGCGCCGACCCCGAGGTGCAGGAGGCGCTGGCTGCCGCCAAGGTCGCCGAGCTGTCCACGCCGACGCTCAACCCCGGCGAGAGCTACGACGACTTCCTCGCCGACCGCAGCGCCTACGAGGACTTCGACGCCGACGCCTACCTCGGCGGTCACGGCTTCGGCTTCGTGCGCCTTCAGCAGTTGGCGACCGAGCACCTGCTCGGCGCGCGCTGAGTCCGCGATGACCCTCGTCCTCGGCGTCGACTCCTCGACGCAGTCGTGCAAGGTCGTCGTCGTCGACAGCTCGACCGGTGCCGTCGTGCGCACCGGTCGGGCATCGCATCCCGACGGGACCTCGGTCGACCCCGACGCCTGGTGGGTCGCGCTGCAGGCGGCGCTCGCGGCGGCAGGCGGACTCGACGACATCGCGGCGTGGGCCATCGGCGGGCAGCAGCACGGCATGGTCGCGCTCGACGCCGAGGGCCGGGTCATCCGCGACGCGCTGCTCTGGAACGACACCCGGTCGGCCGATGCCGCGACCGCGCTCGTCGACGAGTTCGGGGCGCAGGAGCTGGCCGACCGCACGGGACTCGTGCCCGTGGCATCCTTCACGATCTCGAAGGTGCGCTGGCTCCGCGATCACGAACCCGACAACGCGGCGCGCGTGGCGGCGATCGCCCTGCCGCACGATTGGCTGACCTGGCGGCTGCGCGGGTACGGCCCGGCGGGGGCGGATGCCGCACCGCTCGGGCCCGACCTCGCCGAGCTCGTCACCGACCGCTCCGACGCCTCGGGCACGGGGTACTGGAGTGCGGCGACCGGCGGATACGACCGCGAGCTGCTGATCGCCGCCCTGGGACATGACGCGATGCTCCCGCGAGTGCTGGGCGCCGACGAGTGGGTGACCGATGCCGCGGGCCGACGCGTCGCGGCCGGCGCCGGCGACAACGCCGCGGCAGCCCTCGGACTGGGCGCCGGTCCCGGAGATGTCGTCGTCTCGATCGGCACCAGTGGCACGGTCTTCGCCGTGAGCGAGGCGCCGTCGGCCGATGCGACCGGGATCATCGCGGGCTTCGCCTCCGCCGACGGACACTTCCTGCCACTGGTGTGCACGCTCAACGCGGCCCGAGTGCTCGACGTCACGGCGACACTGCTGGGTGTCGACCACGACGAGCTCAGCCGCCTGGCCCTCTCGGCGCCGTCGGGTGCCGACGGGCTCTCGCTGGTGCCGTACTTCGAGGGAGAGCGCACCCCGAACCTGCCGGATGCGACGGCCACGCTCAGCGGCATGACGCTGGCCTCGACGACCCGCGAGAACCTGGCGCGAGCCGCGGTCGAGGGGATGCTGTCCGGTCTCGGTGCGGGCCTCGACGCGCTCCGCGAGGAGGGCGTGCCCCTGCATCGGGCCCTGCTGATCGGCGGCGGCGCGCAGTCCGAGGCCGTGCGGGCGATCGCCCCTGAGGTGCTCGGCATCCCAGTCGAGGTGCCGCCGGCCGGCGAGTACGTCGCCCTCGGCGCCGTCCGTCAGGCGGCCGCGGTGCTCGGCGGCTGAGCCTCAGGTCGCAGTTCCCGTCGTCGCTACGCGTTCCGGTCGCCGTTGCTGCCGGCTCCCGGCGCGTGAGACGGCACGAACGGCGACCGAAACCGAAGAACCTCGGTTACACCGCCCGGATGCGCCAGCTCGCGGCGTGCTCCGCGCCGGGGGCGAGCGTCACGAGATCCGTGCCGGAGTTGAAGGCATCGGGTGGACAGGTCATCGGCTCGACCGCGAGGCCGATCCGATGGATGCCGTCGAGTCCTGGATTGTCGGCCGTGTGCACCTGCACCCACGGGCAGCGCTCGTCCCAGGTCATCGCGACGCCCGTCCCGGCGTCGGTCGTCAGCCGAACCTCGGCCACGCCGTCGGTGCGGGCGAGACCCGTGAACGCGTGGTCGATGAAGACATCGCCGATCCGACGGGCTGCGCGGAAATCCCACTCCGGATGCTCCGCCACCGGCTCGACCGCGACCGGGCTCAGGCGATCGGGAGTGACCGTCAGGACCTCGGATGCCGGAAGGAGGAGCGTCCAGGCATCGACCGGAGGTGCCGAGTCGCCTCCCTGGGTCCCTGAGCCTGTCGAAGGGCCCGCCACGAGATACGGATGCGGTCCGGTGCCCCAGGGCGCGGCATCCGCTCCGATGTTGTGGGCGGTGACGGTCTGGCGCAGGCCGTCGGCGTCGAGGCGGTACTCGACCTCGACCTCGACGCGGAACGGGTAGCCGGACTGCGGTTCGATCACGGCGGCGAGCACGACGCGATCGTCGAGGATGAGCCGGTCGGAGAACTCCACCCAGGCGAGAAGTCCGTGCAGGGCCTGGCCGCGCCCGGGCTCGGTCAGCGACAGCTGGTGCACGGCGCCGCCGAAGCGGTAGCGGCCGTCGACGATCCGGTTGGGCCACGGAGCGAGGGTCGCACCGCGGTACCCGGGCCGCACCTCGTCGGCGTCGAACGGCACGACGAGGTCGCGCCCCTCGGACGTCAGCATCCGCAGCGAGGCGCCGACGCTCGCGATGATCGCCTCGTAGCCGTGGCCGGCGAGGCGCAGCTGCCGCCCGGATCGCAGCCCCGCCGTCATCACAGTCCCTGCGCGAGACGGTAGTAGGCCTGGTTCCAGCGCACCTGCTTCTGGAACTCCGGCAGCGTCGTGCTGTCGTCGATCACGAGCAGCTCGACCTCGGCCATGTCAGCGAAGTCACGGAACGCCTCGAGACCCACCGCGGTCGACATGACCGTGTGGTGCGCGGCACCCGCGGTGAGCCAGGCGGCCGCACTGGTGGTGAAGTCGGGCGCCGGCTTCCACACCGCGCGGCCGACCGGGAGCTTGGGGAGGGAGGCGCGCGGCGGCACGTTCTCGACGACGTTCGCGGTGAGCCGGAAGCGGTCGCGCATGTCGCTCAGCGCCACCACGATCGCCGGACCGGGGTCGGCGGTGAAGACCAGGCGCACCGGGTCGTCCTTGCCGCCGATGCCGAGCGGATGGATCTCCAGCGTCGGCTTCGCGGTCGTCAGCGACGGCGAGACCTCGAGCATGTGCGCGCCGAGGATCAGCTCGTCGCCCGGGGTCATGTCGTACGTGTAGTCCTCCATGAGGCTGGCACCACCCGGGAGGCCTGCCCCCATGACGTTCGCGATGCGCACGAGGATCGCCGTCTTCCAGTCGCCCTCGGCGCCGAAGCCGTAGCCCTCGGCCATCAGCCGCTGCACGGCGAGGCCCGGCAGCTGCTTCAGCGCGCCGAGGTCCTCGAACGAGGTCGTGAAGGCGCCGAAGCCACCCTCCTCGAGGAACGAGCGCAGCCCGATCTCGATCGCGGCGCCGTCGCGCAGGGACTGGTGCCGCTCGCCGCCCTTCCGCAGCTCGGGGACGACTTCGTACAGCTCCTCGTACTCGGCCGCCAGCGCGTCGATCTGGGAGTCGGATGCCGCGGCGACGGCATCCGCCAGCTCGTTCACGCCCCAGGTGTTCACCTGCACGCCGAAGCGCAGCTCGGCCTCGGTCTTGTCACCCTCGGTCACGGCGACGAAGCGCATGTTGTCGCCGAAGCGGGCGAGCTTCAGGTCGCGCGACGCGGCGAGCCCCGCGGCGGCGCGCTGCCAGGTGCCGAGCTCGCGGCGCACGCGCGGGTCGGAGGCGTGCCCGACGATGGTCTTGCGCGGCACGCCGAGGCGCGTCTGGATGTACCCGAACTCGCGGTCGCCGTGCGCGGCCTGGTTGAGGTTCATGAAGTCGAAGTCGATGTCGGCCCAGGGCAGCTCGACATTCGCCTGCGTGTGCAGGTGCGCGAGCGGCTTGCGCAGCGCGTCCAGGCCCGCGATCCACATCTTCGCGGGGCTGAACGTGTGCATCCAGGCGACGAGTCCGATCACCCGGTCGTCGGCGTTCGCCTCGAGGGCGGTGCGCTTGATGGCGGCGGCATCCGTCAGCACCGGCTTCCAGACGATCTTCACGGGCACGTCGTCTGCGGAGTCGAGCAGGCGCGCGATCTCCTGCGACTGGTCGGCGACCTGGGCGAGCGTCTCGGGGCCGTACAGGTGCTGGCTGCCGGTGAGGAACCAGACCTCGTAGCCGTCGAGCGAGGTGGAGAGCGTCATGGGATGTTGCCTTTCAGAAGTGGTCGCTGAGCCTGTCGAAGCGTCAGAGGGATGCGACGGCGGCGGCCTCGACGGCCAGCCCCGCCCGATAGCGGTCGAGGTAGGCGGCGAAGCCCGCGACATCCGCGGGGTCGGGTTCGGTCGTGGAGAGGGATGCCGCGGCGAACACCTGCTGCTCGAGGTACTCCCCCAGGGACAATGCGTCGGCATGCGCGAGGTACGAGGCCAGCACCGCGATGCCCCACGCACCACCCTCGGATGCCAGCTCTCCGACGGCGACCGGCGCACCGAGGGCGCCGGCGAGGAACCGCTGCGCGACCCCGGCCGTGCGGAACATGCCACCGTGGGCGAACATCCGGTCCAACTCGACGCCCTCGTCGGCCAGTACCTGCATGCCGAGCGCGAGAGTGCCGAACACACCGTAGAGCTGCGAGCGCATGAAGTTCGCGAGTGTGAACGCGCTGTCGGGCGTGCGCACGAACAGCGGCCGGCCGACATCGAGCCCGGCGATGGGCTCGCCCGCGAGATGGTTGTAGGCGATCAGACCGCCGGCATCCGCCTCGCCGTCGAGCGACTCGCGGAACAGCGCGTCGAACACGGCGTCATCGTCGAGCGGCTGCCCCGCGGCGGCCGAGAAGCGGGTGAACAGACCCGCCCAGGCCGCGAGCTCGCTCGCGCCGTTGTTGCAGTGCACCATCGCGACGGCGTCGCCCGCGGGGGTGGTCACGAGGTCGAGTTCGTGATGCACCTCCGTCAGCGGACGCTCGAGCACGACCATCGCGAAGATGCTGGTGCCCGCAGAGACGTTGCCGGTGCGCGGCGCGACCGAGTTCGTCGCGACCATGCCGGTGCCCGCGTCGCCCTCGGGCGGGCACAGCCGGATGCCGGGCTGCAGAGCACCGCTCGGGTCGAGCAGCGCAGCTCCCTCGGCCGTGAGGGCACCGGCATCCGCACCGGCGGAGAGCGCGGCCGGCAGGATCTCGGCGAGCGGGCGAGGCAGACGGCCGGCGGCGTGGGCGTCGTAGGCGCGCAGCATCCGCTCGTCGTAGTCGCGGGTGGAGGAGTCGATCGGGAACATGCCCGAGGCGTCGCCGACGCCGAGCACGCGCCGACCGGTGAGCTTGTGGTGCACATAGCCGGCGAGCGTGTTCACGCCGGCGATCCGGGACACATGCGCCTCGCCGTCGATGACGGCCTGGTGCAGGTGGGCGATCGACCAGCGCAGCGGGATGTTGACTCCCAGCAGCTCGGTCAGCTCGGCGGATGCCGCGCCGGTGTTGGTGTTGCGCCAGGTGCGGAACGGCACGAGCAGCTCGCCGGCCTCGTCGAACGCGAGGTAGCCGTGCATCATGGCCGAGACGCCGATCGCTCCGAACGATGAGGGACGGATGCCGTGCTGCCGCTCCGCGTCGGCGACGAGCGCGGCATAGGCGGCCTGCAGCCCCGTCCAGACCTCGTCGATCGCGTAGGTCCAGAGCCCGTCCTCGAGCCGGTTCTCCCACGTGAAGGAGCCGGTGGCGAGCACCTCGGTGGGGTCGGAGCCGATCAGGCAGGCCTTGATGCGCGTGGAACCCAGCTCGATGCCGAGGCTCGTCCGGCCGGCGCGGATGTCATCGGCGCCGGACGCCGCGGTCGGAGAGGTCATCGGCGGGCGTCCTGACTCTGGCCGTACACGTTCTGGTAGCGGTCGAAGAGGCTGTCGATCGCCGCCTGCGGGATCGGGACCAGCGGACCGGCCTCGCGGGCGAGGTGCACGGTGCGCGCCACGTCCTCGACCATGACCGCCGCCTTCACAGCATCCTTCGCGTCGACGCCGATCGTGAACGGGCCGTGGTTCTGCATGAGCACCGCCCGCGAGCGGTGTCCGCTGAGGGTCTCGACGATGCCGCGTCCGATCGAGTCGTCGCCGATGATCGCGAAGGGGCCGATCGGGATCGGTCCGCCGAACTCGTCGGCCATGGCGGTGATCACGCAGGGGATCTCCTCGCCGCGGGCGGCCCAGGCGACGGCGTAGGTCGAGTGCGTGTGCACGACGCCGCCGACCGCCGGCATGTTGCGGTACACGTAGGCGTGCGCGGCGGTGTCGCTCGACGGGGAGCGATCGCTGCCGGGTGTGCCGGGGATGACGTTCCCGTCGAGGTCGCACAGGATCATGTTGTCGGGTGCGAGGTGGTCGTAGGAGACGCCGGACGGCTTGATCACGAACAGATCGGCGCCGGGAACCCGGCCGGAGACGTTGCCGCCGGTCCAGACGACGAGTCCGTAGCGGACCAGCTCGCCGTGGAGTCGGGCGACGTCGGCGCGGACGGTGGCGATGGCTGCTTCGACCTCGTCGGAGAAGGCAGGGGCTTCGTTGCTCACGGGACCTCGAGTGCTCGAACCGGCCACTGTGACCGGTCACAGAAGTGTGTCACGGGTCGCGCGGGTCGTCAAGAGGACGGGGCTCGGCGGTCGGCCGTTCACAATTCAGCAAGAACTCCCTGCGCCCTGAGCACGGCCCCCGGAATTCCGAGGCAAGGAGCCCCGCGCGTCCGAACTCTTGCTGAATTGCGAACGCCACTCCGGCCGGAACGACGGGGCTCGACGGGGCTCGACGGGCCGAGGGTCAGCGCGGCGGGGCGACCGAGTCGCGCGGGATCAGCACCGGGGCGACCGGGGCCAGATGCGCCGCCTCGGCCTCGGCGCCGCCGACCGCCGCAGCGACCGCGCGGCGCGCGAGCTCGTCGAAGTCCTGCCGCACGGTCGTGAGCTTCGGCCAGTAGTACGCGGCGTCCGGGATGTCGTCGAAGCCGACCACGCTGATGTCGGCGGGGACCGCGAGCCCGGCCTCGTGCAGTCCGCCGAGCAGCCCGAGCGCCATCTGGTCGTTCGCGGCGAAGACGGCGGTCGCACCCGCGGCACGGACCGCGGCGACGGCGGCATACCCCGATCCCGCCGACCAGTCCCCTGCGATCACGGGTCCGGCCGGGAGACCCCGTGCGGCCAGCTCCGCGGCGAAGCCCTCCGCGCGCGACTCCGCTTCGAGCCAGTCGGCGGGACCCGCGAGATGGACGATGCGGGTGTGCCCGGCATCCGCGAGGGCGGCGACGGCCATGCGCGCGCCGGCCGCCTGATCGACGGAGAGTCCGTGAGCGCCGCGCCCCGCGGAATGCAGGGTGACGACGGGAACGCCGATCGAGAGGGCGTCGAGCGCCTCGAGCGTGCGGGCGTGTGGAGCGACGACCACGATGCCCTCGACGCCCTGGGTGATGAGGTGATCGACGGCCGCGACGACCGCTGCGGCGTCTCCCGCATCGGCGAAGGCCGCACTGACCCAGTAGCCCGCCGCCCGAGCGGACGCCTCGAGCGCGGCGATGCTGCGCGAGGGACCGTACTGCAGGGCGTCGGAGGCCAGCACGCCCAGCGTGCGGGACCGGCGGGTGCCCAGCGCGCGGGCGGCGTTGTTCATCCGGTACCCGAGCTCGGCCATGGCCGCCTGCACGCGCAGCTGGGTCTCGGGGGCGACATCGGGGTGATCGTTGAGCACTCGCGAGACGGTCTGCCGGGACACCCCGGCGAGCGCCGCGACGTCGCGGACGCCGACCGTGCGATTCGACGCGCTGGGGGACTCACTCACGCCGACGAGTGTACGACGCCCGACCCGCGCCGCTCGCAGCCGTGCCACTCTGGAGACATGCGCATCGCTCTCACGGGATCATCGGGCAAGCTCGGCCGCGTCGTCGCTCGCGAACTGCGCGCGAACGGCTACGACGTCATCGGCATGGATGTCGCGGGCGTCCGCGGACCCGATTTCGTGCAGGTCGATCTCACCGACTACGGCCAGGTCGTCGACGCCTTCACCGCGGTCGGCGATCGGCACGACGGCATCGACGCGGTCGTGCATCTCGGCGCGATCCCGGCGCCCGGCATCCGCAGCGATGTCGCGACCTTCCACAACAACATGCCGGCCACGTTCAACGTGTTCTGGGCGGCCGTGCGGCTCGGCATCCGTCGTATCGTCTACGCGTCGAGCGAGACGGTTCTCGGCCTGCCGTTCGACGTTCCGCCGCCCTATGTGCCGGTCGACGAGGACTATCCGGCGCGCCCGGAGTCGGTGTACTCGCTGGTGAAGACGCTCGAGGAGCAGCTGGCGACCGAGCTCGTCCGCTGGCACCCCGATCTGTCGATCACGGCGCTGCGGTTCTCGAACGTGATGGACCCCGAGGACTACGCGGCCTTCCCGTCGTTCGACGCCGATGCGCTGCTGCGCAAGTGGAACCTCTGGGGCTACATCGACGCCCGCGACGGGGCGCAGGCCGTGCAGCGCGCGCTCGAGGTCGCCGCTCCCGGATTCGACCGCTTCATCATCGCGGCCGCCGACACGGTCATGACACGACCGAACGCCGAGCTGCTCGCCGAGGTGTTCCCCGACGTGCCGGTCAGGGGCGAGTTCGGGCCGAACGAGACGCTGCTCTCGATCGACAGGGCGCGGCGCGTGCTGGGGTTCGACCCGCAGCACTCCTGGCGCGACCACGTCTGACGGGCCCCTCTCGGCCGGCCCTTCGACAGGCTCAGGGACCCAGGCACCTGGGTTGCTGAGCCTGTCGAAGCACCCCGGGCTACCGCCGGGCGATGGTCGAGCCGCGGATCACCAGGCGCACGGGCAGATGGTGCGAGCCCTCGCCGATGTCGACGCCGTCGATCGCATCGAACACGCGCTGAGCGGCCTGTCGCCCGAGCTGCTGCAGGTTCGCGTCGATGCTGGTGAGCTCGGGGCGGGCGTTGGTCGCGAGCACCTCCCAGTTGTCGTAGCCGATCACCGCGAGGTCGTCGGGCACCGAGCGTCCGAGGTCCCGCGCCGAGTCGAGCACGCCGCGCGCGATCTGATCGGAGCCGCAGAACACCGCGTCGATGTCGGGATGCCGCTGCAGGAGCATCGCGGCGGCGTCTCTGCCCCAGTGCTCGGTCCACTCCGAGAACATCGGCTCTCCGACGAGCTCGAGTCCGGCCTCGCCGAGCGCGGCCCGTGCTCCGGCGAGACGATCCTGGGCCGCGGCGTACGAGGGGTCGCCCGAGATGTGGGCGATGCGCCGGCGCCCGCACGCGAGCAGGTGCTCGATCGCGAGGCGCCCGCCGGCGTAGTTGTCGGGGGTGAGCGACAGGTCGCGCGGGTCATCCGACGGCGCGTACGCGTAGACGACCGGCACGGGAAGGTCCTGTCCGAGCGACGGGCGCGGGTCGGTCTGACGTCCGACCACGATGATGCCGTCGACCCTGCGGCTGAGGAGCTCCTTCAGGTGATGCTGCTCGCGGATCGCGTCGCCGCGGGCGTCGCACAGGAACACGTTGATGCGGCCGGCGCCGAAGGCATCCTCCGCCCCCATCAGGATCGGGATCATGAAGCGGCCCTCGAGGTCGCTCGTGAGCAGGCCCACGGTGCCGGTGCGGCCGGCCAGCAGCCCGCGCGCCATCGCGTTCGGGGTGAAGGAGAGCTCGTCGGCGACCGCGAGCACACGGGCTCGCGTCGCCGCGGCGACATCCCCGCGGTCGTTGAGCGCCTTGGATGCCGTCGCGATCGACACGCCAGCGAGACGGGCCACATCGCTGAGCGTCGCCGCCTTGCCCACGGATTCGCCGTTTGCCATCTCGCCCCCTGAACCGCACTGAACCGAACGCTGCTGAAAGGTTATCGGAGCAGTCCTTGACCGCTGCGCCACATTCACGATATACCTTTTCGAAAGCGGTTTCGGAGATTTTCGAACTCGCCCGCCAACGCAAGTCAGCGCCGTCGCCCGACGACAGCATCCGCTCACCGAAGAGTCCTGGAGGCCATCCCATGCACACCACCCGACGCCGTGCGCTCCGACGCACCGTCACCGCCCTCGCGGCGACCGCCCTGCTCGCCGCCCCTCTCGCCGCCTGCGCATCCGGCGGCGAAGTCGCGTCCGACGAGCCGATCACCGCCGAAGGCGTCGACGACGGGTCGACCCTGACCCTCTGGACGCGCGCACCCATCGAGCGGCAGGCCAAGCTGCTCGTCGACGCGTACAACGAGTCGCACGAGAACCAGGTCGAGCTCACGGTCGTCCCGAACGACGACTACGTCGCCAAGGTCGGCGCGGCCGCCGGCTCCGGAGGACTCCCCGACCTCTTCGCCGCCGACATCGTCTACGTGCCCAACTGGGCGCAGCAGGGGTTGTTCGCCGACATCTCCGAGCAGATCGACGGCCTCGACTTCAAGGACGACATCAACCAGGGCCACCTCTCCGCCGGCACGGTCGACGACAAGGAGTACGTGCTGCCGTTCGCCCTCGACCTCTCGATGCTGTTCTGGAACAAGGAGCTGTTCGCCGAAGCCGGACTCGACCCCGAGAAGGCTCCGGCCACGCTCGCGGAGTTCTCCGAGGCGGCGCAGGCCGTGCAGGCCCTGAACAAGCCCGACACCTACGGCACCGCCACGGGCCTGAACTGCGGCGGATGCCTCGTCTTCACGTGGTTCCCCTCGGTCTGGGCATCCGGCGAAGAGGTCATGACCGACGACGGCGCCGAGGCGCTGCTCGACGGCGATGCCGCGCAGGCGGTGTACGACACCTGGGCGGAGCTCGAGAAGGCCGGCGCCGTGCTGCCCAGCTCCACCGACGAGGCCGGTCCCACCTGGACCGCGGCGTTCAGCGAAGGCAAGGTCGGCGTCATGCCGTTCCCGGCCACGCTGCTGCCCTCTCTCGAGTTCGACGCGGGAGTCGCCGGCATCCCCGGTGTCGACGGCGGCGTCTCCACGTTCGTGGGCGGTGACGGCATCGGAATCTCGAAGGACTCGAAGCAGTCCGCGCAGGCCTGGAACTTCCTCAACTGGATGATGTCCGAGGAGGCCCAGGTCGAGGTGCTCGCCAAGGACGGCAACGCCGTCTCCCGCGGCGATCTCGCCGACAACGAGTACGCGGCCGCCGACCCGCGCCTGGTCACGATCAACGAGGTCGCAGCACAGGGCAGCACACCCGTCGCCCTGAACTTCCAGCAGGCGTTCAACGCGCCGGGCAGTCCGTGGCTCGCGCTGGTGCGCAACCGGGTCCTGAACGGCGAGGACGCCGTCGAGGCCGACAACGAGGAGATCACCGCGATCCTCTCGCAGTGACCTCCGGTGGGGCGGCGCACGACCGCGCCGCCCCAGCGCCCGCTCGCCCCGATCGAAAGAGACTGAGATGACCTCGACCGCATCCCCGCTGCGCCGCCGCCGCGTGCGCACCGGATTCGGCGGGCCCGTGCAGGGCTGGCTCTACGCCGCACCGACCGCGATCTTCGTGGCCCTGCTGTTCGTGGTGCCGCTGGTGCTCGTGCTGCAGATGTCCGGGTCCGACTGGCCGCTGCTCAGCGGCAACCGCGGCCCGAACTTCCCCGAGAACTACGTGGATGCCGTCAGCCACCGGCTCTTCTGGGACAGCATCCGCTTCACCCTGCTGTACACCCTGATCACGACCGTGATCCTGATCGGCCTGGGCCTCGGCCTCGCCCTCCTCGTGCAGGAGTCGACCCGGTGGAAGGGCCTCCTGCGCACGGCCTTCCTCATCCCGAGCGCCCTCGGCCTGGCCTCCGCGTCTCTGCTGTTCTACGTGCTGTACTCCCCCATCGCCGGCCCCTTCGCCGGTCTGATGAAGTCGTGGGGCATCACGTTCCTCGGCACCCCCGACGGCGCCCTCTGGTCGACGATCTTCCTCATCGTGTGGCGCTTCGCCGGCTTCTACATGCTGCTGATGCTCGTGGGCCTGCAGGGCATCCCGGATGACATCTACGAAGCCGCGCGCATCGACGGCTCGAGCCGCTGGCAGACGTTCCGCTACATCACGGTGCCCCTCCTCAAGCCGACCTTCGCGCTCACCACCGTCATGTGCGTGACCGGCTCGCTGCTCGCGTTCGAGCAGTTCTACATCCTCACCAAGGGCGGCCCCGACAACAGCACCATGACGGTCGTGCAGCTCATCTACAACGTGGCCTTCCAGGGTCAGAACAGCCTCGGCATCGCCGGCGCCCTCTCGGTGATCGTGCTGCTCGCGCTCATCGTCATCAACGTCTTCCAGTTGCGCGCCTTCCGGCGTCCGGATGAGAGCTGAAGCCATGTCCCAGACACTCACGCGCACGATCATCGCCCCGAACCATCAGCCCGCCGCTCCGCGGTACCGCTCGAGAGCGGCGCGCATCGTCTTCGGCATCCCCTACTGGGTGTTCACGACCGCCCTCGCGGTGATCTTCCTCTATCCGCTCATCTGGACCGGCGTCTCCTCGCTCAGCCCGGTGGCCGGTACGAGCCAGACCGACGGCTGGGGCTTCGGCAACTACATCGCCCTCGCCGACTACCAGGCGGGCATCTGGGTGTACCTGGGCAACTCGCTGTTCGTCTCGGTGCTCACGGTCGCCCTCACCCTGTTCATCTCGCTGCTGGGCGGCTACGCCTTCGCCCGGTTCTCGTTCCCCGGCAAGAACGCGCTGTTCCTGGTGACGCTCGCGATCCTCATGGTGCCGTATGCGACCCTGCTGATCCCGCTCTACGTGATCCTCAACGCGGTCGGCCTGCAGAACTCGCTCGTGGGCGTCGCGCTCGTGATCACGATGTTCCAGCTGCCGTTCTCGATGTTCATGATGCGGATCTCGTTCGAGTCGATCCCGCGCGAGATGGACGAGGCCGCCATGGTCGACGGATGCTCCAGCTGGGGCGCCCTGTGGCGGGTGCTGCTGCCGGCGGTCAAGCCGGGGCTCGTGACCGTCGGGCTCTTCGCCTTCCTCACGGCGTGGAACGACTTCATGGCCCCGCTGATCCTCATCAACGACTCCAACCGGATGACGCTGCCGCTCGCGGTCGCGAACCTCCGCGGGCAGGTGCAGGGCGTGGTCGACTACGGCGCGACCGAGGCCGGGGTGGTCGTGCTGGCGCTCCCCTGCATCCTTCTCTTCCTGATCCTCCAACGACACTACGTGCGCGGCTTCATGTCCGGCGCCTTCAAGGGATGACCATGTACGCCACCACTGCACCGGCGGCGCCGGTGGTCCCCACGCGCGGTCGCCTGCGCCCGCTCGGCCTCTCCGAAGTGCGCATCACCGGAGGGTTCTGGGGCGAGCGCCAGGAGATCAACGGCACGGCGACGCTCGATCACATCGCCTCTCGTCTCGAGTCCGAGGGCTGGCTGCCGAACTTCGATCTCGCCGCCGCCGGCGCGCTGCCCGCGGGACGTCGGGGCCGGGAGTTCGCCGACTCCGAGGTCTACAAGTACCTCGAGGCGCTCGCCTGGGAGATCGGACGGACGGATGCCGCGGCAGACGCCGCGCTCGAGCAGCGGTTCCGGTCGGTCGTGGCACGCGTCGCGGCCGCGCAGGAGGCCGACGGCTACCTGAACACGCGGTTCGGTCGCCCCGGCCAGGGCGACCGCTGGTCGGACCTGGAGTGGGGGCATGAGCTGTACTGCCTCGGGCACCTGTTCCAGGCGGCGGTCGCGCGTCATCGCACCCGCCCCGATTCCGACGACGGGCTGATCGAGATCGCGCGACGCGCGGCAGAGCTGGTCATCCGCGAGTTCGGGCCCGCCGGACGCGACGCGGTCTGCGGCCATGCCGAGGTCGAGGTCGGTCTCGCGGAGCTCGGACGGGCGCTCGGCGAGCAGCGCTTCATCGATCAGGCCGCCTTGTTCGTCGAGCGGCACGGACGCGGGACCCTCGCCGAGATCGAATGGGGGCAGGAGTACTTCCAGGACGACGTGCCGGTGCGCGAGGCCGAGGCGCTGCGCGGACACGCCGTGCGGGCGAACTACCTCGCCTCCGGGGCGACCGACGTCGCCGTGGAGCTCTCCGACGACGGTCTGCTCGATGCCCTGCGCGCCCAGTGGCACCGCACGACGGAACGCCGCACCTACGTGACCGGGGGACAGGGCTCGCACCACCAGGACGAGGCGTTCGGCGCCGACTGGGAGCTGCCGAGCGATCGCGCCTACTCCGAGACCTGCGCCGGCGTGGGGTCGATCATGTTCTCGTGGCGCCTGCTGCTCGCGACGGGCGGGACGCAGCACGCCGACCTCATCGAGCGCACGCTGTTCAACGTCGTCGCCACCTCGCCCGCTCCCGACGGGCGCGCGTTCTACTACGCCAACACGCTCCACCAGCGGATGCCGGGGGTCGAGGCCGATCCCGATGGCACGTCGAAGCGGGCGTCGTCCTCGCTGCGCGCACCCTGGTTCGAGGTCTCGTGCTGCCCGCCCAACGTGGCGCGCACGTTCGCGAGCCTCGCCGCCTACCTCGCGACCTCAGACGCCGAGGGCGTGCAGCTGCACCAGTACGCGCCGGCATCCGTGCGCACGACGCTCCCCGACGGGAGGGTCGTCGCGCTCGACGTCGAGACGGGCTACCCGGTCGACGGCGGCATCCGCGTGTCGATCGCCGAGGATGCCGAGTTCACCCTGACGCTGCGGGTGCCGGCGTGGGCCGAGGGGGCGACGGTGCGCGTGGAAGCCGACGGCGAGGTCACGGAGGAGGCGGCCGCTCCCGGCAGGGTCGAGGTGCGTCGTCCCTTCCGCGCCGGCGACGTCGTCGAGCTGACCCTGCCGCTGGTCGCCCGGGTGAGCAGCGCCGATCCTCGAGTGGATGCCGTGCGCGGATCCGTCGTCGTCGAGCGCGGCCCCGAGGTGCTCGCACTGGAGTCGATCGACTTCGGTGCCGACATCGTGGACGCGGTCGTCGCCGGGGAACCGGTCGAATCGGGCGGGCAGGTGCGCCTGCCGCTGCGGCACCGCGCGTCCGACGAGGTCGCGGATGCCGTGCTGGTGCCGTACCACGACTGGGCGCAGCGCGGGCCGTCGACCATGCGGGTCTGGATCCCGACGAACTGAGTCGGCCCCGCTCCCGGCTACTCCCGTTTGCGGGTCACCGCCCGCTGCAGCAGCACGAACACGAGCAGGATGCCGCCGGTGATGATGGTCGTCATCTCCGGCGGGATACCGCCGTCGCGCGTGATCAGCACGTTCATCAGCCCCAGCACCAGCGCACCGATCACCGAGCCGAGCACATAGCCGTAGGCGCCGGTCAGCACCGTCCCGCCGATGACCGCTGCGGCGATCGCGTCGAGCTCCCACCCGATCCCGGTGATGTTCTGCGCCGTGCCGAGCCGGGCCGTGTAGAGCACGGCCGCGAGGCCGGCGAGCGAGCCGCTGATCACGTAGACGAGCACCTTCGTGCGGTGCACCGGGAGCCCCATCAGCAGGGCCGAGCTCTCGGAGCCGCCGATCGCGTAGACCGTGCGACCGGTACGCGTGCGGTGCAGCACGAAGAACGCCGCGGCGACGACGATCACGGCGATCAGCACCGCCGGGGTGATCACGAGGTCGTTCACCTTCGGGCCGTCGACGATCTTGAGCTGCACTCCGATCCAGCGGATCGGCGAGTCCTCACCGAGCCGCTCCGGCTTGGTGCTGAGGAGCGAGGCGAGCCCCCGCCCGAGGAACATCATCGCGAGGGTCGCGATGAACGGCTGCACGTTGAAGTACCGGATCAGCACTCCCGACACCACGCCGAAGAGGGCTCCGATGCCGATCATCGCGACGATCACCGCGAAGGCGTTCCATCCGGCGTTGGAGAGCATCACGCCGGCGACCGAGGACAGCGCGATGATCGAGCCGACCGACAGATCGATGCCTCCGGTGAGGATGACGAACGTCAGAGC
The DNA here is from genome assembly GCF_003075395.1 of Microbacterium sp. TPD7012. Classification (GTDB taxonomy): domain Bacteria; phylum Actinomycetota; class Actinomycetes; order Actinomycetales; family Microbacteriaceae; genus Microbacterium. The sequence goes on along the minus strand of NZ_QDFV01000001.1, from coordinate 770,506 downwards.
CACCGCGAGCACGATGAGGTGCGCGTTGTTGATCAGCAGATTCGACAGGGTGTTGGCCTGCAGGATCCGGCCGTACGCGACCTCGCCGAACACGACCATGCCGACGAAGATGACCACCGAGGCGATGGTCGGCAGCACCGAGGGGTTGGCCCGGATCATCCGACGGATCCGATCGAGCACGGTGTCCTGGGTCTGCGGAGCGGGAGCCGCCGTCACGACGCTCATGCCGCCACCTCCTCTTTCACGGAGAGCTGTTCGGGTGGCGCGACGCGGCGTCGACGGCGGAACCAGCTCCGCACGCGCTCGGACTGCAGCAGGCACAGCACGACGATCACGACGGCCTTGAACGCCGGGGTCGCCGACGACGAGACGCCGAGGTACAGCACGGTCTTGTCGAGCGTCGCGATGAGCAGGGCCCCGACGAACGCGCCGCTCAGGGAGAACTTGCCGCCGGCGAGCGACGCTCCGCCGATGACGACGGCGAGGATCGCATCGAGCTCCAGCTGATAGCCGGTGCGGGAGATGTCGACGGTCATGACGCTGCCGACCGACATGATGCCCGCGATCCCGGCGAGGATGCCGCTGAGGATGTAGGTGGTGAGCAGCAGACCCTTGGGCTTGATGCCCGCCATCCTGCTCGCCCTCGGGTTGATGCCGATCGCCTCGATCATGAGACCGAGGGCGCTCCTGCGCACGACCCAGCCGACGACGAGCACGAGCAGCACCGCGAGGATGAACACCACAGGGATGCCGATCACGAAGCCGTTCGCGATCCAGCGGAACGGGTCGTTCGACGCGGTGGTGTTCTGTCCCCCGGTGATCACCTTGGCGATGCCGCGTCCTGCCAGCATCAGCACGAGGGTCGCGATGAAGGGCTGCAGTCCGACATAGGCGACGAGGATGCCGTTGACCGCCCCGAGGATGCCGGTGATCACGAGCGCGAGCCCGATCGCACCGAGCGCCGCACCGACGCTGCCGGAGTCGCCGGCGGCGCTGAGGAACTCCATCGCCACCGCGCCGGAGACCGCCATCAGTGATCCGACCGAGAGATCGATGCCGCCGGTGGCGATCACGAGGGACATGCCGATCGCGATCATCATCACCGGTGCCGCCTGGCGCAGGATGTCGATGAGGTTGCCGACGAGGTTGCCGTTGTTCGGGTTGATCGTGAGGGCCAGGTACGTCGGGTCCTTGAGCACGTTCAACGCGAGGAGTGCGACGATCGCCACGATCCCCCAGAAGAAGGGCTTGTGGATCAGATCGCGCCAGAAGCTGGTGCCGGCTGCGGCGGTCATCGCGCTGCCTCCTTGTCGGTCGTGAGGGCGATGCTATCCGGCAGGACGCCGTCGGCGTCGTCGAGGGTCTCGGCCGCGGCGTCCACGCCGTGCGCGGCGATCACGTCGACGATCGCCTGCGCCGTGACATCCGGTCCGTTCTGGAGCTCGCCGATCTTGCGGTGGTCCTTGAGGACGACGATGCGCTCGGAGAGTCGCACCACCTCCTCGAGCTCGGACGAGATGAAGACCACGGCGACGCCTTCCTCGGCGAGCTCGGCGACGGCCTCCTGGATCTCGGCCTTGGCGCCGACGTCGATGCCGCGCGTGGGCTCGTCCAGGATGAGCAGTTCGGGCTTCGTGGCCAGCCAGCGCCCGAGGAGCACCTTCTGCTGGTTCCCGCCGGAGAGGTTCTTGATCATCCGCTCGGGATCGGCCGGACGGACGTTGAGCTCGGCGATGTACTTCTCCACGATCGCGTCCTGCTCCTTGCGCGACATGGGTCTGGCCCATCCGCGCTCCGCCTGGACGGCGAGGATGATGTTCTCGCGCACGGTGAGGTCGCCGATGATCCCCTCGTCGCGCCGATTCTCGGTCGAGAACGCGATGCGCCGCGGGAGGGCATCCGCAGGCGAGCGCAGGTCGACACGGTGCCCGTGGAGCTCGATCGCGCCCTCGTCGGCGCGGTCGGCTCCGTAGAGCAGGCGGGCGAGCTCGGTGCGGCCCGAGCCGAGGAGCCCCGCGAACCCGACGATCTCTCCCGGACGGATGTCGAGGTCGGTCGCCTCGACCGCGCCGCGCCTGGCGATGCCGGATGCCGAGAGCAACGGCTTCTCGCCCGCGTCACGGGGGGCCCGACGTCGGTTGCCGCCGAGCGACTTCAAGGCGTCGAGGTCCTTGCCGATCATCTTCGAGATCAGAGCGTGCCTGTCGAGGTCGCGCGTCAGGTACTCGCCGACGTACTGGCCGTTGCGGAGGACAGTGAGCCGGTCGCTGATCGCATAGATCTGGTCGAGGAAGTGCGAGACGAAGAGGATGGCCACGCCCTGGTCGCGAAGAGAGCGGATCACGGCGAAGAGCCCGTCGACCTCTGCGGCATCGAGGCTCGACGTGGGCTCGTCGAGGATCAGCACCTTGGCCTTGATCGCCATCGCCCGACTGATCGCGACGAGCTGCTGCAGGGCGATCGACAGGGTGGAGAGCGGTTTGCGGGTGTCGAGGTGGCCGAGGCCGAGGCGGGTGAGGGCCTCGGTGGCGGACCGATGGGTCGCCGCCCAGTTGATGCCGAGCACGCCGCGGACCTCGTGGCCGAGCATCACGTTCTCCCCGATCGAGAGATTCGGCGCGAGGTTGACCTCCTGATACACGGTCGAGATCCCGGCATCCTGCGCGTCGCCCGCACCGCTGAAGCTGCGCTCGAGACCCGCGACCGCGATCGATCCGGAGTCGATCCGGTAGACGCCGGTCAGAGCCTTGATCAGCGTCGACTTCCCGGCGCCGTTCTCACCCATGAGGGCATGGACCTCGCCGGGGAAGAGGCGGAAGCCGACTTCGTCGAGGGCCTTCACCCCGGGGAACTCGATCGTGATCCCGCGCATCTCGACGAGGGGGAGTTCTTCGTTCATCGCTGTCTTCCCGTCTGCACGGCCCGGGCGGCGCGACGAGCGCGCCACCCGGGCCGGTCGCCGGATCGCTCCGGCGGATGGATCAGTACTTGCGGTCGGCGAGCACGGCCTTGGCCGCCTCGGCCGAATCGAAGGCCTCGCTCGGCACGACGATGTACGACTCGACCTCTTCGCCGGCGAGCGCCTTCTCGACGACCTCGAGCGCGGTCTCGCCGAACAGCGGGTTGTACTCGTGCACGTAGCTGAGCTGACCGTCGGCGAGCGCCTGCATGGCGTTCTTGGTGCCGTCGATCGTGGCGATCTTCACGTCTGTGCCCACGACGAGGCCGGCCTCCTCCGCGGCCTGCGCGGCTCCGAGACCCATCTCGTCGTTCTGTGCGAACACGAGCTGGATGTCGTTGTTCGCCGACTTGAGCATCGTCTCGAAGACGCTCTTGCCCTCCTCCGCGGACCAGTTCGCGGTCTGCGCGTCGAGCTTGGTGAGCGACGAGTCGCCGAGGCCCTCGTCGAAGCCCTCGTTGCGCTCGTTGACGACGCCGACACCGGCCGGCCCCTCGAGGACGACGTAGTTGCCGCCGTCCGGGAAGGTGGCCGCAGCCCAGGTGCCGACCTCCTTCGCGACCTCGACGTTGTCGGGGGCGATGCGGGTCACGTACAGGCTGTCGTCGTCGGGCTCGATGCCGCGGTCGAGCAGGATCACCGGGATCTCGGCCTCCTGTGCGCGCTTGAGCGAGTCCTCCCAGCCGGAGGCCTCCGTCGCCGACAGCAGGATCACGTCGACGCCCTCGTCGACGAACGACGTGAACGCGTCGATCTGCGACTTCTGGTCGAGGTTCGTGGCCGGGGCGTACTTCAGCTCGTACCCCGCCTCCTCCGTGAAGGTGTCCTGGATGTTCTGCTCGTTGGCCTCCCGCCACGCGCCCTCGGGGCCCACGGCGACGAAGCCCACGGTGGTGAGCTCGTCGGAGCCGCCGGCATCGCCCCCGGAACCGCCGGAACCGCCGGTCGAGCAGGCCGCAAGGCCGATGGTGAGTGCGCCGGCTGCTGCCAGACCGATCGCGACGCGGATGCGCTTCTTCGCGGACATGTTCTCCTCCTTGAGACGCCGGAAGTCAGCCCGGCAACGGTGGACCTGACGTGGTCCCTTGCGTGATTGCAGGTCACTGTCCTCGTGACCTGCGGCGATGTTACCGGGAACAATTTCTGGAACACAAGCAATGTTCCAAAAATCAAGAATGTTCCAGAGCGGATTTCTTGTTACCGATCACATATCGGCATCAGGACCGGGATCCGCGGCGATCATCTCCACGACCGTGTCGACCGTCACACCGGGGCCGTTGCTGAGTTCGCCGATCTTCTCGCGGTCCTTGAGCACGATGATGCGGTCGCTCAGGCGCACGACCTCCTCCAGCTCGGAGGAGATGAACACGACGGCCACCCCGTCGCCCGCGAGCTGGCTGATGCGGCGCTGCACCTCCAGCTTCGCCGCGATGTCGATCCCCCGCGTCGGCTCATCGAGGATGAGCACGTGCGGACGGACGGCGAGCGCACGGGCCAGCAGCACCTTCTGCTGCGTTCCGCCGGACAGCATCCGGACGGGGCGGTCGAGATCGGACGGCGCGAGATGCAGGGCCTCGACATAGGTGTCGACGAGCGCCGCCTCCTCCGCCGCCGAGAGCGGACGCGTCCAGCCGCGCAGCGCCTGGAGGGAGAGGATCATGTTCTCCCGGGCGGTCAGGTCGCCGATGATCCCCTGCGTGCGCCGACTCTCCGCCGACAGGGCGATGCGATGACGGAGAGCGGCCGACGGGCTCCGCAGCTCCACGCGCTCGCCGTCGACCCACAGCTCGCCGCTGTCGGCGCGCACCGATCCGCTCAGCAGCGAGGCGAGCTCGGAGCGCCCGGATCCACGGAGACCCGCGAGCCCGACGATCTCCCCGCGCTGCACGTCGAGATCCGTCCGCTCGAGCGCCCCGCGGCGGCCGAAGTCCGTCGCGCGCATCGCCGGCTCGCCGTCCGACACATAGTGGTGGGCCTTCCGCTCGGAGCCCAGCGCCCTCAGCCCGTCGATGTCCTTGCCGAGCATCTTGGAGATGAGGTCCGCTCGTTCCAGATCACGTGTCGCGTACTCGCCGATGCGCCTTCCGCCGCGCAGCACCGTCATGCGGTCGCTGATCGCGAACGCCTGCTCGAGGAAGTGGGAGACGAAGAGGATCGCGACTCCGCGCTGGCGAAGACCGCGGATCACGCGCATGAGCGTCGCGACCTCGGCCTGGTCGAGACTCGAGGTCGGCTCGTCGAGCACCAGGACCCGCGGATCGTCGACGACGGCCCGCGCCAGGGCGACGAGCTGCTTCTGCGCGGGCGTCAGCATCGACAACGGGGTCTTCGGATCGAGATCGTCGAGACCGAGTCTGCCGAGCGCCTCGGCGGCGGCCGCTCGCGTCCGCTTCCAGTCGATGCCGAGGCGCCCACGACGCTCGCGCCCCAGCATGACGTTCTCGGCGACACTGAGGTTCGGACTCAGCTGCGTCTCCTGGAACACCGTGGCGATTCCCGCGGCACGGCTGTCCGCGACACCGCCGAACCGGCGCGGCTCTCCGTCGACCACGACGGTCCCGGCATCGGGCGCTCGCGTGCCGGTGAGCACGGCCACCAGCGTCGACTTGCCCGCGGCATTCTCCCCCATCACGGCGTGCACCTCACCCGGGAACATCCGGAAGTCGACCCCGTCGAGGGCCCGCGCACCGGGGTAGTCGACCGTGATCCCCTCCAGCCGGATGAGCGGCTCGCGTGCGGGTGGGACGGTCACCGCATCTCCCGGGGCGCGGCGGATGACGCGCGGGCGACCAGCTCGGTCGGGATGCGGGTGAGCGGCGGGATCTCTCTGCCTTCGATCGCGGCGCGGAGCATCTCGACCACGGCGATTCCCAGTGCCCCGAAGTCCTGGCGCACCGTGGTCAGAGGCGGCAGGAAGTGCTTGGCCAGCGGCACGTCGTCGAAGCCGACGACGCTGAGGTCGTGGGGCACATCGAAACCCTTGTCGTGCAGACCGTGGATGAGACCGATCGCCATGTCGTCGTTGGCCGCGAAGATGGCCGTGTAGTCGGGAAGCCGCTGGAGGCCCATGGCGAAGTCGTACGCGAAGTCGGCCGTCCAGTCCCCGACGACGATCGGCCGTTCGCGGATGCCCCATGATTTCGCCCGCGAGTGGAAGGCCCGCTCCCTGGCGCGCGCGTCGAGCCAGTCCAGAGGGCCGGACATGTGCAGGATGTCGCGGTGCCCGAGGGCGACGAGGTGATCGACCACGAGGGTCGTCCCGGCGTGCTGGTCGATCGACACCGTCAGGAACGTCGGATCGGCATCCGCCTTGACGACGAGCATGGGGACGGTGATCGCGATACGGCGCAGCGCGGCCACCGACGACGACCGCGGGGCGATCACGCAGAGCGCGTCGACGCCCTGCGTGACCAGGTTGTCGACGGCCTCCTGGGGCGAGAGGGCATCGCCCTCGTGCAGTGCGATGGGTGTGACGGAATAGCCGGCCGCGCGCGCCGAGAGCTCGATCGCCCGCAGGATGCTGGTCGGGCCGTGCGCGACGGCACTCTCGACGATCACTCCGATCCGCCGTGTGCGTTGAGTCGCGAGCGCGCGCGCGACGAGATTCGGGCGGTAGTCGAGCTCCTCGATCGCCTCGAGCACGCGCCGCCGGGTGTCGGGCTTGATGTTCGGATGATCGTTGAGCACCCGGGAGACGGTCATGTGCGAGACCCCGGCGATCGTCGCCACCTGCCGGATGTTGGGCTTGTCCGAGCCGACGTTCACCATGCGCACCTCCGTCGGCTGCTCCGGTGATGTTACCGAGAACAACCCAACGGGTGCAACGGGAGAGGTGCTTCGACAGGCTCAGCAACCCACCTCTGGGTCCCTGAGCCTGTCGAAGGGCCGATCTACAGTCCCAGGCGCTCCAGGTACGGGTTCACCAGCCGACGATCGGGGTCGAAGCGCGCGGCGAGCGCCGCGAAGTCGTCGAAGCGCGGGTACCGCGAGCGCACCTCGGCGCCGTCGAGCTCGAACACCTTGCCCCAGTGCGGACGGGCCGTCGGCGGCAGCGCCGCCTCGATCGTCGGGAGGAGCGCCCGAACCGCGGCCTCCTCGGGCTTCCACGTGAAGTGGATGCCCACGGCATCCGTCTCGTACGACGAGCTCAGCCAGAGGCTGTCGGCCCGCACCGTGCGGATCTCGTTGACCAGCAGCAGCGGGGCGATCTGGCCGGCGAGCGTGCGCACGGCCTGGATCGCGGCGACGGCGTCGGCGCGCGGCACGAGGTACTCGCTCTGGATCTCGGCCCCGGCCGAGGGCGTGAACTCGAGCTTGAAGTGGGCCAGCCGTTCGGACCAGGGCCCGGGAACGCCCAGCTGGTCCGTGCAGGCGACCGGGTCCACACCGAGGATGGGATGCCGCTTGCTCACGGCGGCCGCGGCGCCGAGACGCTCGAACAGCGACTCCCGCGCGGCCTCGTGCGCCTCGGGCAGCCGCTGCTTCACCCAGATCTGGTCGGCGATGTCGGTCCGCTGCCAGGTCGAGAAGATGCTCACGCTGGTGCCGGCGCCGGTCACGTCGTCGAGGTCGGCGAGGATCGCGTCCCAGTCCGGATGCTCGAACACGTGCTGAGCGACCTCGTAGGTCGGCTCGACGTCGAGGGTCAGGTCGACGACCGCTCCGAGCGCGCCGAGATTCACCACCGCGCCGTCGAAGTCGTCGTCGCCGCGGCGGAGTGTGCGGATCTCCCCCGTCGGCGTGATGATCGTGAGCGCACGCACCGCGCTCGCGAGCGAGCCGATCGCGTCGCCCGAGCCGTGCGTGCCGGTGATGACCGCGCCCGCCACCGAGATGTGCGGGAGCGAGGCGAGGTTCGCGAGCGCGAGCCCCTCCGCCAGCAGACGCGGGGCGATGTCGCCGTAGCGCAGCCCACCCGAGACGCGGACGGCGTCGCGCGCCTGGTTCACCTCGAACACCGCGGGCAGCGCGTCGAGGGCCACGAGCAGGCCGTCGGTGTCGGCGAGGTCGTTGAAGCTGTGGCGTGATCCCAGCATCCGCACCGGGACGCCCTGCGCGAGAAGCGCGGCCAGCTCGTCGGTCGACGACGGGTGCTCCACGCGTGATGCGCGATACGTGAGGTTGCCCGCCCAGTTGCGTTCGATGCCCATGGCGCCATGATAGCCACGAACGGCTCGGCTACATCGTTGTACTCCCCCGCCGGAGGCGGTCCCCACTAGGCTGACCGGATGACAGCGACGCCACCGCCACGCGCGACGATGAGAGACGTCGCCGCCCTCGCCGGGGTGTCGATCAAGACCGTCTCCAACGTCGTCACCGGCACCGTGGCCGTGCGCGAGGAGACGCGCGCCAAGGTCGAATCCGCGATGACGCAGCTCGACTTCGTCCCGAACCTCAGCGCACGCGGGCTCCGCAAGGGGCGGTCCGGCATCATCGCCGTCGCCCTCCCCGATCTCGCGACCGCGTTCTCGGCCGAACTGCTGCACCGCATCGTCGAGGCCGCACACGATCGCGGCCTGGCCGTGCAGATCGAGGAGACCGCGTCGGTGCCCGAGCGCGAGAAGGAGCTCGTCTCGCGCGCCAGGGCGCACCTCGTCGACGGGCTGATCCTCAACCCCATCCGCCTCGAGGACAGCGTCATCAAGTACTCCGATCGTCTGCCGCCCCTCGTCGTGATCGGCGAGGTCGAGCAGAACAGGGCCGACCACGTGCGCATCGACAGCCGGATGGCGGCCGCGGATGCGACGCGGCACGTGCTCTCGCGCGGCGCCAGGCGGATCGCGGTGGTCGGCGCCGACGACGACCCGTCCGTCGCGACGGCGACGAGTCGACTGCGTCTCGAGGGCGTGCACGACGCGCTGCGCGAAGCCGGCATCCCGCGGGACCCGGCGCTCGAGGTCAACCGGCTGCCCTGGTCGATGTCGGGTGGAGCGGATGCCGCGCGCACGCTGCTCGCCCGCGGAGTCGCGTTCGACGCGATCGTGGCCTTCACCGACTCCCTCGCCCTCGGGGCGCTGCACACCCTGCACGATCACGGCATCCGCGTTCCCGACGACGTGATCGTCACGGGCTTCGACGACGTCGAGTTCTCGAAGTACACGTCGCCGGCGCTCACCTCGGTGGCCTTCGACCGTCGCGCGTTCGCCGAGGCAGCGCTCGGTCTGCTCGAGTCGCGCATGGACGACCGCAGCACGCCGCCGCGATCCCTGACGCTGTCGCACCATCTGCTCGAGCGCGCGAGCACCGCCGGACGCCCCGCGGGCTACCGCCCCTGACTCCCTCGTGCGAATCGTCCGAACTGCTTCTTGCGCGTCGATTACATCGATGTAATGATGAGTCGTCCACCCACCGGTCACGAAGGAGTGACGATGACGCCCCCACTCGATCTGTCCCGCAGGCAGTTCCTGACCGCCGCCTCGGTGGCCGCCGGCACGGCTCTGCTCGCCGGCTGCGCACCCGGCGCGGTCCCCGGCTCGGGAACCCAGACCCTGCAGTTCTGGCACCTGCTCTCCGGAGGCGACGGTGTCACCATGTCGCAGCTGCTCGATGACGTGAACGGCGCGCAGAGCGCGTTCCGCATCCGCCCCACCGTGCTCGCCTGGGGCACGCCGTACTACACGAAGCTCGCGATGGCGGGAGCCGGCGGTCGCGCACCCGACGTCGCGATCATGCACGCCACCCGCACCGTCGGCTGGGCGCCGGGCGGGCTGCTCGACCGCTGGGATGTCGACAAGCTCGCCTCTCTCGGCATCGACAGTTCGACCTTCCCGAAGCCGATCTGGGAGAAGGGCTTCGTCGGCGAGGGCATGTACAGCATCGCGCTCGACGCCCACCCGTTCGTGATGATGTTCAACACCGACATCTGCGATGCGGCCGGAGTGCTCGACAGCGACGGGAAGCTCCAGGAGACCTCCTCGCCCGAGGAGTTCCTCGACCAGCTGCGCGAAGTGGGCGGCCAGGCCGAGGGCCACGCGCTGTCCTACGGCTACCTCGGCGACGGCGCGCAGATGTGGCGCCTGTTCTACACGTTCTACTCGCAGCACGGCGGCGCCATCGAGCTCCCGCCCGGCGGCCCTGCCGTGATCGACAAAGACGTCGCCGTCGAGTCGCTGTCGCTGATGCGCACCCTCCTCGACGGCGAGATCGCCCTCGCGCAGGCCGACTACGGCAGCGCGGTCGCCGAGTTCGCGACCGGCAAGAGCGGCATGCTCTTCACCGGCGTCTGGGAGCTGCGCACCATGCAGGCGGCGTCGCTGCCCTTCGACGCGACCATGATCCCCACCCTGTTCGGCACTCCGGCCGTCTACGCCGACTCGCACTCCTTCGTGCTCCCGCATCAGACGAACGCCGACCCCGTCCGCCGCGACCTGACCTATCAGTTCGTCGCCGACATGCTGAAGGGATCATTCGGGTGGGCCGAGGCCGGGCACATCCCGGCCTTCCTGCCGGTCACGGAGTCCCCCGACTACGACGACCTCATCCCGCAGGCGCACTACGCCGAGGCCGCGCAGCACGTCGTCTACGACCCGACCGCGTGGTTCACCGGATCCGGATCGAACTTCCAGTCCGAGTTCGGCGCCGCCGTGCAGGGTGTGCTCCTCTCGGGCGACGACCCCGCTGCCGCGATCGACCGCTTCGAGGCACGGGTGAACACCCTGCTCCGACAGCCCAACCCGGCTGACCCCGAAGGGACGTTCGGATCATGACGACCGCAACCGATTCCACCCGCACCATCGTCACCGGATCGAAGACCGGAACCCCGCCGCGTCGCGCCGGAGCCCGCAACCGCGAGCAGCTCATCAGCTGGGCGTTCCTCGCCCCGTTCCTGGTCGCGTTCGTCCTGTTCCTCGCCTGGCCCATCGTGCACGGCATCATCCTCAGCTTCACCGACCAGTCCCTCACCGGGGCCGGCGGCGCGTTCGTCGGCTTCGCCAACTACGTCGAGGCGCTCGGCGACCCGAAGATGTGGCAGTCGATGGGGAACACGGTGTGGTTCACGCTGCTCTCCACCGTGCCGCTCGTCGTGATCGCCCTGGTCATGGCGGCACTCGTCGACCGCGGCATCCCGGGTCAGTGGCTCTGGCGGCTGTCGTTCTTCATGCCGTTCCTGCTGGCCTCGACCGTGATCTCGCAGATCTGGGTCTGGATCTTCAACCCGCAGGTCGGCGCGGCCAACAACATCCTGGAGTTCTTCGGACTCGAGCCGCTCGCCTGGCTGCAGAACCCCGACACGAACATGCTGTCGATCGTGATCGCCACCGTGTGGTGGACGGTCGGCTTCAACTTCCTGCTGTACCTGGCGGCGATGCAGAACATCCCGCCGCAGCAGTACGAGGCCGCATCCCTCGACGGCGCCGGCGCGTGGCGGCAGTTCTGGTCGATCACGCTCCCCCAGCTGGGACCGGCGACCGTGCTGATCCTGATCCTGCAGATCCTGGCCTCGCTCAAGCTGTTCGATCAGGCGTACCAGATGCTCGGCGGGGTCGCGAGCGACACCACCCGCTCGATCGTGCAGTACATCTACGAGGCCGGATTCGTCAGCTACCGGTTCGGCTACTCGGCCGCCATCTCCTACGTGTTCTTCGCTCTCATCGTCATCCTCGGCGTCGTGCAGGCCCTCATCACGCGCCGCCGGAAGGAGCAGTTCTGATGTCCACCGCCACCGCCACCGTCACCGCCACCCGCACCGAGGCGATCACCACCGCCGAGACGCGGAAGCCCCGCCGCGCGCACCTGCCCGGCCAGAAGCCGTTCGGGCCGCTGCGGATCACCGCCTTCGTCGTGCTGCTGCTCCTCGCGATCGGCTGGCTGCTGCCCTTCCTGTGGGCCGTCGCCACCGCGTTCAAGACCGAGACGGATGCCGCATCCGGCGACCCCGGCTGGATCGGAGCCGCCGGCCCCACGATCGACGCGTTCACCGCGATCCTGTCGCAGGGCAACGTCTACACCTGGGCGTTCAACAGCCTCTGGACCTCGGTCGCGATCACCCTGATCACGCTGACGATCTCGGCACTGGCCGCGTACGCCTTCTCACGGCTGGACTTCACCGGACGCAAGTGGCTGTTCGTCGTCATCATCGCCTCGATCGTCGTGCCGCCGCAGGTGCTGATCATCCCGCTGTTCTACGAGATGCTCGCGTTCAACCTGATCGACACGTACTGGGGCCTGATCCTGCCGCAGGTCGTGGCCCCCGCGATGGTGTTCATCCTGAAGCGGTTCTTCGACGCGATCCCGATCGAGCTCGAAGACGCCGCCCGCGTCGACGGCGCCGGTCGCCTGCGCATCTTCTGGTCGATCGTGCTGCCCCTGTCGCGGCCGATCATGGCATCCGTCGGCATCTTCGTCTTCATCGCCGCGTGGAACAACTTCCTCTGGCCGTTCCTCGTCATCAACGACACCACCCTGATGACGCTGCCGGTCGGTCTCCAGACGGTGATCAGCGCCTACGGCGTGCAGTACGCCCAGGTCATGGCGCAGGCCGTGCTCGCGGCGCTGCCCCTCATCGTCGTGTTCCTCATCTTCCAGAAGCAGATCGTCAAGGGAGTCGCGACGAGCGGCTTCGGCGGTCAGTAGTCCCCCACCCGGCCACAGAGCCAGACACAAGGAGAGCAATGTCTCAGGCCCGCATCACCATCGACCGCGACTTCACGATCGCCGACGTCCCCCGGAGGCTCTTCGGCTCGTTCGTCGAGCACATGGGGCGCTGCGTCTACACCGGCATCTACGAGCCCGGCCACCCCCAGGCCGACGAGCGCGGATTCCGCCAGGACGTGCTGGCGCTGGTCAAGGAGATGGGACCGACCGTCATCCGCTACCCCGGCGGCAACTTCGTCTCCGGGTACCGGTGGGAAGACGGCGTCGGCCCCGTCGAGGACCGCCCCGTGCGCATCGACGGGGCGTGGCACACGATCGAGACCAACGCGTTCGGCCTGCACGAGTTCATGGACTGGGCGAAGGAGGCCGACGTCGAGGTCATGGAGGCCATCAACCTCGGCACGCGCGGCGTCGAGGAGGCTCGCGCACTCGTCGAGTACGCGAACCACCCCGGCGGCACCTACTGGTCGGACCTGCGCCGGAAGAACGGTGCGGAGCAGCCCTTCGACATCAAGCTCTGGTGCCTCGGCAACGAGCTCGACGGGCCGTGGCAGATCGGCGGCAAGACCGCGACCGAGTACGGCCGCCTCGCCCAGGAGGCGGCGAAGGCCATGCGCCTCGTGGACCCGTCCATCGAGCTCGTCGCGGTCGGCTCGTCGGGCCGCTCGATGCCGACGTTCGGCACCTGGGAGCACACCGTGCTGAGCCACGCGTACGACGAGGTCGACTTCGTCTCGATGCATGCGTACTACCAGGAGCACGACGGCGACGCCGAGTCGTTCCTGGCGGAGTCCGTCGACATGGATGCCTTCATCGAGGGCGTCATCGCGACGGTCGACGCGGTCAAGGCCGCCGGCAAGCACACCAAGCAGGTCGACATCTCGTTCGACGAGTGGAACGTGTGGGACCAGGTCAAGTACAACGACGTCGAAGCCGGGGAGATCGCGAAGGCCGGATGGAAGCAGCATCCGCGCCTGATCGAGGACACGTACAACGTGACGGATGCCGTCGTCGTCGGCACCCTGCTCAACAGCCTGCTGCGGCACGGCGACCGGGTGAAGATCGCCAACCAGGCGCAGCTCGTGAACGTGATCGCCCCGATCCGGTCGGAGGAGGGCGGTGCCGCATGGCGGCAGACGAGCTTCTGGCCGTTCGAGCGCATGGCGCGCCTCGCCAAGGGCCGCATCCTGCGTCTCGCGGTGTCGGCGCCGCAGATCGAGACCACGCGCTACGGCGGAGTCGACGCGGTCGACGCGGCCGCGACCTGGGACGAGACGACCGGACGCCTGGTCGTCTTCGTCGCGAACCGCTCGCTCGATGAGGAGAGCGACCTCACGATCGACCTGCACGGACTCGGCGACCTGCACGTGCGCCAGGCCGAGACCCTCACGATCCCCGAGGGCGGCGACCGCCACACGGCGAACCTCGAGACCGCACCCGACACGGTGCACATGGTGCCGCTCGCACGCGCCGAGGTCGTCGACGGGGCCGTGCGCGCGGCTCTCCCGCCGCTGTCCTGGTCGGTCATCGAGCTGGACGTGACCCGCGCCTGACCCCTCCTCGAGAACGCAGAAGCCCGGTATCCTCCGATACCGGGCTTCTGCGTCGTCCGACGGCGACCGAGGTCGTGTCGGATCAGGTTCCGATCAGTGCGGTCAGGTCTCGATCGTCCGACGACGACGTGCCATCAGCAGCAGCCCGCCCGAGAGCAGCGCGAGCGCGACGGCCGCGGCACCCATCGGGACCAGTGCGTCCGCACCCGTCGCGGCGAGGTTGCCGTCGCCCGTTCCGCCGCCGCCGCCCGGAGCGACCGCGCCGCCACCCGGTGCCGGCACGCCGAGAACCGAGAACGAGACCAGCGTCGCCGAAGAGACGAAGCCGGAGACGGTCTGCCTCGCGGAGACCGTGTACGAACCGGTCATCAGGACCTCGGGGAAGGTCACGGTCCACGTGCCGCCTGCGACGGTCGTGGTGTAGACGCCGCTCAGCGCCGCGAGGGCACCGGCATCCGCCTTCGCCGCGGGCGCGTCGACGCCGGTGAGCACCACGGTGACCGTGGCTCCGTCGATACCCGTGCCGGAGAGAGACGAGGGCCCGCCGTCATGCGGGAAGGCAGAGCCGCCCGCGATCGACGTCACACCCGGGGCGACCGGCACGACCGAGAAGGAGGCCGTGGCCTCCGGGGACACCTCACCTGCGCTGGCCTGCGTCACGACGACCGTGTGCGAGCCGTATCCGAGGTTCAGCCCGTCGACGGTCCAGGTGCCGGTTCCGCCGACCACTGCCGTGCCGAGCGTGTTGCCCTCGCCGTCGACGACCGTGATGTCCGCGGCCGGGCGACCCGTGCCGCTGATCGCCGTGACGGCCGCGGTGAGCGTCGTGCCGCTGGTCGGCGAGGTGATGACCGGTGCCGCGAGCGGAGCCTGCTTCACCTCGACGGCGATGGTCGTCGTGTCCGAGCGGCTGAAGCCGTTCGCCGAGGTCACCGAGATCGAGGCGGCGCCGAGCGCGACGGGACCCGCGAAGGAGAACGCGCCGTTCGAGACCGGGACCTCCTGGTCGCCGCCACCCAGGTTCACGATGACAGAGGTGGCGCCAGGGGCGGTGCCGCTGACGGTCTGGCCGGGGGTGACGCTGGCGCCGTTGGTCGGGCTCGCGATCGCGGGGGCGTCGAGGTCGAGCGCGACCTCGTAGCCACCGGTCTTCGGAAGAGCGGTGGTGAGCGACGCCGCCCAGGTCCACTGCTCGATGCCGGCTCCAGGGTCGGCTTCGGTACCGCCGCTGATGAGGCCCACTGCCGTGGTGCCCTGGATGACCGAGCCGCCGGAGTCTCCGGGGCCGGCGACGGTGTTGCTGGAGAAGCCCTGCACGAAGCGGCCGTCGATGTTCGCCCAGCCGTCGATGATGTCGTCGCCGTCGATCGTGCCGGTCGTGAATCCGGTCGTACGACCGCTCTTCGAGACGGAACCGGGAACCGCAGAGCCCACGGCCTTGACCGGGAAGGTGCTCGCGGCGAGCGAGTCGAGAGCGGGGCCGGCGGTCGTCCAGTCGGTCACGGAGGGAAGGGGGTTCCAGCCGTTGGCCTCGACGACATCGATCACCGAGATGTCGGTGGCGTTGGTGTCGCCGTTGGAACCTGCGGCGTTGCCCGTGCTGCCGAACTGCGCGAACCCGAAGGTGCCGAGCAGAACGGGAGGGTTCGGCACCTCGAAGCCCGGGCCGCCGACGGCGGGCTCCTGGTTCGGGATGCTCAGCGTCGTGGCCGAGAGCTTGGCGCCCTGGGCGTTGAACGCGCAGTGACCGGCGCTCAGGAAGGCGTCCGATCCGTCGGGTGCGAAGGCCGCGAAGCCGACGGAGCAGGCGGAGACGTTGTCGTCGGGGTGCACGACGAGATAGCCCTGACCGCCGACGAAGTCGCCGTCCGCCCAGGCGGTGGGAGCGGCGTCCACCTTCGCGACGACGTCGACCGGGAGGCTCTTCGAGTCGGCGAAGTCCTGGATCTCCTGGTCGCTCGCGGTCGTGGCCTCGGTGACGAGGAACACCCACTCGTCGTTGGCGTTCTGGCCGTAGGCGACCGCGTCGATGTCGCTCGCGGCCGCAGCCTCGAAGGTCTCGACGAGCTCGGCCGGCGGCTCCTCCGCGGCAGGCGGCTGCTCTTCCGCAGGAGCCTCGGTCGCGGGCGCCTCGGTCGCGGGGGCCTCCGGCGCCGCCGTCTCCGACGTCGTCGCCGACGGGTCGGCGGGCAGGTCAGCCCCGTCTTCGGCGAAGGCCGGTGCGCTGATGAAGAGCCCCGACAGGGCGATCGTCGCTGCGGCGGTAAACGCCAGTGGGCGCCGTCCTGTCCCTCTGTGCTTCATGTGATGTATGTCCTTGCTGGTCGCGGATCGTCATTCACTCTGGACTGCGGCCTCGTGCTCACGCACGGCCGGTCTGCGTCCCGGACGGGGCGCGAAGTGCGACGCTGGTCCCCCGAGCAGCAGAGTCCCTCGCCGTCATGGCGAGGGATAACCGAAATACTACTCAGCGAACACACAGGAAACCGGCTGCGTTCATGAGGAATTCATAAGGTGGGCGAAAGTGTGCGCGCTTTGTTCCAATGACTGGAGATATCGGCGGGTTCGACGAGGAGGCGGCTAGCATGACGGGCATGAGCCGAACCCGAACACGTTCCCTGGTCGGCCTCGCGGCGCTCGGCCTCCTCGCGCTGGTCGGCACCGGATGCACGTCCGGCGAGTCCGCCGCGCCCACTTCGACCCCGACCGATGCGGCAGCACCGGATGCCGTCGCCTCCGAGGTCGTCGGACTCTGGGGTCAGGACGCGTCGGGTGAGCCGCACCTGGAGTTCACGGCGGACGGCGAGGTGCACGGCAGCGACGGGTGCAACGGCATCACGACGACGTACACGGTCGACGGCGGCCGCATCTCCCTGGCGCCCTTCGCGTCGACCCTGAAGGCGTGCGAGGGAGTCGACGACTGGCTGCGCAGCGTGCGCTCCGCCGAGATCGACGGCGATGTGCTGGTCGCGATGAACGCGGCAGGCACGAGGGTCGGCGAGCTCAACCGCGCGGACTGAGAGCCTCGCTTCGACAGGGTCAGCCGGCGGCTTCCTCCGGACGCTCGAGCACGTCGATCGCCGCGGTGTCGGGCACGTACTCCTCGATGTGGCGCTCATCCGGGCCGTCGTAGGCCGACAGCGGACGGATCAGCGCGTTCGACGACTGCTGCTCGATGATGTGCGCGGTCCAGCCGGTGATGCGAGCGGCGACGAAGAGCGGCGTGAACGTCAGGGTGTCGAACCCGATGAGGTTGTACGCGGGACCCGAGGGGTAGTCGAGGTTCGGGTAGATGCCCTTGCGGGAGACGAACTCGCTCTCCAGCGTCTCGTACAGCTCGGCGACATCCGGCCGGTCGTAGTGCGCGACGAGGGAGTCGAGCGCCGCCTTCATGGTCGGCACCCGCGAGTCGCCGCGCTTGTACACGCGGTGCCCGAAGCCCATGATCTTGCGCTTCTCGGCCAGCGCGGCGTCGAGCCACCCCCCGACCCGGTCGGCGGTGCCGATCTCGTCGAAGATGTGCATGACCGCCTCGTTCGCCCCGCCGTGCAGCGGCCCCTTGAGCGCGCCGATGGCGCCGACGACCGCGGAGTACAGGTCGCTCAGCGTGGAGGTGATCACCCGTGCCGTGAACGTGGAGGCGTTGAAGGAGTGCTCCGCGTAGAGGATCATCGAGCGGTTGAACGCGTCGACGACGGCCGGCTCGGGCTCTTCGCCGAACGTGAGCCAGAGGAAGTTCGCCGCGTAGTCGAGGTCATCGCGCGGTTCGAGCGGCTCCAGGCCCCGGCGACGACGCTGACCGTACGACACGATCGCGGGAAGCTCGGCGAACAGGGTCAGGCTGCGCTCCAGGTTCTCCTCCGGAGTTCCGACCGCGTCGAGGACGTTGGCGATGCCCGCGGTCTCGATGGCGCCGATGACGCTCACCGCCGTGCGCACCTCGTCCATCGGATGCGAGTCCAGCGGCAGCCGGTCGATCGCGTCCTTGACCACCGGCGAGAGCGCGCGGTTCGAGCGCTCGGTGACGCGGAACGCCGCCAGCTCCTCGGCCGTGGGCAGCTCCCCGTTCCAGAGGAGGTACGCGACCGCCTCGAAGGGCTGCGTCGCGGCCAGCTCCTGCACCGGGTATCCCCGGTAGAGCAGGCTGTTCGTCTCGGGATTGACCTTCGAGATCGCGGTCGTGTCGACCACGACCCCCGCGAGGCCCTTCTTGATGTCCGGCTCGGTCATGTCACTCCTTCGTGTACTTCGACTCGTCGCTTCGCTGCTCGCTCGGCAACCGTGTCGGATGTCCGCTTCGCTTTGCTCAGCGACCGGTGTTGTCGACTGTGAAGTTGAAGACGCCCGAGTCGAAGTGGTTGTACGACTCGTAGTCGATGAGGTCGTAGAGATCGGCGCGGTGCTGCATCTCGCCGAGCTTCGAGGTCAGATGCCCCTCGTCGTTCAGAGTATCCAGTGCACGCCCGGATGCCCCCATCGAGATGCGAAGGAGCGACACAGGCCAGATGACGAGGGCGACCCCGGCGTCGCGCAGCTGGTCCGTGGAGAACAGCTCGCTCTTGCCGAACTCGGTCATGTTCGCGAGGATCGGCACGTCCAGCGCCTTCGCCATCGCCTCGAACTCCGCGAGGGTCCGCATCGCCTCGGGGAACACGGCATCCGCTCCGGCATCCACCAGCGCCTTGGCGCGGTCGATCGCGGCATCCAGTCCCTCGATCGCGCGGATGTCGGTGCGCGCCATGATGAGGAAGTTCTCATCGCGACGCGCGTCGGCGGCGGCGCGGATGCGCTTGATCGCCGTGCTCTCGTCGACGACGCTCTTCCCGTCGAGGTGACCGCAGCGCTTCGGGTTGATCTGGTCCTCGATGTGCGTGCCGGCGAGTCCGGCATCCTCGAGCTCCTGGATCGTGCGGGCGACGTTCATCGGCTCGCCGAATCCGGTGTCGGCATCGACGATCGCGGGGAGCTCCGTCATGCGGGCGATCTGCTTCGCCCGACCGGCGACCTCGGTGAGCGTCGTGAGGCCGATGTCGGGGAGCCCGAGATCGGCGGCGAGCACCGCACCGGAGATGTAGACCCCGTCGAAGCCCTTCTGCTCGATGAGCCGGGCGCTCAGCGGGTTGAAGGCTCCCGGGAAGCGCAGCAGTTCGCCGGAGCGGAGCCGTTCCCGGAACAGCCGCCGCTTCTCGGCCGGGGTGGTCGTGGAGTACAGCATCAGCAGGTCCTTCCGTTTCGGCCGGTCGGCGCACAACTTCGGAGATCCGACGCGACATGCCGGCGGACGGATGCCGGTGCCGGCATGTCGCCCTCGATCTCCGAAGTCGTGTGGGCGGACAGCATCAGAACAGCCCCTTCGGCGCGTCGGCGCCGTCGAGCAGCCCGGCCTTCGCGACGATCGAGAGCTCGCCGACCTCGGCGGCGGTGAGCTCGGGCAGGCGCTGCACGAGCTCGAGGAAGCGCTCGATCTCGGCGGGCTCGAGCACGGGCTCGGCGAGCAGGCGGAACTTCGCGATGTAGTTGTCGCGGGCGAACGGACGGGCGCCGAGCGGGTGCGCGTCGGCGACCGCGATCTCGTCGACCACGGTCGTGCCGTCGGTGAGCAGGAACTCGACGCGTCCGCCGAACGCCTTCACGTCGGGGTCTTCGGAGTGGTACCGGCGGGTCCACTCGGCATCCTCGGCCGTGGTGATCTTGTGCCACAGTGCGACGGTGTCCTCCCGGCCGGCGCGAGAAGGCGCGTAGGAGTCGACGTGGTGCCAGCCGCCGTCCTTCAGTGCCACCGCGAAGATGTACGGGATCGAGTGGTCGAGCGTCTCGCGGGATGCCGTCGGGTCGTACTTCTGCGGGTCGTTCGCGCCCGAGCCGATCACGTAGTGCGTGTGGTGGCTGGTGTGCAGCACGATCGAGGCGATGTTCGCGGGGTCGCGGAGCGCCGGGTTCTCGGTGCCGAGCTTGCGAGCGAGGTCGATCCACGCCTGTGCCTGGTACTCGGCCGAGTGCTCCTTCGTGTACGAGTCGAGGATCGCGCGCTTCGGCTCGCCGGCGGCGGGCAGCGGCACCTCGTAGGCGGCATCCTTGCCGTCGAGCATCCAGGCGATCACGCCGTCCTCGCCCTCGTAGATCGGGGCGGGGCTCGTCTGCCCGCGCATCGCCCGGTCGACCGCCTCGACGGCCATCTTTCCGGCGAAGGCCGGGGCGTGCGCCTTCCAGGTCGAGATCTCGCCCTTGCGGCTCTGCCGGGTGGCGGTGGTGGTGTGCAGCCCCTGGCCGACGGCCTGGTAGATCGTCTCGACGTCGAGGCCGAGCAGGGTGCCGATGCCAGCCGCGGCCGACGGGCCGAGGTGGGCGACGTGATCGATCTTGTGCTTGTGCAGGCAGATCGCGCGCACGAGGTCCATCTGGATCTCGTATCCGGTCGCGATGCCGCGCACGAGCGCCCGGCCGTCCTTGCCGGCGTGCTGCGCGACGGCGAGGATCGGCGGGATGTTGTCGCCGGGGTGCGAGTACTCCGCCGCGAGGAACGTGTCGTGGTAGTCGAGCTCGCGCACGGCCACGCCATTGGCCCACGCCGCCCACTCGGGGCTCGTGCGACGGTCGAGGGCGGCACCGAAGAGGTTCGCGCCCGCTCCTCCGGTCGAGACCGGGTGGCTGAACGCCTGCGCGCGTGCCGCGTTGATCGGCGCACGGGTGAGGGATGCCGCGGCGACCGACGCGTTGTCGATGATGCGGTTGATGATCATGTCGACGACGTCCTGCTCGACCTCGACCGGGTCGGCGGCGACCTCGGCGATCTTCCAGGCGAGCTGGTCCTCGCGCGCGAGGTTCTCGTCACTGCGGTGGACACGGACGTGGTGGGTGACGGTCATGAGACTCTTTCGGTCGTTGAGCGAGCGGAGCGAGCGTTGTACTGAGCGAGCGGAGCGAGTCGAAGTGACGAAACGTGTTCAGGTAGCGAATCGAGGATGCCGGTGAGCGCGTTGTGCAGGTGGACGTGCGTGGCGTGGGCGGCGAGGTCGCCGTCGCGCGCGGCGAGGGCCTCGGCGATCGTCCGGTGCTCGGAGGCGGATGCCGCGAGTCGCGCCGGGTTGTCGCGCGCCATCCGCCGCACCCGCACGAGGTGCGTGCGCACGGTGCGCAGTGCCGAGGCGATGTAGTCGTTGGCGACGGCCGCATCGAGGGCGGCGTCGAAGCGGGCGATGAGGGCGTAGTAGGCGTCGCGCCCCTCGGCGGCGGCGAGGTCGACGTGGGCGAACTCGTCGGCGAGGGCGGCGAAGAGCCGCGCGTCTCCTCTGGTCGCCGCGAGCCGGGCGGAGGTCTCCTCCAGAGCACGGCGGATCTCGAAGAGCGAGCGGATGTCGTCGGCATCCAGGTCCGCGACGACGGTGACCCGCGGCGACTGCTGCACGACGAGGCCGTCGGCGATCAGGCGGCGCAGCGCTTCGCGCATCGGGGTGCGGCTCACGCCGAGACGCTCCGCCTGCTCGACCTCGCCCAGGACGACGCCCGCTGCGAGGGCTCCGGACTGGATGCCGTCGAGCAGAGCCGCATACGCGCGATCGCTCGCGGACGTGCGCTCGACGGAGAGGGTCATGCCCTCAGTGTATACATAAACGAGCTACTCCCGGGCGCATCTCCCCATTCATGCACCTCTCGTATACATTCGCCTCACTGTCGCGCCGTCGAGAATGCCTGTCGAGCCACCTTCTCGGCGAGGAAAGCAGTCAGCGACGCGGCTCGGGTACGGGCTCGGGCTCGACGAACTCCGCCGGCACCGGCTCCCCGAGCTTCACGATCACGACACCCGCCAGCACGAGCACGCCGCCGAGGGCCTGGAGAAGATCGGGCAGCTGTCCGAGCAGGAGCCAGCCGAAGAGCAGCGCAGCCACGACCTCGGCCAGTGCGACGAACGAGGCGAGTCGCGAGCCCAGCATCCGCGTCGAGGCGATGCCGAGCAGATAGGCCAGCGCCGTCGCGAGCACGCCCATCGCCAGCACCGGCACGAACCACGGAACCGTGCCGAAGCGGTAGGCGATGTCGTCGGTGCTCCACGCGATGGGCAGGACGCCGACGGCGCCGGCGACGGTCAGACCGAGCGCCCCGAGCAGCAGGCCGCTCCCGGCGAGCGCGACCGGCGGCAGACCCGTGTCGGCCTTGGCCGAGAGCAGGAAGTAGGTCGCGGCACCGACCATCGCCCCGAGCGCCCACAGGATGCCGGCAGCGTTCACCTCGGCACCGGTCACGATGTCGAGCATGAGCACGAGGCCGACGAACGCGATCAGCGCACCGAGGATGCTGCGTCTGCTCGGCCGCTCCCCGCGGCGGAGCCACAGCCAGAGGATGACGGCGATCGGCGCCGTGTACTCGATGAGCAGCGCGATGCCGACATCCATCACGGCAACAGCCTGGAAGTAGAAGAGCTGCGTGGCCGCCACCGCGAGCAGGCCGTACGCCGCGATCATGCCGAGATTGCGTCGGAGCAGATTCCATCGTCCTCGCAGGGACAGGACCGTCGGGATCAGCAGCACCAGCGCGGCGATCCAGATGCGCGCCGTCACCGCGGCACCGGGGGTCCACCCGGCATCCATGAGACCCCGCGCCCAGCCGCCGGACATGCCGAAGGCGAACGCTGCGCCGATCGCCAGCGGCAGGCCGAGACGCACGCCGGACGCAGCCGTGCCGACGGTGTCATTCGCCATAGCGCTCATAGGATGTGACGTTACGGGTCCCCGATGTAAGATGTCAACATGATCTTCACGAATGACACGGCCGAGGCTCTCCGCTCGGCGGTCTGGCTCGTGAACTCCGCGGAGGACCCGGAGACGCTCGCCGACCTCCACGACTACGCGGCATTCCTGGTGGAGTTCCCCTACACCGGTCGGCTCAATCGCGACGACGCGGAACTCGCGTCCCTGCAGCAGCTTCGACCGCGTCTGCGATCGATGCTGCTGGCCCCGCGCGACGACATGGTCGAGCGGGTGAACGCCGCCCTCGACGAGAGCACGCTCACGCCGCACCTCGTGCGGCACGACGGCACCGACTGGCACCTGCAC
This sequence comes from Microbacterium sp. TPD7012, assembly GCF_003075395.1. Classification (GTDB taxonomy): domain Bacteria; phylum Actinomycetota; class Actinomycetes; order Actinomycetales; family Microbacteriaceae; genus Microbacterium. The sequence continues at coordinate 747,350 of NZ_QDFV01000001.1, read as the reverse complement.
GCCGTCGATGACGAACGACCGCTCGCCGAGCGCGTGCTCATCGAGACGGCGATGGCCCTGATCGACGTCATCCGCACCGACGAGGGGTCACGCATCACAGTCTGCGACGACGACACCTGCGAGGCCCTCGCCCTCGACCTCTCGCGCAACCGCTCGAAGCGCTACTGCTCGGCGACCTGCGCCAACCGCAACGCCGTCGCCGCGTACCGCGCCCGCCGCGCCGACGCCTGACTAGGCCGCCGCGCCACCTCACCGAGCCCCTCGCTGCGTTTCGTCTCGCTGCGCTCGCTCAGCGACCGGGGCCGCGCGGATGAGCACTGCGCCTGGACGCGAACCTGTCATCACAGGTACACTCAACTTGTCATTACAGGTTGCGCAGCGCCGCAGCATCCTCGCAAGGAGCACCGATGCCCGAGTTCCACACCCCGCCGATCTCCCCGATGGCGATCGCCTTCGATGCCGAGAACCTGACGCTCTCCCCCGAAGGACCGACCCTCACCAGGCGGATGTCCGATCTCGAGGGCCTCTTCCTCGACGCCGACGCCTGGGCCGCGGCATCCGCGGGCGACGACCCGGTCGTCTACACCGTCGTCAGCTCCCCTGTCCCCGAGATCGACCGCGAGCTCCCCCAGTCGATCACCACGATCATGCCCGGCGACACGTCCGGCGAGCTGTGGATGACCAAGGGGCACCAGCATCCGAACCACCAGGGCGAGATCTACCTCGCGCTGAAGGGACGCGGCGGACTCCTCATGTTCGACGGCGAGCGCACCGAATGGCTCGACATGCTCCCCGGTACCATCGGCTACATCCCGCCGGGGTGGGCGCATCGCTCGGTCAACACCGGCGACGAGCCCTACGCGTTCCTCGCCGTGTATCCGGGCGGCGCCGGCCACGACTACGGCTGGGTGCTCGAGCACGGCATGGGCTCGCGCGCCTACCGTGCGGCCGACGGCGTCGACCTGCGTCCCTACGCGGGATAGGCCGCGGCCATGCTCATCGCGCACGACCTGGGGACCACGGGGAACAAGGCGTCCCTGCATCACGACGACGGCCGACTGGTCGCCGCGGTCACCGTGCCCTACCCGGCGCACTTCGCCGCGGGTGGCATCGCCGAGCAGGAACCGGCCGACTGGTGGAACGCGGTCGTCGCCGCGACCCGCGATCTGCTCGCCCGCACCGAGACGGCCCCTGCCGCCATCGCCGGCCTCGTCGTGAGCGGGCAGATGATGGGCGCCGTGCTTCTCGACGCCGACGGCGAGCCGGCGCGTCCGGCGATCATCTGGGCCGACACCCGTGCGGGGGCGCAGCAGCGCGAGCTCGAAGCCGCCCTCGGCGCCGAGCACGCCTACGCGATCCTCGGTCATCGCCTCAATCCGACCTACTCCCTCGAGAAGGTCATGTGGGTGCGCGACCACGAGCCAGACATCTGGTCGCGCGTGCGCCGCGTCTGCGTCGCCAAGGACTTCATCGTGCTGCGCCTCACCGGACGCCTGGCGACCGACCGCTCCGATGCCTCGGGAACGAACGCGTACGACCAGCGCACCGGTACCTGGTCCGACGAGGTGCTGCAGGCTGCGCGCCTCGACCCCGCCCTGTTCCCCGAGATCCTCGACTCGACCGCGATCGCCGGCGGACTGACGGATGCCGCGGCCCAGGCGCTCGGGCTGCCTGCCGGCGTCCCCGTGGTCATGGGCGGCGGGGACGGCCCGATGGCCGCCGTCGGGTCCGGCGTGGTCGCACCCGAGGACGGCGCGTACGTCTGCCTCGGCACGTCGTCGTGGATCTCGTTCGCCGCGGATCAGCCGCTGCACGATCCGGCGATGCGCACCTTCACGTTCGACAACGTCGTGCCGGGGTCGTTCGTCCCGACCGCGACGATGCAGGCCGGCGGAGCATCCGTGCAGTGGATCGCCGAAGCCCTCTCCCCCGATGCCGCGCACCCGCAGACCGGTCGGCTCATCGCCGAGGCCTCCGGCGACGTCGACACCGACGACCTCTACTTCCTCCCGTACCTCCTCGGCGAGCGTTCCCCGCTCTGGGACCCCGATGCCCGTGGCGCCTTCGTCGGCCTCGCACGCCATCATCAGCGCGCTCACCTCATGCGCGCGGTGCTCGAGGGCACCGCCTTCAACCTGCTCACGTGCATCCAGGCGTTCCGGGATTCGGGCGCCGTGATCGACCGCATCGATGCGGTCGGCGGCGGAGCGCAGAGCGACGTGTACCTGTCCGTCCTCGCCGATGTCTGGGGTGTGCCGGTGCGCCGACGCACGATCGTCGAAGAGGCGAACAGCCTCGGCGCCGCGGTCACGGGCGCGGTCGGTCTCGGCCTCGCCGACTTCGCCGCGGCGCGCGCGCTGAGCGAGGTGACCGCCGAGTTCACCCCGGATGCCGGGCGTCACGCGGTCTATGTCGAGCGCCACGCCCGCTTCGCCGAGGCCTACTCGGCTCTCGCGCCCTGGTTCGCAGGACGGCCGAGCTGATGGGCGTGATCCTCGTCACCAGCCGCTCGTTCTCGGACGGCGACCTCGACCTCGTCGGTCGGGCGGCACAGGCCGGTCACCGCATCCTGCGCGGTCCCGCCCACCACGACCTCGACGAGCTGCGTCCGCTGCTGCATGGCGCGGATGCCTGGATCGCCGGCACGGGTGCCGTCACCGACGAGCACTTCGACGCGGGGCCGCGCCTCAAGGTCATCGCCCGCTACGGCGTCGGCACGGAGGCCGTCGATCTGGAGGCGGCCCGTCGCCGAGGCATCCCCGTCACCAACACCCCCGGCGCCAATGCGGATGCCGTCGCCGACCACGCCACAGGTCTCATGCTGGCCGCGCTGCGGTCCGTGCCGGACGGCGACCGCCGGGTGCGCGAGGGCGACTGGAGCGTGCGACGCGGACGCGAGCTGGGGGCGGCCGTCGTGGGGATCGTCGGCTTCGGCCGCATCGGCCAGGGCGTGGCGAGGCGCCTGAGCGGCTTCGGGCCGCGCGTCGTCGCCGCCGACCCCTTCCTGTCCGCCGACCTGATCCGGGCGAACGGCGCCGAGCCGATCGACCTCGACGAGCTGTTCCGCGTCGCCGACGTGATCACGCTGCACGCCCCGGGCGGTCAGCTGCTCGTCGACGCCGGACGGCTCGCCCATATTCGACGAGGCACCGTGCTGGTGAACACGGCGCGCGGCGACCTCGTCGACGAGACCGCCGTCGCCGAGGCGCTGCGCGACGGCATCCTGTCCGCCTACGCCGCCGACACGCTCGACGGCGACACCGCCGCCCAGGCCAGCCCTCTGCTCGATCCGGCCCTCGCGGACCGGGTGATCGTGACTCCTCATCTCGGGGCGCAGACCACCCAGGCCGTGGACAACATGGGCTCGATCTCGCTCGACGACGTCCTCGCCGTGCTCAGGGGCGCAGAGCCCGCCCACCCCGTGACCGCCCGCTAGGAGCCTCCGATGACCTCGTCCCTCACCACCGATCCGGAGACGATCGAGACCGTGCCGTCGAACTACATGGGCTTCGTCGGCGTGACGACGGCGTCGTCGTCGATCATGAAGGTGTTCCCGCTCTGGGCCGACATCCTGGGCCTCCCGACCCGCACGCTGATCGGCCACGACCTGCCGATGGATGCCGATCCGGCGCAGTACCGGGCGATGGTCGAGCAGATCCGCGACGACCCGCACCACCGCGGCGCCCTCGTCACCACGCACAAGATGAACGTGTACGCCGCGGCATCCGATCTGTTCGACGAGCTCGATCCTTTCGCGGTGTCGTGCGCCGAGATCTCGAGCATCTCCAAGCGCGGCGCGCTGCTGTCGGGCCGCGCGAAGGATCCGATCACGGTCGACCTGGCGCTGAACGACTTCCTCCCCGCCGACCACTTCGCCCGCACCGGAGCGGAGGTCGTGATCCTCGGAGCCGGCGGCTCGGGCACGGCGCTCAGCTGGGCGCTCGCGGAGCGCGCCGATGCTCCCGCTCGCGTCACGGTGACGGCCCGCTCGCAGGACAAGCTCGACCATCTCCGCGAGGTGCACCGCCAGCACGGCACCCGCGACGGGCTGATCGACTACATCGTCACGGCCACCCCCGACGAGGCCGACGCGGTCGTGGCCGCCGCTCCCCTGGGCTCGGTGATCGCGAACGCCACGGGACTCGGCAAGGATCGCCCCGGCTCTCCGCTGACCGACGCGGTCGTGTTCCCCGAGGGCGCGTACGCGTGGGAGTTCAACTACCGCGGCTCGCTCGAGTTCCTGCACCAGGCCCACGCGCAGGAGACCGCCCGGTCGCTGCACGTGGTCGACGGCTGGCGCTACTTCATCCACGGCTGGTCGCAGGTCGTGGCCGACGTGTTCGAGCTCGACCTCACCCCCGAGACCGTCGAGCGGCTCGCCGAGGCGGCGGAGTCGGTGCGCTGATGCCGGTCGTCCGGACGGTGCTCGGCGATGTCGAACCGGCCGCGCTCGGGCGCGTGGACTATCACGAGCATCTGTTCCAGGTGTCGCCTCTGCTGCCGGGTGATGAGCTCGACGACGAGCGCGCGTCGGGCGCGGAAGCGGGGCTGCTGAAGGCGAGCGGCTTCGAGTCGATGGTCGATGCGACCCCGTTCGGCCTCGCCCGCGACCCCGCGGCGCTGGCGCGGATCAGTGCGACGACCGGCCTGCACATCGTCGCGACGACGGGCCGGCATCGCGAGGCGCACTACGGAGCGGACCATCCGATGCAGGTCTGGACGGTCGACCGCCTGGCCGCGCTGTTCCGCTCCGACCTCACCCGCGGGATGCCGGATGCCGACACCGCGGTGTTCGAGACGCCGGAGGTCCCACTCGCCGCGACCACCCACGGCGAGCCGGTGCGCGCCGGGCTGCTGAAGGCCGGCATCGACTACTGGCGCATCAGCCCCTTCGAACGCACGACCATCCTCGCCGTCGCCGCCGCGCACCGCGAGACCGGTGCGCCGGTGATGGTGCACCTGGAGTTCTGCACCGCAGCCCATGAGGTCCTCGATCTGCTCGCGGCCGAGGGCGTGGCATCCGATCGTGTGGTGCTCGCGCACGCCGACCGCGATCCGGATCCGGGGCTGCACGTCTCCCTCACCGAACGCGGCGCCTACCTCGGGTACGACGGATTCGCGCGGCCGCGCACGCGGTCCGATGCCGAGCTGCTGGCGCTGACCGCATCCGTCGTCGAGCGTGGAGCGGGCGATCGTGTGGTGCTCGGCGGAGACGTCGCGCGACGCACCCGCTACTTCGCCTACGGCGGCGTACCGGGCCTCGGCTACCTCGGCGAGCGCTACGTCCCGCGTCTCCGCGCGCTGATCGGCGATGACGCCGTGGACCGGATGCTGATCGCCAACCCGGCGCGCCTGCTCACGCTCTCGGCGTGAGTCGCGGCGCTGCGTCATCTGACAGCTGTTCGGGCGGAGTTCTCCGCGACGGGAGGAGTCTGAGGCTCAGATCCAACTCCCGAATGTGAGATCTCCGCCCGACCAGGCGCCTCAGTTCGCGATCCGCGGATCCTGCAATGATGTCATCGCCTCGACCAGGCTCTCGTGGATGTACTCGAGCTCCGGAGAGGTGAAGCTGGACCAGTCCTCGGCGTCGGCATCGGTCGTTCCGGCGTCCACAGCCGGCGCGGCATCCCAGGCCGCTTCCTGCGGCTCGTGCCGATACACCCACCACAGATTGCCGGACGGGTCGGTGAAGCGCGAGAACGTGTCGCCGAAGAAGTCCGTCGGGCGGGTCACGATGCGCGCACCGAGCGCGACCGCGCGTTCCAGCGTCGCTTCGACGTCGTCGACGTAGACCTGGAGGAAGCCGGGCGTGAACGGCCAGTCCGGCTTGCGATCCGCCACCGTGATCAGGGAGTCTCCGATGCGCAGCTCGGAGTGCAGGATCAGTCCGTCGGTGTCGAGCGTCCGCGCCTCGGGCACGTCGATCGCGCCGAAGACGCGCGTGAGGAAGTCGATGATCCGTGCGGCGTCGTCGGTCATGAGGAAGGGGTTGACGGTGTTGGAGCCGTCAGGTCGCGCGGGGGTGGGGGTCATGGTGCATCCTTTCGTCGATCACAGCGTGACATTCGCCGCGGACGGATCCTGTCCTCATTCGCCGGGCGCACGAAGAAGCCCCCCACCCGAAGGTGAGGGGCTCCCGTGGATCCGCCGAGGTCACTCGTAGAGGACTGCGGCGATCTTCGGGTCTTCGATGTTGGTCTTGTCGTACCAGTAGGAACCGGTGTCGTAGAACTCGTCGACCTCCTTGCCGTTGGCCGCGTCGTAGGCGGCCTGCACGACCTGCTCGCCGATGCCGATCGGGTCCTGCGTGATGGCGCCGGCCATGGTGCCGTCCTTGATGGCGTTGATCTGCGCCGCTCCGGAGTCGAAGCCGACGATCGTGATCTTGCCCTTCTCCAGGCCGAGCTCGTTCACGGCGTTCACGACGCCGATGGCCGAGCCCTCGTTGGTGCCGTAGATGCCCTTGAGGTCGGGGTGCGCCGCGATCAGCGTCTTCGCGATGTCGGCCGACTTCAGGTGGTCGCCGTCGCCGTACTGGATGTCGACGATCTCGATGTCGGGGTAGTCGGCCTCGATCTTCTCGACGAAGCCGTCACGACGCTCGACACCGGTCGAGTTGATCTGCGAGTGGCCCACGATCGCGACCTGGCCCTCACCACCGATCAGCTCGGCCATGTGCTCTGCGGCGAGCGCGCCCGCGACCTTGCTGTCGGTCGCCGACAGGCTGAGCCCGACGTCGCCGTTGCAGGGAGCGTCGAAGTAGACGACAGGGATGTCCTTCGACTTCGCCTGCTCGAGCGGGGCGACACAGGCCTCGGGGTCCAGCGCCGCGTAGGCGATGGCATCCGGGTTCTTGTCGATCGCGGCGGTCAGCATCTCGAGCTGGCCCGCGATCTCGGTCTCGGCCGCGGGGCCTTCGAACGTGATCTTGACGCCGAGCTCTTCCGCCTTCTGCTCCGCGCCCTTCTTCACGGCCTGCCAGAACTGGTGCTGGAAGCCCTTCGAGACGAGGGCGATGTACATCTCGCCGTCGCCTGAGCCACTGCCTCCGCCGCTGCCTTCTTCGATCACGTCTCCGCCGCCGGCGCAGCCGGCGAACACCAGCGCGGATGCTGCCACGAGTGCCGCGAATGCGGTCTTCTTGCCGAATTTCATGGAAACTCCATTGTTCTCTGTGATTGCCGGCCGGGGGCCGACGGTGGACTGCGTGGTGCTATTCAGTTGAGTCGGGTCGAACTGCTTCAGGTCCGCTGGCGGTTGCGCAGCGAGTCGAGGAACACGGCCAGCAGCACGACGACGCCGACGACGATGTTCTGCCATTCGGGCTGGATCGACAGGATGCGCAGGCCGTTGACGAGCACGCTCATGATGAGCGCGCCGATCACGGTGCCGAGGATGGATCCGCGGCCGCCCAGCAGCGAGGTGCCGCCGATGATGACCGCGGCGATCGCCTGCAGCTCGTACCCCATGCCGATCTGCGGCTGGGCCGAGTCGAGGCGAGCGGCGATCACGATGCCCGCGATGCCGGTGAAGGCGCCGGCGAACATGTAGATGAGGATCGTCCAGCGACGGGTGTTGACACCCGAGAGACGCGTGGCCTCCTCGTTGGAGCCGATCGCGAAGGTGTAGCGGCCGAGGAGCGTCTTCGACAGGACCAGCCACGCGATGATCGCGACGACGGCCGTGATGAGCACGGCGTTCGGGATGCCGGGGATGATCACGCCGAGCGCGATCTTCTTGAAGTCCGGCGCCGAGGTGGAGAAGTAGATCGGCGAGACGTTGGAGATGACGAGGGCGAGACCGCCCGCGATCATCATCATCGCGAGCGTGGCGATGAACGGAGGAAGCCGGAGGAACGTGATGTTCACGCCGTTCACCAGGCCCATCAGCACACCGGTCAGCACGCCGCCGATCACGCCGACCCAGACCGGGAGGCCCATGTTGGTCACGAACACACCGGTCATCACGGCGCAGAGCGCCATGCCGGTGCCGATCGACAGGTCGATGCCGCCGGTGATGATGACGAACGTCGTGCCGAGGGCGAGGATGCCGATGACCGCGGTCGAGAGGAGGACCGTGGCGATGTTGCTGAAGGTGAAGAAGTTCGGGCTGGCGATCGTGAAGAAGATCACCAGGACGATGAGGGTGCCGAATGCCAGCGACTGCTGGAGCTGGCGCTTCAGGAACGCTCCGACGTCGCGCTTGTCGGTGTTCTCGTTCACCGCCGTCTGGATGACCGTCGTCGTCGACGATCCGGGCTGCTGTGGGGTGCTCATCAGTCTTCCTCCCCGTGGGCTGCGAGTTGCATGATCTTCTCCTGGCTGGCTTCCTCGTTGCGGAGCGTCCCGGTGATGCGACCGTTCGCGAAGACCGCGATGCGGTTCGCGACGCGAAGGATCTCCGGGAGCTCCGATGAGATGACGATGATGGACTTGCCTTGGTCAGCGAGCTGCTGCATGAGGCGGTAGATCTCCTCCTTCGCGCCGACGTCGATCCCTCGGGTCGGCTCGTCGAAGATGAGGATGTCGCAGTCGCGCATCAGCCACCGGGCGATGACGACCTTCTGCTGGTTCCCTCCGGAGAGGAGCTTGACGACCTGGTTGACCGAGGGCGTCTTCACCCGCAGCTGCTGCACGTACTCCTTGGTGCGGTTCTTCGCCTTGCTGTCGCCCATCCAGCCGATGCCGTTGGCGTACGAGCCGAGCGAGGCGAGCACCGTGTTGAACGTGACGTCCTGCTCGAGCATGAGCCCGAGCAGCTTCCGGTCCTCGGAGAGGTAGCCGAGGCCGTGCTTCACGGCATCCGCCGGCTGGCCGATGCGCACCGGACGTCCGCTGATCGAGATCGTGCCGCCGTCGCGGTGGTCGGCGCCGATGACGGCGCGCGCGGTCTCGGTGCGGCCGGCGCCCATGAGCCCGGCGAAGCCGAGGATCTCGCCCTTGTGCAGTTGGAACGACACGTCCTTGAGCAGGTTCCTCGTCGAGAGGCCCTGCACGTCGAGGACGATCGGATCGTTGATGTGCTCGCGCGCCTGGGGCCGGGTGCCCTCGTCGATCACGCGGCCAACCATCATCTCGATGATCGTCGGGATCGTGACGTCGGCCCGGTCGAGTGATCCGATGTATGTGCCGTCGCGCAGCACGGTCACCCGATCGGCGAGTCGGCGGAGCTCGTCCATGCGGTGCGAGATGTAGACGATGCCGGTGCCGCTGGCCTTGAGCTGCTCGATCAGCACGAACAGCGTCTCGACCTCGGTGTCGGTGAGGGCCGATGTCGGCTCGTCCATGATCAGGACCTTGGCGTTGAACGACAGGGCCTTGGCGATCTCGACCATCTGCTGCTCGGCGACCGTCAGCTCGCCGACGAGCTGGCGCGGGTCGAGGCGGATCTCGATCCGCTTGAGCAGCTCAGCGGTCTGCGTGTTGAGCTTCCTCTCGGAGAGGAAGGGGCCGGAAGTCGGCTCACGGCCTACGAAGATGTTCTGCGCGACGGTCAGATCCGGCATCAGGTTGAGCTCCTGATGGATGATCGTGATGCCGAGCTCCTGGGCCTGCAGCGGGCTGGTGAGCTCGACCTCCTGACCCTCGAACGTGATGGTGCCCTCGTCCTTGGTGTAGATCCCGGAGAGGATCTTCATCAGCGTCGACTTGCCGGCGCCGTTCTCTCCCACCAGCACCAGCACCTCGCCGGCACGCACCTCCAGGTGCACGTCTTTCAGCGCCTGCACACCGGGGAATCCCTTGCTGATCCCCTCCACTCTGAGAATGGGCTCACTCATGTGCTCACCTGCTTCCTTGAAGGTCATGTTGCGAGTCCGGCGATGCGGGCCGCAGTAAACATCGGATCAATTCTGCGGCCTGCGCCTCTTCCGCGCAAGTTGTATCTGAATGTATCTAACGGAGCACGGATGGGGAAGGCCTGTAATAACATCTTGATCTTCCCGCCGCTGGATCCGGCTGCCCTCCTCAGTGCAGGCGGATCGATTCGACCGCCACGAGCTTGTCGCGGATGTACGCGTTGGCGTGGGCGCCCAGTTCGTCGTTGTCTGTCCAGAGGTTCCGCCAGATGCCCAGCATCCGACTGAGATCAGGAGCGACCACGGCCGACGAGAACGACTCGAAGACAATCGGACCGTCGTACCCGATGCGGCCGAGCGCCTTGAAGAAGGTGTCGAAGTCGACCGTCCCGGTGCCGAGGTAGCCCCGATGGCTCTCGCCGATGTGCACGTAGCGCAGGGCGGGAGCGGCGTCGAGGACCGGCGCGAACATATCCGATTCCTCGATGTTCATGTGGTACGTGTCGAGGTGGATCCCGACGTTGGGCCGGTCGACCTCCGCCAGGTAGCCGAGCGCCTGACGGGCCGTGTTCAGCACGTTGGTCTCGTAGCGGTTGACCACCTCGAGCGACACCGACACCCCGCGCTCGGCGGCGTGGTCGGCGACCCGCGCGATGGCGGCGCGACTGCTCGCGAGTCCTTCGGGCGTCACGGGCTCCATGTACTTCTTCATGGCGCTGTAGATCACCCCGCAGAAGTGCTCGCCGCCCAGCTCGGCGAGCACGTCGACCGCGCGGATCAGCAGCGCCTCGCCCGCCGCGACGATCGCGGGGTCGGAGCTCGTGACGTCCGTCGCCTCGGACAGCCCGAGCGATGCGCTCACCGCGAGGTCGTGCTCCTCGAGCGCGTCCTTCGCGGCCGCCACGTCGAACGAGAACGGATCCATGAGGGGGAACTCGATGAGATCGAACCCCGCCGCTTTCGTCTTCTCCACAGCGAGACGGATGCCGTCGGCATCGAAGTTCCCGGTCCAGACGAGCCCGTGGCAGCCGATGTTCATGAGGCCTCTCGCAGGCGGGTGTCCGGCACCGTCGCCTCGCCGGTTGGCACGTGCCAATCCTGACGTTCGAGTCACGCTACGGTGGTGGCGAGGCGAAGTCAAGACATTTCTTGGCACGTGCCAAGTCCTCCGCTACGCTGAGGGTCGCCGCCCCGCCCGCTGCCGTGATCGGGGCACGACAACGAGGAGTATCCATGCCCGCGAGCGTCAAGGACGTCGCCGCTCTCGCCGGGGTCTCGTCCTCCACGGTCTCGAACTACCTCAATCACCCGCACGTGCTCGGCGCATCGAGCCGGGAGCGCGTCCGGGACGCGATCGAGCAGCTCGGGTTCGTGCCGAACGAGTCGGCGCGGCAGCTGCGCGCAGGGTCGAGCAAGGCGCTCGCGCTGATCTTGCTCGACGCGTGGCTGCCCTACTTCAACGAGCTGTCCCGCGGGGTCGAGGACGTGACCCGCGAGGGCGGCTGGTCGCTCTTCTTCAGCAACAGCAACCGCGACGGCGCGCAGGAGCGCCGCAACATCGACATGTTCGAGGCGCACCGGGTGCAGGGCATCGTGATCTATCCGCTCGGCGATGTCGTGCCGCGTCTGGAGCTCCTGGCCGAACGCGGCATCCGCTCGGTGGTCGTCGGCCCCATCCGCTCATCCGACACCGTCGCGTCCGTGCTCTTCGACGATCGAGGCGGGGGCAGGCTCGCGGGCGAGCATCTGCTGTCGCTCGGCCGCAGCCGCATCCTCTTCCTCGGGAATCCCGCGGTCAGCCAGTCGAACGACCGCCTGGCCGGCCTCCAGGACGCGGTCGCGGGCACCGCTGCGACCATCACGGTCGTCGACGTGCCGCATCTCGCGACCGAAGACGGGCTGCGGGCCGCCGAGCAGCTCATCGCCCTCCCTGCCACCGAGCGCCCGGATGCCGTCTTCGCCGCGAACGACATGGTGGCGCTGGGCGTGCTCACCCAGCTGCTGCGGCACGGCATCCGCGTTCCCGAGGAGATCGCGCTCGTCGGTTTCGACGACGTCGACCAGGCGCACCAGGGGGTCGTGCCGCTGACGAGCGTGCGGCAGCCGGGCTACGAGATCGGCCGTGCGGCAGGCGCAGCGCTGCTCCAGCAGCTGGCCGACCCCGGCGCTCCGCCACCCGCCACGACCCCGTTCCCCGCCGAACTCATCGTGCGCGAGTCGACGATCGGACGCTGAGGCGGTCTCGTCTCACTGCGTCGGCGTTCACGATTCAGCAAATCCGTCGTGCTCCCTGAGGAATCGGACGCGATCCGGGCGATCTCCGTACGTTCTTGCTGAAATGTGAACACGCGGCGTGCACCACCCGCGCTCACGCCGGGATGAGGCCGTCGGCTGCCAGGTTCTCCCAGAGCTCCTCGGGGATCGGCCGGGCCGCATACTCCGCGTTCTGGCGCAGCTGCTCGGGGCGACTCCCGCCCACGACCACCGAGCGCACGCCCGACGCCTGCAGCGGGAACTGCACGGCGGCTGCAGGCAGCGGCACGTCGTGGTCGGCGCAGACCGCGGCGATCCGCAGCAGCCGCTCCCACAGCTCGTCCGGCAGCTGTCCGTACTCGTAGCGCCCGTCGCGGCGCGGCTCGCTCGAGGCGAGCAGGCCGGAGTTGAAGACGGATGCCGCGACGATCCCGGTCCCCCGCTCCCGACAGGCCGGGAGCACGTCGACGGCGGCGGGCTGCTCGAGCAGCGTGTACCGACCGGCGATCATGATCAGGTCGAGGTCGGCGCTGCGGACGGCGGCGGCCAGTGCATCCGAGACCATCGACCCGATGCCGATCGCCGCGACCTCACCCTCGGCACGCAGCTGCTCGAGGGCGGGGAAGGCCTCGGCGAGCGCGAGATCCAGGTCGTTGCGCTCCGGGTCGTGCAGGTAGAGCAGGTCGATGCGCTCGATGCCGAGGCGTTCGCGCGATTCGTCGAGGCTCCGACGGATGCCCTCTGCCGAGAAGTCCCACACCCGCTGCAGGTCGTCGGGCACGTGGAAGTCGTTCGCCGTGTCGAGGCCGCCGGAGAACTCGGGGTTCGGGCGCAGCAGCCGCCCGGCCTTCGTCGACAGCACGTACTCGTCGCGCGGCTTCGTCTGGAGGAACGCGCCGAGGCGACGCTCGGACAGGCCGAGTCCGTAGTGCGGCGCGGTGTCGTAGTACCGGATGCCGCTCTCCCACGCGGCATCCAGCACGGCCCACGCATCGTCGTCGGAGAGCGCGCGGAACAGGTTCCCGACGTTCGCGGCGCCGTAGCCGAGGGCGGGGATGCCCGTGAGGGCGTGCCCGCGCTCCCCGGTGTCCGCCGACGTGGAAACCCGCCGCTCAGGCCCCGACATGCGCACCCGTCCAGGTGTAGGTCGCGATGCTGTCGGCCTTCATCTCCATGCCGGCACCGGGAGCGGTCGGCGCCATGTACGAACCGCCCTGGATGTCGGTCGGCACCACGAAGTGCTCGTGCAGGTGATCGACGAACTCGATCATGCGGCCCTCGCGCGTGCCCGTGACGGCCACGAAGTCGAACATCGACAGGTGCTGCACGGCCTCGCAGAGGCCCACACCGCCGGCATGCGGGCACACCGGCACCCCGAACTTCGCCGCGAGCAGCAGGTTCGCGATGTTCTCGTTCACGCCGGCGACCCGCACCGCGTCGATCTGCATGACCGAGATCGCCTCGGCCTGCAGCAGCTGCTTGAAGATCACGCGGTTCTGCGCGTGCTCGCCGGTCGCGACGCGGATGGGCGCCACCCCCCGCGCGATCTCGGCGTGACCGAGCACGTCGTCGGGGCTGGTCGGCTCCTCGATCCAGGCCGGGTGGAACTCGGCGAGCGCGTTCACCCACTCGATCGCCTCGGACACCTCCCAGCGCTGGTTCGCGTCGATCGCGATCGGGAAGTCGGGTCCGCACACCTCGCGCGCCTTGCGGAACCGGCGGATGTCGTCGTCGAGGTCGGCGCCGACCTTGAGCTTGATCTGGGTGAAACCGTCGGCCATGGCCTCACGGGCCAGGCGCTCGAGCTTCTCGTCGGAGTAGCCGAGCCAGCCGGGGCTCGTGGTGTAGCCCGGATAGCCGGTGGCGAGCAGCTGCTGCTCGCGCTCGGCGCGACCGGGCTCGGCGGCGCGCAGGATCTCGAGCGCGTCCTCGCGGGTGAGGGCGTTGGTGAGGTAGCGGAAGTCGACGAGGTCGACGAGCTCCTCGGGCGTCATCCTTGCCAGCAGCTGCCAGAGCGGGAGCCCGGCGCGCTTGGCCTTGATGTCCCACAGCGCGTTGATGACCGCGCCGATCGCCATGTGCATGACCCCCTTCTCGGGGCCGAGCCAGCGCAGCTGCGAGTCGCCGATGATCGCGCGGAACGTGCCGCCCATGTCATCGAGGAGCGGCTCGAGCTCGCGGCCGACCAGATGCCCGGCGAGCGCGTCGATCGCCGCGACCTGCACGTCGTTGCCGCGGCCGATCGTGAACACGAAGGCGTGACCCTCGATGTCGTCGTCGGCATCCGTCCGCACGATCACGTAGGCAGCCGAGTAGTCGGGGTCGGGATTCATCGCATCCGAGCCGTCGAGGCTGAGCGACGTGGGGAAGCGGATGTCGGTGGTGTCGAGGGCGACGATGCGGCTCACAGGGTTTCCTCTCCATGCGCGAGCGGTTTTCTTCGCGCGGATCTCTTGGAGTGTAAACATCGGATGTCTATACTGTCAACGAGACCGGCCGCACCGACGCGGCCCACCGACCGATCAGGAGAATCATGAAGTTCGCGCGGCTTGGCGCCCCAGGGACCGAGATCCCCGTCCTCGTGGAGGGCGACCGCTACCTCGACCTCCGTCCCGTGACATCCGATGTGAACGGGGATTTCCTCGCCGGCGACTTCCGCGCCCGCGTCGCCGCGGCGCGTGATGCCGGTGAGCTCCCCGAGCTGACGGATGCCGCGTCCCTCCGCATCGGCGCCCCGATCGCCCGGCCCAGCGCCGTGATCTGCGTCGGCATGAATTACGCCGCCCACGCGGCCGAGTCGGGCTCGCAGCCGCCGACCATCCCGATCATCTTCCTGAAGACCCCGAACACCGTGGTCGGCCCGAACGACACCGTCACGATCCCCCGCAGCAGCGAGAAGACCGACTGGGAGGTCGAGCTCGGCATCGTCATCGGCGCCCGCACCGCCTATCTCGACTCCCCCGAGGAGTCGATGGCGCACGTCGCCGGCTTCGTGACGGCGAACGACGTCTCCGAGCGCTCGTTCCAGATCGAGGTGTCCGGCGGCCAGTGGTCGAAGGGCAAGATCGCTCCGGGCTTCAACCCGACCGGTCCGTGGCTGGTCACCCCCGACGAGGTCGATCACCATGCCCTCGGACTGCGCAGCTTCGTCAACGGCGAGCCGCGCCAGGATTCGAACACCAGCGACATGATCTTCTCGGTCGAGCACATCGTGCACCACCTGTCGCAATACGTGACCCTCGAGCCGGGCGACCTGATCCTCACCGGCACCCCGCAGGGCGTCGCGCTCTCAGGCAACTTCCCGTACCTCGCCGCCGGCGACGTCGTCGAGATCGAGATCGACGGCCTGGGCCGACAGCGTCAGGAGTTCGTGGCATGGGAGGCGCAGAAGTGACCCTTCGACACGCTCAGGGACCCACCGCACTGGACGGACTGGTCGCGATCGTCACCGGCGGAGCATCCGGCATCGGCGCGGCGATCGCGCAGCGCCTGCACGCCGACGGGGCGCAGATCGCCGTGCTCGATCGCGACACCTCCGCCGCAGATCCCGCCTTCGCGGCCTTCACGGCCGACGTGTCGGATCGCGCGAGCGTCGACGCGGCGGTCGCCGCGGTCGCCGAGCGGTTCGGCCGCATCGACATCCTGGTGAACAACGCCGGGATCGGCGCGACGGGCGACATCACCGCGAACGACGACGACGAGTGGGCCCGCGTGCTGTCGATCAACGTCACCGGCATCGCCCGCGTGACCTCGGCCGCGCTCCCCTGGCTGCGGAAGTCGCCGTCGGCGGCGGTCTGCAACACGGCATCCATCGCCTCGACGACCGGCCTGCAGCAGCGCGCGCTCTACACCGCGTCGAAGGGTGCGGTCGCCGCGCTCACCCGCGCCATGGCTGCAGATCATCTGCGCGAGGGCATCCGCGTGAACGCCGTCAACCCCGGCACCGCCGACACCCCGTGGGTCAGTCGACTGCTGGACTCGGCATCCGACCCCGCCGCGGAGCGCGCGGCTCTCGAGGCGCGGCAGCCGCACGGCCGACTGGTGAGCGCCGACGAAGTCGCCGCAGCCGTCGCGTACCTGGTCGGCCCGTCCGCCGGTTCGACGACCGGCACAGCGATCGAGGTCGACGGCGGCATGGCGCAGCTGCGTCTGCGCACCGAGTAGCCCCGGTCACCGCCCCGGTCGCGAAAAGGCACCGATCCCGAGCGGGGATCGGTGCCTTTCTGCGACGGGAGCTTCCTACTCCCCGCGCAGCCAGCCGAGGATGCCGCGGCGCGGAGACTCCGGCGCCTCCGGCTGCCGCGCGTCCCCCACCCCGTAGAAGCGCTCGGCATTGGACCAGAGGATCGCGTCGACGTCGTGGCCGCGCGCCTCGGCCCAGGCCACGACGACCTCGAGCCAGCGTGTGCGCGCGGTCGCCTGGTAGGTCGCGGAGCCGTCTTCCGGGGCATGCGGGTCGCCCGACTCCGCCGGTCCGATCGCTGAGACGGGCCAGTCGCTGCCCCACATGAGACGCTCCTCGCCGAACGCGTCGGCGGCGACGTCCAGGAACGGCTCGAGCTGCTCTCTGCTCCAGTTCCCCGCCGACTCCGCCGGCAGGCCCGACAGCTTGCAGAAGACGTTCGGATGCCGTGCCAGCTCGTCGAGATCGCGCACCCACTCCACAGACGGCGTCCGCGGGGCATCCGCCGTGCCGACCTCGGGCTTGCCGAGGTGGTCGAGCACCATGCGCAGCTCCGGGATGGCACCGGCGAGACGGGCGATGTCAGGCAGCTGGTTCGCGCGGACGCAGGCGTCGAAGGTCCATCCGCGCGCCGCGACCTCGCGCGCTCCCGTCACGAACGCCGTCGACACCGCGAGGCCGTCCGGCTCGTTCTGCAGGTTGTGCCGCACGCCGACCACGAGCGTCTGCGCGGCGAGCTCGTCGAGGTGCGTGGTCGTGTCGACTCCGTGGTCGAGGCGCACGCCCGCCACGATGCCGATCACCCCGACGCGCTCGGCGAGGCTCTCGACCCAGCGCACCTCGTCGAGGAAGCGGTCGTCGGCGGTCTCGGCCTGCACGAACACCGCCTTCTCGTCCGCCGCGGCGCCCAGCCGCGCGTGCTCCAGCTCGATCTCGGCGAACCGGAAATCGTACGGCCCCTCGAGCCAGGTGTACTCGAGCAGCTCCGGATCCCACAGGTGCAGATGTGAATCGATGACGCGCATGCCCCCATCCTGCCCCAGACATCCGATCAATCGCTAGGATGACGCCATGGCTGTCACGGATGAGGCGATCGAGAAGATCAAGGCGATGATCGTGTCGGGCGAGCTGTCCCCCGGCGATCGACTCCCTCCCGAGAAGGAGCTGTCCGAACGCCTCGGCCTGTCCCGCAACTCGATGCGCGAGGCGGTCAAGGCACTCGAGGTCATCCGCGTGCTCGATGTGCGCCGCGGCGACGGCACCTATGTGACGAGCCTCGAACCGCATCTCCTGCTCGAGGCCATCTCGTTCGTCGTCGACATGCACGACGACGACTCGATGCTCGAGATCTTCGCGGTGCGGCGGATGCTGGAGTCGCAGGCGACCGGCCTCGCCGCGAACCTGGGCACCGACGAGGCGATCGCCGAGCTGGCGGCCGAGATCGACGGGATCGACGCCTCCGTGACGATCGAGGAGCTGGTGGAGCACGACATCCGCTTCCACCGGGAGATCGTCCGGATGGCGGGCAACGCGTACCTCGCGAGCCTGATCGAGCACCTCAGCAGCCAGACCGTGCGCGCGCGTGTGTGGCGCGGTCTCACCGAGGGCGGCGCGGTCGAGCGCACGCTCTCCGAGCACCGCGCGATCGCCGAGGCCATCGCGCAGCACGATTCCGCTCTCGCGACCTCGCTGACCACGGCGCACATCGCCGGTGTCGAACGGTGGCTGCGCCAGGCGGCATCCGCCTGATCCCGACGCGCAGCGTGCGCAGAAGCTGCAGCCCGAATCGACCCGGGTCAGGCCCCGAGTCGCTCCATGGCCGAGTCGAACTCCACAGCCGAGCTGTCGCTCACGTCGTGGAGGAGCATCCGCTCGATCACGTCCGGGGCGGCGGTGAAGTAGGGCACGCCCAGCATCCGCAGACCGACGATGTCCTCCGGCGAGCGCAGCGACGCCGCCAGAACATCGGTGCCGCTGCCGACGCAGACCTCCTGCATGCGGGCGATGACGTCTTCTGCGCCGGGCCCGGAGAAGCCGGTCTCGGCGGCGGCATCCCTCATCCGTCCGAGGTACGGGGCGATGTACCGCACGCCGATGCTCGCGGCCACGAGTGCCTGCGCCACGGAGTACACGGCCGTCACGAGCACGGTCGCGCCGTCGCGGACGAGAGCGGATGCCGCGGCGAAGCCGTCGGCCGTGGCCGGCACCTTCACGACCACGCGGTCGCCCAGAGCGCGGATGCCCTCGGCGTTGCGCAGGAAGGACGCCGTGTCACCTCCCCACGTCTGGAAGAAGATCTCCTGCGCACCCTCGCCCGCCCACCGCGCATACAGCTCCGGGATGTCCGCGGCCGTCCTGTCGCCGCGCTCGAGGATGGTCGGATTGGTCGTCACGCCGTGCACGACGCCGGCGGCGAGCAGCCGGGAGATGCGGTCGACGTCGGCGCTGTCGACGTAGAGGCGGGGGGCGATCGCAGTCATCGGAGCTCCAGACAGAGGAACCTGTCGTTACAGGTTCGGATTCGGCTAATGTAATGACAGCCGCCGACGTCTGTCAAAGACGCCGACGCGGCCGAGCGTGCTGTCGAAGAGGATCAGGAGCGAGATGTCCCCCGCACTTCCCGGCGATCGCTCCGGCGTCGTCATCGTCGGCAGCGTGACCGCCGACGTGACCACCTTCTCACGGCGCCTCCCCGCCCGGGGCGAGACGATCCTCGGCGACGAGTTCACGCTCATGCTCGGCGGCAAGGGCGCCAACCAGGCGGTCGCCGCCGGGCGCTCCGGCGCCCGCACCAGCTTCGTGGGCTGCGTCGGCGACGACCTGTTCCACGACCTCGTCGTCGACGGACTCGGCGACGCGGGAGTCGACCTCACGCACCTGCGCACGGTCCCGGGCCCGACCGGCATCGCGCACATCCGCGTCGACGCCTCCGCGCAGAACGACATCGTGATGGTCCCGCTCGCCAACGCCGCCCTGAGCACCGAGCAGATCGACGCCGCGCTCGGTGCGCTGGCGTCGACGACATCCGTCCTCCTGACCCAGCTCGAGACGCCGTCCGCGCTCACCGCCCACATCACGGCGCGGGGGCGCGAGCACGGGATGACCGTGATCCTCGATCCGGCGCCCGCTGCCGAGCTCCCGGCCGAGATCTGGCGGAGCGTCGACATCGTCACCCCCAACGAGACCGAGGCCTCGCTGATCAGCGGGATCGAGGTGACGGATGCCGCGTCGGCGGAGCGCGCCGGCCTCTGGTTCCTGCAGCAGGGCGTGGGCGCCGCGGTCATCACGCTCGCGGGGCAGGGGTCCTGCGTCGTGACGGCCGAGGGCGCGACGATCGTCCCGCCGTTCCCGGTCGAGGCGGTCGACACGACCGCGGCCGGCGACGCCTACGCCGGCTATCTCGGCGCCGCCCTCGCGAACGGCAGCACGCTGAGCGAAGCCGTGCGCCTGGCCACGGCGGCCGGAGCGCTGACCGTGACCACGCAGGGCGCGTCGCCGAGCCTGCCGCACCGTGCCGATGTCGATGCCTTCCTCGAGGCGCGGGAATCCGCGACCGCGACGAACTGAGGAGAACCCCCATGCGCAAGTCAGCGACCACGATCAACCCCGCGCTCTCACGGGTGATCAGCGAGACCGGGCACACCGACCTGCTCGTCGTGACCGATGCCGGCCTGCCGATCCCGCTCGGCTCGGAGCGCATCGACCTGGCGTATCGACCCGGAGCACCGGCCTTCCTCGATGTGCTCGACACCGTGCTGGCCGAGCTCGTGGTGGAGGGCGCGACGGTGTCCGCCGAGGTCGCCGAGAAGAGCCCGCAGGTGCTCGACGCTCTGCGCGAGCGCTTCGCCGGAATGGGATTCGAGATCGAGCTCGTGCCGCACGTCGAGTTCAAGAAGCTCACGCAGGGCGCGCGGGCGTTCGTGCGCTCCGGCGAGTTCACGCCCTATGCGAACGTCATCCTGCACGCGGGGGTCGCGTACTGACATGACCGGCACCGTTGCGGACACGATCGACCGGCACTCCGCCGCTCCGATGTACGACCAGCTGCGCCAGCTGATCATCGACGGCATCGCGCGAGACGGCCTGCAGCCCGGCGATCCGCTGCCCGGGGAGCACCGCCTGTGCGAGCGCTACGGCATCTCGCGCACCGTCGTGCGACAGGCTCTCGCCCAGCTGGAGCACGAAGGGCTGGTCGAGCGGGTCAAGGGCAAGGGAACGTTCGTGTCCCGACCGCGCACGAGCGAGAGCCTCGTGCACACGCTCGTCGGCCTGTACGACGACGTGGAGCGTCGCGGCGGCCACGTGCACAGCGACGTGCTGCGGCACGAGCGGACGACTGCCGATGAGGAGGTCGCGCTCGCCCTGGAGATCCCCGTCGGGTCACCGGTCGTCGCCCTCGAGCGACTGCGTCATGTGGACGGCGAGCCGTGGTCGCTCTCCACGACCTGGATGCCGGATGCCGTCGGCGCCGTCACCCTCGACGCCGATCTGACCGAGGCGTCGCTGTACCGCCTCCTCGCCGACAACGGCGTCGTCGCGACGCACGGCGTCCGCTCGGCGGAGGCCACGGTCGCGACCCACGAGCAGGCGCAGCTCCTCGGCGTCAGTGCGGGCTCGGCTCTGCTGCGGCTGCGCAGCGTGAGCCGCAGCGCCGACGGCGCCCCCATGGAGTACTTCATCGCCTACCACCGCGGCGATCGGTCGCGCTTCGAGTTCCAGCTGCAGCAGGAGCAGTCGCAGGCGTCTCTCCTGCACGTCGACGGCGATGGCGGTGCCTCTCCCGCGGGCACGGTCGGCTGAAGAGGGTCTGTCGCGGTCATCCCGAGTACCGACGAACCGCGCGACAAGACGACGCCGCCGGGGAGCAATCAGCAGGCCCCTGGGCCCCGAGCGGCCCGCGCACGACTGACGATCTCTCCTGCACGTCGCGGATGGTGGCGAAGATTCTCCCGACAGCATGACCACCTGAGCAGATCTGCCCGCACGGTCGATGACGGAAACGACTACCTTTCGGAGAGGGCATCCGGCAGGTGCTTTCGATCCAGGGGGAGAACGATGACAGACGCGCAGACGGGGGCAGAACCAGACGACGTCATTCCGCCTCCACCTGTGGATGCCGGCGGCCGCGCTCCGAGTTTCCCGCCCGTCGTCCCGCTCGCGCCACCGGTGAGCGCTCCCGTTCCTCCCGGACCCTCCGCCGCACCTCTGCCGCCCTACGCGACCGCGGGCGGCCACCCGGCATCCGCTCCCGCATCCGCGTACCCGGCACCTGCCCCGGCGAAGTCCTCGAACACCCTCGGCATCGTGCTGGCCGTGGTCGGCGGTCTCGTCATCTTCGCGGTCGTCGGCGTCGCCGTGCTCGTCGGGTTCCTCGTCCGCGGGTCGGACGAGGCTTCCCCGCCGATCCCGGTACCGAGCCCAAGCGCGTTCGCCGAAGAGCCGGATGCCCCCTCCCACGACCAGCCGTCCGACGACGAGCCTGCCGGCCCTGACGCCGACGCCTCGGGGATCGCGGACCGGCTCGCGGCGAAGATCGATGAGTACAAGCGCCTGCGCGACTCCGGCGCGCTCTGGCAGACGATCCCCGACACCGAGTACAACCGCACCGCCGTCTCGGCGTTCCTGTATCTGATGACCGACATGAAGGTCGCGACGATCTGGGGGATCGACGAACAGCAGGCGCAGGAGTACGACGAACGCATGGCAATGCTCGAGGAGCGCCTGCTCGCGCAGCAGCCGCTCGGCGACGACATAAAGATCACCCTCGAGGACAAGGTCTTCACCTATGACGGCGAGACCGGCGAAGGCGGCTACACCGACAAGTGAGCGGGCGCGTTACGCTCGATCCGTGACCTCCTGGACCAGCACCGCGATCGCCCTGCTGGAAGCCGATGCCAATCGCAGCGCCGACACGCACCTGCATCTGTTCCCGCTGCCGCCGGAGTGGGGCATCGATCTGTATCTGAAGGACGAGTCGGTGCATCCGACCGGTTCCCTCAAGCACCGCCTGGCCCGCTCGCTCCTGCTCTACGGGCTCGTCAACGGACGCATCCACGAGAACACGACGCTCGTCGAGTCGTCGAGCGGGTCGACCGCGGTCTCGGAGGCGTACTTCGCGCGGATGCTGGGACTGCCGTTCGTCACCGTCGTGCCGCGTTCCACCAGCCAGGAGAAGATCGACCTCATCGAGTTCTACGGCGGACGGTGCCACTTCGTCGACCGCGCGGAGGACATGTCGCCCGAAGCTCAGCGTCTCGCCTCGGACTGCCACGGCCACTACCTCGACCAGTTCACGTTCGCCGAGCGGGCGACCGACTGGCGCGGCAACAACAACATCGCGGAGAGCGTGTTCAGCCAGCTCTCCCAGGAGAGGCATCCGATCCCCCGCTGGATCGTCGTGGGCGCCGGCACCGGCGGCACGAGTGCGACCTTCGGACGGTACGTGAAGTACCGTCGGCACGAGACGCAGATCGCCGTGGTCGACCCGGAGGGCTCGGCGTTCTACGACGGCTGGGCCGGCACCGTCGACGCCCCCGCCGGACGACCGAGCCGCATCGAGGGCATCGGACGGCCCCGCGTCGAGCCGTCGTTCGTGCCGAGCGTGATCGACGAGATGATCCGGGTGCCGGATGCGGGTTCGATCGCCGCGATCCGGATGCTGCGCGCACGCACCCTGCACTGGGCGGGCGGGTCGACGGGCACCAACCTCTACGGCGCGTTCCAGCTCATCGCCCGGATGCGGGCGGCCGGCGAGACCGGCAGCGTCGTGACACTCATCTGCGACAGCGGCATCCGCTACGCCGGCACCTACTACTCCGACGAGTGGGTCGCCGCCCAGGGCTGGGATCTCACGCCACACCGCGCACGTCTGGACGCCTTTCTCGAGACGGGCGTCTGGGCCGACTGACCCGTACCCCCGGCTCCCCGGCTCCCGCACCCCTGGGGCCATGACTCCCGCACCCCTGGGTCCCTGAGCTTGTCGAAGGGGCCCGCGCAGGCTCAGCGACCCAGCCCTTCGGCGATGGCCGATCGGGCTACGCTGGCGGCATGACCACTCTGATCCTCACCGTCGCGGGTGCAGACCGTCCGGGCCTCGTGGCCGCTGTCGCCGATGTCGTCGATGCGCACGGCGGCAACTGGGAGAACAGCTCGCTGGCAGAACTCGCCGGCACGTTTGCGGGCGTGATCGAGGTGTCCGTCGCCGAAGACCGCGCGCCCGAGCTCCAGACCGCGCTGCGCTCGCTGCAGGGCCAGGGCCTGTTGACCCTCGCCGTGCTCACGGGCACCCCCGCCGCCGATCTCGACGACGAGCAGCTCCTGACGATCCAGGTGCTCGGCAACGACCGCCACGGCATCGTCCGCGAGATCTCGACGGTGCTGAGTCAGCACGCCCTGAGCATCGAGGAGCTGGCGACCGAGACCCGGGATGCCGCGATGGCCGGCGGTCGCCTGTTCGAGGCATCCGTCACCGCGCGCGTTCCGGCGACGGTCGATCTCGACGCGCTGCGCGCCGACCTCGAGCGCATCGCCGCCGAGATCCAGGTCGACATCACCCTCGCCTGACCGCCTGCGTCCCGATCTGCTGACCGTGACCCGATCAGCTCACGGATCGGTCAGAATCCTCCGCAGATCGGGACGACATCCGCAGATCGGGACGTCGACTGTCTCATTCAGCCTGCTCGTCCACCTCGGTGTACTTGCGCACCCAGTACTCGGTGTACGCGACATGCGATGACGCCGCCGCAGAGGCCGCCACCGGATCGGCCGCGGCGAGACCGCGGAGGATCGCGCGGTGCCCGGCATCCGAATGCAGCTTGAGCTCGGCCGCATCGTGCACATCGTGGATCCGATAGGCGCGCGAGCGCGACCGGAGCACGTCGATCAGGCTGGTGAGGGCGTCGTTGCTGGCGACCTTCGAGATCGTCATGTGGAACTCGTGGTCGAGTCGCGAGTGATCCTCGAAGTCGTCGCTGACCTCGATCTCGCCGAGGAGCGCATCGAGCTTCTCCACGGTCTCTTCATCGATACGCGCCGCGGCGAGCGCAGCAGCGTGCGGTTCGAGCACGCGCCGCAGCTCGGTGAGCTCGAGCACTCCCGCCATGGGCAGAAGCCCCACGGTCAGCGACAGGCTGCCGATGAGGTCGGCGGCGCGCAGCTCGCTGACGTAGCTGCCGGACCCGTGCCGGGTCTCCAGCACGCCGAGGGCGCCGAGCGTGCGGATCGCCTCGCGGAGTGATCCGCGAGAGACGCCGAGCCGTTCGCAGAGCTCGCCCTCGCTGGGCAGTCTGTCCCCCGGCCGCAGGGCACCGTCGGCGATGAGCGCCCGCAGCCCGTGCAGCGCTTTGTCCAACGCGCTCATCGTGTTCCTCTCTGGCACCCGGATCTCCTGTGAGTCTGTCGGATGCCGATCGCGCAACCAACTTGTATGACGACTTTATTAAATTGTGCGTGATTTCTGGTGATCTATCGACCTGTGTGGCAAAGTTGTGCAACAACTCCCCCCGACGTGTTGAAGAGGACCCATGCAGGCCACCGGTTTCCCCGCCCCGCTCCGACTGAGGTCGTTCGACCGTGCGCGGGATGCCTGGCCCCTGGATCCGGCGATCATCCACCTCAACCACGGCTCGTTCGGCGCCGTCCCCACCGCCGTCGTCGAGCAGCAGGACGCGCTGCGCCGCAAGGCGGATCTGAGCCCGGTCGAGTGGTTCCCCCGCATCGCCGAGCGCGTGCGCGCCGCCCGGGAGCTGACCGCCCCGTTCGTGGGCGCTCGCCCCGAGGACAGTGCCTTCGTGCCGAACGCCTCCGCCGCTGCCACCGTCGTCTACAACGCGCTCCGCCTCGAGAGCGGAGACGAGATCCTCGTCACCGATCAGGGCTACGGCGCGATCACGATGGGGGCGCAGCGCCTCGCCCGCCGCTTCGGCGCGACCGTGCGGGTCGTCGAGCTCCCGCTGCTGGGCTCCGACGACGAGATCGTCGAGCTGTTCGCCGCTGCCCTCACCCCGCGCACGAAGCTCATCGTCGTCGATCAGATCACCTCCCCGACCGCCCGGCTGCTGCCGACCCGACGCATCGCCGAACTCGCAGCCGACCGCGGAGTGCGCACGCTCGTCGACGGCGCCCACGCCCCCGGCCTCGTCGCGGATGCCGCAGCCGTCGCCGGCGGCGACTGGTGGTTCGGCAACCTGCACAAGTGGCCCTGCGCTCCGCGCGGCTCGGCGCTGCTCGTGACAGAGACGCACGACCGCGAAGAGCTCTGGCCCCTGATCGACTCGTGGGCGGCGCAGGAGTCGTACCCGACGCGCTTCGACACGCAGGGCACGATCGACGCGACGACCTACCTCGCCACCCCCGCCGCCATCGACTTCGTCGAGAGCGAGTACGGCTGGCAGCGTGCGCGCGAGACGATGGCGGTGCTCGCGGATGCCGGCGCTGAGATCATCGCCGAGGGCTTCCGCCCCTACGCCGACGAGGAGCCCCTCACCCCGCTCCCCTCACCCGTTCCGTCGATGCGACTCGTCCGCCTCCCCCTCGGCCTCGGCGCCACGCGGGAGGAGGCCGACGCCCTGCGCATGGACCTGCTCGACCTGACCGGGGTCGAGACCGCGTTCACCAGCTTCCGCGGCATCGGCTACTTCCGCCTGTCGGCGCACCTCTACTCCGAGGCATCCGACTTCGAGGCGTTCGTGGAGCGCTGCATCCCGCAGATCCTCCAGCGTGCCGGCATCCGGCCCGCGGCATCCGTCATCATCCCCTGACCCCCACCCGAAACACCAACTGAGAGGCACATCGTGAAGAACAAGATCTTGACGACAGCGGCGGGAGTCGGCACCGTCGCCGTCCTCGCGCTCACCGGCTGCTCCGCCGGCGGCGGCCCGTCCGCCGACGGGACCGTCACCCTGCAGATGGTCGAGAGCCTGACCAACCCGGCGCGCACCGACCTCATCCGCGGACTCCTCGACGAGTTCGAGAAGGAGAACCCGAAGATCAAGGTCAACCTGGTCTCGCCGCCCACCGAGCAGGCCGACCAGAAGATCCAGCAGATGCTGCAGTCCGGCAAGGGCGTCGACCTCCTCGAGGTGCGCGACATCACGGTCGGACCGTTCGCCAACAACGGCTGGCTGTACGACCTCGGCGACGACCTGGAGAAGTGGGACGGCTGGGACGCCCTGACCGACAACGCCAAGTCCGCGTCGGTCGCAGAAGACGGCAACAGCTACTTCGTCCCGTACGGCTTCTACGGCCTGTCGCTGTTCTACCGCACCGACCTCGTCGAGAAGGCCGGCTTCGACGGTCCGCCGAAGAGCTGGGAAGACCTGCTCGAGCAGGCGAGCGCGATCCAGGACCCGTCGAACAACGTCTACGGCTACGCCTTCCGCGGCGGCCCGAACGCGAACAGCAACGTGGTCGCCGCCATCGAGGCGTACACGATCGACGATCTGAACGTCGACGACGCCTTCCTGATGAAGGACGGCTCGACGATCTTCGCGGCGCCCGAGGCGCAGGACGCCGTCGACGACTACTTCGCCCTCTTCGAGAAGGCATCGCCGCCCTCGGCCGTGTCGTGGGGCTACCCCGAGATGGTCGCCGGATTCACGAACGGCACCACGGCGTTCCTGCTGCAGGACCCCGAGGTCATCGCGACGGTCCAGGACTCGAACCTCACCGAGGACCAGTGGGACACCGCTCCGCTCCTCGTGGGCCCGTCGGGCAAGGCCGCGCAGCCGCTGGCCGTGGCCGGATGGGGCGTCGCCGAGGCGAGCGAGAACAAGGAGGCGGCGGTGAAGCTCGTCGAGTTCCTCTCGTCCGCCGAGCCCGCGACCGAGTTCGCGCAGGCGAACAGCCTCGTGCCGATCATCACCGAAGCGGCGGACGACGACTTCTACTCCACCGGCCCGTGGACGAGCTACGTCACCATGACGGAAGACCCGGACACCTACGTCAACGTGCGCCAGCCGCGCGGCGTCAGCTGGTGGACCGAGTGGATCCAGAAGTCCGACCAGGATGTGCAGAACGTGCTGCTCGGCAACATGTCGACGAGCGATCTGCTGGCATCCTGGGACGCCTTCTGGACGGAGAAGTACGCCGCGGAGAAGGGCTGACCCGTGGCCCTGACCGCTCGCGAGGGAGGTTCCGTCGGCACGGCTTCGAAAGAAGCCGCCGGCGGGGCCTCCCCCGGCCCCCGGCGCCGGCCGTTCCGCGGCCGGCACGCGCTGACGCTCCTGGCCTTCATGGCCCCGGCGATCGTCTTCGTGTGCTGGTTCACGTACTGGCCGATGCTGCAGGGCGCCCGCATGGCCTTCCACGACTGGAACCTCTGGGACCTCACGTCGACCCCGTTCGTCGGCTTCGACAACTTCGTCGCGGTGTTCCAGGATCCGGCGTTCCCCGTCGTGGCGTGGAACTCGATCCTCTGGGTGGTCGGCTCCCTCGTCCCGCAGCTGGTGATCGGCTTCCTCATCGCCCTCGCCCTGCGCAAGCGGTTCCGCTTCCGCGGGCTCTACCAGGCCCTCGTGTTCTTCCCGTGGGCGGTCTCCGGATTCCTCATCGGGATGCTGTTCCGCTGGATGTTCAACGCCGAGTTCGGCGTCGTCAACGACCTGCTCATGAAGGCCGGTCTGATCGACGCCCCGCTGCCCTGGCTCGCCGACCCGAAGCTCGCGATGATCGCCGTGATCGTCGCCAACATCTGGTACGGCGTGACGTTCTTCGCGATCATGATCCTGGCCGCGCTCCAGTCCGTCCCGGACGAGATGCTGGAGGCCGCGAGCCTCGACGGCGCCGGCAAGGTGCGACAGCTGTTCTCGATCATCATCCCGTACATCGCGGTGACGCTGCTGCTCACGATCCTGCTGCGCGTGATCTGGATCTTCAACTTCCCGGACATCATCTACGCCATGACCAACGGCGGGCCCGCGAACCAGACCCACATCATCACGACCTGGATGATCAACTACACCCAGCAGGGCAACTACGGCATCGCGAGCGCGATCGGCCTCATCGTCGTCGCGTTCCTTTTCGTGTTCTGCGCGTTCTATCTGATGGCGATGCGGAGGGCCCAGCGATGACCATCACCGGAATCACCATGACGGAGACCAGGCGGCTCACCGTCCCCGACCCGGCCAGGGCTCCGCGTCCGAAGCGCCGGGTGACGCCGGGCGGCGTGGTGCGCGTCGTCGGCCTCGGGCTCTGGCTGGTGATCACGCTCTTCCCGCTCTACTGGATCGCGCTGACGTCGATCAAGTCGCCGGGCACGATCAACCGGTTCCCGATCGAGTACTGGCCCAGCGAGCCCTCGTTCGAGAACTATGTGAACCTGTTCCAGCAGAGCTCGTTCGCGGTGTTCCTCGGCAACTCGGCCCTGGTGGCGATCGTCGCCGGCGCGGTGGCCACGCTGATCGCATTGCTCTCCGCCTACGTGATCGCCCGCTTCGAGTTCCGCGGGAAGGGCGCGGTGCTGATCGCGTTCCTGCTCACCCAGATGATCCCGGCGTTCATCGCCCTGGGACCGCTGTACTCGATGATGACCGACCTGGGTCTGGTCGACACCAAGCCCGGCCTCATCCTCGTCTACATCGCGATCTGCATCCCGTTCTCGACCGTCATGCTGCGGGGCTTCTTCGAGAACGTGCCGGATGCGCTGGAGGAGGCGGCGATGATCGACGGATGCTCCCGCCTCGGCGCCCTGTTCCGGGTGCTCGTGCCGGTCATGACGCCCGGCATCATCGCGGCGTTCATCTTCAACTTCGTGAACTGCTGGAACGAGCTGTTCCTGTCGGTCGTGCTGATGAACACCGACGAGAACCGCACGGTCCCCTCGGCGCTGAACGGCTTCATCTCGACGTTCAACATCGACTGGGGCTCGATGAGCGCCGCAGCGGTCTTGACGATCCTGCCGACCATGGCGATGTTCGCGCTCGCGAGCCGCTGGATCGTGCAGGGCCTGACGGCCGGCGCCGTGAAGGAGTAATCGAGCCGGTTCCGGTCGCAGAAACGGCTCCATCTGACATGCGGATGGAGCCGTTTTCGCGACCGGAACGCGAGGCTCAGGTCAGGCGGTGCTTCGGCGAGACCGAGTAGGTGGCCTCGGCGTCGCGGTTGACCGCGTCGCCGAGTGCCGTGTCGATCGCCGCGAGCGTGTCGGCGTCGAGCTTCACGCCCGAGGCCTTGACCGTCTCGGCGAGCTGCTCCGGACGGGATGCTCCGACCAGCGCCGCGGCGATGTTCGGGTTCTGCAGCACCCACGCGATCGCGAGCTGCGGCATCGAGAGGCCCGCCTCGTCGGCGATCGGCTTGAGCCGCTGCACGGCGGTGAGGATGTCGTCCTGCAGGAAGCTCTTGATGAAGTCGGCACCGCTGTGCGGGTCGGTCGCGCGCGATCCCTCGGGCACCGGCTGACCGGGGAGGTACTTGCCGCTGAGCACCCCCTGCGCCATCGGCGACCAGACGATCTGCGAGATGCCGAGCTCTTCGGATGCCGGGACGACCTTGCCCTCGATGACCCGCCACAGCATCGAGTACTGGGGCTGGTTCGAGATGAGCTGAACGCCGAGCTGCTTCGCGATCGCGTGGCCCTCGCGCAGCTGCTCGGCGGTCCACTCCGAGACGCCGATGTACAGCGCCTTGCCCTGGCGCACGACGTCGGCGAAGGCCTGGAAGGTCTCCTCGAGCGGCGTCTCGTAGTCGAAGCGGTGCGCCTGGTACAGGTCGACGTAGTCGGTTCCGAGGCGCTTCAGCGAGCCGTTGATCGACTCGAGGATGTGCTTGCGGCTCAGGCCGGTGTCGTTCGGACCCTTCGGGCCGGTCGGGAAGTAGACCTTCGTGAAGATCTCCAGCCCTTCGCGGCGCTGTCCTTCCAGAGCCTTGCCGAGCACGACCTCGGCGGCGGTGTTGGCATAGGTGTCTGCCGTGTCGAATGTGGTGATGCCGGCGTCGAGCGCCGCGTGGACCGTCTTCACGGCGGCGTCATCGCCGACCTGCGATGCGTGGGTGACCCAGTTGCCGTAGGTGATCTCCGAGACCTTGAGACCGCTGTTTCCGAGATAGCGATAGTTGACCATGTTCCCACGCTAGTCGCTGCCGAGCGGGCCGAGGGCGGGATTCTGTGACCGGTCTCAGGCGGACACCGTCATCCTAGGAAGCACGCCCGAGAGTCTCCCGATACTCGCGCCACGCCGCACCGAGCCGGCGGATGCCCTCCGTGAGCACGTCGTCGGGTGCGGTGAACGGGATCCGGATGTGGTCGTCGGAGGAGACGGATGCCGCGAACGCGGCACTCCCGGCGATCGAGACGCCGTGGGTGGCCGCGATCCGGGCGAGGGCGTCGGCCGATCCCGCGGGCAGCGCGACCCAGAGCGACAGGCCACCACGCGGCGGGTCGACCTGCCAGTCGGGCAGGTGCTCGGCCATCAGGCGCTGGAGGAGCCCGAGGCGCTCCTGGTGGATGCGGCTGTTCGCACGCCGCAGCTCCTCAGCGTGCGCGATGAGGTCGAGCGCGATGAGCTGCCCCGGCACACTGGTCGACTGGTCGGCGAGCTGCCGTGCGCCGCGCAGCCGCCGCACGAGCACCGGCTCGGCACGCAGCCAGCCGATCCGCAGCCCTGCCCACGCCCACTTCGAGACGGACTCGACGACGATGATCGGCGCATCGGCCCGCTCTGCCGCGAGGGTGGGCGGCACGACGCCGTCGAAGGAGATGCCTGCGACGACGCGGTCCTCGATCACGGGCACGCCGTAGACCGCGGCGAGCTCCGCGACGCGGCGCCGGGCGGCGACGGGCAGACGCGTCCCGGTCGGGTTCTGGTGGTGCGGGTTGAGCGCGACGAGTGCGGGCCGCAGCCGCGCGAGCGCCTGCTCGAGCGCGTCGACGTCGAGCCCGTCCGGGCCCATCGGGATGCCGTGCACCGTGCCGCCGCGCAGCCCCACCGAGTCGGTGACCCCCGGCCAGGTGATCTCCTCCGCGAGCACCACGTCGCCGGGGCCGACGAGCGCGTTCACGACGAGGCTGATCGCCTGTTGCGCTCCGTGCGTCACGAGGATCTGCTCGGGAGTGGTCGGCGTGCCCTCGGCGCGGTACATCTCCGCGATGAGCTGGCGCAGAACAGGGAGCCCGGCGGGGTCCGTCTCGGGCAGGAGCGCGAGGTCGAGCCGCGGCTGATGGTCGCGGATCAGCTGCACGGCGAGCTCGGGGATCTGCGGGACGGTCCGCAGCAGGTCGATCGCGTTCGGCAGGGCCGAGAACAGCGCTTCGCCGCGACCCGGTCGCTGCACGGGGGCGACGGATGCCGCGGAGCCCGCGATGCGCGTTCCGCTCCCCTGCCGCCGCTCGACGAGCCCGCTCTCGGCGAGGTCGGCGTAGGCCGCGACGACGGTGCCCCGAGACACCGAGCTGGCGGCGGCGAGCGCGCGTTCGGCGGGGAGGCGGTCACCGGGCCGCAGCTCGCCGGTCTCGATGAGGCCGGCGATTCCGCGCGCGAGCCGGCCCGCGAGAGTGCCGTCGCCGTGGGTCCAGCGCCCCAGTCGCCCGGAGAGCCCCTCGGACGACACCTCGCCGGCCCGAACGAGCACGGTCGATGATCCTGTGTCCGATCCGTGGTCCACTGGCGCCCGATTGGCCCTGTGATCGATGGTCATGAGACCCGATTCTGGACCAATGGACACATTCTTCGCCAGCACTTCACCCGATCTCGGTCCAATCGACCCAGATTGGACCATCGGCGCGCTCGTGGAGTGGCTCAGCGAGGACTCCCGTCAGCACGACCCGGCGCTCCGGGGCCCGCTCGCCCGGATCGACGCGGAGCTCGCCGGTGCGCGCTGGACGCACAGCCCGTCGACCGTCGCCCTGATCCGATCCATCGCGGACGCGGTGATCGGCGATCCGGCGATCCGCCGCATCCGCATCCGCGATCTCGGCAGCCCCGATCCGACTTCCACGAACACGTCCACGCAGGAGCGGCTTCTCCAGCTCGCCTGAGAGCCCGCTCGCCTGCGGTTCCTGTGCTCCCGGCACGGCTGAGCCGCCTTCGCCGGCTCAGCCGACTGTCGGACGGACCAGCTGCTCCTGCTCGTCGAGGGTCTGCGCCTGCGCGCGCTTCTCGGCCCGTTCGCGCTCCTGCGCCTCGGCCGCCTCGGCCGCCTCGCGGCGCTCGGCGCGGGTCTGCGGTTCGCCGGAGCCGGCGGCATCCGCCTGCATCCCCTGCGACTGCGTAGTCACGATCTCGGCGCGGTCGCGGAAGCCCTCGGCCGTCACCTTGTCGAGCGCGACCTGCTTGCGGATGGCCGCCGCCTTCTCATAGAGGTTCGGGTCCCCGTAGCTCGTGAGGACCTTCACCAGCACGGGCAGCAGCTCGATCATGAAGAACAGCGCCGCGATCAGGATGTGCGCCCACAGGATCGTCGGCTCCTTCTCGCTCAGCCGGTTGAGTCCGCTGATCTGGCTCAGCAGTCCGACAGCTCCCGCGTTGCCCTGCGCCACGGCATCCGCCCGCGCGTTGTATGCGGCGAGAGCCTGGTCGTAGGTGTCGCGCGCCCCGGGCAGCTGCGACTGCGCCTGCTCGCGGTTCTGCGACTCCGACGCCGAGGTGTTCTCCTTGGCGGACGTGCCGGCGGCGGCGAGCTCGTCGTTCGCCGTGCGCAGCTGCGCAGCCAGCGCGTCGTAGGTCTGCTGCGCCTCGGCGAGCTGCGCCTCGGCGGCATCCGAGCTCGCGCCCTCACCGTTGACTCCGGTGCAGCCGGGGACCGTGCCCGCGCCTTCACCGGTGAGCTCGCACTGGTACAGCAGGCGGGCCTGATCGATGACCGCCTGCTGCGCGGTCATCTTGGCGGTGAGGTCGTCGACCGTCGCCTGCGCGGCGGATTCGGTCGCCGAGGACGAATCCGTGCCGGCGACGATTCCGGTCGCGGCCTGGTTCTCCAGCTCGGCGACGCGGTCGGATGCAGCGTCCAGAGCGATCTTCTCCGGCCCCGACTCGAGGGCCTCCTGGTCGGACTGCGACTGCGTGATGTTGGTCGAGGCGACCTCGCGTGCGATGTCGTTGTGGAAGATCTGCAGCACCAGCGGCTCGGCGACCACGAAGCCGATGATCGCGGCCATGATCACTCGCGGGATCGCGAGGCCGATGAGCTTCCAGACGTTCCGGGTCGACGCCATGGTCGACGTCAGGAACCGGTCGAGGTTGAAGATGATGAGCGCCCACACGAGCGCGAGCGGCACGGCCAGCCACATCGCCGCCTGAACGCCGGTGGTCAAGGCGAACAGCATGGAGATCGCCGAGACCAGTGCGGTCCCGGCGAGCACGAAGAACATCTGCACGAAGCGCGGGGTCTCGCCGGGGACGCGGTCGAGGATCTCGCCCTCCGCACCACCGAGGATCGCCAGAGCCCTGGCGCGGGAACCGGGCGTGCGCGCGCGACGCGGCTTGCGGACCCGGGGCTTGCGCGCCGGCTTCGGAGCGGGTGACGACTGCTCCGTAGTCTCCCCTGCAGGCGCGGTGACGGGCACTTCGCGGGTCACGTCGTCGGTGCCGGTGGGCTCGAACTCGCGCAGGAAGTCGAAGTCGTCGGTCTCGGCGTTCGGGTCGCTGTCGAGGACGATCCGACCCTGCGAGTCGTAGCGACCCGGTCGATGGGCGGAATAGGGCATCCCGACAATCTACGAAAGGTCGCCTGTGCATCCCGTGGAAGAAGGCTTTGAACGACTCACAGGTTCGGCTGTCCGAGGAGCCGGTCGACGGTCGCGGCGTGCGCGACGATGGCGTGGTCGAGCGTGAAGTGGCCGGCGGCGGCGAGGGTGCCCAGCCCGTGGATCAGCCCCCACAGCGCCAGTCCATCAGCCGGGGTGTCGAGCCCTGCCGCGGTGGCCGACTCGGCCAGCACGTCTTCGAGACCCTGGATGAGCGGCGCCATGGTGGCGGTCGGCGATCCGGGGACGCAGACCGTCGGATCGTAGACGGCGTCGAAGGCGTGCGGATGCTCGACCGCGAAGCGGATGTACGCCGATCCACCCTCGATGAGCCGTTCTCGGGGGGTGCCTGCCGCGACCGAGGCGACCCGCACCTGCTCCAGCAGGTCGGCCATGCTGCGCTCGGCGATGGCCTTCAGCAGTCCGAGCCGATCGGCGAAGTGGTGATACGGAGCGTTGTGGCTGACGTTCGCCGCGCGCGCGACCTCGCGCAGGCTGATCTCCGCGGCCGGCATCCGCTCCAGCAGCTGCATCGCGGCATCCTCGAGCGCGCGGGCGAGATCGCCGTGGTGGTAGCCGTCCTTCGAACTTGACATGAGCAACATTGTCTCCTATCTTGACAGTGTCCATCAGCTTGACACTGTCCAGATAGGAACGCAGCCATGCCCGCTCTCGTGATCGACGGCCACCCCGACGCCCGCTCTCTGACCGCCGCGCTCGCGCAGCGCTATGCCGCAGGGCACGGCGACGCCCGCGTGCTCGCGCTGCGCGACCTCGACTTCGATCCGCATCTGCGTTTCGGATACCGCGAGCGGATGACGCTCGAGCCGGACCTCGTCGAGGCCAAGCGAGCGCTGAGCGAGGCGCACACCGTGGTGGTGACCACGCCCCTGTGGTGGGGGTCGGTGCCCGCCGTGCTGAAGGGCTTCTTCGACCGGGCTCTTCTTCCGCAGCAGGAGTACCGCTACACGAAGCTCGGACTCCCCGAGGGCCTGCTGCCCGCACGCCGCGGGCGCCTGCTCCTGCTCGCCGACACCCCGTGGTTCGCGGCGCCGTTGACCGGTCTCCCCGCGCAGACGCACGTCGCGCGCAACACGATGCGCCTGTGCGGCATCCGCTCGGTGCGCACCCACCGGATGCTCGGCGTCAAGGACGCGAAGGAGGCGACCGTCACCCGCTGGCTCGACCGCGCCGAGCAGCTCGGCGCCCGCGACGCCCGCCGGTCGGCGGAACCGCGTCGGGCAGGTCAGGCCATCGCGGCCGAGGCGGCCTCGTCCTCCGTCGTCGCGACCAGCTGACCGCAGGCGCCGTCGATCTCCTTGCCGCGGGTGTCGCGGAGGGTGGTCGGGATGCCGGCGTCGTTCAGGCGCCGCACGAACTCGTTCTGCACCGAGGTCTCCGACGAGGTCCAGATGGACCCCGGCGTCGGGTTCAGCGGAATCGGGTTCACGTGCACCCAGCCGCGGCCGCGCTGGTTGAGCTTCTCGGCGAGGAGGTCGGCGCGCCAGGCGTGGTCGTTCATGTCCTTGATCAGCGCGTACTCGATCGAGACGCGGCGACCGGTCTTCGCGTAGTAGTCGTACGCGGCGTCGAGCGCCTCGTCGACCTTCCACCGGGAGTTCACCGGGATGAGCTCGTCGCGCAGGTGGTCGTCGGGCGCGTGCAGCGACAGCGCGAAGGTGACGGGGATGCCCTCGTCGGCGAGCTTCTTGATCGCCGGCACGAGCCCGACCGTCGACACCGTGATGCCGCGAGCGCTCATGCCCAGGCCGTCGGGCTGCGGGGCCACCATCGATCGCACGGCATCCATGACGCGCTTGTAGTTGGCGAGCGGCTCACCCATGCCCATGAAGACGATGTTCGAGACGCGCTCCATGCTGTGGTCGTCCGCCTTCTTGCCGCCGAGACCGCCCTCGGCGATCAGGCGGTTCGCGCGCACGATCTGCTCGATGATCTCCGCGGTCGACATGTTGCGGGTCAGGCCCGCCTGCCCGGTCGCGCAGAACGGGCAGTTCATGCCGCAGCCGGCCTGGCTCGACACGCAGAGCGTGATGCGACCGGGGTAGCGCATGAGCACCGACTCGACGAGCGCACCGTCATGCAGGCGCCAGAGGAACTTGATCGTGTCGCCGCGGTCGGTCTCGAGCCGGCGCACCTCGGTGAGCAGCGGCGGCAGCATCCCGGAGACGAGATCCTCGCGGATGCCGGCGGGGAGGTCGGTCATCTCGGCGGGATCCGACGTGTAGTGCCGGAAGTAGTGCGTGGAGAGCTGCTTCGCCCGGAAGCCGGGGAGCCCGAGCTCCTTGACCTTCTCGGCCCGCTCGGCCGGGGTGAGGTCGGCGAGGTGCACGGGGGGCTTCCCCCGCTTCGGGCTCGCGAACTGCAGGAGCGGACGCCCCTCGGCATCCTTCTGCTGCGTCCAGCCCTCGGTCGCCGGACGCACCTGCGCGGGCTTCGTGGAGCGGACCTTGCCCTGAGCGGGTCGACCCTCCGGGGCGGACGCGGATGCTGCGGGGCGCGTCTCGCGCGTGCGGGGAGTGTCGGTCATAGGTACAAGGGTACGCGGTGGCGGGTGGGAAGGCCCTGGGGCGCGGGACGGGGCGTCCCTAGACTGACCCCATGGACACCATCGTCTGGATCATCGGGATCGTCGTCGGCCTCGTCGTCGTCGTGGTGATCCTGTCCGCCGCGCTCCGAGGGATGCGACCGAAGCTCCCCGAACCCCAGGTGTTCACGCCCTCGCCGACGACCGCACGCTCGCTGCCCGCGTCGTCCGCCGCCACGACCGCCTCGGGTCTCACCCCGCAGGTCGTCGCCGAGATCGACCGGCTCATCGCGGCAGGGCAGAAGATCCACGCCATCAAGCTGTTCCGCGACGTCACGGGCGTCGGCCTGAAGGAAGCGAAGGACCGCGTCGAGCACTGGTCCATCAGCACGACGGCTCCGCACCTCGCTGCCCGTTCGAACGCCACCGCCGCGTACTCCTCGATCGCTCCGGCGG
Source organism: Microbacterium sp. TPD7012 (assembly GCF_003075395.1). GTDB lineage: Bacteria > Actinomycetota > Actinomycetes > Actinomycetales > Microbacteriaceae > Microbacterium. Next base: position 710,437 of record NZ_QDFV01000001.1, on the reverse strand, counting down.
CGCACACGCCCGCCTCGGTGCGCGCGTCGCTGCCGGCACCCGTCGCCTCCGACATCGACAAGCTGGTCGCCGGTGATCAGCGGATCGTCGCGATCAAGGTGCTTCGCGAGCACACCGGCCTCGGGCTCAAGGAGTCCAAGCTCCTGATCGACGCCTGGGTTCCCGGCCGCACACACTGAGACAACTTGTAATTACAGGTTGTGTTCCGCGAGAATGGGGGCACCCCACCCCGAGGAGAACCGATGTCCGACCGTCTCGCCCGCGCCCGCACCACCGGCATCCTCGCCGTGCTCCGCGCTCCCTCGCCCGAACTCGCTCTGGAGGCGTCCGAGGCGATCATCCGCGGCGGCGTCACGGGCATCGAGGTCACGTTCTCGACGCCCGATGCCCCGGCTGTGATCCGCGAGCTGATCGCCCGGCACGGGGATGCCGCCTACGTCGGCGCCGGCACCGTGACCACTCCGGAGCAGGCGGCGCTCGCCGCCGACGCCGGGGCCGAGTTCCTCGTGAGTCCCGGCACGCTCCCCGACCTGACCCGCACCATGCTCGACACCGGCCGTGTCGTGATGACCGGCGCGATGACCCCGACCGAGGTCATGAGCACACTCGCGCTGGGCGTCGACGTCGTCAAGATCTTCCCGGCGTCCCTCGGCGGCCCCTCCTACCTCGGCGCGCTGCGCGGGCCGTTCCCCGACGCTCCCCTCATGCCCACCGGCGGCGTCAGCCCCGACAACCTCGCGGCATGGTTCGCCGCGGGTGCGGTGGCGGTCGGGGCCGGCGGCGATCTGGCGAACGGCGCGTCGATCGCGGCATCCGACTGGACGGACATCGAGCAGCGCGCGGCACGGTTCGCGACAGCGCTGTCCGCCGTCCGCGGCTGACGCGCTCCGCCGCCGTCACTCTGCGACGCATTCGGTCACGTTCAGCTTGGTTTGGTATACCAGAACGATGAGAACGAGACGGATGCTGCTCGCTGCGACCATCGCGGCGAGCACGGCCCTGGCCGCCACGGCGTGCACCGCCTCCGCCGAAACGCCGCCGCCGTCTGAGGAGTCCTCCGTGTCCGAAGCCACCCGTGACCTGCTCGATGCCGTCGGCACGGGCGATGCCGACGCCGTCGCGAAGGCGCTCGACGCCGGCGCCGACATCGAGGCACGGGGTGAGGGCGGGATGACGGCGCTCGTGATCGCGACCAAGGCGAACAGCGTCGATGCCGCGAGCGTGCTCATCGAAGCGGGCGCCGACGTGAACGCGAAGGACGACATCCAGGACTCGGCCTACCTCTACGCGGGGGCCCGCGGTCACGACGAGATCCTGCGCCTCACCCTCGACAACGGCGCCGACCTGACGAGCACGAACCGCTTCGGCGGCACGGCGCTGATCCCGGCATCCGAGCGCGGCCTGCTCGCCACCGTGCGGATCCTGCTGGAGGCGGGCGTCGACCCGAACCACGTGAACGACCTCAACTGGACGGCGCTGCACGAGGCGATCGTGCTCGGCGACGGGTCCGGCGCCTACGTCGACGTGGTGCGCGCACTGATCGACGGCGGTGCCGACGTGACGATCCCCGACGGCGACGGCGTCCTGCCCCGCGAACTCGCCGCGAGCCGCGGCTATGACGCGATCGTCGCCGAGATCGACCGATGATCGGCCTCGAGCCGTGGGCATGGGCGGCACTCGGCGTCGCCGCGATCACGATCGGCATCTCGAAGACCGCGATCCCCGGCGGCAACATCCTCGCGATCGCCCTGTTCGCGGCGGTGCTGCCCGCCCGCACCTCGACGGCGGCGATGCTCCTCCTGCTCATGGTCGGCGACATCTTCGCGCTGATCGCCTACCGCCGCCACGCGCACTGGCCGACGCTGCTGCGCCTCGCGCCGGCCGTCGTCGCGGGGCTGCTGGTCGGCTTCGCGTTTTTCGCGCTCGCCGGCGACGGCATCGTGCGGCGCGCGATCGGCGTGATCCTGCTCCTCATGATCGCCGTCACGCTGTGGCGCCGCTGGCGGCAGGACAGAGCGGATGCCGCGGCGCCCGCCCCCGGCGGCATCCTGCTGTCCGGCGTCTACGGCACGCTCGGCGGCTTCACCACGATGGTCGCCAACGCAGGCGGACCGGTGATGTCGATGTACTTCCTCGCGACGCGGACACCCGTGCAGGTGTTCCTCGGCACCTCGGCCTGGTTCTTCGCCATCATCAACCTGGTCAAGGTGCCGTTCCTCGCAGGACTCGGCCTGTTCCACGTGCCCGTGCTGCTGATGGACGCGGTGCTCGCCCCGCTCGTGGTGATCGGCGCCCTCGCCGGCATCCGTCTCGCGAAGCGCATGGACCAGCGGCTGTTCGACCGCATCGTGATCGTTCTCACCGTCGTGGGTGCGGTCTACCTGCTGTTCTGAGCCCGCTCAGTCGAGGAAGATGTCCGGGAACAGCGCCGAGTCGGGCGTCCCGGGGATCGCGGCGTAGCCGGAGAAGTCCGTCACGCCGTCGGCCTCGAGCACGTCCTCGACGATGAGCGTCTGGCCCGTGTAGCTCGCGGCGGGCTTGAGCAGCACCGCGTAGGCGGCATCCCCGTAGACGTCGGCCGTGCGGCTCGCCGCCATGACCTTGTCGCCGCCGAGGAGGTTCTGCACCGCCGCGGTGGCGATCGTCGTCCGCGGCCAGAGCGTGTTCGCGGCGATGCCGTCACGGGCGAACTCCGCGGCCAGGCCGAGCGTCACCATCGTCATGCCGAACTTCGCCAGCGTGTACCCGGTGTGCGCGCCGAGCCACTTCGGCGTCGGGTTCAGGGGCGGCGACAGCGACAGGATGTGCGGGTTCTCGGCATCCTTGAGGATCGGGACCGCGGCGCGCGACAGCATGAACGTTCCGCGCACATTGACGTCCTGCATGAGGTCGTACTTCTTGGCGCCGAGCTCGAGCGAGCGCGACAGGTCGATCACACTGGCGTTGTTGATCACGATGTCGATGCCGCCGAACTCGCCCTGCGTCTTCAGGACGGCCTCGGTGATGTCGTCGTCGTCGCGCACGTCGCCGACGATCGGCAGCGCCTGCCCTCCCGCGGCGCGGATCTGCTCGGCCGCGCTGTGCACCGTGCCCTCGAGCTTCGGATGCGGGGTGTCGGTCTTCGCCAGCATCGCGATGTTCGCGCCGTCTCGTGCCGCACGCAGCGCGATCGCGAGGCCGATGCCGCGGCTTCCGCCGGACATCAGGATGGTCTTGCCTGCCAGTGACATGGGTGCTCCTCTGATCTGCCGGACGGGTTACTTCGGCGCCATGCGGATGGCGCCGTCGAGACGGATGGTCTCGCCGTTGAGATAGCCGTTGTCGACGATGTGCTCGACCAGCGCGGCGTACTCGTCGGGGCGGCCGAGGCGCGACGGGAACGGCACCTGCTGGCCGAGCGAGTCCTGCGCGGCCTGCGGCAGCCCCATCAGCATCGGCGTCTCCATGATGCCGGGGGCGATGGTGCACACGCGGATGCCGTGGCGGGCGAGCTCGCGGGCCACCGGCAGGGTCATCGCGTGCACGCCGCCCTTGGACGCGGAGTAGGCGGGCTGGCCGATCTGCCCGTCGAAGGCCGCGACGCTCGCGGTGTTCACGATCACGCCGCGATCGCCGCTCTCGGTGGGCTCGTTCTTCGCGATGACGGCAGCGGCCTGCGAGGTCACGTTGAACGTGCCGACGAGGTTGATGCGGACCACGCGCTCGAAGTCGGCGAGCACGGCGGGGTTCCCGTCGCGGTCGAGCACCTTGGCGGGCGGAGCGATCCCCGCGCAGTTCACGACGACGCGCAGCGGCGCGGCCGCCTGGGCCGCGGCGACGGCATCGCGCACTTCGTCGGCGCTGGTGACGTCGGCGGGCACGAACAGTCCGCCGAGCTCTTCGGCGATCTCCGCGCCCTTCGACGAGGCGAGGTCGACGATGGTGACGTGCGCGCCCGCCTTCGTGAGTCGTCGTGCTGTGGCGAGCCCGAGTCCGGACGCCCCTCCCGTGATGAGAGCACCCTGTCCGCTGACCTGCATCTGTTCTCCTTCGAACGTGTGCGACTGCTGCTTCTGAAACGCAGTCTCAGCCTACGTGGTTCTCCGTGCAGTCACGAAGCCGGGCCCGGGTATCGCACCGTGCGTCAGGATGGAGGCATGACGATTCCCACGGAACCGGTCGCCGTCCCCGAGAAGGTCCGCCGCCTCGCGCGTGGTGCGGACCTGGTCTGCGTCTGGGACAACGACTACGGCGGGCTCACCTTCCGAGCGACAGGTGCGGGCGATCCGTTCTACATCAAGTGGGGTCCGCGGAACCTCGAGTTCAGCCTGCAGGACGAGGCCGAGCGGATGGCCTGGGCCTCCCGCTGGATCGCCGTGCCGACGGTGATCGAACAGGGGCAGGATGACACGCACGAGTGGCTCGTGACCGCGGCGATCGACGGCCTCAGCGCTGTGGACCCGCGGTGGGTCGCCGAGCCCGCGATCGCCGTGCGTGCGGTCGGCAAGGCTCTGCGGGCGATGCACGACACGCTCCCCGTCGAGGAGTGCCCGTGGGAGTGGAGCATCGCCTCGCGCATCGCGAACGCCGAAGGGCGCGGCATCGAGGTGCCGGACGCGCTGCGCACCGCCCCGCCCATCGATCGCCTCGTCGTCAGCCACGGCGACGCCTGCTGCCCGAACACGCTCGTCGGCGACGACGGGCGCTGGATCGCCCACGTCGACCTCGCGCTGCTCGGGACCGCCGACCGCTGGGCCGACCTGGCCGTCGCCTCCATGAGCACGGAGTGGAACTACGGCCCCGGCTGGGAGGACGCACTCATCGAGGCCTACGGTCTCGAACCCGATCGCGAGCGCCTCGCCTACTACCGGGACCTCTGGAACGCGACCTGACGTCGGGTCGGCTCAGCCCGACTCGGACTCAGCTCCAGACGAAGCGGAACGTGCCGAGGGCCACGGCGGCGGCGAGCGCCAGCGCCATGATCGCGACGCCGCCGAGCACGGCGACGGCATCCCGCGGATGGAGCCGCGACGGCCGCGACCAGGTGCGCGGGATGCCGGACCCGAAGCCCCGCGCCTCCATCGCCAGCGCGAGCTTCGACCCTCGACGTACGGCGAACACGAGCAGCACGAACGCCATCGAGAAGAACCGCCGCAGCGCTCCGCGGTCGCCGACGCCGCGCGCCCGGCGGGCGAGGCCCATGGTGCGCCAGTCGTCGAGGAACAGTCCGAGCATCCGCGTGCCGGCGAGGATGCCGAGCACGAAACGGCTCGGCAGCTTCGCGACCTGCGACAGTGCGTCCGCGAGCTGCGTGGGGTCCGTGCCGCCGAACAGGAGGATGGTCGGCAGGCCGAGGGCGATCACGCGCAGACTCACCGCGATCGCGAGGACGATCGAGCCCTCGCTGATGGTCGCGAAGCCGAAGGTCCAGTAGACACGACCGGCAGGTTCCGCGTAGAGCAGCATGCTGATCCCGGCGATCGGCGCGAAGATCATGATCGGCAGCAGCCGTTTCAGCACCGTGGCGAGGCGCAGGCCCGTCAGCGGCAGGCACAGCAGCTGCAGCCCGATCGCGACCAGGGCGCTCGTGACGTCGATCGATGCGAAGAGCGGCACCGAGAGCAGCAGCGCGAGCAGCAGCTTGGTCACCGGGTTGACGCCGTCGAGCCACGCCGCCCTGACGGTCTCGGTCGTGGTCATGATGCCGCCCCCAGCTCGATGCGGTGACCGCCGAGGTGCCGGATCACGGCATCGTCGTGGGTGACCGCGACGATCGAGCGACCGCGAGCGATCTCCTCCTGCAGCAGCGCGACCAGGGAGATCCATCCGCGGCGGTCCTGCCCGAAGGTCGGCTCGTCGAGCACGATCACCTCGGGTGCGCCCGCGAGCACGGTCGCCACCGAAAGGCGCCTCTTCTGTCCGCCCGAGAGCGAGAACGGATTGGCGAGCGCGAGAGGCGCGAGGCCCAGCCGCTCGAGCAGCTCGTCGACGACGGCATCCGTCTTCGCCTGGGTCCACCCGAGAGCGCGCGGTCCGACGGCGAGCTCGTCGCGCAGGGTCTGCGCGAGGAACTGGTGCTCGGGCTCCTGGAACACCATGCCGATGCGGGTGAGCAGCTCGCGTGAGGTCCAGCGGATGGGACGGATGCCCCGTCGCCCGGCGAGCTCGGGCGCGGCGCGCACCTCGCCGTCGTGTTCGGGGATGAGACCGGCGAGAGTGAGCGCGAGCGTCGACTTGCCCGCGCCGTTCGGTCCGGTGATCACGGTCGCGTTCGCGCGCGGAACATGGAGCTCGAGCCCTGCCTGCACCACCACGCCGGGTTCCCTGGCGACCGCGAGCCCGGACGCCGTGAGGGCGTCGGATGCCGGCACCTGCTGCAGAACCGGGAGCTCGATGCCGCGATCGGGCACCCACACCCCGGCGTCGGCGAGCGTGGCCCCGTGCTCGGCGAACACCCGATGGGGCGGGCCGTCCGCCAGCAGGCCTCCGTCGGCGGCGAGCACGATCACCCGCGTCATCAGGTCGATCCAGACAGGCGTGCGGTGCTCGACGACGATCAGCGTCGCACCGGTCGCGGCGACAGCACGCTCGACGCTGGCCCGCACCTCGTGCACGCCGTCGGGGTCGAGGTTGGCCGTCGGCTCATCGAGCAGGAGGAGCCCTGGCCGCATGGCCAGCACGCCGGCGAGCACGAGTCGCTGCTTCTGCCCTCCCGACAGCGCCTTGGTCGCGCGGTGGAGCGGTACGTCGAGGCCCACGGCATCCATCGCCTCGGCGACCCGGCCAGGGATCTCGGATGCCGCGACGCCCAAGTTCTCGCACCCGAAGGCGATGTCGTCACCCACCTTGGACAGCACGATCCCGGCGTCCGGATCCTGGAGCACCAGACCGACCTGTCCGCGCCGAGACTCCGGGGCGGCCCCGTCGACGAGCAGCGAGCCGTGACGGTCGCCTTCATCGGCGTCTCCGAGCACGCCCGCGAGGCCGGCGAGCAGCGTGGACTTGCCGGCACCGGAGGCGCCGAGGAGCAGCACGCGCTCCCCGGGCTCGATCGTGAAGCTCACATCGGTGACCGCCGGGCGCTTTCGACCGGCGTACCGCCACCCCCAGCCCGCGGCCTGCACGCGGGCCGGGGCGGCGACACTCACGCTCAGACCTCGCGCACGTGCTCTCGCCCGACGGCGAAGCGGCTCAGTGCGCCCGTGACCGCCAGAGCGCGCACGAGCAGCCAGCCGAGGACGCCGGCCAGGATCGCTCCGGAGACGACGACGCTGACCAGGTAGATCGTGTTGAACTCGAGCGACTTCAGGATGTTCGGCGAGCTGCCGTAGAAGAGCTCGAACACCCACGCGGCAGCCGCCGCACCCATACCGGCCAGTGCGGCGACGACGATGCCGAAGCGGCGGTAGAAGAACAGCGCGAAGATGATCTCCGCACCGAGTCCCTGGACGAGTCCGGAGAGCACCGTGGAGACCCCCCAGACGTTGCCGATCAGCATCGAGACGATCGCCGCGACGAGCTCGACGACCAGCGCGGCGCCGGGCTTGCGGATCACGAGTCCGCCGACGACGCCACCGAGCAGCCAGATGCCGACGGCGATGCCGCCGAGACCGGGGGTCAGGGCATCTGCCGCGCCGAACCAGGCGTAGCCGATCGTGTTCCAGCCCCAGAAGACCAGGCCGATCGCGACGCCGAGCACTGCGGCGACGACGATGTCGACGACGCGCCAGCGGAAGAGGCCTGCGGCGGGTGTCTGACCCTGCGTGGTGGACGCGGATGTGGACGTGGACGTACTCATCTGAACTCCTCCCTGCGCTGGCATGACCCAGATCAGGTTCGACGGTCGAAGCGCGATTCGCTCCCTCTCAGCCCGGCTCGCCGGACTCCCGTGGTTGTGCTGACGATCCTACCGCGTCCCGACACTCTGTGACCTCGGGGTGACTCCGCCGCGATCACGGCCGGGATTCGGTACCGTAAACGAGTGACCCCTTCTGATCCCGCCGACGAGGCGACGGGCGTCCTGGGCGACGGTGCTCCTTCGGACACCTCCCCCGACGCCGATCGCGCCGCGTTCCCGTTCGGGACGGATGCCGCCACGCGCACGCCGGACCAGGCTTCTGCCTTCGCGACCGACGCCCTGTTCGCGGGCGATGCGCCGCCGCCGTCCTCGACCCACGTGCCCGCCCTCGCGGTCTCGGCCGTCGCCGTCGACGCGCTGTTCACCTCGGACCCGCCGCGTGCGCAGGCCGGCGAGGTCACGGCGGTCGAGAGCGTCCCGACTGAAACGGTCCTGACCGAGAGCGTCGCCACTGAGACGGTCCCGACCGAGAGCGTCCCGACTGAGACGGTCCCGACCGAGCAGACCCTGTCCGACACCGCCCCGACCGAGACGGTCGCTGCGGGAAGCGTCCCGACCGAGGCCCCCACCGACGTCGTGGAGCCGCCTCTCTTCAAGCCGCGCGCCGATGCGCCGACGGCGACGCTCCCTCCCGAATCGTCCGCCGCGACGCCTGACGAGATCGACGGCGGGGCCGCGGCCCTGCAGGCGCCTCCCGCGCAGTGGGCCGACGAGGCCGTCACCGCGACCGCCCTGACCTGGGTCGACCCCGCGGCCGTCGCGCACCACACGTCCGTGGCGACGCTCGATGACGTCGCCGACGCCGAGCAGGCCGACGGACTGATGCGCGATGCGCACCTGCGGCCGGCGATCACGCGTCCGGGTCTGCTGGTCCCGTTGGGCGTGCTCGCCGGGCTGGTCGCGGCCTATGCCGGCACGACGCTGCTCTGGCCGCTGCACGAGGTTCCTCCGACCGTGCAGACGATCGAGTTCGACACGATCCCCGCACCGGCAGCGACCCTCACCTGGCCGGCGCAGGGCAGCGCGGCCGTCGGGATCGCCGGTGTGAGCACGGCCGCCTCCACGCCGGACGCCGCGAGCATCGCCAGCATCACCAAGGTCGTGAGCACTCTGATGGTGCTCGACCGGATGCCGCTGGCCGTCGGCGAGCAGGGGCCGGAGTTCTCGTTCGACAGCGACGACGAGGATGAGTACTGGGAGTACCGGAGGTCGGACCAATCGGCCCTGGACGTGCCGGTCGACGGCGTGCTGACGGAGTATCAGCTGCTGCAGGGCACGCTGATGGGCTCGGCGAACAACTACATCGACCGGCTGGCCTCGGAGATCTGGGGGTCCGACGAGCAGTTCGCGGACGCCGCTGCCGTGTGGTTGCGGGAGCGCGGGCTCGGCGGCATCACCGTCGTCACGCCGTCCGGTTTCGACGAGGGCAACGTGGCGACCCCGGCGGCGCTGATCACGCTCGGCGAATGGGCGATGAAGAACCCGGTCTTCGCCGAGATCGTCGGAACCCCGGTGGTCGATCTGCCCGGAGCGGGCACAGTGGTCAACACGAACGGGATGCTCGTCGACCCGGGCGTCCTGGGCATCAAGACCGGATCACTGGTCGGGTGGAACCTGCTGACGGCGAAGGACCTCGCAGTCGGCGACACCACCGTGCGGCTCTACGCTGCGGTGCTGAACCAGGCGGATGACGAGCAGCGCCTCGCCGCGACGCGCGCGCTCTTCGCCGAGACCGAGGCCGCGCTGCAGGCGCAGGCCCCCGCCGTCGAGAAGGGCACGGTCGTCGGAGAGGTCACGACGCTCTGGGGCGAGAAGGTCGAGATCGTCACCGCTGACGACGCGAACGTCGTGCTCTGGAACGGGTCGACCGCGACCACGACGACGGACTTCGCCTTGGGCGACCAGCGCGAGCAGAAGGGCACGGTGGGCACACTGACCACGGCGGGCCCGCTCGACTCCGTGACGACACCGCTCGTGCTCGCGGAGGACGTCGAGGGGCCGAGTCCCTGGTGGCGGCTGACGCACCCGCTGCAGCTGCTCGGCATCCATTCCGACGAGTCCTGACCGGCTTCGACAACAGCACGACGCCCCACCCCGGAGAACGGGATGGGGCGTCGTGCTGTGCAGGTGATCAGGCCCGGCGACCGGAGTCGTCGGCACCGTCCTCCACCAGGCGCTGCGCGGCCGCGGCCTCTGCCGTCGGCGACTGCGCACCGACCGACGCGCCGGCTGCGGCGTCATCCGCCTCGGCCTGAGCACTGTCGTCGGCGTCGCCGGTGACGACGACCGGGGTCGTCCCGGTGAGCGCTTCTTCGGCATCGAGGTCGGTGGCCGCCTGCTCGAACTGCGACTGGTACAGGCGCCAGTAGGCGCCCTGCGCGGCGATGAGCTCGTCGTGCGTGCCCTTCTCCACAATGTCACCGTGCTCCATCACGAGGATGAGGTCGGCGTCGCGGATGGTCGACAGACGGTGCGCGATCACGAACGACGTACGGCCCTCACGGAGTGCCGCCATGGCGTGCTGCAGCAGCAACTCGGTGCGGGTGTCGACCGCCGACGTGGCCTCATCGAGGATGAGGATCGACGGCTGCGCGACGAACGCGCGGGCGATGGTGATGAGCTGGCGCTCACCCGCCGAGACGTTCGAGGCGTCCTCGTCGAGGACCGTGTCGTACCCCTCGGGGAGAGCGTGCACGAATCGGTCGACGTACGTCGCCTTGGCCGCCTCGAGAACCTCGTCGTCGGTCGCCGTGGAGCGGCCGTACCGGATGTTCTCGCGGATGCTGCCCGCGAACAGCCACGGATCCTGCAGCACCATGCCGGTGCGGGAGCGCAGATCGTCGCGGGTGATCTCGGCGATGTCCTGGCCGTCGAGCATGATCCGGCCGCCGCTGAGCTCGTAGAACCGCATGATCAGGTTGACCAGCGTGGTCTTGCCCGCACCGGTCGGTCCGACGATCGCGACGGTCTGTCCCGGTTCCACTCGGAAGGACAGGTCCTGGATGAGCGGGCGCTCGGGCGTGTAGGAGAACGCGACGTTCTCGAACTCGATGACGCCCTTGCCGTCGGCGAGCTCCGGAGCATCGGCGTCGTCCGCCTCCTGCTCGTCGGCGTCCAGCAGCTGGAAGACGCGCTCGGCCGACGCGGTGCCGGACTGCACGACCGCGGCCATGCCGCCCAGCTCGGACAGCGGCTGCGTGAACTGCTGCGAGTACTGGATGAACGCCTGCACGTCGCCGAGACGGAGCTGACCGTTCGCGACCATCAGCCCGCCGAGCACCGCGATGCCCACGTAGCTGAGGCTGCCGACGAACATCATCGCCGGCATGATGATGCCGGAGAGGAACTGCGCCTTGAAGCTCGCCTGGAACAGCTCTTCGTTCTCGACCTGGAACTTGTCGAGCGCGTCGTTCTCGCGTCCGAACACCTTGACGAGGGCGTGGCCCGAGAAGGCCTCCTCGACGCGGGCGTTCAGTCGGCCGACCTTGCGCCACTGAGCGCCGAACGCCTTCTGCGAACGCGGACCGATGACACCGAAGATCACGGCCATCAGCGGCAGCGTGATGAGGGCGACGAGCGCCAGCTGCCACGAGATCGAGAACATCATGAACAGCACGCCGATCACGGTGAGCACCGAGGTGAGCGCTCCGGACAGCGACTGCTGCATCGTCTGCGTGATGTTGTCGATGTCGTTCGTGACCCGCGAGATCAGCTCACCGCGCTGCACCTTGTCGAAGTACGACAGGGGCAGACGGTTGATCTTCGCCTCGACCGATTCCCGGAGGCGCCACATCGTGCGCACCATGATCACGTTGATGACGTAGCCCTGGATCCAGGTGAGGAACGCCGCCGCGACGTAGATCGCGAGAACCGCGGCGATGATCCACCGCAGCGCCTCGAAGTCGACGCCCTGCCCGACCGTGAAGTCCCCGAGCGCGCCGACCTGGTTCGCGAAGTCGTCCTGCCCCGCGCTGCGCAGTGCCTCGACGACGACGTCCTGCGAGGTGCCGGCGGGGAACCCGGGGAAGTCGCCGTTGGGCTGCCCGAGCTGGATGGAGATGAAGCCCTTGTAGACGAGGTTCGTCGCCTCGCCGAGCACCTTGGGCGCCGCGACCGTGAGGACGACGCCGAGGGCGCCGAGGATCGACACGAAGACGAACCACACCGCCGAGGGCTTCAGCAGGCCGATCATGCGCGCGAAGCTCGGACCGAAGTTGTCGGCCTTGCCCGGTGCGACGCTGTCCCAGTCTCCCGAGTTCTGGCGTGCCTGCTCGGCGAGCTCGGCCTCGTACTTCTCTTCCTCGGTCAGCTCGGGCTCGGCGACCGCTGCCTTGCCGCGGCCTCGCTTGGTGTTGTCGCTCATGCGTCCACCCCCAGCTGCGATTCGACGATCTCTCGGTAGGTCTCGCTCGTCTCGAGCAGTTCCTCATGCGTTCCGACGCCGACCATGGTGCCGCCTTCGAGGACGACGATGCGGTCGGCATCCGTGATCGACGAGACGCGCTGCGCGACCACGATCTTCGTGACGTGCGGCAGCTCCCGCCAGAGCGCCTGCCTCAGCCTGGCGTCGGTGGTCAGATCGAGAGCCGAGAACGAGTCGTCGAAGACGAGGACCTTCGGCTGGTGCACGATCGCGCGGGCGATCGCAAGGCGCTGACGCTGTCCGCCGGAGACGTTCGTGCCGCCCTGCGCGATGCGCGACTCGAGGCCCTGCGGCATCTCCTCGACGAAGTCGCGGCCCTGCGCGATCTCGAGCGCGTGCCAGAGCTCTTCGTCCGTGGCCTCCTCGCGCCCGTAGCGCAGGTTCGACGCGACCGTGCCGGTGAAGAGGAACGGACGCTGCGGCACGAGGCCGATGCTGTCCCACAGCGCCTCCACGTCGGCGTCGCGCACATCGGTGCCGCCGACGTGCACGGCTCCTCCCGAGACGTCGAAGAGGCGCGGGATGAGCGAGACGAGCGTCGTCTTGCCCGATCCGGTGGAACCGACGATCGCGACCGTCTCTCCGGGCTGCGCGCCGAAGCTGATGCCCGAGAGCACGGGGGCATCGGCGCCGGGGTAGGTGAACTCGACGTCGTCGAACGCCACGGCACCGGGTGCGGGGAACGCGGTGACGCCGTTCTCCGGGCGGATCATGGAGGACTCCGAGTCGAGCACCTCGCCGATGCGCTCGGCCGAGACCGCGGCGCGCGGGATCATCATCGCCATGAAGCTGGCCATGATGACGCCGCCCATGATCTGGCCGATGTACTGCATGAAGGCGAAGAGCGTGCCGACCTGCACCGTGCCGTTGTTGACCTCGATGCCGCCGAACCAGATGACCGAGACGACGGTGACGTTGAGGATCAGCATGAACAGCGGGAACAGCAGCACGAACAGCGAGCCGACCTTGCGTCCGACGACCATGATGTCGGTGTTGGCACCGCGGAAGCGCTCCTCTTCGATGCCCTCGCGCACGAATGCGCGCACGACGCGAACACCCGTGAGCTGCTCGCGCATGATGCGGTTGACGTTGTCGAGCTTGCCCTGGTAGCTGCGGAACAGCGGCACCATGCGCCCGATGACCAGGGCCGCGAGGATGAGGAGGGCCGGCACCGAGACGGCGATGAGCCAGCTGAGGCCGACGTTGGTCTGGACGGCGAAGATGATGCCGCCGATCGCGAGCAGAGGCGCGGTGACGAGCATGGTCGCGCCCATCATCGCGAGCATCTGCACCTGCTGCACGTCGTTCGTGTTGCGCGTGATGAGCGAGCCGGCGCCGAAGACGGAGACCTCGCGCTCGGAGAAGCCGCTGACCTTGCCGAAGACGTCGGCGCGGATGTCGCGACCGGCGCCCATCGCGGCGCGGGCGGCGAAGTAGGTGGCGGTGACCGAGGCGATGATCTGACCCAGCGAGACGGCGAGCATGAACAGCCCGGTGCTCCAGATGTAGCCGGTGTCTCCCTGCGCGACGCCCTTGTCGATGATGTCGGCGTTCAGGCGCGGGAGGTAGAGGGTCGCGGCGGCGCTGGCGAGCTGGAAGACCAGCACGCCGAGCAGGAGCCACCTATAGCGAGACAGATAGCGGACGAGGATTTTTCCCAGCACAGGCGGACTTTCTAGGAAGGATGGAGCGACAGGTTTCTCGGCAGACGGATGCCGACCGACAACCGGCCACAAGACAGAGTGCCACGAACCGCGGACATTCGTATCCCCCTTTCGGAGGACCTTCGCTGACAGCGAACCTTGTCGACCGCGGCCTGCGGTTTCTGAACCCGGGCGAAGAACGGGCGGCGTGTATTCGCGCGAATGGAGACCTCTTCTTCGCGGACAGCGAGACTCAGAAGAGCGGACGCTCCGGTGCGTAGTCGCGCGCGCCGGCACCGGCATCCGGTGCCAGCTCGGCGAGCGTCGGCGGATGCCACTTCGGATCGCGGTCCTTGTCGACGAGCTGCGCGCGGATGCCCTCGACGAGGTCGGGGTGCTCGTTCACGAACCACAGCACACGGCGGTACTCGCCTTCCAACGCTGCACGCAGGTTCGGGAAGCCACGCGCTTCGCGCACGGCGTCGAGGGTGACGACGAGCGCGGTCGGCGCGAGCTCCTCCAGGAGGTCGGCGGTGGCGGCGGCATCCGTCGTCCCCTGACTCCGCAGACGCTCGACGATCTCGACGACCGTCGGCGCGGAGAACGCCTCGTCGATCCATGTGCGCGATGCGGGGAGCTGCGACGGGTCGGGCGTCTCGTCGAAGAGCAGCACGATCTCACTCGGCCCCGTGGGGTCGGCGCGGTAGGCCAGCGCCTCGCGCAGGGCGTCGAGCCGGTCGGAGGGGACGAAGTGGTCGGCGAAGCCGAGCAGCACGGCATCCGCTCCGTCCATGGTCGAGCCGGTGAGCGCGAAGTACTCGCCGAAGCGGCCGGGAGCGCGCCCGAGCAGCCAGGTGCCGCCGACGTCGGGAGTGAACCCGATGCGGGTCTCGGGCATCGCCAGCCTCGACCGCTCGGTGACGATGCGGATCGCGGCGTGGCCGGCCAGGCCGATGCCGCCGCCCATCGTGATGCCGTCCGCGATCGCGACCACGGGCTTCGGGTACTCGGCGATCAGCGCGTTCAGCGCGTACTCGGCACGGAAGAACTCGGCGGTCCGCTCTGCGTGACCGGAGACGATCTGGCCGTGCAGGGCACGCACATCGCCACCCGCGCACATCCCCCGCTCCCCGGCGCCGTCGATCAGCACGATCTGCACGTCGGTGTCGTCGATCCAGGCGGTGAGAGCCTGCGTGAGCAGCTCGATCATGCCGAGGTCGAGGGCGTTGATCGCCTCGGGGCGGTTGAGGGTGAGCCGTCCGAGCGCTCCTTCCTTGCTCGCGAGGACGCGGGGCGCAGCGATGGTGTCGGTCACGCGTGCCAGGCTACTCCGTCGGCGCGGGGTCGGAATCCGCACGAAATACGCGATCCGGGCGCTTTTCCGGCAGGATAGGGGGAACTGTTCATTGCAACGAGAGGTCGCGGATGCCCGACGGACAGGTGCTCGAGTTCACGAATGTGACGAAGCGCTTCAATGAGGTGACCGCTGTCTCCGATTTCTCGGCACGAGTCGAGCCCGGCGCCGTCACCGCCTTCCTCGGCCCGAACGGGGCAGGCAAGACCACCACTCTTCGTATTCTGCTCGGTCAGATCCGAGCCACCTCCGGCACCGCCACGATCGGCGGGACCGCCTTCGCGGAGCTGCGTCAGCCGCTGCGCACGATCGGCTCCGTGCTCGAGGAGACGGTCTACCGTCCGCGCCGGACCGCGAGCCGGCAGCTGACCATCGCCGCGAAGGCGAACGGCATCCCGCTCGCGCGCGTCGACGAGGTCCTCGCGATGGTGGGTCTCGAGGGCGAAGGCGATTCCCGCATCGGCGGATTCTCGCTCGGCATGCGCCAGCGGCTGAGCATCGCGAACGCCCTCCTGGGCGACCCTGGGGCCCTCGTCTTCGACGAGCCCGCGAACGGTCTCGACCCCGAGGGCATCCGCTGGATGCGCCTCTTGATGCGACGCCTGGCCGACGAGGGCCGCACGGTGCTCGTCTCGTCGCACCTCCTCAGCGAGGTCGAGCAGGTCGCCGACAACGTGCTCGTCCTGTCGAAGGGTCAGCTGGTGCTGGCCAGCGGCATCGAGACGCTCGCCGACCCGAAGAACGGCTCGGTGGTCGTGGACGCCGCCGATCGCGCCGCCCTCACGGCGGCCCTGTCCGGTGCGGGATTCGACGTCGAGGTGCTGCGCTCCGGACTCACCGTGCGCGGAGGAGACGCCGGTACCGTCGGCGCCGTCGCCGCGGACGCGGGGATCGCGCTGAGCACGCTCGTGCAGCGCGGCCCGACCCTGGAAGACGTCTTCATCGAGCATGTGCGCGGCGGGAAGTTCAGCCCGCGCGCCGAGGCCGCCGCGCCGCAGCTCGTCGCCCCTCAGAGCGCGGAGGCACCCGGCGCAGGAATCGCCGCCGGCGCTGTCGCGGCGGGGGTTGCCGGTGTCGCGGGTGTCGCTGCTCTCGGTGATGCTCCCGAAGCGACGGTGGCCGAGGACGAGGCTTCGGAGGCTGCGGAGGTTTCGGAGGCAGCTGAGGATTCGGAGGCTGCGGAGGCTGCGGAGGCTGCGGAGGATTCGGAGGCTGCGGTCGAGGAGAGTGCTGCCGAAGCGCTCGTCGCCGACGACGCGGCCGATGCGGGTTTCGCCGTCGAGGAGAGCTCCGTCGAGGAGAGCTCCGTCGAGGAGAGCTCCGTCGAGGAGAGCTCCGTTGAGGAGACCTCGGCCGAGAACAGCACGGTCGAGGACAGCACGGTCGAGCAGCACGATGCTGACGACGCTACGTCCGACGATGCACCTCAGGACGATGCACCTCAGGACGATGCACCTCAGGACGATGCGTCTCACGATGGCGCATCCGAGGAGGATGCCGCGCCGACGCGCTCCTTCGACGAGATCCTGTTCGGCACGTCGGCTCCCACCGCATCCGAGGCGACGGAATCCGACGACGCGGCACAGGACGGCACGGACCAGCCGGGCGACGACGCGCACGCCGGCGTCGAGTTCTTCACGGAGCTCGGCGCGACGGATGACACGGCGGACGAGGCGTCCGACTCGGCCGACGTCGCTTCCGAGGCGACCGACGCCGCCTCCGACGCGACGGACGCGGACAGCGAAGCCGAGTCGGACGATGAGTCCGTGAACGCGGACGCCGTGTCCGCGCAGGACGAGGCGCAGCCCGACGCCGCTGAGGCCCCCGACTCCGACTCCACGGACGACGACGACCCCCGATCGGCTGCCGTCAGCTCCATGCTCGCGGCTGCCGCACGTGCGTACTACGAGGACGAGCCGAAGGACTATCCGCAGGATGCGTCCTCCGACGAGGGAACGCACTGGGCGGTCGCGTCCACGGGTGTGATCGACACCGTCCCGCTCGCGGGCGAGCCGGCCCCCGACAGCGAAGCGGATGCCGGGGAGCAGGGCGAGACCCACGACGAGGACGCCGGGGACTCGGACGGCTCCGAGAACCACGACGAGAACGCCGAGCACTCCGAGGGCTCCGAGAGCTCCGAGAGCTCCGAGGGCTCCGAGAGCTCCGAGGGCTCCGAGGACAACGGCGAGCACGGTGAGCAGGGAGAGCAGGGCGAGCACCATGAGCATCACGAGCACCACGGCGACGAGAACTCCGAGCACCATCACGGCTGAGACCGCCCGCTGACACGAGAAAGCCCTCCGCGCCGAAAGGTGCGGAGGGCTTTCTCGATGAACGGGCGGGTCAGGCGGGTCGCGGACGGATGACCGGTCGGCGGCTGCCCTTCGAGACGGGGGTCGGCGCGGTCGCGACGATCTCCTCCACGTCTGCGGGTTCGGTCGAGACGTCGAGACGGAGCGCCTGCGTGAGCGCGAGACCGTGACGCGTGCTCAGGATCAGCCGACGGTACTGCTCGTCACCCTCGAGGTCGATCACGACACCGGGTCGACGACGACGGATGAGCACGAAGTCGAGGCTGCCCGCAGCCTTCCAGCTGCCGGCGGCGAGCACGCCGGGGATGTGGGTTCCGGGGTTCGGCACTCCGCGCAGCCAGGTCCAGGCGTCTTCCGTGAGCTGCACCTTGGTGATGGTGTCGCGGACGACGCGGAGGTTGCTCCGGTGGAAGGTGGCGGCACGCTCGATCGGCGAGAGCACGACCTCCAGTTGCGTCTGGTCCAGCAGCAACGTCACCATGACCCCAGTCTGCCAGCGCGGCCCTCCCAGTTGTCTGGAAGTTGCTCACAGGAACGCAACGATCCGTTGTGGGATCGCACCAGTCGCCCCGAATCACCTCTTGCACTTTCGAACATATGTTCTATACTAGAGGCATGAACTCCTCTCCGACAAGCGACATCGAGCAGCGTCAGCGGTTGCTCGACGCATGGGTGGAGAAGCGCCGGCAGATCGCCATGAACGAGGCCGAGGCGGCCTCGTTCCTCGCCGACCGGATGCGCATCCTCGACCAAGATGTGAAGGATCATCCGCACCACCGCGACGCGATCCACCGCTCCATGATCGCGGAGTACTCCGCGGCGGGACGCCTGGCCCGAGGCAGCGTCGAGTACGCGTTCTCGGATGCCTGCCTGCTCGACTCCGAGCATCCGGCTGTGCAGGAGTCCTTCCGGCGGGGAGACATCACGGCCGCCCACGTGCGCGAGATCGTCCGTGCGGGAATGATCGTGCGACTGGCCGTGCGGGAGGGGCGGGTGGATGCCGAGACGCTGGGTCTCTACGACGCCGCGGCCCTCGAGATCGCCGAACACGACTCCCCCGGCCGCACGCGGGCCATGGTGCGGCAGATCGCCGCGTCGCTGGCCGGAGAGACCCTGGTCGAGCGTCACCGACGCGCGCGCGGCGAGCGCGCGGTGACGATGCGCTCGCTCGACGACGGCCTCGCACTGCTCCAAGTGGTGCTGCCCGAGCATCTCGCCGCGGCGATCCTCGATCGGCTGACGCGGCTCGCTCGGCAGGTGATCACCACCCGCGACGAGCAGGATCCTGTCCTCTCCTCCGACGCGCTCGACTCCGGAGACGACGCCGTGTTCGTGCGCGATCTCGCCGCCGACGATCCGCACCGGGACGATCCTGCGCTCAACGAACACCGCATCGATCACGACCCGCTCGACGCGCACTCCATCGTCAGCGGAGACACCTACACGACCGACCCGTGGATCGAGCACGTGCCGGCCGACGACCGCACACTCGATCAGGTGCGCGCCGATCTGCTCACGGACCTGCTGCTCGCGAGCGATCCTGTCGCAGCCAGCGGCACAGGGCTCGATGGAATCCACGCCCAGATCCAGGTCACCATCGCGGCCTCCACCCTCGCCGGAGCCGATGACCGTCCGGCGGAGTTCGACGGATTCGGTCCGCTGCACCCCGACATCGCGCGAGACCTCGCTGCGCGCGCGGGCGGATGGTCCCGCCTGTTCCTCGACCGCACCGGGATGGTGACGGCGACCGACGCGTACTCGCCGACCGAGGCGATGCGTCGGCATCTGCGGGCGCGAGACCAGCACTGCCGGTTCCCCGGCTGTCGGATGCCGGCGCAGCGCTGCCAGATCGATCACAACCACGACCACGCCAGAGGCGGGCCGACGGCGAACGACAACCTCTCCCACTTGTGTCTGGGGCACCACGCGCTCAAGCATCCCGACATAGACGATCGATATCGGTGGACCGCGCGACAGCTTCCCGGCGGAGACATCGAGTGGACGAGTCCGCTCGGGCGCACCTACACCGACATGGCACCGCGACGCGTCATGTTCGTCTGAGCGGCGAATCCCCCGACCAGCTCCTCCTGGCCCGCTCCTGCCGGCCAACTCATGCCGGCGTGCCGGCGTGCTGGCGACCCCGACTAGGCCCGAGCGGATGCCGCGGCCGCGGCGGCGGCCGGGAGCGCGGCTTCGATGAGCTCCAACTCCTCGTCACCGTGCGCGGCCGTGAGGAACCATGCCTCGAACACGCTCGGCGGCAGTGCCACGCCCTGCTCGCGCATGGAGTGGAAGAACGGGGCGTAGCGGAACGACTCCTGCGCCTGCGCCTCGGCGTAGTCCCGCGGGGCGGTCGCGCGGAACGACGCATTGAACAGGCTGCCCGCCGTGGCCACGGCGTGTGTGACCCCGGCATCCGCGAGCGCGGCGTCGAGCGCGGCAGCAAGGCGGACGGATGCCGCGTCCACGGTCGCGTACACCTCCGGCGTGGCCAGGTGCAGCGTGGCCAGGCCCGCGGCGACCGAGAGCGGATTGCCCGAGAGCGTGCCCGCCTGGTAGACCGGCCCGAGCGGAGCGAGGAGATCCATGACTTCAGCGCGTCCGCCGAGCGCGGCCAGCGGCATCCCGCCGCCGACGACCTTGCCGAACGTGATGATGTCCGGCAGGTAGTCCTCGCCGGCGGCGGCCTGCAGACCCCAGTAGCCGGCCGGGTGCACACGGAATCCGGTGAGCACCTCGTCGAGGATCATCAGCGCGCCGTGAGCATGAGCGGTCTCCGCGATGAGGCGGTTGAACCCCGGGAGAGGAGCGACGACACCCATGTTCGCCGCGGCGGCCTCGACGATGACGGCCGCGATGCGCGGGCCGTGCTCGGCGAACACGGCCGCCAGGGCCTCCGGGTCGTTGTATCCGATCACCAGCGTCTGGGCGGCGATGGGAGCCGGAACACCGGCCGAACCGGGGAGAGCGAGGGTCGCGACACCCGAGCCCGCCTCGGCGAGCAGCCCGTCGGAGTGCCCGTGGTAGTTGCCTGCGAACTTCACGAGCAGATCGCGACCCGTGGCCCCGCGAGCCAGCCGGATCGCCGTCATGGTGGCCTCGGTACCGGTCGACACCAGACGCACGCGTTCGACCGGACGGATGTCGCCGAAGCGCACGCGGTCGGCGATCAGCGCAGCCAGCTCCACCTCGCCCTCGGTCGGAGCGCCGAACGACAGCCCGCGGGTGGCGGCCTCCTGCACGGCGGCGACGACCTCGGGGTGCGCGTGCCCGAGCAGCGCCGGCCCCCAGGAGGCGACGAGATCGACGTAGGCGCGACCTGCGGCATCCGTGACCCTTGCCCCCGCCGCAGAGGCGAGGAAGCGCGGCGTGCCGCCGACCGAGCCGTACGCGCGCACGGGCGAGTTGACCCCACCGGGGATCACCGCGCGGGCAGCGGAGAACAGGTCGTCATTGCGGTCGGTCATCAGGGCCCTTCGAGAGAATGCGCCGGATCCTCAGGCGCGCAGCCAGCGGGCGGCTTCCGTCGCCCAGTAGGTCAGAACAGCGTCGGCACCCGCGCGGCGGATGGAGAGCAGCGACTCCAGCACGGCGGCGCGACGGTCGATCCATCCGTTCGCGGACGCGGCCTCGATCATCGCGTACTCGCCCGACACCTGGTATGCCCACACCGGAATATGGACGGTGTCACGCACCTCGCGCAGCACGTCGAGGAACGCCATCGCCGGCTTGACCATGACGATGTCCGCACCCTCGGCCTCGTCGACGACGGCCTCGCGCACGCCCTCGCGACGGTTGCCGGGATCGAGCTGGTACGTGCGACGGTCGCCCTTCAGCTGCGAGTCCACCGCCTCGCGGAACGGTCCGTAGAACGCGCTCGCGTACTTCGCGGCGTAGGCCAGCAGCAGGGTGTCGGAGAAGCCCTCGGCGTCGAGCGCCGCACGGATCACGGCGACCTGGCCGTCCATCATCCCGGACAGGCCGAGCAGCTGCGATCCGGCCCGCGCCTGAGCGAGCGCCATCGACGCGTAGCGCTCCAGCGTCGCATCGTTGTCGACCGCACCGTCGGCGTCGAGGACACCGCAGTGCCCGTGATCGGTGAACTCGTCGAGGCAGAGATCCGTCTGCACGACGAGGGCATCGCCGACCTCGGCCGCCAGAGCCTCGGTCGCGACGTTCAGGATGCCCTGCGGGTCGTCGGCGCCAGAACCACGGGCATCGCGCACCGCGGGAACGCCGAACAGCATCACGCCGCCGACGCCCGCCTCCGCGGCTTCGACGGCTGCCGCACGGAGAGAGTCGATCGAATGCTGCGCGACACCCGGCATCGAGCCGATCGCCACGGGCTCGGAGAGGCCATCGCGCACGAACAGGGGCAGCACGAGCTGACGCGGCTCCAGCGACGTCTCACGGACCAGATCGCGCACGGCGCGCGACTGACGCAGCCGCCTCAGGCGGACCTCGGGGAAGCTCACGGCGCGAACTCGTCGGCCGCGTGCGGAAGCGTGAAGTGCGAGACGGCATCGATGAGCGCGTCGACCGTCTGGCGGTCGGCGACCACAGACACCGGCAGGCCGGCCTTCTGAGCATCGCGTGCGGTGCGCGGGCCGATCGCTGCGAGCAGCGTCTCGTCGGGGATCTCGGGGAACTGCTCGCGCACCTGTTCGGCGACCGAGCCGCTCGTCACGAGGATCGCGTTGATCCGGCCGTTCTCGACGTCCCGGCGGATCCGCTCCGTGACCGGGACCCCGACCGTGCGGTAGGCGACGACGCTCGCGACATCGTGTCCGGCGTTCGAGAGCAGAGTGCTGAGCACCGGCTTCGCGATCTCGCTGCGCAGGGCGAGGATGCGGCGGGGCTCCGTCTCGAGGGCGATCAGCTGCTCGGCCATCCCCTCGGCGGAGTTGTCCTGCGCCGGAACCAGGGTCACCTCGTAGCCGACAGCCTGCAGAGCCGCCGCCGTGGTCTCGCCGACCGCGGCGATCCTCGTCGTCCGCGGCACCACCGCGCGGTGTGCGAACAGCACGTCGACGGTCGTGGCGCTCGTGATCGTCAGCCAGTCGAAGGCGCCGGCTGCCAGCTGCTCCAACGCGACGTCGAGCGCGGCCTGGTCATTGGTCGGGGCGAAGTTGATGAGGGGTGCGACGACCGGCACCGCGCCCTGGGCGCGGAGGCTGGCGGCGACGCCGTCGCCCCACGGCCCGCCACGGGGCACGAGAATGCGCCAGCCGTACAGCGGTAGGTCCTGCTTCGAATCGGATGTCATAGGGATTGCTCTCGGGAAACGAGGCCAGCCGCCCCTTGATCGAGCAGCCGACGGGCAACAGTGAACCCGAGCTCGCGCGCTGCGTGCATCGGGTCTGCACCATCGGCAGCATCCGCTCCATTGCCACTGCCGTTCCGACGAATATACTCCCCGTTCAGGGCTTCCGTGACGTCGAGGCCGATCCGACGGCCCCCGTCGGGGGCGTAGACGACCGTCCTGACGCGGATCGCGGACCCTTCGACCACCGCATGAGCGGCCATCGGAGCCTGACATCCGGCATCCAGTCCCTCCAGCACAGCGCGCTCCACGGTGGTGGCGAGACGGGTCTCCTCGTCGTCCAGGGCAGCGAGTGCGGCAAGCAGCTCGGCCGGAGCGTCCGTCCGCGTCTCGACGGCCAGCGATCCCTGCCCCGGTGCGGTCGGCCACTCGGCGAGGCCGAGCTCCTCCCGCCGGAGGCGCGACTCCGCGCCGAGCCGGGAGAGTCCCGCTGCGGCGAGGATCACCGCGTCCAGCTCGCCGGACGCGACCCGCGCGAGGCGGGAGTCGACGTTCCCGCGGATGTCGACGACCTCGGCGTACGGCGCCCGGCGATGCACCTGGGCGATCCGTCTCGGCGACCCCGTGCCCACGGTGCTACCCGACCGCAGTTCGTGCAGCGGGATCCCGAGGCGGGTGAGCACGACATCGCGCGCGTCCTCGCGCTTCGGCGTCGCCGCGATCATGAGGCCGTCGGGGATGGCGGTCGGCAGGTCCTTCAGCGAATGCACGAGGAAGTCGCACTCCCCCGCGAACAGCGCTTCCCGCAGACGCGTGGCGAAGATGCCCTGGCCGCCGATCTCGGAGAGCGACGCACGGTTCGTGTCGCCCTCGCTCGTGATCGGGACGAGCTCGACCGGACGCCCGGAGACCTTCTCGAGGGCGGCGGCGACATGACCGGACTGCGCCTGCGCGAGCGCGCTGCGCCGGGTTCCCAGGCGGATCGGGGTGCTCATCGGGCGGCCTACTGCAGCACGTCCGCGATCTCGTCGAAGCGCAGACGGCGCCCCGTGTAGAAGGGCACCTCCTCCTTCACGTAGAGACGCGCGTCGGTGTAGCGGAGATCGCGCATGAGGTCGACGAGCTCCGTGACGTCATCGGCCTCGAGCGGCAGCAGCCACTCGTAGTCGCCCAGGGCGAACGCGGCGACGGTGTTCGCGATGACGCCCGTGAACGCGGCGCCCTTGCGACCGTGATCGGCGAGCATCTTGCGACGCTCCTCCTCGGGAGCCAGGTACCACTCGGGGGTGCGCACGAACGGGTACAGGCAGAGCCAGTCCTTCGGCTCGACGCCGCGGAGGAACCCCGGCACGTGTGCGCGGTTGAACTCGGCGTCGCGGTGCACGCCCATGACGTTCCAGACCGGGAGGAGGGAGCGCAGCAGCTCGGTGCGGCGCAGACGACGGAGCGTCTTCTGCAGCTCTTCGGCCGTCTCGCCGTGCAGCCACACCATGAGGTCGGCGTCGGCCTTCAGCCCCGAGACGTCGTAGAAGCCGCGTACGGTGACGCCGGAGTCCTCGACGTACGAGACGATCGTCTCGAGTTCGGTCGAGTCGGACTCCGTGACGGGGACATCGGGATTGCGTCGCCACACGGCCCAGAGGGTGAATCCGGACGGGTTCTCTTCGAGCGCTTCGGACATGTCTCCAGTCTGCCCCCTTTGCGGAGGTGCCGCGAACGCGGGGTCTCAGCGAGAGATCGCGCGGGCGACGACCCAGACGAACCCGCCCACCGCCGCCGCGATCCCGATCACGGCCGCAGCCGCGCCGATCGGGTTGCGGTCGGCGAAGGAGCGCGCCTTCGCGATGCCGCGCGTCGACGCCTTCTCGATGCGCCGGGGGATGTTGCCCTTGACCTCGATGGCGGCGAGCGCCGCCTTCAGCTCGGCGCGCGCGGAGTCCCGCGGATCGACGATGCCGGCGGGAACGACGGTGCGCGGTACGAGCGACTCAGAATTCGTCATCGCCGGCCTCCTTCACGATTCGGATGTCCTCCGCGACCGCCTGGGCGGGATTCTGACGCCGGAGGACCTTGCGGAACTTCAGGATGCCGAGCAGCGCGAACAGCAGCACGGCGACGATCAGGATGCCGAGGACCGCCAGAGCCGAGAGCCACACCGGCCACCACGACGAGAGTCCGGCGATCGCGAAGACGAGGATGACCGGCACGGCCCAGAAGAGGAAGAACAGCGCGACGAGGAACCAGACGGAACCGATCCCGGCGTCCTTCGCGGTCTTCGAGATCCACGCCTTGGCCGAGTCGACCTCGGCCTTGACGAGATTCGTGACGAGTTCGGGCAGGTCGCCGAGCAGCGTCAGCAGACTGTCATCGGCGCGGTCCCGGTATCCGCGAGGCATCTCAGGCGCCGGGCTTCTTCGGAGCAGGCTTCTTCGTCGCCGGCTTCGCGGCGGAGGTGTTCGCCTTCGCCTTCACTTCGTCCACGGCGTCGTCGGCGGCCTCGGCCACCTCTTCCGCGGCCTCCTTGCCGGAGGCGATCACGGCGTCGAGCTTCTGCCCGGGGGTGCCGTTGCTCTTGACGGACTTGACGACCTTCACGGCCCCCGTCCAAAGCGCGCCGGGAACGGCCGCAGCCTTGTCACCGACGAAATCCTTGACCTTCTCGACCTGCTCCTGCACGGGGTCCAGGTGGTAGAGCTTCAGCCACTGCGTCTTGATCTGCTCATAGCGCTCGCGCCCGGCACGTGTGCCGAGGACGTAGCCGACGCCGAGTCCTACGACGAGTCCGATCTTCCCCTTCATGGGGTCTCCTCACGTTGTTCGAGTCCTGCGGGTCAGGTACTCAGCGTAACCCCGTATGCCGATTTCGGCATCTAGAGGGCCGAGGGGTTGACACATGGGGATTCATCAGTCCCACAACAGGGCTCGGCGCAGGCGATCCGCCTCGTCCTTCGCGTCCGGGATGACCTGTGCGAGGCCGGTGCCGGCGAGCCAGGCGCCCACGACCGCGAGACCCGGCACGGCCTGCACGGCGGCGCGTGCGGCCGCGCGCCGCTCGCCCGAGCCGATGATCGACGCGGGCTGCGACTGCACATAGCGAGCCCGGTGCGCGGCGAGGAGGTTCGCGGGAGCGAGGGGCACGCCGAGGAGGGCGGATGCCTCGCGCAGTGCGAGCAGCGCGGCGTCGTCGTCATTCAGATCCGCGGTCGCCGCGGGTTCGCCCTGCGCGCCGAACGAGACGCGCACGATCTCCCGACCGCCGGCGGCATCGCGCAGCCAGCCCCACTTGGCGGTGGAGTGCGTGAGAGCCTTCGCGATGTGGCTGCCCGGCACGGTCAGGACTCCCGTTCCGCGCGGGGCGGGGCTCAGACCCGACGCGTCGAGCAGCAGCGTCACGATCTCGATCTCCGGCGACGACGACGGCGCGGCGTCTGCGAGTGCGGGGGCCCCGGAGATGAGGAGCGAGCGCGCGGCCTCCTCCGACGTGGCGACGATGACGGCATCCGCATCGAGCGAGAGCCCTTCCGTCGGCACCTCGTCCTCGGCGGCCTCCGCCTCGGCATCCGGCTCGATCTCGGCGTCGATCGTCCACGTCGCAGCTGCCCTGCGAAGACTCCGCACGCGCACGCCGGTGCGCACCTCGGCGCCGAGCCGCTCCAGGTCCTCCACCAGCGCATCGACGAGCACACCCATGCCTCCGGTCAGCCCCTCGACCGCGGCACCCGGAGCCTTCGCGGCACCGGCGGCGCCTTCGCGGAGCGCCTGCACGGCGCCGGAGAGGGAGCCGACCCGCGTGAGCGCGGCGTTGAGACCCGGGGCGGCGACGTCGACATCGACGTCGTCGGGCGACGCGGAGTAGACGCCGGTGGTCACGGGCGCGACGAGGCGGTCGCGGACCTTGGCGCCCATGCGCGACGCGACGAGCTTGCCGAGGCTGAGCTGGTGCCCGATCGTCAGCGGTGGGCGCACGCGATCGAGGTAGGCGCGCCACGCACCGGACCAGCCGATGACGCGACGCACGTCGTCCTGGAACGGATTCGCGGGGACGCCCAGGATGCCGCCGACGGGCAGCGGTGCCGCACCGACGCCGGGGATGCCGGCGAGCCAGGCGCTCCCGGCCTCGGGCGCGACGATGCGATCGGTCAGCCCGAGCTCCTGCAGCAGGGCGCGCACGTGACCGCCCCGAGTCGCGAAGCTCTCGGCCCCGGCATCCACCACGACGCCGCCGAGCTCGGCTCGACGGATCGCCCCGCCGACAGCATCCGCCTCTTCGAGCAGCGTGACGCGCATGCCGACCTTCGCGCACTCGCGCGCCGCGATCAGACCGCCGACGCCGCCGCCGATGACGACGACGTGCTTCTCTGCGGCGCGAGCGGCGAGGTCGGCGGGTTCACTCGAGGAGTCGACGGTCATGCCGTCAATTCTCGCATCGGCGCCGATCAGGCCTCGACGGGCGTCACGGTGCCGCGCCCTCGCTTGCGGACCTCGCGCAGCACGATCTGCTCGGGGCACACGGTGGAGAGGAAGTCGCCGACGGAGAGCGCCAGCCGCTCGCCGACGAGCGAGTAGAGGATGCGGTTGCCGTCGCGCCGCTCACTCACGAGACCGGCCTGACGGAGCACGCTCAGGTGCCGGGAGATGGTCGGCCCGCTCGCCGAGAACCGCGAGGCGATCTCTCCGGCCGCGAGCTCGCCGGCCTTGAGATCCTGCAGGATCTGCCGCCGGGTGGGATGCGCCAGCGCTGCGAAGATGTCGGACGCGCTATCTGCCATGTTTGCAATATAGCATCTTCGCTAGATACTCTTTAGCCGCATAGCTAATAAGCGAAGGAGCGACATCATGAGAGTTGCGATCACCGGCGGCACCGGATTCGTCGGACGGCACCTGGCCGAGCGCCTCGACGACGCGGTCGTGATCTCCCGGCGCAGCGGAGTGGAGATCACCGACGTCGACGCCCTCGCCGCCGCCTTCGAGGGATGCGACACGGTGGCGCACTGCGCCGGCATCAACCGCGAGATCGGGGATCAGACGTTCCGGCGCGTGCACGTCGAGGGGACGAGGGCCGTCGTCGAGGCCGCGCGCCGTGCCGGTGTCCGGCGGATCGTGATGGTCAGCTTCCTGCGTGCACGCCCCGACTGCGGCTCCGGCTACCACGAGTCCAAGTGGGAGGCCGAGGAGATCGTGCGCGGTTCCGGCATCCCGCACACGATCCTCAAGTCCGGCATGATCTACGGCCCCGGCGACCACATGGTCGATCACGTCACGCGCGCCGTGCGGACCCTGCCCATGTTCTGGACCGTCGGCTACCGCGAGCGCACCGCCCGCCCCGTGCCGATCGACGACGCTGTCGATGTGCTGGTCGCGGCTCTCGAGGGGCGCATCCCCGACCCGACGGTCGCCGTCGTGGGTGTCGACGAGGTGACGCTGGGCGAGGCCATCCGCCGCATCGCCCGGGTCGCCGGGCGTCGTCCCGCGTTCCTCCCCGTGCCCGTGTGGACCGTCCGGGTGCTCGCGCAGCTCACGGAATGGGCCATGGTCGTCCCGCTGGTCGCGAAGGCTCAGGCGCGGATGCTGGCCGAGGGAGTGAGCGAAGCCGCGCCGCCCGCGCCGGAGGTGCCCGTCGGCCTCCGGCCATCACGCCCGTTCAGCGACGAGCGCATCCGCGCTGCGCTCCCCGAGGGGCGTTTCGGGCTGTCCGATCTGCGGATCGCGCGCGGGCGTCAGCGCTGGCCGTGGACCAGTTCGACGATGCGCGTGAGCTGATCGGGGTCGGTCTCGGGCGGCACGCCGTGACCGAGGTTGAGGATGTGGCCGCGTGCGGCGCGACCGCGCTCGAGCACGTCGCGCACATGCGCCTCCAGCACCGACCAGGGCGCGGAGAGCAGCGCGGGATCGATGTTGCCCTGCACCGTGACATCCGGTCCGAGGATCGCGGCGGCCTCGTCGAGCGGCTGGCGCCAGTCGACGCCGACGCCGTCGGCCACACCGTCGAGGCGCATGTCGGCGAGGAACGGTCCGGTCCCCACGCCGAAGTGGATGGTCGGGATGCCGATGCCCTGCAGCGCCGCGTGCGAGTGCGGGGCGACGAACGCGCGGTAGTCGGCCGGGCTGAGCGAACCCGCCCAGCTGTCGAAGAGCTGCACGACGGATGCTCCGGCGTCGCGCTGCGTCTCGAGGAACCGGCGCGAGACCCGGGCGAGCCAGCCGGCGAGGCGGTTCCACGACTCCGGATCGGCGTGCATCATGGCCCGTGCGCGCAGGTGCTCCTTCGACGGCCCGCCCTCGACGAGGTAGGCGGCGAGCGTGAACGGCGCGCCGGCGAAGCCGATCAGCGGGGTGTCTCCGAGCTCGGCGGTGACGAGGCGGACGGCCTCGGCGATCGCGGTCCCGTCGAGCGACTCCGGATCGATGGCCGTGATCCGGTCGACATCGGATGCCGTGCGCACGGGGTTCGCGAACACCGGCCCGCGCCCGGGCTCGATCTCGACCTCGACACCCGCGAGACGCAGCGGGATCACGATGTCGCTGAAGAACACGGCGGCGTCGACGCCGTGCCGGCGTACGGGCTGCAGGGTGATCTCGGCCGCCAGGTCGGGCGTGAGGCAGGCGTCCAGCATCCGCGTGCCGACCCGCAGCTCGCGGTACTCGGGCAGCGACCGGCCGGCCTGACGCATGAACCACACCGGGGTGTGAGCGGGGCGGGAGCCTGCGAGGGCGCGCAGCAGCGGAGCGTCGGAGAGGGCCATGCCTCCATCCTCCCATCCGGTCGTTATGAGTCCGCGGAGACCCCGGGCCGCGCGCTCAGGTAGAATCGTCGGGTGCTGCTGTGTGTGACGGCGAGTCACAAGACCGCCTCCTTCGAATTGCTCGAACGCCTGAGCCGCACCCCCGACGACGTCGCCTCCACCCTCGTGGACATGACACCGTGCGTGCAGGGTGCGGTCGTTCTGGCGACCTGCAATCGCTTCGAGGCGTACGTCGAGATGGACGAGCCTGTCACGGCTGCCGGCGCGATCGGCGTCGAGGCCGTGCTCGAGGCGGTCGAGGCCACGACCGGTGTCGCAGCCGCCGAGTTCGAAGGCGCCTACGCCGTGCACTCCGGTCGCCGCGTCGCCGAGCACCTGTT
The DNA here is from genome assembly GCF_003075395.1 of Microbacterium sp. TPD7012. Taxonomy (GTDB): domain Bacteria; phylum Actinomycetota; class Actinomycetes; order Actinomycetales; family Microbacteriaceae; genus Microbacterium. Next base: position 680,482 of record NZ_QDFV01000001.1, on the reverse strand, counting down.
CTCCGTGGCATCCGGTCTCGAATCCGTGGTCTCCGGCGAGGGTGAGATCGCCGGCCAGGTGCGTCGCGCGCTGAAGTCCGCACGCAAGGACGGCACCACCTCCCCCGAGCTCGAGCGGCTGTTCCAGCGCGCGAGCCAGGCGCAGCGCAAGGTCAAGAACGTCACCGCCCTCGGCCGCGCCGGCCGCTCCCTCGTGCGCCTCGCCCTCGAGCTCGCCGACAGCCGCATCGCCGACTGGTCCGCTGAGCGCGTGCTGCTCGTCGGAACAGGCGCCTACGCCGCCGTCACCCTCGCCACGCTGCGCGAACGCGGCGCCGTCGACATCTCGGTGTACTCGCCTTCCGGCCGCGCCGAGGTGTTCGCCGCGAAGCACGGCATCCGCCCTGTCTCCGCCGCCGAGTACGCCCGCACCGCCGCGCACTCGAGCCTGCTGATCACCTGCACGACCGCGACAGAGCCCGTGCTCGGCCCGGAGCATCTGCAGCACCCGGTCGGCGTCGTCGCCGCCGGATGCCCGGTCTCTGCGACGGGCACGGGATCGCACTCCCAGCAGCTCGTCGTCGACCTCGGCATGCCGCGCAACGTCGACCCTGCCGTCGGCGCTCTCGACGGCGTGGCTCTGCTCGACCTCGAGACCATCCGTCTGCACGCCCCGCTCGAAGAGCTGCAGGCGACGGATGCCGCGCGCAGCGTGGTGCGCGAGGCCGCCGACACGTTCCACGTCGTCGGCGCCCGGCAGAGCGTCACCCCGTCGGTCGTCGCCCTGCGCACGCACATGTTCTCTCTCCTCGAGTCCGAGATCGCCCGCGCTCGCGCCCGCGGCGACGAGGACGGCCGTGTGGAGCAGGCGCTCCGCCACCTCACCGGCGTCCTCCTGCACACGCCGACCACGCGCGCGCACGAGCTGGCCGCCGCCGGGCGTGCGGACGACTTCGCCGCGGCGCTCGGCGCGCTCTACGGCATCGACCCCGTCGAGCCGGCCGCCGAGCAGGGGCCCGAGTCCTCGATCGCGTGACGCCGGACTCGGTGGGAGACTGGAGGCATGGCCCTTCACATCACCGGAGACACCGCCGCCGACGAGCTGCTGACCGATAACCCGCTGGCTCTGCTGGTCGGGATGCTGCTGGACCAGCAGGTCCCGATGGAGACCGCGTTCGCCGGTCCGCTCAAGATCGAGCAGCGCACCGGAGCGACGGATGCCGCCGCCATCGCCGGCATGGCACCGGACGAGTTCCTCGAGGCCTTCCAGCAGACTCCCGCCGTGCATCGTTTCCCCGGATCGATGGCGACGCGCGTGCAGACGCTGTGCCAGACGCTCGTCGACGACTGGGGCGGGGATGCCAGCGCACTCTGGACGCGCCCTTCGACGGGCTCAGGGACCCAGCCGTCTGGCGCCGAGGTGCTGAAGCGCCTCAAGTCCCTCCCCGGCTTCGGCGAGCAGAAGGCGAAGATCTTCCTGGCGCTGCTCGGCAAGCAGTACGGCTTCACCGGCGCGGGCTGGCGCGAGGCCGCCGGCGTCTACGGCGAGGAGGGCTCGTACCGCAGCGTCGCCGACATCGTCTCGCCCGAGTCGCTGACGAAGGTGCGCGAGCACAAGAAGGCGATGAAACTCGCGGCGAAGGAAGCGAAGGCCTGACATGGAGCCGACCGGGAGCGATGTCGGCGGCCTCATCGCCCGCGCGACCCCCGCGATCCGCCGGCGCGATGCCGAGACGCTGACCGCGCTCATGCAGGAGATCTCGGGCCGTGAGCCCGCGACCTGGGGCACGATCATCGGGTTCGGCTCGTGCCACTACCGCTACCCGACCGGCACAGAGGGCGACACCGGACTCCTCGGCTTCGCTCCGCGCAAAGCATCCACGACGATCTACCTGCTCGACGGCACAGACGCCCACGCCGAGGCGCTCGCGCAGCTCGGCCCGCACACGACCGGCGTCAGCTGCGTCTACATCAAGGACCTCGAGCAGATCGACCTCGACGTGCTCCGCGGCATCCTCGAACGCTCTCTGGCCTGGGCGGAATCCGGCGGCACGGACGAGGTGCGGATCGAGGTCACGAGCTGAGCGCCGTCACGGTGCGCGAAGCCACCGGTGACGACTGGCCGCAGATCTGGACGATCGTCCGCGAGGTCATCCGCGAGCAGACGACCTTCGCCTACGACCCCGGCATGGGCGAGGCCGACGCACGCCGGATGTGGATGCTGGGCGCTCCGGCGCGGACCGTCGTCGCGGTGTCCGGCGAGCGGGTGCTCGGCACGGCGAACATGTACCCCAATCGTCCGGGGCCGGGGTCGCATGTGGCATCCGCGAGCTTCATGGTGGACGTCGCCGCGAGGGGGCGTCGTGTGGGACGGACCCTCGTGGAGGACATGATCGGCTGGGCGCGGCGCGAAGGCTTCGCGGCAGTGCAGTTCAACGCGGTGGTCGAGACGAACGCGTCCGCCGTCCACCTGTACGAGGATCTCGGCTTCCGCACGATCGGCATCGCACCCGGTGCATTCCGGCATCCGATCGAAGGCGATGTGGGCCTGCGCATCATGTGGCTCGACCTGCACGACGAGACCCCGCCCGGCTGAGATCAGCGGGGCGGGGTCTCGGGGCGGTCGCGCTCAGCGCAGCCCGGCGAAGAACGCGCGGATGTCGCCGGCGACGAGATCCGGACGCTCGAGGGCCGCGAAGTGGCCGCCCTCGTCGAAGCGGCTCCAGTGCACGATGTTCGAGTTGTCGCGCTCGGCGAAGACCCGGATCGTCTGGAAGTCGTCCTTGAACACCGCGACCCCGGTCGGCGCGGCGTTGATCTGCGGCGCCGCGTCCTCCCCGCCGTCGGCGCGGGCGTTCTCCAGGTAGCTGCGGCTCATGCCGGAGGCCGCGTTGGCGAACCAGTTCACGCTGACCTCGAGCAGGATCTGCTCGAGCGTCACGAGCGAGGTGCCGTTGCCGAACGAGTTGAACAGCTCGCTGTAGGCGAGCAGTCCGATCGGGGAGTCGCTGATGCCCACCGAGACGGTCTGAGGCCGCGAGGAGTTCATCGTGTTGTACCCGCCGACGGACTGGAACCACTGCATGTGCTCCAGGCCGGCGTAGTCCTGCGGCTCCAGCCGCTCGAACTCGGACGGGTCGCCCGACGGGAACGAGAACAGCTGCAGCACGTGCAGGCCGAGGAATCCCTCGGGGTTGAGCAGCCCGAGCTCACGCGCGACCATCGCGCCGTTGTCGGAGCCGTGGATGCCGTAGCTGTCGTAGCCGAGGCCGCGCATCAGCTGGTCGTAGGCCGCGGCGACCTTCGCCGTGGTCCAGCCGGCGGAGGCCAGCGGCTGCGAGAAGCCGTAGCCGGGAGCATCCGGGATCACGACGTCGAAGGCATCCTCGGCGCGGCCGCCGTGCGCCACCGGGTCGACGAGCCGGTCGATCACGTCGAGGTAGTCGACGGCCGAGCCGGGGTACGTGTGGGCGAGCAGGAGCGGCGTCGCACCCTCGTGAGCGGAGCGGACGTGGATGAAGTGGATCGTCTGTCCGTCGATCTCGGTGGTGAAGTGCGGAACGGCGTTGATCCGCTCCTGGGCGGCCGCCCAGTCGAACGAGCGCCACGCTTCGATGGCCTCACGGAGGTAGGAGTTGGGGGTGCCGGCATCCCAGTCGTCGGTGGGAGAGGGCTGGGGCAGCCGGGTGCGGGCGAGACGATCCTGCAGATCGGCGATCTCGGCGGCGGAGACCGAGACGGTGAACGGGCGGATGCTGAGGGGAGCGGTTGTGTTGTTCATGTCTTCGACGATATTTCCTCATTAGGTAGGATATGTTCCTAATAAAAGAACTTCCTCGAAGGGATTCTCATGGCCGATCCCACCGCCCGGCTCCTGGCCCTCCTCTCGCTGCTGCAGACGGGCCCGGAGCGCTCCGGCCGAGACCTGGCCGAGCGCCTGGGAGTCTCCTCGCGCACGATCCGCCACGACGTCGATCGTCTGCGGGAACTCGGCTATCCGGTCGACGCGACACGCGGAGCCGTCGGCGGCTACCGCCTCGGCTCCGGCGGCAAGCTCCCCCCTCTTCTGCTCGACGACGAGGAGGCCGTGGCTGTCACGGTGGGGCTGCGCGCCGCGGCGGGCATCGCCGGCGTCGAGGAGTCCGGCGCGCGGGCCCTCGCCAAGCTCGAGCAGGTGCTGCCGTCGCACCTGCGCCCAGTGGTCGATGCGCTGAAGACGACGATCGACCGCGCGCCCGAGAACAACGACACCGACGCACCCGACCCCGTGGTCGATGCGACGGTCCTGCGCGAGATCGCGGGCGCGATCCGCAACGAGGAGTGGCTGCGCTTCGACTACCAGGACGCGCCCGTGCTGGTGGAGCCCTACCGACTGCTCACCTGGCATCGCCGGTGGTACCTGGTCGGACGGGACCCGCAGAGCGGAGAATGGCACACGTACCGCGTCGACTGGATGGAGCTGCGGATGCCGACGCGACGGCGCTTCGACCCGCACCCGCTGCCCGGTGGTGACTACACCGCGTTCATGATGCGCACGATCGCCGAGAGCGGCTGGAACGTGCACGCGCGTCTGCTCATCGATGCGCCGACGCAGCAGGTGCTCGACCGCATCCATCCGGCGGTCGGCGCCGTCGAGCCGATCGACGAGGACCACTGCGTGCTGGTGACCGGCGCCGACAGCCTCGACACGGTCGCCGCCTATATCGGGATGCTGATGATGGACTTCACGGTGGAATCGCCCCCGGAGCTCATCCCCCGCCTGCAGGTGCTCTCGGAGCGCTATGCGCGGGCGGTCGCCGGGTCCCCGGCCTCCTGAGCCGGCATCCGCTCAGCGCAGCACTTCGACCAGCGCGACCCACGACACCACGATCGCGGACACGATCGCCAGCAGGCATCCGGCCGCGGTGAGATAGAGGCCCGCCGGATGCCCGATCAGGACGAGCACGCCGGCGACGAGGTAGGCGAGGAGCGGGAGGAAGCCCACGATGTACTTGAGCGGTCGCGCCCGGTCGGCCGGGTCGGGGTCGGTCGCGATGAGCCGTGTCGCGTGCACCTGGAAGATCGCCGCCAAGAGCGTCGCGAAGACGGTCACCACTCCGAACCAGATGCGGTCGATCCCGGGCACGAGGCTGATCGCCGACACCGCGAGGGCGAGCACGAGCGCCGCGATCCCGGCCAGCAGACGCGCCGTGAGCGTGCGCGACTTGATGATCTCGCCGATATTCACGCTGGATGCGACGATCACGAGGCCGACCAGAGCGGCGGTGGCTCCGGCCATGGCCACGTTGAACTCGCTCCACTCCTCGATCATGCCGTCAGCATAGCGGCGGTGAGGCCGGGCGCTCAGGCGCCCTTGAGACGCTCCGCGAGGTAGGCGTGCAGGCCGTCGATCGCGACGCGCTCCTGCGCCATCGTGTCGCGGTCGCGCACGGTGACAGCACGGTCGTCGAGCGAGTCGAAGTCGACCGTGACGCAGAACGGGGTGCCGATCTCGTCCTGGCGACGGTAGCGCCGGCCGATCGCGCCGGCGTCGTCGAAGTCGACCGCCCAGGAGCTCCGGAGCGTGTCGGCGACCTCGCGGGCGAGGGGCGAAAGCCGCTCGTTGCGCGACAGCGGCAGCACTGCGGCCTTGACCGGGGCGAGACGCGGGTCGAGCTTCAGCACCGTGCGCACGTCGGAGCCGCCCTTGGCGTTCGGGACCTCCTCCTCGCGATACGCGTCGACGAGGAACGCCATCATGGCGCGGGTGAGACCGAACGACGGCTCGATCACGTAGGGGGTGTAGCGCTCGCCCGTGGCCTGGTCGAAGTACGTCAGGCTCTGGCCGGATGCCTCGCTGTGGCTCGACAGGTCGTAGTCGGTGCGGTTGGCGACGCCCATGAGCTCGCCCCACTCCTTGCCCGCGAAGCCGAACTTGTACTCGACGTCGATGGTGCCGGCGGAGTAGTGCGCGCGATCGTCTTCCGGCACGTCGAACTGACGCATGTTCTCGGGGTCGATGCCGAGATCGATGAACCAGTTCCAGCACGCCTCCACCCAGTGCTCGAACCACTGCGGCGCCTCGGCGGGCGGCGTGAAGAACTCGATCTCCATCTGCTCGAACTCGCGGGTGCGGAAGATGAAGTTGCCCGGGGTGATCTCGTTGCGGAACGCCTTGCCGACCTGGCCGATGCCGAACGGCGGCTTCTTGCGGCTCGCGGTGAGCACGTTCGAGAAGTTCACGAAGATGCCCTGCGCCGTCTCGGGGCGCAGGTAGTAGAGGCCCGACTCGTCGTCGACGACGCCGAGGTACGTCTTCACCAGGCCGGAGAACGCCTTCGGCTCGGTGTACTGGCCCTTGGTGCCGCAGTTGGGGCAGGGGATGTCGGCGAGGCCGTTCTCGGCCTTGCGGCCCTTGCGCGCCTCGAAGTCCTCGATGAGGTTGTCGGCGCGGAAGCGCTTGTGGCACTGCAGGCACTCGACCAGCGGGTCGGTGAAGGTCGCGACGTGACCCGATGCCTCCCACACGCGCTTGGGGAGGATGATCGAGGAGTCGAGGCCGACCATGTCGCCGCGGCCGCGCACGAACGTCTGCCACCACTGCCGACGGATGTTCTCCTTGAGCTCGGTGCCGAGGGGGCCGTAATCCCATGCCGAACGCGAACCGCCGTAGATCTCACCGGCCTGGAACACGAACCCGCGGTGGCGGGCGAGGGCGATGACCTTGTCGAGGCGGGACTGTTCGGCCATGGTGGCTCCAATGGTCGGAAGCGGGAGAACCCGTGAGCACGGGCACCCCCATTCTATCCGTCGCGAAACGGGGTCCCTGAGCCTGCCGAAAGGGTACCGTCGTGGCATGAGCACTGCGCAGCCGACCGGTCGGACCCGCGACGATGACACCCGATTCTTCGGACAGCCGTGGTCGCTGGTCCACATCTTCGGCGTGGAGATGTGGGAGCGATTCAGCTTCTACGGCATGCAGGGGATCCTGCTCATCTACCTGTACTACTCGGCCACCCAGGGCGGGCTCGGGATCCCCGAGGCGGTGGCGGGCGGCATCGTCGGCGCCTACGGCGGATCCGTCTACCTCGCCACCATCCTCGGCGCCTGGCTCGCGGACCGACTGTTCGGGTCGGAGCGCGTCCTGTTCGTCAGCGCCATCGTGATCGTCGCGGGGCACATCGCGCTGGCCCTCATCCCCGGCGTGCTCGGCGTGGGCGTCGGTCTCGTCCTGGTCGCGCTCGGATCGGGTGGCCTCAAGGCGAACGCCACCTCGGTCGTCGGAACGCTCTACGCGCCGGACGACACCCGGCGCGACGCCGGCTTCTCGCTCTTCTACCTCGGGATCAACCTCGGCGGCTTCCTCGGCCCCATCCTGACCGGCATCCTGCAGTCGACCCTGGGCTTCCACTGGGGCTTCGGTCTGGCGGCTGTCGGAATGACCCTCGGCCTGGTGCAGTACTCGTTCGGCCGCCGATCCCTGCCTGCAGCCGCACGCGTGGTGCCGAACCCGCTGCCCTCGTCGCGCTACCGTCTGGTCGTCGTGATCGCGGTCACCGCCGTCGTGCTCATCGCGGTGCTCGTGCTGCTCGGAGTCATCCGCGCCGACAACTTCGCCCCCATCGTCATCGGCGTCACGGTCGTCGCAGCGATCGCCTACTTCACGGTGATCCTGCGCAGTCCCCGCATCGACGCGACCGAGCGGTCGCGCGTGTGGGGCTTCCTGCCGCTGTTCATCACCAGCGTCGCGTTCTGGTCGCTGTATCAGCAGCAGTTCACGGTGCTGACGATCTACTCCGACAAGCGCCTGGACCGCTCGCTCTTCGGCTGGGAGATGCCGGTCTCGTGGGTGCAGTCGATCAACCCGGTCTTCATCATCATCCTGTCCGGTGTCTTCGCCGCCCTCTGGACGAAACTCGGCAGACGCCAGCCCTCCACCCCGGTGAAGTTCGGACTCGCCGCGATCATCATGGGATCCGCGTTCCTGCTGTTCCTTCCGTTCGCAGGCGGAGGGGAGAACACCACGCCGGTGCTGGCGATCGTGGGCATCCTGTTCGTGTTCACCGTCGCCGAGCTGCTGCTGTCGCCCGTCGGGCTGTCGGCGAGCACGAAGCTCGCCCCGGCCGTGTTCCAGACGCAGATGGTGGCGCTGTTCTTCCTGTCGGTCGCGCTGGGCACCGCGATCTCGGGGCAGCTCGTGGCCTTCTACGACCCCGAGAACGAGGTGCCGTTCTTCTCGAACCTCGGTGCCATCGCGATCGTCGTCGGGATCGGACTGCTGCTCTCGGTCAAGCCCGTGCTGAAGCTCATGCGCGGGGTGCGGTGACGGCCGGCGTCACTCCGTGAAGAGGTAGCCCCGCTCGACGTCGAACCCGGCGACCCGGAGGCCGCGTCCGAGGAGCTCCTCCATCTCGCCCCGCAGGCGCATGCGCCACTCGTGGGCGGCGTCGGGGTCGGAGACACGTAGCGACTCGATGTCGGCGGGGATCTCGAGGGTCTGGACGACCGTGTCGGATGCCGGGGGCTTCGCGATGTCGGCGAGAGCCCACTCGACGTCGAGCCGGTCGCTCTCGTCGCCCGCGTCTCCGCCGCCGAAGATGCCGTAGCGGTTCACCGAGTACCCGGTGGCCCTGGCGCCCAGCACCGAGAAGAAGAAGTGCGCGTTGCGCGCCACGAGCGGGTCGAACGTCCAGGTGATGCGGCCGACGTCGCGCGAGAAGGCCCACTGGCGCTGGTGCTCCTTGAGCTCGCGGCCCCACCCGCGGCCGCGGTACTCGGGCAGCAGCGCGGTGATGTGCGAGTGCATCGCACGGCGCGCCGGCTCTCCGAAGAACGCGATCGACGCGCCGACCATGCGCTCGTCGTCGCCCTCGCCGTCGAAGAAGCCGACGACGTAGTTGCCCGATTGCTGCAGGGCGCGCAGAGTGCCGGCATCCACGACGCGCTGCGGACCCCTGATGGAGTCGAGCAGACCCTGCGCGTCGAGGATGAGTTCAACGGTGTCGAGATCGCGGATGGTTCGCACGAACCCAGTCTGCCCCTCCTCGGCCGGTTCGAGGAATCGGCATCCGGATCAGACGGCGCGCAGGGCATCCCGATCCAGCTGCGACACCGACGTCAGGCCCGCCAGTCCGACGGTGATGTCGAGCTCGGCGAGCACGTTGCGGATCACCTCGCGCACCCCCGCCTCCCCCGCGATGCCGAGACCGTACGCGTAGGGACGCCCGAGCGCCACGACGGTGGCGCCCAGAGCGAGGGCGATCGCGGCATCCGCTCCTCCTCGCACGCCGGAGTCGAACACGATCGGCACCCGGCCGGCCACGCGGTCGGCGATCTCGGGCAGCACGGCGAGCGTGGGCACGGACTGGTCGATCTGGCGGCCGCCGTGGTTGGAGATCCAGATCCCGTCCATCCCGGCGTCCAGGGAGCTCTGCGCATCGTCGGGGTGCACGATCCCCTTGAGGATGATCGGCAGGGTCGTCCACTCCCGAGCCTTGGCGAGGTCGCCCCAGGTCAGCGCCGGGGTGGAGAACACGTCGAGGAACGTCTCGACCGCGGCCCTCGGCAGGGGTGAGCGCAGGTTGTCGCGCAGCGAGCCGCCTCCTGTGAGAGGCGCGCCCTTCCTCGCGATCGTCAGTGCCGCCCGGACGGCCTGGGGCGTGACCTTCACGGCCGCGGCATCCGTCTTCGGAGCGCTCACCCGTGCGCGCACGAGCTGCTGGAAGACCGGATCGCTCATGTACTGCGCGATGCCCATGCCCCGAGTGAACGGCAGATACGCCAGATCGAGATCCCGCGTCCGCCAGCCCAGCAGATGAGTGTCGAGCGTGACGACGATCGCCTCGCAGCCGGACGCCTCGGCGCGGGCGAGCAGCGAGCGGTTCAGGTCGTCCGACGCCGACCAGTAGAGCTGGAACAGGCGGGACCCCTGCGGCGCGGCATCCGCCACCTGCTCCATCGGGAACGACGCCTGGTTCGAGAGCGTGTACGGCACGCCGACGGATGCCGCGGCTCTGGCCACCGCGAGGTCGGCATCCGCGTGCGCCATCTCCATCACCCCGAGCGGAGCGAGCAGCAGCGGAGTCGGACGGCGCACGCCGAGGAAGTCGACGCCGAGGTCGCGCGCGGAGACATCGCGCAGCGGACGCGGCCAGACCTGCCAGCGTCCGAACGCCGCGCGGTTGGCCGCCACGGTTCGCTCGGCGCCCGCACCTCCGGCGATGTAGGCGAACGCCTCGGCGCTCAGCGCCTTGCGGGCGGCGGCCTTCAACCCCGCGGAGTCGATCGGCACCGCGGGCTTCGTCCCGCTGATGCCGGCGCGGTAGATGTCGGACTGGGTGCGCCGGGAGATGCCGCGACTGGCGGCCGGATCGTCCGGAGCGACGCTGCTCGTGGCCATGTCCACATGTTAGTCAGAGTCGTTCGACCCTCGGGGGTCGGGAGCGCCGATAGCCTTGGTCGGTGGGTGCGAACGAGGACAAGGCCAGGAGACGTCTCTCGAGAACCCCGCCGAAATGGGCGATCGTCGCCGTCCTCGCCTTCGCGGGGCTGTGCTCGTCGTTCATGTTCACGCTGGTGGTGCCGCTGCAGGCGGAGCTCCCGCAGCTCCTGAACGCCTCACGCGAGGACACCACCTGGGTCGTCACGATCACACTGCTCGTGGCCGCCGTCGCCACCCCGATCTCCGGACGCCTGGGCGACATGTACGGCAAGCGCCGCGTCGTGATCGTGTTGCTGGCGCTCCTCGTCGCCGGTTCCCTCATCGCCGCACTCTCCGGATCGATCGTGGGCGTCATCATCGGCCGCGCCCTGCAGGGTGCCGTCACGGGTGTCGTCCCGCTCGGCATCGCGATCATGCGCGACGTCCTGCCACCCGAACGCCTGGGAACCGCTGTCGCCCTGATGAGCGCCACCATGGGCGTGGGCGGAGCGATCGGACTCCCGGTCGCCGCTCTTCTCGCCGAGCACGCCGACTGGCACATGCTCTTCTGGCTCGCCGCCGCGCTCGGAGCCGTCGGCCTCGCGCTCGTGCTGCTCGTCGTGCCGGAAGACGTCCTGCGCTCCCCCGGCCGCCTCGACGTGATCGGCGCGATCGGGCTCGCGATCGGGCTCACCGGCATCCTGCTCTTCGTGTCCCGAGGTGCGGAGTGGGGCTGGACGGCGCCCCTCACGCTCACGAGCATCATCGGCGGCGTCATCGTGCTGCTCGTCTGGGGCTGGTACCAGCTGCGCACGAAAGACCCGCTGCTCGACCTGCGCGTCGCCGCGCGTCCCGCCGTGCTCTTCACGAACATCGCCGCGATCGGCATGGGCTTCGCCCTGTTCGGATCCAACATCACGTTCCCGCAGCTGCTCGAGATGCCCGTCGCGAGCTCGGGGTTCGGCCTCGACATGGTCGGCGCCGCGCTCGTCGTCATGCCGGCCGGACTGGTGATGATGGTCATCTCACCGCTGTCCGGACGGCTCGAGCGCACCGTCGGCCCACGCCCGCTCTTCACGATCGGCGCTGCCGCGATCGTGCTCGCCTATCTGTTCGTGCTGCTGTGGTCGAGCGAGGTGTGGCACATCCTCGCCGCGAACGTCCTCATCGGCGTGGGCATCGGTTTCACCTTCGCGGCCATGCCGATGATCATCATGCGCTCCGTCCCGGCGAACGAGACCGGAGCATCCAACGGCCTGAACGCCCTGTTCCGCTCGGTCGGCACGTCCAGCGCCTCCGCCGTCATGGGCGGGATCCTCGCGGCGATGAGCACCGACGCCGACGGCGTGGCGATGCCGACGCGCGCCGCGTTCGACGTGTGCTTCTGGCTGGCGATCGCCGCGGGCATCGTCGCCGTCGTGCTGTCGCTGTTCATCCCCCGCCAGCGCAGCGCCGAGCAGCATCCGTCGCTGCCGGGCTGACGCTTCGGCCGAGAGCGACGGCTCTCAGTGCGTGTACTCCATGAGCTCCACACCGAGCACGCGGAACGCGTCGTGCGCGCGCAGACGGTGGGTGATCGAGAGGTCGTCGAAGCAGACGATGAGCGAGTAGGCGATGCCGGCGCGGGGCCCGGCGAGCACGCCGGCCTCGGCACGCACGCCGCGATCGCGGCCCGTCTTGTTGATGAAGAGCAGCCCGTGGGCGTCGTGATCGTGCGAGAACGGATCGAGACCCGTGGATGCCGCCACCAGGCTCAGATCCTGATTGAGGCTGAGCCACTCCGACACCTGGGCGCTGACCGCGGCGTCGACGACCTGCGAGTTCACGAGCGCCGAGAAGAGGCCGGCGAGCTCGCGGGCCGATCCCACCGCGACCTGCGGTGCGTCGTCGGGACCGCGCTGGTCGCGGAAGCGGTCGAGCAGTGCTGTGCGACGCAGCCCGAGCGACTCGATGCGCTCGCGCACTCGATCGTGCCCGACCCGCTGCAGCAGAGCGTTCACCGCGATCGGGTCACCGGCGGTGGCAGCCAGCACCGCGAGATCTTCGAGCGGCAGCGCGGGGGCGTGCAGGTTCCGCCACAGCCCCGAGGTCTCCACCGCCTCCACGACCGTGCGGTCGACGATCTCCAGGGGATCCAGCGTGCCGTTCTCGAAACCCGCCGCCACCTCGATCAGCAGCGGCACGACGCCGAGCCCCGCGACCGGCATCGTGACGTGGTCATCGCCCGAGAGCACGTGCACGTGGCTGTCGAGGTCGACGACGTGCACGGAGACCTGCGCACCGGCGTCCGCCAGCTCCTCCAGCGACCGCAGGGTCGAGGTGAACGACCGGCGTCCGACGGCGGCTCGTCGCGGGAGGCGTCTGCTGGCGCGCTGCGACCGACGTCCGCCGGCAGAGGCCGGGGCCTGCGAGTTGCGGAACCCTTCGAAAGGCTCGGGAGCGCCCACGCGTGATCCTTAGGGGGGATGGGGATTGCGGGATACCGAGAGGATGCGCTCCCCAGCGGCAGGGATATCGTAACCCCGCCGCCGGGGAGATCGTCACAGACTGCGGTGATCGGTCACCAGATGGTCACCCGGGACTCCTGCGGCAGCCACAGCGCATCGTCCTCGCTCACGTCGAACGCGGCGTAGAAGGCGTCGATGTTGCGCACGATCTGGTTGCAGCGGAACTCGTTCGGCGAGTGCGGGTCGATCGTGAGGAGCCGCAGGGTCTCGGCGTCGCGGCTCTTCTGCTGCCAGACCTGGGCCCAGGAGAGCAGCAGGCGCTGGACTCCCGTGTAGCCGTCGATGACAGGATCCGCGGCGCCGGCGAGCGACAGCTCGTAGGCCTTCAGCGCGATGCCCAGGCCGCCGAGGTCGCCGATGTTCTCGCCGATCGTCAGGGCGCCGTTGACGTGATGCTCCGCATCCAGCCCTTCGGGGACGAGCTCGTCGTACTGCGCGATGAGTGCCTTGGTGCGCTCCTCGAAGGCGGCGCGATCGGCGTCGGTCCACCAGTCCTGGAGCCGGCCGTCTCCGTCGTAGCGGCTGCCCTGATCGTCGAATCCGTGGCCGATCTCGTGGCCGATGACCGCGCCGATGCCGCCGTAGTTCGCGGCGGCGTCTCGTGCGGCGTCGAAGAACGGGTACTGCAGGATCGCCGCGGGGAACACGATCTCGTTCATCGACGGGTTGTAGTAGGCGTTCACCATCTGCGGCGGCATGTGCCACTCGTCGCGGTCGATCGGCTTGCCGACCTTGTCGACGTGGCGGTCGTGCTCGACGATCGCGGCACGGCGGATGTTGCCGAACAGGTCGGCCCGGTCGATCGTGAGGCTCGAGTAATCGCGCCACACGGTCGGGTGGCCGATCTTGGGGGTGAAGGAGTCGAGCTTGGCCAGCGCGCGCTCGCGCGTCTCGGCCGTCATCCACTCGAGGTCCGTGATGCTCCGGCGGTACGCCTCGATGAGGTTCGCGACGAGCTCGTCCATCGCCGCCTTCGCCGTCGGCGGGTAGTGGCGCTCGACGTAGACCTTGCCGATCGCCTCGCTCAGTGCGCCCTCGGTCACCGAGACGCCGCGCTTCCAGCGCTCGCGGATCGTCGGGACGCCGGTGAGCTCGGTCCCGTAGAACGAGAAGTTCTCCTGCACGAAGTCGTCGGTCAGGTACGGCGCCGCCGCGTGCACGACCTGCGCGCGCAGCCAGGCCTTCCAGTCGTCGAGGCGCTCGGCGGTGAGAAGCGCGCCGAGGCCCTCGAGGAAGCTCGGCTGCGAGACGACGGCCTCGTCGAAAGCACGCGGGTTCGACGGGGCGACCGCTTCGCGCCAGGGGGCGAGGTCCACGCCGGCGAGCTCCTGGATCTCGGTCCAGTTCTTCAGGTTGTAGGTCGCGACCGCGTCGCGGCTCTTCACGTTGTCCCAGTGGTGGCCGGCCAGCTCGGTCTCGAGCGTGATCGCCCGGTCGGCCTGGGCGGCGGCATCCGCGATTCCGGCGAGCGCGAGCAGACGCTCGAGGTGCGCGCGGTACTTGGCCCTCGTCTCCTCGAACGTGTCGAGCCGGAAATAGCTCTCGTCGGGCAGCGAGAGGCCCGACTGCACGATGACCGGCACGTAGCGCTCCGGGTCGCCCGGGTCGCCGTCGACGTAGAACCCGATCAGGTGCGCGCGGCCGTCGCGGTCATAGGCGCCGACGGTGCGCAGGAACGACGGGATGCTGTCGATCGCGTCGATCTCGGCCAGGGTGTCGGCGAGCGGAGCCGTGCCGGCCGCTTCGATGCGCGCGGTGTCCATGAAGCTCGCGAACAGGTCGCCGATCTTGCGGGCGAGGGTGCCGTCCTCGGCATCCTGCGACTCCTCGATGATCGTCCTGACGTCTTTCTCGGCCTGCTCCGCGAGCAGGTGGAACGAGCCCCAGCGCGCCTTGTCGCCCGGGATCTCGGTGCGAGCGAGCCAGGCGCCGTTCACGTGGCGGTACAGGTCGTCCTGCGGGCGGATGTCGGAGCTGAACTCATCAAGGGCGAGGCCCACGGGAAGAACGTCAGTCATGCGAACAGCCTATGACGCGCCTCCGTCATTCGGTCTTGTGGATCCCCCAGCGACGGCGGCGACGCTCCGGCTCGGGAGCGGATGCCGCGGGCCGGGCCGCACGGCGCTCGCGCCAGGCTGCCACGGAGGCCTCGACGTCCCTGGTCGCGGTGACCACCGGGGGCCCGCCCTGGAGCTGACGACGCGCCTCGATCACGCGCCGGTTGAAGTCGTCCAGCACATCGCGCACGTCGGACTCCCGTCCGAGGAGGTCGAGCTGATCGTCGAGCTCGCGGTCCTCGTTGCGCAGCAGGATCGCGGGCGGGCCGAGCCCGGTGAGGTTCTCGGTCTCGATCTTGCGGCGGATCCACCAGTCCGGATCGTGGTGCGTGCCCAGACCCTCCAGCGGCTTGCCCGCACCGGGCAGGTCGTCGAACTCGCCACGCCGGATCGCCACCTGGATCGCTGTCTCGATGAAGGCCGCCCGATCGACGGCGGCCGCGACGCCCGGGGCGATGCCCTCCTCGTCGTCGCCCGTCGACCCCTGCTGCTGCCGCGCCCGATATCGCGCAGCGCTCTCCCGTGGATCCGTCATGATGCACCTCCGCAGCATCCGAGTTCCCTCCCCACCCTAAGCTCGGAAGATGACCGCGCGCCGCTCCCTCAATCGAGAGATCCTGCGGCTCGCCGTTCCCGCGCTGGGCGCTCTGATCGCGGAGCCCGCCTTCCTCATCGTCGACGCGGCCCTGGTCGGGCATCTGGGCACCACGCCGCTCGCCGGGCTCGGCATCGCCGGGGCCGTGCTGCAGACGATCGTCGGTCTGATGGTCTTCCTCGCGTACTCGACCACCCCGGCGGTCGCTCGTCGCTTCGGCGCCGGCCGACCCGGCGAAGCCGTGACCGTGGGAGTGAACGGGATGTGGCTGGCTCTCGCGCTGGGCGCGGCGCTCGCTGTCGTCGGCACCGTCGCATCGCCGTGGCTCGTCTCGCTGTTCGGTGCGGGGGAAGCCGTCGCCGAACAGGCGAACGCCTACCTCGTCATCTCGATGTGGGGGCTGCCGGCGATGCTGATCGTGTTCGCCGCGACCGGCCTGCTGCGCGGGATGCAGGACACGGTGACGCCGCTGTGGATCGCCGGCCTCGGATTCGGCGCCAACGCGCTGCTCAACTGGCTCTTCATCTACGGGTTCGGGTGGGGCATCGCCGGATCCGCCGCGGGCACCGTCGCCGCGCAGTGGGGCATGGTCGCCGCGTACGTGCTGGTCGTGCGCCGGCTCGCCACCCGGCACAGCGCTTCGCTCCGTGCACAGCGGGCGGGCATGCGCAGCACCGCCGCCTCCGGCGGCTGGCTGTTCCTGCGCACCGTGAGCCTGCGCGTCGCCCTCCTCGTGACGGTCGCCGTCGCCACGGGCATCGGGACCGAGGAGCTCGCAGGCTGGCAGATCGTCTTCACCATCTTCTCCGCCGCGGCCTTCGCGCTCGATGCGCTGGCGATCGCCGCGCAGGCCCTGATCGGCAAGGAGCTCGGAGCCGGCGACGAGAAGCAGGTGCACCGAGTGCTCGGCCGCACCGTGGCCTGGGGTGCGTGGTTCGGTCTCGCGGTCGGTGCGCTGATCGCCGCGAGCTCGGGGGTGCTCGGCCTCGTCTTCACCGGCGACCCGGAGATCGCGGCGCTCGTGCAGCCGGCGCTGATCCTGCTGGCCGCCGCGCAACCCGTCGCCGGCATCGTGTTCGTGCTCGACGGGGTGCTGATGGGGGCGAACGACGCGCGGTACCTCGCGATCGCCGGTGCCCTGAACCTCGTGCCGTTCCTGCCCGTGCTGTGGATCATCGCCGCGGTCGGCGTCGACGGCAGCACCGGCCTCGTCTGGCTCGCGCTCGCGTTCTTCGGCGTCTATCTGCTGGCACGTCTGGCGACGCTGGGCTGGCGCGTGCGGTCAGGACGCTGGCTCGCCGCCGCCGCCGTCTAGTCCTCCACAGCACCAGAGAAGGACGAGTTCTTCAGAGTCTGCGGGGTCAGCGATATACAACGTTCCGATGCGTGGAATCCTCGATGAGAGCAAGTCACACTGGGGGGATGCTGGGGATGAACGAACCACAGATCTGGACACTGATCGGCGTCTTCGCCGCAGGGATGTTCGGGACGATCACACTGATCTCGACGATCTTCCTGCGAATGATGCAGAACGGATTCGACGGGTTGCGCACGGAGTTCCGGAGCGAGTTCACCTCCGTGCGCACGGAGTTCCGGAGCGGATTCGACGGCGTGCGCTCGGAGGTCAAGGCCGTGCATGGCCGAATCGATCACCTTGATCGCGACGTCAACGCGATCTATCGGCACCTCTTCGGCATCGATCGCAGCTGAGCGACCTCACGCCTGGGCGCCGTGTCTCGATCAGGCGATCTCGAGCTCCGCGATCACGATCTTCTTCATGTGCATGAGCGCCTGGATCTGCTCCGGGCGCTGCTGCAGCAGATCGAGGCCGGCGGGGACCACCTGCCAGCTGACGCCGAACCTGTCCTTGCACCACCCGCACGCCTCCGCCTCCGGAACCGCGGAGAGCGCCTGCCAGTAGTGGTCGATCTCGGCCTGGTCGGCGCACTCGATCACGAACGACACGGCCTCGTTGAACGTGAACGCCGGTCCCCCGTCGATGCAGCCGAACCGCGTGCCGTTCAGCGTGAACTCGCCGTTGATGACCTTGCCGCCCATGCCCTCGAAGTGCTCGCTGAGGTTCTCATCCGGGTAGAGCGTCACCTGGTCGATCGACGAGTTCGGGAACACGGAGACGTAGTACTCCATCGCCTCCTGAGCGGAGTCGTGGAACCAGAGATAGGGACGGATGGGCGTAGGGCCTGCCATGTCGACCTCCTCGATCGGCACTCACGCTACGCCCCCGGGCACCGCCTGTCGAGGGGGTTCCTCGGCACGATCAGCCGGCGTATCTGCGGCACCACTCGTACATGATCACGGCTGCCGCCGCGCTGGCGTTGATCGAGCGGGTCGAGCCGTACTGCGTGATCTCGATGTGGGCGGATGCCGCGGCGAGAGCCTCCGCCGACAGCCCAGGACCCTCCTGACCGAACAGCAGCACGCAGGTCTGCGGAAGGTCGGCGCGATCCACGGGCACCGCGCCGTCGACGTTGTCGACCGCGATGATCGGGATGCCCTCGGCGGCCGCCCACGCCGCGAACGTCTCGACGTCCTCGTGATGCACGACGTGCTGGTAGCGGTCCGTCACCATCGCGCCGCGCTTGTTCCAGCGGCGGCGCCCGATGATGTGCACGGTGTCGGCGAGGAACGCATTGGCGCTGCGCACGATCGAGCCGATGTTCATGTCGTGCTGCCAGTTCTCGATCGCGACGTGGAACGGATGCCGCTGGGTGTCGAGATCCGCGACGATCGCCTCCATGCGCCAGTAGCGGTAGCGGTCGATGACGTTGCGGGTGTCCCCCGCCGCCAGGAGCTCCGGGTCGTAGCGGTCGCCGTCGGGCCAGGCATCCTCACCACCCGGCCACGGGCCGACGCCGTACCCGGGCTGCGCCACCGAACCGGTGTGCCCGTCGGGCGTCTGCTCATCCATCACGCCAGGCTATCCGGCGGCACAGATGTCGGCCGACACGTGAACCCAGGCAGGCACCGTCCCCACTTTTAGGCACACCGAAAACACGCTATGGTTTCGGTGTGCCTAAAAATTCTCCGTCGGTGCTGACGCCGTCGCCCCGTACCGCTCCCCGCTCCACCGCGCCGCGCAGCCTGTGGCTCCTCGGACCCGCTCTCGTCGCGGGTGTCGCCTATCTCGACCCCGGCAACGTCGCGAGCAACATGACGGCGGGAGCCCAGTACGGCTACCTGCTGGTGTGGGTCGTGCTCGCCGGGAACGTGATGGCCTGGCTGATCCAGTACCTCTCGGCGAAGCTCGGTGTTGTCACGGGCCAGAGCCTGCCCGAGGTGCTGGGCTCCCGGCTGCGGCGGCCATGGGCACGTCGCGCGTACTGGCTGCAGGCCGAGCTGGTCGCGATGGCGACCGATCTCGCCGAGGTCATCGGCGGCGCGGTCGCCCTGTACCTGCTGTTCGACATCCCGCTGCTGCTCGGCGGCCTCATCACCGGAGCGGTGTCGATGATCCTGCTGGCGGTGCAGAGCCGTCGCGGCGCACGCCCGTTCGAGTTCGTCATCATCGGCCTCATGGTCATCATCACCGTGGGCTTCGTGGCGGGCGTGTTCGTGGCTCCGCCGGACCCCGCTGGCGTCGTCGGCGGCCTCGTGCCCCGATTCGAGGGGACAGGATCGGTGCTGCTCGCGGCATCCATCCTGGGTGCGACGATCATGCCGCACGCCATCTACGCGCACTCCTCGCTCGCCCGCGACCGTTTCGGCGCCACGACCGCCCACGCGGGCGACGAAGCGGTGCGCACCGAGACCTCGCGCATCCGCCGTCTCCTCACCGCGACCCGCTGGGACGTCTCGATCGCGATGGTCATCGCGGGCTCGGTGAACCTCGGCATCCTGCTGCTGGCCGCGGCGAACCTCGCCGGCGTCGAGGGCACCGATTCGCTGGAGGGCGCGCACGCGGCCCTCGCCGCCGGTCTCGGTCCCGTCGTCGCCACGTTCTTCGCCGTCGGCCTGCTCGCCTCCGGCCTGGCGTCGACCTCGGTCGGCGCCTACGCGGGCGCCGAGATCATGCACGGCCTGCTGCACGTGCGCGTCCCTCTGCTCGCGCGCCGCCTGGTGACCCTGATTCCGGCGCTCGTGATCCTCGGGATCGGCGTGGACCCGACCCTCGCCCTGGTCCTCAGCCAGGTCGTGCTGTCGTTCGGCATCCCGTTCGCGCTCATCCCCCTGGTGGCGCTCACCGCGCAGCGCCGCACCCTCGGCGCCTGGACCAACCGGGTGTGGACGACGGCAGCCGGGATCGTGGCATCCGTGCTGCTGATCGCGCTCAACGGGGCGCTGCTCTGGCTGGTGCTCACCGGCGCCTGAGACCGGAGGCAGCGGGACGAGAGGGGTCTGAGGCGCGGATAGGCTCGATGTCATGTCCGCCGACACCGCCCGCCGCAACGTCCGCCTCCTCAGCTGGAGCGGACTCGCCGCCGGCGTGATCGGCGCCCTGCTGATCGCATTCCCGCAGGTGCTGCCGGTCGGCGGGCCGTGGGTGCAGCTCGCGCTCGGCATCGCGACGCTCGTGCTGTCGTTCCGCGCGCGCCGGATCGGCATCGCCCAGGTCTCCGACTACGACGGACGCCTGTCGCTGGCGGCGGCGCTCCTCGGGTTCCTCGTCATCTTCTTCGCGGGGCAGGTCGCCTGGGGCGTGCTGGTCGCGGTCGCGAACTGACCCCTGATTTAGACTGACTCCCGTGGCTTCCCCCGCAGCAGACGACTACCTGAAGACCGTCTACGCCCACACCGAATGGCAGGACGCCCCGATCACCCCGTCGGTCCTCGCGGGGAAGCTCGGCATCGCCCCCTCCTCGGTCACCGAGATGGTGAAGAAGCTCGCGGCCGCAGGTCTCGTCTCGCACGTCCCGTACGGCGCCGTGCGGCTGACGGATGCCGGAACGCAGCGCGCCCTCGCGATGGTGCGCCGCCACCGCCTGATCGAGACGTGGCTCGTGCGCGAGTTCGACTACGGCTGGGACGAGGTGCACGACGAGGCCGAGGTGCTCGAGCACACCATCAGCGACCGGCTGCTCGAGGGCATCGACGAACGTCTGGGCCGCCCGCGGTTCGACCCGCACGGCGACGCGATCCCCGATGCCTCCGGAGCGGTCGAGCGCGAGCCCTTCGTCCTGCTGGCGGATGCGGAGATCGGGCACGTCGGCCGCGTGCTCCGGGTGGACGACCGCGATCCGGACCTGCTGCGCGCACTGGAGGGTGCGGGCGTCGAGATCGGCGCCACCCTCGACGTGACCGTCGCCGGCGTGCGCCTGGACGGCGCGGACACCGCGCTTCCGGACGGCAGCGCCGACGTGGTCTGGCTCTCGGCCTAGAACGCCGACATCAGACCTCCGGCGGTCACCCCCTCCCTCTAGGCTGGGCACATGGCCCAACGAGACGACATCGAATGCTGGCTCACCGACATGGACGGCGTGCTCGTCCATGAGAACGACGCCATCCCCGGAGCCTCCGAGCTGCTCGCCGGCTGGGAGAGCGCCGGCATCCCGTACCTGGTGCTCACGAACAACTCGATCTTCACCGCCCGCGACCTCTCCGCCCGCCTCCGCACGAGCGGACTGCATGTGCCGGAGGAACGGATCTGGACCTCGGCCCTCGCGACCGCGTCGTTCCTGCAGCAGCAGCTCCCCGGCGGCTCGGCGTTCGTGATCGGCGAGGCCGGCATCCTCACCGCCCTGCACGACGCCGGCTTCATCATGACCGAGACGAACCCCGACTTCGTCGTCGTCGGCGAGACGCGCAACTACTCGTTCGAGGCCATCACGAAGGCCATCCGTCTCATCATCGGCGGCGCGCGCTTCATCGTGACGAACCCGGATGCCACGGGCCCGAGCGCCGACGGCCCGCTACCCGCGACGGGTGCGATCGCCGCCCTCATCACGAAGGCCACCGGCAAGGAGCCGTACGTCGTCGGCAAGCCGAACCCGATGATGTTCCGCTCCGCTCTGAACAAGATCGGCGCGCACTCGAAGCGCACCGGCATGATCGGCGACCGCATGGACACCGACGTGGTCGCCGGCATCGAGGCGGGCCTGCACACCGTGCTGGTGCTCACCGGCATCAGCGACCAGGCCGAGATCGAGAAGTATCCGTTCCGCCCCGACGAGATCGTGCAGTCGGTCGCCGACCTGCTGCCGCGGATCACCGACACGATCACGACGGTCAAGACCAAGAAGTGACCCGTGGGCGCGCTTGACGAGGGCGAACGGATCCGCGCGGCGGATGCCGCCGCGTGGCGCGCCTGGCTCGAGGAGAACCACGAACGCGCGGCCGGCGTCTGGCTCCTGAGCGTGCGTGGCACGGACTCCGGCGGCGTCGGCTACGAGGATGCCGTGCGGCAGGCGCTCTGCTTCGGATGGATCGACGGCCCGGTGCGCGTCTTCGACGAGGGAGGCGACGACCGCGCCAACGGGCAGTGGTTCTCGCCGCGCCGCCCCGGCAGCGGATGGGCGGCGACCAACAAGGCGCGCATCGCCCTGCTCGAAGCGGAGGGGCTGCTCGCGCCGGCCGGCATCCGCGTCCTGGAGGTCGCGAAGGCGAACGGGTCCTGGACGGTGCTCGACGGGCCGGAGGCCGGGATCGAGCCCGACGAGTTCGCGGCAGCGCTCGACGCCGTGCCCGCGGCGCGCGAGAACTGGGACGCGTTCCCGAAGTCGGTCAAGAAGTTCGGCCTCACGCACATCGCGATGGCGAAGCGGCCCGAGACGCGGTCCGCCCGGATCGCGAAGATCGTGGCGGATGCCGCGGAGGGGAAGCGTCCATGAACCAGAGCGACGTGCTGTTCCTCGTCGTCTTCCTGATCCTGCTCAGCTCGCTGACGGTGATCATCGTGCAGTTCGTGCGCTCCCGTCGCCGCGGCGGGTCGGACGAGGGCGGGGGCGGCAACTGGTGGGAAGGCCCCTGGGACGAGGACGACCGGAAGCGCTGACCGCAGCGCTCAGGAGGCGAGCGAGGCCCCCGGGATCGCCGCCAGCAGCTCCTTCGTGTACGGATGCTGCGGATCGTCGAAGATGCGCTCCGGCCTTCCGCTCTCCACGACGACGCCGCGCTGCATGACGTGCACCTCGTCGGAGATCATCCGCACGACCGCGAGGTCATGGCTGATGAACAGGTAGCTGAGCCCGAGGCGGCGCTGCAGGTCGGCGAGCAGGTCGAGGATCTGCGCCTGAACGAGCACGTCGAGGGCCGACACCGCCTCGTCGAGGACCACGAGCTCCGGCTCGAGAGCGAGCGCCCGGGCGATGGCCACGCGCTGCCGCTGTCCGCCGGACAGCTCGTGCGGCAGGCGCTCGGCCATGGCCGCGGGAAGGGCGACCTGCTCCAGGAGCTCGAGCACGCGGGCGTGCCGGGTGGCCGCGGTGCCGATGCGGTGCACGCGCAGCGGTTCCGCGATCGACTGCTCGACCGTGTACCGCGGGTCGAGCGACGCGTAGGGGTTCTGGAACACCGGCTGGACGCGCCGCCGCAGGGCGAAGAGCTCCTTGCGCCGCAGACCGGTCAGGTCGAGACCGTCGAACAGGATCGATCCCGAAGTGACGTCCTCGAGTCCCAGCACCATGTTCGCGGTCGTCGACT
Organism: Microbacterium sp. TPD7012; assembly: GCF_003075395.1. Taxonomy (GTDB): domain Bacteria; phylum Actinomycetota; class Actinomycetes; order Actinomycetales; family Microbacteriaceae; genus Microbacterium. The sequence goes on along the minus strand of NZ_QDFV01000001.1, from coordinate 657,349 downwards.
TGCCCGAGCCCGACTCCCCCACGATCGACACGGTCGTGCCGCGGCGGATCGAGAAGCTCACGCCGTCGACGGCGGTGAAGGTCTGCGGCTCCCCCGGCTTCGGCGAGCGCAGCGCGAACTCCTTGCGGAGGTCGCGCACCTCGACGAACGGCGTCTCCGACGCGACCGTCTCGCGGAGCGGGAGCGGATCGCGGCGCGACGCGAGGCTGGGGGCTGCGGCGAGGAGCTGCCGGGTGTACTCGTGCTGCGGGTTGCCGAGCACCTCCGCGGAGGTGCCCTCTTCGACGATCTTCCCGCGGAACATCACGACGATGCGGTCCGCCCGCTCCGCGGCGAGCGCCAGGTCGTGCGTGATGAGGAAGACGGCCGTGCCGAGCTCGTCGGTCAGCTCGTCGAGCTGATCGAGGATGCGGCGCTGCACGGTGACGTCCAGCGCGGAGGTCGGCTCGTCGGCGATGAGCAGCCGGGGCGTGCAGGCGAGCCCCATGGCGATCAGCACGCGCTGGCGCATGCCGCCGGAGAACTCGTGCGGGTACTGGCGCGCGCGGTTCGCGGCATCCGCGATCCCCACCATCTCGAGCAGCTCGACGACGCGGGCCGTCGTGGCGTCGCCCGTGGTGCGGCCGTGCACCTCGAGAGCCTCGCCTATCTGATCTCCGACCCGCATGAGCGGGTCGAGGTTCGACATCGGGTCCTGCGGGACGAGGCCGATCCCCGCGCCGCGCAGCGAGATCATCGCGTTCTCGCCCAGCTCGGTGAGCTCGCGCCCGTCGAAGCGGATGCTGCCGGCGGTGATCACCCCGTTGTCCGGGAGGAGCCGGTTGACGGCCGCGGCCGTCGTGGACTTCCCGGATCCGGACTCGCCCACCACGGCGACCGTCTCTCCCGCGGCGACGTCGATGCTGACGTCGCTGATCGCGGTGACCAGCTCGGAGCCGGTCCGGAAGGCGACCGCGAGGCCCTTGATGCTCAGCACGGGCTCGGTGTTGCTCATGGTGTTCTCGTTCCTTCGGTTTCACGGGAAGTCGCGGTGTCACGGGATGCCTGGTCGCCCAGGAGTGCGGGGAGCGCCGATCGCCACAGGGTCTCTGTCGTGGCAGGCTCGGCCGCGAGGAGGCGGTTGCCGAGCATCACGACGGCGGTCGATGCGCCGGGGATGATGCCGAGGGCGCAGCCGGTGAAGCCGGGGTGCCACAGCATCCGCTGCTCGTGGCCGTCGACCCGCACCGTGTCGCTGCGCCAGCCGAGCGCCTGGCCGGGGTCGGGTCCGTCGCGGAACAGGTCGGCGACGGCATCCGGATTCCACAGATCGGCGTGCTGCCCGGGAGCGGCGAGGGCGGCGCCGAAGGCGAGCAGGTCGTCGGCGGTGCTGAAGAGTCCCGCGTGCCCGGCGATCCCGCCGAAGGCGTGGAAGCAGTTGCCGTCATTCGCCGCACCGGTGATCTCCTCCTCGCGCCAGGCGAAATGGCGACGCGAGGTGAGGATCGGGTAGGGCTCTCCGGTGGCGACCATGCGGCGCTCCGCGATGTCGCCGACCGCGGTCGAGGCGACCGGCGGCGCCACGGGCCCGAAGCCCGTGCGGTCGAGTCCGAGCGGCGCGGTCACGAGCTCGCGGACCGCGGCGTCGAGCGGCATGCCCGTGACGGCGGCGACGATGCGGCCGAGCAGCAGGAAGCCGAGATCGGAGTAGTGGCGCCCCTCGTCGAGTCCGTAGCGCAGGGGCAGGGCATCCATGGCGGCGACCGGGTCCCGCGGGTCCAGGTAGAGCGGCTGCCATTCCCAGAGACCGGCACGATGCTGCAGCAGGTGGCGGAGTGTCGTCTGCGGCGCGCACGCGGTGCCCGGGAGGAACCGCGAGACGAGGTCGTCGAACCGGAGCTCGCCGCGGCCGACCAGCCCGAGAAGAGCCGTCGTGGTCGCGGCCACCTTGGTGACGGAGGCGATGTCGAAGGCGGTCTCCACCGTCATCGGCGTTCCCGCGAGGTCGGCACGACCGCCCGCGGCCACGTCGCGTCCAGCGGGCGACGTGATGCCGACCACGACCCCGGCCGGAGCGGAGCGCTCTGCCATCACGGCCTCGACGGCCTGCGCGGCGCTCATGCGCACACCCCCTGGTGGACCCGGATGTCGGCGAGGACATCGGCGTCGGCGTCGGACGCGAGCGCGTCGATGCCGAGACCGCACCCGTCTCCGAGCATGAGCACGTCAGCCTCGGAACGGATGCCGCCCGTGACGGGCGACCGCTGGAGCCAGAGCGCCGCGTCGAGGTCGTGCACGACCTCGGGGGCCAGGGCCGCGGCGAGGTGCGCGGTGGCGGTGACGCCGACCGGCGACTCCATCATGCAGCCGAACACGACGCCGAGTCCGTGCTCCCGAGCGGCGCGGACCGCGGCGACGGCCTCGGCCGGCCCGCCGGTCTTGGCGAGCTTGATGTTGACGAGGCCGGCGGCGCCGCGTTCGGCGATCACCCGGACATCACTCTCGGTGCGCACCGCCTCATCGGCCATGATCGGGGTGCCGACCGCGGCCGTGACCCCCGCAAGGCCCTCGATGTCGGGCGCCGCGACGGGCTGCTCGACCAGCTCGATGCCGAGTCCCTCGTCTTCGCAGGTGCGGATGATGCGGATCGCGGTCGCGACGTCCCACGCCTGGTTCGCGTCGATCCGCAGCGACACCTCAGCCCCGACGGCCGCCCGGACCGCCCGCAGCCCCGCCACGGTGTCGTGATCGGCCGAGGCCTTGATCTTGAGGCAGCCGAACCCCGCCGCGACGTGCGCGATCGCCTGCTCCGCCAGTTCCGCGGGGGCGGCGGTCGACAGCGTCATGTCCGTGCGGAGGCGCGACGGCGCCGTCGCGCCGTTCCCCAGAAGCGCCTCCGCGACGGACAGCCCCCGCTGCCGCGCGGCGAGATCCGCGACCGCGCAGGCGACCGCGCTGCGAGCGGCCGCATTCCCCCAGATCGCCCGCGCGAGGTCGTCGGCCAGCGCGGGGTCCCCTGCTCCCCGTCCGCCGACGATGTCGCCGAGCGGACCGGCGACGGCGGCGGCGACGCTCTGCGGGCTCTCCCCCGTGACCCGCCAGCTCACCGCCGCCTCGCCCCAGCCGACGCGGCCGTCCGCATCGGTCGCCTCGACGAGCACGACGTCGAGGCGATCCGTGCGGCGCACCGCCGTGACGAAGGGCCGCACCAGCGGCGACGACACCCGCAGCACGCGCATCCGCTCCACGACGCTCATGCCCACTCCCTGCGCATCCGCTGCTCCGGCTCGCCGAAGTCGGACTGGGTGCGGGTCGCTCCGTCGGCATGCCAGCCGCGGGACTCGTAGAAGCCGATGGAGGGTGCGTTCGCCGCGAAGACCCAGAGAGTGGCGGCATCCGCTCCGGCCGCGCGGAGCGCCTCGCCGGCGGCCGACAGCAGCGCGGTGCCGACCCCGCCGCCGTGCGTGCGCGGCGAGACGTACAGGGAGTGCACCGCCGCCTCGCCGTCGCTCACGGCGTAGCGGGTCAGACCGACGACCTCGCCGTCGCGCGCGGCCACCAGCACCTCGCCGACCGGATCGGCCAGCACCCGTCGCCACAGCGCCTCCGCGCGCTCATCGGTCATGGCGTCGATCGCGGATGCCGGCAGGATGCCGCGGTAGCTCTCTCGCCAGCATCCCAGGAACACGCCGAGCACCCCGGACAGGTCGTCCGGGGTCGCAGGGCGCACCTCGACGTTCACGATGCCGCGGCCTCCGCGAGGCTCAGGGAGTCGATGCCGAAGACCGGCTGCGGCATCACGAGCGGGCCGGCGCCCGGGGTGATCGTGCCGAGGATGCGCGGCTCCCTGGCCCCGGTCCCGCCGGGGACGATGGCCGAGACGCCGTGCATCGTGCACCAGCCGATCAGCGCGAGGAGGATCGCCTCCTTGCTGTCGGCCGGGGCGCCGAGCTCGTCCGCGAGGACGACCCGCGTGCCCGGCAGAGCGGGGCGGAGTCCGTCGAGGATCAGCGGATTGCGGCATCCGCCGCCCGACACCGCGAGGAACTCGATGCCGGCCGCGGCCACGTCGCGGGCGACGGTCTGCACCGTGAGCTCGGTGAGGGTGCGCACGACGTCTTCGACCGCGATCTCGCGCCCCTGCGCCGCGAGGTGCTCGCGCACGTAGCCGAGGTGGAAGTGCTCCTTGCCCGTGCTCTTCGGCGGAGTCAGCGCGTAGTACGGGTCGGCGAGCAGCGCCGCGAGCAGGGCGTCGTCCACGCGGCCCGTGCGCGCGATCCGGGCGTCGTAGTCGTAGCCGAGCGGGTTGAGCCCGTGCTCCACGATGACCGCGTCGACGAGCGCGTTCGCCGGACCGATGTCGTACGCGACGAGGCCGTCGGGGCGCACCACGGTCATGTTCGAGATGCCGCCCAGGTTCAGGGCGGCCGAGACGCCGGCGTGTGTGCGCAGCAGCAGCTCGTCGAGGAAGGAGACCAGCGGAGCGCCGTGGCCGCCGGCCGTGATGTCGCGGATGCGGATGTCGGAGACGACGGGTACGCCCACCCGCTCGGCGATCCAGGCGGGCTGTCCGATCTGCAGCGTTCCGAGCGCATGCGCGCCGTCGACCCAGTGGTACACGGTCTGTCCGTGCGAGCAGATCGCGTCGACGCCGCCGACCTCGGCGGAGATGTCGGCGGCGACCTCGGCGAACGCCTGCCCGATGAGCGTGTCGAGCTCGGCCACCTCGGCGAGCGTGGTCTGCGCGGGCGGAAGCGCCGCGATCAGCCGGGCGCGCAGCTCGGGGGTGTACGGGACGCTCGTCGAGGCGAGCACGCTCCCGCGGAGGTCGACGCCCCGGGTCGACGACCCATCGCCGTCGATCGTGAAGTCCACGACCGATGCATCGATCCCGTCGTGCGAGGTGCCGGAGATGAGTCCCAGGACGCGCATCAGTTCTCCTCCAGTGCTGTCCGCAGCCGGCCCTCGGCGGCGGTGATCCGTGCGGTGGCCGCGGCGAGGTCCTCGCCCCGGCGGAGCATGATCGACGCGATCTTCACGTCGTAGCCCGCCGTCTCGAGCGCGCCGACCGCGGCATCCCGATCGACGCCCGCGATCGACTGCACCATGCGGGTGGCGCGCTCGCGGAGCTTGTGGTTGGTCGCCTTCAGATCGACCATGAGGTTGCCGTAGGCCTTGCCGTTCCGCACCATGACGATGGTCGAGAACATGTTGAGCACCAGCTTCTGCGCGGTACCCGACTTGAGACGCGTCGACCCGGAGAGCACCTCGGGGCCGACCTCGACCTCGATGCCGTGCTCCGCCGCCGCACTGAGCACGGTGCCGGTGTTGCAGGACAGCCCGACGGTCAGTGCGCCGCGCTCCCGCGCGCGCCGGATCGCGGCCACCACGTAGGGCGTGCGTCCGCTGGAGGCGATGCCGATCACGGTGTCGAGCGGGCCGATACCCGCCTCGTCGATCGCGGCGCTGCCGGCGTCGGCGTCGTCCTCCGCGCCCTCGACCGGGTTCACGATGGCTCCCGGTCCGCCTGCCATGATCGCGAAGACGAGCTCCGGCGGCGTGCTGAACGTCGGCGGGCACTCCGAGGCGTCCACGACGCCGATGCGGCCCGGCGTGCCGGCGCCCACGTAGACGAGCCGACCGCCGCGAGCCATGTGCTCGGCGGTCGCCTCGATGGCCGGCACGATCTGCGGGAGTGCCCGCTGCACGGCGCCCGGCACCGTCGCATCCGCGTCGTTCATGGTCTGCGCGAGCTGGTCGACGCTCATCCGGTCGAGTTCCGCGTACCGGGGGTCGCTCGCCTCGGTGGCGAGTCCGCCGAGATCCTCCAGGGTCATCGCTTCCCCCTGTTCCGCGGGTCGAGGCTGTCGCGCAGTCCGTCGCCGAGCAGGTTCAGACCGACGACGAGCAGGACCACGATCACACCCGGGGCGATCATCGTCCAGGGGGCGATCGTCACGAGCGTGCGCGCCTCGAAGATCATCGACCCGAGCGACGGCGCCGGCGGCGGGGTGCCCAGGCCGAGGAAGCTCAGCGACGCCTCGGTGAGCACGGCCCACGAGAGCGAGAGCGTCACCTGCACGATGATGATCGACGTGATGTTCGGAAGCACGTGACGGAACATCGTGGCCATCCGGCTCTGCCCGGTGCTCTTGGCGGCCTTGACGTACTCGACCTCGCGGAGCGACAGCACGGGACCGCGGGTCACGCGGATGAAGATCGGCACGTAGACGATCGCGATGGCGACGGCGATTGTGAACCAGTTGCGCTCGAAGACCGAGGCCAGCGAGAGCGCGAGCAGCAGCGGCGGGAACGCGAACAGCACGTTCGTGACCGCCGTGATGGCACCGTCGGAGAAGCCGCGGTAGAAACCGGCGACGAGACCGCACACCGTGCCGACGACCGTGGCGAAGGCGACGGCGACGAGGGAGATGAGGGCGGAGTTCGCGACGCCGGCGGCGACGCGGGAGAACACGTCGCGGCCGAACTGATCGGTGCCGAACCAGTGCACGCCCGAGGGCGGCTGCAGGCGCGACGGCGGGTCCTGCGCGAGCGGGTCGAACGGCAGCAGTCCGAATGCCGAGACGATGCTGAGCACACCGAGGAGGACGACGATGATGAGCCCGGTGAGACCGCTCCTGCTGCGCAGCAGCAGCCGGACGCGCTCCATCGTGCGCCCGCCACCGGGAGCGAGGGCGGGGGTCTGAGAGATGTCGGTCATGCGGCACGCACCCGAGGATCGATGACCCGGTAGAGCAGGTCGGTGAGCAGGTTGACGATGACGAACGCGAGCGCGATCACCAGCACGGTGCTCTGCACGAGCGCGTACTCCTTCTGCTGGATGCCGAGGAGCACCTGGCGGCCGATGCCGGGAAGCGAGAAGATCTGCTCGACCACGACGGCACCTCCGAGGAGGTAGCCGAACTGCAGGCCCGTCATGGTGACGATGGGGACGAGCGCGTTGCGCAGCACGTGCCGGATCTGCAGGCGACGCGGCGGCACGCCCTTCGCCCGGGCGGTGCGGATGAAGTCGTTGGCGCGGATCTCCAGCACCGCGGTGCGCGTGGTCCGCATGATCGGGGCGGCGATGCCGAAGCCGAGGACGATCGACGGGAGCAGCATCTGCTGGAGGTTCAGCAGCGGGTCCTGGAACAGCGTGACGAAGCCCTGACCGTTGGGGTTGAACCCGAACGAGGAGGCCAGGATCGCGAGGAGCGCGGTGCCGAGCAGGAACGCGGGGATCGAGAGCCCGGCGAGCCCGACGACCTGGCCGAAGCCGTCGCGGACCGAGTCGGGCTTCGAGGCGGAGAGCATGCCCAGCGGGATGCCGATGGCGAGGGCGATCACGATCGAGAAGATCGCGAGCTCGAAGGTCACCGGCAGGGCGGCGAGCGTGAGGTCGAGCACGCTGGTCTGCGCCCGCGACGAGAAGCCGAGGTTGCCGGTGAAGATGTTGCCGAGCCACGAGAAGAACTGCACGAACAGCGGCTGGTCGAGACCGTAGTAGGCCTCGAGCGCGGCGCGCTGCGCGGGTGTGAGAGCGGCGGCCTCGGTGCCGAGGCCCGAGCTGATCTGGTCGCCGGGGATGGCGCGCAGCATCAGGAAGACGAAGACGGCCACGCCGAGGAGCGTGCCGAGGGCTGCGAGGATGCGGCGCAGCACGGTGTTGCGGAGGATCTGTCTGAACATGCGAGTGTGAGGCTGCCTGTCGTCGGGGAGGAGGCGGCGCCGGCCGGTCGTACGCCGGCGCCGCCTCCGTCCGCTACTTGATGGAGGTCGTCCGCAGGTACTGCAGCGAGCCGTTCACCATCGGAACGAAGCCGTCGACGGACGACGCCGTCGCGGTGTAGGTGTAGCTGGTGAACAGCCAGATCCACGCGGCGTTGTCCTCGAGGTTCTCGGAGACCTGCGCGTAGATCTCCTTGCGCTCGTCGGCATCCGCCGTCTGACGGCCCTCGGCGAACAGCGCGTCGAGCTCGGGCGAGGAGTAGCCGGCGACCTTGTTCAGGTTCCCGGTGCTGGTGAAGTACCGGCCGTACATGCCGTCGGGGTCGGGGCGTCCGCCGTTGAGGGCGACGGCGGCATCGAAGTCCGCGGCGATCCAGCGGTCGACGAACGCACCGGACTCGAGCACCTCGATCTCGAGGGTGATGTCGGCGTCGGCGAGCTGGGCCTTGAGGTTCTGCGCCTCGTTCACCGAGGTGGCGTACTCGCCCTGCGAGACGATCGCGTTGATCGTGACGCCGTCCTCCTTGCCCGCCTTCTTCAGGTACTCGGCCGCCTTGTCGAGGTCGCGCTCGGGGCACGGGCGCGCGTCGGGGTCGGACTTGTACGCGGGAGAGGTGATCGGCCCCGTGACCTCGCCCTCGCCGAGGGCGGCGGTGTCGAGGACTTCCTGGCGGTCGATCGCGCACTGGATCGCGAGACGCACGTTGACGTCGGCGAGGTCGCCGCGCGTCGCGTTCAGCTGCAGGGCGTGGTAGCTCAGCTGCGGCGTGGTCGCGACCTCCACGTTCGCGCCCTCGGCGGTCTGAGCGACCAGCGGGTCGTCGAACACGGCGAGCTGGACGTTGCCGGACTGCATCGCCGAGACGATCGAGGACTCGTCCGGGATGACGCGGAACTCGACGGTGTCGAGCAGCGCGGCGTCGCCCCAGTAGTCGTCGTTCTTCGCGAGCGTGAGCGACTGGCTCGGCGCACGGTCTTCGAGGACGAAGGGCCCGGTGCCGTTCGGCGTGGTATTCAGCGCCTCCTCGGTGTCGTCCGAGGACAGCATCGCCATGTTGATCACGGCGAGGTTGGCGGGGAGCGCGGCGTCGGGTGCGCTGAGCGTGAGGGTGACGGTCGTCTCATCGGTCGCCTCGACGGCCGTGACCGAGGCCAGCGAGCTGCGCGCCACGGCGGCGGTGGCCTCGAGGGCGATCGCGTCGAGCGAGTACTTCACGTCCTCGGATCCGAAGGTGCTGCCGTCGGCGAAGGTCACGCCCTCACGGAGCTTGAGGGTGACGGTGAGCCCGTCCTCCGAGACGTCCCAGGACTCGGCGAGCCCGGGGACGACGTTGAGCTCCTCGTCGAACTCGGTGAGCGTGCCGTAGAGGTTCTGCAGGACGTTGACGGCCTGGAACTGCGTGGCCTTCCAGGGGAACAGGGTGTCCGGGTCGCTGGTGACGCCGATGACGAGATCGCCGCCGGCTGCGCCCTCGGAGGGGGACGGATCGGATGCCGGGGCGGAGCACCCGGTCATGACGAGGGCGAGGATGGCTCCCGTCGCGGTGAGAGCGCCCAGTGACGCCCGCCGTGCTGTGCTCATTGCTGATTCCTCCTGCTGGCTGGGACGCGTCGCCGTGGCGTCGGGGAGGCGCTTGCGCCTGCTCGCCCGCGAACATCGTCGGTCTTGGTGGTACCAAAAGTACACGAAAGTCACTTCTTATGTAACAGAAGTTCCTCTAGTGTTATGAAACATCGATCGGAGACCTCCATGCCCCATCACGCCGCCCTCGACGACGCCGGCGGGCACCCTGTTCTCGTGCGCATGCGCGCGATCCGCCCCGAGCTGCGCCCCAGCGAGCAGCGGATCGCCGACCTCTTCCTCGCGAGCCCCGCCGAGACGGCAGGGCTCTCCATCGCCGAGCTGGCGCAGCGCTGCGACACCTCGACCACCTCGGTCGTGCGCTTCTGCAAGCGGCTCGGCTACGACCATGTGCGCGAGCTGCGCAACCACGTGCTGCGCGACGTCGAGCGCGAGACCTTCGACACGGCCGCGCTTCCCGACGTCTCGGGTGACATCGACCGCAACGACACCCTCGCCGACATCGTCGCGAAGGTCTCGCTCGCCGAGACGCTTTCTCTGGCCGACACCGCCAAGGTGCTCGACACCGACGCGCTGCGCGCGGCCGTCGACGCGATCACCTCCGCGTCGAGGGTCGACATCTTCGGTGTCGGCGCGAGCTCGATCGTCGGGCTCGACCTGCAGCGCAAGCTCACCCGCATCGGCCGGACCGCCCTGGACTGGTCCGACCCGCATGCCGCGTGGACATCGGCCGCCACCCTCGGTCCCGGCAACGTCGCGATCGCGGTCTCGCACAGCGGCTCGACGACCGACACGATCGAGTTCCTCCTGCTCGCCCGCCGCGCGGGAGCGACGACGATCGCGATCACGAACCACGCCGGAGCCCCCCTCGCCGACCAGGCCGACATCGTGCTCACCACGGCGGCCAGGGAGACCGGGTTCCGCTCCGGGGCCCTCGGCAGCCGGATCGCCCAGCTCATGGTCGTCGACTGCATCTTCATCGGCGTCGCCCAGTCGAACTACGACCGCTCGATGGAGGCGCTCCGCGACACCTACGCCGCCGTGCACCGCGTCAGAGCGGGCGGCGCGTGACGAGCAGCCGCGACCGCACGGGGCTCTTCGCCGCCTTCGCGGGCCTCGGCGTCACGGCGTCCTTCGTCCCCGCGGTGCTGCCGGCGGCCGAGCGGGCGATCGGGACGACGCTCAGCGTCGCCGTACCCGCGCTCTTCGCCGGGCTCCTCGTCGGCGTGCTGCTCTCGGGCCCCCTGCTCGTGCGGCGCCCTCCGCGGACCGCACTCATCCTCGGCAGCGCACTCCAGGCCGGCGCGATCGTCGCCGCGGCGTGGGCGGGCCACCCCGCGGTCTTCATCGCTGCGGCAGCCCTGGCCGGACTCGGGTTCGGTCTGGTCGAAGCGGCCGGTTCCGTCGCGGCGAAGGCCGCAGCAACCGGCAGCGCCACCGGGCTGCTGAGCGCACTCATGGGGACCGTGGCCGTCTGCGCCGCCGTCACCCCTCTCGCCGTGGCCGCCGGAACCGGGGCTCTGTCCGCGCTGAGCATCCTCGCCGTCGTCCCTCTCATGACGATCGTCCTGCTCGCCGGAGGGCGCGCGCCGTCGACACCCGCCTCGGACACCCCGACGCGTCGAGACCTGCGCGGGCTGACGGCGCTGCTCCCGTTCGCGGTCGCCCTGCCGCTGTACGTCGGCGTCGAGACCGTGCTGTCCGGATGGTCGGCGGTGATCCCCGAGCGGGCTCTGGCGCTCGAACCCGCGGCCGCGGCCCTCGGCACGTCCGCCTTCTGGGCGCTGATGGCACTGGGCCGCTTCGTCGCGGCAGCCCTCCGCCGCGCTTCCGTTCCACCGGTCGCGATCCTCGCCACCGGCACGATCGGGGCCGCGGGCCTGATGGCCACGGCCGGAGTGCTCGTCGGCGACACCCCCGTCGGCGCACTCGTCGCCCTCGCGGCATCCGTCGTCCTGCTCGCCCCGAGCTACGGCCTCATCCTCGGGCTCGCGCTCGATCGGCTCGATGCGGTGCGCAGCGCCGCGGTGACGGGCGCCCTGGTGGCATGCGGCGCGATCGGCGGCACGTTCGTCCCGAGCCTTGTGCTGCTGATCGGCCGCGACCCGGCATCGAGCACGACCCTGATCATCTCGGCCGCGCTGTGCGCCGTCGTCCCGGTGCTGGTGCTGATCGCCGCACGGGCACAGCAGAGGACCTCCGCGACGAACTGAGCGGCGGGACTTTTCCTCCACAGCGAGGCAGATTCGTCACGTCGTCCACGATCGCTGAGCCTGAATTTTTCCTGGTCACAGAGAATATCGGTTTCTTCGATAACCTGCTGGCACATCCCGAACCTGAGCCGCAGAATGGAGCCGTGTACGTGTCCGTGGAGACCTTGACGATCGTCATCAGCGCGATCGGCATCGTGCTGACCCTCGGGGCGAGCCTGTTCGCCGGTTTCGCCTGGATGGTGCGCCGCATCGACGCGGTCGACACGAAGCTCACGACCCGCATCAACGCCGTCGACGAGAAACTCACCGCACGAATCGACGCCGTCGAGGAGAAGCTCACCGCACGAATCGACGCCGTCGAGGAGAAGCTCACCGCACGCATCGACGCCCTGGCCGACGAGGTCACCGGAGTGAAGATCGCGATCGCGAGGCTCGAAGGACCGCCCCGCCACCTCGTCACCGCGAGCAGCTAGCGCAGCACGAGCGCCGCAGCGCCGATGAGCGGACCCTCGTCGCCCAGTCCCGAGCGCACCACGCGCGCCTTGCGCGAGTACTCGTGCGCGGCGCTTGCGGTGAGCGCCTGCTGGACGAGGTCGATGTAGTCGTCGGACACGCGGGAGAAGCCTCCCCCGATGGCGACCGTGTCGAGGTCGACGAGGGTCGCGGCATCCGCCAACGCCTCACCGACAGCCTTCGCCGAGCGCTCGATCGCGGCGCGCGCGATAGCGACTCCCGCCGCGGCGTCCCGAGCGAGGTCCTCGCCGGTCGCGCCGCTCCAGCCCTGCTGCTGCGCCCAGGCGGCACTCGCGGGCCCGGAGGCGATCTCCTCGAGCGTCAGACCGCCTTCGCGGCGCACCTGGCCGAGGTGGCCGGCGTTGCCGGTGGCGCCGGGGATGTAGGAGCCGTTCACGACGAACCCGCCGCCGACGCCGGTGGACACGACGATCGAGAGCGAGGAACGGGCATCCTTCGTCGCACCGAGCCAGGACTCGGCGAGCGCGAGCGCTCCGCCGTCATGGCCGAAGACCGTCGGCAGCTCCCGGCCGAGGAGGCCGGAGGCGGCTGTGCGCACCGCCTCGGCGAGACCGTATCCGCGGGCCGCAGGCATGTTCACCGGGAGGATCTGGCCGACGTTCCGGTCGATCGGCCCCGCGCTGCCGATACCGGCGCCGACGAGTTCGGCGTCGTCGGGGAGACGGGAGAGAGCGTGGGCGATCACGGTCGCGATCGCGTCGTCGAGCGACGCGGGAGTGGCATCCCTGCCGGTCGCCCGGCGGCTGCGGCTTCCGCGCACGAGCACGCCGTCTTCGCCGACGAGCGCGGCTTCCATCTTCGTGCCGCCCACATCGACGGCCAGGGCGTAGCGCGTCACTGGGGGTCGAGCCCGAGGTCGTCGAGGTCGAAGGCGGCGCGCCACTCGAGGCCCTCGGCTTCGATCGCCGCCTGGGCGCCGGTCTTGCGGTCGACGATCACGGCGACGGCGACGATCTCGGCACCCTCGCGGCGCAGAGCCTCGACGGCCTTGAGAGCGGACTGCCCCGTGGTGGAGGTGTCCTCCAGCACGACGACGCGCTTGCCCTTGACGTCGGCGCCTTCGATCTGACGGCCGCGGCCGTGGTCTTTCGGCTCCTTGCGCACCACGAACGCGTCGAGCGGGCGACTCGCTGCGACCGAGGCATGCAGCACGGAGTTCGCGATCGGGTCGGCGCCGAGCGTGAGGCCGCCGACGGCGACGATGTCGAGGTCGCCGATGAGGTCGAGCATGATGCGGCCGATCGCCGGAGCCGCGCGGTGGTCGAGGGTCAGCTTGCGCATGTCGACGTAGTACGTCGCCTTCTTGCCACTGGAGAGGGTGAAGTCGCCGTGGAACACCGCCTCGTCCTTGATCAGGTCGAGAAGGGTCTGGCGGTCTGCGTCGAGTGCGGTCACGGCATCCAGTGTAGAAGGCGCGGTTGAATCGGCGACGCCCGATGACATAGGATTCCGTCATACGAAAGTTAACATTCGCAGTGTGAATAGTTGAGATCGAGAAGAGGAGACGTCATGTCTACCCACCGCCAGATCGCCGCGATCAACTACGAGACGGCCGTCCGCGCCGTCGCCATCGCGATGGAGGTGGGCGAGAGCCACGGCGTGAAGACCGTCGTCGCCGTCGCCGATCCCTCGATGACGCTCATCGCCTACGGGATGTCCGACGGGGCCACACCGCACAGCGCCGAGACCAGCCGCCGCAAGGCCGCGACGTCGGCATCCACTCGTCGGCGCACCGGGCTGATCCCCGAAGCACTCAGCACCACGCTGCCCCTGGGCACCGGCGGCGCCCTCACGACGATCGACGGAGGCGTGCCGATCTTCTTCGGCGACGACCACGTCGGCGGACTGGGTGTCGCCGGAGGAACTCCCGTCCAGGATGCGGAGATCGCCCTGGAGACCCTGCAGCGCCTCGGCGCCCGAAGAGAAGGAATGCCCACATGACCTCGTATCTCACCCGAGCAGACCTCTCGGTGGCCGCGCCGATCGTGGAGTTCGCCGAGACGTCGCTCGCCGCTTCAGGACGCGACTCCGATGCCTTCTGGCGCGAGGCGAGTGCGCTCATCCATGATCTGGGCCCGCGGAATGCGGAGCTGCTGCAGAGACGCGCCGAGCTCCAGCAGCGCATCGACGACTTCCACCGCGCGAACCCCGGAGCGCCGGATCCCGCCGCGTACCGGGCGCTGCTCACCGATATCGGCTATCTCGTCCCGGTTCCGGATGCCGTGTCTGTGACGACGGAGGATGTCGACCCGGAGATCGCGACGATGGCCGGGCCGCAGCTGGTCGTGCCGCTGCTGAACGCCCGGTTCGCACTGAACGCCGCCAACGCCCGATGGGGCTCCCTGTACGACGCGCTCTACGGCACCGACGCCGTGGACCAGACCGGCGATCTGGCACCGGGATCTCAGCACAACCCGGTGCGCGCCGCCGCGGTCGTCGCTCGCGGGCGCGAGTTCCTCGACCAGATCGCTCCGCTCGCCGAGGGCTCGCACCGCGATGCGACCGGTTACCTCGTCGACGCGGACGGCCTCGTGATCCGGACGCCCGGGGGCGACCGACGCCTCGCCGCACCCGAGGGTCTCGTCGGCTTCACCGGAGAGGCCGACGCCCCGACCGCCGTGCTGCTGCGGCACCACGGCCTGCACGCCGAGATCGTGATCGACCACGAGGGCGCGATCGGGCGCACCGAGGAGGCGGGGGTGCAGGACATCGTGCTCGAGTCCGCGCTCACCGCGATCCTCGACCTGGAGGACTCGGTCGCCGCCGTCGACGCCGACGACAAGGCCCTCGGCTACCGCAACTGGCGCGGGTTCATGAACGGCACGCTCACCGAGTCGGTGACCAAGGCCGGGCGCACGTTCCTCCGCGAGCTCGCACCCGACCGCACCTACCGCGCGGTCGACGGCGGCGAGCTGACGCTGCCGGGACGAGCGGTCCTCTTCGTCCGCAACGTGGGTCACCTCATGCGCACTGACGCGGTGCTCGATCGCCACGGCGAGCAGACCTTCGAGGGGATGCTCGACGCGATCATGACCGCCCTCGGCGCCCTCCCCGAACTCGAGGGGCCGCACCGCGGACGCAACTCGCGCAGCGGCTCGATGTACATCGTCAAGCCGAAGATGCACGGCCCGGACGAGGTCGCGTTCACGGCCGAGCTCTTCGGTCGCGCGGAGCGGCTGCTCGGGCTGCCCGCGCGCACCATGAAGATCGGGATCATGGACGAGGAGCGCCGCACGTCGGTGAACCTCCTGGCCGGCATCGCCGCGGCATCCGATCGCGTCGTGTTCATCAACACCGGATTCCTCGACCGCACGGGCGACGAGATCCACACGTCGCTGCACGCGGGGCCCTTCCTGCCGAAGGCGGGGATCAAGGCGCAGCCGTTCATGGCGGCCTACGAGGCCCGCAACGTCGCGATCGGGCTGGCCGCCGGACTCGGCGGTCGCGCGCAGATCGGCAAAGGCATGTGGGCCGAGCCCGACCTCATGCACGACATGCTCGAGACGAAGATCGCGCACGTGCGATCCGGGGCCTCGACCGCGTGGGTCCCCTCGCCGACCGCGGCGACCCTGCACGCGCTGCACTACCACCAGGTCGACGCGTTCGCGGTGCGGGAGACACTGCCCGCCCTCGACGAGGCCTCGCTCGACGTGCTGCTCACGCCTCCGCTCGCCGGAGAGGGAGACCTCACGCCCGAGATCGTCGCCGATGAGATCGACAACAACGTGCAGTCGATCCTCGGCTACGTCGTGCGCTGGATCGATCAGGGCATCGGCGTCTCGAAGGTGCCCGACATCCGCGGCGTCGGCCTCATGGAAGACCGTGCCACGCTCCGCATCTCGAGCCAGCTGCTGGCCAACTGGCTCGCGCACGGCGTGATCACCGAGGCGCAGATCGACGACAGCCTGCGGCGCCTGGCACCGGTCGTCGATGCGCAGAACGCCGGCGATGCGGCCTACGAACCGCTGGCGTTCGCCGAGGGCGAGGAGCCCGGAATCGCCTACACTGCGGCCCGGCGACTGATCGTCGAGGGCGCGGCGCAGCCGAGCGGATACACCGAGCCGCTGCTGCACGGCCTGCGCCGCGAGAAGAAGGCGCAGCAGGCGACCGCTGTCGGAGGCCGCAACTAGGCTGGACGCATGCGCTTGGCCACCTGGAACGTCAACTCCATCCGCACCCGCGTCACCCGCACCGTCGAATTCGCCGTGCGCGAAGACATCGACGTGCTGGCGATGCAGGAGATCAAGTGCAAGCCGGAGCAGTTCCCGTACGGCCCGTTCGAAGAGGCCGGGTACCACGTCGAGGTGCACGGCCTGAATCAATGGAACGGCGTCGCGATCGCGAGCCGCCTGCCGATCACCGACGTGCGCACCGCGTTCGATGGGATGCCCGGCTTCGCGAAGGGGCATGAGGGTCCGGATGCTCCGCTCGAGGCCCGCGCGCTGGGCGTGCTGGTCGACGGCGTGCGGGTGTGGAGCCTGTACGTGCCCAACGGCCGTTCGCTCGACGATCCGCATCTCGCCTACAAGCTGCACTGGCTCGAGGCGCTGCGCGACTCCACGGCGGCCGAGCTCGCGGCGAACCCCGAGCTGCCGCTCGCGCTGGTCGGCGACTTCAACATCATCCCCTTCGACCATGACAACGGCGACCCCGACATCGTCGTCGGCCGGTCCACCCACGTCTCGCCGCCCGAGCGCGCCGCCTTCTTCGCGTTCGAAGACGCCGGAGTGACCGATGTCGTGCGCCCGCTCCTCCCCGAGGGGTACACGTACTGGGACTATCAGAGGCTGAAGTTCCCCCGCAACGAGGGCATCCGCATCGACTTCGTGCTCGGGTCGCGCACCTTCGCCGATGCCGTCACGGGCGCGTCGATCCATCGCAACGAGCGCAAGGGCGAGCAGCCCAGCGACCACGTGCCCGTGGTCGTCGACCTCGATCTCGGCGGCGCCGAGGACGACGACGACCTGCCGATGATCTTCTCCTGACGCCGCTTGCCCGGTCGTTGAGCGAGCGAAGCGAGACGAAACGTCGTGACGAAATGCGCCTGATCGCCACCGATCTCGACGGCACGCTTCTCGACTCCTCGTCGCACGTCTCCCCGCGCACGCGTGCGGCGCTGGATGCCGCTCGCGAGCGCGGCATCCACGTCGTCCCGGTGACCGCCCGCCAGCCGATCGGCCTGCGCGCGATCGCGGCAGATGCGGCGTTCGACGGTTGGGCGCTGTGCAGCAACGGGGCGTATGCCGTGCACCTGACCGACGAACGGATGCTGTTCGCCGAGGAACTCCCCGCCGACACGATCCGCACGCTCGCCGAGGCGCTGCGCGCCAGCATCCCCGGGCTGCTGTTCGCGAGCGTGCGCGACGCCGGCGAGACGTTCGTGGCGCAGGAAGGGTATGCGGCGATCGCGGACCTGACCGATCACAAGCGAGCCCCGGAGACGATGGGCGGCGTCGCTTTCGACGACGTCGTGTCCGCACCGAGTGTGAAGTTCGTGATCCGGCATCCCGAGCTCGCGCCGGCCGCCCTCTTCGACACCCTGCGCTCGCTCGGCCTCCCCGGGTTCGAGGCGACCTTGTCGGGTGCCCCGTTCGTCGAGGTCATGGCCGAGGGCGTCACGAAGGCCACGGGTCTCGCGCGCCTGTGCGCGCACCTCGGCATCGACCGCGCCGACGTCGTCGCGTTCGGCGATGCGCTCAACGACGTCGAGATGCTCCGCTGGGCCGGGCACGGCGTCGCCATGGCCGGAGCGGAGGCCGTCGTGCAGGATGCCGCCGACGAGTCGACCGCGTCGAACGACGACGACGGGGTGGCGCAGGTGATCGAGCGGATGCTCGGAATCTCCGCCTAGAGCATTTCTCGTGCCGACGAGAGGAGCCACTCCATTGCCTCCACCGGAACGTCAGGCTCGAAAACGGTCACCGTCCGCGCCCGGGTGGAGTCGTCTTCATAGACCTCAGCGATGATCACGCCACCAGCTCTGGTCAGCTCGAGGGCCATTCCATCACGCACGCCGACAGAGCTGGCCAGCACGAGAGAGTATCCGTCGATCATGATTCCGGTGCGGAGTCGACTGCGTGTGTATGCGTCTCCAAGAGTTCTTTGAGCTCCTGGTCGATGACCAGGATCAGGAACGATTCCGCGTCGTAGATCGAGTGGATGACGGCTCGCGCCTCGCGTACCAGCAGCTCGACGTCCGATTCGGACAGTGGACCACTTGGGGGGCGAAAGGCGTGACCACCTTGAGCACCGCAGATGAAGGCATTCAGCGGATACCCCGACGCTCCGGTCCGTAGGAGGCGCGTCAGGCGGTCGGGGGCCGACTGCAGGTCATTCCAACGAATGACTCGGTCATCGATGAATGAGACGTCGTCGAGTCCCGGGTCACCGCGGCGCGCAAGATCGTCGTCGACCACGAGGATGCTGTCCGAGATTGCGGAGAGACTCCGAAGGAATCTCCCCAGAAGGAGATCCGCATCGCCGAGCTGCGCAGATCGCGCGAAATCTGCCACATCGGCGCCGGCCCGATCACGAGGCATGATCGCAAAGGCGTGGACTTGTTCGTGGTCGAGCCTGGCGGCCATCTGTGCGGAGAAACCGGACCCCTGGTCGAGGGATTCCCTTGACCAGGCCATCGCTTGGCCACGCGAAATCGGTACCCACGCCCCATGAATGTGCATGGCCGCGTGGCTCCTCCTCAGACCTGCACCCGACGGCGCCGCCGCACGAGGGTCAGACCCGCGAGCAGCAGCAGCAGAGCGGTCGCAGCTGCGGCGACCGGCGCATCCGAACCCGTGTTCGCGAGAGCACCTCCGGTTCCGCCGGTCGTGGCCCCTCCCGAACCGGCGCTCCCTGCGGCCGTGACGTTCAACGCCGCGGTCGCGACCACGGTCACGCCGGAAAACGCGACCAGCGTGTGGGCGCCGGCCGGAGCGCTGGCCGGGATCGTGAACGAGCCCTTCAGCACGCCTCCCGCGTCTGCCGTCAGCGTGCCGAGCACGATCGGGTCGGAGTGCAGTTCGAACGTGATCTCGGCACCCGGCGCGAAGCCGGTTCCCGAGACGGTGATGTCGCCTCCGGCCTGCACCGCGCCGGACGAAAGCACGAGAGCCGGTTCTGGCTCCGTGTCGGCCGTGAGCAGGAAGTCGATCCCCTGCACGATGTCACCCGGGGAGAGGGAGAGCGGCGTCGCCTCGGCAGCCGTCTCGACCCCGTCGAAGAACTGCGAGATCGTGGCCGTCGCGCCATCCGTGAACGTGGCCGTTGCCTTCAGGATGTACGTCCCCTTCTGGAGAAGCATCGAGTAGGCGCCCGTGGCCGGGTCGGCATACTTGTTCGCGACCTGGATGCCGTCGCTCCAGGCTTCCACGAGGATCTCCGACGCTGCGCCGGCGTCGACCGTCACCGTGCCGGTGACGGTCGCGATCTCGTCGAGCACAGCGTCGACGCCCTCGACTTCGTCGCCCGCAGAGACGGTGACGGCGGTCGCAGCGTCCCAGACCGGCGCATCGTTCCACCACTCCTCCGCCAGGCCGGAAGAACGGAAGAGCACCTTATAGGTTCCGGCCGGAACTGCGACGCGGTAGCCGCCGTCGACCTCCGTATAGCTGAACTCGAAGTCGAACCGCTCATCGACGTCGTAGACCAGCACCGAGGAGAACAGCGGCTGCCCGTCGGCCCCACTGGTCACCGTGCCACTGATGTACCCCGCGGCAGCGAGAGCCGCATCCACGCCCGCGGTCGTCTGCCCGCTGACGACAGCGATGACGGTCCCGGAATCCCCCCGGTACTGGTTCTCCCAGAACTCGGACAGCAGCTCCGGATCCGGAGAGCCGAAGCGCAGCCGGTACGAACCATCGGGGAGACCGCCGAGGTGGTACCCACCCGTCGCATCCGTCCGGGCCATTCCGACGATCTCGTTGTGCGCATCGAGAGCGGATACCGAGACGTTCTCGAGCGGGGAGCTGTCGTCCTCGCGGGTGACGACACCCGTGATCGTGCCTCCCACGCTCAGCGCGGCGTCGATGCCCGCGACGACGGTGCCGTCGCCGATGACGATCGGAGTCGCAGAATCCCATCGCTCGGCGTTCTCCCAGTACTCCGACTTCAGATCGGTGCCTTCGGGGGTGAAGGAGACCAGGTGGGAACCGGGCGCCAGACCGGTCAGCGAGTAGGCTCCCGTCTCGTCCGTCTGCGTCGATACCCAGGCCGCCCCCTCCCCGCCGGCCGAGACCGTGACGCCCTCGAGCGGAGTGCCGTCGTCCTCGCGCGTGACCACCCCGCTGATGAAGCCCGACCCTGCGGCGTCCTCCGGTCCGGCGGCAGCCGCCGTCGTCGCACCGCCCAAGGCGAGCGCGAACGCCGCCATCCCGCCGAGCATCGCCCGCATCATCCCGCGTCGTCGCGTCATCGCGTCATCGTCCCACCCTGTGAAGGAGGTCGTGCGCGCAACCCTCACGCTGTCCCGCTCGGCCCTCGAACCTCTGCCGAAAATGCGGCAACGGATCGAATCTAGAGGATGCCTGCACAGGAAGGAAATAGTCGATTCAACGGATGAACCGGAACGAAACCTCTCACTCGTATGTCCCGAACCTCGGCGCCTGTCCGTGCACCGGAATCCCCGATTCCGACGGGTGGCATGGTGCTTGAGCCTCACTGCTCACCATCGCGGGCAACCACCGATCAGTCGGAACTTCGCCTCGGCACGCATATCAAGAGAAGGAAAGAAGTCGCGCCCGTTACTGAACCCGCGGCTAGAGGGAAGCCACCGACTTGCGCCAACGAGAACCAAGTTGACGCGTAGACCAGCAACCCCGAGATGCCCGCCGCGACGATCTTTCCCCCGAGCGAGGCGCGGACTCGGAAGGTACACCAGGAGCAATCGAGGCGACGAGGAGTACGACAAACATTGCTGCGCTCGCAGAAAAAGCGTCGCGAATACTCGCCGCAGGGCCGCGATCGAGAACTACTTGACCGAGAAACAAGAATCGATACGAAAACCCGAGCACGACCGCGAGCGCTGCGATGACAGGAAGACACCAAAGCACGAATCTGGCTAACCTGACCTTCTCCACGTCACTCACTGGCGAAGCATCCGTTTCAAATTCGCGGCCTGCATGTCCGGAGCCCCTTGACGGCATTCTGGGCGAGAGCGGCCGCCTGTCGCATTCGCCACCGTCTGCACGTCCACCGTCCCCTCCAGATTCGAGAACAACCACGTCAACGTCGTCCCCGTGGTCCCGGTCTTCGCCGACTTCTCCGCAACCGGCTTACCCTCCGCACCAATGTACGTCCGCACACCCGCCACCACAGAAGAACCCGCAGCCTGCGACAACCCGCGAGACAACTAGGTCGTATTCGGACAAGGCCGAGAAGACACGTCTCCCTCCGGCGTCAACCACTCACCCGCCGAGAGTCCTTCCTCCGGAATCATGAACAGCGCGGAAGTGACCTGCCCTTTCTCCTCGTTCATGTCCAAGAAGTACCGCACGCCCGGCTCGATAGTTGGCTGCAGGCTGACGCCATCGACCAGACCGGCATTTTCTCCACCGACGACGAGAACCTCTCCAGCCGCGGTGGTGCGGTCACCGGAGGCCTCCCATACGTGCCGGCGCCCTTCGACGCCGGGAAGGTCTGGCCGTTCTTCCACATAAACCGTGGTGATCGTCCGAGATTCGCAGGCCGCAATCAGGAGGTTCTCGCCGTCAGTTCCGAGCGCATATGGACCGTACTGGTAGTAGGTCTCGCATCCGGTCAGGACAAGCACCACGCCCGTCAAGAACGCGAGTGCAGTCGCGTGCCGCGAGCTCGATCTTTTCAGCCGCATCCTTCGTAGCCTCCTCCGGGCGGCGCACATCACTCGTATGTCCCGACCTCCGGCACCTTCTCCGTCCGCCCGTAGCGCAGCAGCGTCACGCCACCGTCGTCGGTCTTCGCCGGCTCGAGCAGGGTGAGGACCGAGGGCAGCGCGTTGTCGTCGAACACCTTCTTACCGGCTCCGAGCAGGATCGGGTACACCCAGAGGTTCAGCTCGTCGAAGAGCCCCTCGGCGAGCAGGGTGTGCACGAAGTCGAGGCTGCCGATCACGTGCACCTCGCGGTGGTTCGCGCGCATCGCGGCGATCTCGGCGGCGAGGTCGTCGCCGACCCGGGTGCTGCCCTCCCAGTCGAGCGCGAGGTCGGCATCGCGCGTGGCCACGTACTTGGGCACGTTGTTGAAGAGCGTGCCGATCGCGCCGGATTCGCCCTCGGTGTGGTGCGGCCAGTACGCCGCGAAGATGTCGTAGGTGCGGCGGCCGAGCAGCAGAGCATCGAGCTGCCGCATGCCCTTCTCGACCTCGGGTCCGACACCCGAGGAGGGGTGGCCCGCCTGCCAGCCGCTGAAGCGGAATCCGCCCGAGGTGTCCTCGTCGGTCCCGCCCGGCCCCTGCGCGACGCCGTCGAGGGTCATGAAGAGGTCGATCAGGATGCGACCGGATGCCGCCGTGCTCGAATCACGAGTGCTCATGTCCTGCTCCTTGCTGTCGGTGCGACGAATCGGGACTGCGAGATGAACGCTACGCACCCTCGATCGCGCTGTCGATGGGCCGACCGGGTCCGCCGCGTGGGGGATGCCCTGGCATCCGCTCCCCCATACGGTGGGAGGATGCCCGCCGTCCCGTTCACCCGCACGCCGACCGCCCGAGAGCAGCGCAGCGACCTGCTGCTCGCCGCCGTGCTGTTCGTCGGCGCCGTCCTGAGCGCCGGGCTCTCCTCGATCGCGCAGATGTACGGCGACGAGCAGGCCGACCTGTGGACCGCCGTCGTCTACGCCGTGGTCGTCACCGCGCCGCTGGCCTTCCGCCGCCGATGGCCCGGCATCGTCGCCGTCGTCACGGCCACGGCCTACTTCGTCGCCGTGACGCTCAAGATCCCTGAGGTCTACGTCGGCAACATCGCGATGTTCATCGGACTGTACTCGGTGGGCGCATGGATGAACCACCGCCGTCGCGCCATGATCGTGCGCATCGCGATCATCGTCGGCATGTTCGCCTGGCTGCTGATCACGATGTACTACGAGGCGATCACGCAGGCCGATGAGGCCGAGGTCGTCGCGGGCGCCTTCTCGCCCTACGTCGCCTTCATGATGATCCAGATCCTGTTGAACGCGCTCTACTTCGGCGGCGCGTACTACTTCGGCGAGCGCGCCTGGCACTCGGCCGCGGAACGCGAGGTCCTCGAGCAGCGCACGAGCGAACTGGAGCGCGAGCGCGAGGTCACTGCGGCGCAGGCGGTCGCGCTCGACAGGGTCCGCATCGCCCGCGAGCTGCACGACGTCGTCGCTCACCACGTGTCGGTCATGGGGGTGCAGGCGGGAGCCGCCCGGCTCATGATCGACCAGGATCCGGCGCAGTCGACCCGCATCCTCGCCGGGATCGAGGACTCGGCGCGCGACGCCATCAGCGAGCTGCGGCAGCTGCTCGAGACGCTGCGCACCCCCGGGGGCGACACCGCCGAGCCGGCATCCACCCTCACTCTCGACGACATCGCCGAGCTCGTGGCCGCCTCGACCGACGCCGGCCTTCCGACCGACTACGCCGTGATCGGGGAGCCCGTCGCCGTCCCTTCGCTCATCGCCGTGAACCTGTACCGCATCGCGCAGGAGTCGCTCACGAACGCCCGCCGCCACGCGGGCGTCGGAGCGACGGCCGACGTGCGCGTGCGCTACGACGACGACGGCGTGGAGGTCGAGATCGTGAACACCGGACGCACGGTCGCCCAGCTGCGACCGGGCCTCGGTCAGCTCGGCATGCGCGAGCGCGCCGCAGCGTCCGGCGGCACCCTCGAGGTGACGCCCCGGCCCCTCGGCGGTCTGCGCGTGCGCGCCCGCGTCCCCCTGCCCGTGACCGCCGAGGCGAGGAGCACCCGATGACAGACCCGCAGATCCGCGTCCTCATCGTCGACGACCACTCGATGCTGCGGGCGGGATTCCGCACGATCCTCGACATCCAGCCCGACATCACGGTGGTCGGCGAAGCGGCGACGGGAGCCGAGGCTGTGGCCCAGGCATCCGCTCTCCTCCCCGACGTCATCACGATGGACGTGCAGATGCCCGACATGGACGGCATCGAGGCGACCAGACGGATCGTCGCCGATCCCGCCGTCGGAGCGGCGATCGCGATCGTCACCACGTTCGACCAGGACGACTACCTCTATCAGGCGCTGGATGCCGGAGCCAGTGGCTTCCTGCTCAAGAACGCCGGCGCCGAAGACCTGATCGCCGCCGTGCGCGCCTTGGCCGCCGGCGACGGGATGCTGGCGCCCGAGGTCACGCGCCGGGTGCTGGCGCGGTTCGCCGGAGCATCCGCTCCTGCACCCGCTGCCGTCCGGCCGCCGAACCCGACCGTCCTGGCCGAGCCGCTCACCGACCGCGAGGCCGAGGTTCTGACGCTGCTCGCCGATGCGCGCAGCAACGCCGAGATCGCGACCGCGCTCTTCATCGGCGAGGCCACCGTGAAGACGCACGTCTCGCGCATCCTGCAGAAGCTGGGAGCGCGCGACCGAGTGCAGGCCGTGGTCCTGGCGCATCGGATGGGTCTCGCCTGAGGCGACCGTGGTCGAGTACTGGAATCACAACAGCGCCTACCACCCGTGGATCATCGGGATCGTGTCCGGCATGCGTGCTCCCGATGTGCTCGATGTGGGATGCGGCGAGGGGCTGCTGCTGCAGCGGCTCGCCCCTCTGAGCGCCACGGTGACGGGCGTCGAGCCCGACCCGGGGGCGGCCGCGCGAGCGGGTGCCCGTCTGCTCCGCACGCCGAACGCATCCGTCACGACATCGGACTTCGCGGCCTTCGACGCGGGCGACCGCCTCTTCGACGTCATCACCTTCGTCGCCGCACTCCATCACATGGACACGCGTTCGTCGTTGGCGAAGGCCGAGACGCTCCTGCGCCCCGGCGGGAAGCTGCTCGTCGTCGGGTTGGCCGCCAACCGGACGTTCGCGGACTGGGCCCTCTCGGGCATCGCGCTGCCCTGGGTGCGGCTCGGATCGATGCTCCACCGGGAGTCGCGCGACATCGGCGTCCCCACCGCCGAGGCCACGGAGAACGTGGCAGAGATCCGAGCCATCGCTCACGAAGAACTCCCCGGCGCTCGGCTCAGACGCGGCCTCTACTACCGCTACCTGCTGTCCTGGACGAAACCGACCGACGACGTCGAAGGCGCTGTCACCGACCCTCCGCGATAACCTCGTACCCATGCCCGGCGCTGCTCACCTGTCCCGCCCGATCCTGGCGGGAGTGGTCACCGCGCTGGTCGGCTTCACGAGCTCCTTCGCGGTGGTGCTCACGGGTCTCGATGCCGTCGGCGCGACGCCGGCCCAGGCGGCCAGCGGACTGCTCGCGGTCAGTCTCACCATGGGGCTCGCCTGCATCGTGCTGGCCTGGCGATACCGGATGCCGATCACCGTCGCGTGGTCGACTCCCGGGGCGGCGCTGCTCGCGGCGACCGGTGCGGTCGACGGCGGCTGGACGGCAGCGGTCGGCGCGTTCCTCGTGACCGCGGCGCTCATCCTCCTCACAGCCCTGTGGCCGGCGCTCGGCGCGCTGATCGCCCGCATCCCGCCGTCGATCGCGCAGGCGATGCTGGCCGGGGTCCTCCTCCCGCTCTGCCTGGCGCCGATCAGCGGCCTCGTGGCGAACCCCTGGGGCGTGGTCCCCGTCGTGCTCACGTGGCTGGTGTTCGCGCGCCTCGCGCCGCGCTGGGCCGTACCGCTCGCCTTCGTCGCGGCGGCCGTCGTCGTCGCGGTCTCGCTCGTCCACACCGGCACGGCGTTCGATCCGGCTCTCCTGCTCCCGCGCGTGGAGCTGACCACGCCGACGTTCACGGTCGGCGCGCTCGTCGGCCTCGCCCTGCCGCTGTTCATCGTGACCATGGCGTCGCAGAACGTGCCGGGCATCGCGATCATGCGCAGCTTCGGATACGAGGTGCCCTGGCGTCCTGCGATGCTCGTGACCGGACTCGGCACCGCGCTCGGCGCCACCGCGGGCGGTCATGCGATCAACCTCGCCGCCATCAGCGCGGCTCTCGCCGCGTCTCCGGATGCCGACCCCGACCCGAAGCGCCGCTGGGTCGCCGGCGTCTCGACGGGCGGGTCGTACCTCGTCCTCGGCGCCTGCTCGGCCGCGTTCGCCGCGCTCGTGACTCTCGCCCCAGAGGCCGTGATCCCCGCCGTCGCCGGCCTCGCGCTGTTCGCCGCCTTCGGCGCCGCCGTGCAGCAGGCCATCGACGACCCGGCCGAGCGCATCCCCGCCGTCGTGACATTCCTCGTCGCGGCGTCCGGCATCGCGGTGCTCGGCGTCAGCGCGGCGTTCTGGGCGCTCGTCGCGGGACTCGTCGTGCGTGCTGTCCTGACCCTTCGACGGGCTCAGGACCCCAGAGCGCGGGGCTGATCGTCACGCGAGTCGCGCGAGGAACTGCCGTAGTCGGTCGACGACCTCGCCGAGGTGCGTCTCCAGCAGCCAGTGGCCGCCGTCCAGGATGTGCAGCTCCGCCTCCGGCACGTCGCGCAGGTAGGCTCGGGCCGCATCCGCCGGCATGTACCCGTCGTTCTCGCCCCAGACGATGAGAGTCGGCGGGCGGTGCTCCCGCAGATACGCCTGTTGCAGGGGAAAGCGCTCCAGCGTCGTGCGCTGGTCGTGGAACAGACGTGCGTACTCGAACCGACCAGGCGTCATCAGCGCCCAGTGCAGCATCCAGAGGTCCGGGGCGACGCGGTCCGCGAGCTCCGGCGGAAGCTCGCCGACGAACTCGTCGCGGAACCCCTCCTCGCTGATGTTGGCGGCCAGCTCGTGGAGTCCGAGCGGCGTGGGATCGCTCCAGTAGCGGCGAAGCGCGTCGTACTTCGGCCCGAACCGGTCCTCGTAGATGTCGCCGTTCTGGATGACCAGCCCTGCGACCCGCTCGGGTCTGCGCATCGCGAGCTCGAACCCGAACTGCGACCCGTAGTCGTGGAGGTAGAGGACGTAGCGGTCGAGCCCGAGCTCGTCGGTGAAGGCCTCCAACCAGTCGGCGTAGGCGGCGAAGGTGTACGGGAAGACGGTCGGAGGAGGCGTCTCGGAGTATCCGAATCCCGGCGCGTCCGGAGCGACGAGGTACCAGTCGTCCGCCAGAGCGGGCATGAGGTTGCGGAACTCGAACGACGACGCGGGGTAACCGTGCGGCAGCAGCAGGAGCGGGGCCGACGGATCGCCGGCGTGCCTGTAGAACGTCTCGATGCCCTGCACTCGTGCCGTCGCTGTCCTCACCGGGCGGATCATCGTCCGGACACCTCCTCCGATCGCGTGGCACCCGCCTCACGCGGGATGCAGCCCACGATAGGGAGGGCATCCGACGCCCGGAATCCGCCGCGCGGGGGATGTCGCGGCTCCCGGCTCTCCGTAACGTGAAGGGCATGCGATGTGCGGAGCGAACGAAGGAGTCGACATGACGACAGGCAGGCTCGAACTCACGGGCATCACCAAGAGCTACGGCTCGCGGCGAGTGCTCGATGACGTGTCCTTCACGGTCTCGCCGGGGCGGCTGACGGGATTCGTCGGCGGCAACGGCGCCGGCAAGACCACCACCATGCGGATCGTCCTCGGGCTGCTCTCGTCCGACGGCGGCACCGTCGACCTCGACGGCGCGCCTCTGACGGCCGCCGACCGCCGCCGCTTCGGCTACATGCCGGAGGAGCGCGGGCTCTACCCGAAGATGAAGGTGCGGGAGCAGATCGTGTACCTCGCCCGCCTGCACGGCTTCGGAAAGGCGGAGGCCACGAGCAGGGCGACCGAGCTGCTCACCGAGCTGGGCCTGGGCGAGCGGCTGAACGACACGATCGAGTCGCTCTCGCTCGGCAACCAGCAGCGCGCGCAGATCGCGGCCTCGCTCGTGCACGACCCCGAGGTGCTGATCCTCGACGAGCCGTTCTCCGGGCTCGACCCTCTCGCGGTCGACGTGGTCGCCGGCGTTCTGCAGTCGAGCGCCGCGAAGGGCGCATCGATCCTCTTCTCCTCGCATCAGCTCGACGTGGTCGAGCGGCTGTGCGACGACCTGGTGATCCTCGCCGGCGGCACGGTCCGCGCATCCGGTTCGCGTGACGGGCTGCGCGCCGAGCACGCCCGCGACCGCTACGAGCTCGTCTCCACCGGCGACGCCGGCTGGCTGCGCACCGAACCGGGTGTCACGGTCGTCGACTTCGAGGGCGGCTACGCGCTCTTCGACGCCGATGGCCCCGAGACCGCGCAGCGGGTGCTGCGCTCCGCCGTGGAGCGCGGTGACGTCGCGAGCTTCGCCCCCAAGCATCCGTCTCTCGCACAGATCTTCAAGGAGGTCATCCAGTGAGCGCTTCGACCCCCACCACCGCGAACGGCATCTGGCTCGTCGCGGAGCGCGAGATCGGCTCCAAGCTCCGCAGCAAGGCCTTCCTCATCTCCACGGGCATCCTGCTGCTGATCGCCCTCGCCGGCATCGTCATCGGCGGATTCGCGAGCAAGAACACCGCTACCGAGACCATGCCCGTCGCCGTCACGTCCCAGACCTCCGCCGCCGTCTCGGCGCTGCCGAACGTCTCGGTCACCGAGGTCTCCGATCAGGCGGAGGCCGAGCAGCTGGTCCGCGACGAGAAGGTCGACGCCGCGGTGCTTCCCGGCTCCGGCGCCTCCGACTTCACGATCGTCGCACTGAAGGATGCCCCCAGCTCGTTGGTCTCCGGTCTGTCGAAGGCGCCGGAGGTCACGATCCTGGAACCGGCGACGACCACCTGGATCCTGCGCTACTTCATCGCGATCGGCTTCGGTCTGGTCTTCATGATGGCGGCGGCGACCTTCGGCGGGACGATCGCGCAGAGCGTCGTGGAGGAGAAGCAGACGCGCGTCGTCGAGGTGCTGCTGTCGGCCATCCCGGCGCGCACGCTGCTGGCGGGCAAGGTCGTCGGCAACACGATCCTGGCGATGGGCCAGATCATCGCTCTCGCTGCGATCGCGACGATCGGGCTGATCGTCACCGGCCAGCGCGACGTGCTCTCGATGCTCGGCGCGCCGATAATCTGGTTCGCGGTGTTCTTCCTGTTCGGGTTCATCCTGCTCGCCGCTCTGTTCGCGGCGGCGGCCTCGATGGTCTCGCGCCAGGAGGACATCGGCTCGACGACGACCCCGATCACGATGCTCGTGATGGCGCCGTACGTTCTGGTGATCATCTTCAACGACAACCCGCTGGTGCTGACGATCATGTCGTATGTGCCGTTCTCGGCCCCGGTCGGGATGCCGATGCGGCTGTTCGTCGGCGAGGCGCAGTGGTGGGAGCCGCTGCTGAGCCTGGTGATCCTGCTCGCGAGCTGCGTGGCCGCGATCGTCGTGGGCGCGAAGATCTACGAGAACTCGCTCCTGAAGATGGGATCCCGCGTCAAGCTCGGAGAGGCGCTGCGCGGCTGACGCCCCAACCCACGAACCCCCTGTCGCGCGTCGCGGCAGGGGGTTCGTCGTTGCTCGGCCTGTTCTCAGATGACGCCGTCGGTGAGGGTCGTCGGGTTGCCGAAGCGGTGGTTCGTGATCGACACCGCCTGCTCGTGGAGGAACGGCAGGATCTCGACCCGACCCGCGCCGGTCACGGCGTGCGACCAGACGGCGACATCCGGGCTGCCGCCGAGGGCGTCGAACAGGGCCGATGCAT
The DNA here is from genome assembly GCF_003075395.1 of Microbacterium sp. TPD7012. Lineage (GTDB taxonomy): Bacteria > Actinomycetota > Actinomycetes > Actinomycetales > Microbacteriaceae > Microbacterium. The sequence goes on along the minus strand of NZ_QDFV01000001.1, from coordinate 627,626 downwards.
CGCCGCCGACGAGCCGCAGGCGCTGCCAGGACCGCTGCGCCTTCGCGTAGCGCTTCGTCCACGCGGCATCCGTCTCGTGCTTCACGGTCACGCCGTGCGCACGCAGCGCCTTCTCGACGCGCGAGGGCAGCGCCGGTGCCGACACCGTGAACGGGCTTCCGCTGCGGAGCGCTGCGGCGAGCACGCGGATGCCGTCGACCAGAGGCGCGTGCTCCGCGATGCGCACGTCGACCGCGACCGGACGGTACCGGAAGAGATTGCGCTCGACCCCGAGGCCCGACCTGTCGGACACGGCGCCGAACTCGTCGACCCAGGCCCGCTCGTCGGATGCCGCGGCGCGGTGCACCCAGGCGGACTCGACCGGGTCGAGGTCCGGGGTGGCGGCCGCGAGGAGGGCGTCGACCGCCGGAAGCACGGCGGCGTCCGCCGCGGCCGCCGGGAGCTCCGCCGGCACCCACTCGCCCAGGCCGAAGAGGTAGTTCGGTCCACCGGCCTTGGCGCCGGCACCGACCGCCGAGCGCTTCCAGCCCCCGAATGGCTGGCGCTGCACGATCGCGCCGGTGATGCCGCGGTTGACGTAGAGGTTGCCCGCCTCGACGCGGTCGAGCCAGGTCGAGACCTCGTGCGAGTCGAGCGAGTGGAGTCCGGCCGTGAGACCGTAGTCCACCGCGTTCTGGAGACGGATCGCCTCGTCGAGGTCCTTCGCGCGCATCACGCCGAGGACGGGTCCGAAGAACTCGGTGAGGTGGAAGTACGAGCCCTCGCCGACGCCGGTCTTCACACCCGGGGTCCACTGCTTGCCCTCGGAATCGAGCTTGCGCGGCTCGACGAGCCAGCGCTCGCCCTTCTCCAGCTTCGTGAGCGCTGTCAGCAGCTTGCCGGAGGCGGGCTCGATGATCGGGCCCATCTGCGTGGCGGGGTCATCGGGCAGGCCCACCCGCATCGAGGTCACGGCATCCACGAGCTGGCGCTCGAACCTCTTCGACTCGGCGACCGATCCGACGAGGATGACGAGGGACGCCGCGGAGCACTTCTGGCCCGCGTGGCCGAAGGCGCTGCGCGCGACGTCGGCGGCGGCCAGATCGAGGTCCGCTGACGGTGTGACGATGATCGCGTTCTTGCCGCTGGTCTCGGCGAGCAGCGGGAGGTCGGAGCGGAACGAGCGGAACAACTGCGCGGTCTCGTAGGCCCCCGTGAGGATCACCCGGTCGACGGCGGGGCTCGCGACCAGACGCGTGCCGAGGTCGCGCGAGGCGAGGTCGACGAGCGCGAGCAGGTCGCGCGGCACGCCCGCTGCCCACAGGGCCTCGACCATGACGGCGCCGCAGCGCTGGGTGAGCTTCGCCGGCTTGATGATGACGCCGGAGCCGGATGCGAGGCCGGCGAGCACGCCACCCGCCGGGATCGCGACCGGGAAGTTCCACGGCGGGGTGACGACGGTGACCTTCGAGGGCACGAACTCGGCACCGGAGACGGCCTCGAGATCGAGCGCTCGCTCGGCGTAGTAGTGCGCGAAGTCGATCGCCTCGCTGATCTCCGGGTCGGCCTCCGCGATCGTCTTGCCGGCCTCATGAGCCATGATCTCGATCAGCTCACCGCGGCGCGCCGCGAGCTCGTCACCGGCGCGGTGCAGCACGGCCGCCCGCTCGGCGGCGGGCCGGGCCGCCCAGCTCGCGGCGGCGGCGGTGGCGGCGGCGAAGACCGCGTCGAGCTCGGCATCCGTCTCGATGCGCGCGGCGGCGATCGCGTCCGTGCCGAGCGTCGTGCCGACCGAACGGCCCAGGATCTCGCGCCCCCAGGTGCGGTTGGCGGCGAGGGCGGGGTCGGTGTCGGGCTGGTTCTCGAAGCCGGTGGTACCGGCCGCTGCCGCGTCCTCGGTCTGCCGGTTCTGCACGCGGTGGGATGCCGGAACCGAGCGGTCCGCCTCGAGACCGGCCAGCGAGCGCTCGAACCGCTCCCGTTCGCGCGTCAGGAGCGTGGGGTTCGAGGCGAGCTCGAACACGGCCGACATGAAGTTCTCCGGGCTCGCGTTCTCTTCGAGTCGGCGCACCAGGTAGGCGATCGCGACGTCGAACTCGGCCGGGTTCACGACCGGTGTGTAGAGCAGCAGCTGACCGACGTCCTTGCGGACCGCGGCGGCCTGACCGGTCGCCATGCCGAGCAGCATCTCGTACTCCACCTGGGCCCCTGAGCCTGTCGACGGGCCGGCCACGCCCCGTGCCTGGGCGAGCAGCCAGGTGTAGGCGATGTCGAAGAGGTTGTGTCCCGCGACGCCGATGCGCACGGCATCCAGTCGCTCCGGCGTCATCGCCCAGTCGAGCACGCGCTTGTAATTGGTGTCGGAGTCCTGCTTCGTGCCGTAGGTCGCGAGCGGCCAGCCGTGGATCGCGGCATCGACCTCTTCCATGGCGAGGTTGGCGCCCTTCACGACGCGCACCTTGATCGGCGCTCCGCCCTTGGCGCGGCGGGCGGCGGCCCACTCCTGCAGGTGCTGCATCGCGCCGAGCGCGTCGGGCAGGTAGGCCTGCAGCACGATCCCGGCCTCGAGATTCTCGAGCCCCGGCTGGTCGAGGATGCTCGTGAACGCCGCGATCGTCAGGTCGAGGTCGCGGTACTCCTCCATGTCGAGGTTGATGAACTTGGCCTTGCCCGCCGCCTCCGCACGCGCGGCGAGCTCGTACAGCGGGGTGAGCTTGGCGACGACATCCGCCACGGCCTCGTCGAACGACCACATCGACAGCTGGCTGACGACGCTCGAGACCTTGATCGACACGTAGTCGACGTCGTCGCGGGCGAGGAAGTCGCTGGTGCCCTGCAGGCGTCGGCCGGCCTCGCGCTCGCCCAGCACGGCTTCGCCGAGAAGGTTGAGGTTCAGTCGGTTGCCGGTCTTGCGCAGCTTCGCGATCGCCGGGCCGAGCTTCGAGGGGGTCGCGTCGAGGACGAGGTGCCCGACCATCGCCCGCAGCACCCGGCGCGAGATCGGCACGACGACGCCGGGCAGCTTCGGCGCCCAGAATCCGCCGGTCTTGATGGCGGCGCGGAGGTATCCCGGCAGCAGGGTCGGGGTGATGTCCGAGATCTCGGCGAGCTTGCGGCCGGCCACACGCAGGTCCTCCGGACGCATCACCCCGTCGACGAAGCCGACCGTGAACGCCAGACCGTTCGGGTCCTTGAGCACCTCCGACAGGCGCTGGGCGGCGGGTTCGACGGGGTACGACTCGCTCTCGGCGAGCCAGCGCTGCACGAGGGCGGCGACCTGATCGGTACGGGGAGTGGTGTCGACGTCGACAGACATGGGCGGTGCCTTCCGGAGAGATCGCACACCCGGGGTCGTGTGCGGCTGGATCATTGTCCGTCCGGTCGGTAGGCTCCGTCTATCAACCGAATTGCGTGAATTCTGTTCACTCAGACTGAACGAACGGATCGCCGTGCTCGACGTCAATCGCCTGCGGATGCTGGTGGAGCTCTCCCGCCGCGGCACGCTCTCCGCCGTCGCCGACGCGCTGTCGTACAGCAAGGCCTCGGTGTCGCAGCAGCTGAGCGCGCTGGAGCGCGACGTCGGCGTCCCGCTGCTGCGACGCGTCGGCCGCGGCGTGCAGTTCACTCCACAGGGGAATGTTCTCGTCGCACAGGCCATCGGCATCCTCGATCAGCTGGAGCATGCCGAGGTCGCCGTCGCGGAATCGCTCACCGAGGTGACCGGCACGGTGCACATCGCCGTGTTCCAGTCCACCGCGCACTCGCTGCTGCCCCGCGCCCTCGAGGCGCTCAAGGACCGGCATCCGGCGCTGCGCGTGCAGGTGACCGAGTGCGATCCCGAGACCGGCCTGGTCGGGGTCTCGAGTCGTGACTTCGATCTGATCCTCGCCGAGCAGTACCCCGGGCGCACGCGCCCGATCCACGCCGACCTCGACCGCGTGATGCTGGCTCACGACGCGATCGCCCTGGCCCGGAGACCGGGAACGGCCGATCAGACGGATGCCGTCGCCGCGCTGTGGTCCACCCGTGACGAGCCGTGGGTGCTCGAACCCGAGGGAACGGCATCGCGCGCGTGGGCCGAGCAGCTCTGCCGCACCGCGGGCTTCGAGCCCGACGTGCGCTTCGAGATCGCCGACCTCACCGCGCACGTGCGCCTGATCCACGCCGGCCTCGCGGTCGGCCTGCTGCCCGAGCTCGTCTGGGCCGGCGACACTCCGACAGTCGATCTCACACCGCTGCCCGATGATCCGCGGCGCGAGATCTTCTCCTCGGCGCGGCGGGTGTCGGCGGCGGCGCCCTCGATCCGAGCCGTTCGCAGCGCCCTCGCGGATGCGGCGTCGCACAACCTGCCGGAGTAGCCGAGCCGCGCTCCTCGATCCTCGGCAGGGACACAGCCGACGCACAGTCCCCGCCACAGGACCAGGCCTATCGTTGCTCGAGATGTTCCGCTCCTCGCCCCGTCTCCCTCCCGCTCGGCACTTCGCCCTGACGTGGGGACTCGCCGACCAGCACGGCGGGATGACCAGCGCCATGCTGCGCCGCTCGCGCTCCTTCCGCCTGATCGGCGGGGTGGATGTCGACATCCTCACGCTGGACGACCGCCCGGACTACTCGGAGTACGCCGCGCGCCTCCACGCGTCGGGAGAGCTGATCGAGGGCCTCCGGATCCGCAACCTCTGGGATGAGCTGCGGGAGAAGCTGCCCGCCCCGCGCGGAACCGCGCCCGAGAGCCCAGAGCTGCTGCGGCCCGAGGACGGCGACGTCGTGGCGATGCACGGCGGCACGGTGCTGAGCCGCGTGCGGCGCGGAGCCGACGGCCGGCTGCTCGCCGTGGACCGGTTCCGTCGCGACGGCTCGCTCCTCGCCACGGAGCGCCCGGACTCCGACAGGAAGATCGTGCTCTACGCGGGCGACGGCACCCCCATCCGGTCGTGGAAGACGAGCTGGGGACTGTACCGCTGGTGGTTCGATCGGGTGACCGGGGGCAAGCCGAGCTTCCTCCTGGTCGACTCGAAGACGGCGGCGCGATCGGTCGCCGGCTACCGCCGGGACAACGTCACCACGGTCCACATCGTCCATGCCTCTCACCGACAGGGCGGACGGGCGGGCGAGCTGCGGGCGACGCGCCAGTACGTGCTGCGCCGCGCAGGCGAGTTCGACGCGATCGTCGTCCTGACCACCCGCCAGCAGGCCGATCTCGCCGAGGATCTCGCCGCCGTCGGTGTCGAGGCGACGATCTGGACGATCCCCAACGGCGTGGACCTGCCGGAGGAGAACGTGATCGCCCGCGAGGCCGGGCACGGGGTCGTCGTGGCGTCCTTGAACACCCGGAAGCGCCTCACCCACGCCGTGGAGGCGATCGCCGCCGCACGCGCCGCCGGTGCGCGGGTCGAGGCCGACATCTTCGGCGAGGGCCCGCGCGAAGCCGTGATCCGCCGGCGCATCCGCCGTCTCGGCATCGAGGACCGCATCCGCCTGCGCGGACACGATCCGGCCGCACGCCTGGCGTTCCGGACGGCGAGTTTCAGCCTGCTCACGTCCACGTCGGAGGGCCTCCCCCTCGTGCTCGTGGAGAGCATGGCCGCCGGCTGCATCCCGATCGCCTACGACATCCGCTACGGTCCGGCCGACATGATCCGCGACGACGTCGACGGCTTCCTGATCCCCGAGGGCGACGTCGATGCCATGGCGCGGCGGATCGTCGAGCTGCAGTCGATGCCGACGGCGCAGATCGAGGCGATGCGCCGGCGCGCGATCGCACGGGCGGCCGAGTTCTCGGATGCGACGGTGACGCGACGCTGGTCGCGTGAGCTGCGTGCCGCGTACGACGCCAAGCTGCTCGCCGCCGCCAAGGACCAGCCCCTCGCGGTGCGTCTGCGGCGACGTGCCGGCGTGCTGCGCCGGAAGGTGCTGTGGGCGCTCGGGCGCTGAGGAATATACATGCGCATACATGCGTTCTGACCCCCTGTAAGCCGGACGACGGAGTCCGATCCACTCCCTCCGAAAGGCCTCACCGTGAGCATTCCCGTCATCGATCGCACCGCACCGACCGAGCACCCCGTCCTCGACGTCCTCGCCGGGCGCTGGAGCCCCCGCGCCTACGACGCGCAGAACGCGATCGACGAGGTCAAGCTCGCCACCGCCCTCGAGGCCGCCCGCTGGAGCCCCTCCGCGAACAACACCCAGCCCTGGCGATTCATCGTCGCCCGCCGCGGCACCGCCCTGCACGCCCAGGTCGTGAACGCGCTGATGGGCTTCAACCAGACATGGGCCGGCAACGCGGCCGTCCTCGTCGTGGCCATCGCCGAGACCGCGGCCGCTGACGGCACCCCGATCACCCACGCCGTGTACGACCTCGGACAGGCCGTCGCGCACTTCTCGGTGCAGGCCCACCACGACGGACTCGTCGTGCATCAGATGAGCGGCTTCGACCCCGAGGCCGTGCGCGAGTTCGCCGACCTCGAGCCCCGTTTCACCCCCGTCACGGTCTTCGCCGTCGGCGAGTTCGGCGACGTCGAGAGCCTTCCCGAGGTCCTGCAGCAGCGCGAGGTCGCCCCGCGCGTGCGCCGGCCGATCGACGAGACGGTCGTCCTCAGCGCCTGACGCCCTCTCCTCGGACAGGCCCCCGGACGGATGTCCGGAGGCCTGTCTAGCGTGAGGTGATGGACTCCTTCCTCCGCATCACCGGAGCGCGGACCAACAATCTGCGCGACGTCTCGCTCGACGTCCCGAAGAAGCTGATGACCGTCTTCACCGGCGTCTCCGGATCCGGCAAGTCATCGCTCGTGCTCGACACGATCGCCGCCGAGGCGCAACGGCTCGTGAACGACTCGTACTCGACGTTCATCCGCGCCCGGCTGCCGCAGATGCCGGCGCCGGATGTGCAGGCGATGGACGGCCTGACCTTCACGGTGCTCATCGACCAGCGACGGTTCACCGGGAACGCCCGCTCGACGGTCGCGACCGCGACCGACCTCGCCTCCCTGGTGCGGCTGGTCTTCTCGCGCATCGGCTCGCCCTCGGCCGGGTATTCGCCTTCCTACTCGTTCAACGACCCCTCCGGCATGTGCCCGACCTGCGAAGGGCTCGGCACGGTCTACGACATCGACCTCGACGCGCTCATCGACACCGAGAAGAGCATCGACGAGGGGCCGGTGCGCTTCAGCCTCTTCCGGCCCGGCGTCTACCGCTGGAAGCGCTTCGCCTACTGCGGCCTGTTCGACCGGCAGAAGCCGCTGAAGGAGTACACCGCCGAGGAGATGGACCTCTTCCTGTACGCGGATCAGCTCAAGCTGACCGACCCGGACCCGCGCTTCCCGCAGAGCGCACGGTTCGACGGCGTGATCACCCGCATGCGCGCGGTCTTCCTGAAGCAGCGCCCGACCAAGATGTCCGCGCAGGTGCGCGAGGAGCTCGACCGCCTGGTGACCCACCATGCCTGTCCCGACTGCCAGGGCGCCCGCGTGAACGAAGCCGCGCGGGCGAGCCTCATCGACGGGCGATCGATCGTCGACTGGATGCGGATGCCGGTGGCCGAGCTGCGCGTGCTGCTCGACGACCTCGCCGACGCCAGGGTCGCGCCGGCGGTCGACGGCATCCGACACGTCCTCGATGCCCTCCTCTCCGTCGGGCTCGGCTACCTCACGCTCGACCGCGAATCGTCGACGCTGTCCGGCGGCGAGGCCCAGCGGGTCAAGATCGTGCGGCACCTCGGGAGCGCCCTGACCGATGTGACCTACGTGTTCGACGAGCCCAGCACCGGGCTGCACCCCGCTGACATCCAGCGCCTGGTCGCGCTGCTGCAGCGCCTGCGCGACGCCGGCAACACGATCCTCGTGGTGGAGCACCATCCGCAGGTGATCGCCGTCGCGGACCACGTGGTCGACCTCGGTCCCGGCGCCGGCTCCGCAGGCGGCCTGGTGCAGTTCGAGGGCACGCCCGACGCGCTGCGTCGGAGCCGCACCCTGACCGGACGGCTGCTCGCAGAGCCGCTGCGCGCAGCAGAGACGAGTCGAGCGCCGCGCGGTCAGGTCACCGTCCGCGACGCACGGTCGCACAACCTGCAGGGTTTCGACGTCGACGTGCCCGTGGGGGTGCTCACGGCGATCACCGGTGTGGCAGGCTCCGGCAAGAGCTCGTTCGCGACGGTGGAGCTTCCGCGGCAGCATCCGGAGTTCACCGTCGTCGGGCAGGACCCGTTGCGCGGCGGCATCCGCTCGACCACGCTGAGCATCCTGCGCATCGCCGACACCGTGCGGGAGGTGTTCGCCGCGGCATCGGGCCTCGATCCGTCCTGGTTCAGCTTCAACGGCAAGGGCGCGTGCCCGACGTGCCGCGGACGCGGGCACATCACGACCGAGCTCGCGTTCCTCGACGACGTCTCGCTGCCCTGCGACGCCTGCGGGGGTCTGCGATTCAACGACACGGCGCTCGAGGTCCGCGTCGGCGGTGCGACGATCGCCGATGTCCTCGCCTCGACTCCGAGCGAGGTCAGCGGGCTGCTGTCCGACCACTCCGACGTCGTGGCGGCCCTCGACTGGGTGCAGCGCACCGGACTGGGCTACATCCCGGTCGGCCGCTCGCTCGACACCCTCTCCGGGGGCGAGAAGCAGCGACTGCTGCTCGCGCGCCACCTCAGCGACCCGCAGCGCGATCCCGCCGACCGGATCATCCTCGACGAACCGACCTCCGGGCTCCACCCGAACGACGTCGACACGATCAATCGCCTGTTCGACGACCTGCTCGACGACGGCGCGACACTGGTCGTGGTGGAGCACAACATGCGTGTCGTCGCACGCGCCGATCACGTGATCGACATCGGTCCAGGAGCAGGGTCCGACGGCGGTCGGCTGATGTTCGCCGGGACCCCGGCTGAGCTCGCGGCCGACGGGGACTCGCTGACAGGAGCGGCGCTGGCGGCATCCGCCGGCGACGGATCGGGAGCCCGCGTCAGCGGGTGAGCGCGCGACGACGGGCGGCGTCGAGGAGCTCCAGATCGATCTCGACGTGGCGCTGCGCGATCCGCCCGGCATCATCGACACGGCCGTCGATGATCGCCGCGACCAGTTCGCCGTGCTCACGTCCGGCGCGCTCCTCCATCGCAGGTCGGCTCGCCGAATCGCCCCACGGGTGGGCGGGTGCGATGATCGTGAACCGGCGTTCGTGGTCGAGCACGATCGCGGAGAGCGTCTCGTTGTGCGCGGCGGCGATGATCGCCAGGTGCAGGAGACTGTCGGCGTGCTGACGAGCGGCTCCGCTCTCGGCCTGCCGGAAGTCGTCGAGGCAGCTCTCGAGGCACTCGATGTCGTCGTCCGTGCGGTTGCTTGCCGCGAGGCGAGCGACCGCACCGTGGAGGTGCGTCCCGGCGATGGCGGCATCGACGAGCTGCGGCCACTGCTCTTCGAACCATCGGGCGACGGCGGCGACCTCGGAGGTCGGCCATTCCTCCCTGACGAATGATCCCCCCGACCTCCCCCGCTGCTTCTCCAGGATGCCCCTGCCGACCAGGCGCTCCAAGGCGGCTCGTGTCGTGGTGCGCCCGACGCCGAGCGAGCGAGCGAGATCGCGTTCAGCCGGCAGGCGGGCCCCAGGGAGGAATTCGCCGATCGCCACGGCGGTGATCAGCCGGTCGGTGATGCGATCGATCAGGGTCTCATCGGTCTCCGTCATGGCCCTCCCAGTGTTTCATCAACGTTAACTTGCCGCCAAATGGTTTACTCGCGGACCTTTTATCGCCAACATGTGTTCATGCACGTTCACGAGTCCTCCGTCCCTTTCCGCGACGGCTTCACCTGGTTCCGCGTCACGACGCCCGACGAGAGCCGCGACCTCGCTCCGGTCTTCGTGCTCCACGGCGGCCCGGGCATGGCGCACGACTACGTGCAGAACATCGCCCGCCTCGCCGATCTCACAGGGCGAACGGTCGTCCATTACGACCAGATCGGCTGCGGCCGGAGCTCCCACCACCCCGACGCCCCCGTCGAGCGGTGGACGCCCGCCTTCTTCGACGAGGAGTTCCACTCCCTGCGCGCACATCTCGGCATAGACGAGTATCACGTGCTCGGGCAGTCGTGGGGCGGCATGCTCGGCGCCGAGATCGCCGTTCGGCAGCCCGACGGCCTGCTCGGGCTGATGATCTGCAACTCCCCCGCCTCGATGCCGCTCTGGGTGAGCGAGGCGGCGCGGCTGCGCGACGCGCTCCCGGATGCCGCGCGCGACGCGCTCACGGAGCACGAAGCGGCCGGGACGCTGGATCACCCCGAGTACGTCGCCGCCACACAGCTGTTCTACGAGCGGCACGTCTGCCGGGTCGCGCCGATGCCGCAGGATTTCGTCGACAGCGAGCAGCAGATGCTCGCCGACCCGACCGTGTACCACACGATGAACGGGCCCAACGAGTTCCATGTGATCGGCACGCTTCGCGATTGGTCCGTGATCGACCGCCTCCCGCTCGTGCAGGTGCCGACGCTCGTCGTCGCCGGCGAGCACGACGAGGCGACGCCCGCGACCTGGCAGCCGTTCCTCGATCGCATCCCCGATGCGACCGGACACGTGTTCCCCGGCGCGAGCCACTGCGTGCACCTGGAACAGCCTCAGATCTTCCTCGACGTGATCGCCGACTTCCTCGCTCAGCATCCCTGACACCCACCCTGGAGACATCATGACCGCCACCGCCGCCTCCGACGGCCAGCCTCGGCTGGAATCGTTCGGCTACAAGCAGGAGCTCAAGCGCTCCGTCTCGACCTTCGACCTCGTCGTGTACGGCCTGGTCTTCATGGTGCCGATCGCCCCGTGGGCGATCTTCGGCGTCGTGTTCAACGAGTCCAAGGGGATGGTCCCGCTCGTCTACCTCGTGGGCCTCGTCGCGATGATCTTCACCGCCCTCGGGTACGCGCAGATGGCCAAGTCCTTTCCGCTCGCCGGATCCGTCTTCTCCTATGTCGGCCGCGGCACGCATCCCGTCGCCGGCTTCTTCGCGGGCTGGGCGATCCTCCTGGACTACCTGCTCGTGCCGACCCTGCTGTACGTCTTCGCCGCCTCCTCGATGCGGGGGATCTTCCCCGAGTCGCCGGAATGGCTGTGGGCGATCCTCTGCGTGGCGGTCAACACGATCATCAACGTGCTCGGCATCGGTTCGATCACCGTGGCGAACCGCGTCTTCCTCGCCATCGAGCTCGTGTTCGTGGTGATCTTCGTCGTCATCGCCGTGTCCGCTCTGACCGGCCAGACGATCGAGGGATCCTCCTTCTCCCTCGCACAGCTCTGGGACCCCGCGAAGGTCGACCCCGCCCTGATCGCATCCGCGCTCTCGATCGCCGTGCTGAGCTTCCTCGGCTTCGACGGGATCTCGACGCTCTCGGAGGAGACGACCGGCAAGAAGAACCCGGCGGGGCGGGCCATGATCATCGCCCTGTTCATCGTCGCGACGCTGTTCATCCTGCAGACCTGGCTCGCGAGCGCACTCGCCGCCGGCACCGTTTCCTTCCCCGAGGATGAGGTCAACAACGCGTTCTTCTCGATCGTCGCTCAGGCGGCCGGCAGCGGATGGGCCACGGCGTTCCTCGCGGTCAACGTCATCGCCGTCGGCATCGCGAACGCGGTGGCGGCGCAGGCGGCGACCTCGCGCCTGCTCTACTCGATGAGCCGTGACCGGCGCCTCCCGGCGTTCTTCTCGAAGATCAACGCGCGGCAGGTCCCGGTTTACGCGATCCTGTTCGTCAGCGCACTGAGCACGGTGCTCGTGCTGTTCTTCGTCGGGCAGATCGATCTGATCTCGTCGCTGGTGAACTTCGGCGCCCTCTTCGGGTTCCTCCTGCTGCACGTCGCCGTGTTCTGGCACTACATCGTGCGCCAGCGGTCGCGGAACTGGCTGCTGCACCTCGTGGTGCCGCTGTGCGGATTCCTCATCATCGGCTACGTGCTCTTCAACGCATCCGACCTGGCCAAGATCGGCGGAGTCGTCTGGCTCGTGATCGGGGTGATCGTGTTCGTCATCTTCCGCATCCGCAACGGCGCGAACCCCGAGCTGCTGTCCGAGCATGCCGCTTCCGGCGAGGAGAGGTCCGCATGAACGGCATGGACCACTTCCTGGGCAAGGAGCTCGGTCGTCCCGGCTTCCGGGCCGACGTGGAACCCGTGCTGCGCATCCGGCCCGGCACGGGTGAGCGCATCGGCTTCGAGACCGACGACGCCGTCTACCGCGAGCTCCACGACCACGGCGACCTCGCCGCCCTCAAGGCACCGATCAACCCGGTCACGGGTCCGGTCTGGATCGACGGCGCCCGGCCGGGCGACACGCTCGCCGTGACGATCCACGAGATCCGCCTGAAGGACTGCGGATGGTCGCAGAGCCTGCCCGGCGTCGGCGCCCTGCGCCATCGGATGGGCGAGACGGTCGCGTCCAGGCGCATCCCGATCGACGAAGAGGGCGTGCACCTCACCGACAGGCACGTCGTCGCGCCGCGACCCATGATCGGCTGCATCGGCACCGCCCCGGCTGTCGGCGTGAACTCGACCGTCATGCCCACCACCGCTCTCGGCGGCAACATGGACGTCACCGAGGCACGACCGGGCTCGATCGTGTACCTGCCGGTCGAGGTGGAGGGAGCGCTGCTCTCCATCGGCGACATCCACGCGATCATGAGCGAGGGCGAGTCGTCGTTCGTCGCGATCGAGGCCGAGGGGGTCGCGATCGTGAGCATCGACCTCGTGCCGGGCCTCTCGCTGCGCGCACCCCGCATCGAGACCGAGGACGCCTGGGTCTTCGTCGGACTCGGCGACCCGGTGCAGGAGAGCATCACCCGCGGGTACGAGGACGCGTTCGACTTCCTCGTGACCGGGCACGGGTGGGACCCGATGGACGCGTTCGCCGTGATGAGCGCGCTGGTCGACTCCGCCCTCGGCGGCCCGACCGGGTCGGGCGACCCCGATCCGCTGCATCCGTTCGCCGCGATCGGTGCGGTGACTCTGCATCGGCTCCCGAAGTCGGTGCTGTAGCCGGGAGCACGTCCTTCTAGACTCGTCCGCATGGCGATTCAGCGAAGGATCAAGTCCGTCGAGCAGTCGATGGCCGAGACCCACGACGAGAAGCGGTCGCTGAAGCGATCGCTCGGCGTGTGGGATCTGGCCGTGATGGGTGTCGCCGTGGCGGTCGGCGCCGGCATCTTCTCGGTCGGCGCCGAGGCCTCGGCGCGCCACGCCGGCCCCGCGGTGATCATCTCGTTCATCATCGCGGCGACCGTCTGCGCGCTCGCGATCCTCTGCTACGCCGAGTTCGCCTCGTCGATCCCTGTCGCGGGCTCCGCCTACACGTTCACCTACTCGACGCTGGGCGAGTTCCTCGCCTGGATCATCGGCTGGGACCTGATCCTCGAGATGCTGATGGCGTCGGCCGTGATCGCGAAGTACTGGGGCGTGTACCTCGGCGACGCGGTCTCGCTGTTCGACCTCGACATCCCGATGACGATCGCGATCGGGCCGCTGTCCTTCGACTGGGGTCCCGTCGTCATCGTCGCGATCTTCACGACCCTGCTCGCTCTCGGCACCCGGCTGTCGAGCCGGGTGAACAGCGTCTTCACGGTGATCAAGGTCGCCATCGTGCTCTTCGTCATCGTGGTCGGGCTCTTCTTCATCAACGGCGCCAACTACACGCCCTTCGTCCCGCCCGCCGAGGCCGGCGCAGCATCCGAGAGCGCCTGGACCCAGTCGCTGTTCTCTCTGATGACCGGAGCCGACCCGACGATGTACGGCGTCTTCGGCATCCTCAGCGGCGCCGCGCTGGTCTTCTTCGCCTTCATCGGCTTCGACGTGGTCGCCACGAGCGCCGAGGAGACGAAGGACCCGAAGCGCACCGTGCCCCGCGGCATCATGCTCGGCCTCGTGATCGTCACGGTGCTCTACGTGCTGGTCGCCATCGTGATCACCGGCATGGTCTCATACACCGAGCTCGCGAAGCTCGACGAGCCTTCACTGGCGAGCGCGTTCGAGCTCGTCGGCGCGACCTGGGCCGCGCAGGTGATCGCGATCGGCAGCCTCGTCGGTCTCACGACCGTCGTCATGGTGCTGCTCATGGGCCTCGCCCGTGTCGTCTTCGCGATGAGCCGCGACGGCCTGCTCCCCCGTTCCCTGAGCGTGACGGATGCCAAGCGCGGCACGCCCGTGCGCATCCAGGTGATCGTCGGCGTCGTGATCGCGATCATCGCCGGCTTCACCGACGTGCAGGTGCTGGGCGACATGATCAACATCGGCACCCTGTCGGCCTTCGTCCTGGTGAGCATCGGGGTGCCGATCCTGCGCAAGAGCCGGCCCGACCTCGAGCGGCCGTTCACCGTGCCGTTCTCCCCCTGGCTGCCGTGGATCTCGGCGATCGCCTGCTTCTGGCTGATGCTGAACCTGAGCTCGGAGACCTGGCTGCGTTTCGCGGTCTGGCTGGCGCTCGGCCTGGTGATCTACTTCGCCTACTCCCGTCGGCACTCGATCATCGGACAGGAGCTCGCGGCCGACGCGATCGCCGGCCGCGGCACCCGTCCGCTGCGCTAGCGGGGTCAGTGGTCGGGGCGCTGGACCTCGACCTCTCTGCCGTCGCGGTCGACGATCTTGCCGTCGACGATCGAATCCCCGTCCTCGAAGGCATCGAGATAGGCGATCGGGATGCTCCGAGTGGGAGCGGCGGCGAGCACGGACGCATCCTTGCCCGACGGCTTCCCGAGATGGTTGAACAGCAGGTTCAGCAGGATCGCCGCCACGGCGGCCGAGCTGATCCCGGAGTGGAAGATCGTGACGAACCACGCGGGCATCTGGTCGTAGATCGTGGGGGCGGCGATCGGCAGCATGCCGATCCCGATCGAGGAGGCCACGATGACGAGGTTCATGTTGCCCCGGTAGTCGACCTTCGCGAGCGTGCGGATGCCGCTCGCCGCCACGCTTCCGAACAGCACGATCCCCGCGCCGCCGAGCACGGGTGCCGGCACCGCCGCGACGACGCGTCCGAGCACCGGGAGCAGGCCCAGGATGACGAGCACGACGCCGCCCGCGGTGACCACGAACCGGCTCTTGACCCCGGTGATCGCGACGAGGCCGACGTTCTGCGCGAAGGCGGACTGCGTGAACGAGCCGAACACGGGCGAGACGGCGCTCGAGAGCATGTCGGCACGGAGCCCCGCCGCGATCCGCTTGGAGTCGACCTTGGTGCCGACGATCTCGCCCACGGCCAGGATGTCGGCCGTCGTCTCGGTGAGCGTCACCAGGATCACGATGAACATCGAGATGATCCCGGCGATCTCGAACGTGGGCATCCCGAACCCGAACACGCTGGGCAGGGCGAAGATCGGCCCGTCCCCGACGGCGCCGAAGTCGACGCGTCCGAGGATGACCGCGAGGATCGTGCCGAGCACGATGGCGAGCAGGATCGCCAGGCGGGAGATCGCACCGATCCGCACCTTGCTGAGCACCAGCACGATGACGAACGTGATCGCCGCGAGCAGCAGGTTCTGCGGATCGCCGAAGTCCTCGGCCTGGCTGTTGCCGCCCATGGCCCAGCCCGCGGCCACCGGCAGCAGGGTCAACCCGATCGTGGTGATGACCACGCCCGTCACGACGGGTGGGAAGAACCGGATGATGGTGGCGAACACCGGGGCGATCAACAGGCCGATGATCGAGGCGACGATCACCGCGCCGAACACCGCGGGCAATCCGCCGCCGCTCGTCACGATCGCTCCCATCGTCGCGACACCGGCGAAGGAGACGCCCTGCACGAGGGGCAGCTGCGATCCGAAGAACGGGATCCCGACGGTCTGGAGGATCGTGGCGAGACCCCCCATGAAGAGGCACGCCGTGATCAGCACGCCGATCTCGGCGCCGTCGAGGCCCGCCATCGAGCCGATGATGAGCGGCGGCGCGATGATGCCGCCGTACATCGTGAGCACGTGCTGGATGCCGTAGGCGATGGTGCTGCCGAGCGGCATCCGCTCGTCTTCCGGTCGCCGTGCGACCGTCTTCTGCTTGTTCATGTCGACCTCTTCGTCGGTTTTCGGGGCGTGCGTCGTATCGGGGAGGGCTGCGTTTCAGGAGTGTCGGGCGAGGAGGCCGCGGGCCGCCTCGCTGTGGTGGGCGATGAGCTGGGGGACGTCGAGGCCCGCGATCTGACCGTCGAGCACGCGCCAGCGCCCGCCGACCATGACGCGGTCGGCTCGATCCGCGCCGCACAGCAGCAGGGCGGCGACCGGATCATGGCTTCCGGAGAACCGCAGCTCGTCGAGGGTGAACATCGCGAGGTCCGCCTGCTTCCCGGGGGCGAGCACGCCGACGTCGGAGCGTCCGAGGGCCCGCGCCGATCCCGCCGTCGCCCAGCCGAGCGCGCGCTCGGGTGTGACGGCGGCGGCGCCGTAGCGCAGGCGCTGCAGGTACAGCGCCTGCCGCCCCTCCTGGATCATGTTCGAGCCGTCGTTGGATGCCGAGCCGTCGACGCCGAGGCCCACCGGCGCGCCGGCCTGCTCGAGCTCGATCGCACGGGCGATGCCGGAGGCGAGACGCATGTTGGATGTCGCGCAGTGCGACACGGCGGTACCGGCCGCTCCCAGCCGCGCGATCTCGGCATCGTCGAAGTGGATGCCGTGTGCGAGCCAGGTGCGATCCGACAGCCAGCCGACGCTCTCGAGGTAGTCGACCGTGCGCAGACCGAACATCTCGCGGCAGAAGTCCTCCTCGTCGAGCGTCTCGGCGAGGTGGGTGTGCAGCCGCACGTCGAGTCGTTCGGCGAGGGCGGCGGTGTCGCGCATCACGCCGGTCGTCACGGAGAACGGCGAGCACGGCGCGAGTCCGATCTGCACGAACGCGCCGTCGCCGCGCTCGTGGTGGGCGCTGATGAGCCGTTCGCTGTCGGCGAGGATCGTGTCGGCATCCTGCACCGTCCGCTGCGGTGGCAGGCCGCCGTCCTCCTCGCCGAGCGACATCGACCCGCGGGTCAGGGTCGCCCGCATGCCGAGCTTCTTCACGACGTCGACCTGCACGTCGATCGCATCCTCGAGCCCGTTCGGGAACAGGTAATGGTGGTCGGCGGCCGTGGTGCATCCGGAGAGCAGCAGCTCGGCGAGCGCCGCCGTCGTCGCCAGTTCGAGATCGCGGGGCGTGAGCCCTGCCCACACCCCGTAGAGGCCCTTGAGCCAGGGGAACAGCTCGGCGCTCACCACGGGCGTCCAGGCGCGGGTGAGCGTCTGGTAGAAGTGGTGGTGCGTGTTGATGAGGCCGGGGATGATCACGTGCCGCGAGGCATCGAAGACCTCGTCGACCGGCACCGACGGCGCGCCGCCGGCGGGGACGACCTCGAGGACCCGCGAGCCCTCGATGACGATGCCGCCGGCAGCGTCGGCGTCGCCTCCGGTGTAGATGCCGAGCGGGCTCTTCAACCACACGCTCGTGGGGTGCTGTGACATAGCAGACTCCGTCCATCGGGGTGGAGTCGAACGGCTGACCCCACCAGGGGGTCAGCTCAGTTTTTCCCTGTCTGCTGATCCAGGTGCTCCGACTTTGGAACACTCCAGATCTATCACGGGCGCGCGAACGCGGTCAAGGATTTTTCCGAATCTCGGATTGAGACTTCCAAGATGTGGAATCTAAGACGTGCGCGGATCGCCTTCCGTCGGGCTCTGAGCGGTGAGCACGAGGCCCGATCCGTCAGCCGCGACATCGACTCGGACGGTGTCGCCGTCGCGCACCCCGCCGGACAGCAGGGCGGTCGCCAGCTTGTTCTGCACCTCGGACTGGATGAGGCGGCGCAGCGGCCGCGCACCGAACATCGGGTCGTACCCGCGCTCGGCGAGCCACGAGCGTGCATCCGGGGTGACGGCGAGCGTGAGCCGGCGGTCGTGGAGCCGGTCGTGCAGCTGGTCGACGGAGAGCTCGACGATCTGCGCGAGGTCGTCTTCGGTGAGCGCGGCGAACATCACGATGTCGTCGAGGCGGTTCAGGAACTCGGGTCGGAACGCCTGGCGCACGAGCGCCATCACCTGCTCGCGCTTCTCGTCGGGTGGGAGCACGGGGTCGATGAGGATCGGCGAGCCGAGGTTCGAGGTGAGGATCAGGATCACGTTCGAGAAGTCGACCGTGCGGCCCTGGCCGTCGGTGAGGCGTCCGTCGTCGAGCACCTGCAGGAGCACGTCGAACACCTCGGGGTGCGCCTTCTCGACCTCGTCGAGCAGGATCACGCTGTAGGGCCGACGACGCACGGCCTCGGTGAGCTGACCGCCCTGCTCGTAGCCGACGTACCCCGGAGGGGCGCCGACGAGGCGGGAGACCGAGTGCTTCTCGCCGTACTCCGACATGTCGATGCGCACCATGGCGTGCTCGTCGTCGAAGAGGAACTCCGCGAGCGCCTTCGCGAGCTCGGTCTTGCCGACACCGGTGGGGCCGAGGAACAGGAACGAGCCGGTCGGGCGCCCGGGATCGCTGATACCCGCGCGCGAGCGGCGCACGGCATCCGACACCGCTTTCACGGCCTCCTTCTGCCCGATCAGCCGCTTGCCGAGCTCGCTCTCGAGGTGTAGCAGTCGCTCGGACTCGCCCTGCAGGAGCTTTCCGACCGGGATGCCGGTCCACGCGGCGATCACGCCGGCGATGTCCTCATCGGTGACCTGCTCGTTGACCATGCGGCCCTCAGACGACGTGGCGGCCTCCGCCTGCTCGGCCTCGGCGATGTCGCGCTCCAGGCGCTTGATGGTCTCGTACTCGAGCTTGGAAGCGCGCGTGTAGTCGGCCTCGCGCATGGCGAGATCGCGCTGCGTGACGGCGTCGTCGAGCTGCTTCTTCAGGTCGCCGACACGGTTGAGACCCTGACGCTCACGCGCCCAGCGCTCCTCGAGCGCGGCGAGCTCCTTCTCGAGCCCGGCGAGCTGCTCGCGGAGCGTGCCCAACCGCTCCTTGGACGCGGCATCCTTCTCTTTCTTGAGCGCGAGCTCCTCGAGCTTCATGCGGTCGACCTGGCGCTTCAGCTGGTCGATCTCGACCGGCGAGGAGTCGATCTCCATCTTCAGCCGGGACATGGCCTCGTCGATGAGGTCGATGGCCTTGTCGGGCAGCTGGCGGGAGGGGAGGTAGCGGTTCGACAGCGCGGCGGCCGCTACGAGAGCACTGTCGGCGATGGTCACTCCGTGGTGCGCCTCGTACCGACCCTTGAGCCCGCGGAGGATCGCGATGGTGTCTTCGACCGTGGGCTCGCCCACGTAGACCTGCTGGAAGCGCCGCTCGAGCGCGGCATCCTTCTCGATGAACTCGCGGTACTCGTTGAGCGTCGTCGCGCCGATCAGGCGCAGCTCTCCACGGGCCAGCATGGGCTTGAGCATGTTGGATGCGGCGACCGACCCCTCGCCGCCACCGGCACCCATGAGCACATGCAGCTCGTCGATGAACGTGATGACCTTGCCCTCGGACTCGGTGATCTCCTTGAGGACCTGCTTCAGCCGCTCCTCGAACTGCCCGCGGTACATGGCTCCGGCCACCAGCGCGGAGATGTCGAGGGTGATCAGCTCCTTGTCCTTCAGGGACTCGGCGACGTCGCCCGCCACGATCCGCTGCGCGAGACCCTCGACGACGGCGGTCTTGCCGACGCCGGGCTCACCGATCAGCACCGGGTTGTTCTTGGTGCGTCGGGTCAGCACCTGGCTGACGCGGCGGATCTCACCGTCCCGCCCGATCACGGGGTCGAGCTTGCCCTGGCGGGCGCGGTCGGTGAGGTTGATGCCGAACTGCTCGAGAGCAGACTGCTGGTCCTGATTCTGCGGGCCGGCCTGGGGGTTGGACACGTATCCCTCCGAAGTAAAGTTGAGTTATCCTGACTCAACTTTACTCCGGGCGAAGATCACGCGTCAATCGGTCATGCCCCGGCGCAGCAGCCGTCCGCGCGGCGTCTCGAAGTCGATCACCTCGCCGTGCAGCCACGTCTTGCGCACCACACCCGCCAGAGCCTTGCCGTGGTAGGGCGTGAGCGGGTTCTTGTGGTGCAGCTTGTTCACGTCGACGACATAGGCGTCGTCGGCGGCGAACACCGAGAAGTCGGCGTCGTAGCCCGGCGCGATGCGCCCCTTGCCGGTGAGCCCGGCGAACTGCGCGGGGCGCTCGCTCATCCACGACACCACGGTCTCGAGCGTCAGTCCGCGCTGACGGGCCTCGGTCCAGATCAGCGAGAGCCCGAGCTGGAGAGACGCGACGCCGCCCCACGCGACGGCGAAGTCTCCGTTGTCGAGATCCTTCAGATCGAGGGTGGACGGCGAGTGGTCCGACACGATGAAGTCGATCGTGCCGTCTTCGAGCCCTTCCCAGAGCAGCTCCCGGTTGCCGGCCTCTCGGATCGGCGGGCAGCACTTGAACTGCGTGGCGCCGAGCGGGATCTCCTCCGCCGTGAGGGTCAGGTAGTGGGGGCACGTCTCGACCGTGAGCCGGAGGCCGTCGTGCTTCGCGCTGCGGATCATCGCCAGGGCGTCGGACGACGACAGGTGCAGGATGTGCGCACGGGCGCCCGTCCAGCGCGCCCGCTCGATGACCTCGGCGATCGCGAGGTTCTCGGCACCACGGGGACGCGATGCCAGGAACTTGCCGTAGTCGTCTCCCTCGGGTGAGGGGGCGCGGTCGATCGCGCGGGAGTCCTCGGCGTGCACGATCATCACGGAGTCGAACGTCGCGAGCTCGCGCATGTCCTTCTCCATCTCGTCGGCGTCGAGCGGCGGGAACTCGTCGACTCCGGAGTGCAGCAGGAAGCACTTGAAGCCGAAGACGCCGGCATCGTGCAGACCGCGCAGCTCCGCGGTGTTGCCGGGGATCGCCCCGCCCCAGAAGCCCACGTCGACGTGCGTCTGGCCCTGCGCGACGTCGCGCTTGATGTTCAGCGCCTCGACGTCGACGGTCGCCGGGATGCTGTTCAGCGGCATGTCGACGATGGTCGTCACACCACCTGCCGCGGCGGCACGTGTGGCGGAGGCGAACCCCTCCCACTCCGTGCGACCCGGCTCGTTCACGTGCACGTGGGTGTCGACGAGCCCGGGGATGAGCGTCTCGTCGTCGGCGAGCTCGATGACCTCCGCGCCGTCGAGGTTGTTGCCCAACGGCTGCATGGCGACGATCCTGCCGTCGCGCACCCCGACCTCCCGCGGGCTGATGCCCGCGGACGTCAGCACCCGCTGCCCTCGGATCACGAGGTCGTACCGCTCACCCGTCGGGTCGAGCGACGCTCCGGCATCCGCCATTTCCTGCTCCTGCGACATGTCGCCCTTCCCTTCCGCCGGCTGCACGCCGACCGGCTGACACCTGCTCAGCCCATACTGGACCACGATCCCGCCAGGGATCGCGGGATGATCTCGGTGGCGATCCGCCGGCCCACCTGCGCGAGCAGCGCGGTCGCGTTCGCCATGCTCGCCGCAGGGTCCGGCTCGAGCGCGCTGAGCGGCAGCACCGCGACGAAGCCGGCATCGGCGGCTTCCTCCGCGGTCAGCGTCGAACGCCCGCACACCGCCACGACGGGAACGCCCGCCGCGCGCGCGGCCGCCGCCACACCCAGCGGCGTCTTGCCGCCGAGGCTCTGGTCGTCGAGGCTGCCCTCTCCGGTGATGACGAGGTCGGCACCGGCGATGCGCTCACCGAGTCCGGTCAGACGCTGGATGACGTCGACGCCCGGCTCTCGGCTCGCTCCGAGCACCGCCAGGGCCGCGTAGCCCACTCCCCCGGCGGCTCCCGCACCGGGAAGATCCTTCGACGGGCGCACCCCCGCCTGCGCCTCGAGCAGCGAGGCGAAGCGGGAGAGGCCCGTCTCGAGGGCGGCGACATCGTCGGCGCTCGCCCCCTTCTGCGGTGCGAACACCGCAGACGCCCCCCGGTCTCCCAGGAGAGGATTGTCGACGTCGCTGGCGAGCACGATCGTCGCCGCGGCGATGCGCGGGTCGAGACCCGTCACGTCGACGGAGGTCAGGCCGGCGAGCGCCGCACCGCCGGAAGGAGCATCGCCCTCCGCTGTGCGGAGCGAGACGCCCAGCGCCTGCAGCATCCCCGCACCGCCGTCGGTGTTGGCGCTTCCGCCCACACCGAGCACGATCGTCGTGCATCCGCGATCCAGCGCCGCCCGGATGAGGTCGCCGGTCCCCCGGCTCGTCGCCGTGAGCGGGGCCTTCGCGCCGCCCGGCAGCACGTCGAGACCGCTCGCCGCGGCCATCTCGACGATCGCCTGCGTTCCGCGCATCGCGAACCGGGCCGGCACCAGCTGCCCGGTCGGCCCGGTCACCTGCGCCGTGACCGCCTCGAACCCGCTCGCGAGAGCGGCCTCGACCGTGCCCTCGCCGCCGTCGGCAACGGGCACCGCGTCGACCTCGGCATCCGGGATGATCTCCCGGATGCCGAGGGCGAGCGCCTCCGCGACCTCGGCCCCGGTGGCGGAGCCCTTGAACTTGTCCGAGGCGATGAGGATGCGCATACGGCGGGTCAGTCGAGCAGGGCGTAGACGGCCTCGGGAGCGTCGGCGGGCGACGTCGCGAGGTCTTCGAACTCGTTCATCGTGTCGAGGTCGGCGCC
Source organism: Microbacterium sp. TPD7012 (assembly GCF_003075395.1). GTDB lineage: Bacteria > Actinomycetota > Actinomycetes > Actinomycetales > Microbacteriaceae > Microbacterium. The sequence continues at coordinate 605,102 of NZ_QDFV01000001.1, read as the reverse complement.
CATCGCGATGTTGGTGACGCGCTCGAGGATGACCTCGACGACCACCGGCACCTGGAACTCGTCCTTCAGACGCGCAGCCTCCGCGAAGCCGGCCGCGAGGTCCTCCGGACGCTCGACGCGGATCGCCTTGCAGCCCAGGCCCTCGGCCACCTTGACGTGGTCGACGCCGTAGCCCACCGCGACGCTGGACGAGTCCTGCGGGGTGTTGATGTTGTCGAAGGCGAGCGAGACCTCGTAGTCCATCTCGAACGGACGCTGCGACTGACGGATCAGGCCGAGGTAGCTGTTGTTGACCACGACGTGGATGTACGGCAGCTTGTGCTGCGCGCCGACGGCGAGCTCCTCGATCATGAACTGGAAGTCGTAGTCGCCGCTGAGTGCGACCACCGGGTGGCCCGGCTTTCCGCGCACGACGCCGAGTGCGGCGGGCAGCGTCCAGCCGAGAGGCCCTGCCTGGCCGGCGTTGATCCACTGACGCGGACCGTACACGTGCAGCAGCTGCGCGCCGGCGATCTGCGACAGGCCGATCGTGGTGACGTAGGTGGTGTCGTGGCCGAAGGCCGAGAGCATCTCCTGGTACACGCGGTGCGGCTTCATCGGCACGTTGTCGAAGTTCGTCTTGCGCTGCAGCTTCGCCTTGCGGGCGCGGCAGTCCTCGGCCCAGCCCAGGTAGTCCGGCAGCGCCTCGACGCGGTCGCGGGCCGCTTCGAGCAGCGCGTCGATGAAGGCGCCGGCGTCGGAGACCACGCCGTAGTCGGGCGCGAACACGCGGCCGATCTGCGTCGGCTCGATGTCGACGTGCACGAAGGTGCGCCCCTTGCGGTAGGTGTCGAGGCCGCCGGTGTGGCGGTTCGCCCAGCGGTTGCCGATGCCGAGCACGAAGTCGGACTCGAGGAAGCTCGCGTTGCCGTAGCGCTGCGAGGTCTGGATGCCGACCAGGCCCGCCGCCAGCGGGTGGTCGTCGGCGATCGCGCCCCAGCCCATCAGCGTCGGGACGACGGGCACGCCCAGGGTCTCGGCCAGCTCGACGAGCTTGGCGGAGGCGCCGGAGTTCACGATGCCGCCGCCGGCGACGATCAGCGGGTGAGCGGATGCCGTCAGCATGTCGAGCACCTTCTCGGCCTGCGCACGGGTGGCGACCGGCTTCGCCACCGGCAGCGGCTCGTAGGTGTCGATGTCGAACTCGATCTCGCCCATCTGCACGTCGAACGGCAGGTCGATGAGCACCGGGCCCGGACGGCCCGAGCGCATGATCTGGAACGCCGTCTGGAAGGCGCCCGGAACCTGGGCCGCCTCGAGCACGGTCTTGGCGAACTTCGTGACCGGCTTCGCGATCGACGCGATGTCGACGGCCTGGAAGTCCTCCTTGTCGAGCTTGGCCACCGGCGCCTGCCCGGTGATGCACAGCATCGGGATGGAGTCGGCGATCGCGGCGTAGAGCCCCGTGATCATGTCGGTGCCGGCGGGGCCGGAGGTGCCGACGCAGATGCCGATGCGCCCGTCGCCGGTGCGGCTGTAGCCGTCGGCCATGTGCGAGGCGCCCTCGACGTGACGGGCGAGGGTGTGCCGGATGCCGCCGTTGGCACGCATCGCGGCGTAGAAGGGGTTGATCGCCGCACCCGGCAGGCCGAACGCCTCGGTGGCGCCCTCCTTCACCAGGATCTGGCAGATCGCGTCGACTGCACGCATTCGAGTCATGAGAAGTCCTTGTTCTTTCGGTCGTTGAGCGAGCGAAGCGAGACGAAACGTCAGCCGCGGCCGGAGAGTTCGTTGGTGAGTGTGAAGAGACCGGAGTGGTCGAGGCCGCCGTCGCCACGGGCGACGAGGGCGTTCACGAGCTGTGCGACAGCGGCGCCGAGGGGGACGGTGACCCCCGCCGAGCGTGCCGCTGCGGTGACGATGCCCAGATCCTTGTTGTGGAGGGCGAGACGGAAGCCGGGGGTGAAGTCGCGGTCGAGCATCTTCTGCCCCTTCTGGTCGAGGACCTTGGAGCCGGCGAGTCCGCCGCCGAGAACCTTGAGCGCCGCGTCGGTGTCGACGCCGAACGCCTCGAGGAAGACCACGGCCTCGCTGAGCGCCTGGATGTTCACGGCGACGATCAGCTGGTTGGCCGCCTTGACGGTCTGGCCGGCACCGGCGGGTCCGACGTGCACGATGGTCTTGCCGATCGCGTTGAGGACGGGCTCCGCGGCCGCGAAGTGCTCAGGGGCTCCGCCGACCATGATCGACAGCACTCCGTCGATCGCACCCTGCTCTCCGCCGGAGACCGGGGCGTCGACCGCACCGAAGCCGGCGGCGATCGCCTCTTCGGCGAGGGCCTTGGCGACGTCGGGGCGGATCGAGGAGTTGTCGATCCACAGTGCGCCCGGCTTGGCGTGGGCGAAGACGCCGTCCTCGCCGCGCACGACCCCCTCGACGTCGGGAGAGTCGGGGACCATGGTGAGGATGACGTCGGCATCCTTCACGGCATCCGCGATGCTGGTCGCTCCCGTGCCTCCGGCCTCGACGAGCGCATCGATCGGCTCCTGGCTGCGGTTGAATCCGGTCACCTCGTAGCCGGCCTTGACGAGGTTCTTGGCCATGGGGAGGCCCATGATGCCGAGGCCGATGATGGCGATGCTGGTCATGAGTTCGCTCCTTCGCGGTTGAGCCAGGCGAAGGCATCCGCCTGGGTGGCTTTGTACTCGAGGCCGATGACCCCGGTGTATCCGCCGGCGCGGGCCGCGTCGATCCAGTCGGTCAGCGGCAGGTCACCGGTGCCGGGCTCGCCGCGCCCGGGGGCATCGGCGATCTGGATGTGACCGAACTCTCCGGCGTGGTCGGCGATGACCGCGGCGACGTCGTCGCCGTTCACGGCCAGGTGGTAGAAGTCGGCGAGCAGGCGGATGTTGTCGACGCCGTGCTCGTCACGGACCCGGCCGATGATGGCCAGGGCATCGGCCGCGGTCTTCAGCGGGTACGCGTCCATTCCGGACACCGGCTCGAGCAGCACGATGCCGCCGATCTTCGCGACCGCTGCGCCCGCGATCGCGAGGTTCTGCACCGCCAGGTCGTCCTGCGCCTGCGCATCGGCGCCCTCGATGCGGTTGCCGTAGAGGGCGTTGAAGGCCTTCGTGCCGAGACGCTCGCCGATCCCGACGACGACGTCGACGTTGGCGCGGAACTCGTCTTCGCGACCGATCCAGGAGACGAGGCCCCGGTCGCCCGCGGGCATGTCGCCGGCGAAGAAGTTGAGGCCGGTGAGCTGCACGCCCGCATCCTGGATCGCGGCGACGAACGCGTCGACCTCCTCCTGCGCGGGAACGGCGGAGGCGAACGGCCACCAGAACTCCACGGCGTCGAAGCCGGCGGCCTCAGCGGCGGCCGGGCGCTCCAGGATCGGCAGCTCGGTCAGCAGGATCGAGGCGTTCACGGTGTAGCTCATGGATTGATTCCTAATTTCGGATTGTGGAAGTAAAGTTTCTACTAGTGAAAAGCGTACGCTGAGCTCGGCGGCGATGTCAACGGTTCTCGGCATCTGACCCGCCCGCACAGGGAGGATGGATCAGAAACGCACCTTCCCGCGCCTGGGAAGATGCGTTTCTGATCCACGCTCGCGCTCGGCCCGCCGTCAGGTCAGCCGGATCTGGCGGTTCATGTCCTTGTACAGCAGGTAGCGGAAGTCCTCGGGGCCCCCGGCGTAGCAGGCCTGCGGGCAGAAGGCGCGCAGCAGCATGTAGTCGCCCGCCTCGACCTCGACCCAGTCGTCGTTGAGGCGGTAGACGGCCTTGCCCTGCAGCACGAACAGACCGTGCTCCATGACGTGCGTCTCGGCGAACGGGATCGAGCCGCCCGGCTTGAAGGTCACGATGTTCACCTGCATGTCGTGCGCCAGGTCGCTCGCGTCCGAGAAGCGGGTGGTCGCCCAGACGTCGTCGGTGTCGGGCATCGACGTCGGCTCGATGCCCTTGTCGCTGGTGACGAAGGATGCCGGTGCGTCGACGCCGTCGAGCCACTCGTAGGCCTTGCGGATCCAGTGGAAGCTCGTGAGCTGGTCGCCCTCATTGGCGAGCGACCAGGTGGCGCCAGGAGCGAGGAAGGCGTACCCGCCCTCTTCGAGCACGTGTCGCTCTCCGTCGAGGGTCAGCGCCAGGGACCCGGTCGTGACGAACACCACGCCCTCCACTCCGGATTCGACCTCGGGCTTGGCCGCCCCACCGCCGGGGCCGATCTCGACGATCAGCTGCGAGAACGTCGTCGCCGAGCTCGGCGTCGGCCGGGCGATGATCCACGCGCGGGTGTTCGTGAAGCCGGGGAGGCTGCTGGTGACGATGTCGCGCAGCACGCCCTTCGGGATCACGGTGTACGCGAGCTTGACCACGGCACGGTCGGTCAGCAGCGCCGACTGACCGGGAAGACCACCGGCGGGCGTGTAGTAGGTGCGTTCGTGAGCGCTCATGAGGTCTCCTCCTCGGATACGGCGAGCTTCGGATGCGCGAGCTTGGTCAGCTCCGCAGGAGTGGCGGCCGCGGCATCCCGCACCTCCGCCTCGGTGACAGCACCGCACTCCAGGCCGCGCACGACGAAGCGCGCGAGAGCCCGGGCGGTGGCCGGCTCGTCCATGATGGTCGCGTCGCTGCCGTGCAGGTAGTTGTCGAGGCGGCGCGCGGCGGCGGCGAAGCCCTCGCGGTAGAACGCGTAGGTCGCGAGGTAGCGGGTCGGCAGCTGGGCGGCGTGCAGATCCCAGCCCTGGTAGTAGCCGCGCTCGAGCGAGCGCCGTACCAGGCGCGCGTGCAGCTGCCAGGCCGCGCGCACGTGGTCGGCGTCACCGACGGGGATGACGTTGGTCGAGCCGTCGGAGAGCCGCGCGCCGGTCTCGGCGACGGCGACCTGCATGACCTGCTTCGCGTAGTCGGCGGCCGGATGCTCCATCGACTGGTGCGCGGCGGCGATCTGCAGCGAGGCGCTGTAGTCGTAGGTCCCGTAGTGCAGCGCCGTGACGCGGCCCTTCGCGCGGTGCAGCAGGGTCGCGACCGGTACCGATCCGTCGGCGGCGATGATCAGCTGCGGCGTCTCCATCTGCACCTCGAAGCGCAGACGTCCGGGAGCCAGACCCAGCCGCTCCTCGAAGCGCTCGCAGAGCACGACCATCGCCTCGACCTGCGCCACCGTGGTCACCTTGGGCAGGGTCAGGACGAGCCCGTCCGGCAGCGGGCCGGCGGCGGCGAGGGTGGTCAGGAATCGATCGAGGGTGCGGATGCCGCGGCGCCGGGTCGGCGCCTCGAAGCACTTGAAGCGGATGCCGATGAAGGGCGGCGCGGTTCCCGCGGCGACGGCCGCGGCCACGCGCTCGGCCGCGAGCACGGCGTCCGCATCCTCTTCGGCATCCGGTCGCGCGCCGTAGCCGTCCTCGAAGTCCAGGCGGAGGTCCTCGATCGGCTCGCTGCGCAGCTTGGCGTCGACGAGCGGCGCGAGCTCCTCGGCGAGGTGCCCGAGCCCGACGGCATCGGCGAGCGCCGCCGTGCCGCCGAACGCGGCGACGGCCGCGGCGGCCTCCGCACCGAAGCGCGCGGGCAGCTCGGGGTCGAAGCGGTCGGCGGGCACATAGAGCGTGTGCACCGGCTGGCGGCTGCCGTCGTCCCCGGGATACGAGGTCGCGAGCAGCGCGTCGGTGTCGGCGAGCCGGGCGTCGATGTCGGCGAAGTCGTCCTCGCCCAGGGTGGTGCTGCGCGGATCGACGCTGACGGGCACGGTGCTCACTCCTTGCTCGAGACGGTGGAGGCGACGCGGACGATGGCCTCGGCCACGGCGCCGGCCACCAGGGGATCGAACACGCTGGGGATGATGAAGCTCGCATTGAGCTCGTCGTCCCCCACGCGCGAGGCGATCGCCTCGGCGGCTGCGACCAGCATAGGCGCGGTGATGTCGGACACGCCCGCGTCGAGCAGGCCGCGGAAGACCCCGGGGAAGGCCAGCACGTTGTTGATCTGGTTCGGGAAGTCGCTGCGACCGGTCGCCACGACGGCGGCGTGCTTCGACGCGACGATCGGGTCGACTTCGGGCGTGGGATTGGCCATCGCGAACACGATCGCGTCGTCCGCCATGGCCGCGATGTCCTCCTCGCCGAGGATGTTCGGAGCGCTCACGCCGATGAAGACGTCGGCATCGACCATGGCCTCCTTCAGCGTGCCCTGGAAGCCGCGCGGGTTGGTGGTCGACGCGATCTCGGTCCGGTGCGCGTCGGTGTACTCGACGTCCGGGTGGATCGCGCCGTCCCGGCCGCAGGCCACGATGTCGCGGGCGCCCTCGGCGAGCAGCAGCTGGATGATCGCGTTGCCGGCGGCGCCGACCCCGGACACGACGATGCGGACGTCTTCGATCTTCTTGCCGACCACCTTGAGCGCGTTGCCGAGCGCGGCGAGCGTCACGATGGCGGTGCCGTGCTGGTCGTCGTGGAAGACCGGGATGTCGAGCTCTTCGCGCAGGCGCGCCTCGATCTCGAAGCAGCGCGGCGCCGCGATGTCCTCGAGGTTCACGCCGCCGTAGACGGGGGCGATCGCCTTGACGATCGAGATGATCTCCTCGGTGTCCTTGGTGTCGAGGCAGACCGGCCACGCGTCGACGTTCGCGAACTGCTTGAACAGCGCGGCCTTGCCCTCCATGACCGGGAGGGCGGCTTCGGGGCCGATGTCTCCGAGGCCGAGCACGGCGGTGCCGTCGGTGACGACAGCGATCGTGTTGCGCTTGACGGTGAGCTGTCGCGCCTTGCTCTTGTCCTCGGCGATCGCCAGGCAGACGCGGGCGACTCCCGGCGTGTACGCGCGGGACAGGTCGTCGCGGTTGCGCAGCGGCACGCGCGGCACGACCTCGAGCTTTCCGCCGAGGTGCATCAGGAAGGTGCGGTCGCTGACGAGTCGGACCGTGACGCCCTCGAGCGCGTCGATCGCGGCGCGCACGCGGTCGGCGTGCTCCTCTCCCGCGGTGTTGCAGGTCAGATCGACGACGATCGTCGCGGGATGCGACTCGACGACGTCGAGCGCGGTCACCGCTGCCCCGGCATCGGCCGCCGCCACGGCGAGCTCGCTGGTGACGCTGAAGTTCGAGGGAGCGTCGATCCGCAGTGTGATGGAGTTCCCGGGTCCCGGATTCGCCATGTTTCCTCCGTCTAAGTTTTCGTATCGTGGATTCTATTGTCTACTCTATGGAACTTTGAAGCAAGCACGGTAATCTTTGTGCGCGTCTGTTTCGACATGCCTCTCTCGCATGATGGAATGATCCAGACCCCGACGGAGGATCCGATGACCGATATCAAGCCCGCGAAGAGCGCCGGATCCGGCGTGCAGTCGGTCGAGCGCGTCTTCGAGCTCATCGAGCTGGTGACCGATGCCGGAGGTGACGTCACGCTGAGCGAGCTCGCGGCATCCACCGACCTCCCGCTCCCGACGATCCACCGCCTGCTGCGCACGCTCGTCTCGCTCGGCTACGCACGGCAGCTGCCGAACCGCCGCTACGCGCTCGGCCCCAAGCTCATCCGCATCGGCGAGGGAGCCTCTCGGCAGTTCGGCGCCCTCGCGCGCCCGCAGCTCAAGCGCCTCGTCGACGAGCTCGGCGAGAGCGCCAACATGGCGGTGCTCGACGGCGACATGGTCGTCTATGTCGCCCAGGTGCCGTCGCTGCACTCGATGCGCATGTTCACCGAGGTCGGCCGCCGGGCGAACCTGCACGACACCGGCGTCGGCAAGGCGATCCTCGCCCAGCTCCCCGACGAGACCGTGCGGGGCATCGTGGGGCGCGCCGGGATGCCGACGCCCACCGAGTTCAGCCTCGGCACGATCGACGACCTGCTCGCCGAGCTCGATCGCATCCGCGAACGCGGCTACGCGATCGACGACCAGGAGCAGGAGATCGGCGTCCGCTGCTTCTCGATGGCCGTCCCCGACGCCCCCACCCCGACCGCCGTGTCCGTCTCGGGTCCGATCTCCCGCGTCGACGAGGCGTTCGGCGGCCGGGCTGTCCCCCTGCTGCGCCGGGCGGCCGAGGAGATCAGCGCCGAGCTGACCGCCTGACACCGGCTACTCGGCATCCGAGCCGCTCGTGCCGGCGTTCACGTCGTGCAGGCGATAGCGCTCGGCGGCCTGCGCGGGCGCTGAGGCATCCACCTCTCCGCGTGCGGCGAGCAGCTGCAGGGTGCGAACGACGATCGACGCGCTGTCGATCTTGAAGAACCGCCGCGCCGCGGCTCGCGTGTCCGAGAACCCGAAGCCGTCGGCGCCGAGCGTCGCCCAGTCGTTCTTCACGAACGGGCGCACATGATCGGGCAGGTCCTTCGCGTAGTCGCTGACGGCGACGATCGGCCCCTCGGCGCCGGCGAGCTGCGTCTGCAGGAACGGGGTGCGGATGCCGCGCTCCGGGTGCAGGAACGCCTCCTCCTCTGTCGCGACGGCGTCGCGGCGCAGCTCCGTCCAGGAGGTCACCGACCACACGTCGGCCGCGACACCCCAGTCGTCACGCAGCAGCCGCTGCGCCTCCAGCGCCCATGTCACGCCGATGCCCGACGCCAGCAGATGGGTGCGCGGCGACTCCACCGGTGAGATGCGATGGATGCCGCCGAGGATGCCGGCGACATCGACGCCTTCGGGCTCGGCGGGCTGCACGATCGGCTCGTTGTAGACCATGAGGTTGTAGATGCGGTTGCGGTCGGTCGAGTCCGGTCCGTACATCCGCTCGATGCCGGCGCGCATGATGTGGCCGATCTCGTACCCGAATGCCGGGTCGTAGGTGACGACCGCCGGGTTCGTCGCGGCGAGCAGCGGCGAGTGGCCGTCGGCGTGCTGCAGCCCCTCCCCGGTCAGCGTCGTGCGTCCCGCCGTGGCGGAGATCAGGAAGCCGCGGGTCATCTGGTCGGCCGCGGCCCAGATCGAGTCACCGGTGCGCTGGAAGCCGAACATCGAGTAGAACACGTACACCGGGATCAGCGGCACGCCGTGGGTCGCATAGGCCGTTCCCGCCGCCGTGAACGCGGCGATGGATCCCGCCTCGTTGATGCCGACGTGCAGGATCTGCCCCGACGTCGACTCCTTGTAGGACAGCACGATGTCACGATCGACCGCCAGGTAGTTCTGACCCTTCGGGTTGTAGATCTTCGCGGTCGGGAAGAACGCGTCCATGCCGAAGGTCCGGGCCTCATCGGGGATGATCGGCACGATCCGCTGACCGAACCCGGGGTCGCGCATCAGGTCCTTCAGCACCCGGACGAAGGCCATGGTCGTCGCCGCCTGCTGCGTGCCCGAGCCGCGAGCCGCGACCTCGTACGCCTTCGGGTCGGGCAGTGCGATCGGCTCGTGCGCCGAGCGGCGCTCCGGAAGGAAGCCGCCGAGTGCGCGACGGCGTTCGCGCAGGTACGCGATCTCCGGAGCATCCGCTCCCGGGTGGAAGTACGGCGGCAGGTACGGGTCGGCCTCGAGCTGCGCGTCGGTGATCGGAACGCGGAGATGATCGCGGAAGTCCTTGAGATCCTGCAGCGTCAGCTTCTTCATCTGGTGCGTCGCGTTGCGCGCCTCGAAGCGCGGGCCGAGGCCGTACCCCTTGACCGTCTTCACCAGGATGACCGTGGGACGGCCGTTGTGCGCGAGCGCCTGCCGGTACGCCGCGTACACCTTGCGGTAGTCGTGGCCGCCCCGCCGGAGGCGCCAGATGTCGTCGTCGGCGAGGCCGTCGACCAGGGCACGCGCCCGAGGGTCGCGACCGAAGAAGTTCTCCCGGATGAACGTCCCCGACTCCGCCTTGTAGGTCTGGTAGTCCCCGTCGAGGGTGCTGTTCATGATGTCGACCAGGGCGCCGTCCTCGTCGCGCGCGAGCAGTTCGTCCCACTCCCGACCCCAGATGACCTTGATCACGTTCCACCCGGCGCCGCGGAAGAACCCCTCCAGCTCCTGGATGATCTTGCCGTTGCCGCGGACCGGGCCGTCCAGCCGCTGCAGGTTGCAGTTCACGACGAACGTGAGGTTGTCGAGGCCTTCGTTCGCGGCGAGTTGCAGGAGCCCGCGGGATTCCGGCTCGTCCATCTCGCCGTCGCCGAGGAACGCCCAGACGTGCTGGTCGGATGTGTCCGTGAGCCCGCGGCCCTGCAGGTACCTGTTCGACTGCGCCTGGTAGATCGCGTTCATCGGGCCGATGCCCATCGACACGGTCGGGAACTCCCAGAAGTCCGGCATCAGGCGCGGGTGCGGGTACGACGACAGTGCGTGCCCCTCGCGCGACTTCTCCTGGCGGAAGCCGTCGAGGTCCTCCTCGCAGAGGCGCCCCTCGAGGAAGGCGCGGGCGTACATGCCGGGCGAGGCGTGACCCTGGAAGTAGATCTGATCGCCGCCGCCCGGGTGGTCCTTGCCGCGGAAGAAGTGGTTGAAGCCCACCTCGTACAGGGTCGCCGCCCCGGCATAGGTGGAGATGTGCCCGCCGACCCCGATGCCCGGACGCTGCGCGCGATGCACCATGACCGCGGCGTTCCAGCGCATCCAGGCGCGGTAGCGCCGCTCCAGCTCCTCGTCACCGGGGTACTCGGGCTCATCGGCGGCGGCGATCGTGTTCACGTAGTCGGTCGTCACGGTCGGCTCGCTCGCCACGGTCGGCTGGGAGCGGAGGCCGGCGCGATCGACGAGGGTGCGCACGATGTGGTCGCCGCGCTCGGCGCCGCGTTCGCTGATGAGCGCATCGAGGGATTCGAGCCACTCCGCGGTCTCCTCGGGATCGAGGTCGGCAGCGTCGAGGTCGGCGGATGTGACGGCGGAGGCGCGATTGTCGGTCACGGTACGGCCCTTCTTGTTAGATGGAGGGGTCTGCCACACCGGCAAGCGGAGTGGGCAGCGGATCAGATTCTGGAGGTGTCGGCATGAGCGGACGCATCGCCGTCGTGACAGGTGCGGGTTCGGGTATCGGCCGCGCGGTCTCCCGCGCCCTGCTCGAGGCAGGCTTCCGGGTGGCGCTCGCAGGACGTCGCGAGGACGCCCTGCACGAGACGGCCGACGGCCACCCCGGCGCGCTCGTCGTGCCCACCGACGTCACCGTCGAGGCCGAGGTCGAGACCCTCTTCGTCCGTACCGTGGCGGAGTGGGGGCGGGTGGACGTGCTGTTCAACAACGCAGGAGCCTTCGGGCCGACGGCATCCGCCGCGGAGATCTCGCTCGACGACTGGCAGCGCACCCTCGACGTGAACCTCACGGGGTCGCTGCTCTGCGCGCGGGCCGCGATGCGCGCGATGATCGCGCAGCAGCCCTCCGGCGGCCGCATCATCAACAACGGATCGATCTCGGCGCACGTGCCGCGGCCGCTCTCTGTCGCGTACACGGTGAGCAAGCATGCGATCAACGGTCTGACGAAGTCGATCGATCTCGACGGCCGGGCTCACGGCATCTCGTGCGGACAGATCGACATCGGCAACGCCCGCACGTCGATCATGAGCGATCTCGGCGTCGGTTCCGGCGCACTCCAGCCCGACGGGTCGCGACGCGTGGAGCCGACGTTCGATGTGGCGGATGCCGCGCGCGCCGTGCTGTTCATGGCGCAGCTGCCGGCCGAGTCGAACATCTCGACCCTCACCGTCGCGGCGGCCGGCATGCCCTTCGGCGGGCGCGGCTGACATCCGGTTCAGCGCCGTCGCCCGTCGCGGAGCACGCGGATGACGTCGGTCTTCACCGCCCGCACGGGACTCGCCGCGAACACCGACGGGTCCTCAGGGGTGCCTTTGCTGAAGTGGTTGAACACGAGGTTCAGCACGATCGCCATGATCGCGGCCGAGCTGATGCCCGAGCCGAAGATGACCTGGAACCACGTCGGGAAGTTCGAGTAGATGTCGTGGTTCACCTCGGGCAGCACGCCGAACGACAGTGACGCGGCGACGATGATGAGGTTCATGTTGCCGTCGTACTTCACCTTGGAGAGAGTGCGGATGCCGCTGGCGGTGACGGTCCCGAACAGCACGAGACCGGCGCCGCCGAGCACGGCGGTGGGCACGGCCGCGACCACCCGGCCGAGGATCGGGGTCAGTCCGAGGATGATGAGGATCACGCCGCCCGCAGCCACGGCGTAGCGGCTCTTGATCTTCGTCACGGCGACGAGTCCGACGTTCTGCGCGAATGCGCTCTGCGTGAAGGAGTTGAAGATCGGGGAGATCGCGCTCGACACCATGTCGGCGCGCAGGCCCGCGGCGATGCGCTTGCGATCGACCTTCGAGCCCGTGATCTCGGCGACGGCGATGATGTCGGCCGTGGTCTCGGTGAGGATCACCAGCACCACGATCGTCATGGACACGATCGCGGCGAGGTCGAACGTCGGCACGCCGAAGGCGAACGGCGTCGGGAAGGCGAAGACCGGTCCCTCGAGCACCTTCGAGAAGTCGGCCCTGCCGATGAGGGCAGCGAAGATCGTTCCGACGACCATCGCGATCAGGATCGACAGGCGCGAGATGGTGGCGTTGCCGAGCTTGCTCAGCAGCATGATCACGAACAGCGTGAACCCGGCGATGCCGACGAACACCGGATCGGCGTAGGTCGGCGCATCGGGGTTCGCACCGGTGATCCAGCGGGCCGCGACCGGCACGAGCGAAAGCCCGATCATGGTGATGACGGTGCCCGTCACGACCGGCGGGAAGAACCGCACGATCTGCGCGAAGAACGGCGCGATGACCAGTCCGATCAGGGACGCGACGATCACCGCGCCGAACACGGCGGGCAGGCCGCTGCCCTGATTGACGATCGCGAGCATGGTCGCGACACCGGCGAACGAGACGCCCTGCACGAGCGGCAGCTGCGAACCGAAGAACGGGATGCCGAGGGTCTGCAGCAGCGTCGCGAGGCCGCCCATGAAGAGGCAGGCGGCGACGAGCACTCCGACCTCTGCGGGTGTGAGCCCGGCTGCGGCACCGATGATGAGCGGCGGCGCGATGATGCCGCCGTACATCGTCAGCACGTGCTGGAGCCCGAAGGTGAAGGCGGTGCCGGCGCCGAGGCGCTCGTCCTCCGGTCGGTTCGTCTCGTTCGTGTTCCTCTTCTTTTTGGAGCTGCGTACTTCAGACATCGGGGACCTCCTTGTCCGGGACCCGCTCTTCGGGGTGGGCGTGCGGTTGGTGGGCATGACGAACGTCGGGGTGAGCCCGGTGCGTCGGGAACGGGCTCACCCCTGTTCGGGATCTCTCGGGGTTCGGCTCAGCAGAAGCCGGCGACGCCGTCCCACACGCGGTGGTCGGCATCCGCTCCTTCGCGGAGGAACGACGCCTCGATCAGGCCGTACGGGCGGTCGGCGGCGTAGAACACCTCGTTCGGGTTCTCCAGACCGAAGGGCGACAGGTCCACGACGAAGTGGTGGCTGTTCGGCGTGGAGAAGCGGATCTCGTCGATCTCGGGGTGCGCTTCGAGAACAGCCTCGGCCATGTCGTGCAGCGTGTTCTGCAGCGCGTACGAGTAGTTGGCCGAGAAGCCCTCGAGCAGCAGGCGGCGGACGTCGGCGAAGACCTCGTTGTAGTCGATGTCGGCGCGGTTGTACCGCCACTTGGCGGTGACCGAGGTCGCGAGGATGCGGTCGGTCGTCTCCTTCAGCGTCGTGTACCGGTCCTTCGGGTAGCCGACGAAGCCGCTCTCGGTGGACTTGAGGACCTTGAGGTCCGTCAGGCCGGCGATGACCGTGGTCTGCTCTCCGTCGATCTCGACGAGGGCGGTCCTGGTCTCCGTGCCGCCGCGCACGAACGAGTGGTCGTGGCCCTGACCGTCGACGGGGATGCGCTCCCACGTGTACTGCTCCGCCTCCCAGCGACCGCCGGTCACCCAGTCGAACTCGCCGGTGAAGTGCCGGCCGAGACGCAGCAGGTACTCCTCGGGGCTGCCGATGCCGTCCTTGGCGAAGGCGTAGACCGTGTTCTTCTGCGTGTCCGTCGCGACGACGTTCGTGTTGTCGCCGGTGAAATGGGCGTCGGCGAAGTCGCCGCGCAGCTGCGAGGTGACGTTGAGGTCCTCGATCTCGTGGCGGGCGGTGTCGCGCGTGACCCGCACGACGCGGACCTCAGCCTTGCCGTACTGGTTCTTGCCCAGGGTGATGGTCGTCATGTTCTTCTCAGCTTCCTCGGTAAGTGGAATAGGCGAACGGGCTGAGCAGCAGCGGCACGTGGTAGTGCGCCTGCGCAGTGTCGACCAGGAAGGTCAGCACCACCTCCGGGAAGAAGGTGTCCGTTTCGATGCCGGCGAAGTAGGTCCCCGTGTCGAACCGGAGGCGGTAGGCACCGCTCTCCAGCCGCTCGGGGCCCAGGTCTTTCACCCGTCCGTCGGCATCGGTGAGGCCCGTACCGATCCCGACCCATCCGTCGCCGTCTCGGGCCTCGAGTACGACGGCGACGCCGGGCGCGGGGCGCCCGATCGATGTGTCCAGGATGTGGGTGGTCACGTGAGAGACGCTCATGCGCGTGCTCCTTCTGTCTCGATGGCCCCGGCCAGGCGCAGGGCCGCGATCTCGCGCAGCTGCTGGTCGATGACCGCCAGCTCCTGTTCGGCGGTGTTGCCGAGCCGCTCCTGCAGCAGGGCGAGGATGTCGTCGGCTGAGCGACCGGCCGCCCGCACCAGGAAGACACGATCGAACGTCTCCTCGTAGGCGCGGTTGCCGTCGGCCAGCGCCGCGGCGGCCGCGGCGTCGACGCCGGACTGCTCTTTGCGGGCGAGGGCCGCCTCGGCACTCTCGCCCTGGGCGCGTTCGCCGATGCGCGGATGGTGCGCGAGCGCACCATCGATCTCGGCGGCGGTGAGCGGTGCCGCGACCTGTGCGGCGGCATCCGTCAGCTCCGCGATCGACGCGTACGGCCGACCGGCGATGAGCGTGTCATACCAGCGGGGAATGTCCAAGGCGGGCTTCACGACACGGACGGCGACGTCGTGCGTGCAGGAGTTGAACTCCGTGAGCAACATCTTTGATCCTCAGCACATGCTGGCATCCGGCGCGTAGGACTATACGGACGACTCTTCTCCAGGAGAAGCACTACTTTCCGTATGCCGGAACTGTTATTTCAGCATGTGTAACAAGTCTGCGCACTCGTCGCGCGCTTGTCAACCCTCTTCATACACCGAGTTCGGCGCGAAGGCGAGCGACGTGCCCCGTCGGGTCGACACCGTACTCGGCGCGCTGCACGATGCCGTCGGCATCCAGCACGAAGGTCGAGCGGATGACGCCCTCGAACGTCCGATCCCCCACCGTCTTCTCGCCCCATGCGCCCCAGGCGCGCGCCGTGGCGGCGTCCGTGTCGGCCAGGAGGGGGAAGGTCAGCGCTTCGGCGTCGGCGAAGGCGCGGATGTCTGCGACCTCGTCGGGCGAGATCCCGAGCACCGTGTAGCCGGCGGCGGCCAGCGACGAGAGGCTGTCACGGAAGTCGCAGGCCTCGGTCGTGCAGCCCGGCGTCGCAGCCTTCGGGTAGAAGTAGACGACCACGTTCCGGCCGCGGTGATCGGCGAGCGACGTCGGGACGCCGTCGGCGTCGGAAAGAGTGAAGGCGGGTGCGGTGTCACCGGGGACGAGTCGTTCGGTCATGATCTCTCCATTCAGGATTCCGCATCGTAAATATCGTATTGCGGAATTCAGCTTCTGTCTGACGAAAGTGTACCCCGCACGGCATCCCAGACGGCCGCCGCGACGGCCCGCTTCGTCCCGGAAGCCTCCCCGGCGATCACGCCGGCCGCCCCGAGGATGTGCACGGCATTGTCGGCACTCTCGAAGCCGCGCTCCCAGCCCACCTCGTTCACGACCAGCAGATCGACTCCCTTGCGCTGCTGCTTGCGCCGCGCGCGGGCGATGAGCTCGTCCTGGTCCTCCGGCGTCTCCGCGGCGAACCCGACGACGAGCTGACCCGGGCGACGGCCCGCGACCAGCGACGCGACGATGTCGGGGTTCTCGACGAGCTCGATGGACGGGATGCCGCCGCCCTCCTTGGTGAGCTTGCGGTCCGACACCGCGACGGGACGGAAATCGGCGACAGCCGCCGCCATGATCAACACGTCAGCGTCCGCCGCGGCATCCGCCATTGCGTCGGCGAGCTCGGCGGCGGATCCCGCCGTCACGATCCGGACCGACGGATGCCGGGCGTCGGCGAGCACGTCACCGGCGATGTTGACCGCGACGAGGAGCACCGAGGCTCCGCGCGCCGCTGCCTCCGCGGCGAGCGCCACTCCCTGCCGGCCGCTCGAACGGTTGCCGAGGTAGCGGACCGGATCGATCGGCTCCCTCGTGCCGCCGGCCGACACGACCACCCGCAGGCCCTCCAGGTCCCGCGGGGCGAGCAGCGCCTGGGCCGCGGCGAAGATCTCCTCCGGCTCCGACATCCGTCCGGGTCCGCTGTCTCCGCCGGCGAGCTCGCCGTCTGCCGGACCGACGATGTGCACGCCGCGACCGCGGAGGGTCTCGATGTTCGCCCTCGTCGCCGGATGGCGCCACATCTCCGCGTGCATCGCTGGCGCGATCAGCACCGGGGCCTCGGTCGCGAGCAGGGTCGTGCCGAACAGGTCATCGGCGAGGCCGGCGGTCATCTTCGCGATCGAGTTCGCGGTCGCCGGCGCGACGATCACGAGATCGGCCGCCTGGCCGAGAGCGACATGGCGCACCCTGGCGACGTCGTCGTGCACGCTCGTGGTGACCGGGTGCCGGCTGATGGCCTCCCACGTCGGAGTGCCGACGAAGCGCAGCGCGTCCTCCGTCGGGACCACCGTCACCTCGTGACCGGCCTTCGTGAGCAGGCGCACCAGGTGCACCGTCTTGTATGCGGCGATGCCGCCCGTTACCGACACGACGATGTTCACACGTCCGATTCTGCCCCAGCATCCGCACCTCCGGGGCACGACCTAGACTGACGTGCGTGTGCACGGTCGTGATCGATGTGGCGGAGGCCGGAAGCGCGCGACTGCTCGCGGTGCGCGACGAAGACCCGGAACGGGACTGGGACGCGCTGGGGCCCTGGTGGCCCGAGCAGTACCCCGGCGTGATCGGCATCCGCGATCGTCGGGCCGGCGGCGCCTGGCTGGCGGTCGACCCGGAACAGCGTCGGCTCGCCGTGCTGCTCAACCGCGAGGACGTGGGCGGACTGCCCCTGGATCGCGCCGTCTCCCGTGGCACGCTCGCCCTCGAATCCGTCGCCGGGCGGTCGCCGTCAGCCCCGCTTCCAATGCACGGGTTCAACCTTCTCGAGGTGCAGCCGGAGGGCGCGCGCGTGCTCAGCTGGGACGGCGCCGCCCTGCGGACGACCGTGATCGACCCGGGGACCCACATGATCGCGCATGACGATCTCGATGATCCTGGAACACCCCGCATCGCTGCGTGGCTGCCCGAGTTCCGCGCCCTGGGTCCCGCGGCGGCGGACGAGGACTGGGTCGACGCGTGGGTCGGCCTGCTCGCGACATCCGCTCGACTGCCTCCGGAGGACGATCGCGCGATCATCCGCGACAACCGCCCGCACGGCTACCCGACGCAATCCCTGCTCTACGCCACTGCGTCCGTCACGCCGTCCGGCGTCGACGTGCACGACCGCACGCTTCCCCGCCCCGGCCACTGGTCCTGAGGCGAAGCCGCACCACCGCCCTCTTGACTCGATGCGGCGCTCGTCCTACCCTTTTCATAAAGCAGAACTTAATTTCCGTATTATGAAATGAAAGAGCCTGCGCGAGAAGGACCGAGGTGACCACCATGCTGACTCCCGAGATCACACCCACAGCGGACGACGCGACCGACGAGCGGTCGATCGTCCACATCGATCCCGACTTCTACGTCCCCTCGCACGGCGAGCGCGGGAACAGTTACGTGCGCGCGTTCCGCATCCTCTTCCCGAAGGCGACCTGAACCACGACGCTCCAGAGGTCGATGGTCGAACTCTCATCGGCATCCGCACCGCGTGCCGTGCCGAAACCGGCGATCCCCCGTTCCGGCGCGTTCGGTTTCGGCGGATCCCCGGACGGCGTGCCGTGCATCTGGTCGTCGATATCTATGACCTGCCGAAAACGATCGTTCCTGGTGGATAGACCACGGTTAGTGCGGTGAGGCTTGCGACGGGATTCTGGGCACCGGTGTTTTCCGGCTTCCGCCCGGTAGTCCTTGGTCTGCGAGGAGCTAGTTTGGCTGAATGGAAGTATCACGGCAGCACGGGGCAACTTTCGTCCTGGCGCTGTGGTCGGCAGGTTTTCTGGTGGGAACGGTGACGCACACAGTCGACCTCGCGCTAGGTGGGCTCAACGTGTACGCGGGTTTCCCGCCACCGGTTCGTGTGTTCTGGGTGTCGCTCACCGTGCTCGATGCGTTGGTTGTCGTGCTGCTCTGGCGGCGGTTGCGCGCAGCTGTTGTGCTTGCTGTGATGATCGTCGTCTGCGACGTCGGGATTAACACCGCTGTGCTCGTAGTGCACGGCGGCCTGTCGCCGTTCGGTCTCGTCCTGCAGATGATGTTCGGACTTCTTGTTATCGCCACGGCGCCATGGCTTTGGGGTCGGCTCAGGACTCACCGCGTGAGCCCGATTGCGCCGTAGACGATCGTTTTCGGTGGGCGCCGCCGGTCACATCGCTCATGCTCGACTGACAGCCAAGCGATCGGATCTCGTGGCCCGTACAAGTTGCAGCGCGAGACCATCCGATACCATCCAGCGTGCGTGTTGACACAGAATCCGAGACGACGTGCTCTAGCCGCGCCGCATCCGCACGGTGCCGGCCGATGTTCCGCGCGGGTCACAAACGTCTCAGCTGGCGAGGCGATGGACGCCTGTTGGGATGAGCGTGACAATCGGCCAGGATTACTGCCTGGGTACGCTCACGAGCGAACCTGAGAGCGCGCCTGGGTCGCCCCGAGACGAGACTCCGACTCCGCCCGGGGAAGCACCGCGCGCTCCTCTTGCTCCAAGGTCAGTCCCCCACCGTTAGAGGCCTCTGGACGAAGGGGAGTAGTCGATCTCGATGATCGAGCGGGACAGTGATACCTTCCACACATGACGGTGTGGATCGTGTACTTGGACGACAGGCCGGGGTTCATCGGGGTCTTCGATGTTGAAGATGATGCGTACGAGTTCCAGGAGAAGTATGCAGCTGAGAGCGGCCTCTCTGTACTACTAACCCCGGTCACCCTGCCCTACCGGCAAGAAGTCTTCACCGCATCCCTATACGCGAAGTAGGGCGAGCAATGTTGTACACCGCGGCTCCTCCTCACTCTCTCGCCTGGAGTTGCTGATCAGTCATTCGATTACTGGCAGTCGACGTTGGGTGCGGCTCATCCTTTTCGGATGGGCGGCCCTCGCGGTGAGTGTTCTTGTTCCACTCCTTGTTTCGCTGTCTTCGTGGCTCCAGACGCGAGAGATGAGATGCACAGACGACTTCGAATACACGTTCGCACCGCTCCTCGTCACCTGCGGAGAAAGATCAGCAGGCACACAGGTTCTGGGATGGATCCTGTGGGCAGTCACCGTCGGCAGCCTGCTGACCGCGGGCATCCTCGCTGTCGCGGCTCTCGTTGAGACGCGGACGCGAGTTCGCCGCAGGTTCGCGATCTACGAGTCCTGGGTACTGACTATCGGTGTTGCGACAGTCCTTTTACTTACGTCCGGCATCCTCGCTGCAGATCAGGAACGCCTAGGCGGCACGAACGCATGGATCATCTATGCCTCTGGAGGATCGACACTGCTGCTGATTCTCATCTTGATCGTGCACCCCATCATCTGGCTAGCTGTAAAGCAAGACTCGGGCGTCGAACGGTGACCGGGACGGCGCGCGGTGTCCGTTTGGGATCCCGTCACGGGACAGGTCGATGACGTGGATTTGATTCGACAATCGGAGCTCGCCGCCAGAGCTCGCATTTGCCGTAAACGATGGTGCGCCATCAGCACTGGGTCTCGTCAGATCGAGTGCGGCGGCGTAACGTGCAGTCCATGGCAGATCGAGCTGCTGACAGGGTGACGGTGCCGGACGTCGTCGGACTCCCCTTCCACATAGGTCGCGACATCGCAGACGATGCGGGGGTCACTCTGGCGAACCCGGATCCAGATGGGCCACCCATCGGAGCCATCGCGTGGCCGGGACTCTTCTACATCACCTCCCAACAGCCCACAGCCGGAGCCGAGGTCTACCGCTGGGACTCAGTCGCCGTCGAACTCACCGAGCACGGCACGGCGGAATTCAACGCGATCCGGGACAACAACGAACCGCCGCTGAAGGATGCCGAACATGCCACGCCCGAACGAGAACGATACATAGACCTGACCGACCGCGACCACACCTGATCCGCTTCCACCGCGCCGAACCGCAATGACCGAGGTCGTCTGCCGAGCCACAGTTCTGGCACACTCTTCCGGTGCGTTCAAGGCGTCAAATCGTCGTGCCCCCGAAAACGATCATTCTCGGCAGGCGGAACGCAGAGCTCCAGTGGTGTCGACGGTTTCGTGCCCCGGTCGCAGCGCGGTCACCATCGGATACGCAGAAACTCCGCACCGAGTTTCTCGCCTCGCTGGGGGTTCAGGCTCTCGACCCACGAGATGCGGCCGAGCAGATGTGCACGGAAATCGTCGAGTCGACGGTGATTCTGAGTGCCCGGACCGTGCACGACGCAGTTGTGGATCGTCGCCTTGAGCCGGTCGTAGTCGTCCCGTGAGACATTCGTTCGCTGGTTGACGACGATTCCGGTCACGCTCTGCCTGACGCCCTGGCGTCGGACCCTCGTTTTGTGCGGGTTGGCCACGTGCCCCTCGTCCTCGATGATCCGCTGCACACCGCGGATGAAGGCATCAGGTCGCTTCGCGAGTCTCGGGCCGCCGCTGAATGCGAGGTCATCGGCGTATCGCGTGTAGGTCGCATCGACGGCATCCGCCCATCCCGTCAGCCGTGAATCGAGACGCCGGATGGCGAGGTTGGCAAGCATAGGCGAGGAGGGAGCGCCCTGCGGCAGATGACTCGTGGCCAGAGCCCGGCGCAAGGCGAACCGCTCGTCGGATGATCCGCCCGGTGGCATGGCAGCAAGCACGCGCGGAGGAACGGCGTTGGTGCACAGCCCGGTCACGACGTGCGCGATGGGTTCGGACATTCCCGACTGCCGAAGTGTTCCGTAGATGCGACCGCCCGTCACGCGGGAGAAGAACGTGGTGAGGTCGAGGGATATGACGATGTCGGCCCCCGTGTGGCGCGCGGCCCCAGTGGCCGCGCTGCGACCGGGCATGAAACCGTGAACGGCATCGTTCACGGCCATGAGGCCGAGCACCCGTTCCAGGAGGCTGCGCTGTACACGGCGCATCCGTTGCTCCGGGATCTCCAGCAACCTGGGGATCCGCCCGTGCCGTGTGCGCCACTCGTACCGATAGTGGTGCAAGGCCCCTGAGCGTGCGCGCCGATTCCAATGTTTGGTGTCGGCGAACCACTGGAGCCGGCCGACGTCCAGATCGAGCAAGGCGGCGAGATCCGGGATGCTGTCGATGCGGGGAAGAGCGCCCGAGGGCTGCTGCGACGCCGATGGACCGACGACGCGGTGGTGGATGCGCAGCGGCGAACGGCGCTCGTCGGCCTTGCGCACCGCTTCTGCGAAATCGGGCGAACGGAGGATCACCGACGTCAGCAGCCGCGGGGCATCGACAGGCGGGCGGGCGAAGGATGCCAACACGTCGCCGACGAGCGGAGAGAGCCAACGACGGCGCGCTCCCATGACGTACGCGCCGGCCTCGACGAGCTGATCCTTCGCCCAGATCTCTGAGGCGAGGAAAGCATCGGCCAGAGAGGCGGCCACCGACGACGGCAACGGTCGCGGCGTGCGCCCGAGCACGCGTGATGCGGTGGAGGGCGCCATCAGAGGGCAGCCGCGGAGCGGGCGCCGTGCGTGCGATGGCCTGCGTACGACTCGTCCATCAGTGCGGGCACCGGTCTGCGCGAAGCGCAGTAAGGCGCCTGCGGCGTTCGTTCCAGGTCAGACTGCGCACCCCGGGGTGACCCCGGAGAGAGCGGAACACATCGTGTACCACTCGCCTCGTCCGCAAGCCATCGCACGGCGCCACGATAGCAAGGAACACCAACGTCCGGATGGCATCGACCGACTTCAGCTCCCCGCACCCTCCTCCGGCGCCGCCTCCTCGATCAGCTGCAGCAGCCGCGCGGCGACGCTGACGGCGATCACGGCGGGCTGCTTGCCCGCCACCTCGGGGATGCCGATGGGCGTCACGACGCGCGCGAGATCGCTCTCGGTCTGGCCGAGCTCGGTGAGCTTCTTGCGGAACCGCGCCCACTTCGACGCCGAGCCGATCAGGCCGATCGAGGCGAGATCGGGAGTGCGCAGCGACATGTCGACGACCGCGAGGTCCTCGACATGGTCGTGCGTCATCACCAGCACGTGGGAGCCGGCCGGAAGGCCGGCGAGCACGGCTTCGGGCACGGGTGCGAGCGTCGCGTGGATCCGCGCGACGCTGTCGGCGAAGACGCCGCTCTCGCCGGGCACCCCGATCCGCTCCGGGGCCAGCATCTCCGGGCGCGAGTCGACCAGGTGCAGCTCGACCTCGTGCCTCGCGAGGATGCGGGCCAGCTCCAGCCCCACATGGCCCATGCCGAAGATCGCGATGCTGGGCGTGACGCGCACCGGTTCGAGCATGATCGTGACCTCTCCTCCGCAGCACTGCACGCCGTACTCGGTGACGGCCTTGTCGCTGAGCGTGAGCACCAGCAGCTCCGGCTGCGCCGTGCCCGCTCGGAGCATCCCCCTGGCGCGTTCGATCGCCGTGGCCTCGAGGTTGCCTCCGCCGACCGTTCCGAACACGGCGTCGGGCGACACGACCATCTTCGCGCCGCCGTTGCGCGGCGCATGCCCGCGCACCAGCGCGAGCGTCACGATCACCGCGGGCGTGCGCGTGGAGCGCAATCCCTGCAGCGCATCGACCCAGTCCATGTCGTGTCCCGGTCAGATCGAGGCGACGAGTTCCGGCTCGGGGGCCTCTACGGCTCCCGCCGCCTGCTGCGCGCGGCGCACGGCCCAGAAGACCGCCTCCGGCGTCGCGGGCGAGCCCAGCTCGACCATGTGCCCGGCGGGACCGAATTCGCCGACGGCCTGACGGATGGCCTCCCGCGCGCTGAACGCCAGCATGAACGGGGGCTCGCCGACGGCCTTCGAGCCGTACACGGCCCCGTCCTCGCGGGCGTTCTCGAACAGGCGCACGTGGAACTGCTCCGGCATCTCCGAGAAGCTGGGCAGCTTGTACGTCGACGCCGACTGGGTCTGCAGCCGCCCGCGGTTCGGGCCGTCGCTCTCATCCCAGCGCAGCTCCTCCAGCGTCAGCCAGCCGACGCCCTGCACATAGGCGCCCTCGATCTGCCCGATGTCGAGCATCGGAGACAGGGAGTCGCCGACGTCATGGATGATGTCGACCCGGCGCACGCTGTAGAGCCCCGTGAACTCGTCGACCTCGACCTCGGTCGCGGCCGCGCCGTAGGAGAAGTACTTGAAGGGCGAGCCCTGCATGATCTCCGGGTTCCAGTGCAGGCCCTCGGTGCGGTAGTACCCCGCGGCGAACAGCTGTACGCGCTGGAGGTACGCGGCGTTCGCCACCTCGGCGAAGGTGAGCCGCTGCGACAGGTTGCCGAGGGCGGTGACGTACCCTCCCTCGAACAGCACATCGCGCTCGTCGGCGTTCAGCAGGCGACCGGCGACAGCCGCCATCCGCCCGCGGATCTGCTCGCACGCGTTCTTGACCGCACCGCCGTTGAGGTCGGTGCCCGACGATGCCGCCGTGGCCGACGTGTTCGGCACCTTGTCGGTGCGGGTCGGCGCCAGGCGCACCTGATGCAGCTCGAGCCCGAGCGCCGTGGCGGCGACCTGCATCATCTTGGTGTGCAGGCCCTGCCCCATCTCGGTGCCGCCGTGGTTGATCAGCACGGACCCGTCCTTGTAGACGTGCACGAGGGCCCCGGCCTGGTTGAAGGCCGCGAAGTTGAACGAGATGCCGAACTTGATGGGCGTGAGCGCCAGGGCGCGCTTGATGTGCGGGCTGCGGGCGTTGAACGCGGCGATCTCCGCTCGACGCTCGTCGACCTCGGCCTCGCCGCGCAGCTCGCTCCAGATCGCACCCATGCGCGGCGCGTCCTTCACGAGCTGGCCGTAGGGGGTGCTCTGGCCGGGCTGGTAGAAGTTCTTCTCGCGGAGCTCGAGAGGGTCGATACCGAGCGCCGGGGCGACGCGACCGAGGATGTCCTCGATCAGGAAGACACCCTGCGGCCCGCCGAATCCGCGGAAGGCCGTATTCGAGGCCTTGTTCGTCTTCGCGATGCGGCCGTAGGCGTGCACGTTGGGAATCCAGTAGGCGTTGTCCAGGTGACAGAGAGCGCGGCCGAGCACGGGCTCGGACAGATCCAGGCTCCATCCGCCGTCGCACGTGAGAGTGGCATCCAGCCCCTGCAGCATCCCGTCGGCGTCGAGGCCGACCTTCCACGAGATGTGGAACGGATGCCGCTTGCCGGTCATCGTGATGTCCTGGGTGCGGTTCAGGCGCAGGCGCACGGGTCGACCCGTGAGCTTCGCGCCGAGTGCGGCGATCGCGGCCAGCCCGTGCGGCTGCATCTCCTTGCCGCCGAACGCCCCGCCCATCCGCAGCGACTGCACGGTCACCTCGCTGGAAGTGATCCCGAGGACGTGCGCGATGATCTCCTGCGTCTCGGACGGATGCTGCGTCGAGCACTGCACGAAGTACTGACCCTCCGAGTCGCGGATCGCGAGCGACGCATGCGTCTCCAGGTAGAAGTGCTCCTGGCCGCCGAACTCGGTGACGCCTTCGAACACGTGGGCCGCGGATGCGAGAGCGGATGCCGCGTCGCCGCGCTGCACGGTTCGGGCGATGCCCTGATACGACTCCGCGTCGATCGCATCCCGCACGGTGATGAGCGACGGCAGGGGCTCGTATTCGACCGTGACCCGCTCGGCGCCGAGGCGCGCGGCCTCCTGCGTCTCGCCGAGCACCCATACCAGGGCGTGCCCGTAGAACATCGCCTCGCTGGGGAACAGCGGCTCGTCGTGCTTGATGCCCGCGTCGTTGATGCCGGGAACATCCTCGGCGGTGAGCACGCGCACGACGCCGGGCACCTCGTAGGCACCGGAGACGTCGACCGTGACCTTCGCGTGCGCGTTCGTGGACTGCACGGGCCACGCCGTCAGGACGCCTGCGGTGTGGGCGGCGAGGTCATCCGTGTACATGGCCGCGCCGGTGACGTGGAGAGCCGCACTCTCGTGCGCGGCCCGGTGCCCCACGACGGGGTTGGCCGGTCGGTCGGCGAGAGCACTCATGCCGACACCTCCTTCGAGCTGATGACCGTCGAGCTGTAGAGCTTGAGCAGCGCGGTGTTGAGCATGAGCGAGCGGTAGTCCGCGCTCGCGCGGTGGTCCGACATCGGCGTGCCCTCGGCTCCGAGGATCTCGGAGGCCGCCCGTACCGTGGCGATGTTCCACGGCCGGCCGATCAGAGCCTCTTCCGCGGCGTAGGCGCGAAGGGGCGTGGCCGCGACACCGCCGAGACCGATCCGCGCCGCCGTGACGATCCCGTCCTCGATGTCGAGCGCGAAGGCGATCGCGACGCTGGAGATGTCGTCGAAGCGTCGCTTCGCGATCTTGTGGAACGCGGTCACCGACGCGAGCGGGAGCGGGATGCGCACCGCGCGGATGAGCTCGTCAGGACGACGGATCGTCTGCCGGTAGCCGGTGAAGTACTCCGCGAGCTCGACCTCGCGCTCTCCGTCGACCGATGCCAGGACGAGGCGGGCGCCGAGCGCGAGCAGGGCGGGCGGAGTGTCGCCGATCGGGGAGCCGGTGCCCAGATTGCCGCCGAACGTGGCGCGGTTGCGGATCAGGCGGGAGGCGAACTGTGGGAAGAGCTTCGCGAGCAGCGGCACCGCGCCGCCGAGGCGCTTCTCGACCTCGGAGAGCGGGAGCGCCGCACCGATCTCGAGCACGTCATCGTCGTGGTGGAGGGTCCGCAGCTCGTCGAGCTGCTCGATCGCGATGACGAGCGGCGCGCGACGACCGCGGATGTTCACCTCGACGCCCCAGTCGGTGGAGCCCGCCACGAGCAGCGCCTCCGGCTCCTCGCGGAGCAGACGCAGGGCTTCGGCGAGGGAGGCCGGACGGATGAACCGCGACCCGTCGACCTCGGCGACCGTGGGGACTGCCACGGGAGCGGGCGCCGCGAGCCGCTGCTGCAGCGGATCGTCCGCCTCGGGGTCACCCAGCGTGTAGGCGGCGTCGCGGATCGGCCGATACCCGGTGCAGCGGCAGAGGTTGCCGCTGAGCGCGTGCAGATCGAATCCGTTCGGGCCGTGCTCCGCGTCGTGCGAGGGGATGCCGTCGTCGTGACCGGTGCCCCCTTCGGCCGGCGTGGTCTCGGCGGGAGTGCGCTCGGACCGGTAGTACTCCCCCGCCATGCTGCAGGCGAAGCCGGGGGTGCAGTAGCCGCACTGCGATCCCCCCGCCTCGGCCAGCTTCTCCTGCACCGGGTGCAGGGCATCCGGGGAGCCGAGACCCTCGGCGGTCACGATCTCCTGACCGTTCAGCGCGTACACGGGAACCAGGCAGGCGTTGACCGGCGTCCAGGCGGTACCGCCCTCGGGCGTCGGGGTCGCGAGCAGCATCGCGCACGCTCCGCACTCCCCCTCCGCGCAGCCTTCCTTGCTGCCCGACAATCCGGTGTCGCGCAGCCAGTCGAGTGCGGTCGTGTGGGCGGCGACGCCGTCGAGCGAGCGGACCCGCCCGTTGACGTTGACGGCGGTTCCTGTGACAGCGGTCTCAGTGACGGCGATGTCGTTCATGGTCGATCTCCTCAGTACAGCTGTGGTGCTGCCGCTCAGCCGGCGAGCAGCACCTCGATCGGGCCCCGCACGAAGTACAGCGCGAAGCCGACGGCCACGACCCACATCAGCCAGTGCACCTTGCGCGCACGGCCGGAGAGCGTGTTCACCAGGGTCCAGGCGATGAAGCCGACGCCGATGCCGTTGGCGATCGAGTACGTCAGGGGCATCGTGACGATGGTGAGGAACGCGGGGAGCGCCACGGCGAAGTTCGTGAACTTGATCTCCTTGATCTGCGCCATCATCATCGCGCCGACCACCACCAGCGCGGCGGATCCCACCTCGATCGGAACCACCAGCGTGAGCGGCGTGAAGAACATCGAGAGCAGGAAGAGCACGCCGACCACGACCGAGGCGAGTCCCGTGCGGGCCCCCTCGCCGATGCCGGAGGCGCTGTCCACGAACACGGTGTTGGAGGAGGTCGAGGTGGCGCCGCCGGCGACGGCACCCAGGCCTTCGACGACGAACGCGGAGCGCAGACGCGGGAACGTGCCGTCCTTGTAGGCGAGCCCGGCGTTCTTCGCGAGACCGGTCATCGTGCCCATGGCGTCGAAGAAGTTCGAGAACACCAGGGTGAACACCAGCATCGTGGCCGCCAGGGCGCCGATGCGGCTGAACGAGCCGAACAGGTCGAACTGGCCGATGAGCCCGAAGTCGGGGATCGTCACGAACGAGGCCGGGATCTCGGGGATGGTCATGTGCCAGCCGCCCGGCTCCTCGAAGCTCGGGCCGAGCTTGAGGAACGCCTGCGCGATGATCGCGATCACCGTCGCCGCGACGATGCCGATCAGGATGCCGCCCGGCACCTTGCGCGCCACGAGCACGCCGATGATGAGCAGGCCGAGCAGGAAGATCAGCGTCGGGACCGAGGTGATCGATCCGCCGTCACCCAGCTGCACGGGCGGACCGCCCGGGGTGCGGTTGACGAATCCGGAGTCGACGAAGCCGATGAAGGCGATGAACAGGCCGATGCCGACGGTGATCGCCGCCTTGAGCGGAGCGGGCACCGCGTTGAAGATCGCCGTGCGGATGCCGGTGGCCCCGAAGAGCACGATGAGCACGCCGTTGATCACGACCAGTCCCATGGCCTCCGGCCAGGTCACCTGGCCGACGACCGAGACGGCGAGGAACGAGTTGATGCCGAGGCCTGCGGCGAGGGCGAACGGCAGCCGAGCGATCAGACCGAACAGGATCGTCATGACGCCCGCGGTCAGGCCGGTGGCTGCGCCGATCTGCGCGGCCTGCAGGGCGTTGCCGGTGACGTCGTCGACGCCGCCGAGGATGAGGGGGTTGAGGATGACGATGTACGCCATCGTCACGAACGTGACGATGCCGCCGCGGATCTCGCGCCCGAAGGTCGACCCGCGCTGGGTGATCTCGAAGAAGCGGTCGAGCCCGTTACGGGGTTCGGCGTCGACGGTCGTGGTTGCCCCGGTGGGCAGCGGCGGGTGCACCGCCGCGGGAGTGGCCCCGGTCTCGGGCTCGTCCGGCAGGAAAACGGATGAAGACATCTTCGGCTCCAATCGTCGTTCGGGTCAGTAGTCGACTCGGGTGGACGTGGTGCTCCACTCCGTGAACGGAGCGATGCGCGCGGTGGGCGGCAGAGGCTCCTGCGCGACCGGCATGATCGCTCTGTCCTCCTCACCGCCTTCGAAGTAGCGGTAGAACACGGCGTCGTCGAATCCGGCGTCGGCCGCGTCGTTCCGATCGGCGGCGAAGTAGACGCGGTCGACGCGTGCCCACAGCGAGGTCGCGAGGCACATCGGGCACGGCTCGCAGCTGCTGTAGAGCACGGCGCCGGTGAGGTCGAAGGTGCCGAGACCCTGGCAGGCGGCGCGGATCGCGGTGACCTCGGCGTGCGCCGAGGGGTCGAGGTTCGCGGTGACGCGGTTCACGCCTTCGAAGACGCGGCCATCGGCCGTGACGACGATGGCGCCGAACGGGCCGCCCTGGTTGCGGACGTTGTCGGTCGCGATGGCGACGGCGCGGGCGAGATACTCGGCCGGAGTCGATCGCAGGCCGGTTTCGGGCATAGCGGTGCTGGTCATGACGGAGAGCTTCCTTGCTGTCGTCGCAGTGATACGGCTTATCTGGTCGGGCCTTGATCAGGCCGTTCCGCGAGATATACGTCGAACCGCTAGGTTGTGCTGCTTCCTGTCCACAGGCCTCTGTTGAGGTGCGGGCTGGGAACGACTGTAACACCGGATTCGCTGCGCGTCCAGCCTTTCGGAATCTCTCTTCCACCATGCGAAATGATGGAGCAGGGGTTCAGGCCGCCGGAGCCTCCTCGTCGTCCGCGCAGGAGAAGCGCGCCCGGTAGGCCGTCGGGGTCAGGCCGAGCACCCGAGCGAAGTTCTGCCGCAGCACGGCCGCCGAGCCGAATCCGCACTCCTCGGCGATCTGCTCGAGAGGCAGATCGGTGCGCTCCAGCATCCGCTGCGCGTGGATGATGCGCTGGCGCGCGAGCCAGGCCGCAGGCGTCGCACCGTACTCGGCCTTGAACCGCCGGGCGAACGTGCGCGGCGACATCAGCGCCTTGGCCGCGAGCTGATCGACGCCGAGTTCGTCGCGCAGATGCTCGACGGCCCAGTCGGCGACAGCGGCCAGCGAGTCGCTGGCGACGACGGGGATCGGACGGTCGATGAACTGGGCCTGACCGCCGTCGCGCTGCGGCGGCACGACCATGCGTCGGGCGATGCGGTTGGTGAGATCGGCGCCCAGCTCCTGACGCAGCAGATGCAGGCACGCGTCGATGCCGGCGGCGGTGCCGGCACTGGTGATGATCTTGCCGTCCTGGACGAACAGCACGTCGGGGTCGATGTCGATCTGCGGGTACATCTCGGCCATCACGTGCGAGTACATCCAGTGCGTGGTCGCGCGACGCCCGTCGAGGACACCGGCGGCGGCCAGGATGAACGACCCGCTGCACACGCTCATCACCCACGCGCCGCGGTCGACCGCGTGGCGCGCGAGGTCGAGGAGCAGCGGATCGATGGCAGACCAATGCGTGCGGGGAAGCGGGCAGAACACGACGAGATCGGCCTCGTAGGCGAAGGAGAGGTCGTTCTCGACGTTGATGGAGAACCCGATCTTCGACTGGACGACACCGGCCCGCGGCGCGACGATGCGGAAATCGAAGTTCGGCACACCGTCGTCGGAGCGGTCGAGGCCGAAGGCCTCGCAGGCGACACCGAACTCGAAGGGCGCGAACCCGTCCTGGATGACGCAGGCGACCGTCTTCATCGACTCTCCTTGTTTGGCAGTTTTCGAACGTTCTTAGTCTATTCTGCCACTCGTGGCGGTTTACCACCGAGCGTAGCGTTTCTGCCATGGTACTCCTCATCGCAGTTCTCGCCCTCGCTCTCTGGGCCACCGTCGCCTCCGTCGTCGAACTGCGCCGCGACGGTTACCGCCAGACCCCCACGGACTGGAGTCGCGTCGCCGGTCGCGACGTCGCACAGCACGCCGAGACCGGACACACCTACCGCTGAGCCGGAAGTGTCGCGCCGCGGTATCGTCGGCTCATGATCCCGTTCGACAGCCTGCTCGCCTTCACCATCGCATCTGTCGTGATCATCGTCATTCCCGGCCCGAGCGTGCTCTTCGTGATCGGCCGGTCGCTTTCGCTGGGCCGTCGCGCCGGAGCGCTCAGCGTCGTCGGCAACGCCCTCGGCACCGTGCCCGCGGTCCTGGCCGTCGCATTCGGCGTCGGCGCCATCGTCGCGTCGTCGGTCGTCGCCTTCACCGTCATCAAGATCATCGGCGCCGCGTACCTCGTGTGGCTCGGCATCCAGGCCATCCGCCACCGCCACGATCACGTCGCTGACGCGGGACGCACCCCGGCGTCTGCGGGGAAGCTGCTGCGCCAGGGCTTCATCGTGGGAGCGACCAATCCCAAGACCATCGCCTTCTTCGTCGCGGTGCTGCCCCAGTTCGTGGCTCCGTCTGGGGGTCCGGTGTGGGCGCAGCTGCTGATCCTCGGGCTCACCTTCCAGACTCTCGCGCTCATGTGCGACAGCGTCTGGGTTCTGGCAGCGGGAACGGCGCGCACCTGGTTCGCCCGCTCCCCGCGCCGCATGTCGACCCTCTCCGGCACCGGCGGAGTCATGATGATCGGCCTCGGCGGCACCCTCGCACTGACCGGCGCCAAGAGCTGACCGCCGGCGGCCGCGAAAGCGATCCTGACGGGAATGCGCACCCGCGACTACGCTCGAACCATGAGCGAGCCGCAGCAGCCTCCTGTTCCGCCGTCCGCACAGCCGAACCCCGCCTTCCCGCCTGCGCCGCCCGCGCCGCATCTGCCTGCTGCGCCGCAGTATCCTGCCGCACCGCAGGCGCCCGCGGCAGCGCAGTACCCGGCCGCGCCGCAGTACCCGGCGGCCCCGCAGAACGCAGGCGCGCAGCCCGGTTATCCCGCCTACCCCACGGCTCCGAAGCCGACGGGGCCGGGCAACCCGCTCGGCCGGATCGCCTTCGTGATCGCCGTCGTCACCGCCGGTCTCAGCCTGCTCGTGACGCTGTTCACGCCGTTCCTCTACATGTCGACCGGTGGTTTCGAGACCACGACCGTCATCTCCGGCATCCTCGGCGTGATCAGCCTCCTCGGCTACGCCGCGGCACTGGTGCTCGCGCTCATCGCCGCGAAGCGTCCGGGCTCGCAGCTGCTCGTCGGCATCGCGATCGGGATCGCCGGGGTGGGGCTGCTCGGTCTCGTGATCAGCTTCGTGTCGTCGACCTTCTACCGCTTCTTCTGAGCGGAGGGGCTCGGCCTCAGCGGCCGGCGAGCACGCGCTCGTAGACGCGGATCATCGCCGCGGTCCGCGAGGACTGCCGGAACGCTTCCGCGACCTCCGGGACAGGGGTCGGTGCGGTGCCGGCGACGATGTCGGATGCCGCGCGCCGCAGCGTCTCGGCGAGTGCTTCCGCGCGCTGCGCCTCGCGTTCACGACCGGTCGCGGGGGCATCGGCATCCGGCACCGCCCACAGCCCGCCGCCGAGCTCCGCAGCGATGTCGGGGTCGCAGATGACCGACGGCGTGCCGAGGGTCGCCGCCTCGAACGGCGTCATGCCCTGCGTCTCGAAGCCGATCGACGTCTGCACGAGCGCGTCCGCCGCGGCGATGTGCGCGAGCGTCTGCGCGTAGGTGAGCCGCCCCGCGAAGCGCACACCCGCGCGACCCTCGACGATCTTCTCCGCGGCGGCGCGCTGCGCGCCGCCGCCGATGATCTCGAGCTCGGCATCCACTCCGGAGGCCACGAACGCCTCGAGGAAGGGCAGCAGGCGCTTCTCCGGGCTCATCCGCCCCAGCCAGACGAAGCGCGGCTTGCCGGGCGCGCGGTGCTCCGGCGCTGCGGCGACCGTGGCGTCGCGCAGGTCGTCGTCGATGCCGTTCCAGACGACGTCGACCGTGTCGAACACGCCGTGCTGCTCGAGGCGGCGGGCGAAGTGGGTCGACGGCGCCGTCACGGCCGAGGCGCCGGCGGCGAGCCCGCGGAGGAAGGCCCAGCCATCGCTGCCCGCGACCGCATCGCTCACGCCGCGCAGCGCGCCGCGCCGCCAGGCGTTGAGGATCCGGAGCACGGGACGGTGCAGCGGCGTGACCGCGGCGAGGCCGACATCGACGCGGTTGTGCATCGTGTGGACGACCGGGATTCCGTGACGCGCGGCGTAGCGGTGGCCGATGAATGCGCCCCAGAAGTCGGCCTGCACGTGCACCAGGTCGACCGCAGGACGGCGGGTCATCGCGCGATCGAGGAAGCCGTCGGTTCCGCGTCCCGGCCAGCTCATGGAGTACTCGCGGTCGAGCGTGATCGGCACGGACGGCAGGTCGACGTAGGCCGGGTTCGGAGCTTGGGTCGCTGAGCCTGTCCGCCCTTGGGTCGCTGAGCCTGTCCGCCCTTGGGTCGCTGAGCCTGTCCGCCCTTGGTTCGCTGAGCCTGTCGAAGCGTGCATCCGCGGCGCGACGACGGTCACCGTGTGCCCGGCGCGTTCGAGGAACTCGCGCTGCAGCCTCATCGAGACCTGCGCTCCGCCGAGGGAGTCGAGGTGCTGATCGCCGAAGAAGACGATGTGCATGTCGAGGGCCCGCCTATTCGGGCAGCGGCTCGTCGCGGTACAGCGCTTCGAAGGTGTCGAGGGTGCGGTTGATGTCGTGGATCGCGACGCCGTCGAGCGATGCGCGCTGCATCCGCTCATACTCCGCCGGCGACGCGGTGAGCACGTCGGTCAGGCGCGCGGCGAGCTCGTCGACATTACCCGGCTCGAACAGATGGCCGTTCTCTCCGTCGTGCACGAGGTGCGGGAGCGCGACGGCATCCGCAGCGACGATCGGCAGCGCCGAGGCCATCGCCTCCATGGTCGCGATGGACTGCAGCTCGGCGATCGACGCGATCACGAAGAGGCTCGCCCGTGACAGCAGCGCGCGCAGGTCCTCGTCCGTGGTGCGGCCGTGGAAGGTGACGCGGTCGGAGAGCCCGAGCTGAGCGGTGAGGCTCTCCAGCTGCTTGCGCTGGTCGCCGCCGCCGACGATGTCGAACGTGGTCTCGAGCGCGGGATCGAGCTTGGTCATCGCCTGCAGGATGACCTCGACCTGCTTCTCGGCGGTGAGGCGGC
Organism: Microbacterium sp. TPD7012; assembly: GCF_003075395.1. Classification (GTDB taxonomy): domain Bacteria; phylum Actinomycetota; class Actinomycetes; order Actinomycetales; family Microbacteriaceae; genus Microbacterium. Next base: position 571,668 of record NZ_QDFV01000001.1, on the reverse strand, counting down.
CGACGAAGACGATGCGGTTCTTGTCGCGCGGCGCGATCACCGGCGTGTACTGGGTGCGGTCGATGCCGCAGCTGACCGGGATGACGCCCTGCACGGCGACCGTCTTCTCGAGGAAGTCGGCGGCGCGGCGGGTCGGAGTGGTGATCGCGCGGGTCAGGTCGAAGGTGCGCTTGGCGTCGGCCCAGGCGAACTTCAGCACCAGATCGTCGATGAACTTCGGCATCGTCGTGTGATCGAGGATGTTCTCGGCCATGACGTGGTTGGTCGCGATGACCGGGATGCCGCGCTCGTGCGCGACGTGGGCCAGCCCGCGACCGATCACGATGTGCGACTGGATGTGGACGACGTCGGGCTGGACGCGATCGAGCACGGTGCGCGCGTAGTGCTTCGAGCGCCACGGCCAGACGAAGCGCAGCCAGTCGTGCGGCGCCCACCGCACGGAGGGAAGGCGGTGCAGCGTCATCGGCTCGCCCTCGATCACCTCGGTGCGGGGCTCCGCGCGACGGTACGCCTGATTGGGGGCGGAGACGTGCACGTCATGCCCGCGCTGGACCAGCCCCGCGGCGAGACGCTCGGCGAAGCGGGCGGCGCCGTTGATGTCGGGGGCGAACGTGTCGCACCCGATCAGGATCTTCAGCGGACGGGGCGGGGTCCCCGCAGCGTTCGTCGGATCGGAGGGAGAGGAAGACATTCTGCCTTACGGTACGGCGGCCAAGGGAGCCCGATCGGGCGCTGGCCACTCTACCCGAGGGCCCTGACCGCGCCGCCGAGGCGTACCGGCATCCCCCAGGGTCACCCGTTAGCGTGGGGCCATGCGACTGACTGCCGACGCCGATCCCCGGCTGTGGATCCCCGTGACGGACTCGCTCGGCTGGCGCGGTCGGCGCCACCGCAAGGCGGCGATCCGGATGCTGCTGGGGCAGGTCAATGCGGCGGTCGGGGCGACCGAGCGCCCGGGATCCCGCTTCGGCGCCTGGGCCATGAGCCAGGCCGCGCCGATGCTCATGAAGCGCGCCGACGGCCGGGTGCTGGTGTGGACTTGGAAGGCCGAGCCCGAGCTGATCGTGGCGATGGCCACGGCGCAGCAGCTCACGCCGGACGTGCGCATCGCGCGGGCATCGATGCCGATGGAGTACGACGACACGCAGTCGTTCCCGACGCGCCTCGGCGTGGGAGAGAAGCTGCTCGTACCCCTGCCGTCGTCCGAGGCCACGCCCCCGTTCGCCACCTACACGTGGGACACCGGAACCCACCTGGTCACTCTGACCGCGGTGTGCAGCGACCGGGAGCGCTTCGGCACCCTGACCGCGGCGCTCGACGACCTGGCGCGCAGCATCCGCATCGCCGACGATCTCGAGGGCGGGGAGTCGCCCGAGGTGCTCCGGCTCGATCCGGCCTGACCGGCCTGACCGGCCCGACCCTGCCTGACCCTGGCCGATGCTGGATCGATAATGCCGCCGGCGGCGGGGCGGGAACGGCATTCCTGATCCATCACGACTCGACTCACACCGATCCGGCGTATCTTGCGGCGACCGCGATCGCGCGAGCGCACAGCGCCTCGCGGAGCTCGACGGGTTCGAGCGCCTCAGCGCCGGTGTCGAGCTGCCAGAGCGCCCACACCGCGTGACGGAGATCTTGGAAGGACACGGTCATCCGCAGCTCGCCGTCCGTATCGATCGTCTCCTTGAGAACCGTGACGGCCGTGGATGCGACCTCTTCTCGACGCGAAGGGGCCAGGCGCAAGACGACCTCCAGCGGATCCTCCCCCTCCCGGAACCGCGCGCTGCGCTGCTGCCACAGCTCGGCCAGGTCGACCGTGCCGTCGCGCTGCGCGGGTTCGTGGAGCGCCTCGGCGGCGAGGATGCGCGAGAGGCGATAGGTGCGATCGCCGCCGTCGACGGTCGCAAGGAGGTAGCCCTTGTCGCGCACCGTGACGAGGCCGATCGGATCGAGCGTGCGCCAGACCGGCTCACGGGCCTCGGCCGCGTAGCGGATGCGCAGCCGATGGCCGACGAGCACGGCGCGGCGCACCTCGCTCATGATCGGCTCCGGGATGATCTCGGCGATCCGACGCCGCGAGAGGAGGTCGGCTTCGGGGTCGACGAGGATGCGACGGGCAGCATCCGCCGCCGTGATCTGGTGACCCTCGGGCAGCGCATCGACGATCTTCCGCATCGCGGATGACAGCGCGGCGCTGAGCCCGAACACCTCTTTCGCCCCGGCGCCGCCGGCGGTGAGCAGCGCGAGCGCCTCGTCGTGATTGAGACCGGTGAGCTCGGTGCGGAACCCGGGCAGGAGCGTGAAGCCGCCGTGACGGCCGCGATCGGCGTAGACGGGGACGCCCGCCGTCGAGAGCGCCTCGATGTCGCGCAGCACCGTGCGCGTCGAGACCTCGAGCTCCTCGGCGAGCGCCGTCGCGGACAGGCGGCCGCGTTGCCGGAGCAGCAGCACGAGGGAGACCAGCCGATCTGCGCGCATGGGAGATTATCTCAGGAATACATGACAGAAGGTGTCGTGATTCGTTGGAAGGCTGGATCCATCGCTTCGTCCCGAGGCGGAATCGCACGACGAAAGGACCAGGAAATGACAATCGAACGCACAGCGGTGAACCCGGTGACGTGGTCGCAGGAGCTGGGTTTCCACCAGGGCGAGGTCGTCTCCGGCGAGACCCGCACGTTGTACATCTCGGGCCAGACCGCGATGAGCGCGGAGGGCCGGCCCGAGCATGACGGGGATATCGCGGCACAGCTCGCGCTGAGTGCGGACAACCTCGAGGCCGTGCTCGCTGCGGCCGGCATGTCGCTGGCCGATCTCGTGCGCCTGAACGTCTACACGACCGATGTCGACGCGCTCTTCCCGCACTACGGCGTGCTCGCCGGGCGCCTGGGTGCCGCCGGCGTCGCCCCCACGACGACGATGCTCCAGGTCACGCGACTGGCCATACCCGGCCTGCTTGTCGAGCTCGAAGCCACGGCCGTCGCCTGATCGAGCCACTCCCGTGGCAGTTGTGGCGGGTGTTCTGCCGTTCCACTCGCCACAACTGACACGGGAGCGACATCCAACTCGTGAAGTGAGGTAACTATGTAGTAGGCTCACGGATATGGACATCCTGCTGCTCGACCGGTTGCTGCTGATCGGCGAGCTCTTCCAGAGAGACATGGCACGCGCCTTCGACGGCACGGGACTCACGACCGCCCGCGTGCACCTGCTCTGGGTGCTGCAGCATGCCGGCCCGTCGACCCAGCGCGACCTCGCCCGAATCTGCGACGTCACGCCGCGCAACATCACCGGCCTTGTCGACGGCCTCGAGGAGTCGGGCCACGTTTGCCGGACGCCGCATCCGACCGACCGGCGCGCCGTCCTCGTCGAACTGACCGCCTCGGCGACCGAGACCATGACGCGGATGCAGCAGGAGCACACCGAGCTCAACGACATGCTCCTCGCCGCGGTCGCTCCGTCGGACCGTGCGGCACTCGAACGCGGCATCGCCGCGATCGCATCCCACATCGAGACCCTCGTGACAGAGGCGGCGAGTGCCGACGCCGGACGGGCTGCATCATGACCACGGGCACGAGGACGTCCCCGTCAGACGCACCATCGCGAGTCGCCCGCGCGCTGAACTTCCTCCACCGCGCGTGGACCGCCGAGCTGCGCGTCTACGCGAGCATCGGCCGAGCCATCGCCCGCCGTCCCGCCGTCCCGCCGGGTGGCACCGGCGTCGCGTATCACCAGCCGGTGCTGACGATCCTCATCATCTTCATCGTGCTCTCGGCGGTCGAGATCCCGATCCTCGACCTGATCGTGCACCCCTGGCCCGCCGTGCGGATCCCCATCCTCATCCTCGGCATCTGGGGTCTGACGTGGATGATCGGGCTCCTCTGCGCGATGCTCATGCGGCCGCACGCGGTCGCGCCCGACGGCATCCGCGTCCGCAGCGGACTCGAGATCGACGTCCCGATCGCCTGGGACGACATCGCCTCCATCGCCATCTCGAAGCGCGTCGATGAGCCGAAGCTGCCACGGATCACCCCGACCGAACAGGGTGCCGAGTACGCCGAGCGGATGCAGGACGAGACCAACATCGAGATCGAGCTGGAGCGGCCCGTCGGCATCCGCCTCCCCGGCCTCCTGCCCAAGGGCGGAAGGCATGAGGTCACCCGCATCCGCCTCTGGGCCGACGACCCGCGCGCGTTCCTCGCCGCCGCCCGCCCGTTCCTGACCGCGACGGACTGATCGCCGCGGCGTCACCCGAACGCAGGGAGCGTCAACCGGTCCCGCTCCGGATCGAACGCCTCGACGAGCTCGAGGAGCTCACCGCGCGAGACGTTCGCCCCGAAGGCCCCCGCGCCCGGCTGCAGGCGGATGCCGTCGGCCAGCGCTCCGGCAGGAAGCGGGTCGAACCCCAGATCGTCGATCAGCCGCGCGACCCGGGCGAGAGCATCCTCATGATCCCCAGCGAGCGCGATCGCCTTGCGATCGGCAGCACCGAAGGGCCGGGAGTCCGCCTCCATGTCGTGATACCCCATGTGATTGAAGGCCTTCACCACGAGGGAGTCGGGCAGGAAATCCTGCACGATCTCGCTCGTCGACCCCGTGAACTCCTCGCGGATGCCGTCGGTCTCCCACCAGTAGTTCATGGCGTCGACCACCACTTTTCCACGCAGCGCCGCCACCGGGAGCGACCGGTGCTTGCCGAGCGGCAGCGCGAGGATCACGATGTCTGCCTGCTCGGCCGCGACTGCCGCCGTCGCCACCTCGGCGCCGGGAGCCAGCACCTCGACGGTCAGGGCGATCCTCCCCGGATCGCCGGAGCCGGCGATGAGCACCCGATACCCCGCTGCCACAGCCAGTCGGGCGAGCTCGGTGCCGACCTTGCCGGCACCGAGGATGCCGAGCGTGGCCCCATCCGTCGCCCCGCTCACGCCGCGACCTCGTTCTCGGCGCGCTGCGCGGCGAGCAGCTCGCGCACGCGCGGGATGACGACCGACCCGTACAGCTCGACCGCGCGCATCCGCGCCGCGGCCGGCAGGAACCCCATCGTGTAGATGAGGTCGAAGCGGCCGACGTCGAGTGCGCCGAGAGTGCGGGCGATCTTCTGCGCCACGGTCTCGGGCGAGCCGACGTACATGGAGCCGTGCTCGATCTCCTGGTCGAACTCCTCCCGGCGGATCGGCGGCCAGCCGCGGAGCGCGCCGATCCGGTCGCGGATCACCTTGTACCGCGGCCAGAGCAGCTCGCGGGCCTCTTCGTCGGTGTCGGCGATGAAGCCGGGCGAGTGCATGCCGACCGGATACGCGGTGGTGCCGAACTGCGCGGCCGCGCGTCGGTAGAGATCGATGTAACCCGCGAACCGTTCCGGCGCCCCGCCGATGATGGCGAGCATGAGCGGGAAGCCGTAGTGGGCGGTGCGGATCACCGACTGCGGCGAACCGCCGACCCCGACCCAGGTGCTGAGCCCGCTCTCGGTCTTGGGGAAGACGTCCGCGTCGATGAGCGCGGGGCGCTGGGTGCCCGACCACGTCACCGGCTCCTCCTTCAGGAGCTCGGCGAACAGGTCGATCTTCTCGTCGAAGAGCACCTCGTAGTCGGCGAGGTCGTGCCCGAACAGGGGAAAGGACTCCGTGAACGATCCGCGTCCGAGGATGACCTCGGCACGGCCGTTCGACAGGGCGTCGACGGTGGCGAAGCGCTGGAACACGCGCACGGGATCGTCCGAGCTGAGCACGGTGACCCCGGATCCGAGGCGGATGCGGGAGGTGCGGGTCGCAATGCCCGCCAGCACGGTCTCGGGACTCGAGATCGCGTACTCCGGCCGGTGGTGCTCGCCCACGAGGAACACGTTGACGCCGAGCTGATCGGCGAGCACCGCCTCGTCGACGGTCTGACGGATGGCCGCCGCATGGCTGGAGAGCTCGCCGTTCTCGTCTTCGGTGAGGTCGCCGAAGGTGTCGAGGCCGAATTCGATGTCGTTCATGACTGCTTTCTTTCCTGGGGTGGAGGTGTTCACGCGGCGCGTTCGAGGGAGAGGAGATCGCGCACGCGCGGGGCGACCTCGCGGCCCAGCAGCTCGATGGTGCGGGCCCGCGCCTCAGCCGGGAGATGCATGATGTCGTACTTGAGGTCGAAACGGTCGAGCTGCAGGTCACGGGCCGAGCGGACGATCTTCTGCGCGACCGTCTCGGGCGAGCCGACGAACAGGGCACCCTCGGAGATCTCGTGCTCGTAGCGCGCGCGGGTCGGCGCGTAGAAGCCGCGCTCTTTCGCGAGGTCGGTGACGACCGGCTCCCAGTAGCGCCACCAGGTCTCCCTCGCCTCTTCGTCGGTGTCGGCCACGAGTCCGAGCGAGTGCATCCCGACCGGCTGGGGCGGATTCCCCGCCTGGGCGAGCGCTCGATGGTAGAGATCGACGTGACCGGCGAAGCGCTGCGGGTTGCCGCCGATGATGGCGAGCATGAGCGGCAGACCGTAGTGCGCGGCCCGGATCACCGAGTTCGGGCTGCCGCCGACGCCGATCCAGGTCGGGATGCCGCCCGGCCGCATCCGCGGCTGCGCGACGTGCTCGCGCAGCGGGGCCCGAGTGGTGCCCGACCAGGTGACCGCCTCCTCCCGCTGCAGGCGCAGGAAGAGGTCGAGCTTCTCCTCGAACAGGTCCTCGTAGTCGGCGAGGTCGTAGCCGAACAGCGGGAACGACTCCGTGGCCGACGCACGCCCGAGGACGAGCTGCGCGCGACCGTTCGAGACCGCGTCGAGCGTCGAGAACTCGTGATACAGCCGCACCGGATCGTTGGTACTGAGCACGGTGACGCTGGTTCCGAGCGCGATCCGCTCCGTGGCCGTGGCCATGGCGGCGAGCAGCACGGGGGTCGCCGAGTCGTTGTGCCCCGGTCGATAGTGCTCGCCGACGCTGAACACGTCGATCCCGGCATCCTCGGCGCGACGCGCCTCGTCCACCAGCAGGCGCAGAGTCTCTGCGCCGCTCAGGTCTCGCCCGCCCGACGACGCGGTGTCGCCGAACGAGTTGAGGCCGATCTCGAATCCCTGCGGGTTCACGACTCTGTCCTGCTCTCTCTTTTGTTGACACGTCAACCACTTGTGATTCCGTTGTACTCCGATATGATGGACATGTCAACTAAAAGGAGGCGATCATGGCTGCACGGAGCACGCCCACCGCGCCGCAGCTGCGCGTCTGGCGGGACTTCATCGAGACCGTCGCCACGCTGCAGGGCGAGCTGGGTCGACGACTTCAGGACGATTCCGACCTCTCCGCAGCGGACTACTCCGTCCTCCTCGCACTCAGCGACCAGGGCGACCACGAGCTGCGATCGAGCGAACTCGCCCGCACGATCGGCTGGGAGCGCAGCCGTCTCTCCCACCACCTCGGGCGCATGGAGCGTCGCGGGCTGATCCGGCGCGACGACTGCGCGACCGACAACCGCGGCGCGGTGGTGGTGCTCACCGAAGAGGGTTCCGGCGCCTTCCGCCGAGCCAACGTCCCGCATCTGCGCGCGATCCGCGAGCTCTTCATCGATCGCCTCGACGACGAGCAGCTGCAGATGGTCGACGGAATCACGAAGGCGCTGAGGACGAGCGCCTAGGGCGAGGTCACTCCAGTCCGCGATCCGCCAGCCACTGCTTCGCGACGCGAGCCGGCGCGCGCACGAGCCAGGCATCGTCGATGATCTCCGCCAGCCGATCACGGTCGATCACGTCGAGGCGCACGAGCAGCCCGGGGTACCCGTCGAAATGCGGGATCGTGAAGAGCGCCTCGGGCTCGGCCGCGAGCAGGGCGTCCTTCTCCTCGAGGCTGCCGACCCGCACGCCGAGCACCGGCCCGTCGGGCCACTCGCGCCCGAGATCGGCGAGCTGCCGCAGGTCCGTGCCGCTCGGGCCGCGGAGCCAGGCGACCTGGCCGCTCTTCAGCCGCCAGGCCGCCTCTCCGGTGTGTCCGCCCGTCGTCTCCTCCACACCCGGAAGAGCGAGCGCGATCTCACGGACGTCGTCGACGGTGGCCATGCCGTCAGGATCTCAGACGTTCACGTCTCCCACCAGGTTGACCTTGATGCCCATGCCCGCGAACATCGCGGCCTTCGCGATCAGCGCCTTGTCGGCGGTCTCGGCGTCGGGCGCGTAGACGAGCTGTGCGTGGTTGGCCTTGTGGCGGGCCATGAACTGGTCGCGCGAGATGCCGTGCAGCACGACGTGCGCGATGGGCCACTCCGGGTTCGTGGCGTCCTTGCGGCGCTGCGTCTCCTCGGCGGGCAGTTCGACGACGGAGGCCCGGAAGATGTCGGCCTGCAGGATGCCGTCCGCGATGAAGACGCGCGAGAGCACGATCTCCCCCGGCTTCGAGACGCCGTTGATCGTGGCGCCTCCCGCCGGGAAGAACACATGCCCCTGACGCCAGCCCTCCGCGTTCTGCCATCCACCGAGGTGCGAGGCCGGCACCGAGCCCGAGATCTCGTAGACCCAGACGAACTGGTCGTCGAAGTCCTCGCCCCAGCGCACGTCGTGGAGGGTGTTGTCGGGCACCAGCCCCATCGCGCGCCAGACCCGGTCGGTCACGAGCGCGTCGACCGCGACGCCTTCGTCGGCCTCGTTGAAGTGCGGGAACGCGCGACCCTCGTGCAGCACGCGCGAGCCGTCGCGAGAGGTCACGGGCGGACGCTCGGTGGAGTTCAGGATGCCCTCGGCCAGGTCGGATGCCGGCACCAGGTCCTTGAGTCCCTGCTGGTACTGGATGCCGACCGCATCGAGGCCGAAGTCATCGGCGATGCGCAGGGCGGCGATGTACATCTTCAGCTGCCACTGCACCTGCTCACGGGTGAGCTCGGTGGCGGCATCCTCGCCGTACTGGAAGGTCATGCCGGCATCGATCAGCCAGTCGTAGGCGGCGTTCGCCTCGTCCTCCGAGACCTTGAGCATCTCGGCGTACAGGGCCGACTGCGACAGGCGCTCCTTGTAGATGCCCGTCCTGTTGAGCAGCTCGTCGTCGAAGATCGCGTTGTACATGCCCATGCAGCCCTCGTCGAAGACGCCGATGATGGCCTTCTCGGCGAGCAGCTCGGCGGCGAGCGCCTCGCCCAGCTGCTTCTCCGGGCTGTCCGGCAGCTCGGGCAGGGCGCGCACGTGCGAGGCGTCGTGAGTGATGGAGCCCGTCTCGGTCCACTCCTTGATGCCGGCCTTGAACCAGTCGTCGCTGAAGTCGACCGACCAGATCGAGGCGTAGGGCTTGTCCATCTTGGTGAGGCCGGCGTTCAGGCCGAGCAGGCCGACGAGTCCCGGCCAGTCGCCGGCGAAGTTCGCGACCGTGAGGATCGGCCCCTCGTGCGACCGCAGACCGGCGAGCACGTGGTGCGAGTACTGCCACACGGCCTCGGCGACGATGAGCGGAGCATCCGTCGGGATGTTCTTGAAGACCTCGAGGCCCATGCGCTGGCTGGAGATGAAGCCGTGCCCGGTCGCGGGATCGACCTCGTTCGCGCGGATGACCGTCCAGCCGAGATCCTCGAAGACCCCGGTGACGCCGGCCTCCAGCTCGACCTGCACGGGCCAGCCGCCCGTATTGGCGGATTCGCGCAGGTCGCCGGAGGCGATCAGGTATGCGGTCTGGGGAGCGGATGCCGGGCGGGCGGCCGGCGTCGGCAGGGTGTAGGTGGTCATGATGCCTCCGGTGTTGGGGTCGTGGTGAGCGGGAACCTCTGGGTGGCTGAGGCCGGCGAAGTGCCCGCTCGGAGTCGGATGCCGCGGCCGACGCTCCGGCCGTGCAGCTGCAGATCGGCGACGTCGAGCGCGCCGCCGTCGAGGTGGAGGGTCAGGGCGTCATCGTCGATCTCGACGCGCCCCCACCCCGTGCCCGTGGTGAAGAGGAACGAGCCGCCCGCTCCGACGGGCGCGAACGACAGCGTCGCGTTCGGCGCATCCCACTGCGCACCCGTGGCACCGAGCAGCAGAGCCCAGGACGCCAGCGAGCGGGCGTAGTGGTTGCCGCACTCGATCTCGTTCCACGGACTGCGGTGGCCGCCGTCGTAGCGCGCGCGCAGCGTCCGCTCGATCAGCAGCGCGTCGTCGTAGCGACCGGCGAACAGCAGGGAGGCCGCGACCTGGTGCTCGATCCCCGTCCACACCTCGTCCGAGTACACGAACGGGATCGCGGGTCGTCCGCCGCGCGGCCACGAGGCGAGCAGCAGTCCGCCCTCGTCGTTCAGGGCATAGACGCGTTGCGTGCTCTCGTGCGCGGACAGGTCGGTGCGGTGGTTGTGGGCGACGATCGCGGCGAGCGCGGACTCCACGCGCTCAGGCGGCAGGATGTGCCCGAGCCCGTTCACGGAGGCGTGGAACTGGCCGAGCAGCTGATCCGAGAGCACGCCCTCGCCGTACTGGTAGCGGTGCGCGTCGGCATCGTCGATCACCTGCCGGTAGTACTCGCCGTTCCAGAGCGTCTCGTCCATCGCCGCGGCGACGTGGTCGGCGCGGGTCGTCCACGCACGCGCCCGCTCGGCTTCGCCGAGGTGTTCGGCCATACGGGCTCCCGCACGGAGCGCCGCCAGGTACACGCCGTTCGCGAGCGGCTCGGCGCCATGGAACTCGATGTCGTAGGTGTTGTGCATCTCGCCGTCGAGCAGGCCGTCGCCGTCGCGATCCCACTCGCGGATCGCGTAGTCGAGAGTGCGGGATGCCGCAGGCCACAGTTCCCGCAGGAACGCGTCGTCGCCGCTGAAGCGCCACTCGCGGTGCAGACGCAGCAGCGTGCCGAGCTGCCCGTCGACGGCGGGGGCCATGAACCACGACGGCCCGCCGAAGATGCGGTTGCCGCGGAACTTCTGCGCGCCCTCGTCGTCGGTCTCCAGCAGGTACTCGACGCGCCGGGCGCTGCGCTCGAGCGAGGGGAACAACCAGGCGAGGGTCTGCGCGTAGGACCAGACGTGCGTGCACGTGCCCTCGCACGACCCGCCGTGATCGAAGGATCCCTCCCAGGCCGCGAACACCGGCCCCTCCCCCAGCTCGAGGTTCGGGGACTCGAGCACGAAACCGGTCGTCGACCGCGCGGCGGCGATGTTCGCGCCGATCGCGTCGACGAGCACGGGGTCGAGGGTGCTGCCGTACAGGGCCTCGACGAAGGCATCCGTCGCCCCTTCCAGAGCCGGCAGCTCGCGGTGCAGATGCTCTGCAGCGGCCCAGGCGTCGGGCCAGAGGGTCGCGTAGTGGTTGCGGACCGTGGGCGACAGCGGGCCGTCTCCCGGTGGGTCGTCCAAGACGATGTGCCCGTGCCAGCCGCGACGCCGGTTCGGGAAGCTCCAGGAGAGCACGAACTCGAAGTCGCGGCTCTCTCCCGGGGCGAGCGCGTGCACGATGCCGAGCGATCCGGTGCGCAGCCGAGGGAGCTTCGCGAGCATCTGCTCCTCGGTGAGCGGAGCAGCATCCGGGTGGACGTCGAGCTCGGCGAACAGCCCACGCGGGCGGTCCTCGAGCGTGAGCCGCGGCTCGGGCGCGAGGAGCCCGTCGTCCGTCAGGTCGTTCCAGAACAGGCGCGCCCCGTCCGGCCAGTAGCTCGTGACCCACTGCGGCTTCACGGTGGTGGCGGCATCCGTCGTCGTCAGGCTCAGCGTGCCGTAGCCCGGGTCGTCCTCGGGGAGATCGATGCCGAAGTCGATCCCGCGGACGTCGCCCTCCTCGCGCCACCGCACGCTCTGCATCGCGCGCATTCCCCACGGGGCGTCGGGTCCCGGCGTACCGCGGCCGGCCGTGTGCGAGACGCTGCCGACGACCGTGACGTCGACGGGCACCTGGCCGGGGTTGCTCACGCGGTAGCGCAGCACCGCGGCCGGGATCCCCGAGGCATCGGCATCGAGCGGGATCAGTGGGGTGAACGCGTGGAGGGAGACTTCGACCGGAACGACCGCGTCGGTGAAGTCGACATCGACCACGGGGTATTCGCCGTGCAGGGTCGCGCCGTCGAGGCGCGGGAGACCGGCGAGCTGGTCGAAGGCGTACCCGGCGTCGGCGTCGTGCCGCCCGGTGATCTTCGCCTCGAGCACCCGGGTCACGGGAACGCCGCCCTCGGGCCGCGCGTGGATCGCGAAGAACGAGTGCGGGTTGCGCCGCCCCTTGTCCGGCAGGTTCTCGAACTCCCAGTCGCGCAGCTCGCCGCGGGCGCCGATCGAGACGTTGCCGGTGCCGATGCCGCCGAGGGGGAACGCCGTCGCCTCGGAGGTGTGCGGGATGCCCCGGGCACGCCGGGTCATGCGGATGCTCCGCGCTGCGCGGCGGCGAGCTCGTGCACGACGTCCTTCGAGCCCTCGTACAGCCGTGTGTAGCGGTCGAACAGCGAGTCGTAGAAGGCGCGGAGCGCCGCATCCGGGTGGACGGTCTCGGCGACCGGATTCCAGTCGGCGATGAGCGGGGCTGCGCCGGTGCCGGCGGTCGCCGTCGCGGCCAGGAAGGCCGCGCCGTAGCTCGCGCCGATGGTCGTCTCCGGCACCTCCTGGACGAGTCCCGTAATGTCGGAGACCACTTGCAGCCAGAGGCGCCCCTGCGTGCCGCCGCCGACCGCGACGATCCGGCGGATGTCGGCTCCCGCCGCGCGCATGGTCTCGACGTTGTGCCGCACGCCGAGCGCCGTCGCCTCGAGCGCCGCGCGATAGAGGTCGCCGCGTTCGTGCTCGAGGGTGAGACCGGCGATCACGCCGCGGGCATCCGGATCCTGGATCGGCGTGCGCTCGCCTGCGAAGTAGGGCAGCACGAGCAGGCCGCGGGCGCCGGGCCCCGACCTCTCGGCATCCGCCAGCAGTTCCGGATAGTCGGCGCCGGTGAGGTCCTTCAGCCACGCGGTGAGCGCGCCCGACGTGGAGAGTCCTCCGGCGAGATTGCGGGTGCCCGCGAACGCGCCGGCCGTCGTCCACATCGAGGGCGTGCGCAGCGTCTCCTCGCCGGTCGCCACGAGGAACATCGTCGTGCCGTACATGAGCATCAGGTCGCCGACCTCGTGCGCGCCGACGCTCACCGCCTCGGTCCAGGCGTCGATCGTGCCGGTGATGACGGGGGTCCCCGCGGGGATGCCGGTGGCGGATGCCGCTTCCGCGGTCACCTCGCCGGCGATGTCGGCCGCCCAGGCGAGCGCGGGCTGCGCGATGCCGTCGGCGTACCGCTCCCACGACGGGTCATGCCAGCGCTCGTTCTCGATGTCGTAGAGCGGCGAGACCTGACTCGCCGACTGGTGGTCGAGCACGTAGGCACCGGTGAGCTTGCGCACGAGCCAGGATGCCGGCATGAAGAGTCGGCGGGCACGCGCCCACGCGCCGGGCTCCTCATCCGCGACCCAGACCAGCTTCGGGCCGCCGGCCTGCGAGGTGAGCGTCGAGCCCCCGATCCGGGTGATCTCGTCGACGCCCAGCTCCGCCGTCATCCGCTCGATCTGTGCGCCGGAGCGGGTGTCGACGCCGTACAGGATCGCGGGGCGCACGGGCTCATCCCCGTCGTCCGTGAGCAGGATGCAGGGCCCCATGCCGCTCACGCCGACACCCGCGATCTCGGCATCCGGCGCGGCGGCGAGCAACTCGCGCGCGATCGCGACGAACTCGTCCCACCACACGCGCCCGTCCATCTCCACCCAGCCGGTGCGCGGACGGCTGACGTCGTGAGACCGCGTCGCGGTCGCGAGGATCCTGCCGTCGCCATCGACCAGCACGCCTTTGCTGCTGGATGTGCCGATGTCCACCCCGAGGGTGCAGCGCATGGCGTCCTCCTTGAAACCTGAGCGGCAGAATCTGAAACCTGTTCGTCACTGTACGCGAAATCGATTTCAAGTCGCAAGGCGGCAGTGACTCTTGCTGCACCGGACCTGCACGAGTCGGCTTGTCCACAGCGCGTGGGATATGGGCGGTCGGCATCCGGAATACCGTGACAATCTGGTGTTTCGTTCGCAGAATGGAGCCATGGAGATGACCGAGCCGCAGGTGTGGACACTGATCGGCGTGTTCGCCGCCGTGATGATCGGCGCGGTCTCCCTGCTGCTGCGGCAGAACGACCGGACGCTGACGGCGCTCTCCGGCCAGAGCCAGAACACGCTCGCGGTCCTGACCGGGCAGAACGAGAACACGCTCGCCTCGCTCTCCCGCCAGAGCGAGAACACGCTCGCCTCGCTCTCACGACAGAACGAGAGCACGCTGACCTCGCTCTCCCGACAGAACGAGAACGCGATAGCCGGGCTCCGCAACGAGATGATCGCCCGCTTCGACGGCTTCCAGATGCAGTTCGATGCCAGGTTCGATCTGCTCGAGAACAAGTTCGACACCCTCGAGGACAAGGTCGACACCCGCCTCGGGTCGATCGACCGGCGACTCGAAGAGCTCGACAAGGAGGTCGCGAATCTGGCGACCCGCTTCTGGGGCTCCTCCTGAGCGAAGGCCGCTCAGGACCGAGGGTTCGCGGGCTGCACCTCGTTGCGCAGCACGACCGTGCGCGCCGGCTGCTTGTCGCCCTTGATGCGCTCGAGCAGCATCCGCGCCGCGGTCACGCCCATGTGGCGGGCGGGCAGTCGCACGACGGTCACGGCACTGGGCGACAGCGTCGTGAACGGCAGCGAGCCGATGACGGCGACCCCCACGTGGGGCGGCGTGAGCCCGTGCTCGGTGAGCACCTGGATCGCGCCGACGCCGATGAGGTTGTTCCCGGCGACGACGGCATCCGGCGGTTCCGGCAGCGAGAGGAGATCCTCCATGGCGGCACGGCCGCCGTCGACGCGGAACGTCTCGAACCGCTGTAGCGCGTCGAGGTCGAGGTCCGGATACGCGGCACCGAGCGCCGTACGCCATCCCGCGGCGCGCTCGGCCGCCGTGTCGATGTGCTCGGGGCCGCCGATGTAGGCGATGCGCCGATACCCCGCGTCGATCAGATCCTTGGTCGCCGACGTCCCGGCGGCGCGGTTCGCCATGACGACCCCGTCGATGTCGTAGGTCGTGCTGCGGTCGACGGCGACGACGGGTCGCCCGGTCGCCAGGATCGTGTCGAGCTTGGTGCCCTCGTCCGCCGTCGCGATGATCACGCCGGACATGTGCTCGGCGATCGCGATCCGGAGGTACGTGGCCTCCTTCTCCATCTGGGCATCGGAGTTGCAGAGCACGACCGAGTAGCCGGCTTCGGATGCCACGTCCTCGACGCCGCGGGCCATCTCGGTGAAGTAGGGGTTCTCGATGTCGGGGATCACCAGAGCGATCACCTCGGAGCTCTGGCGGCGCAGGGTGCGTGCTGTGCGATTCGGTGTGAAGCTCAGCTTCTCGGCGGCATCCCGGACCGCGGCGACCTTCTCCTCCGACACGCTCGTGCCGTTGAAGACGCGCGAGACCGTCGCGGGAGAGACTCCCGCGAGTTCTGCGACGTCGTAGATCGTGGCCATGCACCCTCACTGCCTGCCCGGTCGAGCCGGACGTGAAGCAACAGTATCGCGCGCGCAGGCGATCTCTGGAGTTCTGCACTGAAATCGATTACATTGGCGCCCATGACTTCTGCTTCCTCTGACCTGGCATCCCTCGCAGCGCTGCGATCCGTGCAGACGCGTTCGATCTCGCCGGAGAACTTCGACGGTTCCGCTGGGGGCGGAGGCCGGGCGACCGAGGGCACGGGCGCGGGGAACGCGCGTGACCTCGGCCCCGGCTGGAAGATCTCCCCGAGCATCGACATCAAGGCCGGCGAGACATTCGAGCTCGCGAACATCGAGGGTGCCGGGAAGATCACGCATATCTGGATCACGACGCACACCGACAACTGGCGCACACTGCTGCTGCGCGCCTACTGGGACGGATCCGAGGAGCCGGCGGTCGAGGTGCCGTACGGCGACTTCTTCTGCAACGGCTGGGGCGTGTTCGCCCAGGTGAACTCGCAGACGATCGCCGCGAACCCGCACGGCGGCTTCAACTCGTACTGGCCGATGCCGTTCAAGGACGGCGCGCGCCTGACGGTCGAGAACACCTCGGTCGTCGACGTGCGCGTCTACTACCAGGTGACGTACGAGATCGGCGGCGACCACTCGAACGACGCGTACTTCCATGCCCAGTGGCGTCGGTCGAACCCCCTGGAGGACCTCACGCCGCACGTCATCCTCGAGGGGATCGAGGGCCAGGGCCAGTACGTCGGCACGTACATCGCCTGGGGAGTGAACTCCAACGGCTGGTGGGGCGAGGGCGAGATCAAGTTCTACCTCGACGACGACACCGAGTATCCGACGATCTGCGGCACCGGCACCGAGGACTACTTCGGCGGCGCCTGGAACTTCGACATCCCCGGCAGGGGCTACACCGAGTTCTCCACCCCGTATCTCGGGATGCCGCAGGTGATCAGACCGGACGGCCTCTATGTGAGCCAGCAGCGCTTCGGCATGTACCGCTGGCACCTGCTCGATCCGATCCACTTCGCGACCGGCATCCCGAAGGTCGACATCCAGGCCCTCGGCTGGCGGAGCGGCTGGCGCTACCTCCCCCTGCGCGACGACATCGCCTCGACCGCCGTGTTCTACCTCGACCGACCGACCGCGCGGCGTCCGAAGACGCCGACGGCCGACGACCTGGAGGTCCACCTAGGGAGCGCTCCGGTTCCCGACATCGGCGCGACCCCGCCGCGGGCGCCTCAGGACTGACGGCGTCCGGGATGCTCGCGATCGATCCTCAGGCGATCCAGGCCGGGACGCGTCCGCGCAGGAGAGCTGCGTCGAGCGAGAACCGCCCGGCGCCCGTGAAGGCGAGAGCGAGCGCGGCGACGCCGAGCACGGCCACGAACTCGTAGCCGCCCTCGCCGACCCAGAGTCCGGCCGGAAGGTGCACCGCGACGAGGGCGACGGCCATGTCGATCGCGAGGAGGATGCCGACCGGGCGGGTGAAGAACCCGGCGATCAACAGGATGCCGCCGACGAGCTCGATGAAGGCGACGACCGGTGCCGCGATCTCGGGCAGGGGGATCCCCATGCCCGCGAAGCTGCCGATGGTGCCGGGCAGGGTGTACTCGAAGATCTTCTGCGCACCGTGGGCGGCGAAGACGGCTCCGACGACGACGCGGAGGACGAGGAGTCCCAGCGAGGCGGAGGCAGAGGGGCGGGTGGTGTTCGTCATGAGGAGTTCTTCCTTCGTGGCAGGACACGCGCGCGCCAGGCGCGGAGCAGGGGCATTCCCTCCCTCGACGGTATGAAGACGAGCTTTCCGTCTGCTGAGTGCGAGTGCGGGCGCGCCCGTCAGCCCGCTATCCTCCAGACATGCAGCGTGGATTCCGACAGGTCGACGTGTTCGGCGACACCCCCGGCACGGGGAACCCCGTCGCCGTCGTGCTCGATGCGGACGGCCTCGACGACGATGACCTGCGACGGTTCTCGGTCTGGACGAACCTCTCCGAGTGCACCTTCGTGCTGCCGCCGACCGATGCAGGCGCGGACTACCGCGTGCGCATCTTCAGCCTGAGCACCGAACTCCCCTTCGCGGGGCATCCGACGCTCGGAACGGCGAGGGCGTGGCTGGATGCCGGCGGCGCGCCGTCGACCCCCGGCACGGTGATCCAGCAGTGCCCTGCCGGCCTGATCCCGGTGCGGGTGGACGGCGACAGACTGGCCTTCGCCTCGCCGCCTCGGACGCGCTCCGGCCCCGTCGCGCCCGAGCTCGTCACCGAGCTGGTCGAGATCCTGGGCATCAGCCGCGAGCAGCTCGTCGACGCCGAGTGGCTCGACAACGGCCCCGGCTGGGTCGGCCTGCTGCTCGACAGCGCCGAGACGGTTCTCGGCCTCCGCCCCGATGTCGCAGGTCACCCCGGCGTCTGGGACATCGGCTTGATCGGCCCTCACCCGGAAGGATCCGAGACCGCGTTCGAGCTGCGCGCGTTCTTCACCGACGGCGAGGGCCCGCTGCGGGAGGACCCGGTGACCGGCAGCCTGAACGCCGCGGCGGCGGAGTGGCTGCTCGCGAGCGGTCGCGCCCACGCCCCGTATCTCGCCGCACAGGGCACGGCCATCGGACGCCGGGGACGGATCCGGATCAGCCAGGAGGCCGATCAGGTGTGGGTGGGC
Organism: Microbacterium sp. TPD7012; assembly: GCF_003075395.1. GTDB lineage: Bacteria > Actinomycetota > Actinomycetes > Actinomycetales > Microbacteriaceae > Microbacterium. The sequence continues at coordinate 553,631 of NZ_QDFV01000001.1, read as the reverse complement.
GGCCGTGCCGACGTGGTCATCTCGGGGTCAGTCGAGCTCTGACCGCTGCCCTCAGACGAGTCCCTGCACCCGGAACTGCTCCGAGTGATAGACGCTGTTGTTCCCGGTGTGCCACTGGCTCACGCTGAGGTGCAGATCCGACAGCGTCGACCCGGGGATGATGTATCCGCCGTACAACTGCGCGACGTGCGAGGCATCCTCCGTTCCCCACTCGGTGCCGTGCAGCAGCGTCGTCTTGGTCGCCGTGTACAGGTTGTCGGTCGGGGTGTTCAGCACCATCGCGTCGATCCGGTACTCGGGAGCGTTGAACCAGGTGAGGATCCACTTGCCGCCGAGGGGCCGCAGGCACATCTCGCCGAACCCTCCGGGCAGGACCTCGGTCACGGGCTTTCCCCAGCCCCAGGATCCGTTCGCGAACCCCCACGGCTGGTAGGCCGAGAGCGTGGTCATGTTGTTCGACGGCACACGGTAGAGCACGATGCCCTTGTCGCGCTGGAATCCGGTGCCGTAGATGTACACGTAGCCGTCGCTGCCGAGCCCCCACGTGATGCACTGGAACTTCCCGCCCGCCATGTCGGCAGGGAACTGCAGACCGGTGTGCTGCCAGGTCGCGCCGTTGTCGTCCGATTTCCACAGCTCGGTCCAGCGCACAGCGCCGAACTGCGGACCGTTCACGATCGCGTGCAGGTACATCCGCGATCCGATCGTGATCACGTCGGACGGGATGACGGTCGTGAAGTACGCGTCGTGCGGGTAGTACCAGAGCTGCGGCGCCACGCCCTGCGTGTTCGCGCCCGCCCCGCCGCAGCCGTCGAAGGTCACGCCCGCGTCGAGGTTCGTCGTCGACGAGTACAGCGCCACCGGCGAGCGCCAGTTCGCCCCTCCCACGGTGTCGGCCCATGTGTCGCCGAACAGGAACAGCATCCGCCCGTCCGGCGTGCGGGCCGGGATGCCGAGATCGGTCGCGCCCACGCCGTACTGCAGCGGGCTCTGGGTTCCCGCGAGCACTTTGATCCTCGTCACCGTGAATCCGGCGGCTGATGCCGGTGGTGCCGGTGCCGTCGCCGCGACGAACGCGGCGCCGAGCACGGCGGCTCCCTGCAGCACTCCTCGGCGACTGATTCCGCCACCGTGCGTGTTCTGGGTCTCCATCGACCTCTCCTCTACTTGAGACCTGCCATCTTGATGTTGCCGATGATCTGGCGCTGGAAGATCAGGAACAGGATGATCACCGGTGCCGCCGCCAGCACGGACCCCGCCATGAGCAGCCCCAGCTCGGTGCTGCGCTCCGAGCGGAAGGTCGCCAGATACTGCTGCAGGACGAACCTCTCCGGCGAGGTGATGGTCAGGATCGGCCAGACATAGGAGTTCCAGTACGCGAGGAACGCCGTGATGCCCATGACCACGAACGGGGGCTTCGACAGCGGCAGGAAGATCCGCACGAAGATGCTGAACCGGCCGCAGCCGTCGAGCATCGCGGCCTCTTCGAGGCTCTTCGGGATGTTCAGGTAGAACTGCCGGATGAAGAACACCATCCCGGCGCTGGCGAGCCCGGGGATCACCAGCACGCCGAGGGTGTCGAGCATGGACAGGCGCGTCACGACGATGAAGCTCGTGAGCAGGATGGTCATGCCCGGGATGAACATCGTCGTGATGACGATCGCCCAGATCGTCCCCTTGAACCGGAAGTCGAGGCGCGCGAAGGCGTAGGCGGCGAGGGAGTTGACCGCCAGGCTGCCGACCGTGAAGAGCACGGCTCCGAAGAACGTCCACAGCAGGGTGCGCAGGAACGTCGGGTCAGCGAGGATCTGCGCGTAGTTCTGCCACAGCCACACCTCGGGGAAGAACTGGAACGGGGTCTCGACGACCTCGGTCTTCGACTTGAATCCCGCGATCACCATCCAGGCGAGCGGGAACAGCGAGGCGACGACGAAGAGCGCGCCGAGGATCACCTTGCCGAGGACGATCAGCCAGCCGCCGGCCGTGCGCGGCGCTCTGCGCTGTGCGCGCGGCTCCTTGCCTGCGAGGACGATGCGGGTGGTCTCCTGCATGACGGCCATCTCAGTCCACCAGCCTCTCGGAGTTGACGAACTTGAACACGAGAGCCGAGATGGTTCCCAGCACCACGAACAGCAGCAGCGCAGCCGCGATCGAATAGCCGACGTTCACGTCGTTGCGGAAGTGGTTGAAGATGAAGAGGTTCGGCAGGGTCGTCGAGTCGAGCGGACCGCCCTGCGTCATGACGAGAGGAAGCTCGAACTGCTGGATCGCCGCGACGAACCCGGTGATGAGCAGATACAGGACCACGTTCTTCATCTGCGGGATCGTGATGTACGCGGTCTTCTGCCCCCAGTTCGCGCCCTCCATCGCGGCGGCCTCGTAGTACTCGGTGGGGATGTCGACCATCGCTGCGACCATGATCAGCGAGGTGAGCCCCATGCCGAGCCAGATGGCGGGGACGGCGACCGCGAGCAGCGCCCACTTCGGGTCGCCGATCCACGCGATCGGGTCGACACCGAAGATCCCCAGGAACGCGTTCAGCAGACCGCCCGAGTAGTTGTAGATCAGCACGAAGATGATCGACGTGATCACGGCGGAGATGATGGTCGGGATGTAGATGCTGACCTTGAGGACGCTCGCCGCCCGTCGTGACACCGCCACGACGAGGCTCGCGAACAGGAACGCCAGGATCAGCATCGCGGGCACGGTCATCAGCACGAAGAGGAAGCCGCGCCCGATCGTGGCGATGAACAGCGGGTCCTTCAGGACGTTCGCGTAGTTGCGGATGCCGACGAACTCCGGGTCCTTGTAGAAGCTCCAGTCCTGGAAGGACAGGTATCCGGCGTAGATGGCGGGCCAGATCACGAAGATCCCGAGCAGCACCACCAGCGGCACCAGGAACCAGTAGGCGGTCCGGTTGTCGCGGTACTTGTACCGGTTCTGTCTCTGCCGGATCTCCCGGCGTTCCTGCACAGCCTGACTGGCCATATCCACCTCGTCGCGATCTCAGGGCCGACGCTGTCCGGGGACCGGGACCGCCGGCCCCCGGACAGCGGGCGATGTCAGTTCTTGGGCGCCTTGTCGGGGAGCCCGTCACGGTCGATGACCGTCTGGATCGCGGCGTTGGCCGTGTTGATCGCGTCGTCCGCCGAGGCGGAGCCCTTCATCACGGATTCCATGGCGGTGCCCACGGCGAGGTTCACGTCCCACGGGTAGGTCGCGCCGGCGATCGCATCGGGTGCGATCTCGTCGACGATGATGCTCGACCACGGGGCGTCCGCGGCCTCCTGGCTCGCGGCGACGGCATCCTGCACCGACTGACGAACGGGAACCTTGGTGAACTGGGTGTCGACGAAGAACGGCACGAGGTTCTCCGGGTCTCCGGCGATGGCCCACTCGAGGAACTTCCCGGCGGCCTCGGCGTTCTTGCTCTTGGCATCGACCACCCAGGTGAAGTTGCCCATGGTGGTGGCGGTGCGGCCGTCGGCGCCCGGCGCGCTCGGGAACGCGCCGACTCCCGTCTTGGCGAGCAGGTCGGCGTAGTCCGAGCCGATCTCCGACATCATCCACGAACCGGAGACCTTGAAGGCCACCTTCTGCTGACCGAAGTCCTCACCGCCGACGTACGCGGCGAGCGGCTGCTTGGGCATGTATCCCTTGTCCCACAGCTCCTTGTACTGCGCCATGAGCCCGCGATAGCCGTCGTTGTCGATGTCGGGCGCGGCCCAGTCGTCGGTGAGCGCGAGGTGCCCGGCGAAGTTGTACTGCTGTCCGACGGTGGACCAGGCCATGGTCACCGCGTCCTGCGCGGGCGAGATGCAGTACTGGCCGTCCGTGAGCGTCGGCTGGATCTTCGCGCAGGCCGCGAGCAGGTCGTCCCAGGTCTCGGGGGCCGCGGAGGAGTCGACGCCGGCGGCGTCGAGCATGTCGGTGTTCCAGAAGAGCACGGTCTGCGGTTCGAGCAGCAGCGGGTAGGCGTAGTGGGTGCCCTCGACCTCGGAGATCGAGGTGGCGGTGTCCATGATCTCGCCGAGCGCGTCTTCGGAGACGATCGAGTCGAGCTCGTGCACCGAGCCGGCGTTGACGAGGTCGAGCAGGTTGGCCGAGCTCGTGTAGACGTCGGGCGCCTTGCCCGCGGCCTGCGCGGCCTTCATCTTCTGATCCCAGGCATCGGCGGGGACCTCGGTGTCGACGACCTTGATGTCGCTCTGCGACTTGTTGAACTGCTTGACGATGTCGGCGTACCACTCGTTCTCGACCGGCGTGAAGCTCCGGTGCCAGAACTGGACCGTGGTGACGCCGTCTTCGCCGCCGTCGCCGCCGGCCGTTCCACCGGGGGTGCCCGCGCCGCAGGCGGCGAGCAGGGAGCCGACCGTCAGCGCGCCGAGAGCGGCGATCGCTGTGCGTCGGGTGCGGGTGGTGATTCTCATCTTGTTCCTCCTCAGGGAACGGACTCCTCATCGAGTCGCTGCTGTGCAGGCCGATCGATCCTCAGTGACCGGGTAGCGCCAGAGTAGGCGAAATCGATTTCATGCGCAAGGGATCCGGGGCGACCGATATCTCAGTCGGCGCGGTCGAGGTCGGCCGAGAACCAGAACACGTTGTACGGGTCCCAGAGCGAGAGCGTGAAGTGGATGCGGCGGCCGTCCTCCGTGACGTAGCGGGGATTCAGGTACGGGGAATACAGGCCCGGATACTCCGATCCGGGCACGAGCTCGATCGCCTCGCCCCACGGCCCCCAGGGCGTGATCCCCTCACGGATGTAGGCGCTGCCGGCATCCGAATACGTCATGATCCACCGCTCCAGGTAGGTCGACCACATCACCGAGAGCTCGCCGATCGTGCCGTCGACGACCGTCTCGGCATCCGTCATCTCGCCGCTCCACTGCGGCGCTTCGCCGTCGAGACCGGCGAAGTAGGAGTACGACGACTGGTCCTCGACCGCCGCCTCCGTGGCGCGCACGCGCATCAGCTGAACCCCGCCGAACCGGCCGGAGGGGATGGACCAGAAGTAGATCCAGTCCTCACCGCCCTCCGTGACCTGCGCGGTCGCGAACTGGATGAAGTTCGAGTCGCCAGGCCACTCGACGCCGTCGACCGGCGACCAGGTCCTGCCGTCATCCCGCGAGACGATGAGCGCGGAGCGGTTCGCATCCCAGGCGCCCGGCTCGCCCCAGAACTTCACGGACATGTACGAGACGTAGATCGTGTCGCCGATCGCGAAGCCGTAGGTGGGGATCTTCGTCACCTCGCCGCCGGCCCCGTTGGCATCGTGATCGCCTTCGATGAGCGGCCCGGCGAGCCCGATGTCGTCTTCCACCCACCCCTCGAAGTCGATGCCGTCCGTGGGATCGTCGTCGGTGGTCCAGGCGGCGACGTTCGATCTCCAGAAGCCGCCCTGGCCGCCGATGGACTCCGGATCACGCTCGCCGAACGTGTCGCCGAAGAGGAAGAAGGTCTTGTCGCCCACGTTCACCATGGAGCCGAGATCCGTGCCGGCGACCGAGACGGATGCCGTGTCGTTCATGGCACCCGGACCGGTGAGCTGCGCGATCTCGGTGAGCCCCGAGATCCCCTCCAGGACGAAGGGCTTGTCCGGGTCCGGGTCCACGCTCGGGGCGCGTCCGCCGGCGCAGCCGGCCAGCCCGACGGCGAGAACGACGGACGCCGCGACGGCGGTTCGACGGGCGGCGACTCGAAGGGGTCTTCTGCGACGATGCATGCCACGAATCTAGCGAAATCGATTTCAGATCACTAGGGTCTTCGACATGCCCCTCTCCCCCGAACACGGGTGGCTCCGGCCGTCCGGCGCACCCGATGCCGAGCCCCGCTGGGGCCACCCGGACGGCATCCAGATCGGCATCCCGCCGATCCCCGGCCCCCGAGGCCTGCTCCGTGTCTTCGCCCCTCACCTCGACCATCCGCCCGAGCGGCTCGTCAACTTCATCGCTGTCGAGCCGATCCCCGCAGGCGACACCCACCGCGGGTTCTCCGAGCTCGAACCCAGCACCCTCGACCCCGGCGAACGCGGCAAGCGTCTCTGGTCGACCGATGACGCGGATGCCGTCGAGCAGGCCGCCGGGGATCCTCCCGCACGCGGCGTCGTCGAGACCGCCGATGGCATCGAGACCCTGACGGTCTGGATCGGCGTCGAGCGCTTCGACAACGGGGCGGACGTCCGCGTGCGCGTGCGGTTCTTCGCCGACCGTCCGCACGAGGTCGAGGTCGCAGGCTACGCGAACGCGGCATCCGTCCCGCTGTCCCACCTGATCCTCACGGCGACGATGGGCAACTGGGCGCGACTGCGACGGCTGCACCTCGCCGATCGCATCGTGACCGCGGCCGAGCTGTGGCCGGACTTCTCCGGCACGGCCTTCGCCGAGCATGCGCGGTTCCCGGTGTCCGCGCTCGCCCGCGACGGAGAGGCGGCGGTCGTGAGCGCGACCGGTGACGAGGAGGACCCGTGGTCGGTCGAGTACTCCGCCGACACCGCCGAGCACTGGCGCTTCCTCGGCCGCCGCGCCGTGCAGAGCTGGCGGGTCGACGACCCGCACCCCGAGCTCGAGGCCGTCGTGAACGCCCGCTGGTCGTACTGGGCGAGCGCGTCGCCGATCCCCGGCGGTCCGGCCTACGAGAACTTCGAGATCATCGAGCCGTTCCGCCAGGGCGCGGCGTTCCGCTTCTCGGTCGACGAGATCTGACCCGTTCCCTCCTAGGATGAAGGTGACCGTGGAGGGCGGCAGATGTTCGACGAGCGAAGAAGACAGGAAGCGCTCGAGGAACTGGGGATCCTCGACACACCGCGCGATGAGCGCGTTGATCGAGTGGCACGATTGGCCAAGGAGATGTTCGGCGTGCCCATGGTCAGCGTCTCGCTGCTGGACCGCGACCGGCAGTGGCGGAAGTCCGAGATCGGGCTCGGCGGTTCCGAGGCCCCACGCCAGGACTCGTTCTGCGACTACACGGTCAGCCAGGACCGCACCGTCATCGTCGAGGATGCCAGCGCCACCGACCTCTTCGCCGACAACCCGTTCGTCGTCGGCGACCCGCATCTGCGCTTCTACGCCGGTCACCCGCTGCACGCCCCCGGCGGCGAACCGATCGGCACCCTGTGCGTGCTCGACACCGTTCCGCACACCCTGAGCGAGGCGCAACAGGGCCTGCTCCGCGACCTCGCCTTCTGGGTGCAGTCGGAACTCGCGAACGACGCCGAGCTCGACCATGCGGCGGTCATCCAGCGCGCACTGCGCCCGCAGGAGCACCCCGATGTCCCCGGCTACACGATCGCGGGCGGTGCGGTCTCGCGCGGTCGCATCGCGGGCGACTTCTACGACCTCCGCATGCACCGCGGATCACTGCGCATCACGCTGGCGGATGCCATGGGCAAGGGCACCGGCCCGGCACTCGTGGCGGCCAGCGTGCGCGCGTCGCTGCGCACGGCTCCCGACCGCAGCATCGCCGAGGCGATCGCCGACGCCGACCGGCTGCTGGAGGAGGACCTCGCAGACACGTCGATGTTCGTCACCGCGGTGCACGCCGAGCTGCAGCCGGAGACGGGAGAGCTGCAGGTGATCGACGCCGGACACAGCCTCGCCTTCATCCTGCGCGCCGACGGCTCGTGGGAGCACCTGCGATCGACCAGCCTGCCTCTCGGCATGGGCATGGGCCTCCAGCCGCCCGAGGAGAGGGAGCCGCGCACGACGCGCCTCGACAAGGGCGACTCGTTCGTCTGCTGCAGCGACGGCCTGCTCGACGTGCTCGACCCCGACGACCCGTACGCGCACGTGTACCGCGTGCTGACGACGCTCGGGCCGGACGGCGCGATCCGGGAGGCGCTCCGGCTGTCCTCCGACGAACGGGCCACGGATGACATCACCGTGGTGGTCGTGAGGCGCGAGCCGTGACCGCGCGCTTCGCGACGATCCGCATCCTCGCCCTGCTGTCGGTCCTGCTCGGGGTGAACTATGTCGCCTGGCGCTGGCTCGAGTCGGTGAACTGGTCGGCGTGGTGGATCGCCGTGCCGCTCGTGATCGCCGAGACCTACAGTCTGATCGACACGTTCCTGTTCTGCCTGACGATGTGGAGGGCCCGAGAGCGCCCCGCGCCCGTCTCGCCTCCGCAGGGGACGGTCGACGTGTTCATCACGACGTATGACGAGCCCATCGAGCTCGTCATGACCACCGCCCGCGCCGCGAAGCGGATCGCCTACCCGCACACCACCTGGGTGCTCGACGACGGGTCCCGCCCCGAGCTCGAGGCGGCTGCGCGCGAGGCGGGCCTGGGCTACCTCACGCGCTCGGACGACTGGACCGGCAAACCCCGCCACGCCAAGGCCGGGAACCTCAACAGCGCCCTGTTCCAGACCGATGGGGAGTTTCTGCTCATCCTGGATGCCGATCAGATCCCCGACCCGCTGATCCTGCACCGCACCCTGGGCTACTTCGCCGACGACCCCGAGGTCGCGCTCGTGCAGACGCCGCAGTGGTTCATGAACGTGGACGAGGCCGATCCGCTCGGCAGCCAGGCACCGCTGTTCTACGGGCCGATCCAGCAGGGCAAGGACGGCTGGAACGCCGCCTTCTTCTGCGGGTCGAATGCCGTGCTGCGCCGGGAGGCGCTCATGCAGCTCGGCATCATCGGCTACGTGCGCGAGGTGACCGACTCCGCGGCGAGAGCGCTCCGCACCTCGGAGCAGATGATCGAGAAGGAGATGCGGTCGGCATCCGACCCGCGACTCCGTCGGGAGCTCTCCGCCCTGCAGATCGCGATCCGCCGGGGAAGCCGCAACCTGGCCGACGGCGCCCCCGTCTCCGAGGTCGCGGACGGCGTCAGGGAGGCCGTCGACAACGCCTCGCGGATCCTCATCGCCGACGACCTCGCCGGCATCCGCGCCGACCTCGAGGAACTCGGCGCGCTGCCGATCGCCCATGACGCGCAGCTCGACGCCGTGATCGTCGACGAGGCGGGGCTCGCTGCACTGGCGGCATCCGATCTGTCCCCGATCACGGCGCTCGACACCGTGCGGGCGCTGCTCGACGCTCTGCGACTCGATCGCGGCGACGAGGCGCAGCCGATCCTCCCGCTCGCCACGATCTCGGTGACCGAGGACATGGCGACGGCCATGCAGCTGCATGCGATCGGCTGGCGCAGCGTCTACCACCACGAGATCCTCGCCAAGGGTCTCGCCCCGGAAGACCTGCGCACCATGCTGACCCAGCGACTGCGCTGGGCGCAGGGGACGCTCCAGGTGATGCTGAGGGACAACCCGCTCGCCAAGCGCGGACTGTCGGTCGGCCAGCGTCTCATGTACTTCGCGACGATGTGGAGCTACCTGTCCGGCTTCGCGGCGATCGTGTACCTCACCGCGCCCGTCGTGTACCTCGTCTTCGGCGTGCTGCCCGTGACCGCCTGGTCGGTCGACTTCTTCGCCCGCTTCCTGCCCTACTTCCTCGTGAACCAGCTGCTGTTCCTGTTCGTCGCGAGAGGCGTCAAGACCTGGCGCGGGCAGCAGTACTCGCTCGCGCTGTTCCCGGTGTGGATCCGCGCGTGCACGACCGCCTTCGCCAACGTGGTGCTGGGCCGACCGCTGTCGTTCGCCGTGACGCGCAAGGACGGCCGCGATCCTCGCGGCGTGCCCTGGGGCGAGATCTGGCCGCAGCTCACCGCGATCGTCGTCCTCAGCATCGCACTCGTGATCGGCATCGTCCGGGTGTTCATCGGCACCGCCGACGGGACCGGCACTCTCGTCAACACCGCCTGGGTCCTCTACGACCTCGTCGTCCTCAGCGTCATCATCCAGGCCGCACGGTACCGCGGCCCCGCCGCTCTGATCCTCGAGAAGGAGTCCCATGGATCTCAACAGTGAAGCCCGCGACGGATACGCCGTCATCGCACTCGGCGGTCGACTCACGGCGACCGGAGCTCCCCTGCTCCGCAACGCGGTCGGCGATCTGATCACCGCCGGCGAATCGCGGATCGTCATCGACATGGTCGACCTGCAGTTCGTCGACTCGTCGGGTCTCGGAGCCCTCGTCGGCGGGCTCAAGAGCGCGCGCGTCGCCGGAGGCGATCTGCGGATCGCCGCGGTTCCGGATGCCGTGCGCACGGTGCTGCGCCTGACGAACCTCGACCGTGTCCTGCGCGACTACCCCACGCCGGAATCGGCGTTCGATGGACGCTGACGCCCACGTCATCCGACTCGACGGGCCGGCGCGGCTCGCCCTCGTCGACAGCGTGCTCGATGCGCTCGACGCCGCGTGGGCGGCGGCATCGCATGTCCCGGACCTGGACCGCACCCTGTTCACGCTGGCCGTGAGCGAGGTGGCCACGAACCTGGTGCAGCACAGCGACGGGCCGACCGACGTGCAGCTGCGCGTCGACATCCGCATCGCCGCAGACGATCTCACCGCGACCCTGGTCGACACGGCCCCTCCGGTGTCGATCGACTGGCACGACGTCGCCATGCCCGACGCGGAGAGCGAGAGCGGGCGCGGGCTCGCGCTCGCGCAGACCGTGCTCGACGAGTTCGTGCACACCTACGATGACGGCGGCAACACCTGGGTCCTCCGGCGTCTGCTCGGCACCCCGGACTGAATCGGCTCGCCGTCACCCGGCCCGGTCGGAGCTCACCGCGAGGGCCGCGGCACCACCAGCGGAGAGCCCGTGTGCGGGTCGGGGATGATGGTGCACGGCAGCCCGAAAACCTCCTCGATCAGCTGCTCGGTCATCACCTCATCCGGGGCTCCCGCGGCGATCACGCGCCCCTCGCGCATCACGATCAGATGGTCGGCGTAGCGCGCCGCCTGATTCAGGTCGTGCAGCACGGCCACGAGGGTGCGATCGCCCTCGGCGTGCAGACGTCGCAGCAGCTCGAGCAGCTCGTACTGATGCGCGATGTCGAGGAACGTGGTCGGCTCGTCGAGCAGCAGCAGCGGCGTCTCCTGCGCGAGCACCATGGCGACCCACACCCTCTGGCGCTGTCCCCCGGAGAGCTCCTCGACCTGCCGTGCGGCGAGGTCGGCGGTGTTGGTCGCAGCCAGAGCCTGGGCAACGGCGTTCTCGTCGCTCGTCGTCCACTGCCGGAACACTCCCTGATGCGGATGCCGCCCTCGCGCCACGAGATCGGCGACCGTGATGCCCTCGGGGGCGATCGAGCTCTGGGGCAGCAGCCCCAGTCGACGGGCGACCTCCTTCGCCGGGAACTCGGCGATCTCCCGGCCGTCGAGCAGGATGGAGCCCGCAGACGGCTTCATCACCCGGGCGAGCGCGCGCAGGAGGGTCGACTTGCCGCACGCATTCGGCCCGATGACCACAGTGAATGACCCGGTCGGGATGTCGACCGTCAGTCCGTCGGCGATCACACGTCGGTCGTAGCCGAGAGTGACGTCCTTCGCGGACAGTCGCGGGTCGGACCCGCGCTCCACGCCCACCAGGGGCACAGCGGTGTCGGTCATCGTCTTCTCGCCTCCGAGATCAGCAGCCAGATGAGGTACGCGCCGCCGAGGGCGACGGTGATCACGCCGACGGGGAGCTGCGACGGCGCGAAGATCCGCTGGGCGATCAGATCGCTCACGACGAGCAGCAGCGCTCCCATCGCCGCCGAGGCCGACAGCGTGACGCCGGCGGAGCGGGTCAGCCGCCGCGCCAGCTGCGGGGCGGCGAGCGACACGAAGGCGATCGGTCCGGCTGCCGCGGTGGCCGTCGCCGTGAAGGCGACGCCCAGCACCACCAGCCGGAGCCGCACGCGCCCGGTGCGCACGCCGAACGCGACCGCGGCGTCATCCCCGACCTCGAGCGCATGCATGCCGCGCGACAGCATGGCGGCGACGATCCACAGCACGACGAGGACTGCGACGGCGGGTGCCGCCTGCGGCCACCCGACCACGTTGAGCGATCCGCTCCCCCACGCCGATGCGGCGAGAGCGATGTTCAGTTCGGTGTCCAGGATGACCCAGGTGCTGACAGAGGCGAGCATCGCGGAGACGGCGATGCCCACGATGATCAACCGGAATCCCTGGAACCCGCGTCGGTAGGCCAGCACGTACACGAGCAGCGCGGTGGCGAGTCCGCCGGCGAGCGCCCCGCCCGCGACAGCGAGGTATCCGGTGCCGACGGTCGTGATGATCAGCAGGGCGCCGACGTACGCACCCGAATCGAAGCCGATGATGTCAGGGCTGCCGAGCGGATTGCGGGTCAGCGACTGGAAGATCGCTCCGGCGGTGCCGAGTGCGGCGCCCAGCGCGAGGGCGAGCAGCACGCGCGGCATCCGCCATCCCCAGACCACCAACTGCGAGCGGGAGTCGCCGAAGCCGAAGACGGTGGCGACGACGTCGGGGATCGGCACGACGTAGTCGCCGACGCCGAGGCTCACGACGGCGACCGCCGCCGCAGCGAGGACCAGTGCCGTCACGACCACCACGGGGCGACGTCGGACGAGGATGCTGACGCCGCCGTTCTTCGATCGGAGCAGCCAGGTGCGGTACCCGCGCTCGACGTGCACGCTCACAGGGCGCTCGCCCCTCGGCGGCGGACGAGCATTATCAGCACCGGCGCCCCGACGAAGGCGGTGACGATGCCGACGGGCAGTTCGCCGCTGCGCAGCACGACGCGGCCGACGATGTCGCTCGCGAGCACGAGCACGGGTGCGGCGATCAGGCTCCCGGCGAAGATCCAGCGCTGGTCCGGCCCGGTGAACCAGCGCACGGCGTGCGGCACCATGAGACCGACGAAGCCGATCGGCCCGGCGACAGCGGTCGCGGCGGCGCACAGCAGCGTCGCCGCGATGATCGCGAGCACGCGGGTGCGCACGATCCGCGACCCCAGCGACACGGCGAGGTCGTCGCCCAGCGCGACCGCGTTCAACGGCCGCGCCACCGCGAAGGCGAGCACGAACCCGACGAGCAGGAACGGCAGCACCCATCCGATCTGCTCGGACGGCACGCTGGCGATGCTCCCGGCGTTCCAGCCGCGCATCCGGTCGAAGACCTCCGGGAGCAGGAGCGTGATGCCCGAGGTGATGCCGCTGAGGAACGCCCCGATCGCGACGCCGGCGAGGGTGATCCGCAGCGGGTCGACGCCGCGACGGCCGGAGGCGCCGATCGCCCACACCGCGAAGGTCGTGGCGATCGCACCGAGGAGCGCGAACCAGATCGTGCCCGACAGGGTGGTGATTCCGAAGGCCGCCGCACCCGCGGCCACGGCGAACGCCGCGCCCGCGTTCACCCCGAGGATGCCGGGGTCGGCCAGCGGGTTCCGCGTGAATGCCTGCATCAGGGCGCCGGCGATGCCGAGCGCGGCACCGACGAGGATGCCGAGCGCTGTCCGTGGTCCGCGAAGGTCACGGATGATCGTCCACGCCTCGGTGCCGGTGCCCTGGAGAGCAGCGATGATCTGCTCGATCGAGAGCCGCTGGGAGCCGATCGTGAAGCTCAGCAGGATGCAGACGGCGAGCGCGCCGACCGCGAGCGCGAAGCCCAGCATCCGCCGCCGGCGCGAGACCGAGATCGCGGCCCGCGCACTGTCGACGGCCTCGCTCGTCAGCACAGCGGGCGCGGCGACCGCCGCCGCCGCCGGCGCGAGCTCAGAGTCCGTGAGCCTCAAGAGTGGCCTCGTACTCGTCTTCGACCTCTTCGACATCGCGCGTCTCGTCGTCCCACATCGCGCTGAGCTGCTTCCGGACCGTGTCGGGGAGCGCCTCGAAGCGCTCGCTCCACTGCTCCGAGTTCGCGGTCCAGTACCCGACGACCTTGTACGCCGTCGACGGCAGCCTCAGCTCGTGCCGCAGGTGCTTGCGCACCCCGCGGGTCACACGCGTCTCTCCCGCGACCCAGACGTAGCCCGGCTCGCGCGGGAATTCGCTCGCGCGCACGATGTCCTCGACGCGGCTCGGACCATGGCCGTTGCCGCCGTGCACCCAGGTGAGCTCGACGTCGGCGGGCAGATCGACGTGGTGCTCGTCGGCCGGATCGCCGACCTCCAGCACCACTCGCGTGCGCACGCCCGCCGGCGCCTGCTCGGCCAGACGCAGCGCGGCGGGGAGCCCCGTCGCGTCGGCGACGAGCAGCTGCCAGCGGATGCCCTCGGGCGGGTCGTACAGACCGCGCGGGGTGTTCACTCCGACGATGTGGCCCGGCCGGGCACCCAGTGCCCAGGTCGCGGCGATCCCACCCTCGTGCACGACGAAGTCGATCACGAGACGACCGAACACGGCATCCCACGACCTCACCGTGTAGGTGCGCACCTCGGTGGAGTCGACGCCGTCGGGGAACTCCCAGTAGCCGTCCTCGGTCGGCGAGGGGAGCACGGGCTCCTCGTGGCCGGTCTTCGGCAGGAACAGCCGCAGATACTCGTCGCCGACACCCGAGGAGAGGAAGCCCTCGAGCCCGTCGCCGGCGAAGACGATCCGGACCATCCCTGGCGTCAGCCGCTCGACCTCGACGACCTCGACGCGATGGACGCGGTTCACCTCGGGGCGGCTCACGGGAGCAGCGCCTTGCGCACGACCTCGAGCAGACCGTCCTGGCCGCTCGGCGAGCCGTAGCTCATCTCGTAGTTGTACGCGTGGACCTCGCCGTTCACGATCGCGGGGAGCGCGGTCCAGAGCGGGTTCGCCTGCAGGGCCTCCTCGTCGGTGATCAGACCGGAGCCGTCTTCACTCACCCCGGTGAAGATGACGTCGATGTCGGCGAGCTGTCCCACCTGCTCCATGCTGAGGGACGTGCCGTCGCTGTCGGGCTTTCCGTCGCCGTCGCCGTCGGCGAGCGGGCTGATCTCGAGGCCGAGATCGGCGAAGACCAGGCAGGAGATGCTGTAGCAGCCGACGTTGATCTGACCGTCCCAGAACGAGATGTCGGCGACGACCGGGGCGACGCCCGCGGCGTCGAGCTGCTCCTTGACCTCGGCGACGCGCGCCGCGTAGTCGTCGAGCCAGGCCTGGGCCTGCTTCTCGCGGCCGAGGTCCGCGGCCAGAGCCTCGAACTTGTCGCGCCAGTCGCCGCCGTCGAAGGCGTTGTACGTGTAGGTGGGGGCGATCGGCGTGAGCTTGTCGTGCAGATCGGTCTCGTAGCCGATGCCGTTGAGGATGAAGTCCGGACCGACCTCGAGGATGTGCTCGAAGTTGAACTCCGGGTAGTTGTGGAACCCCTTGATGCCCTCGAGCTCCTCCTGCGGGAAGTAGCTCGGGAACGCGTCCCAGTCGTCGCGGATCGGCTGCTCGGCGGCCAGCGGGTATCCGAGGGTGATCAGGATGTCGACGTCGGTCGTGTAGAAGCCGAGCGCCGCCTGGGGTTCGGTCGGCACGGTGACCTCTCCGAACTCGGTGTCGATGGTGAGGGTCTCGCCGCCGGCTTCACCGGCCTGTGCGGACGCGCACGAGGTGAGCAGGAACACGGCACCGGTCGCGAGAGCGACGGCGCGGAGACGACGGGTGCGGGAGGGCGTCATGAACGGACTTTCGATTCGGGGAGGGGATTAGCTGAGGCTTACCTAAGTGCCTCATCGATCATCCCTCTTGTCGATGTCGCGAAACTGTCCGGGAATGTCGCGAGAGAGACGAATCAGAGCGCGGACGCCGCGAATGCTCCCGGCGTCGTCCCCAATTCCCGACGGAACGCCTGCACGAAGGCGCTCGACCGCGCGTACCCGACACGTCTCCCGACCATGGCGACCGGAAGCCCCTCGGCCAGCATCACGATCGCCGCGAGCATCCGCGCCCGGGTGCGCCACTCGGCGAAGGAGAGGCCGGAATCGCGGCGGAACAAGCGTGCGAGATGCCGCTCGCTCGCGCCGACGACGGCGCCCCATTCCTGCAGCGTGCGCGCATCGGCCGGATCCTGCTGCACCGCCTCCGCGATCCGCCTCGCCCGATCGTCGTCGGGCAGGGTCAGGGTGAGATGAAGCAGCTCCGCGCGATGGAGCAGGCGGGGCACGAGCTGCTCCGCAAGCCGACGCGTCTCGTCGGCCATGTCCTGTGTCGCGAGCTCATCGAGGAGCGCACGGGCGGCCATCGGGATGCCGACGCCGCCGACCCCCTCTCGCGGCGGGGAGCCGATGCCCGGTGCGAGGAACGTGCACGAGAACTCCGTGCCCTTCGACGCGGTCACACGATGCGGTTCGCCCGCCGGGATCCAGAGGCCGACGGTCCACGGGACGGCGTGGAAGCCGACGGCTGTCTCGACGACGAGAGACCCGCGTGCCGACCACAGCAGCTCATCGGCGTCGTGCCGGTGCCAGTCCCACTCCTCGGCCGCACTGATCGCGAAGGGGCTCGTGCTGATCCCGGTCACGCCGACCGGGACGTCGAGCGCGTCGCTCAGTTCCCGCGCGGGTTCCACAGCATGACCTCTGTGGAACGGCGGATGCGGCGGCCGGAGGGCATCGGCACCACGCCGGTGGAGCCCGCGGCGAACACGCGCACGCCGGGACGGCTCTCGCGTTCGGCGCGTAGCGCCGCGTCGAGCTGGGCGACGCGGGCGCGCAGCATCCGGTTCTCATCCTCGAGGTCGAGGAGGCGCGCGATCGCGGGGAGGCTGACACCCTGGGAGGAGAGCTCGGCCACTTCGCGGAGCTGCTCGATGTTGCGGGTCGAGTACCGGCGTGAACCGCCGGAGGTGCGGCCGGGCACCACGAGGCCGATGCGGTCGTACTGCCGCAGCGTCTGCGGGTGCATGCCCGCGAGCTCGGCGGCGACGGCGATCGCGAACACCGGGGTGTCGGCGTCCATGCCACGTTCAGCCATGGATGCTCACCTCCCCGGTGCTCGCGGACGTCATCGCTTCGCCTTCGCCATCAGCTCGGCGCGCGGATTCTCCGTCGGCTCGAGCTCCTGGAACTTCTCCAGCGCCGCACGAGCGGCTTCGTCGAGGTGCGTCGGCACCGCGACCTGGAGTTCGGCGAGCAGGTCGCCGCTGCCCTTCGACGTCGTGACGCCGCGGCCCTTGACGCGCAGCACCCGACCGGAGGGGGTGCCCGGTGCGACGCGGAGCTTGACCACGTCGCCGCCGAGCGTCGGCACCTCGATGGTCGCGCCGAGGGTCGCCTCGGTGAACGTCACCGGCACGATGACGCGCAGGTTCAGTCCATCACGCGTGAACACCGGATGCGGGCGCACCGTGATCTGCACCACGATGTCGCCGCGCTCCCCGCCATCGGGCGAGGGGCGGCCGCGACCCCGCAGTCGGATCTTCTGCCCGTCGGCCACGCCGGCGGGGATCTTCACCTTGAACGGCTTGCCGTCTTCTCCCTGCAGGGAGATGGTCTCGCCCTGCACGGCCGTGATGAAGTCGATCGTCGTCCGCGCCGTGACGTCGGCACCCCGCTGCGGCCCGCCGAAGCCGCGATACCCGCCGCTCGTCTGCCCGAAGCGGCCGTTGCCGAACGAACCGCCCTGCCCCTGGTTGAACATCGCGAAGATGTCCTCGAAGTCGGCGGACTGGCCGCGCCCCTGCTGGCCGAAGCGGCTGAACACGTCTTCGAAGCCGCCCGCGCCCGCGCCGCCCGCCGTGAAGCGCGCGCCCGAGCCCATGGCACGGATCTCGTCGTACTCCTTGCGCTGATCGGCGTCGGAGAGCACCGAGTACGCCTCGCTGATCTCTTTGAACTTCGCCTCTGCCGCCGCATCACCCTGATTGGAATCGGGGTGATACTTGCGCGCCAGCTTGCGGTACGTCTTCTTGAGATCGGCGTCGCTGACGTCCTTCGAGACCCCGAGGGTCTTGTAGAAGTCCTTGTCGAACCAATCCTGGCTAGCCATCGATCACCTACTCGGCAGGGACAGCGACGACGACCTTCGCGGGACGCAGCTCGATGTCACCGAGGCGGTATCCCACCTCGACGACTTCGAGCACCGTGGTCTTGGTGGCGCCCGGAGTGGGCTGCTGGAAGATCGCCTCGTGGCGCTGCGGGTCGAATTCCTCGCCCTTCTCGCCGTAGGAGACGACACCGAGGCGCTCGACCACCACGCGCACCTTGTCGGCGATCACGGCGAAGGGCGTGCCCTCGACGAGGTCGCCGTGCTGGGCCGCGCGGTCGAGATCGTCGAGCACCGGGATGAGGCCCTTGGCGGCCTCGCCCTTCGCTCGCTCGCTCTCGATCTGACGCTGCTCCTCGGTGCGGCGGCGGTAGTTGGCGTACTCGGCCTGCAGACGCTTGAGGTCGTTCAGCAGGGTGGACTCGAGGTCGGCGAGGACGGCGTCCTCCGCCGCGGCCTCACCGGTCTGCGTCGCGCCGAGGATGTCGTCGACCGTGAGGTCGTCGTCAGAGCCCTCGGCCGCTGCGGCCTCGGTGGAGTCGGGGTTCTGCGGCTGGGGGCCGGACGCGTTCGCGTCCGACCCCTCTTCCGGAACCCCGGCGTTGTCGTCGAAGTTCTTGTCCGTCATGATTACTTCTTGTCTTCCTCGTCGTCGACGACCTCGGCGTCGATGACGTCCTCGTCGGAGGAGCTGTCATCGGCGGGCGCGTCGCCCTCAGGGGCGGCGCCGGCCGCGGCATCCGCCTGCGACGTGGCGTAGATCGCTTCGCCGAGCTTGCCCTGCGACTCGTTCAGCTTGTCGAACGCGGTCTTCACGGCGTCGTCGTCCTCGCCCGCGAGTGCGGTCTTGAGGGCGTCGACGTCGGCCTGGACCGACTCCTTGACGTCGGCGGGGAGCTTGTCCTCGTTGTCCTTGATCAGCTTGTCGATCGAGTAGGCGAGGGTCTCGGCCTGGTTGCGGACCTCGGCGGCCTCGCGGCGCTTCTTGTCTTCGGCCGCGTTCTCCTCGGCCTCGCGCACCATGCGGTCGATGTCTTCCTTGGACAGCGACGAGCCGCCCGTGATCGTCATCGACTGCTCCTTGCCGGTGCCCTTGTCCTTGGCGGACACGTGCACGATGCCGTTGGCGTCGATGTCGAAGGTGACCTCGATCTGCGGGATGCCGCGGGGAGCCGGGGCGATGCCGGTCAGCTCGAACGTGCCGAGCGGCTTGTTGTCGCGCGTGAAGTCGCGCTCGCCCTGGAAGACCTGGATCGCGACGGACGGCTGGTTGTCGTCTGCCGTGGTGAAGGTCTCGCTGCGCTTGGTCGGGATGGCCGTGTTGCGCTCGATGAGCTTGGTCATCATGCCGCCCTTGGTCTCGATTCCGAGGCTCAGGGGGGTGACGTCGATGAGCAGCACGTCCTTGCGCTCACCCTTGAGGACTCCGGCCTGCAGGGCGGCGCCGACGGCGACGACCTCATCCGGGTTGACGCCCTTGTTCGCTTCCTTGCCGGCCTCGCGCTTGACGAGCTCGGCGACGGCGGGCATACGCGTCGATCCACCGACGAGCACGACGTGAGCGATGTCGGCGACCTTGATGCCGGCCTCGCGGATGACGTCCTCGAACGGCTTCTTGGTGCGGTCGAGCAGATCCTTGGTGAGGTCCTCGAACTTCGCGCGGGTGATGGTCTCGCTCAGCGACACCGGGCCGGACTCCGTCAGCGACAGGTACGGGAGGTTGATGCTGGTCGAGGTCGAGGAGGAGAGCTCCTTCTTCGCCTGCTCGGCAGCCTCCTTGAGGCGCTGGAGGGCGATCTTGTCACCCGAGACGTCGACGCCCGTGGTCTCCTTGAACTGCTTGATGAGGAAGTCGACGAGACGCTGGTCCCAGTCGTCTCCACCGAGGCGGTTGTCACCGGCGGTCGAGCGCACCTGGATGGTCGAGAAGTCGTCGTCCTTGCCCACCTCGAGGAGGGAGACGTCGAACGTTCCGCCACCGAGGTCGAAGACGAGGATGAGCTCGTCTTCCTTGCCGCGGTCGAGACCGTACGCGAGGGCGGCGGCGGTCGGCTCGTTGATGATGCGCAGGACGTTGAGGCCCGCGATCTCACCGGCCTCCTTCGTGGCCTGGCGCTCGGCGTCGTTGAAGTACGCGGGGACCGTGATGACGGCATCCGTCACCGTGTCGCCCAGGTACGACTCGGCGTCGCGCTTGAGCTTCATGAGGATGCGCGCGGAGATCTCCTGCGGCGTCCACTTCTTGCCGTCGACGTCGAAGCTCCAGTCGGTGCCCATGTGGCGCTTGACCGACGAGATCGTGCGGTCGACGTTGGTGACGGCCTGGCGCTTGGCGGTCTCGCCGACCAGCACCTCTCCGTCTTTGGTGAAGGCGACCACCGAGGGGGTGGTGCGGAAGCCCTCGGCGTTGGCGATGACCTTGGGCTCGCCGCCCTCGAGGACGCTGACGACGGAGTTGGTGGTTCCGAGGTCGATACCGACAGCACGTGCCATGTGTTTTCTCCTTTGTTGGAAGTTCTTGTGGTTCGGAAATCTGCGGCGATCAGGGAAACCTGAGTCGCGATGACTCAACTGTACTCCGAGGTGCGGATGCTGTCAAACAAAGTTGATACGAGAAGGCTCAAGTTTGGGTGTCAGCAGTTATCCACAGGCGTGGATCGGCGGATGCGGCGACTGCCTAGGCTCCCGCAGCATGACTCGACGAATTCATCGCACCACCCTCCGCATCCCTGCCGTCATCGCCCTGGCTGCCTTCTTGGCCGTCGCGACCGGGTGCGCCGCACCCCCGATCTCGCGCGAGGCGAGGAGTACGGACCCGAGCCGGACATCCGGCACGAGCCCGACATCCGATGCGGGGATCGGGTCGGTTTCGGAGGATGTGACCTTCGCCGCAGGGGCGGCCCTGACGGCGGATTCGGACATCCGGTGGGGCGACGGGCTGATCGAGGACGAGGGGTGGGCGGCGCTCCCGTCCGATCAGCCGGGACGATGGTCGTACCGGAACGCCAGCGGCTCCTGCACGGCCGCGTTCCGGGGTGGAGTGCTCGGTGACGCGGGCGGCATGGACGACAGGGAGGCCACCGACGCCCTGATCGAGCATCAGTCCGGTGGCGATTTCCTCGGGCAGGACTGGCTCACCGACGGAGAGTTCCTGCGCTACGGAGGCGAAGGCTCCGGCGTGGAGCACCGCCAGTTCAGCTACACGTTCAACGAGGTCGGATACTTCATGGCCGCGCGAGCCTTCGTGGAGGCCGACTACTCGGTGTGGGTCACCGTCACGTGCGAGGGCGAGCCTGTCGGCCCCGTCGTGCAGGAGGTGCTGTCGAAGAACTTCATCGCGGTCGACGAGTAGCGTGAGCCGTCGAATCAGAACGGCGGGCTCGAATCGTCGTCGGTGAAGGTGATCGTGTGCAGGGGCGGCGGCTTGTCGATGTAGGTGCGGCCGGTGGGGCTGGTCCAGGCGTAGGTGCCGTCGCCGAGGGGTTCGACGTGCCACGGGGTCTGGTGTTTCAAGACGTGGTGTCGTCGGCAGAGGTGGCCGAGGTTCTCGGCGGTCGTCGCACCGCCGTGGGCGGCGTCGTGGTGGTGGTCGATGTCGCAGTCCGATGGTGGGTACCCGCAGGTGGGGAATCGGCAGCGTTGATCCCGAGCCCGCAGGTGTCGTCTCAGGTCGGCGCTAGGTCGGTAGCGGTCGACGGTGAGGAGCGCTCCGGTGATGGGGTGGGTGAGGATGCGGTCCCATCCGGATGCCGCCCCCGCGAGGCGTCTCGCGGTGTCGGGGTCGATCGGTGTGCAGCCGTTCAGTTCCGCGGGGGTCGTGCCGTGCCCGATGAGGGTCGTGACCGGGACGGTCACGGACACGCTTGCCGTGATCGCTCCGAGCAGCCCGTCGGGGGTGTCGTGGCCTGCCGGGGCTCCGGTGAGGAGGAGGTCGAGGGCGAGGTCGGCCCGGGTCTGTCCGAGAGTGCGCGGGTCTTTGGCGACCGTGTCACCGGTCGGTCGTTCCGCGGTCCGCGCCGCATCCGCGGCCGGGCCGAACGCGCTCTCCCGCGACTCAGCGGCGGGCGCACCCGTGGTCGCGTGCGTTCCGGCATCCGCCGGGGTCGGGCCCGTCTGTTCCTGCACCGTCTGTTCCGGCACCGTCTGCTTGTGCACGGTCTTGGCCATGGCGGTGATCCGTTCGAATGCTCCATGCACCAACGCGGCGGGGCCGAGCATGCCGAGTTCGGCCATCCCGTCGGGGAGGTCTCTCACCCACACCCCCCCCCCCCGCTTCTTCCGGGCATCCTTGTGCCGGTCACTGATCGGGCGGGACTGGTACCGTTCCGCGACCCGCCGCGCCCRCCGCGCGACCCGGTTCGCGGACTCCGTCTCCGCGAACCCGATCATCTCCGCCGAATACGCCTCCCGGTCCGCGGGATCGTCCAGGTGCTCGCCGGCGTCGCAGATCACCCGCGCATGCSCGGCACTGATCCGCCCCGACCCCAGTGCCCGCCACACCGACGGGAAACGCTCCACCAGGAACGACGCRTCCGTCATCCGCCGCTGCACCGTCCGRTCCGACACCCGCAGCGCGGCCGCGAACTCCGCCGCGACCGACCGCAACACCAGATCCGCCTCCTCCCGAGACCCCGCCTGGCCCGCGACGTCGACCGCCAACCGGGACCCGACCGCAAGAAACCCGTCCCGCACGGCCTGCATGCTGCTGATCGTGCGCTCGACCTCGACGAGCATCTCGGTGACCGCACCCAGTGCGTTCACCTGCTCGACCGTCGCGTCCGCCACTGCTGTCATACCCCAAGTGAAACAGGGGCCACCGACATTGAAACCCCCAGATCACGCCCACAAACCGATACACCAGCATCCTGTCCCCGGACAACGGAACACCGCCGAAATGCACGGCGCCCGGCCACCGAATCCGCCAGGCTCAGCGCCCGGAAAGCGCCCTCGCCCACACGCCCTGATGTTCCCGCACGTAGTCGACAGCCCTCGCCCAGTGCGCACCGTGGCCGTCCACGTGCATCGACGCCCATGGTTCCTCCGCCGTCGCCGCCGCACCCTCCAGTAGGGCCAGCATCGCCGCCGTCCGCTCCGCCATCGCGCCGGGCAACTCGCCCCGCATCCGCTCGTCCGCTCCGTAGCCGTCGACCAGTGCTGCCAGATCGCCGGCCGCAAGCGCGGGTTCCCGTCCGCTGTCGGAGAGAGTGAAGGCCTGCGCGGCATACGCCAGATCCCAGAGGCGAGTGCTCGGCGCGGCGGCATCCCAATCGATGAACACCCATCGCTCTCCGATGACGAGATTCCACGGAGCCAGGTCGTTGTGACACACGAGTCCTGCCGCCGGTGCGGGGATCGCGGTGCGCCACGCCGCATCCGACGGAGGCACGTAGACCTCGCTCGCGTCGTGGATGTCGCGGATCATCGATCCGACCCGACGCAGATCGTCCGCCGCCAGCCGACCACCGTCGATCGCCAGATCTCCCGGCACGAACTCGATGATCTGCCGCCCCTGCCCGTCCCGGCCCAGGGGTTCGGGGGCATCCACCCCCTTCCCCCGCAGGAACGTCACGAAGTCCGCGACGCTCTCCGTCGCATCCGTCCAGGGCTTGCGCACCGTGCCCCCGACACGCACGACAGCACCGCTCACGTTCCCGCCTGCCAGCGGCTCCTCGTCCATCCGACGACGCTACTCCGAAGAAGCCTCCGCAGACGCCGGCCGCACCAGCAGCCGCCGCACACCCCCGCGCGCCAGCATGAGCACGACGATGAGCAGCGTGACAAGGAAGAACCCGCCGAGATACACGGCGTCGCCGAACACCAGGTCGACCAGCTCCAGCACGAGGAATTTGCTGCCCGGCATCACGAGCAGCAGCACGACCACGCCGACCGCCCGTCTCGCGCCGCTGCCCTCGGAGCGGATGCGCGCGAGCGCCTTCGTCTTCACCCACACGACGGCCTCGAGCACGACCTTCAGCAGGACCGCCGTCAGCAGCGACAGCAGGAAGCTCTCGGAGATCACCGCCGGGAACAGTTGAGTGAAGGTGCCGAGGACGACCAGATACACGAGGACGTCGACCAGATCGATGGCACGGAGCCGCATGGCCCGAGTCTAGAGGTTCGCACCCCCGCGATACCGCGCAGCGGGATGCCGTTCCGGGAGGCGCGGCCCCTCGCCGAAGATCCGCTCGCGCAGTGTCTCCCCCGGCACGTACGCCTCGCGCATCCGTCCCCGCCGACGCAGCTCCGGAACCACGAGCTCACCGAAGTCCCTGGCCGTGTCGAACGAGTGGTACTGGCGCAGGTTGATCCCGTCGATGCCGTCGGCGTCGAGCCACCGCTCGATCGTGTCGGCCACCTGCTCGGGACTGCCGACCGCGAGGAAGCGCGAATCCCACGCCTCGTCGACCGCTCCCGCGAACTGGCCGACGGTCAGATGCAGCGGGAGCGCGCCGGCGTCGACCACGTCCTGCCGTCCCTCGCGCTCCAGCGCCTCACGCACCGTGATGTCGGCCGGATGCTGCAGGGGATGGAACGGCACGCTCATGTGGATGAACGCTCCCTCGGGGTCGCGGAACGACCGGTACTCCTCGTACTTCGCCCGCGCCTCCTCCTCGGTGGGCGCGACGATGACGGTGGCCATCACGACGTACCGCGTGTCCTCCGGCCGCCGACCGTGGCGCACGCTCTCGTCGCGGATCGCGGCGATGTTGCGCTCGAGCGCTCCGGGCGGACGGTCGGCCGTGAACAGCACCTCTGCGTGCTGCGCCGCGAAAGCGATGCCGGCCTTCGACGCCGACGCCTGGAACAGCAGCGGAACACGCTGCCGCGACGGCTCGGACAGGTGAGGCCCCGCGACGCGGAAGTGCGTGCCGACATGATCGATCGCGCGCACGGCGCCGGCGCGGCTGTACGTGCCGCCGTCCTTGTCGGCGACGACCGCGTCGTCGTCCCACGAGCCCTCCCACAGCTTGTAGAGGACGTCGATGTACTCCGCCGCGATCTCGTATCGGGTGTCGTGCGGGATCTGATCGTCGAGACCGAAGTTGCGCGCCGCGTTCGGCAGGTACGAGGTGACGATGTTCCATCCCACCCGTCCGCGGGTCAGGTGATCGAGCGTCGCCATGCGCCGCGCGAAGGCGAACGGCGGCTCGTAGGTCGTCGAGAAGGTCACGCCGAAGCCGATGTGCTCGGTGACGGCCGCCATCGCGGCGACGAGCAGCAGCGGATCGATGTTGGGGATCTGCAGCCCGCGCTCGAGCGCGGGCTCGAAGCTGTCGTCGTAGACGTCGTACGCACCCACGACGTCGGCCAGGAAGATCGCGTCGAAACCGGCCGCCTCGGCGACCTGCGCCAGCTCGGTCCAGTAGGAGATGTCGGCGTAGCGCTCGCGCTGGTTGTCCGGCTGACGCCACAGCCCATGGGTGATGTGCCCCGGCGTCGCCATCTCGAACAGGTTGACGATGAGCTGCTTGGTCATCGCGCCTCCTTCCTCGGCCCTCGCAGAACCCTAGTGAAGTCGGCATCCTCGCGGCGAGACGGGGGACGCGGAACGTCACCCGGCGGCGCACCCCGTGAGGTCGTGCACGGTGATGCCCCGGTGGTAGATCTGCAGGTCGGGCTGCGCCGGATACCCTCCGGTGCGCCACGAGGACCGGTAGATGCCGGTCTGGAAGTACGGCGGCCACTGCTGGTGGTAGTTGTTGTCGCCGGAGATGTCGAGCACCGTCGTTCCGCCGTGGGTGACGATCACGCGGCCGGGCGTGGAGGGCGTCGACCAGGTGATGTCGACGGTCCAGTCGTTCCAGCGGCCGTACTGCACCGGCACCGGGAGCGTATGCCTGGTCAGCTGCGTCGTGAGGTCGGGCTGGAGCCGGTAGACGTGCAGCTCCCACACGGGCGTCGGGGCGCCGTTGAGCAGGAGCGCGAGCGGCGGATTCGTCGCCCGGCCGTCCGGCAGCGTGTAGCCGTGCCACTGCGCGAGGATCGTGCCGTACCGGAAGGGCACGTAGTCGGTCGGGATGTAGTGCGAGACTCCGTAGCGGTACCGGCCGAGGGCGAACTGGCGGCGCGCGATCTCGGCCCGATACGAGACCTGGTCGGCCGGCACCGTGAAGCGCATCACCGGCTGCCCTGAGCCTGCCGGATCGGGCACGATCGCGTAGCGCGCGGGCGGGAAGAGCGTCTGGTCGCCCCAGACGTCACCGGCGCCGACCGGACTGCTGGCGCCGTCGAAGATGCGCGCGGTCCAGTTGCCGGCGGAGGGAGTGGCGAATCCGTCCTGATGGACGAGCGCCTCGCAGGCGGCGCTGGCGGATGCCGGGCGTCCGGCGACCGCGAAGGTCGTGGCCAGTGCCGCGGCGCCGGAGGCGCGGAGCAGTGTGCGCCGATCGAGCAGGAGGCGTCCGAGGGCGGTCCGGTGGGTCTGAGAAACATCGTCGTTCGTCATCCCCGACACGGTAGGGGCGCGGAGCGGGGCGGCCAAGCGATACAACAGAAGCTAACAATCGCGACACATCTCCGTCATACGCACCTCCTAGGCTGACCGCATGGCTCGACCCACCCTGCTCGCCGTCTCGCACGGCACGTCCGACGCCGCCGGGGCGCGCGCGATCGCCGACCTCGTCGAGGCGGTCGCCGCCCGGCTCCCCGACGTCGAGGTGCGCGCCGCCTTCGTCGACGTGCAGGAGCCCGACGCCGTCGACGCCCTCGCGGCGATCGACGGCCCCGTCGTGGTCGTCCCCCTGCTGCTGTCGAGCGGATTCCACGTGCATCACGACCTGCACGGGATGGTCGCCGACCGGGCGGATGCCGTGGTGGCGGCGCCTCTGGGCCCCGACCCCCGGCTCGCCGCCGTGCTCGCGGAGCGGATGCCGGCGGCATCCGCTCTCCCGGTGATCCTCGCGGTCGCGGGGTCGCGTGATCCGCGGTCGCTGACGGATGCCGAGGGCATGGCCGCCGTCCTGCGCGAGCATCTCGGCCGCCGCGTCGAGCTCGCGTACCTCGCCGCCCGGGAGCCCGACCTGCCGACGGCACTCGCGGCGCATCCGGAGGCCGTCGTCTCGACCTATCTCCTGGCGCGGGGATACTTCTTCGACCTCGCCGAACGACAGGCCGCCGGTCGCGCGCTCACGCTGCCGCTCCTCGACGGCGGCGCGGTGCCCGAGCCGCTGATCGACATCGTGGTCTCGCGCTTCGAGGAGACCGCCCCGCTGATCGCCTGATCCCGACGGACGGGCCGTCTGTCAATATTCCGGCGACCGTATGTCTCTCTGTGACGCCCCCTGACGTCGCGTGTCATCCAGGTTCTTGCACCGAGTCCAACCTCCTACCTTGATGCGAAGCCATCCCAGGGAGCAGGTCATGACCATCGAGCAGCCGACGCCGATCCGTGGTGCCCGCACGCGCACCACGCGGACGCCGACCAAGCCGCACGGACAGTGGGCCGTGGACGGTCGCGAGCCCCTGAACGCGAACGAGGAGTTCAAGCTCGCGGACGACGGGCTCAACGTGCGCGAGCGCATCGAGACGATCTACGCGAAGGGCGGCTTCGCATCGATCGATCCGACCGACCTGCACGGACGCTTCCGCTGGTGGGGGCTCTACACGCAGCGCAAGCCGGGGATCGACGGCGGTCGCACCGCCCAGCTCGAGCCGCACGAGCTCGAGGACGAGTACTTCATGCTGCGCGTGCGCATCGACGGAGGCCAGCTCACGACGCAGCAGCTCCGGGTGATCGGCGAGATCTCGACCGAGTTCGCCCGCGACTCCGCCGACCTCACCGACCGTCAGAACGTGCAGCTGCACTGGGTGCAGGTCGAAGACGTCCCGGAGATCTGGCGGCGCCTGGAAGAGGTCGGACTCAGCACCACGGAGGCCTGCGGCGATGTGCCGCGGGTCATCCTCGGGTCGCCCGTGGCCGGAATCGCCGCCGACGAGATCATCGACCCGACTCCGCAGATCCAGGAGATCGCGGAGCGCTTCATCGGCGATGCGACGCTCGCGAACCTGCCGCGCAAGTTCAAGACGGCCATCACCGGTCACCCCAGCCAGGATGTCGTCCACGAGATCAACGACTGCGCCTTCGTCGCCGTCGAGCATCCCGAGCTCGGGATCGGATACGACCTGTGGGTCGGCGGCGCGCTCTCGGTGGTTCCGCGTCTCGGCGAGCGTCTCGGCGTCTTCGTGGCGCCCGACCGGGTCGCCGACGTGTGGCACGGGGTCACGCAGATCTTCCGCGACTACGGCTATCGCCGTCTCCGCAACAAGGCCCGCCTGAAGTTCCTCCTCGCCGACTGGGGCGTGGAGCGCTTCCGCGAGGTGCTCGAGACCGAGTATCTCGACACGCCTCTCCCCGACGGCCCCGCAGCCCCCAAGCCCACGAGCCTCGGCGACCATGTCGGTGTGCACGCGCAGAAGGACGGCAGATTCTTCGTCGGCGCTGCCCCTCTCGTCGGACGCGTGTCCGGCTCGACGCTCACGGCTCTCGCCGATCTCGTGGAGGTGCACGGGTCGCAGCGCGTCCGCACCACCCCGCACCAGAAGCTCATCGTGCTCGACGTGCCGGAGCCCGAGGTCGAGAGCCTCATCGCCGGCCTCGACGCGATCGGCCTGTCCGCCCGTCCCAGCCTGTTCCGGCGCGGCACGATCGCCTGCACGGGCATCGAGTACTGCAAGCTCGCGATCGTCGAGACGAAGGCCAACGCCGCCGAGGCGATCACGCAGCTCGAGCAGCGTCTCGGCGAGCTCGAGCCCGAGATCGGCCGCCCGATCACCCTCCACGTGAACGGATGCCCGAACTCGTGCGCCCGCATCCAGATCGCGGACATCGGGCTGAAGGGCCAGCTCGTGTCGATCGACGGCGAGCAGGTCCCCGGATATCAGGTGCACCTCGGCGGCGGCCTCGCGAACGTCGACCGCGAGGAGGCCGGCCTCGGCCGCACCGTCCGCGGGCTGAAGGTGGCCGCCGACGGCATCGCCGACTACGCCGAGCGGGTGATCCGCCGCTACCTCGCCGACCGGGAGCTCGACGAGACCTTCGCCGTCTGGGCGCACCGCGCCGACGAGGAGGCGCTGCAATGAGCGCACCTGGAACTCGGCCCCTGAGCCGGTCGAAGGGCCAGCCGATCGTCATACGTCCGGCCCGCCGCTCGGTGGACGAGCTGCGCGCCCTCGCCGAGCGCGGCGCGGTCGAGCTTCGCAGCCGTCAGGCCGATGAGGCGAGCCCCGCCGAGGTCGTCGCCTGGGTCGCCGAGAACTTCGCCGTCAGCCAGGCCACCGTCGCGTGCTCGATGGCGGATGCCGCGCTGCCGCACCTGGTCGCGCAGAGCCTCCCCGGCGTCGACGTGCTGTTCCTCGACACCGGCTACCACTTCGCCGAGACGACCGTCACGCGCAACGAGGTCGAGCGAGAGCTCGACGTGCGCATCGTCGACGTCAAGCCCGTGCAGTCGGTGCGCGAGCAGGATGCCGCCCACGGCGAGGACCTCTTCGCCCGCGACCCGGGCCTGTGCTGCGCGCTGCGCAAGGTCGAGCCGCTGCAGCGCGCGCTCGGCGACTACGAGCTGTGGTTCACCGGCGTGCGTCGCGAGGAGGCGCCCACCCGCGCCGAGACTCCGCTGATCGTGTGGGACGAGCGCAACGGACTGGTCAAGGTGAACCCGGTCGCCGCCTGGAGCTTCGACGACCTCATCGACTACGCGACCGTCAACGAGGTGCCGGTGAACCCGCTGATCGCGAACGGCTACCCGTCGATCGGCTGCGCACCGTGCACGAAGCCCGTCGCCGCCGGCGAAGACCCTCGATCCGGCCGCTGGGCCGGCCTGTCCAAGACCGAATGCGGGCTGCACCTATGACTCTCGATACGCAGGACGCTTCGACAGGCTCAGCGACCCAGCACCATGGGCCCCTGAGCTCGTCGAAGGGTCGGCTCTCCGCGCTCGACCTGCTCGAGGCGGAGGGCATCCACATCATCCGCGAGGTCGTCGCCGAGTTCGAGCGCCCCGTGCTGCTGTTCTCCGGCGGCAAGGACTCGGTGGTGGTGCTGCACCTCGCGGCCAAGGCCTTCGCCCCCGGACGCGTGCCCTTCCCCGTGCTGCATGTCGACACCGGCCACAACTTCCCCGAGGTGATCGCCTTCCGCGACGAGACCGTGGCGCGGCTCGGCATCCGTCTCGAAGTCGCGAGCGTGCAGTCGTACATCAACGACGGCCGCCTCGCCGAGCGCCCCGACGGCACGCGCAACCCGCTGCAGACGCAGCCGCTGCTCGACGCCATCGCCGCGGGGAAGCACGATGCCGTGTTCGGCGGTGCCCGCCGCGACGAGGACAAGGCGCGCGCCAAGGAGCGCATCATCTCGCTGCGCGACGAGTTCGGCCAGTGGGACCCGCGCAACCAGCGGCCCGAGCTCTGGAGCCTCTACAACGGCCGCCACCTGCCCGGCCAGCATGTGCGTGCGTTCCCGATCTCGAACTGGACCGAGCTCGATGTTTGGCGCTACATCGAGCGAGAGGGCATCGCTCTGCCTCCGCTGTACTACGCGCACGAGCGCGAGGTGTTCCGCCGCGACGGCATGTGGTGGGCGATCGGCGAGTTCTCGCAGCCGCGCACCGGCGAGGAGACCGAGCGCCGCGTGGTCCGCTACCGCACCGTGGGCGATATGAGCTGCACGGGAGCGGTGGAATCGGATGCCGCGGACACGGCATCCGTCGTCGCCGAGGTCGGCCGCTCGACGCTCACCGAGCGCGGCGCCACCCGTGCCGACGACCGCATCAGCGAGGCGGCCATGGAAGACCGCAAGAAGGACGGGTACTTCTGATGAGCGCGATTGAAGCTGGGCCGGAGACCACCACGCTCTTCCGCTTCGCCACGGCGGGGTCCGTCGACGACGGCAAGTCCACGCTCGTCGGGCGCCTGCTGCACGACGCGAAGGCGATCCTCGCCGACCAGCTCGAGCAGGTCGCGACGACGTCCCGGCAGCGCGGCTTCGCGCACGGCGACTTCGACTTCGCGCTGCTCACCGACGGCCTGCGCGCCGAACGCGAGCAGGGCATCACGATCGACGTCGCCTACCGGTACTTCGCCACCGCCCGGCGGAGCTTCATCCTCGCCGACTGCCCCGGACACGTGCAGTACACGCGCAACATGGTCACCGGCTCGGCCACGGCCGATGCGGTGATCGTGCTGGTCGACGCCCGCAAGGGGATCGTCGAGCAGACGCGCCGTCACCTCGCCGTCGTGTCGCTGCTGCGCGTCGCGCACGTGATCATCGCGGTGAACAAGATCGACCTCACCGGCTTCGACGAGAACGTCTTCGTCGAGATCGAGCTCGAGGCGGCGCGCGTCGCGGAGCAGCTGGGCCTGCACGGCATCCATGTCCTGCCGGTCTCGGCCCTGGAGGGCGACAACATCGTCGACCGGTCCGCGCGCACCCCGTGGTACTCCGGCCCGACGCTGATCGAGCTGCTCGAGGAGCTGCCCCGTCAGGATGAGGAGGACGCCGCGGCATCCGCCTTCCGGCTTCCGGTGCAGCTCGTGCTGCGCCCGCAGGGCGGGCTCTCCCCCGACATCGACGATCCCGAGCGGTACCGCGACTTCCGCGGCTTCGCCGGGCGCATCGCCTCGGGCGTCGTGCAGGTGGGGGACCGCGTCGACGTCTTCCCCGGCGGGCACGAGACGACCGTCACCGGCATCCACGTGGCCGGGGAGCCGGCGGATGCCGCCACCGCGCCCCAGTCCGTGACGCTGGCCCTCGCCGACGAGATCGACGCCGCCCGCGGTGCGCTGATCGCCGCCGCCGGCACCGCTCCGACGGGAAGCCGCGAGGCCGTGGTCGAGCTCTTCCAGCTGGACGCGCGCCCGGTCGTCGCGGGCGCGAAGGTGCTCGTCAAGCACGGCACCGCCACGGTGCAGGCGCTCGTCGCCGAGGTGCTGTCGCGCCGTGACCTCGAGACGCTCGCGCACGAGGACGCACCGTCGCTCGGCGCGAACGAGATCGGCCGGGTGCGGCTGCGCTTCGCCGCCGACCTGCCGATCGAGCCGTATGCGCGGGATCGCTCCGGCGGCTCGCTCCTGCTGATCCACCCCGCCGACGGCGCGACGCTCGCCGCCGCGACCGTGATCGACGAACCCTGAGACCTGCACCACCGAACCTGCACCACCCCACCTGCACCACCCCACCTGCACCACCGACCGCTGAGGAGGCGAAACCGTGAAGATCACCCGCACCACCACGACACTCACTGCCCTGGGACTCGCTGCGATGATGCTCGCCGGCTGCGCCTCCGCATCCGCGACCGACGACGCCGCGAAGGGCGAGACGAAGGCACCCGACGAGGTCCGCCTCGGGTACTTCGCCAACGTGACGCACGCCCCGGCGCTCGTCGGGCTCTCCGAGGGACTGTTCGAGGACGCGCTCGGCGACATCGATCTGAAGACAGAGGTCTTCAACGCCGGCCCCGCCGCCATCGAGGCGCTGTCCGCCGGCGCCATCGACGCCACGTACATCGGACCGAACCCCTCGATCAACACCTTCATCCAGTCGGGAGGGGAGTCGGCGCACATCATCGCGGGCGCCACCTCGGGCGGCGCCGCCCTCGTCGTGCGCGACGGGATCGACAGCCCGGAGGACCTCGCGGGCACGAACATCGCGACCCCGCAGCTGGGCAACACGCAGGATGTGGCGCTGCGCAGCTGGCTGGCCGAGGAGGGTTTCGAGACCTCGACCGCGGGCGGTGGCGACGTCACGATCACCCCGACCGAGAACGCGCAGACGCTCACGCTGTTCCAGCAGGGTGAGCTCGACGGCGCCTGGCTGCCGGAGCCGTGGGTGTCGCGGCTCGTGGTCGAAGCGGGCGCACATGTGCTCGTCGACGAAGCCGATCTCTGGAAGGACGGCGCGTTCCCGACCACCGTTCTGCTGGTGCGCGCGGAGTTCGCGGAGGAGCACCCCGACGTCGTCGAGGACCTGCTCGAAGGACACGTGGCCTCGGTCGCCTGGCTCGACGAGCACGCCGACGAGGCGCCCGGCGTCATCAACGACGCCCTGGAGGAGGCCACCGGCAAGCGCCTCTCGGACGACGTGCTCGCCCGCGCCCTCGAGAACGTCACGTTCACGGTCGATCCGCACGCGGAGACCTTCGAGACGCTGGTCGAGAACGGACTGGCCGCCGGCACGCAGAAGAAGGGCTCGATCGACGGGCTGTTCGACCTGCGTGCGCTGAACGCGCTGCTGAAGAAGGACGGCGAGGAGCCCGTCTCCGCCGCCGACCTCGGGGAGGAATGATGAGTGCGCCCGCGGGGTCATCAGGAGCCGGGGCCCTGAGCCTGTCTGAGGGCACCCCGGCTGTGTCCGTGGCCGCGCTGACGCCGAGCTTCGACGGTGTCACGCCGCCGGCGGCGCCGGCCGCGCCGGTCGACCCCGCGGTGCGCCTCTCCCACGTCACGAAGCGCTTCGGTGCGGGACCGCTCGTGCTCGACGACGTGACGCTCGACATCGCGCCCGGTGAGTTCGTGTGCCTGCTGGGCGCCTCCGGATGCGGCAAGTCCACCCTGCTCAACCTCATCGCCGGGCTGGAGCCGCTCACGTCGGGTGAGATCCTGACCACCACGGGGTCACTGAGCCCGTCGAGGGGCGGCGCGGCGGTGATGTTCCAGGAATCGGCGCTGATGCCGTGGCTGACAGCGCGCAAGAACGTCGAGCTCGCGCTCCGGCTGCGCGGCGTCCCCCGCGGCGAGCGCCGCGCGGAGGCGCAGCGGCTGCTGGCGACCGTGAATCTCGCCGAGGCGGGTGACAAGCGGCCCCATGAGCTGTCCGGCGGCATGCGGCAGCGCGTCGCGCTCGCCCGCGCGCTCGCCCAGGACCGCCCCGTCCTGCTGATGGACGAGCCGTTCGCCGCGCTCGACGCCATCACCCGCGACCTGCTGCACGAGGAGCTCGAGCGGGTGTGGCGCGCCACCGGCCGCACGATCGTCTTCGTCACGCACAACGTGCGCGAGGCGGCGCGGCTCGGACAGCGCGTGATCCTGCTCTCCAGCCGCCCGGGTCGGGTCGCCGGGGAGTGGAAGGTCGCCACGACCACCGGCCGGCGCATCGAGTCGCCCGAGGTCGCCGCGCTCGCCACCGAGATCACCGCCGAGCTGCGGAAGGAGATCCGCCGCAATGCCGCTTGACACCGCATCTCCTCGGCTTTCGAGCGAGCGCAGCGAGACGAAGGACGACGAGCTGCGCACGCTCTCCGCGGGCCTCGACCGCCTGCAGAGCGCGCAGGGAGACCTCCGCCCCCGATGGCGCACAGCACTGTCGAAGGTGCTGCCGCCCATCGTCCTGCTGCTCGCACTCCTCGCCGCCTGGCAGCTGTACGTCGTCATCGCCGACCCGCGCCCCGACATCGCCCCCGGTCCGCTCCAGGTGGCGGGTGCGCTCGGCGAGGCCTGGCAGACGGGACGCCTGCAGGAGGCCGTGCTCACCAGCCTCGAGCGCGGAATCATCGGCTTCCTCATCGCGATCGCCGTCGGCACCCCGCTCGGTCTGCTCCTGGCCGAATGGAAGCCGCTGCGCCGCGCCGCCGGCCCCCTGATCTCCGGCCTCACCGTGCTGCCCTCCGTCGCCTGGGTGCCGGCCGCGATCATCTGGTTCGGCCTCTCCGACGCGACGGTGTACTTCGTGATCCTGATGGGCGCGATCCCCTCGATCGTGAACGGCCTGCTCTCCGGGATCGACCAGGTGCCGCCGCAGCTGCGCCGGGTCGGGACGGTGCTCGGGGCGAGCCGCTGGCAGCTCGCCACCGCGGTGATCCTTCCGGCCGCGCTCCCCGGGTACGTCGCCGGGCTCAAGCAGGGCTGGGCGTTCTCGTGGCGATCGCTCATGGCCGCGGAGATCATCGCCGTGGGCGGCTCGATCGGCTTCGGGCTCGGCTCGATGCTGCAGCAGTCGCGCGAACTCGCCGATCTCGCCGGCGTGCTCGGCACGATCCTGCTGATCCTCGCGATCGGCATCCTCATCGAGCTCGCCATCTTCGGGCCGCTGGAGCGACGGATGCTGCAGAGCCGCGGCCTCGCGCTGGGAGGCGACCGATGACCGGGATCGTCACCCTCGTGGGGGCAGGGCCCGGCGATGCCGGCCTGCTCACCGTCAGCGGCCTCCGTGCGCTGCAGGAGGCCGACGTGATCGTCGCCGACCGCCTCGGCGCCCGCGCGGTCCTCGAGCAGCTGGCCGCCGAAGGAGTGGAGATCGCCGCCGAGGTCATCGACGTCGGCAAGCTCCCCGGACACCATCCGGTGCCGCAGGACGGCATCAACGACCTGCTCGTGCGGCTCGCCTCGGAGGGGCGCCGCGTCGTGCGCCTGAAGGGCGGCGACCCGTTCGTGTTCGGCCGCGGACGCGAGGAGCAGCAGCACTGCGAAGCCGCCGGCATCCCCGTCGACGTCGTCCCCGGTGTCACGAGCGCCGTGTCCGTCCCCGCCGTCGCGGGCATCCCGCTGACCCACCGCGGCGTAGCGGCATCCTTCACCGTGCTGAGCGGCCACGACCAGATCGAGCAGGGCGGGCCCCTGAGCCTGTCGAAGGGCGATCACACGGTCGTGCTGCTGATGGGTGTGAACACCCTCGGACACTCCGCGCACGTGCTCAGCTCCGGCCCTCGCGGGGTCGACTGCCCCGTCGCGATCATCGAGGACGGTTACGGCGAGCGCGAGCGCGTCACCGTGGGCACGCTCGGCTCGATCGCGCAGCTCGCCGCGAGCCGTCAGGTGCGGTCGCCTGCCGTCGTCGTGGTCGGCGACGTGGTGGCTCTGAGCCCGCACGCGGCGCTGATCGTCACCTCGTCCGTCTCCGAGCCGCGCGCACCTCGACCCAAGCCGCACTGGGCGGATGCCCTCGACGCGGGTCTCGCGGTCGACACCGGCCTCATCCAGGCGGTCGACGCGCTCGACCCGGCATCCGCTCGTCGCTCTCCCCTCGCCTCCCTGTTCTCTCGCTCGCGCTGAACGCGCCCCCGAAAGGCTCTGTCATGACCTCCTTCCCCCCTGCCCTGCGCGTCGCGATCGTCGGCGCCGGTCCCGCCGGGATCTACGCCGGCAACCTCCTCGCCACCGCCGTCCTCCGACGGGCTCAGGAACCGGGCGGGCTGCCGGACGCCGATGTCGAGATCGACCTGTTCGAGTCGCTCCCCGCCCCCTACGGGCTGATCCGGTACGGCGTCGCCCCCGATCACCCCCGCATCAAGGGGATCGTGAACTCGCTGCACGAGATGCTCGACGCGTCGACCTCGTCGTCCCGCCGCACGATCCGCTTCATCGGCAACGTCGAGGTCGGGCGCGACATCGCCCTCGACGAGCTGCGTGAGCGCTACCACGCGGTGATCCTCGCGACCGGCGCGATCCGCGACGCCGTGCTCGGCATCCCGGGCGTCGACCTGCCCGGCTCGTACGGCGCCGCCGACTTCGTGGCCTGGTTCGACGGCCACCCCGACGTCGCCCGCACCTGGCCTCTCGACGCCTCGTCGGTCGCCGTGATCGGCAACGGCAACGTCGCGCTCGACGTCGCGCGCGTGCTCGCCAAGCACGCAGTCGACCTGCGCACGACCGAGGTGCCGGACAACGTGCTCGAAGGCCTCGAGTCGTCGGCCGTGACCGACGTGCACGTGTTCGGCCGCCGCGGCCCCGCCGACATCAAGTTCACGCCGATCGAGCTGCGCGAGCTCGGCGAGGTGCGCGACGTCGACATCGTCCTGTACGACGAGGACTTCGAGGGCGTCGATCCGGCCGCAGCCCCGAACAACCAGCTCAAGGTCATGCTCCGCACGCTGAACGGCTGGCGGGATCGGCCCGCCGGCACGGCATCCCGCCGATTGCATCTGCACTTCTGGCACGCGCCCGTGGAGATCACCGGCGACGGGGAGGTCGAGGGCATCCGGTTCGAGCGCACCCGTCTCGCGACCGACGGGACGGATGCCGTGCCGCGGCTGACCGGCACGGGCGAGTTCCGCGACTACGCCGTGCAGGCGGTCTACCGCGCGGTGGGCTACTACGGCACGCGCGTGGTCGACGCCCCGTTCGACGAGGCGCGCGGCGTGGTGCCGAACGCCGGGGGCCGCGTCGACGGCGAGGCGGGCCTGTACGCGACGGGCTGGATCAAGCGCGGACCCGTCGGCCTCATCGGCCACACCAAGTCCGATGCGCTCGAGACGATCACGCACCTGGTCGCGGATGCCGAGGCGGGCCTGCTCGCAGATCCCACGACGACGGGCGACGTGCTCGACCTGCTCGACGCCCGCGAGACGGCGTACACGACGTGGGACGGCTGGCTCGCCCTCGATGCGCACGAGCGCCACCTCGGCGAGACGCACACCCACGCCCGCGAGCGGGTCAAGGTCGTGCCGCGCGAGGAGCAGGTGGCGGTGTCGTCACGGGCGGTGTCGCGCGACGACGCCTACGTCCGATGACCTACGTGATCGCACTGCCCTGTGTGGACGTCAAGGACAGGGCCTGCATCGACGAGTGCCCGGTGGACTGCATCTACGAGGGCGAGCGCTCGCTCTACATCCACCCCGACGAGTGCGTCGACTGCGGCGCATGCGAACCCGTGTGCCCCGTCGAGGCGATCTACTACGAGGACGACCTGCCGGAGGAGTGGCAGGATTACTACAAGGCGAATGTCGATTTCTTCTCGGAGATCGGATCGCCCGGCGGCGCCGCCAAGGTCGGCGTCTACGCGTTCGACCATCCGGTGGTCGCCGCCCTTCCCCCACAGGAGGGTGGGCATGACTGAGACGGCTCCGTACGACGTGCTGATCATCGGCGGCGGCCCCGCCGGCCTCTCGGCCGCCCTCAACCTCGGCCGCTCGCTCGTGCGCGTGCTCGTGGTCGATGCGGACCGGCCGCGCAACGCCGCCACGCTGAACTCCCACGGCTTCCTCACCCGCGACGGTGTGCCGCCGCACGAGCTGCGTCGCATCGCCCGCGAGGAGCTCGCGGCCTACCCGAACGTCGAGATCCGCTCGCGCGTGCGCGTCGCGGCGCTCCGGTCGACGGATGCCGAAGCGGACGGGGTGCGCTTCGACGCCGAGATCGGACGACGCGAGCCTGAGACGACGGTCTCGGCGCGGTCGGTGCTGCTCGCCACCGGGCTCCGTGAGACGCTCCCCGACGTTCCGAACCTCCGCGGCTTCTACGGCATGAGCCTGTTCAGCTGCGCCGCGTGCGACGCCTGGGAGCTGCAGGGGCGGCGTCTCGCGCTCATCGGGGAGTCCGCCGACCTCGCCGCCCGCGCACGCCTGATCGGCCGCTGGACCGAGACGCTCACGGTCTTCACGAACGGCGCCGATGTCGTGAGCACGGCAGAGGAGGCAGAGCTCGCCGCTGCCGGCGTCGCCGTGCGACGGCATCCGATCGTCGAGCTCGTGGGCGACCGCGGCCGGCTCGAGGCGATCCGCCTGGCCGACGGGGCGACGATCGCCGTGGACGGCGGGTTCGTGCGGCCCGAGTGGGAGACCGAGCTGTCGTTCCTCGACGGCATCGTCCCGACGCTCGACGAGGCCGGGCACCTGGTCACCGATCGCTCCGGACGCACCGATGTGCCCGGTCTCTACGCGGCGGGCGATGCGGCGACCCCCGGCCCGCAGCAGCTCATCGTCGCGGCCGGGGCCGGAGCCCGCGTGGCGGCGGTCATCGTGCACGACACGATCGGCGTCGCGACCGCGCACTGAGCAGGGCTGCCCATCGTCCGCTGCCGGGCACGGGTCTAGGCTGACCGCCATGACGCGCACCTCGCAGCTCTCACCGCTCCTCCGTCTGGCCGCCGCGGCGATGGTCGTGACGGCGGCGCTTCCGCTCAGCGGATGCCTCTTCGCGCAGATCCCGACGACCGGTCCGTCCGAGAGCGCCCCCTCGAGCGGTCCCGAGGCGACCGACGAGCCCGCCGAGGAGCCGTCGGGCGGATCGACGCTGACCTTCGCCGAGGGCCAGGAGCTCTCGAGCAGCGCCTACATCGAATGGGGCGACGGCTTCCTGACAGACGACGCCTGGAAGACGGTCACGCCCGACGACGGCAACGGCGGCTGGACGTACGGCACGGTCGATGACACGTGCACCGCGCAGTTCTGGCAGGGTCGCACCTCCGATGTGGCCGTGGTCGCCGGTGACGACAGCGCCTCGTCCGACGCGATCCTCGGCGTTCTCCTGCAGACCGCGACCGCCGACATCACCGCGGTGGCGACGACCGGCGAGTTCAGCTACCTCGTCGGCGGCGCGGGCGGCGTCGAGACCCGCCAGGTCGTCGGCACCGACGGCGACCGCACCTGGACGATGGCCGCTCGCGCGTTCACGACCACGGGCGTCGGCCTGTACGTGATCGTCGACTGCACCGGCGGCATCGGCGCCGAGGCGACCATGGACCTCGTGAACGAGGCCAACGCGGTGGTCGTCACCCCCTGATCGGCTGCCGGCGAGCGCGAGACCTCACTTGCCGCCGGGAGGACCGACCAGCAGCAGGATCACGTAGAGCGCGACGATCCCGACCGCGAGCAGGAGCACCAGCACCAGGGGCCGACGCAGGAACCAGCGC
The DNA here is from genome assembly GCF_003075395.1 of Microbacterium sp. TPD7012. Lineage (GTDB taxonomy): Bacteria > Actinomycetota > Actinomycetes > Actinomycetales > Microbacteriaceae > Microbacterium. The sequence goes on along the minus strand of NZ_QDFV01000001.1, from coordinate 514,326 downwards.
ATCAGCCGGTCGTACCAGCGGCGGTCACGGGGATCGTCGGTCGCATCGAGGCGCCAGGCACCGTCGAGCCGGCCCGTGCGGTGCAGCCAGATCTCGGTGGGGATGGTGGCATAGGGCACGATAGCGCTGACGACCGCCAGCACGCCGACCCCGAGGTGCCAGCGCTGGTTGAGCGCGACGAGCACCGCAGTGGCCGCGTAGGCGAGGAACACGAAGCCGTGGATGCCTCCGCCGACCGTCACCACCACGCCGGGTGCGCCGACCGCACGGGCGATGATCGCGGCGATCAGGATCGTCCAGGTGATCGCCTCCGCGATCGCGAGGACTCGGAACAGGCGGTCGGGGGTGCGGAACACGGGACTCCTCGGGTGGCGTCCTCCCAGCGTATCCGGGCGCAGCGGAATACCCGATCGCGCACGGGCGTTGCCGAAGGCATGGTGACAGTGGATGCGGACGCACTCTCGCAGGTGCTCGGCACCGTCGATCTGCGCGTCGGCGTGGCTCGGCGCACCTCCCTTCCCACGGGGGCGCTGCTGCCGATCCCCCACGACGTGATCACCCTCGTCTACATCGCCGAGGGCAGCGTGCACGGGCATCCGCCGCTGGGAGACGGATGCCGTCTCGACGTCGATCCCGGTTCGCGCCGTCTCACGATCGACCCGCAGGGCACCCGTGATCGGCTCGTCGCCGGCGACGCCTTCCTGATGCTGGGCGGATCGCCGTTCGCGCTCGAGGCCGAAGATGCCGCGAGCCTCATGGTCGTCGACCTCGAACTCGCGGATGCCGCGTCGCAGCTGCGCGCTGTGCTGCCCGAGTTCATCACCGTGACGGGTTTCGACGCCCTCGAGCCCGCGGCCGCCGCTCTGGCCGAGAACATGGGCCTCGTCGACCCGGACGCGTGCCCCGTGCGCCAGGGCGATCCGCTGATCTGCCGCATGATGGCGACGACCGTGCTGCTCTCCCTCATCCGCGCCTGGGCGGCGAACGGCTGCGCACCGCAGGGCTGGCCCTCGCTGTCGAACGATCCCTTCCTCGACCGTGTCGTCGAGGCGATCCACGAGGAGCCCGGTCGCGACTGGACCGTCGAGCGCCTCGCCGGGGTCAGCGCGATGTCGCGATCGACGTTCGCCGAGCGCTTCCGCACCGCCGTCGGCCGCTCCCCCGCCGATTACGTCACCGAGGTGCGCGTCGACGCGGCGAAGCGGATGCTCGACGCCGGGCGAGCCGTCTCCGAGATCTCGCGGGAGCTCGGCTACGCCTCGGACGAGGGCTTCAGCCGCGCGTTCCGCCGCCGCACCGGCATGACACCGTCATCCTGGCGCATGGCCCACCGCGCGCCCGTCCCCGCGTAGCCCCCGGCCGGCCGGCATCCGGCATCCGGCATCCGGCATCCGGCATCCGGCATCCGGCATCCGCATCGATTGCGGGCACGACTTCGGAGTTCCGCGCGCGACACGCCGCGGGAGGCTCCGAAGCCGCGGGGTGCCGGCCGCGATCTCCGAAGCTGTGCGCTGTCGGCCGGGCCCGCCGCTATCGGCCGGGCCCGCCGCGGCCGGTCGGGCGTGCCGCGATCCCGCTCAGGCCTTGATGCGGTTGGAGGCGCCGAAGAGCACGGCTCCGACGAGCAGGATCGCCGCCCCGACCGCGTACACGAGCTCGATGCTCATGGTGTCGACGAGGAATCCGCCCACGCCCGCCGCGATCATGATGGCGCCCTGGAACCCGACGACGACCAGGCTGCCGCCCGCCTCGAGGCGGTCCGGCATCCGGTGACCGACCCAGGTGTTCACGACGATGAGCCAGGAGGCGAAGAACAGGCCCCAGACGAACACGACGATGCCGATCCCGAGCACGGTGCCCGAGAGCAGGATCATCGAGGCCACCGCCACGGCGATCACGACGGGGGCGAACACGGCGAAGAAGGCGAAGGAGCGGTCGATCACGAGGCCGATCACGAGGTTGCCGATCAGGCCGCCCGCACCGAACAGGGCGAGCAGCACCACGATGGTGGAGGCGTCGACATCCGGGATGCGCTCCAGCGCGAGGCGCACGTAGGTGTACGCGAGGAAGTGGCCGAGAACGATCAGCACGTGTCCGATCATGCCGAGGCTGATGCCCGGACGACGCACCGTGTCGACCAGGAGACGGATGCTGGATGCCTGCGCCGCCGGCACCGAGGGCAGGAGCGTCCGCAGCGCGATCGCGAGGAGTCCGGTGACGACGCCCGCCAGGGCGAAGACCATGCGCCAGTCGATGAGCTCGCTGAGCATGACGCCGATCGGCACGCCGGCGACCGTGGCGAGCGAGGTCCCCGCGGCCGTGAACATGACCGCACGGCCGAGGCGCTCGGGTCCGGCGATGCGCGCGGCGACCGTGATGGACATCGACCAGAACGCGCTGATCGCCGCCCCGAGCAGGAACCGGGCGAGCAGCACGATGATGAGGTTCGGCGAGATCGCGACGATGAGGTTCGACACGGCCGCGGCGAGCGCCATCCACACGAGCAGCGATCGGCGATCGAGGCGGGGGAAGATCAGGCCGATCGTCGGTGCCACCACCAGGCCGACGAGCGCGGTGACCGTGACGGTCTGCCCCGCCTGTCCCGGGGTGACGCCCAGCGACGCCGCCATCTCGGTGAGCACGCCGTTGGGGAGGAACTCCGCCGTCACCAGCAGGAAGCTCATCAGCATCACGACGATGAGGCCGCCGTACGGCATCCGCCCTGCTCGAGAAGGGGATGCGGTCGTCGGGATCGGCGCTGTCGTGGTCATGGTTCCACGCTCTCAGGTTCCGCGGGTCGACGCCCGACCGGTCGTCCACGGCATCCGACCATTCGTCCGGCGCGCGAGCGCAAGATCGTCCCGCGGGTGGACAGGCGCGGGCCCGCGGGAGGACGCGGTGCGGACGTCGCGATCGTTAGCGTGGCGACGCCAGACCAACCGATGACTCCTGTGAAAGGCTCTGATGAAGACCCCTGCCCTCTTGACGACGGCCGCCGTGACGGTCGCGCTGCTCGCGCTGACCGCGTGCACGGCGGGCGGCACCGACACCGCCGAGCCCGACTGGAAGCCGAAGCCGGTGACCTGGAGCGAGTGCTCTCCCGACGATCCCGCCGTGACCATCGAGCCCGGCCTCGAGTGCGCCACGCTGAAGGTCCCCCTCGACTACTCCGACCCCGAGGCCGGCATGACCGAGATCGCGCTGTCGAAGCTCTCCGCGACCGAGAGCACCGAGAATGCCGAGACGGTCCTGATGAACCCGGGCGGGCCCGGGGCCGGCGGCCGCTCGCTGCCCTTCCTCGGCACGGCGAATCTCGCCGACCTCGCCACCGACCACGACCTGGTCGGATTCGATCCGCGCGGGACCGGCGCGAGCACCCCGCTCGACTGCCTCGAGCAGGCCGCCACCCTGACCGGCTTCGAGCCGACGGAGGAGGCGATGACGGCCGCGATCGACGCCCAGACGAAGGACCGAGCCGCCTGCATCTCGGAGAACGAGGAGTACATCGCCTCGATGAACGCGGCGACCACCGCGCGTGACATGGACGCGATCCGCGTCGCGCTCGGCCTGAAGAAGGTCGACTATCTCGGCTACTCGTGGGGCACCTACCTGGGCGCGGTCTACCGCTCGCTCTTCCCGGAGAGCATCGATGAGATCGTGCTCGACTCCATCGCGCCGCCCGACATCGATCTGGCCGCGATCCAGCCCGGCGTCGCCGAGCTCGGCGAACCGGCCCTGCAGGCATTCGCCGAGTTCGTCGCGGCGAGCCCCGAGGGGGTGACGCTCGGGACGACTCCCGACGAGGTGAAGACCTCGCTGACGGAGCTCTCGGACACCATGCTGGGCAAACAGGTGACCGTGCCGGAGGACGACGGCTTCGGCGGCACCCTCGGCGCCGCCGCCCTGTCGGACGCGGTGTTCGGGGTCAAGGCGACCTGGCCGATCATGCTGACGCAGATCGTGCAGATGGATGCCGCGCTCGGCACGCTCGCCGACGTCGAGCCCGGCACCGACATCGTCGCCAGCGGCACCGAAGCCGCGTATCTGTGCAACGACTCGACCACCGAGCAGTCTGCGGCATCGGCGTGGAAGAGCATCTCGAAGCTCCGCGCCGACTTCCCCCAGACGTGGACGGCGACGCAGGCCTACTACTACGGATTCTGCGTGGACTGGCCGGCCGACCTGTCGCCGGACCCCGTCGCGCTCGAGGACACCGGACGCCCCCTGCTGCTCGCCGCCCACACGGACGAGCTGGTGACGCCGGAGTCCCTCGCGCCCGACATGCAGGGTGCGATCGGCGGCTCCATCCTCACCATGGAGGACGACGTCCACGGAAGCACCGGTAACGCGTCGGCGTGCGGCGCGGCCGCGGTGACCGAGTTCCTGCGGACGGGGAAGACGGAGACCACCACCTGCGAGTACGACATCCCGGCACCCTGACGCATCGCCGTCGCCAGACGCACCCATCCGTGATCGGGTGGGTGCGTCTCCGCGTCCGGGGGAACACGCGGTCTGGACAGCCCCCGCCCGCAGGCCCTAGGCTCGTCGACGCACCGGGACGAGCCCGGAAGGCCGAGCGGAAGGAGCTGAGGACATGAACACCGTCTTCGTCGCGCTCTCCGCCGACATCCTTCCCTTCGAGGCCACCCGCTCCTGATCCCTGGTGTGGCCTCCTCTTCCGGAGCCACATCTTGTCTGATCCTTTCGAAACAGAACTCTTCTTCGCCGACGTCGAACCCGGCGAGAACCAGCGCTGGACCACCTGGCCGGCCGTCACCCCTTCCGAACGCGGACCCGAGCCGCGGCCCTCGTGGGTCGTGACCTCCGCCGGCGCGCTCGACACCGAGCTCGGCATCCTCAAGACCGGAAAGGAGGCCGACGTGTTCCTGCTGGAGCGCGCCGTGCCGGATGATCCGACGCAGCACACGCTGCTGGCGGCGAAGCGTTACCGCTCTGCCGAGCACAGCAGCTTCCACCGCTCGGCCGTCTACACCGAGGGTCGCAGCACCCGGAACACCCGCGACACCCGTGCCCTCGCGAAGAAGTCGAGCCATGGGCGCGAGGTCGCCGCCGCACAGTGGTCGTTCGCGGAGTTCGAGGCGCTGTGCCGGATGTGGGAGCGGGGCGCGCCCGTCCCCTACCCGGTGCAGGTCAACGGCACCGAGGTGCTGATGGAGTTCCTCGGCGACGCGCACGGCACGGCCGCGCCGCGACTGGCCCAGGTGCGCAGCGACCGCGCCGAGCTCGCCGACTTCTTCACGCAGATCGTCGACCTCATGCGCACGTTCGCCGCCGCCGGCTTCGCGCACGGCGACCTGTCGGCGTACAACCTGCTCGTGCACGAGGGGCGGGTGCGGGTGATCGATCTGCCGCAGATCGTCGACATCATCGCGAACCCGCAGGGTCTCGACCTGCTGCACCGCGACTGCGTCAACATCTGCGACTGGTTCCGCCGGCGACGGGTCGAGTGCGACGCGGAGGAGCTGTTCGCCGAGCTGCTCGCCGCGTCGTACGCGTGAGCCCTTCGTCTCATCGCTGCAACGCACCGGTTCCTGAGCGAGCGAAGCGAGACGAAGGACGTCAGGGCCGCGCGACCTGTGCCGCCAGCAGGCTCACGAGCTCGTACACGACGTGGCTCGCGGCGATGCCGGTGATCTGGGCGTGGTCGTATGCCGGGGAGACCTCGACGACGTCGGCGCCGACGATGTCCTGCGAGCCGAGCGCCCGCAGGATGCGCAGCAGCTCGCGGCTCGTCAGACCGCCGGCCTCGGGCGTGCCGGTGCCGGGGGCGTGTGCGGGGTCGAGCACGTCGATGTCGATCGAGACGTACAGCGGCTTGTCGCCGATGCGCTGCAGGATCCGCGCGATCGCGGCCTCGACGCCGTGCTCCTCGATGTACTCGCTCGACACGATCGAGAAGCCGAGGCGCTCGTCGTCCTCGAGGTCCTGCTTCGAGTACAGGGGGCCGCGGGTGCCGACGTGGCAGCTCGCGGTGAGGTCGATCAGCCCCTCCTCACTCGCGCGGCGGAACGGGGTGCCGTGCGTGATCGGCGCGCCGAAGTACGTGTCCCAGGTGTCGAGGTGCGCATCGAAGTGCAGCACCGCGACCGGGCCGTGCTTCGCTGCGACCGCGCGCAGCAGCGGGAGCGCGACCGTGTGGTCGCCGCCGATCGTGACGATGCGCTGCACCTGCTCACCGAGCGCGATCGCGGCGGTCTCGACCTCGCTCACCGCGGCGGTCAGGTCGAACGGGTTCACCGGGATGTCGCCGGCATCCACCACCTGCGCGATCGCGAAGGGCGACACGTCCTGCGCCGGGTTGTACGGGCGCAGCAGGCGCGAGGACTCGCGCACGTGCGACGGTCCGAAGCGCGTGCCGGGACGGTAGCTCACGCCGGAGTCGAACGGGATGCCGACGACGGCGATGTCGGCGCGCGGCACATCCTCGATCCGGGGCAGCCGCGCGAAGGTCGCGATCCCGGAGTACCGGGGGTTCACGGAGGCGTCGATGGGGCCGATGTTCTCGGTCATGGTCAGTCCTGTCTTCCGGTGGGGATGTGGACGAGCTGCACGCCGCCCTCGGCGATCGCCTCGCGGATGCTGTGCGCGATGTCTTCGTCCCTGTCGACGCGGCGGCCGGTGGCCCCGAACGCCGTGGCGAGAGCTGCCCAGTCCGGCTGCACGAGGTCGACGCCCACGGGAGCCATCCCGCGATCGACCTCGTTCTGACGGATCTCGGCATAGCCGCCGTTGTCGACGCACACGATCGTGACGTCGAGGCGCTGCTCGACCGCGGTCACGAGCTCGTTGACGCAGAACATCAGCGCACCGTCGCCGATCACGGTGACGACCGGCCGCTCCTCCTGAGCGACCCGCGCGCCGATCGCGGCGGGCAGGCCGTAGCCGAGCGTCGCGTAGGTGGGCGTGTACAGCAGCGAGTGCGGATGCCGTGCCTGCAGCACGCTGCCCAGCGCCATGTAGACGATCTGCGAGGAGTCGCCGGCGACGATCGCGTCGGCGGGCAGGGCGTCGGCGATGATCTCGGCGAGCGCGACGGCCTCGGGTGCGGTCGCGCGCATCTCGGCATCGATCGCCGCCCGCTCGGCCGGCAAGTCGGGCGTGGGTCGCGGCTCCGACGGGAGCAGCGCCAGCAGTACTCTGCCGACGGCAGCCGCGTCTCCGGTGATCCCGACGGTCGCGACCAGGTTCTTGTCGCGCTGCGCGGGCGAGATGTCGACGCGCACGACGGTGCCACGCGCCTCCAGCCGCGGAGCCCACAGCTCGGCCTCGCCCAGCTTCGAGCCGATCACGAGCAGCACGTCGGCGTCTTCCGCCACGGCACGGGCAGCGGCGAGCCGCAGGTTCGATCCGAGGGAGAGCGGATGCCCTTCATCGACGACGCCCTTGCCGTTGAGCGTCGTCAGCACCGGAGCCCCCAGGCGCTCGGCGAGCGCGGTGACCTCGGCAGCGGCATCCGTCGCGCCGCCGCCGGCGACGATCACCGGGGTGCGGGCGGAAGCCAGCAGGCGCGCGGCATCCGCGACGGAAGAGGGGTCGCCCGCGGCGGGATCGGGCGCGGGGCGCGCTTTCCGATCCGCGAGGGGGACACGCGCGGGGGCTTCGAGAACATCGAGGGGGATCTCGATATGCACGGGCCGCGGGCGACCGGTTCGGAAGAGGGTGAAGGCGTCGTGCACGGCCTCGACGGCCTCGGCAGCCGAACGCACCCGGCGCGACCACTCGGCGATGGCGCCGACCATGGCCGTGGCATCCTTCGTCTCGTGGAGGGTGCCGACGTCGGCGAACTCGGCACCCAGCGGAACGCCGGGTGAGAGCACGATCATCGGACGCGACTCGCAGAACGCCGTGCCGATCGCGCTCATGGCGTTCTGCAGTCCCGGTCCGGAGGTCGTGATGACGACACCCGGGAGGCCGGTCTGCTGCGCCCAGCCGTCGGCGCCGTAGCCGGATCCCTGCTCGTGACGGTTCGTCACCGCGCGGATGCCGAGGTCGGCGAGCGGCCGATACAGCTCGAGGTTGTGGGTGCCCGGGATCCCGAAGATCGCGGTCACCCCGTAGGCGCGGATGGTCTCGAGGACCGCGCGGCCCGCGGTGTCGGCGTAGGTCTCGTCGGAATCAGGCACGGTACCGACGCTCCCCATCGACCCAGGTCTCACGCACCGTGATCGCGGCGATGTCCTCCCCGGCGACCGCGAGCGGATCATCGGAGAGCACGGCGAAGTCGGCGTACTTGCCGACTTCGAGCGAGCCCAGGTCGTCTTCGCGGCCGATCGAGATCGCGCCCTCGATCGTGTGGGCGCGGAGGGCGGCGAGCGCGGTCACCCGCAGGTCGTCGGGGCCGAGCTTGTGCCCGCGACGCGTCACTCGCGTGACGGCGGTCTGGACGGCCTCGAGCGGGATCGGCTCGGCGACCGGGGCATCCGAGGAGATCGTGAACGGCACGCCGGCGCGCTCGAACTCGCCGAGCGGGTTGAAGCGCTCGCCCGGAGTGCCGATCGCCTCTTCGACGCCCTCGCCCCAGTTGAAGTAGTGCTGGGTCTGGTTCACCGGACGGATGCCGGAGACGGCCATCCGCTCGATCTGCTCGGGCGTCGGCAGCCCGCAGTGCTCGATGCGGTGCCGGGCATCGGCATCCGGACGCTCGGCGAGCGCGGCCTCGATCGCGGAGACCACCATCTCGATCGCGGTGGGTGACTGCGCATGCGTCGCGGTCTGGAGACCTGCGGCGTGCGCCTTGCTGATCAGGGCGGTGTACTCGGCGGGCTCGTGGTACAGCTGGCCCGTGCGGCACGGGTCGCCCACATAGCCGTCGGGGAAGTACGCTGTCCAGCCGCCGAGCGTGCCGTCGGCGTAGAGCTTGATGCCCGCGAAGCTGAGGTGGGCATTGCCGAACTGGCCGACGAGTCCCATCTCGAGCGCTTCGTCGAGCAGATGCGAGAGCAGGTACATCGACACGCGCAGCTCGAGGCGCCCGGCCTCGGCGAGACGCAGGTACATGTCGAACTCGCGGCGCGTGACCTGCGCGTCTCCGATCGAGGTGACGCCGCCGGCGAGGAACCGCTGGGTCGCGGCATCCAGTTGGCGCAGGTGCTCCTCGGGCTCGTCGGCGAGGTGGAAGTTCGGGCCGTGGTGGCCGATCTTCACGCCGTGCACCCCGGTGAGGATGTTGCACGCGGCATCCGACAGCTCGCCCGTCAGCTCGCCGTCGGCGTCGCGGAAGAACTCGCCGCCGTCGGGGTTCGGGGTGTCGCGGTCGACGCCGTTCACGGTGAGCGTGTGCGAGTTGACGACGCCGCCGTGACCGGACGCGTTCATCAGGTACACCTCGCGGTCGGCCGCGACCTCGTCGAGCTCGAAGCGAGTCGGATGCCGCTTCTCGGCGAGGTTGCGCTGCTCGTAGCCGTAGCCGCGCACCGGCCGTCCCGCGGGGGTCTCGGCGGCGGCCGCCTGCAGCAGCGCCACGATCTCCGGGATGCTGCCGGCCTTCTCCGGCCCGCAGTCGACCCAGGTCATCAGCTGGCCGTACATCAGGGGGTGCGCGTGCGCGTCGACGAAGCCGGGGACGACGACCGCGTCGCCGAGGTCGACCCGTTCGGGGGCGAGGCCGGCGCGGTCCGCGGCGGACTCGCACTCCTCCACGCTGCCGACCGCGAGGATCCGCCCGCGGTCGGTCAGCATGGCCGTGGCCGTGGTGGCGACGGCATCCGCGGTGTGGATCGCCCGTGCCGTGAGGAGTCGCGGCGCGGTCTGAGCCGAGCGGTCGAAGGGGGTGAGCTTTCTCATGGGAGCCTGTTCGCGATCGTGTCGGTGCGGGCGGGGAAGGAGTCGGCGCCGATCAGGGCAGCCGGTTGGCCGTGGTGTCGGTGCGGGCGGTGAACGATGCCGTGACCGGAGCCTCATCCGAGTGCTGCGGCGCGAGACGCGTGCAGATGCCGGCGATGACGGCCATGCCGATGAACATCGCGATGACCGACCAGACGCTGCCGGTCCAGGCGATGAGCTGCGTCGCGAACCAGGGCGAGAAGCCCGCCCAGAGCGCGGCGCCGACGCCGTAGGACAGCGCGAGCGAGGTGTACCGGGCCTGAGGACGGAACATCTGCGCGAGCAGGGCTGCGATCGGCGCGTAGGTCGCGCTCATGGCGATGCGCACGAGCGAGGCGAAGAGGAAGATCAGCGGTTCGACCCGGCCCGGCATGATCAGCAGGAACGGCACGAACGTGAGCACCGAGGTGACCAGACCGATGTACATGACGTTCTTGCGACCCCACTTGTCGCCCAGCCAGGCGACCGGGAGCGTCACGACGAACTCCACGAACGAGGCGATCGTCATCGCGTCGAGGATGACCTGCTCGCTGATCGCGATGGGCTCGCCCGTGGCGTAGGCCGTGGCGAACGTGGTCGCGAGGTAGTAGCCGCCGGTCGAGATCGGCAGGATGCCGATGCCGAGCAGGATCGGGCGCCAGTTCGTCCGCAGTGCGAAGGCCAGCGGCATCGACTGCTTGCGACCCTCGACCTTCGCCTCGAAGACGGGCGTCTCCTCGACGCGGTAGCGGACCCAGAACCCGACGCCCACCAGCACGATCGACAGCAGGAACGGGATGCGCCATCCGCCGTCCATGATGAAGTCCGGGCTCACGCGCGACATGATCGCGAAGATGCCCGAGGCGAGGAGCGCACCGGCCGGGTTGCCGAGCTGCGTGAAGCCGCCGTAGAACGTCTTCGACTTCTCGGGGGCGTGCTCGACGCTCATGAGCACCGCGCCGCCCCACTCGCCGCCGACCGCGAGGCCCTGGAGGGCGCGGAGCAGGATCAGGAGGATGGGCGCGAGGATGCCGACGTTCTCGTAGGTGGGGAGGCAGCCGACCAGGACGGTCGCCGCCCCCATCAGCAGCAGGGTGATGACGAGCGAGGTGCGGCGGCCGAGCTTGTCGCCGATGTGGCCGAAGATGATGCCGCCGAGGGGGCGGACGAGGAAGGCGACGGCGAAGGTGGCGAAGGCGGCGGCCGTCTCGGCGAGCCGGTCGCCGCTCGGGAAGAACAACGGGCCGAAGACGAGGGCGGCGGCCGTCGCGTAGACGTAGAAGTCGTACCACTCGATGGTGGTGCCGACGAAGGCGGCGACGCCTGCGCGTCGCGCCTTGCTGTGCGTGGAAGTCATGGGGTAACCGCTCCTTTGCGGAAGATGTCGGATATCGGAGGATGCTACGGGCGCATGGAGCTGGCGGCAAGGCCAGAACTCCAGCGATAGGAGCCATTCACTGGAGAAATGATCGGCTGATGAAGCAAGTATCGCCTTCCCGCCGGTAGAGCGACCTCCTATGCTGATGATGTGCTCGCGCCCGCGAGCGATCCCGGGAAAGTGACGAATCGAGGGAGATCCATGGATTTCGACGCCGAGCTCATCCGGGCGCTCCAGGAAGACGGACGCGCCAGCATCCGCTCGCTGTCCGTGCGTCTCGGGCAGTCCCGGGCTGCCGTCGCGGCGCGGTTGAAGGCCATGCTCGAAGATCGCACCGTGCGGGTGGTCGCCGCGGTCGATCCCGTCTTCCTCGGTCAGCACGTCCTCGCACACGTCTCGATCCGCACCGACGGCGCCGTCGAGGTCGTCGCGGAGCACCTGCGGGACCTCGACGAGACGGTGCTGGTCTCGGCGGTCGGCGGAGCGCACGACGTCGTGACCGAGATCCGCGTCGGCTCGATGTCGGAGCTGCACGACCTGCTCGCCCAGATCCGCGCCATCACGGGCGTGCTCGACATCAGCACCATCATCTACTCCACCGTCGTGAAGGGGTTCTTCGTCTCGGAGTACCACGGCGGGGTGACGCTCGACGCGATCGACGAGGCGCTGATCGAGCAGCTGCAGACGGACGGGCGCCGGAGCTTCCGCGCGCTGGGTGAGCAGGTGCGGCTCTCGCCTTCCGCTGTGGCCACCCGCGTGCAGCGGCTCATCGACGCGGGAGTCATCAAGATCAGCGCGGTCGAGGCGCGCGGTCTCGCGCACCGACAGCTGTCGATGGGCGTCGGCATGATCCTCGGCGACGACGACGAGGCCGTGATCGACGAACTCCGGCGCGGCCGCGGAGTCGACTTCGCCGCGCGCACGCTGGGGCGTTTCGATGCGGTCGCGACCCTCGTCGAGCCCTCGGCGGGCGCGCTGTACGCGAGCCTCGAGCGCCTGCGCGCTCTGCCCGGCGTCACACGCATCGAGGCGTGGCTGCACCTCGCCGTACTGAAGGAGGACTACGCCCGCACGCTGCGGCCGCTGCGCACGGAGTGATCCGCTCAGTCCGGCATCCACGTGCGGCGCGCCGTCACCGCCCGTTCACCGGGCAGCGCCAGACTTCGACCATGAGCGAACCTGACGCGCGTCCCGGCGTTCCGGAGCCTGCCGCCACCGCGAACAGCGGCGCCGTCGGCGTGATCGGCTTGGACCTGCGCGGCGAGACACCCGCCCCGAGGAAGCAGGTCTACTCGTGGGCGCTGTGGGACTGGGCGACGCAGCCCTTCAACACCGTGATCCTCACGTTCGTGTTCACGGCGCTGTACCTGGTCGGCGAGGGCTTCCTCCCCGCCGACATCGCCGCGCTCGACTCGTCCGACCCGGCCCGCATGGCCGCCGAGGCCGACCTCGCGTCGGGGCTCGGACTGGGGTCGACGATCGCGGCGTTCGGCATCCTGCTGCTCGCTCCCGTGCTCGGCCAGCGAGCGGATGCCGCCGGCCGGCAGAAGCTGTGGCTGGGGATCGGCACCGGCGCCCTGGTCTTCTGCATGCTCGGCCTGTGGTTCGTCGAACCGACCCCCAGCCTGTTCTGGCTCGGCGTCGCGCTGATCTCGGCGGGGTCGGTGTTCGGCGAGATCGCGGCGGTGAACTCCAACGCGATGCTCATCGGCATCGCGACCCCGAAGAACGTCGGTCGCATCTCGGGCCTCGGCTGGGGTTTCGGGTACATCGGCGGCATCCTCGCGCTCGTCGTCGTGGTCGTGCTCGACACCTTCGACTGGTTCGGGATGTCGACCGACAACGGCCTCGCCTACCGGCTGATCGCGGTCGGATGCGCGGTCTGGACGATCATCTTCAGCATCCCGATCTTCCTGAACGTGCCGGAGCCCTCGCTCGGCCGCCCCGAGCGCAAGGTGGGCTTCTTCCAGTCCTACGCGCTTCTGGTGAAGGACGTCGCCGGTCTCTACCGCGACCCCGAGACCCGGCCGACCTTCTGGTACCTGCTCTCGAGCGCCGTCTTCCGCGACGGGCTCGGCGGCGTCTTCGCGTTCGGCGCCATCATCGGCACCGCGGTGTTCGGCTTCGAGACGCAGGCGATCATCATCTTCGGCATCGCCGCGAACCTCATCGCCGGCGTCTCGACGATCCTCGCCGGACGCCTCGACGATCGCCTCGGACCGAAGCGCATCATCCTCGCCTCGATCGGGTCGATGGTCGTCGCGGGCCTCGCGGTGTTCTTCCTGCGCGACGGCGGCGCGATGGTGTTCTGGGTCGGCGGGTTGATCCTCTGCGCATTCGTCGGGCCCGCGCAGGCGGCGGCTCGCTCGTTCCTCGCACGCGTCACGCCGGCGGGCCGCGAGGGCGAGATCTTCGGGCTCTACGCCACGACCGGCCGCGCGGCCAGCTGGATCGCCTCGGGCGCCTGGACGGTGCTCATCGTGGCGACGAGCCAGACGGCGTACGGCATCCTCGGGATCGTGCTCGTCCTGATCCTCGGGTTCGTGCTGCTGCTCCCGGTCAAGGCGCCGCGCTGACCTGTCGCCGGGCTCGTGTTCAGAGGAGCGTCTCGCCGACGTCGGCGAGAAGCATGTACAGCGTGCGCTCCTCACCGGGGAAACGAGTGAACCCGTATCGCTCGTAGAACGGCACCACGCCCTCGGTCATGGCATGCACGAGGATCGCGCGGATGCCGATCGCCTCGGCGGCCTCGACGGCCCGGACGGTGGCATGCTGCAAGAGTGACGCGCCGAGCCCCTGGCCGGCGAACGCCTCATCGACCGCAAGCCGACCGAGCAGCACCACCGGTTATCGGATCGGGCTGCTGACGGGAAAGCTCCGCCGGCACGGCGTCGCGAACGATCGCGCTGGACGACAGACAGTAGTAGCCGGCCACCCGGCCGTCACGCAGGACCGAGACCATCGTCCGTGAGGCGCCGGATCGTTCGTTGCCTCGCGCTCGCGCGCGCAGCCACGCGTCGAGCTGTTCCTCGCCGCACCGGAAGTCGCTGACACGATCGCCGGCGGCTATCGGTCTCGGTCGCAGGAACTCAGTCAACGAAGACGGAACCACGGGTCAGGAGCGAGCGGAGTCCGTCCAGGTTCTGAGCGGGACGATCGAGCACCTCGAGGAACGCATCGAACCGGATCGCGTCGACTCGCAGCTGACGATCGCGCTGGATGACCTCGTCGGCCCGAGCCACCAGCGTCTCGGCCGAGAAGTCGGTGACCGATCGCCCCTGCAGGGCCGCGGCCTCCTCGATCGCCGCCTTCTGCGCAGAGGTCACACGCAGTTCGATCCGCCGATCCTTGAGGGGAGATGCCATGCCGTCGATTGTACGGCAATCTTCCGTACGAGGGGCGGTCCTGTCCACACGTCGCGACGGGAGTAGCCTGACCGCGTGACCGTGATCATCGCCTTCCTCGCCAACGTCCTGGTCGCGATCGCCAAGACCGTCGCCGCGATCCTCACGTCGTCGGCGTCCATGGTCGCCGAGGCGGCGCACTCGTGGGCGGATGCCGGCAACGAGATCTTCCTCCTCATCGCGGACCGCCGCGGTGCACGCACGAAGGACGCGCGGCATCCGCTCGGCTACGGACGGAACGCGTTCGTCTGGTCGCTCGTCGCGGCGTTCGGGATCTTCACCGCCGGGTCGATCGTGTCGATCATGCACGGCATCCAGGAGCTGTCCGTCGGCGGGCCGGTCGAGAGTCCGGTCATCGCCTATGTCGTGCTCGGCGTCTCGTTCTTGCTCGAAGGCGCCTCGTTCACGCAGGCGATGGTGAAGTCACGCCGACTGGCGAAGGAGCGCGGCTCCTCGACCTGGGACTTCGTGCTCTCGACGAGCGACACCACCCTGCGTGCGGTGTTCTTCGAGGACTCGGCCGCCCTGATCGGACTGGTGCTGGCGGGCGGCTCGATCCTCCTCCATCAGGTGACGGGCGTCGCCGCCTGGGACGCCGTGGGGTCGATCCTCATCGGGATCCTGCTGGGTGTGGTCGCGATCATCCTGATCGGACGCAACATCGAGTTCCTGGTGGGCACCACGGCGTCGCCGAAGCTGCGGGCGCGCGTCGGCACCGCACTCCTCGCCCTGCCGCAGATCGAGCGCGTGACGTATCTGCACATCGAGTACGTGGGTCCGAACCGGTTCTTCCTCGTCGCGGAGGTCGATCTGGCCGGCGACGAGCAGGAGCACGACGTGGCCCGGCGCCTGCGCGACGTGGAGCGGCAGATCGAGGCGCACGACGCGATCGAGACCGTGGTGCTGTCGCTCTCGGTCGACGACGAGCCCTCGCTGGAGTTCGCGGTCTCGTAGGACGGCTGCTCAGCGCTGCCAGTTGTCGGCGAGCTTGTTCAGCAGCCGCGCGAGCTCGGTGCGTTCCTCCTCGGTGAACGCCGCCAGGGCGCCGGCGAGCATCTCCCGACGCTCGCCCCGCATGCCGCGCGCGAGCCTTCGGCCTTCGTCGGTGAGCGCGATGCGGGTGCGGCGCGCGTCGTCGGGATCAGCTTCGCGGCGCACGAAGCCTCGCTCGACCCCCTGCTGCACGAGACGCGAGGCCCGCGGCTGATCGACGCCGATCGCCTCTCCGAGAGCGCTGACGCTGAGCGGAGCGGATGCCGCGGCGAGCGCCTCCAGCATCCGGACGCGCGCAGGCCCGCCCATGCGTCCCGAGGGGTCGGCCATCCAGGGCGGCATACCGGGGTGCCCGCGGTGGTGGTCGGCGTGCTCACCGCGCGGGCCGCCGTGCCAGCCGTGCGGGCCACCGCGCCCTCGCTCTCCGGCGCCTCGCTCTCCCGGCCCCCGCTCTCCGGGACGGCGACCGCGCAGACGGGAGAGCGCCTGGGCGATGGCTTCGGCGGGATCGTTCGAGTCGGTGGTCACGTATCGATTTTACATGCGACTTGACATGGAACATTACTGCATGTCACACTACATATACATGACATGTGACAAGCACATGCACACTGACATCCAAGGACTGCTCATGAACACCGATACACAGAACCCCCAGAACACCTCCCGCCCCTTCGGCTACTGGCTGAAGGCCGCCGACCGCCTCATGGCGGCCGAGTTCGCCACCGCCTTCGAGGCGGAGCAGGCGAGCCGCCGCGACTGGCGGATCCTCAACGTCATCGACGGGACCGTCCCCGCGCGGCGCCCGCTGAACGGCCACAAGCTGCACCGCCTGGTCGAGCGCGGCTGGGTCGCCGCAGACGGCGACGGCTGGACGCTCACCGACGAGGGCCGCGCGGCGAAGGAGCGCCTCGGCGCCATCGTCGACGGCATCCGTGCGAAGGTCCAAGGCGCCGTCTCCGACGAGGAGATGGCGACCACCCTCGCGTCGCTCGAGAAGATCGCCCGCGCCTTCGGCTGGGACGAGGAGACCCCGCTTCCGCGTGGCCGTAGCCACGGCTTCGGCGGGCGCGGCGAAGGTCGCGGATTCCCGGGCCGATCCGGTCGACCCTTCGGCCGCGGGTTCGGTCCGGGCTTCGGTCCGGGGCGCGGCTTCGGTCGCGGGTTCGGCCCCGACGCCGACCGGCGTGACGACGAGTGCCGCCACGGCGAGCGCGGGCACGGCCACCACGGCCACCCGGGCTTCCGCGAGGGCGAGCACGGTGAGCACGGTGAGCGCGGAGACCACGGTCACCGCGGTCACGGCCCGCACCGTGCCGCGCGGTTCGCGCAGCACGCGTACGAGCGCGGCTTCGACGCGGGCTACAGCCGCGGTCGCGACGCCTGAGCTCCAGGCTCATGAACGAGGGAACGCCCCACTCGACACACCAGTCGGGTGGGGCGTTTCGTCACAGTCGGAGCAGCGCGACCGCGTCTTCATCAGCACCGGCGTCGACCGCGTAGCGGATCTGCACCCCGACATAGGCGTACCAGTCGGACAGCCCCGCGCGCACGGCATCGCTCACCGGGCCCGGCTTCGAGTCGACATCTGCCGCGTCGACGCGCTCGGCACGACCACGGGGCAGGCTCAGCCGAAATCGACGGATGCCGCGGTCAGGACCCCGGCGTGAGACGCGAGGCAGACGCCGACATCAGCTGAGGCCGACTCCGTCGCTCGCGCCCTCGTACCTCGCAAGGTAGCGCTTCGCAAATTTGCGTATGAAGCCGCTCGGCGAGTCCAGGAGTGGTCGCACCTGTGCGGCATACGCCCCGGCCCGCATCTTTATGAGAGTACTGAGGGCTTGCCCCTCCACGTCCGGGTCACCGAGTTGCGAGGCGATCTGCGGCGCATATGCCGCGAACTTCACGGAGCCGCACGCGAGGATGAACGATTGGCGACCACGCAGAGCGGCTGGATTCGTCACGATGGCGATGATCTGCTCGCACAAGTCGTCGTCGTCGCGCAGTGCGGGGTGCTCGGTGAGCAAGCCCCAGATGTCTGAGCCGTACCTCCACACCACGTGTTCGAAGCTGTGCCACCCGGGGATGTAGGCCCCTTCGCCATTCACCGCCCCGGGAAGCTCCGCTGGTCGCTCGCTCGGAACGAGCTGGCGTGCTTCGTCGAGCAGCGCCAGTATCGCCTCGCGAGCCTGCGCCCTCGTGAGCGTCTTGCCATCAACCATCAAACCCTCCGCGTTGCCGACGCAACGAATCGCTACGAGCGACCGAGCAGAAGAACCTCAAGGCGCCGGCGGGTCTTCAGAGTAGCGTCACGAACGCAGACGTTGCGGCCCCAGCGTCGGAGGTCGCGAACGGGAAGCTCCCGGAGCTCAGCAGGAACACGAGCAGCACGACCGCGGCGGCGAGCAGCACGAAGAGGAAGCCGTAGATCGCGACGGTGAGCCCACGGTAGCCGCCCGAGGTCGGGACCTCGGGCGCGACCGAGGGCTTGGCCCAGTCGTCCGCCACGGCAGCCGGCTGGTCGCCGTCGAGGATCGCGGGACGCGGACGCTCGGACGAGCGAAGACGAGCCTCGGGAGGCGGCGGGGGGATCACCGCCTCGGGAACCGCGGTCTCCGACGGCGGCGGGGTCAGGAGTCCCTCCGGGATCGGGATCTCGGGGGGAGGCGGCGGGATGACGGCATCCGCGGGCGCGATCACCGGTTCCTCCGGGGTGACCGGTTCTTCCGGAGTCGTGCCGCTGCCGTCGCTCATGTCAGCCCCCTGCTGCTCCGACGTCGGTCACGCCGACATCCGTCCGATGGAAGTTCTGGAAGGAGCGAGAGGCCGTCGGCCCCCGCTGGCCCTGGTACCGGTTGCCGTAGGGGCCGGAGCCGTAGGGGTTCTCCGCCGGAGACGTGAGACGGAAGAAGCACAGCTGGCCGATCTTCATCCCGGGCCAGAGCTTGATCGGCAGGGTCGCGACGTTCGCGAGCTCGAGAGTCACGTGCCCGGTGAACCCCGGGTCGATGAATCCGGCCGTCGAGTGCGTGATCAGGCCGAGGCGGCCGAGCGACGACTTGCCCTCGAGGCGCGCGGCGACGTCGTCGGGGAGGCTGACCTGCTCGAACGTCGCCCCCAGCGCGAACTCCCCCGGGTGGAGGATGAACGGCTCGTCCGGCTTCACCTCGATGAGACGGGTGAGCTCGGGCTGATCCTCGGCCGGATCGATGAACGGGTACTTGTGGTTGTCGAACAGCCGGAAGTACCGGTCGAGGCGCACGTCGATGCTCGACGGCTGGATCATCTCCGGCTCGTGCGGTTCCAGGCCGACGCGGCCCGATGCGAGTTCTGCCCTGATGTCGCGATCGCTGAGAAGCACGGGTTCAGCCTAGTTGTCCCCTGCGCTCTTGTCGGAAGCATCGTCATCCGCTAGATTGTGTTGACGTCGACATGTTGACGTCAACACATATCGGAATGGACAAGGATGTCTGAAAGAAGAGCGACCTCACCCCGGCGCGCGCTCGCCATGGCCGCAGTCCTCGCGGCGACAGCGAGCGGTCTCGCCGCCCTCCCTCAGGCGGCCAGCGCCGCTGAACCCGATCTCACCCTCACACCCAATCCGGCATACGCCGGCGGGCCCTTCCAGGGGTGGGGATCGAGTCTCGTCTGGATGGCGAATGCCACCGGCTCCTACCCCGAAGGGCTGCGCGACGAGCTCATCGACAAGGTCTTCGGCGACGACGGCCTGAATCTCAACATCGCGCGCTACAACATCGGCGGCGGCAACGCCTCCGATGTGCCCGACTACCTGCGCCCCGGAGGCGCGGTGCCCGGTTGGTGGAACCCCGACGCTCCCCTGTCGGACGAGAACGGCGAGATCACCTCGACCTACGCCGACCGCGACCGCTTCCGCGCCGCGTGGACGGGCGAGAACGCGAGCGACTACGACTTCTCAGCGGATGCCGCGCAGCTCGCCTGGGTGTCGGCGATCAAGGATCAGGTCGACACCTGGGAGGCCTTCAGCAACTCGCCGCCGTACTTCCTGACCGAGAGCGGATTCGTCAGCGGTGGCAGCGACGCCTCGGCCGACCAGATCCGCCAGGACTCGCTCGGCACCTTCGCGACCTACGTCAAGACGGTCGTCCAGCACGTCGAAGAGACCCAGGGCATCTCCTTCGACACGATCGACCCCCTGAACGAGCCGAACACCAACTACTGGGGCACGACTCTCGGCGACGACGGCTGGCCCACGAGCGCGAGCCGGCAGGAAGGCGCGCACGCCGGACCCGCTCTGCAGGCCGAGGTGCTCAAGGCCCTGGCCGCCGAACTCGCCGAGCCCGACACCACGACAGATGCCGCGATCTCCGGCCCCGACGAGACCAACCCCGACCGCTTCGTCGAGGACTGGAACGGATGGGACGCCGAGGCGCGCGACGTGGTCGCCCAGCTCAACGTGCACACCTACGGCACGGGCGGCCGGCACCTCGCCCGCGACATCGCGAAGAGCGCAGACAAGCCGCTGTGGATGAGCGAGGTCGAGGGCAACTGGGGCGGCGACAGCTGGAACCCGGATGCCATCGAGAACGGCCTCGGCATCGCGCAGCTGGTCAGCGACGATCTGCGTGAGCTCGAGTCGGACGCCTGGGTGCTCTGGC
The DNA here is from genome assembly GCF_003075395.1 of Microbacterium sp. TPD7012. Taxonomy (GTDB): domain Bacteria; phylum Actinomycetota; class Actinomycetes; order Actinomycetales; family Microbacteriaceae; genus Microbacterium. Next base: position 494,092 of record NZ_QDFV01000001.1, on the reverse strand, counting down.
AGCCGGTCGAAGACCTCTACAACATGGAGAAGGTCGAGAAGAAGAACTGGGGGTCGATCTTCATCGACTTCGACTGCAACGCCGACGGCGATTCCGCCCGCCGGATCGCCGACGGCGACGCAGACCCTTCCTGCGGCATCCGCACGAACGCGAAGTACAACACGCTGCGCAACTTCACGCACTACATCGAGCCGGGCGACAAGCTCGTCAGCGCCGGCGATGACGACACCACGGCGGCGATCGACGGCGACGGCTCGGGCGCGACGCTCGTGCACACGAACACGAGCGACCAGGAGCGCACGATCACGATCGACCTGTCGCTCTTCGGCGACATCGACCAGGGTGCGACCGTGACCCCGATCGTGACGACCGAGTCCCCGGCATCCGACCCCGAGGCGAACGCGCTCCGCACCGGCAGCGCGGTGTCCGTGGCCGCCGACGGCACGGCGACGCTGACGGTGCCCGCGAAGTCGGTGACCACGTTCGTGGTCACCGGTGTCGAGGGTGTCGCCGACGAGGCACCGACCCTGCGCGACGGCGAGTCCTACACCCTCACCGGCGTGCAGAGCGGGCACGCGCTCACCGTGGTCGCCGACAGCACCCAGCTCGGCAGCGCCCGCGAACCCGAGCTGATCGACGCGCAGACCTGGACGGCGACGCTCGTCGACGACCAGCCCGGCACGTCGCGCGACCGCTTCGCCCTGCGCGCCGCCGACGGTCGCACGCTCGTCGCCGACGGCGACAGCACGGTCCTCCGCGACGTCGACGATGCCACGGCATCCGCCGACCCCTCGGCGCTGTGGATGATGACGACGACGAACGGCACGACGTTCAGCCTGCTCAACGCCGGCCGCGGGAAGGTGCTCGACGTCGGAGGCTCTTCGACATCCGTCGGCGCCTCCGTCGGCGTCTGGCAGTCGAACTGGGGCGCCAACCAGCAGTGGCGACTCGACGAGGCGCGCGATGAGATCGCTCCGTACGCGAGCTTCCGCCCCGGCCAGGAGTGGCTCGACACGAACGGCGAGGTCATCCAGGCCCACGGCGGTCAGGTCGTCCCCTCGACGGACGACGACGGCCGCACGATCTACTACCTCTACGGCGAGGACCGCACGAACGGCTACCACTCGGCGCCGGGCGTGCACGTCTACAGCTCGTACGACCTCTACAACTGGGAGGACCGCGGCGTCGCGCTTCGCGCCCTGGCATCGGAGGAGCAGTTCGACGAGCCGTACTTCGAGGCGCTCTACGGCGACTACTCGCAGGAGCAGAAGGATGCCGTGTACCGCGACCTCGGCACCGTGCCGGTCGACGGCGTGACCCCGCCGATCATCGAGCGTCCGAAGGTCATCTACAACGAGAGCACCGGCAAGTGGGTGATGTGGGCCCACATGGACGGTCCCTCCGCGACCTCGTCGGCGCAGTACGCGAAGGCCAACGCGGGTGTCGCCGTGGCGGATTCGCCCTTCGGCCCCTTCCGCTACATCGACAGCTACCGGCTGAACTACGCGCCAGCGGATGCCGATCCGCCGAACAACGCCCCGAACAACCGCGGCATGGCGCGCGACATGAACCTGTTCGTCGATGACGACGGGACCGGGTACATCATCTACTCGAGCGAGGAGAACGCCACCATGTTCATCTCGAAGCTCAACGACGAGTACACCGACCTCGCGACTCCCGCGGACGAGGCCGTGCTCGGGGTGGACTACAACCGCATCTTCGTGAACCAGTCCCGGGAATCCCCGGCGATCTTCCAACACGACGAGCGGTACTTCCTGATCACGTCCGGGACGACGGGGTGGAGCCCCAACCCGTCGCGGTGGGCGACGTCGACCGACCTCATGGGCGCGTGGACCGAGATGGGCGATCCGTTCCCGTGGTGGGCGCAGAACAATTCGTGGAACTCGCAGCCCTCCTCGGTGATCCCGGTCGATCCCGATCACGGGAAGTACATCTACATGGGCGACCGCTGGAACGGCGGCACCGATCTGAAGAACGCGCAGATGGTGTGGCTGCCGATCAGCATGGGCGAGGGCGGAGACTCCCTCTCGGTCGAGGTGCACGACGAGTGGACTCTCGATCAGCTCGACCAGTGGTCGGCGTGGGATGTCTCGGCGGTTCCGGAGACGATCCCGGTCGGCGGCAGCTTCGACGTGCCGGTCGTGAACGTGACCCGGAATGGCGTCGCGACCGAGCAGCCGGTCACCTGGAGCTTCTCCGGTTCGTTCGACGTGCCCGGCATCGTGACAGCGACGGGCACTCTCCCGGAGTTCGGCGGGCGCACCTTCACCCGCACGATCGCCGTCGTGCCCGACGGGCTCCGCTACGCGGTGAACGCCGGCGGTCAGGAGACGGCGGACTGGCTGGCGCTGCGGGAAGCCGCGGGCGTGAGCGACATGCAGAACACCGGTGCGGACCAGGCGTTCGGCGAGGACGCCGAGACCGGCGCATCCTGGGGCTACATCAGCGAAGGCAGCAAGACGTCGGGGTCCGCGGACGGCACCATGTTCTCCACCTTGCGCTACGCCGTCGAGGGGCGCGACATCGCGTACCGCTTCGGCGACCTCGAGCCCGGGAGCTACAGCGTGCACGTCGGCTACGCGGATCCGTGGGATCAGTGGGACGACCGCGGCGCGCGGGTGAGCGTCAACGGCACCGTCGTCGAGGAGGACCACGACTACGTCGCGGCCGACGAGACGCGCAGCTACGGCGACATCACCGTGGACGATGCCGGCGAGATCGAGCTGGTGCTCTCACCGACGCGCGACGCCGACGTGCAGGTGAGCTGGATCATGGTGACGCTCGACGAGCCGACGACCCCGGCGGATCCCGAGATCGCGATCTCCGCGGATGCCGTCACCGCCGGCGACAGCATCACCGTCGAGGTCGCCGGACTCGAGCAGGAGGAGGACGTGTCGTTCGCGCTGCACTCCGACCCGGTGGACATGGGCACGGTGACGGCCGACGCGGCCGGAGCAGCGTCGCTGACGTGGAGTGTGCCGACGAGCGTTCCGGCGGGCCAGCACCACGTCGTGATGACACGGGCCGACGGCTCGGAGTTCCGCGCCGCACTGACCGTGCGGGCGGCGGACCCCGGCACCGGACCGGGAACCGGCACCGGCGGAAACGGCGGAGCCTCCAGCGGCACGAGCGGCGGAGGCGGACTCGCGGCGACCGGGCTGGACGGCAACGCGCTCACCGTGACTCTGGCCCTGGCGGCCCTCCTGCTCGTGGGCGGCGGACTCGCCTTCGCCGGACGGCGACGCTGGCGCCGCTGATCGGTTGACGCAACGGGGCCATCGTGGAACAGCATCCGCGGTGGCCCCATGCTTTTGCCATCCGGCGGCGGGCAGGTAGGCTTGCGTTCACCCGCTCCTCGGAACGGGTTCGGGACTGTAGTTCAATGGCAGAACTTCTGCTTCCCAAGCAGATAGCGCGGGTTCGATTCCCGTCAGTCCCTCCATGTGAGTCCTTTCCGCACCGGGCGAATCCGTCCGAAGTGCCGATGACAGATAGGTCTCTGGTACGACGCGCTCCCGGATCATCATCGATACGGTGGGATCGTCCGCTGCACGCCCGAGGAGTCCGTCCATGCCCCGCATCGATGTCTGCCTCGCAGCGGCGGTGTGGCTGGCGGGCGTCTGCACCGTGATCGGGCAGGCGCAGTCCGGGGCCGAGTGGGTGATTGTCACGGCTTTCGCGGCCGCGTGCAGTGCCCCGCTGCTGTGGCGCAGCGTCGCTCCGCTTCGGGTCGTCGCGGTGATCGGCGCCGTGGGACTCACCGGCCAGCTGCTCCCGACCTCATCGCTGCTCGACGGACCTTTCCTCCTCGCCTTCGCGCTCGCGATCGGCACGGCGGGTTCCTCTGCCGACGGCCGGCGCCCCGTGCTCGTGGTCACCGCAGCGATCCTGCCTTCACTCATCGTCGGAGCGTGGCAGGCGGAGGACGTGGGCGGGTCCGTGCTCACCGTCGGCTGGCTGGCGCTCGCCTTCACGATCGGTCGTGCGATCGGGCTGCGCCGCTCGTACCTGGCGGTTCGCGCGGCGAACCTGCGGCTCGAGCGCGCGCGGGAGATCGAACGCGAGCTCGCGGCCGAACGACTGGCGATCGCACGCGATCTTCACGACGTGATCGCGCAGTCGGTCGAGACGGTCTCGATGCAGGCGACCATCGGTGCGCACCTCTTCGACAGCGACCCGGACGCGGCGCGCGACGCGCTGCTGAGGATCCGCAGCGCCAGCACGAGCACCTCGCGCAGCATCCGCGAGATGCTCGGAGTCATGCGTGCGTCCGATCAGGCGAGCGACCGCCTGGCGGGCCTCGAGGACCTCGCGGACCTCGTCTCGGCAGCCCGGAGCGAGGCGTGCGCGGCCTCGTTCGCGATCAGCGGCGAGCCCCGCGTCGTCGATTCGTCGATCGGCCCGGCGCTGTACCGGGTCGTTCAGGAGGCCCTGACGAACGTGCGTCGGCACGCGCGGGCCTCCCTCGTCACCGTCGAGCTCGCGTGGCAGCCGGCCGAGATCGCGGTGACGGTCGCAGATGACGGCGTGGGCGCATCCGATGACCTCGCAGAGGGCTACGGTCTACGCGGCATGCGCGAGCGGCTGGCCCTGATCGGCGGCCGACTCGAGATCGACACCGCGGCTCAGCGCGGCTTCCGCGTGCGCGCGAGCGTCCCGACCGAGGCGGTTCCATGATCACGGTGCTGATCGTCGACGACCATCAGCTGGCCAGAGCGGGCCTGCGGGCGCTGATCGATTCCGAGCACGATCTGCGCGTCGTCGGCGAGGCGGGAGACGGTCCGAGCGCCGTGACGAAGAGCCGTGAGCTGCGACCCGACGTTGTGCTCATGGACATCAGGATGCCCGGCGGAGACGGTCTCTCGGCCACGCGCGCCATCACCGCCGACCCGGAGCTGGCGCACACCAGGATCGTTGTGCTGACAAGCTACGACTCCGACGACTCGGTATCGACCGCTCTCAAGCACGGCGCGAGCGGCTACCTGCTGAAGGACTTCGAGGCCCCGGCGCTCGTGCAGGCCATCCGCACCGTGGTCGCCGGCGACGCGCTGCTGGCCCCGGCGATCGCTCGCCGGATCGCCGAGACGTGGTCGCCCGCTGACACCCGACCCGATCCGGCGACGGAACCCCGGTTGGCGGATCTGACAGAACGCGAGCGCGACGTGCTGCTGCTCGTCGCGCAGGGCCGGAACAATGCGAGATCGCCGCCGAGCTCCACATCAGCCACGGCACGGTCAAGACTCATGTCAGTCGAGCCCTGACCAAGCTGGGTGCCCGAGATCGAGCGCAGCTGGTGATCATCGCCTACGAGACCGGGATGGCGGGGCCGCCTCGCCCTGTCGTCCGCGATCAGCGTGACGGGTCCTCCTCTCCGTCATAGCCGCGGAGCTGGTCGCCCGCGAGGAACCCCAGGATCGCCTCCAGGTATGCGGGGCCGGCCTGATCGGTGATGCCGTGCCCGGCGCCGGGCAGGTAGACCAGCGTCGAGGCCGGCAGAGCATCCCGGTAGTCCCGGGTATCGACCCACGGCACGTAGTCGCATTCCGCCCGGAGGACCAGGGCGGGGGTGTCCAGGTTCCGCAGAGCCGGGCGCGGATCGGGCACCGTCTCGAAGTCGGCGTTCGTCATCTGGTTCGTGTAGAAGCCCTGCGGGTTCTGGTGGACCTCGCCGTCGCCGGGCGGCCCTCCGGGGCAGCTCGCCAGATGGCGTCCGGTGACGGCGATCTCGTGCAACCGCGAATCGGCCTCCGCATCGCCGATCAGAGAATGCGAAGCCTGAGGGTTGTTCTCCAGCAGGACCGACTGCAGCAGGAATCGCGGATCCGAGGTGAGCTCGTCGTACCGCTCGCGGTCGGCCCCGGTGAGCTCGCCCCACGGATCCACATCCGTGTCGGGGTGCGCGGCCGGCCAGATCTCGCCCGGCGAGGTGAAGACGACCTTGTCCACCCGATCCGGATGCGCGGCCAGGTACTGCGCCGCCAAGGAGCCGCCCCAGGACTGCCCGATCACGATCAGCCGTTCGGCGCCGATCAGCTCTCGCACCGCTTCGAGATCGGCGACGTTGCGTTCGACCGTGTAGCCGGTGACGTCGCTCAGCCTGGTGGAGCGACCCGCGCCGATCTGGTCGTAGCTGTACACGTCGTAGCCCGCCGCGTTCAGTTCGGCGGTGCCGTAGGGCAGGCCCTCGCTGGGGGTGCCGGGGCCGCCGTGCAGGAAGACGACCGGCACCGGCTTCGTCGGACCGGTCGCGGGGCTCGTGGTGTACGCCAGTCGACTGCCGTCGGGCAGTTCCCAGAACGCGACACCTGCGGGAATCGGCGCCGATGGCTGCACGGGGAACGGCTGCAGGAAGGTGAGGCCGAAGAGAAGCGCCAGAGCGGCCGACCATGCGACGCTCACGATCAGAGCCGGCCGCCACCCGCGCCCTGCGACGGCTGATCCTGCGCGACCGATCAGCAGGGCGACGACGAAGGCGACCACGAGCCCGGCCCCGAGGAAGAGCACGGCGGACGGGAGCTCGGCGGCCACGAGCAGGATCGCGAACGCGCCGGCGACCACCGCGACCAGGCACCCGATCGCGACGATCAGGACGCCGAAGAATCTTCGGGCGATGCGGACGGAGGGGCGTGTGCGGTGGTGTTCAGAGGTGGTCACGTCGATCGACGCTACGAGAGTCGCGGATCGCACGCGTCCGGCGGGAGGCCGAACCCGCATCTGTCTCCGGTCGCACGGCGGAGTCCGTCTGGCGGGTGATTCGCTCGCGACGCGCACCGTGTTTCAATCGAGGGCATGACGAAGCCTCTGCTCTCTGTTCTCGAAGACCATGTCTCGCGCGGTACGGCCCCGGGAATCGTCGTCGTTCGCGGCAGCGCCGACGGACCGGACGAGGTCTTCACGGCGGGTGATCTGCCGGCCGATGCGATCGTGCGCATCCAGTCGATGACGAAGCCGGTCCTGGCGGTCGCCGCACTGCGCCTCGTGCAGGACGGGCGCCTCGGTCTCGACGACCCGATCGAGCGATGGCTCCCGGAGTTCGCGGATCGTCAAGTGCTGCGCACGCCCGATTCGCCACTCGATGATGTCGAGCCGGCGGAGTCGCCGATCATGGTGCGGGATCTGCTGACGAACATGTCGGGGTACGGCATGATGACGGCGCCGTGCCCGTTGCAGGATGCGATGATCGCCAACCGGACACAGGCCGGCCAGGAACCCGTCGCCCTCGGTGCGCAGGAATGGTTGGACGCCCTCGCCGACCTGCCGCTCGCCTTCCAGCCGGGGACCGGATGGCGCTACCACCACTCCTTCGGGATCCTCGGCATCCTGCTCTCCCGCCTGGTCGACGGGTCACTCGAGGATCACCTTCGCGCCGACCTGTTCGCGCCGCTCGGCATGGTCGACACCGGGTACACCGTGCCGATCGAGCAGGCGCATCGGCTGCCTGCCGCGTATCGCCACGACGAGAGCGGCGCGCTGGTGGAGATCGAACCCGCGGCCGGCGGGTTCTCCGTCGCCCCGGCCCCGTTCGACCTGAGCCATTCGGAGCTCGTGTCCACGGCATCCGACTATGCGGCATTCGCGCGGATGCTCGCCGCCGGCGGTGTCCACGGCGGTGAGGTGTTCCTCGAGCCGCAGCTGCTCGAGCTGCTGCGCACGGATCAGGTGCCCGACGCGGCGAAGGCGGAGGACAGCTTCTTCCCCGGGTTCTGGAACGCGACCGGCTGGGGCTTCGGCGTCGCCGTCGTCACGGAGGGCGATCACGCCGGACGCTACGGCTGGTCCGGTGGCCAGGGCACCGACTTCTCCATCGACCCCGACGGGTCCTTCCAGATCGTGCTCACACAGGTCGAGATGGGCGAAGCCGTCATGGAGCTGTTCGCAGACACCCTCTGACGAGGGGTCACTCAGGCGGCAGCACCGGTCTCCCACCGCGGTGACGGCAGATGGATCAGCACCAGCCCGATGGCCGCGATCACGGCGTTCCGGAAGGCGGGATCGAGACCGTTCCAGGCAGTCGAGCGCCACATCTGGAACCACTCTCCGCCGATCGAGATGAAGCCGCCGACGAACAGCAGGATGATCATGACCAGTCCGACGGACGACCACACCCGCGCGGCATGGAACCCGTGGCCGAAGAATCCGCGGACGAAGAACACGACCGCGGTGATCAGGACGATGGCACTGGCCGACTCCCAGACGATCACGCCGATGTACGCGATGTTCCACACCACCGGGTCGGTGATGGCCCGCCACATCACATCGGGATCCAGGCCCTTGCCGGCATCCTGCCCGAAGTTGGTGGTGTCCATGGCCAGGACGTGCTGCACGAAATCGAAGTTCGTGCCGTAGTCGGTGATGTTGCCCAGGGCGACGAGGAAGATGTAGAGCCCGTTCACGAGAACGAGTGCGGCGGCCGCGAACGGAAGCGAGCCGAGAACGTGCCAGCGGGGTTCGACCCCGGTGCGAGCGTCGGTCATGGCCACAAGATAGTGGACGAGGGCGATGCGGTGCCAGGCTTTCGCGCAGGGGGACCTCTCGTCAAACCCGCGGCCGGAAGGAGATCGCGATCGGCGTCGCTGCATCCTCCGTCTCGACCAGGATGGCACCGTCGACCCGCATCGCGCTCACCGGCGACTCGCCGATCCGGGCCGTCGCCTCGTCGACTACGCCGTCCGGGTCCGGCAGCCGGATGCGGCCCCGCTGATCGGTCACCGCGTGGATCTCCTCTCCGGAGCGGGTCCATCGCAGCCACGGAGCATCCGACGGCCGCAGACGCTCTTCGGGGTGCGCACCGAAAACGGCATGGCCGTGCCGGCTGTTCCACTCCCCGATCCCCTCGAGCGTCCGCCGCTGCAGGTCGGGTATGCGACCGGATGCTTCGAGTCCGATGTTGAGCAGGAGGTTGCCGCCGCGCGAGACGACGTCGACCAGCAGCCGCACGGCGTCGTCGGCCGAGAGCATGTGCCCACTCGTCTCGTTGCGGTTATGCCCGAAGGACAGTCCGATGCCGCGGCAGTTCTCCCAGGCCTCGCCGACCTCGACGGCCGTGCCGTGCACGTACTCGCTCGTGCGGAAGTCCCAGTGCGATTCCCCCCATCGGTCGTTGACGACGCCGTGGGGCACCGCGTCGTAGAACGTGCGGAAGGCGTGGGCGAGGCTCTTCGGCCCCGGCTCGATCCCCGCAGCCGGCCAGCGGATGTCGCCCCACAGGACATCGGGGCTGTACCGCTCGATCAGGTCGATCACGTGATCATGCGCGTACTCGGCGTAGGCGAGATCGTCCGGGGCCGGATCGTCATCGTGCTCGATGGGCGGCAGATCGGAGAAGTGCCAGTCGAGCCCGCCGGAGTAGTAGACCCCGAAGCGGAGGCCCGCGGCGCGCGTCGCCGCGGCGAAGGCGCCGACAAGGTCCCGCCGCGGGCCGCGAGCGACCGTGTTGCGGCCCTCGGTCCCCGGCGCATCCCAGAGCGTCACGCCGTCGTGGTGCTTCGTGGTCGGGATGAAGTACCCGGCGCCCGTCGCCGCGACCACGGCCAGCACCTCGTCGGGGTCGAACTCCTCGGCCTTCCATTCGTCGAGGAAGTGGTCGTACGGCGCACCGCCGTGCACGGTCTGCTGATGCTCGTGCGCCGGCGAACCCTCGATGCGGATCGTGTTCGCGTACCACTCCGCGTAGGGATTGTGCGAGTACCACTGCTCCCGAGGCACCGCTCCAAGCTCCCCCGTCGGCTCCGCCCACGCAGGAACGGAGTACGGCCCCCAATGCACGAAGATCCCGAGCGCCGCACCGCGGAACCACTCCGGCAGCGGACGCTCGAACCCGCGGTACGCCTCTGGCCTCACAGCATCCGGTTTGAACATCGCCATTCTCGGCTCCTTCCGTCACACCCTTGTGGGTCGGATCGTCTATCACGTATCCTATAGGAAATATGCGCTCAAAGGAGAGAGTTTCATGACCGACGCATCGTTCCTCCGTACGACCGAGCGAATCCCCGGCGGTGAATGGTTCAGCGGCGCGGGCTTCGGCATCTTCGTGCACTGGGACCAGGCCTCGCAGCAGGGCATCGAGATCTCCTGGCCGCTGGTCGGGCGCTCGATCATCCCCGGCGTGGACGACGTCGACGACGCGGTCACCGTCGCCGGCTATCAGTCCACTGCCCCGACGTTCAACCCGACCGAATGGGATGCTGCCGACCTCGCCCGCCGCGTCAAGGCGGCCGGCGCGACCTATGTCGTCTTCACCGCGCGCCACCACGCCGGCTACAACATGTTCTTCACGGAGCAGTCCGACTTCGGCGTCGAGCACGGGCCGTTCGGCCGCGACATCACCCGCGAGTTCGTCGACGCCGTGCGCGCCGAGGGGATGAAGGTCGGCATCTACTACAGCCTCCCGGACTGGAATCACCCGGACTACCCCGCGTTCCGCGATGAGGACCTGCCGTACAAGCTCGAGCACTGGCCGGCCGCAGGCCTCGCCGAGTTCGCCGACACCCCGGGCGCCACGGATCGACACCGCCGCTCGAGCCCCGAGGAATGGGAGCGCTACCTCGAGTACGTCCGCGCCCAGCTGCGCGAGCTGCTCACGAACTACGGCACGATCGACCTGCTCTGGTTCGACGGGGACTGGGAGCGCTCGGCCGCCGAATGGACCGCACCGGGACTGCGCCGCCTCATCAAGGAACTGCAGCCTGACGTCGTGATCAACGACCGCCTCCCCGGTCAGGGCGACTATCGCACGCCCGAGCAGGGCTTCCCGCTCACCGTCCCGACCGGCCCGTGGGAGCTGTGCCTGACCATCGGCGACCACTGGGCCTGGCGCAAGGGACCCGACAACGAGAAATCGGCGCGCTCGCTGCTCGTGACGCTCATCGACGTGGTGGCGCGCGGCGGCAACCTGCTGCTCAACGTCGGCCCCGGCCCCGCCGGCACGCTGCCGCACATCGAGAACGAGCGTCTGCAGGAATTCGCCGAATGGATGCGGGCGCACGCCGAGTCCGTGACCGGCGTCGAGCCCACGCAGGGCATCGACTTCCACGGCCCCAGCACCGCCCGAGAGGGACGCCTCTACCTGCACCTCACCGCACTCCCGGTCGACGAGATCATCGTGCGCGGGCTCCCGGTGCGGCGCATCACCCGCGTGCACCGCCTCGCCGACGGCCTCGAACTGCAGCATGACGCCAGCTTCGAGGTGCACGAGTCCTCCACAGCGGGCGACGACTCCGGCGAGCTGCGCATCGTCGCCGCGGCTCCCAGCGGCGCTCTGATCGACGTGATCGCCATCGACTTCTCCGACGACTGACCCGAGCAGCACCCCCCACCCCGCATCGAAAGCAGCATCCAATGAAGGAGGCAGTCAGTATGAATGCAGTCTCGAACCGGCGCGTGAAGCGCCTCATCCTCACCGGCGCGGCCGGTCTCACGGCCCTCACACTCGCCGGCTGCGCCGGCGCCTCGGGCGGCGGCGGCGAGGCCGGCGGACCGCTCGTGCTCTACACCTGGGCCGCGAGCGAGGGCGACCAGGCCCAGTGGGCCGACTTCATCGACGGCGCGAAGGCCGAGGACCCCGACCTCGACATCTCCGTCGAAGGGCCGAGCTTCGCCGACTACTGGACCAAGGTCAAGACACGCCTCTCCGGCTCCAATCCGCCCTGCCTGCTCACGACGCAGGCGGCGCGGGCCCAGGAGCTCGGCGACCTGCTCATGCCTCTCGACGACCTGATCGAGAAGAGCGGCTTCGACGTGGACAACATCGACGCCTCGATGCTCAGCGGCATGACAGTCGACGGCACGATCCGCGCGATCCCCTACGACGCCGAGCCGATCGTGCTCTTCTACAACGTCGAGGCGTTCCAGGCCGCCGGCCTCGACCTGCCTGGTACCGAGTACACCCGCGACCAGTTCATCTCCGACGCGAAGGCCCTCACCGACGGCGAGAAGAAGGGCCTCGCGCTCGCGCCGGGCGTCTTCATCCCGAACGCCTGGTCGCTGGCCGACGGCGTGCCCGCCGTGACCGAAGACGGCGAGCTCGACCTCACCAACCCCGACTTCGTCGACCAGATGCAGAGCTTCTTCGACCTGGTCGCGGTCGAGGGCGTCGCGAAGGCGCCCGAGGCGGCCGACGGCTCCGAGGTGTCACAGCAGGCGTTCACCAGCGGTGCGGTGCCGATGCTCATCGAGGGTCCGTGGATGTACGGCAGCTTCGCGGATGCCGCAGACTTCACCCTCGGCGTCAGCATCGTCCCCTCCACCAGCGGCGAAGCGGCGGCGATGACGGCCGGATCCGGATTCGGCATCGCCGCGAACTGCGAGCGCCCCGACGAGGCGTTCGCCGCGATCGAAGCCCTCACCTCGCTCGCCGTGCAGGAGAAGCAGGCCGAGGCCCGAGGCATCGTGCCGGCTCGCATCGAGGCGCTCCCGGCCTGGGCCGAGGGCAAGACGGAGGGCTCCTCCGCGGTCGTCGAGGCCCTGCTCTCGAACGCGACCCCGCAGCGCACCACCACGACCTGGAACCAGGTCGAGACCCTGATGACCCAGTACGGCGTGCAGGGGTACCGCGGTGAGCTGACGGCCGAGGAGATCATGGAGACGATCCAGAACTCGGTCCAGGGCTGAGCGGATGGCGATCATGAGCGATCGGAGTGAGGCCCCGGCATCCTCCACGATGCCCGCCGGGGCGGGGGTGCCGATCGGCGCCCCCGCCCCGGCGGGGCCTCGGCTGCCGCGCCGACGCGGTCACGGATGGGTGGCGCTGGCGTTCCTCGCCCCCGGGATGATCGGGTTCGTCCTGTTCATCCTGACCCCGCTTTTCGGGTCGGCCTTCATCAGCCTCTTCGACTGGAAGCTGTTCGGCACCCCCGAGTTCATCGGCGTCGAGAACTACCTGAAACTGTTCCGCGATCCGACCTTCTACACGGTGCTCGGCAACACGGTGATCTTCGCCGTCGTCTACACGGCGCTGAATCTCTTCGTCGCTCTCGTGATCTCGCTGTGGCTCGGCACCCGGATGAAGGCGGCCGGCGCCTGGCGCGTGGTCTTCTTCCTCCCGGTCATCACCCCGATGGTCGCGAACGCTCTCGTCTGGCGTCTGCTGCTCTCGCAGGACGGCCTGGTCAATTCGATGCTCGCCACGGTCGGCATCGACGGTCCGAACTGGCTGTCCGATTCCGCCTGGGCGCTGCCCTCCGTGATCGCGATGTCGGTCTGGCAGTCGTTCGGCTACAACGTGATCGTGCTGTCGGCCGGTCTCAGCGCCAACCCGAAGGAGCTGCTGGAGGCGTCTCGCATCGACGGCACCAGCGCCTGGCAGCGTCTGCGGTACATCATCCTGCCGCTGCTCTCGCCGTCGCTGTTCTTCTGCTCGACGATGACCATGATCGGCGCCTTCCAGGTTTTCGTCCAGCCACTGTTCCTCACGCAGGGCGGTCCGGGCGAGAGCACCAACACGTTCGTGCTGTACCTGTACCGCAACGGATTCGTCTTCGACCGACTCGGCTACGCCTCCGCCCTCGCGTGGATCCTGTTCGTCGTGGTGATGCTCATCACGGCCCTGCAGTTCGTCGGCCAGCGCAAGTGGGTGAACTATGAGTGAGATCCGAGTGAGCCTCCCCCGTCGAGCGCATCAGCGCCGTGCATCCGTCAAGGTATGGCTGAACACCGCGGGCATCGCGATCGTCGCGCTGATCTTCGCGTTCCCCTTCATCTGGATGTTCCTCACGGCACTCAAGCCGGAGAACGAGGTCTTCACGGCGACGCCGCAGATCTTCGGGTCCGAGATCCGCTGGGCGAACTTCGTCGAGGCGTGGACGGTCGTCCCCTTCGGGCGTTTCATCCTCAACGGCCTGTTCGTCGCGATCGCCGGCGCCGCGCTCTCGGTCGTCGTCGCCGTGCTGTCGGCCTACGCGTTCTCGCGACTGCGGTTCAAGTTCCGCGACCAGCTGTTCCTGCTCTTCGTGCTCACGCTCGTGCTGCCCCAGGAAGTGCTCGTGGTGCCGCTGTTCATCATGATCAACAGCTGGGGCTGGAACGACAGCTACGGCGCCCTGATCATCCCGTTCGCCTTCACCGCGTTCGGCACGTTCCTGATGCGGCAGTTCTTCCTCACGATCCCGATCGAGTACGAGGAGGCAGCACTGATCGACGGGGCCTCGCGGTTCCGCACCCTGTGGTCGGTGCTGCTGCCGCAGCTCGTCGCGCCGCTGAGCGTGCTCGCGGTCTTCTCCTTCATCGGCTACTGGAACTCGTACCTCTGGCCGCTGATCATCATCAACACACAGGACATGGCGACAGTGCCGCTCGGGCTCGGGATGTTCACCGGCCAGTTCGGCACGCAGTGGTCGCTGCTCATGGCGGCGTCGACGCTCGCCGTCATCCCCTCGCTGATCCTCGTGCTGCTGCTGCAACGGCAGCTCATCAAGGGGGTCACCCTGGGCGGACTCGGAGGACGATGATGAACACAGCCCAGACCGTGCCGGACGCCACGGCCGGCAGCCGCATCGTGCACGTCGAGGCACAGCTTTGCGACCTGCCGGTAGAGACGCAGCGCACCGACGCCCTGCAGACCTTCGTCAAGCAGGAGACGATCTTCGTGCGGCTCCGTACCGCCGACGGCACCGAGGGCGTGGGCTACAGCTACACGATCGGCACCGGCGGCGGGGCGGTGCTGAGCCTGCTGCGCGAGACACTGCTGCCGGCACTGATCGGCCTCGAGGCCGAGCGTCCGGAGGCCGTCTGGCTCGCCTTGTTCGGCATCACCCGCGCCACCACCGTCGGGCCGATCACCGCACTCGCCCTCGCCGCGATCGACACCGCGGTATGGGATGCGAAGACCCGTCGTGCGGGCCTTCCGCTCTGGGTCGCGGCCGGCGGGGCATCGCCCTCGATTCCGATGTACGACACCGAGGGCGGCTGGCTGCACTTCGGCACCGACGAGCTCGTCGCCCACGCCCATGCCGCGAAGGAGCGCGGTATGGGCGGGGTCAAGATCAAGGTCGGGATGCCGCGTGGCCACCAGGACCTCGAGCGGTTGCGCGCCGTGCGCGACGCGGTCGGCCCCGGCATGGACATCATGGTCGACGCGAACCAGTCGTTCACCGTCTCGGAGGCCGTGCGCCGCTCCCGACTGTTCGAACAGGTCGACGTGTTCTGGTTCGAGGAGCCACTGCCGGCGGAAGACATCGAGGGGCATCGGCAGCTCGCCCGCTCGACGTCGGTGCCGATCGCGGTCGGCGAGAGCATGTACTCGCTCGGTCATTTCCGTGAGCACCTGCAGCGTGGTGGCGCGTCCATCGTGCAGCCGGACGTGGCGCGGGTCGGCGGCATCACACCGTGGCTCAAGATCGCGCACCTCGCGGAGTCGTTCAACGCCCCCGTCGCCCCGCACTTCCTCATGGAGCTGCACGTGTCGCTCGTGTGCGCGATTCCGAACGCCCTCTACCTCGAGCACATCCCGCAATTGCGGGCCGTGACGACGGATGAGCTGCGCATCGAGGACGGCCGCGGCTGGGCGCCGACGACTCCGGGCATCGGCATCGCCTGGGACGCCTCGGCCCTCGATCGTGTGAGCGTCGGATGACGACTCCCGACCCGGTCCCGATCGGTCGCGGCGGCCTGACCGCTCCACCCCTCGGTTACGGCGCCGCGTCGCTCGGGAACCTCTATCAGGCGCTGTCCGAGAACGAGTGGCCCGAGATCGTGCCGGCGGCGTGGGCCGGCGGCATCCGATATTTCGATACCGCTCCGCACTACGGGCTGGGTCTCGCAGAACGGCGGCTGGGTGAGAGTCTGCGGGCGCTGCCTCGCGACGAGTACGTCGTCTCGACCAAGGTCGGGCGGCTGCTCGTGCCGCAGGATGCCGCGAGGCGCACCGACCACGAGAACCTCTTCGCCGTGCCGGCGGACCACCGGCGCGTGCGCGACTACTCGCGCGACGGCGTGCTGCGCTCGATCGAGAGCTCGCTCGAGCGGCTCGGCCTGGATCGCATCGACCTGGTACTCGTGCACGACGCCGACGAGCACGAGCGCGAGGCCCTCGACGGCGCCTTCCCCGCCCTGAGCGAGCTGCGAGACCAGGGCGTGATCACCTCGTTCGGCGCAGGAATGAACCAGAGCGCGATGCTCGCGCGCTTCGTTGCCGCGACCGATGCCGACGTGATGATGGTCGCCGGGCGCTGGACGCTGCTCGACCAGTCCGCGGCCGACGACCTGCTGCCGCTCGCGCTCCAGCGCGAGGTGTCGGTGATCTCGGCAGCGGTCTTCAACTCCGGCATCCTCGCGACCGACGCTCCGGGTGCGGGCGATACCTTCGACTACGGTCCCGCCGCCGGCGCCGTCGTGGAGCGCGCACAGGCGATCGCTTCCGTCGCACACCGCCACGGCAGCACGCTGCCTGAGCTCGCGGTGCAGTTCCCGCTGACCCATCCGGCCGTCGCTGCGGTCGTGACCGGCGGCGCCAGCGCGGCGCAGGCGACCCGTAACAGCGGGCTCATCGACCGGCCGGTCGCAGACGCCGTCTGGGACGAGCTGCGCGATCGCGGCCTCGTCGCCCCTTCCCGCATGCACGCGCGGCAGCCGGGGGCGCGGGTGGAGCAACCCGTACGATGAGTCTCATGTTCAGCGACGACGTGGCTCGCAGCCCCCGGGCGCTCCCCGCGCGACGGGCCCTCGTCGACGACGTGTACGACGCCGTGCTCGCGCTCCTGATGGACCGCGCTATCGAGCCCGGCGCGCGCGTCAACATCGACGCCGTGGCCCGCGACCTCGATGTCTCGCCGACACCCGTGCGGGAGGCGCTCGCCCGCCTGGAATCGGAAGGCCTCGTCGCGAAGCGCGCGTTGAAGGGCTACGTGGCTGCGCCGCTCCTCGACGCCGCCGGACTGCGCGATCTCTATGACATGCGCGAGCTCCTCGAACCGGAGGCCGCCCGACGCGCGTCCGCGAACCTCGACGACGCGACGGCCGCTGAGCTCTCGGAATCCGTCGGGCAGATGCGCACGGCATCCGCCCCTGACGATGACGAGCACTTCCAGAACTACCGGCGCTTCATCGAGGAAGACCTCCGCTTCCACCACCTGATCGCCGATCGGGCACTCAGCCCGCTCCTCACCGAGGCGATCGTGCGACTGCGCTCGCACATGCATCTCTACCGACTCAACTTCCGGCACGACTTCGAAGAAGACACGGTCAGCGAGCACGAGCAGATCCTCGACGCGCTGCGTCGACGTGATCCGGATGCCGCGGCGACGGCCATGCGGACACACATCGAGAATTCGTACCAGCGCCTCGGCCCCATCCTCGCGCGTCGAGCCGAGGCGCCGACCGACCGCTGACAGACGGCTGGCCGACGGCTGGCCGATTCGGGTTGCGGTGCGTCGAGCGAACCCGGATGATTAATTCATGACGTCAAGTATCAGTCTCCCTCGCGTCGACCCCCTCGGGACGCGCGCCCTCGCGCACCTCCGCCGCGGCGGTGTCAGCGTGGTGTTCGCCGCCGACGCGTTCGGGGCGCCGGCACTCGCGCACTGGGGTCGAGCGCTCGACGACGACGATGTCGCCGGCATGATCGCCACGGCGACCCCGGCGGTGATGAACAGCTCGATCGACATCCCCCGGTCGTTCTCGATCGCCGCCGGCCGCGCACACGGATGGTCGGGCACTCCGGCGATCGAGGCGGATGCGACGGGTGCCGTCATCGACGGCTTCACGCTCATCTCGACGGACGCCGCGGAGTCCGAGGTGCAGTTCACGATGCACGACGCGGCCTCGCTCGCCGACGTGGTGTTCGCCTATCGGCTGGACGCCGCCGGCATCCTGCACGCCACGATCGAGCTCCGCAACACCGCCGATCGGGCGGTCGACGTCCGCGCCGCTCGCGCGCTCCTCCCGCTGCCCGGTCGCGCAGAGGAGGTGCTCGACTTCTCCGGACGCTGGACCAACGAGCGCCGCCCGCAGCGTTCGCCCATCCACGACGGCACCCGGCTCCGCTCCTCCCGGCGCGGGCGGCCGGGGCACGATTCCGCGCTGCTCACGATGGCAGGGACCGCGGGCTTCCGGTTCCGCGCGGGCGAGATCTGGGCCGCGCACCTCGCCTGGAGCGGCAACCAGGAGACACTCGTGGAACGCCTCCCGGAGGGTGCCGGCGTGCACAGCTCCGTACTGGGTACGGGCGAGCTCGTCGATGCCGGCGAGATCCGCCTCCGACCCGGCGAGACCTACCGGTCGCCGGAGGCACTGTTCGTCTGGAGCGATGAGGGGATCGACGGCGTCACCGCGCGACTGCACGCCGCCATCCGCTCCCGCCCCGAACACCCCCGATCGCCACGCCCCCTGCTGCTCAACACGTGGGAGGCCGTGTACTTCGAACACGACCTCGACACACTCTCCGCCCTGGCCGGGTCTGCCGCGGAACTCGGCATCGAGCGGTTCGTGCTCGACGACGGCTGGTTCCGCGGGCGCCGCGACGACCACGCCGGACTCGGCGACTGGTTCGTCGACGACGAGGTCTGGCCCGCCGGGCTCCGGCCGCTGTCGGACCGGGTGCACGAACGGGGCATGCAGTTCGGCCTCTGGTTCGAGCCCGAGATGGTGAACCCCGACTCCGACCTCGCCCGCACCCATCCGGACTGGCTCCTGGGCGAGGAACGGCAGCTCGAGTCGCGTCATCAGTTCGTGCTCGACTTCTCCCGCGAGGAGGTGGCCACGTACGTCGTGGACCGCCTCGACGCGGTGATCACCGAAGCGGCCGTCGACTTCGTGAAGTGGGACCACAACCGCGATCTGCACGCAGCACTCGGGGCCCACGGCGATCGGCGGGTACGGGCGCACACGCAGGGCGTCTACCGCGTGCTCGACGAGATCCGCCGTCGGCATCCGCTGCTCGAGATCGAGTCATGCGCGAGCGGTGGCGCACGGGTCGATCTCGGGATCCTCGCGCGCACCGATCGCGTGTGGGCGTCGGACTGCAACGACCCCGTCGAACGCCAGAGCATCCAGCGCTGGACGCAGACCCTGCTGCCGCCCGAGCTGATCGGCTCCCATATCGGCGCCGCCGAGTCGCACACCACACACCGGCACGCGTCGTTCTCCTTCCGGGCGGTCACCGCTCTGTTCGGGCACGCCGGCCTGGAATGGGACATCGACACGGCAACCGAGGACGAACGCCGTGGGATCGCGGCGTGGGCGGCGCTGTACAAGGAGATGCGAGGCCTGATCCACTCGGGCGTCACCGTTCGCGCCGACACGGTCGACGATGGTGCGCTGTTGCACGGCATCGTCGCACACGATCGACGCGAAGCACTGTTCGCGTGGGTCCGCACCGAGACCAGCGGCGTCGCTCACACGCCGCGCGTGCAGATCCCCGGACTCGATCCGCGCACGCACTACCGCGTGCGGGTGCGCGACGAGGCCGGTCCGGCGAGCCGCCACGAGGTCGAGGACCCGTCATGGCTGCGGCAAAGCGACGACCTCATCTGCACGGGTGCCGTGCTCGAGCAGGGACTGCCGCTGCCGGTGCTGAACCCCAGCCAGGCGATGCTCCTGCACTTCACGGCCATCGAGGCCTGAGGCATCCACTCAGGGTTGCACAATTCCTGAGGCAGAGTTATATTACGTTGTAAAGTAATCCACCTCGAGAAGGTAGCCATGACGCTCAGTGTCGAGCATGACCTCCCCGCCACCCCGGCGGAGACGCCTGCGATCGCACCCCGGCGCCCCTCGCGTCTCGTCCGGAGTCTGCGCCGCTACTGGCAGCTGTACCTGCTGCTCCTGATCCCCATCATCTGGTTCATCGTCTTCCGCTACATCCCGATGGCGAACGCCGTGATCGCGTTCAAGAACTACAACCCGATCGACGGCGTGTGGGGCAGCCCCTGGGTCGGCCTCGACAACTTCGCGAACCTCTTCCGCAACCCGGTGTTCCCGCGGCTCGTCGGCAACACGTTCCTCCTGGCCGGCTACACGCTGATCGCGAGCTTCCCGCTGCCGATCATCCTCGCGCTGGCCCTCAACGAGGTGCGACTGCGCTTCTTCACCCGCACGGTGCAGCTCGTCACCTACGCGCCGTACTTCATCTCGACCGTCGTGGTCGTCTCGATGACGATCCTGCTGCTCTCCCCGAGAGTCGGGCTCCTCGGCAGGACGTTCAGCTTCTTCGGCGCCGGACAGGTCGATCTCCTCGCCGATGCCGACTTCTTCCGCCACATCTACGTCGCGACCGACATCTGGACCACGACCGGATACTCGGCGGTCATCTACCTCGCCGCCCTCGCCTCGGTCGACACGTCGCTCTACGAGGCGGCCAAGATCGACGGCGCGACCCGCCTCCAGAAGATCTGGAACGTCGACATCCCCGCCCTGCTGCCGACCGCGACCATCATCCTCATCCTGGGTGTCGGCAACATCATGGCGATCGGATTCGAGAAGGCGTTCCTTCTGCAGAACGCGCTCAACCTGTCGACCTCGGAGATCATCCCGACGTACGTCTACAAGACCGGCATCCTGAACGCGAACTTCAGTCTGGGAGCGACCATCGGTCTCTTCAACGCCCTGATCAGCCTCGTGCTGCTGGTGGTCGTGAACGGCGTCTCCAAGCGAGTGACGGGGAACGGACTGTGGTGACCACGATCAACACCGAGGCCCTCCTCACCGAGGAGATCGTCGTCGCGAAGAACAAGAAGCCCCGTCGGCGGCGCGACCCCAGGATGCGCGGTGTGAAGGTCAAGGAGACCAGGGCCGATCGCGTCTTCATCGTCGCGGCCTACATCCTGCTCTCCGTATTCCTTCTGGTGGTGCTGCTGCCCCTGCTCAACATCCTCGCCAGCTCGCTGTCGAGCCCGCAGGCCGTGTCGTCCGGGCGCGTGCTGTTCTGGCCCGTCGAGTTCACCTTCCGCGGATACGAGGAGGCGCTCGGCAACCCGGCGATCCTGCGCGGTTTCGGCAACTCGATCTTCTACACCGTCGCCGGCACCGCCATCAGCGTGCTCGGCACGGTCGCGATCGCCTATCCGCTGTCGCGGATGCAGCTCGTGGGACGCAAGGTCATCACCGGCGGCGTCGTCTTCACGATGCTGTTCAGCGGCGGCGTGATCCCGATGTACCTCGTGGTGCAGTCGCTCGGCCTGCTCGACACGCGCTGGTCGATGCTGCTGCCGAATGCGATCGGCGTCTGGCAGGTGATCATCGCGATCGTCTACTTCCGCTCCGCCGTTCCCGACGAGGTGTACGAGGCGGCGCAGCTCGACGGCGCGAGCGAACTCCGCATCCTGTGGACAGTCGTGCTTCCGCTGGCCAAGCCGTTGATCGCGGTGATCGCCCTGATGTACGCGATCATGCAGTGGAACTCGTACTTCGACGCCCTGCTCTACCTGCGCGACGCCGACCTGCAACCGCTGCAGCTCGTGCTGCGCGGCCTGCTCATCCTGAACGACTCCGGCGGCGGCGGCGACGTTGCCGAGCAGCTGCGACGCCGCGAGCTCGCCGATCTGCTCCGCTACTCGACGGTCGTGATCGCGACCATACCGATGCTCGTCGCCTACCCGTTCGTGGCGAAGCACTTCAACAAGGGCATCATGGTCGGCGCCGTCAAGGGCTGACCCCCACAGACCCACCACATCACCCATTAACCGGGCAAAGGAGATTCCGGCAATGAGACACAGCATCATCAGAGGGGTGGCCGCCGCAGGCGTGCTGGCCCTAGCGACGGCGGCGCTGGCCGCCTGCACGTCGCCGAGTGACGACGACAACGGCCAGCTGGTCGCGTTCGGCCCCCAGGGCGACAACGGCTCGCTCGAGGACAACGCGTTCACCCAGCTGGTCGAGAAGAAGTTCGACATCGACTTCGACTGGCAGACCACGACCTACGACGGCAGCGTCGCGGGCGAGAAGCGGCAGGTCTCGCTCGCGAGCGGCGACTACCCCGACGCGTACTTCCTCGTGCCGTGGGTCGACGCCTTCTCGCGCAGCGAGGTGCTCAAGTACGGGCAGCAGGGAGTGCTGGTCCCGCTCGAGGACCTGATCGACGAGTACGCCCCCAACCTCAAAGAGCGCTTCGAGGAGAAGCCCGACTGGAAGCAGTCGGTCACCGCGCCCGACGGGCACATCTACGCGATCACGCAGTTCACCGAGTGCTTCCACTGCAGCTACCCTTCGAAGCTGTGGATGAACACCACCTGGCTCGACAAGCTCGGCCTGGAGCAGCCGACGACCACCGAAGAGCTCCGAGAGGTGCTGCGGGCGTTCAAGAACGACGACCCCAACGGCAACGGCAAGGCCGACGAGGTCGCGCTCAGCGCATCGGCATCCGAGCCCGTCATCAACTACTTCATGAATGCGTTCGCCTACGCACCGTACGGCAGCCCCTCGAGTCCGCCGCCGATGGTGATGGACGGCGGCAAGGTCGAGCTCTCGGCGACGTCGGACGGCTGGCGAGCGGGTCTGCAGTACATCGCATCGCTCGCCGAGGAGGGCTTGATCGACACGGCATCCTTCACGCAGAACGGTGAAGCGCTGCGCGCCCTCGGCGACAACGCGGAAGCCGAGATCCTCGGCGCGGCAGCAGTGCTGCACCCGTACGAGATCGTCACGGCCGACTCTCCCGACGGACGAGACAAGCACTACGACGCGGTGGCTCCGGTGAAGGGCCCGGACGGCACGCAGTTCGCCACCTTCCGCTCGCAGGTCAGCCCGCTGGGCATGTTCGCCCTCACGAACAAGTCGACCGAGGACGAGCGCGTCAAGGCGATCAAGCTCATCGACTACCTGGTGACCGACGAGGGCGACCGGCTCGGCGCGATGGGACCGGAGGGCGAGGCCTGGGTTCCGGCCGAGGACGGCGACCTCGCCCTTGACCCCGAGCTCGAGCCGACGTTCAAGCCGCTCACCTATGACGAGACGTCCAACGCCTCATGGCGCTCGATGGGCCAGTACTGGGACTCGCTCGAGTACCGCAACTCGCAGGTCGTGCCGGAGGACGTCTACTCCCCCGACGGCTACGAGCGCCGTCTGCTCGAGGCGACGCAGCTGTACGAGCCGTTCGCGCCCGACGAGGACCTGCTGTTCCCCGACAACAAGCTGTGGCCCGACCCCGACACCTCGGCGGAGATCGCCGAGCTGCAGACGAACATCGCGACCTACATCACGCAGGCGCAGGCGGAGTTCGCCACCGGTCAGCGCGACATCGACGACGACGGCGCCTGGCAGGCGTACATCGACGACCTGAACGGTCTCGGCGTCGAGCGCTACCTCGAGCTGCAGCAGAAGCTGTACGACGCGCTCTGATCACGAGAGCGGTGACTGCCCGGCGGGATGACCCCGCCGGGCAGTTCTGTGTCCGGGACGGATGCCGGGACTTCGGTCCCCGGACGCTGCGGATGCTGCGCGTCAGAGCACGAGGGACTGGATCGCGGCCGCGGCAGCGCCGCGGGCCCAGTCCTCGAAGGTGTGCGGGCGCACCACGATGCGGCAGCGCGCGGCCGCCCCGAACGCGTGCGCATCGAAGGCGCTGCGCAGGGTGGCGTCGTACAGGTCGAAGTTGGACACTCCCTCGCCGCCGATGATGACCAGTTCCGGTCCGGTCAGGTTCACGAGCGTCGCGATCGCGGTTCCGATGATCGCGGAGGCCTCCTGGAAGGCGGCCTCGGCAGCCCGATCGCCGCTGTGCGCGAGCTTGACCGCCTCGTCGATCGCGATGGGACGACCGTGCGCGGCCGACACCGCGGCTTCGATGGCCGCGGTCGAGGCGACGGCCTCGACGCAGCCCTGCCGGCCGCACGGGCAGATCCGCTGCGGGTCGGCGAGGGGCAGGTGCCCGATCTCGCCGGCGACGCCGTACGCTCCGGTCACGACCTGGCCGTTCAGGTGCAGGCCGCTGCCGATGCCGCGGCCGATCGTGACGATCGCGAACGAGGCCGTGCCGAGGCCGACGCCGAACCAGTGCTCGCCGACCGTCAGCGCGTGCACGTCGTTCTCGAGGGTGACCGGCCGACCGAGACGCTCCTGCAGCCGCGCGCCGAACGGCTCGTCGCGCCAGCCCATGATCGCCGATTCGCGCACGACTCCCGCCTGAGTGTCGACATCGCCCGAGACCGAGACGCCGAGACCGGCGATCGCGGCGGAGCGCTCGCCGAGCGCGGCCTCGAGCACGCCGACGACCTCGACGATCGCCTCGAGGACGGCATCCGGATCGTGGTGCGGGACCAGTCGGCGCTCGACCGCGAGCACGGCGGTGCCGAGGTCGGTGGCGACGGCGATGATCTCGTCGACGTTCACCTTCACGCCCAGCATGATCATCGCCTCGGGCACGATCGAGACCGGGGCGACCGGGCGTCCGGGGTTGCCGTCGCGGTGCGCGGCCGGGGGCGCGTCGACGAGGCCGGCGGCGACGAGCGGCGAGACCGCCTTCGTCACGGCGGCCTGCGAGAGTCCGGTCTGTCGCGCGATGTCGATGCGGCTGATGGGACTGCGCGTCAGGATCGTCGCGAACACCTTCGACCCGGCATCCGAGGCGGAGCGGATCAGGGAGGTGCGTGCGGCGGTGTCGTGGTCCATCGAATTCCTCAGTCGTTATCGGCTACGGTAGCGAATCCTCAGCCCCGCCGTGCGGAGGTTGAGGCACCGGAAGCCAGGTTCGTCGCCGCGAACTCCAGCGCGTTCTCCTCATCGAGGTCGCCGCCGGCCTCGTGGCCGTTGTACGGCCAGAGCACGATCTGCTTCTCGCCGGCGTACGCGGTGAAGGCGGGAAGGACGGATGCCGGCGGCGTGATGCCGTCACGCAGGCCGGTGCTGAGGATGGCCGGGGCGGTCGCGCGCTTGGCGTGGTTGACCCCGTCGAAGTAGCGCAGCGTGTCGAGGGCGGCGGCCGTGTCGAGCCGGCGATCGGCGAAGTACTGGGTCAGGAGCGCGTACGGCTCCTCGCTGCTCAGGTCCGCAGCGCGGTTCAGTTCGCAGAGGAAGGGCGCCTGGATGATCGCCACCGCGAGATCCGGCACCAGACCCGCGATCGCGAGCGCGATACCGCCGCCCTGGCTCGCTCCGACGACGCCGACGCGCGACGCGTCGACGGCCTCCAGCGAGCGCAGCGCCTCGACCGCGCGCACGGCGTCGGCGTACACCCGCCGGTAGTAGTACTCACGCGGCGAGCGCAGCCCCCGGGTGAGGAACCCGCCGGCAGACGGCCCGCCCTCGGGGTGGTCGTCCTCGGTGTCTCCGTGCCCCTGGCCACGCGCGTCCACCACGAGATGGGCGTATCCGGCGGCGGCCCAGCGCAGGTCGCGCAGTGCGTGACCTCGTCCGTTGCCGTAGCCGAAGAGCTGCACGAGTCCCGGCAGGGGTTCCGTCGCACCGTGGGGCAAGCGGAGCCAGGCGCGGATGCGCGTCCCGCCGAATCCGCGGAACGTCACCTCGAACACGTCGATCACCGTCAGCCGGGTCTCGCGCGGCTCGATCGTGACGTCGAGCGGAAAGCGCCTGGTCTCGGCGAGCGTCTCGGCCCAGAAGTCATCGAAGTCGCTCGGCTCGGTCTGGGTCGTCGGCATGTCGACGGTCGTCGTCTCACCGCGCATCGGCGGATCCTCCCACCACGGCGCCGGCGAGGTCGCCCACGGGCACGTCGAACACCCCGCCCGCAGCGATGGTCACCGATACTCGGACGCCGTCGTGCTCGATCACCACGTCGCGGTCTTCGTCGAGCCGGTTGCGCAGCTGCGCCTCGCTCAGGCGCCCGTCGCTCCACGCCAGGTCGACCTCGAGGCCGGTGCGCGCCCGGATGCCCTGCACGTCGCCCTCGCGCCACTCCGACGGGAGCGCTGGCAGCAGCCGCACGACGCCGCCATGGCTCTGCACCAGCAGCTCGGTGATCGACGCCGGGAACCCGAGGTTCGCATCGATCTGGAACGGCGGATGCGTGCTGAACAGGTTCGGCAGCAGCCCGCCCCACTCCGAACCGTCGACCGGGCCGTGCCGCATGGCATCGCCGTCGAACGCCGTGAGTGCCTCGTCCAGCAGCGACGCGGCGGTCTCGCCGTCGCGCATCCGTGCGCGCAGCGCGATCTTCCACGCCCAGGACCAGCCCATGGCGCCGGGACCGCGGGCGTCGAGCAGGCGGATGCCGGCGTCGAAGAGCTCGGGCGTGCGCTCGCGCGTGGTCACATCGAGCGGGTGGATGCCGATCAGCGGCGTCATGTGGCGGTGGAGCGGTTCGACCTCGACGACATCCTCCGACCATTCGCCGATCCGGCCGTCGGCGCGGACGATCACCGGGTCGAGGTGCGCGAGCGCCTCGTCGAGCTCGGCGCGCAGCGCGTCGTCGTCGATCTGCAGCACGTCGATCGCCGTCCGCGCACGTTCGAAAAGGCTCTGCAGGAGCAGGAGATCGGATGCCGACGTGAGACCGACCGCGGTCCCCTCGCCGTCGGGGGCGAAGAAGGAGTTCTCCGGAGAGGTCGACGGCGACGTGCGCAGTCGCCCCTCGGCATCCGGCACGAGCCAGTCGAGACCGAACTCGGCGGCACCGCGCAGCAGCGGCCAGATGCGGGTGCGCAGCAGTTCGCGGTCGCCGCCGAACTCGTACGCGTCCCACAGGCTGTGCGTGAGCCAGACGCCACCCATCATCCAGATCGCCCAGCTCGGTGCACCGTGGCCCCCGCCGACCGGCAGAGCCCAGCCCCACAGGTCGGAGTTGTGATGCCCGACCCATCCGCGGGCGCCGTACAGGCCGCGGGCGACGTCGGCGCCGTTGCGAGCGAGCTTCTCGACCATGCCGAGCAGCGGCTCGAACGCGTCGTCCATGCCGAGCACGGGAGCGGCCCAGTAGTTCATCTCGGTGTTGATGTTGATCGTGTAGTTCGAGGACCAGGCGGGCTGGAGCTCGTCGTTCCAGATGCCCTGCAGGTTCGCCGCCGGGGCGCCGCTCCGCGAGCAGGAGGCGAGCAGGTAGGCGCCGAACTCCGCGATCACGGTGGCCTTGAGCGGCAGGTCTGGTCCGTGCAGGATGTCGCGGTCGACGTCCCACGTGCCTTCCCGCCGGCCGCCGATCGCGAACCTCGCCGGAGTCGCGCGCCGTCGATCGGCGACGTGCTCCTCGAACAGCGTCGATGCGCCGCGGTGGACCGCGGCATCCGCCTGTTCCGTGGCGTGGTTCCGGATCGTCTCACGCGAGACGGTCCGCCCCTCCTCGTCTTTGCCGGCCCACCACGACGCGGCGCGGGACGATGTGGAGAGGGCGATCAGCAGCCGACGGGCTCCACGGAGGGTGACGCCCTCGGGCGTCCGCTCCGCGAGTCCATCGGTGCTCCAGGCGACGGCGACGGCCGCGAAGGCGTCGAACGCCTCGGAGTCGTCGGCGGCGTAGGTCAGTGGCGGGTCGACCGCCGTCTCATGCAGCGGGGCGCCGTCGATCGGCGCCACGATGTCGAGCGTGATCCCGCTCAGGTCCGGAAGAACCGCCGAGCCTGCGTCACGCAGGGCCGTGCGCAGGGAGACGGATGCCGTGAACGCGGCATCCGCGGTGATCTCGACGATCAGGGCCCGAGCGGGGGCCGAGATCCAGGACCGTCGGCGCACGGTGCCGCCGGGAATCGTGAGCGTCTCGGTGATCGCGGCCTCATCGAGGTCGAGCACGCGGGCGGGCGCGAGGGCCTCGGAGCCGTCGATGTGCACGTCGAGG
This sequence comes from Microbacterium sp. TPD7012, assembly GCF_003075395.1. GTDB lineage: Bacteria > Actinomycetota > Actinomycetes > Actinomycetales > Microbacteriaceae > Microbacterium. Next base: position 466,422 of record NZ_QDFV01000001.1, on the reverse strand, counting down.
TCGGCGAGCGGCAGGAACTCCTGCGAGTACGGCCCTTCGAAGGCCATCAGCAGGTCCTCGGCCTCTCGGGTGCGGCCCTGGTCGAGAGCGGCGCGGATGCGGGCGAGACGCTCGGGCCCGGCGCCGGCGTCGAGCACATCGCGCAGGGCGTCGGCAGGCCCGTCGGGCGTGCCCGACCACACGGTCGCGTCGTTGAGCGCATAGCGTCCGGACGCGCCGCCGAACAGCATCGCGCCGATACGGCCGTTGCCCAGCGGCGTGGCCTCGTTCCAGTTCGATGCGGGGAGATTCCACGCCAGGCGCAGCGTTCCTGCGGGACGAAAACGGGACTCGGGAGTGGGGAGCGGCATGGTCTTCCTTGACGAGATGGCTGCTTGCAATACGAGCCTAATCGTGATTAATTACCGACGTCAAGTAATTTGCGGCGGCTCCGATGCTGGACGGAGTAGCCGCTGCCGAACCTTCTGGGGGCTGCGCGAAGACGCGCGGGGTTCACCGTCGAACCGCCATGAGAGGAAAGACATGATCCACAACGATCGCCCGACCACGAGGCTGCGATGGCCGGCCGTTCTGGCCGCCGCCACCCTGGCGCTCGGCCTGGGCACGGCCTCGGCTCAGGCCGCCGAAACACCGGCGGCATCCGCACCGTCCGCGGCATCCGCCGCCACGACGGTCGCCGCCACCACGTCGACCGACGAGCCACTGGGCTCGCGGCCGTACATGGGCTGGAGCAGCTACAGCATGCAGGTCTACGCCGGGAACGGCCAGGCCTGGATCAGCGCCGACCAGATCATCGCGCAGTCCGACGCCATGCACGAGAAGCTGCAGCAGCACGGGTACGAGTACATCAACATCGACGCCGGCTGGAACGGCGGTGTGGATGAGAACGGCCGCCCGGTACCGAGCACGACTCTCTATCCCGATGGTCTGCAGGCCGTCATCGACCACGTCCACGCCAACGGCCAGAAGATCGGGCTGTACTTCATCCCTGGCATCTCGGCCGAGGTGTACGAGGCGGAGCTGCCGATCGCCGGCGCCCCCGAGTGCACGACCGGCGACGTCGTGAAGCGCCCCCTCCAGCAGGCCGACTACTGGGGCATCGGGCATCGCATCGACTTCTCGACCCCTTGCGGACAGGCCTACATCGACTCGATCGCCGACATGCTCGGCGAATGGGGCATCGACTTCGTGAAGTTCGACAGCGTCACCCCGGGCTCCGGGATCGGCGACCTGTCGATCGACGCCCGTGACGACGTCGCGGCCTGGTCGCAGGCGCTCGAGCGCAACGGCATCTGGTTCGAACTCTCGTGGGCCCTCGACATCCGCTACGCCGACTACTGGAAGGAGCATGCGAACGGCTGGCGCGTCGACTGGGACGTCGAGTGCTACTGCGAGAACGACGCGCTCACCACGTGGGACAACATCTCGCGCCTGTTCCCGAAGGCCGCCGAGTGGTGGCGGCACGCCGGCCCCGGCACGGGATGGAACGACTTCGACTCGCTCAACGTCGGCAACGGCTCGATGGACGGCCTGACCAAGGACGAGCGCCGCACCGCTGCGACGTTCTGGGCCGTGGGAGCTGCGCCGATGTATGTCGGCAACGACATGACGAACCTCGACGAGTACGGACTGGAGCTGCTGACCAACGACGAGGTCATCGCGGTGAACCAGGCGGGGCGTCCCGCACACCCGGTCTCGACGGCGACGCAGCGACAGACCTGGTACGCGGTGAATTCCGACGGATCGGTGACCGTGGCCGTGTTCAACCTCGGTCGCACCGACGCAGACATCACGATCCCGTTCGCCGACATCGGCATCGACGGCTCTGCGAAGATCCGCGATCTGTGGCGCAAGAAGAACCTCGGCAGCGCAACCGGCGAGTTCGTCGCCGAGGACGTGCCGATCCACGGCACGCGCCTGTTCACCTTCACGCCCGCGAAGAAGAGCACGATCACCCTCAACGACGACGACGCGCGGCTGCTCTACGACGGCGATTGGGGCCGCAACGGCGGCTATGAGGTCCCGGCACGTTCGCAGGCGCTGACGGTGTCGGTCTTCGACTCCGCGCAGGGCGGCGAGGCACCCGAGACCGGCGCATCGAACGTGGTCAGCGTCAACAACGACGGCCCGGGCATCGTGTACGGCGGCACCTGGAGCCGAAGCGCCGGTCGGGGCATGGGCGACTACCAGGACGACGTGCAGTACAGCGAGGCCGACGGATCGTCGTTCGAGTACTCCTTCGTCGGCACCGGCATCGACTGGGTGACCGAGACTCACTCCTCGCAGGGTGAGGCGGATGTCTATCTCGACGGCCAGCTCGTCGACACGGTCGACACGTTCCTGGCCGAAGGTCGCGGCGTGCAGCAGGTCGTCTACAGCGTGCGCGATCTGCCGAACGGCAGTCACACTCTCCGGGTGGTGAAGAAGTCCGGACAGTTCATGCTTCTCGACAAGCTCGACGTCATCCAGGAGGGCGTGCTCGACGTCGACCACGTGGCGTTCGACCGCGCGGAGCCGGCGGATGCCGTGGTGACACTTGGGCGCGACCCGGGCGAGCTGCTCGGTGTGTTCCGAGACGGCACCGCCCTCGTGGCCGGAGCCGACTACACGGTCGACGGCCGCGAGGTGGCCATCGGTGCCGCACTGATGGGTTCGTTCGCCGACGGCGACACGGCGTTGGAGTTCCGCTTCCGCGGCGATCTCCGCGACGACGTGCACTGGTCGAGCGTCGACGGCGCGTCCGTCTCGCTCGGCTTCACCGGTTCGAAGGTCACGCTCACGGGTGCGATCGGACCCGACCAGGGCACCGCCGAGGTCTACATCGACGGCGAGCTGGTCGACACGATCGATCTGCACGGCGATGCGCGGCTCACCCGTCAGGAGCTGTTCACGAGCGGCGACCTGCGCAAGGGCGAGCACACGATCAAGATCGTCAAGACGTCGGGTGACGTCCTGACGATCGACGGACTGTCGTACGTGACCCGCTGAGAGAACGACGGCCGACAGGAGAATGCCGGGGTGGACAGGGTCTCCCCCGCCCACCCCGGCACTCAGGTCGCCGTGATCACTTCTTGAAGGCGTCCTTGATGTTCTCGCCGGCCTGCTTGACGTCGGACTTGGCCTGGTCGGCCTTGCCCTCGGCGACGAGCTTGTCGTTGTCGGTCGCGTTGCCGATCGCTTCCTTCGCCTTGCCGGCGATGTCCTGAGCGGCATTCTTGATCTTGTCATCGAGTCCCATGGGGGGCTCCTTTCCTTGTGGTGATCATGACGTCGGGATGATCCCCCGACGCCTTATCGGCGTGCCGCGCAGCGACCGGCGATAAGTCTGGGTGGAGGCGACTCAGGAAAGCCGACGCTGATCGTGCGCGAGACGCGCGCGGAGACCGGTGTGGATCGAGACGTAGGTCTCCGGCTCGCGTCCGGTCAGGGCGGCGAGGTTGGTGAGCAGACGATCGAGGTGATCGACGACCTCGCGGGGATCCGTGTTCTGCCGCGGCGTGACGGCCACGTGCAGCACGGGCCGGCTCTTGATGTCATTGGCCGTGACGCTGGACGACAGGATCTCGTCGCGTGACGCCAGCGAGTTCTTCACGGCATCCGATACGAACGACTCGGTGACCGTGACCCGACCGAGCGGATTCTGCGCACCCGACGAGCGGAAGACGGTCTTCGAGCGGCGACCCGCGATGCTCGTGAGCGCGAGGATCAGCAGCACGACGACGACGAGGACCGCGGCGACCGCGACCCACGAGAGGGAGCCGCCCGCGATGACGGGTGCCGCGATCGCCTGGTCGAGCCAGGAGCGCGCGTCCTCTCCGGCGGCCGTCCAGACGTCGGCCGCGGTGGGCCAGCTCATGATCGCGATGCCGACCGCCCCGAGCGCGAGGAAAAGCAGTCCGATGATCAGCAGCAGCGTGCGGTTGAGTGCACGATTCGTGGTGTTCACAGCGAGTCCTCCTTCTCGTCCGGACGCTCGATGCGGATCCGCGTGCGAACGTTCCTGGTCAGCCGGTATGTCTGCAGCTCCGCCTCGGCGGCCGACTGCACGGCGCTCTTCTCGAGCGGGACGCCGGCGCCGGGGCGCACGGTCACGTTGACGCTGCGGTGGCCGACGCCGACGGTGATGTTCTCGCGAGCGAGGCCCGTCTCCTCCGACAGGTGCTGAGCCAGGGCGCTCGCGATGACGCCGTTATCGACGACGACCGCGCGGTCGCCCGCGTCGATGGTGTGCTTCGACAGACGCCCGGGGGCGACGGCGAGCCACACGAAGACCACGCCGATGAGGGCGAGGATCACACTGCCCGCGATCACCAGTCCGGCGGGCTGAGCGGTCGGAAGCCCGACCAGCCATCCGCCCGCGGCGGCGGGACCGAGGAGGAGCGCGGGCTGGGCAGCGAGGCTCAGCGCGATCTCCAGCCCGATGTACGCGAGGGCCAGGATCAGCAGGATGACGGCGACGAACGTCGCGACGGTGCGCGGCGAGTGCGTCTCGCGTCGGACGACGCGGCGCAGGACCGGGGTGCTCATCGCACTCGTCTCCTTTCGGGGATGGCGGCACCGGTGATGGTGAGGGTGATGCGCGTCACCTCACGGCCGAGGATGCCCGAGAGCCGCTCCTGCAGCTGCTCCTGGAGATGACGTGCCCGGTCGAGCACGGGCATCCCTTCGGCGATCGCGGCGGTGTCGTCGAGATCGGGCACGGGGAGCGGCGTCGCGATGCGGACGGCGATCCCCGCGGGGTGTTCGGCGACATCGACCTTCACGTCACCGCGGGGCACGCCGATGAGGGTCGCGGACGCCTGCTCGGTGACCGTGCGGTACGCGCGCTCTCTCACGTCGATGCGGCCTCGGACGGCTCCCCCTCCGGCGGCGACCCCCGCGGGACCGCCACCGGGGGCGAGGTGCTGGTCGACGCGCATCAGGAGGTGCGCCGCCCTGTGAAGGCGTCCGCGAGTCCGCGGACGTCGATCTTGCCGGAGGCGATCCGGCCGACGATCGCACCGATGCCGGCGAACAGGGCCATGAGGAGGAATCCCCAGAACCCGAACAGCAGCGCCGCGAGAGCGAGGAGAGCGCCGATCAGGGCGCCGGTGACGGTGGGACTCATGAGACTCGCGACTCCTCGTTCTCCTGGTTGTCGGTTCCGGGCACGTGCACGTCGTTGACCTCGACGTTGACCTCGACGACCTCGAGGCCGACGAGGCGGCTGATGGCGCCGGCGACGGCCGACCGCACGTTGCTCGCGACCTCCTGGATCGGGGCGGGGTACTCGACGACGATGGTCAGGTCTGCGGCGGCCTGTGTCTCGCCGACCTCGACCTTGACGCCCTGGGCGAGGTCGGTCGCGTTGATCACGTCGCGGATCGCACCGAAGGCGCGCGCTCCGCCGCCACCGAGCGCGAACACGCCGGGGACCTCACGAGCGGCGATACCGGCGACCTTGGCGACCACGCCGTCGGCGATGACCGTCTTTCCTGCGGCATCCGCGTCGGCGGGGATCCGGGACGTCGAGAAGCTCGAGGACCGATCCACGCGTGAGGCGGAGGTGGCGGGCTTCTCGGCGGGGGCGGCGGTGTTCTGGTCCTGGTTTGCCATGACGGGTCCTGTCTCGATCTGAGGGCCGGCCACCGGCCCCTGGGGGGCTTCGACCGGGAGCGATTTCCTCGCTCACAGGTAAGACGGGAGGTCCCGCCGATTCGTCACGAATCACTCCGACGACGTCGGGGAAACCGGCCGGCGTCAGCCGTCCAGCGGGAGCGAGCGGTCGTCGACGACCGAGCGCATCACCATTGTCGTGTTCAGCCGCTGCACCCCGGGAAGCGCGCTCAGCCGCTCGTCGTAGATCTGCTGGAAGTGGTCGAGATCCCGCGCGACGACGCGAAGGAGATAGTCCGGCTCTCCGAACAGCCTGTCGGCATCGAGGATGTACGGGATCGCCGCAACGGCTTCTTCGAACGTGGCGATGATGTCTCGGGTGGACTCCCGCATGGTGACGAACACGAGCGACTGGAAGCCGAAACCGACCGACGCCGGGTCCACGTCGGCACGGTAGCCGACGATCACGCCGTCGCGCTCGAGTTCGCGCAGCCGACGATGACAGGGAGACATCGTCAGCTGCACGCGCTCGGCGAGTTCGGTGAGGGTCTGCCGGCCGTCACGCTGGAGTTCGGAAAGAATCTTCCTGTCGATGGCATCCATACGATGATCCTTCCACGATAAGCCCCCGCAGGGAAGGAATTTGAAAGCACCTTCGCCCTCATCGCCAATAGCCTTTCCCCATGAGTTTCGCCGCACTGCTGGCCTTCTGGGGCGTCTCCGCACTCTTCGTCATCACCCCCGGAGCGGACTGGGCCTACGCCATCACCGCGGGGCTGAACCGCCGGGTGCTGCCCGCCGTCGTCGGACTGCTCACCGGCCACCTCGTCGCCACCCTGATCGTGGCCGCCGGTGTCGGCGCGATCGTGATGAGCATTCCGGGCGCCCTGACCGTGCTCACGATCGTCGGCTCCCTCTATCTCATCTGGCTCGGCATCAGCACCCTGCGGCATCCCTCCGTCGTGCGTCCCAGCGACGATGCGGCATCCGGCTCGGCCTGGCGCTGGTGGCTCAAGGGCTTCGGTGTGAGCGGGTTGAACCCGAAGGTGTTCCTGCTCTTCCTGGCGGTGCTCCCGCCGTTCACCGACGCCGATGCTCCCTGGCCCCTGGCGGTGCAGATCACCGTCCTCGGGTTAGTCCACATCGTGAGCTGCGCGGCGATGTACCTGGCGGTCGGGTACGGTGCGAATCGGATACTTCACTCCCGGCCCACCGCAGCGCGTGTCGTCAGTCGGGTGTCCGGCGTCGCCATGATAGCCATCGGTCTGTTCCTCGTCATCGAGAGGCTCCTCCACCCATGACCTCCGTCGAAACCCCCCTCGTGACTCCGGCCTACTTCGAGCCGATCGATCCGATCACCTTCCGCGCGACCTCCGGGGTGCAGGGCGCATGGAACACCGCGGAGCAGCACATCGCTCCCGCACTGGGGCTGCTCACCCATGTCCTCGAGACCGACCACCGCGCGCGTCATGGCTCCCCCCTCTCGCTCGCTCGCATCTCCTTCGACATCCTCGGCACGCTGGCCATCGACGCGGTCGAGACGCGGACGCACGTCATCCGTCGCGGGCGCACGATCGAACTGTCCGAGGCGGTGCTCAGCCAGGACGGCCGCGCGGCCGTCATCGCCCGCGGCTGGTTCCTCGCGGACTCCGACACCGAGGACGTGTCGGCATCCGCCCTGTCGCCGATCCCCTCCCGCGCGGACATGGCGCCGTGGGATGCGTCCGAGATCTGGCCGGGAGAGTATGTCACGACCGTCGACGTCCGGCGGGATGAGGAACGGCCGGGGCGCGCCCGATTCTGGATGCGGCCGAAGATCTCCCTGATCGCCGGCACGGCGGTCAGCACCACCGCGCGGATGCTGGGACTGGTCGACATCGCGAACGGCGTCACCCCGCTGATCGCACCGACCGTGATGGCGTTCCCGAACGTCGACCTCACCGCTCATCTGTTCCGCGCCCCGGTGAGCGACTGGATCGGCTTCGACACCACCGTCAGCTTCGGGCCCCGCGGTCACGGTCTCACGCATACCGTGCTGCACGACGACGTCGGGCCGATCGGCACGGTCCAGCAGTCGCTCACGCTGCGCGTGAATTCCCTCTGAACCTTTCGCCCACCCGTATCGTCTCTTCCTCGGAGGGTGCGTTTCCGCGCACCGGAGACGGGGGATGACATGGGGAAGCGGACGGTCGCGATGACTCGCAGAACCGCGGAAAGACGGCTCGAGGTGCGCGCGCACCGATGAACGACTTCCCAGCACCGACGGATGCCGATCGGCTGCTGCGAACCGCTCACGACCGTTATTCCGGAATGCTACGCGGCTTCGTGATCTCGCTCCCCTACGACGCCGCCCTCGCCGACGACGTCGTTCAGGAGACTCTCCTGCGCGCGTGGCAGAACCCCGAGATCCTGACCAGGCCCGAGCCCGTGATCCGGGCATGGCTGTGCAGGGTCGCGCGCAATCTCGTCACCGACGATCTGCGCAGCGCCCGCCGGCGGCGCGAGGTCGTGGTGGAAGCCCTCCCCGAGGGCGCGCACGACGACGACACCGACCGCCTCTTCGAGCGCTGGGTCATCGCCGAGGCCCTGTCGACCCTTCCCGCCGACCACCAGGCCGTCATCAGCGGCGCCTATCACGGAGGCAAGAGCGTCGCCCAGCTCGCTGACGACTTCGGCATCCCCGCCGGAACCGTGAAGTCACGTCTGCACTACGGCATGCGGGCGCTCCGCCTCGCCCTGCAGGAGAGAGGCGTCGTGTCATGACCGACGATGAGTACACCGAGTGGGATGCCGCGTACGTGCTCGGAGCGTTGAGCGTGACCGAGCGCCGGCAGTTCGAACGACACGTCTCCGGATGCCGTTCGTGCCGGCAGTCGGTGAGCGAACTCGCTCCCCTGCCCGCGCTGCTCGCCGCCGCCCCCGCGCCGGCCGTCCGAGCGGCGGCGCCCGCGGATGCCGCGGCATCCGATCTCCCCTCGTTCGCCGCGCTGGCCGATCGCGTACGCGACGGGAGGCGGAAGAGCCGGATGCTGCTCGCCGCGGCCGCCGTCGGACTGATCCTCCTCGGCGGAGCGGCCGGCTACGGCGTCACCCTGGGCCTCCGCACTCCCGCGGTCGTCGCGGCCGGAGAATCCGTGCGCCTCGACCCGGTCGGGAACAGCGGCGTGCGCGCCGACCTGTCGCTCACGGGGGAACCGTGGGGCACGCGACTCGACTGGTCGTGCTCCTACCCGCCCGGCATCGCGCCCGACCACGACTACGACGACGCCGACCGGGACTACGAGCTCGCGGTCGTCGACGCCACCGGCATCCGCACCGTCGTCGCGACCTGGAAGAGCGACGGCGGGCCCCGCACGACCGGGCTCTCCGCGGCGACCTCGACCCCGCTCGACGAGATCTCCCGGATCGAGCTGTCGGCAGCATCCGGCATCCTGCTCGCCGTCGCCCCGCGCTGACCCACGACCACAACGCCATCACCACCGGAGGAAGAACATGTCCACTCGCTCTGAGGTCGCCCACGCCGCCCCTGCACGATCCGCCCTCGACGCCCCTTCGGCACGCGTCTTCGGCGGCCTCACCCGGATCACGCTCGGATTCGTCTACCTGTGGGCGTTCATCGACAAGCTCTTCGGCCTCGGTGTCGCCACGCCGCCGGAGGGATCCGTGCTGGCGGGGCAATCGCCGAGCGCCGGATACCTGGGCCACACCGAGGGTGCACTCGCGGGTGTCTTCCGTTCCATGGCCGGCAACCCGGTCGTCGATGTGCTGTTCATGCTCGGCCTCGGCGCCGTGGGCGTCGCGCTCGTCGCCGGCGTGTGCCTGCGTCTCGCCGCCGTCGGCGGCACGCTCGTGATGGGCGGCATCTACCTCAGCGCGCTGCCCCTCTCGAACAACCCGATCGTCGACGAGCACCTCGTGTACATCCTCGTCGGCTGGCTCCTCGCCGCGATCGGCGCCGGATCGATGATCGGTCTCGGTGCCTGGTGGCAGTCGCAGCCGCTCGTGCGGGGCCGCCGCTGGCTGTCCTGACGTCCCATCCGTCGAGCGCTCGGCGACGAACAAGAGGCATGCGCCGTCTCCGATCGCTCGCATCCGTCGTCGCCCTCGCCCTGGGCCTCTCGGCCTGCAGCACCGTGCCCGTGCCGACACCCGATGCCTCGCCGACCTCCGGGAGCGGACCGCTCGTCGCCTTCTACGGAGACTCGTACACACTGGGCACGGGCGCGAGCGATCCGTCGCTGCGCTGGTCGACGATCATCAGCGCCGACCGCGGATGGAGCGAGTTCAACCCGAGCGTCAACGGGCTCGGCTTCGTCAACCACCGCCTGGACTTCGACGAGGACGACCTCCCCGAACTCGTCATCGAAGCGCAGCCCGACATCGTGTTCGTCACGATGGGCCTGAACGACACCTTCAGCTTCGACCGGCGCGCCGACCTGATCCGCGACACCATCACCGCCGACCTCACCCGCATCCGCGATGCTCTGCCGGAGGCGCGGATCGTGGTCGTCGAGCCGTTCTGGTACACCGAGGAGCGCCCCGAGTCCCTCGAGACCATCATCGGCTGGGTCGAGGCAGCGGCCGCAGCCATCGACGCCGACCGGATCCCGGGCGCGAGCCACTGGCTCGACGGACACCACGCCGGGTCCGAGGACAGCTGGATGGCGTCCGACGGGCTGCATCCGTCCGACGTCGGGTACGCCCACCTGGCCGAGCAGATGGATGCCGCCCTGGAGAAGCTCGATCCGCCGCTCTGATCAGAGAGCGGTCGCCGCCACCACCTCGTTCACGGTGCGCAGCACCGGGGACGACCCCAGCGCCTCCGCATCGAGCGGCTTCGGCGAGGTGATGGCGATCCGGATCGGCTCTCCGGGGATCACGTCGATGTCGGCGTCGTCGGTCCACGCCTCGGCCACCAGCCGATCGGGGAACAGACAGAGACCGCGGACGAACTCCCCCGCCGCGATGTCGACCGTCTGCTGACCGTCACGCCATTCTCCGACCTCGACGCGAAGGACCGCGTCCTGCAGCGCGAGCTCCTTGTCCTCGACGAACACGTGGCTCGTCGCCCGCGCACCCGAGACCTCGACACGCACGACCTCGCGTCGCGGGTCGTCGGGCGTGGCCACATCGGCATCGAGCGGCTCCCCCACGCTGTCCAGCGCGGGAACCGTGAGCGAGACCGCCTGCTCGGCGAGCACGGTGCCGTCGAACGCGAGGCGACGGATGCTGCCCGCCACCGTCCAGTCCTCGATCGAGTCGTTGACCGCGACGAGCATCAGGGTCCCGTCGGGCATCGGCTGCACGGTGACGATGCGCTCGGCGTTCGACCGGCGCAGGCCGTGCCAGAGCGGCTTGCGGCGCCCGTCGCCGTCGACCGCGGCCCAGGACGTCACGGGCCAGCAGTCGTTGAGCTGCCAGACGATCGTGCCCATGCAGTGCGGACGCTGCGAGCGGTAGCGCTCGATCGCGAAGACGATGGCGCGCGTCTGGTTCAGCTGCGTGAGGTAGTGCCAGTCCTCCATCGACTGCGGCTCGGGCAGGTGCGGCTCCATGCCGCGGGCGAGCTTCTCGTTGCCGTCCGCAGCCTTCTGGTGCAGCAGCATCCCCGGCGATTCCGGCGTGAGGGGCTGGTCGTGAATCGAGCGCGTGAGCGTCGACCACGTCGGCGGCCCCTGGAAGCCGAACTCCGAGACGAAGCGCGGCTCGTAGTCGGCGTAGGTCGTGTAGTCGACGCGGTTCCAGACGTCCCAGATGTGCACGTTGCCGCGGTCGAAGTCGTTGGGGTGGAACTCCATGGAGCCCGAGAACGGACTGCCCGGCCAGTACGGCGTGGTCGGGGCGAGCTCGGCGACGATCGGCGGAAGCAGCTCGGTGTAGTAGCCGAGGCCCCAGGTGCGGTCGCCGACATCCTCCTGCCAGTTCCAGTCGAACCAGCCCCAGATGTTCTCGTTGCAGCCGTTCCAGAGCACGAGGCTCGGGTGGGTCGAGAGCCGCAGCACGTTGTCGCGCGCTTCGGCGATGACCTCGCTGCGGATCGGCTCCTCCTCGGGGTACGCGGCGCACGCGAAGAGGAAGTCCTGCCAGGTCAGCACGCCGAGCTCGTCGCAGATGTCGTAGAACTCGTCACGCTCGTAGATGCCGCCGCCCCAGACGCGCAGCAGGTTGAGATTGGCGCCGACGGCCTGCTCGATGCGGGCGCGGTAGCGCTCCTCGGTCAGACGCGAGGGGAAGCAGTCGTCGGGGATCCAGTTGGCGCCGCGGATGAACAGCGGGATGCCGTTGATGATGAAGGTGAACTTGGAGCCCGACTCGTCGTCCGACGTGTCGAGCTCGACGGTGCGGAAGCCGACCCGGCGGGTCCAGGAGTCACGGGCGGTCTCGCCGTCGTGCAGCGACACCTCGAGCTCGTACAACGGCTGCTCGCCCATGCCGCGCGGCCACCAGACGGCGGCATCCGGCACGCGCACCTCGGCGTCGACGGATTCACCGCTGACGGGCACCTCGACCTGCTGACCGCCGATCGAGACCGTGATCACGCGACCCGTGGCGTCGGCATCCGTCGTCGCGAGCAGCGCTGTGACCCGCACCACCCCGGTGTCACCCTCGAGTGTCAGGGCGGGACGCACCTCGGCGAGCCGCGCGCCCGACCACGACTCGAGCCGCGCGTCCTTCCAGATGCCGGCCGTGACGAGTTGGGGTCCCCAGTCCCACCCGAAGTTCGCGGCCATCTTGCGGATGAACCCGAACGGCGTCGGGTACGCATTCGGCAGGTCGCCGAGCTCGGCGATCACGCCCTCCGCATACTCCCACGCGGAATCGAAGACGACTTCGAGCTCGTTCGCGCCCGCGTGCAGTCGATCAGTGACGTCGAAGCGGTAGGTGCGGTGCTGGTTGAACGTGCGCCCGACCTCTTCGCCGTTCAGCGTCACGGTCGCGACGGTGTCGAGGCCGTCGAAGACCAGCTCGGTGCGCTCCTCACCGGCATCCGCCCACTCGATGGTCGTGCGGTACGCCCAGCGCGTGTGACCGATCCACTCGTCCTTCAGCTCGTTCAGGTCGAGGTACGGATCGTCGATCAGCCCGGCCGCGAGGAGGTCGGTGTGCACGGTTCCGGGGACGGTCGCGGGGATCGAATCCGGCAGCGCTGCCGCGGGGGTGCCGGCATCCGGGGCGACGGCGCGGAGCGTCCATCCGTGAGTGAGGGAGGAGACCAGAGGCACGACGGACCTGCTTTCTGTGGGGGATGCCGTCATTCTTCCAGGTGCGTCCCGCGAGGGAGTGTCGTGCACCTCGTCGGTGACGTCGACGACCTCACAGAGCACGATCGGTCCGGCAGGTGGTCGACTCCGAGGCCTCGACCGGGGAATACCCTGAGTGCGATTGTGTTGGATACCCTAGGGGGGTATTCTTCCGGCACGAACGAATACGTCGACGAACAGCCGGGCCTGACCCACCGTCCGTCCCAGCCCGGCTCGACCCGGGCGCATCCGAGCAGGGGTTTCCGATGAGCCAGCACGATGAGCACATCCATCACACGACACACGAAGATCACCGCACCGCTCCGACGGCGCATCATGACCACGCGGCGGTGAGCCACGACAACGGCGACGCTCGTCACGATCACGCCGGCCACGGCGATCACGAGGGCCACGGTGGCCACGGTGGCCACGGTGAACACGTGGGCCGGTTCCGGCGGTTGTTCTGGATCATGCTGGTCATCGCGGTACCCGTTGTCGGGTTCTCGACGATGTTCTCGATGCTGCTCGGGTACACCTTGCCGGAGGCCGCGTGGATCGGCTGGGTGTCCCCGGTTCTCGGGACCGTCATGTACGTGTGGGGCGGGGCCCCGTTCCTCACCGGCGCGGTGAGTGAGCTTCGGGCGCGCAAGCCCGGAATGATGTTGCTGATCACCCTCGCGATCACGGTCGCGTTCCTCGCGTCCTGGGGCGCGAGCCTCGGGGTGCTCCATCATGAGCTGGACTTCTGGTGGGAGCTGGCGCTGCTGATCGTGATCATGCTGCTCGGTCACTGGATCGAGATGCGCTCCCTCGCCCAGACGACCTCAGCGTTGGATTCCCTGGCTGCGTTGCTGCCCGACGAGGCCGAGAGGATCGAGGGGGACACGACCGTCACGGTAACCCCATCTGATCTGCAGGTGGGTGACGTGGTGGTGGTACGCCCCGGTGGGCGGGTGCCTGCGGATGGGCGGATTGTGCAGGGATCGGCCAGCATGGACGAGTCGATGATCACCGGAGAGTCCCGGCCCGTGCGCCGGAGTGACGGCGACCCGGTCATCGCCGGGACCGTCGCGACCGACTCGGGCGTGCGGGTCGAGATCACCGCGATCGGTGAGGACACCGCACTCGCGGGGATCCGGAAGCTGGTGACCGAGGCGCAGAGCTCGTCTTCGCGCGCGCAGCGCCTCGCGGACAAGGCCGCGGGGTGGTTGTTCTGGTTCGCGCTCGGCGCTGCCGCGATCACCGCGATCGTCTGGACGGTCGTCGGGCTGCCCGACGCCGCGGTGATCCGCACGATCACCGTGCTGGTGATCGCCTGCCCGCACGCTCTCGGCCTGGCGATCCCGCTCGTCGTGTCGATCGCGACAGAGCGTGCCGCCCGTGGTGGCGTGCTGATCAAGGACCGCCTCGCGTTGGAGAGCATGCGCACCGTCGATACCGTCCTGTTCGACAAGACCGGCACCCTCACCAAGGGCACCCCTGCCGTGACGGCGATCAGCCCCGCCTCCGGGACCGATTCCGACCAGCTGCTGGCCTGGGCCGCGGCCGCGGAAGCCGACTCCGAGCACCCGCTCGCTCGCGCGATCGTGAGCGCGGCGAAGGAGAGGTCTCTCGCTCTCGCTGCCTCGTCCGACTTCGAATCCTCCCCGGCTGTGGGGGTCCGTGCACGGGTGGATGGACGCGTCGTGCAGGTCGGTGGCCCCTCCATGCTCGAACAGGAGCACGCCTCCGAGCTCGCGGTTGCCGATGAGTGGCGTGGTCAGGGTGCGATCATCCTCCACGTGCTCGTCGACGGTCAGGTCGCGGGCGCGCTGCGCTTGGCGGATGAGATCCGTTCCGAGTCGCGTCACGCGGTCGAAGCCCTCCATGAACGCCGCATGCAGGTGGTCATGATCACCGGTGACGCCGACGCGGTAGCCGCCTCCGTCGCGGGCGCGCTCGGCATCGACCGATACTTCGCCGGGGTGCGACCGGAGGACAAGGTATCGAAGGTGAGGGAGCTTCAGGGCGAGGGTCGCAAGGTCGCGATGGTCGGAGACGGTGTCAACGACGCCCCTGCGCTCGCGCAGGCCGACGTCGGTATCGCGATCGGGGCGGGAACGGATGTCGCGATCGCCTCCGCGGGCGTCATCCTCGCCAGCGACGACCCCCGATCGGTGCTGTCGGTGATCGAACTGTCACGGGCCAGCTACCGGAAGATGAAGCAGAACCTCTGGTGGGCCGCCGGCTACAACCTGCTCTCCGTCCCGCTCGCGGCCGGAGCGCTCGCCCCCATCGGGTTCGTACTGCCGATGTCTGTGGGCGCGGTGCTGATGTCGCTGTCGACCATCGTCGTCGCGCTCAACGCGCAGCTGCTGCGCCGCCTGGATCTTCGCCCGGACGCCATCGCGGGCAGGTAGCAGAAGACCTGTCAGACGCGAGACGTAGGCTGAGACGAACGGGAGGTGGGCATGTCTCTGATCGACGCAGGGCAACGAGTGCGGGGACAGCGCACGCTGACACACACCGTCCTCGCCGTCCTCGCGGTCGCCGTGGGGATCATCGCCGGACTGCTGGCGATGCACTCCTTCAACTCGCACGCGACGACTGTCGGCCACCACGACACCGTCGCCGTCAGCACCGATGCGGGAGTGTCCGAACGTCACCACGACACGTCCACAGCCGCCCAGCTGCCGGGCTCGCCGACATCGGATGCGGGATGCGCGACGTGTGAGAGCGGGGACTCGATGACCTGGATGGCGTGCGTGCTCGCACTCCTGGTCGCCACCATCCTTCTCGGACGGAGCGGGCTCGGCTGGCGGCACACTCCGTTGGTCGCGATTCTCGCGTCCGTGACGACACGCTGGCCCGCCCGCGCTCACGCCCTCCCGCCAGCGCCCTCTCTCACCGTTCTCTGCATCAGTCGCACGTGATGACGCCTTGCTCCGCTCTCGCGGGCAACGCACTCCCTGGCACCGGCACCAGCCGGGCCTCATCACCGACCCTTGGAGAACACTCATGAACACCCGACACACGGCGATCGCCGCACTCACCCTCACGGCCCTCCTCGCCCTCACCGGTTGCGCCGGCACCGCCGGCTCCGGCGACGGCATGCCGGGCATGGACCACGGCAGCAACCCCTCTGCATCCGCAGACGCAGCCGACGCGAACGACGCCGACATCATGTTCGCCAGCATGATGAAGGAGCACCACGCTCAGGCCATCGAGATGTCCGACATCCTTCTCAGCAAGGACGGCGTCGACGACCGCGTCCTCTCCCTCGCCGAAGAGATCAAGGCCGCTCAGGAGCCTGAGATCCGCAAGATGGACCAGTGGCTCGACGACTGGGGCGCCGACGTGGACAACATGGGCGGCATGGATCATGGCAACGGCATGATGTCGGACGAGGACATGCAGGCCCTCGAGCATGCGACGGGCGCTGAGGCCGGCCGCCTGTTCCTCGAGCAGATGATTCAGCACCACGAAGGTGCTGTCGACATGGCGCAGGACGAAGTCGACAACGGTCAGAACAGTGACGCCGTCGCACTCGCCGAGACGATCATCGAGTCGCAGACCACGGAGATCACGACGATGAAGGAGATCCTCGCCACTCTGTGATCCAGGAGGTGGGGTGCGGGACCCCCGCACCCCACCTCCTCGGCCTGTTGCGCGACACGACCTGCCATCGGCCTGAAGACGCCTTCGAGTCCGAGCTACGCCCGGTCCCACTCCGGCAACGGGTACTCGCTGACGGGCGGCGGCGTGGCCAGCACTGCGGCCAGCAGCCCCAGCACGAGGACCGCACTCAGCCCGACGACGACCCACACCGTGGCACGCCGGGCGCGCGTCGGGCGGTCGCCACCCAGCCCCACAAGCGCGGCGGACAGCAGGAGAACGAGCCACACCAGGAGCGAGACGACGCCCATCCCGATACCGATCGACCGCTCGGCGTCGTCCGCATCGGAGTACTCGATGACCGAGAGGCCTGGACCTGCCAAGGTGAGGCCGGAGAGCCCGAGCATGAAATCGCCGAAGAGTCCGACAAGCGTCGCTGCGATCGCGAGAAGGACACTGCCGACGATCCGCACGGCCGCTGCTACTCCGCGATCAGGCCGGCTTCGCGGCCAGCGGCTCGAGGCGGGCGATCTCTTCGTCGGTGAGCGGGGCGCCGTCGAGCGCGCGGAGTGAGTCCTCCAGCTGGCGGACACTCGAGGCCCCGATGAGGGCGCTCGTCACAGCCGGGTCGCGCAGCACCCACTGGATCGCGAGCTGGGCGAGCGTCTGACCGCGCGAGACGGCGATCTCGTTCAGGGCCCTCGCCCGATCGAGGTACGCCTCCGAGATGTTCGACTCGGTCATCCATCGTCCGGTCGCCGCGCGCGAGTCGCTCGGGATGCCCTTCAGGTAGCGATCCGTGAGCAGCCCCTGATCCAGCGGCGAGAACGCGATCGCGCCGGAACCCAGCTCGGTCAGGGTGTCGAGCAGACCCAGCTCCTCGATGCGGCGGTCGAACATGTTGTACCGCGGCTGGTGGATCGTCAGCGGCACACCTTCGGTGCGAAGTGCTGCGGCAGCCGCTCTGGTCTCCTCCGGCGTGTAGTAGTTCGAGATGCCGGCGTACAGCGCCTTGCCCTGGCGAACAGCCGTGGCGAGCGCGCCCATGGTCTCCTCGATCGGCGTCTCGGGATCGGGCCGGTGGGAGTAGTAGATGTCGACGTAGTCGAGACCGAGTCGCTGCAGGGACTGATCGAGTGACGCGACCATGGTCTTGCGCGAGCCCCACTCGCCGAACGGCCCGTCCCACATCTGGTAGCCGGCCTTCGTCGAGATGATGAGCTCATCGCGGTAGGGCCGGAAGTCGAGCTGGTGGATGCGGCCGTAGTTCTGCTCCGCGCTCCCCGCCGGCGGGCCGTAGTTGTTGGCCAGGTCGAAGTGGAACACGCCCAGATCGAAGGCGCGGCGCAGGATCGCGCGCTGCGTCTCGAACGTGCGGTCCTCGCCGAAGTTGTTCCACAGGCCCAGCGAGACGCGCGGCAGGATCAGACCGCTCCGCCCGGATCGCGCCGTCGTGATCGAGTCGTACCTGGTCGGCTCAGCGGTGTACGTCATCGTCCTGCTTTCTGGGGGAAGGATACGAGTCCACTATTCCAGCCTCAGCGCCTCGCCAGCGCGTCGGCCATCCGATCGACGGCCTGCTCGATGATCGGACGCGGGGTGGCGAAGACGAAGCGCATGAAGCCGACGCCGGCGGTACCCGTGGCCGAGCCGTCGGTGAGGGCGACGCCCGCGTTCTCGCGGAAGAACTCCGCGGGCTGCGCACCGAGATCGAGTGCTCTCGCGTCGAGCCACCCGATGTACGTGCCCTCGGGCTCTCGGTAGGCGATCTCAGGAATTCGCGCGGCGAGCGCCTCCCCGAGGAACCGCCGGTTTCCGTCGAGGTACGTCGTGACGTCGGCGAGCCAGGCGCGATCGTCGCGATACGCGGCCGTGTTCGCGATGACGCCCAGGTTGCTCGCGCCGTGCGAGGCCATCATCCCGATCGGCTCCCAGATCGCGCGGTCCTCGTCGTTGGTGAGGATGATCTGCGCGGTCTTGAGCCCCGGAAGGTTCCAGGCCTTGGACGCGGATGTCGCGGTCACGGTGTGAGCGGCGGCGGCATCCGAGATCGACGCATACGGGGTGTGCGCCGCGGGGGCGTAGACGAGCGGCGCGTGGATCTCGTCGGAGAACACCCGTCCGCCGTGACGCTCGACGACCTCGCTCACGGCGAGCAGCTCCTCACGGTCGAACACCCGCCCGACCGGGTTGTAGGGATTGCAGAGGACGAGCAGATTCGCTCCGGCGCGGAACGCCGCGTCGATGCCGTCGAGATCGAGCGTGTAGCGGCCGTCGGTCACCGTCATCGGCACCTGGATCACCTCGCGCCCGGCCGCCGGCGGCACCGAGAGGAACGGCATGTAGGCCGGTGTCGGAACGATCACCGGAGAGCCGGGGCGCGAGAAGTGCTCCATCGCGAGCGCGAGGCCCTGGATCACGTCGGCGATCGGGTGGACGTCGGATGCCGGCACGGCCCAGCCGTACATGTCACGCAGCCAATCCGACGCCGCCGCCGACATCTCATCGGAGAGGGAGGCCGGCAGGTAGCCGAACAGGCCCTGATCGACAGCCGCGTGCAGCGCACGGGAGATGCCCGGAGCGACGCCGAAGTCCATCTCGGCGACGAAGGCACCGACCGCGTCGGGGAACATCGACCACTTGAGCCCGCCGATGCGTCGAAGGTGCTCGACCTCGATGGAGTCGAAGGCGGAGGCGAGGGACATGCAGGCTCCTTGTGGTTGCGGTCGCAGAGGGTGTCTCCCCATCTTCGCCCGGTTCTCAGGAGGTGGGCTCGGCCGCGATCATCTCGTCGTACCCCTCGACGTACGTCGGGTAGTCGAGGCTGCCGAGCACGGAGAGGAGCAGCGAGCCGTCATGCACCAGGCCGGTCGGCTCTGCGGACGGGTCGTCCGGCGGAGCGTCGACTCCGAGCCGGAGCGCGATGTGGGCGACGACGTCTCCCAGCGGCGCCGGAGCCTGATCGACAGCGTGCACGAGCGCCGGAGGCTCCGGCATCCGCACGAGCAGGTCGAGCGCGCGCACCAGATCCACCTCGTGGATGCGGTTCGTGCGACGGCGGTGGTTCAGCGTCTTGTGCTCTCGCACCTGCCGCAGCAGGAATCCCCTGCCCGGGCCGTAGATCCCGCTCGGCCGCACGACGACCGCCGAGAACAGCTCGATCGCCGCGCGCTCCCCGTCGTACAGTCCGCGGGAGCGATCGGATGCCGGCACGGGCTCGTCCTGCTCGGTGATCGGGTGATCGGATGCCGTCGCCTCGAAGACCCCCGTCGACGACACGAAGACGGTGCGTGCGGGAACGGCGGGCAGCGCGGCGCGGAGATGGGTCAGGGCTCTTCGGTAGCTGTCGACGCTGCCACCCGGCGGGAGGGTGATGACCATCGCGTCGACCGTCGGCAGCGGCTCGGTCAGGGGCGCGGAGAGGTCCGCCCGGATGCCGGACACGCCCTCCGGCAGCTCGCCGTCGCTGCGTCGCAGCGCGATCGCCTCACCGCCGTCGGCGACGAGCCGGAGCGCGAGACGCCGACCGAGCTTGCCGAAGCCGACGAGGAGAGTGCGGCGAGGGGGCGCGAGCAAGGCGGGAGAGGTCACGAACTCAATCTGTCACACCATCGTCAGGACGAGAGCGGCCGACGCGGCTCCGTAGTTCCACCGATGTGCGCGCTTCCCCGGTCGGGGAAGACTGACGGCCGGACCCCTCCTCGCACGCGCGCGGGGAGGGCCTACATGGACAGATGGATGGGAATGACCTTCCACCTGACCAGTCAGGTGCCGTACTAGACCGCGGCGCTGTCGATCGCGTCGTCGCAGAACTCGCTCAGCTCCGCGCAACGCTCCTGAACCCGCGCAGGCGCAGGCTGTTGCCGACGACGAAGACACTGGAGAGCGCCATCGCCGCGCCCGCGAGCATCGGGTTCAGCATCCCGAGGGCCGCGACGGGGATCGCCGCGACGTTGTACGCGAACGCCCAGAACAGGTTCGTCTTGATGGTTCCGAGCGTCTTCCGGGACAGGCGGATCGCGTCGACGGCGCTGCGCAGGTCACCCCGCACGAGCGTGATGTCGGATGCCTCGATCGCGACATCCGCCCCGGTTCCCATCGCCAGGCCGAGGTCGGCCTGCGCGAGGACGGGGGCGTCATTGACACCGTCGCCGATCATCGCGACGACCTTGCCCTCGCTCTGAAGGCGGCGGACGACGTCGACCTTGTCGGCAGGGAGCACCTCGGCGATGACCTCGTCGATGCCCACCTCGGTGGCGATCTGCCGCGCGACCGCCTCGTTGTCTCCGGTGAGCAGGACCGGGGTCAGACCCAGTTCCTTGAACCTCACGATCGCCTCGGCACTGGTCGGCTTCACGGTGTCGGCAACGACGAGGATGCCGCGAGCCTGGCCGTCCCACCCCACGGCCACGACGGTCTTGCCCTGGCTCTCGGCATCCGCCTTCGCCTGCGCGATCTCCGGGCTCAGGTGCTGCGACCACTCCGCCAGCAGGGACGCCCTCCCCACGAGCACCGCGTGCCCGTCGACGACTCCCTGCACACCCTTGCCCTCGATGTTCGCGAAGTCCTCGGGTACTGCCAGCGCCCCGACCTCCTGGGTCGCGGCCTTGGCGATGGCCTGCGCGATGGGGTGCTCCGAGGCATCCTCCAGGGCGCCGGCCAACCGCAGCAGCTCGGCGCGGTCCACGCCCGTCTCGACGACGACATCGACCATCGTCATCTTCCCGCTGGTGACGGTCCCCGTCTTGTCGAGCACGACGGTGTCGACCATGCGAGTGGATTCCAGAACCTCCGGGCCCTTGATGAGGATGCCCATCTGCGCGCCGCGACCGGTTCCGACCAGCAGCGCCGTCGGCGTCGCCAGTCCCAGGGCGCACGGGCACGCGATCACGAGCACGGCGACCGCTGCGGTGAACGCCGCCGTCACCGGGAAGCCGGCTCCCAACCAGCCCCCGAGTGCCGCGACCGCGATGACGATCACGATCGGCACGAAGATCCCGGAGATCCGGTCGGCGAGGCGCTGCACCTCGGCCTTGCCGGTCTGCGCGTCTTCGACGAGCCGGGCCATCTGCGCCAGCTGCGTGTCGGACCCGATCCGTGTCGCCCGCACCACGAGCCGTCCCCCGACGTTCGTGGTGGCACCGGTGACCGCGTCCCCCGACGCGACCTCGACGGGAACGGACTCCCCGGTGAGCATGGAGGCGTCGACAGCCGAGGTGCCGGACACCACGACGCCGTCGGTGGCGATCTTCTCGCCGGGACGCACGAGGAACTCATCGCCGACGCGGAGGTCCTCGACCGGGATCCTGCCCTCGATCCCGTCGCGCACGATCGAGACGTCCTTGGCGCCGAGCTCGAGCAGCGCGCGCAGCGCGGCCCCCGCCTGCTTCTTCGAGCGCTTCTCGAAGTAGCGCCCGGCGAGGATGAACATCGTCACGCCCGCGCCGACCTCGAGGTAGATGTTCGCGGCGCCGTCCGATGGCGCCAGCGCGAACTCGAACGGGTGCGTCATCCCCGGGGTTCCCGCCGTGCCGAAGAACAGCGCGTACAGCGACCAGAGGAACGCGGCCGAGGTGCCCATCGAGATGAGCGTGTCCATCGTCGCCGCGCCATGGCGCAGGTTCATCCATGCGGCGCGGTGGAACGGCCATGCCGCCCAGACGATCACCGGTGCGGCGAGCGCGAGCGACGCCCACTGCCAGTAGATGAACTGCAGAGCGGGGATCATCGCCATCGCGATGACCGGCACCGTCAGCACGATCGACCCGATCAGTCGGTTGCGCAGCGAGCGCAGCTCGGGGTCCGAGTCATCGACGTCGCCGGCCGTCTTCCTCTCACCCTTGGGCGCGGGCAGGACGGCCGTGTAGCCGGTCTTCTCGACCTCGGCGATCAGGGCGGCGGGGTCGTACCCCTCCGGCACCGTGACCTTCGCCTTCTCGGTCGCGTAGTTCACGGTCGCCGTGACGCCGTCGAGCTTGTTGAGCTTCTTCTCGATCCGCATCGCGCAGGAGGCGCACGTCATCCCGCCGATCTCCAACTCGACACCGGATCCGGCCGCCTGCGGCACTGAGGTGCTCATCGTGCGCTTTCCTTCTTCTCGATACGGATGCTGATGCGGGTGCGACGTCAGTGCGAGTCGCCGGTATGGGACTCGCCATCGCCGTGCGCCGCGTCGACGACGAACTCGGCCGTGCGGACGACACCGTCGACCTGGAAGTCCAGGTACAGCAGATAGCGTCCCGCGGTCGGGGCCTCGGCGAAGAACACGATCGCAGGTCCCGCGGTGTCGCCGGCCGCGGGCTCGTCGCCCTCGGCGTGCACGTGCAGGAAGGCGAGGCCGCCCTCGCGCAGGGCGACGAGGTGGCCGAACGCTCCCAGATACGGCTCCAAGGTCGTGACGGGCTCGCCGTCACGCGCGATGGTGATGGTCAGTTCGCTCGCGGACCCTGCGACCACGTCTCCTTCGAGGGAGACGGTGAAGCCGTCGACCTCGGAGACCAGGCTCGGCTGCGTCTCGACGGGAACGAACTCGCCCGCCACCTGGACGGTGCGCGAGAGTGTGAGGTTCGCCGCGTCCGCGCCGCCCGGCGTGAAGTCGGCGAACACGCGATAGGTTCCTGCGGCCGCCCACTCCCACGGGAGCGACCACGTGCCCGTGGCCTCGTCGAGCACCGGGTGCACATGCTGGAACCCGCTGCCGTCCGATCGGGCGACGATCAGGTGCAGGTCCTTGTCGTGCGCGGTCGTGTACGCCGTCACGGGTTCGCCGGCGGCATCCTGGATCTGGAAGCTCAGCTCCCCGGCCTCGCCCACGACCGTCGGCGCTTCGATCGGCGACAGCACGTAGCCGTCGATGCTGAGCGCGAGGCCCTTCAGAGCCGTGGCGATGGCCGTCGATGCCGATGCCGTCTCCCCGGACTCGTGTCCCTCGTCATGCCCGTTCATCTCGCTTCCCTTCTGCCATCCGGCGACCACGTCGTCGGGAACCACCGCTGCGGCGATGCCGAAGGCACCGCCGAAGGCGACGATCAGTCCGAGCCCGTAAAGGGCGAGACGTGCGCCGGTCTTCATGACGCCCGTACCGCCGAGTAGCCGGCCTCCTTGACCGCCGCGAGGATCTGCGCGTCGTCGATCGCGTCCGAGGCGGTGACCTCCAGCAGCCCGGTCTTCGCGCTCACCTGGATGCCCTCGACGCCGGCGATCTGTCCGACCTCTTCGCGCACCGACATCTCGCAGTGCCCGCAGGTCATGCCCGTCACCTGGTACTCGTTCGTCGCCATGTCCTCATCCTCATCTCGTCGGGATACCCCACCGGGGTATTGGGAACAACTGTATACCCCACATGGGTATTCCCGAAACCCCTGCAGAGCGCACGGATGCGCCTGGCGACGAGAGCGCGTCCAGCGCCCGCTCCGCGCCAGCGCGGTGCGGTGCGCTCAGGGCCCGCGTCAGATGCGACGCGGCCCCGGCCCGTCGACGCCGAGCGCGTCCTCCGGGTTGAGCAGCCGGCACGCCTTGAGCGAGAGGCACCCGCACCCGATGCAGCCGGTGAGCTCGCGCTGCAGATGGTCGAGCTGCGTGCGCCGCAGCTCGAGCTGCGTGCGCCAGAGCTTCGCGACCCGCTGCCAGTCGCGCTGCGAGGGCGGGTCGTCGAGCGGCAGGCTCTCGAAGACGTCCTGCACATCGCTCAGCGGGATGCCGAGCCGCTTCGCCACGACGATCAGAGAGACGCGCCGCAGCATGTGGCGGCGATACCGGCGCTGATTCCCCGGGGTGCGCGTCGAGGCGATGAGGCCGAGCTGCTCGTAGAAGTGCAGAGCGGATGCCGGCACGCCGGTGCGCTGCGTGACCTCGCCGATCGCGAGCAGATCATCGGGTTCCAGAGACATCTCGACCTCCCCTTGACCTCAACCTTACTTGAGGTCATACGGTGACGAAAGGTCGCCGGCAATCGGCGCCGCGGAGGCCCATCGCCTCCCTCCGACGCCGAGAAGGAACGATCGATGACGCAGACCTCAGACAAGACCGCGGCCGGCGGCACCTGGCGCGAGCTGCTCGGCAGCCGCTACGCCCCCGTCGCCTCCGTGCTCGCCGGTGGAGTGCTGCTCGAGGCGAGCAACGTGTATCTCACGACGAGCCTCCTCCCCACGATCGTCGGCGACATCGGCGGAGCCGAGTTCTACGCGTGGACCATGATGACCTTCCTGCTGGCCTCGGTGGTCAGCTCGATGCTGGTGAGCAGGATCCTCACACAGCAGGGCGCCGTACGGGCCTACCTGCTGGCGCTGGGACTGTTCGCGCTCGGTTCGCTGCTGTGCGCGGCGAGCCCGTGGATGTCGGCGCTGCTCTTCGGTCGCGCGGTGCAGGGTCTCGGCGGCGGACTGCTGGCCGGCCTCGGCTATGCCCTCATCCAGCGGGCACTGCCCGAGCGCCTGTGGGCACGGGGTGCCGCCCTGGTGTCGGCGATGTGGGGCGTCGGCAACATCGTCGGCCCGGTGGTCGGGGGTGTCTTCGCGCAGCTGGATGCCTGGCGGGTCACCTTCATCGGGCTCGCCGTCGTCGCCGCACTCATCGGGATCGTCGTGGTCCGTGCACTGCCGAGGACGGCGCGGGCCCGCTCCAGCGAGTCGATCCCCTGGCTCTCGCTCGTCCTCCTGTCCGGCGGGGTCGCCGCCGTCGGGATCGCGAGCGTGGTCCCGGCCGGTCTCGGCACGGCAGCCGCCCTCGTCGTCGGTGTGGTCCTCGGCCTGTGGTTCCTGCGCCACGAGAAGCGCGGCAGCCGCGGCATCCTCCCCCGCGTGACGTTCGCCCACGGCTCCTCGCTCGGCTGGGTCTACCTCACCGTCGCCGTGCTGGCCTTCGCGATCGGCACTGAGGCGTTCATCCCGCTGTTCGGCCAGGAGATCGGCGGGCTGGCGCCGTTCGTGGCCGGCTTCCTGGGCGCAGTCCTCTCGCTCGGCTGGTCGATCACGCAGATCTTCACGTCCAACGCGTCCGGCATCCGATCCCGGCGCGCGCTCATCGTCCTCGGCCCCCTGGTGGTCGCGATCGGCCTGGCCGCCTACGGCCTGCTCCAGCACGAGGGACCGTCGACCCTCGTCATCGCGCTGTGGTTCCTGACGCTGTTCGTCGCGGGAGCCGGAATCGGACTGGGCTTCCCGCATCTGACGGTCGCGGCGCTCGGCAGCACGTCGGGCGAGGAGGAGGGCGCCAAGGCGGCGGCCGCGGTGAACACCGTGTTCATCATCGCGAGCGCGTTCAGCGCGGCGATGGCCGGAGTGCTCGTCAACCTCGCCATGCCCGACATCGTCGGATCGGCGCGGCTGCTCATGCTGGCGTTCGCCGGCGTCACCGTGATCGGGGTCTTCATCGCGCGCGGCGCGAGCTGGGGCATCGGGCTGAGGTCCGACGACGAGCAGTCGACCGACGCGACCACGAACTGAGGGAGAACGACATCATGACGACGAACAGCCAGGTCACGGTGATCGGTCTCGGGAACATGGGATCCGCGATCGCGAAGACCCTCCTCGATCGCGGGTACCGCACGACGGTCTGGAACCGCACGGCGAGCAGGGCCGACCCCCTGGCCGCGGCGGGTGCCGCGGTGGCGAAGACCCCGTCGGATGCCGTCGCAGCGAGCCCGCTCGTCATCCTGTGCCTGCTCGACAGCACCGCCGTCGATGCGGTGCGGGAGACGATCGCGGGCGCCGTCGCAGGGCGCGTGCTCGTGAACGTCACCAGCGGCTCGCCCGCTCAGGCGCGCAGCATCGCGGAGTGGGCGCACGGACAGGGCGCGACGTACGTCGACGGCGGGCTCATGGGCGACCCGCCGTACATCGGCACCCCGACCATGTTGCTCTCGTTCAGCGGCGACCGCGACGCCTGGGAGGCGCACCGACCGATGCTGGAGCAGCTCGGCACCGTCGCCTACTACGGCGAGGACCCGGGGCTCGCCGGGGTGGAGTTCATGGCGCAGGTGGCGGTCGGCTACGAGTTCCTCATCGGGCTCCTGCACACCTTCGACCTCGTGCGAGCGGAAGGCGTCGACGTCGCCGCCTTCGCGGAGAGAGTCGCCGGCTCGATCGGCGGCTACGCACCGCTCGTGAACGCCTTCGGCGCCGCGGTCGCGAGCGGCGAGTACGGACCGGACCTCGGCTCCCTCGACGTGCAGGCCGCCCTGATGGACGATCTGATCAGCCATCGCGACTCCCTCGGCGTCGACGCCGTGCGGATGCGGGAGGTCAAGAGACTGATGGATCGGCGCATCGCCGACGGCCACGGCGATCAGGGCTTCTCGAGCCTGTTCGAGGTGCTCGGAGAGGAGAGGGCGGAATGACTCACGCCATCACGACGGGATGCTCATGGCGGCCAGCATCCCGAGCATCATCAGGAGGCACGACCAGAAGCCGAACCGCCCCGCGCGGTCCGCCCTCGCCGCGCCCGCGCGCAGCGCCGTCCAGCCGGCGACGATCAGCAGGCCGATGACCGCCACCGCCACGGTCCCGGTCGAGCCGACGTCGGCACCCGTACCGTGCGCGTGCCCGCCGAAGCCGAGTGCGAGGTACGGGACGGCCATCATCAGCCCCATCGCGAACGGGTCCCCGACCGCCCCTCCGCATGGCCCCACCCGATTCCGGCGACGAGCGTGGACGGCGGCGGCCGTCGCCCACGCGAAGAACGCGAGCGTCACACCGATGCCTGCCAGCGAGGCGTGACCGAGCAGCAGCGCGGGTGCCATCAGGGCGAGCATCCCCGCCCCGGCCGCCAGATGCCGGACGGCGCCGGTGCGCGAAGACGCACCGACGGACGCCGCCGCGGACGCCGTCAGCGTCAGGCCGTCCACACCGTCTTCGCGTTCACGAACTCGCGGATGCCGAACGAGCCGAGCTCGCGTCCGTACCCCGAGTCCTTCACGCCACCGAAGGGGAGGCCGAAGAACGAGGCGGAGTTGCCGTTGGCGAAGACACTGCCGAACTCCAGCTCGCGCTGCAGTCGAGCGATCTCATCGGCGTCCGCCGACCAGACACCGGCCGCCAGCCCGAAGTCGGAGTCGTTCGCCGCAGCGATCGCCTCATCGATCGAAGCCACCTTGTACACGCAGGCCACGGGGCCGAAGCACTCCTCGCGGAAGATGCGCATCTCGGGCGTCACCTCGGTCAGCACGGTCGCCGGATAGAACCAGCCCGGACCCTCGGGCAGCTCACCGCCCGTCCGGACCGTCACACCCTGGGCGACGGCATCCGCCACCAGCTCGTGCGCATCGGCCCGCACCTGCGCGGTCGCCATCGGGCCGAAGCCGGTGTCCTCCTCCCGCGGGTCGCCGAAGGTCGTCGCGCTCATCTCGCCCACGAACGCCTCGAGCCACTCGTCGTAGACGTCGGCGTGCACGAAGAACCGCTTGGCGCAGATGCACGACTGCCCGCTGTTCTGCGTGCGCGAGGCCGCGCCCATCCTGGCGGAGCGCGCGATGTCGGCCGACGGCATGACGACGAAGGCATCCGTTCCGCCGAGCTCCAGCACGCTCTTCTTGATGTTGCGTCCCGCGGCCGCGGCCACTGCCGCACCGGCGCCGACCGACCCCGTCAGCGTCACCGCACGGATGCGACGATCGTCGAGCAGAGCGGATGCCGCAGCCCCTTCGATCAGCAGCGTCTGGAAGGCTCCGGCCGGGAATCCCGCCCGCGCGAAAAGCTCACCCAGGTACAGCGCGGTCTGCGGCACGCTCGACGCGTGCTTGAGCAGCCCGGTGTTGCCGGCCATCAGCGCCGGGGCGGCGAAGCGGATGACCTGCCAGAAGGGATAGTTCCACGGCATCACCGCGAGCACGGTGCCCAGCGGCTGGAACTCGACGCGCGCCGCCGACGCCCCGACGGATGCCGCGGGCACGGGCTCCTCCGCGGCGAGGTACTCCTCCGCGTGGTCGGCGTACCAGCGCATTCCGTTCGCCGACTTGGTCACCTCGTACTTCGCCGTGCCGAGGGTCTTGCCCATCTCGAGGACCGCGAGGCCCGCGGCGTGCTCCAGGTCGGCGTCGAGCAGATCTGCGGCCCGTCGCATCCACTCCGCGCGCTCGGCGAAGGTCGAGCGCGCCATGAGCTCGTTCGCGGCATCCGCCCTCGACAGGATCTCCTCCACCTGCGCCGCGGTGTGCGCCGGGAACTCCTGCACCAGCTCGCCGGTGCTCGGGTCGATGGTCGCGATGGTCATGGTGAGACTCCTTCAGGTCGGACGGGACGGCTCACTTGCCGTAGCCCTTGGTCAGGCCGGCGATGTACTGCCGGGAGAAGACGGCGAAGAGGATGACGAGCGGCACGGCGCCGAGCGTCAGCGAGGCGAGCAGAGCCGGGTAGTCGTTCTGGAACTGCCCGACGAACTGCTGCACCCCGAGCGTCACGGTCTGGTTCTCCTTGCTCGGCGCGAGGATCAGCGGGAACCACAGGTCGTTCCAGACCGGCAGCATCGTGATGGATGCGACGGCGGCGATGCCCACCCGGACGATCGGCAGCGTGATCGAGAGCGTGCGCCACTCGCCCGCCCCGTCGATGCGAGCCGCCTCCTTGAGCTCGGTCGGCACGGCGCGGAAATAGGTGGTCATCAGTGCGATCGCGAGCGGCAGCTGCATAGCCGTGTAGACGAGGATCAGGGCGGTGAGCGTGTCCATCAGCGCCCACGACGTCATGATCTTGATCAGCGGCACGGTGCCCAGGCGGATCGGCAGCATGATGCCGACCACGAAGAATCCGGCGAGGACCGGGGTGATGGGCACCTTGTACTCCACGAGCGCCCAGGCGGCCAGGGTGCCCAGCACGATGGTCAGCACGATGGTGGCGATCGTGACGATCAGGCTGTTCTGGTAGTTGAGCAGGAAGTTCCCGCGGGTGAACACGTTGATGTAGCCCTGCAGGTTGAACGTCTCGGCATCCGGCAGGGCGAACGGCGAGCCGAAGATGCCCTGCGTCGTCTTGAACGAGTTCATCAGCACGATGAGGATCGGCACGATCGAGAAGATCGCCATCACGATCAGCAGCAGGTGCACCCCTCCCCCGGCGAACACGTCGGCGGCGCGGCGCGGCCGCCTGCGCGCGACGACGGGCGCCGGCTCGGAGGCGGCCGGAGGGGCGGTGAGAGTGTCGGTGGCCATCTTGCGCTCCTAGAGCTCGTAGGACTTCAGCCGGCGCTGCACGGCCCAGAAGTAGAGGGCCGTGGTCGCGAGGATGAGGACGAAGATCACCGATGCGACGGTCGCGCCGAGGTCGAGGTCGGCGACCTGGCCGCTGGATCCGAAGAACGAGCGGTAGAAGAAGGTGCCGAGGATGTCGGTCGAGTAGTTCGGCCCGGGGGCGGACCCGTTCAGGGCGTAGACGATGTCGAACCCGTTGAACGTCCAGATGTAGGTGAGGATCACGATCAGTCCGAACTGCGGCGCGATCAGCGGGAACTTGATCCGCCAGAACGCCGTCCAGGCGCCCGCGCCGTCGATCCGCGATGCCTCGATCACGTCGTCGGGGATGGCGAGGAGAGCGGTGTAGAGGAAGATCATCGGGATGCCGATGTACTGCCAGACCGACATCAGCGAGATCGTCGGCAGCGCGGTGGCCTCGAGCCCGAGCAGCGGGACCTCGACGACACCCCAGAGCGGGTTGATGATGAGCCGCCAGATGAAGCCGACGATCACGACCGAGAGCGTCGCGGGCACGAACAGCAGTGTGCGGTAGACCCCGACCGAGCGCCGGATCCTGCCCGACGTGAGGAGCGCCGCCATGAGCAGGCCGACGGGCAGCTCGACGAGCAGGTGGATGAGGAAGAACTCGACGTTGTTGCCGAGGGCGTTCCAGAACCGGGCGCTGGTGGTCGGGTTCGTGAACAGGTCGACATAGTTGGCGACGCCCACGAACGCGCTCGTCTGCCCGCTGGACTCGAAGAAGCTCAGGAAGACCGAGCTCAGCAGGGGGTAGACCGCGAAGGCCACGTAGACCACGAGGGCCGGCAGCACGAACATCGCCAGCAGGCGATAGCGAGCGGGTGTGCGGATCATTCGGGGTGCTTTCCGTCGACGGAACAGGGGATGCCGGGGGTGGAGGCTCCACCCCCGGCAGGGCCTCACGGAGTGGGCGTGTACCAGGACTCGAGGCTCTTCTGGAGTTCGGCCGTGGCCTCCTCAGGCGAGAGCCCGCTGTTGTACATGAGCTGGGCGACCCGCCAGATCTCGTCGTCCAGCGGCGGCTGGCCGGCGCTCAGACGGTCGAGGGCGAGGCGCGAGGTGAGCTCGGCTCCCTCCTTCAGGTCGGCGAAGTCCTGCGCCAGGGCGTTGTCGTACTTCACCGGCTCGGATCCCATCGAGAAGAAGCCCGGCAGCTTGTTCACGTAGAGCTGCTGGAACTCGCTCGTGCCGAGCCACTCGACGAACTCGGTCGCGGCCTCCTTGTTCTTGCCGGAGGCGTTCAGGCCGAAGGCCATGTCGGCCATCTCCTGCTGGTAGCGCTGGCCGCCCTCCTCGGCAGGCGGAGCGCCGAAGACGCCGACGTCCAACCCGGTCGAGGTGACCTGCGAGATCTGCCAGGAGCCGTCGGGCAGGATCGCCGCCTGACCGAGCGTGAACAGCTGGGTCATGTCCTCGTAGGAGATGGCCTCGTAGCCGCTGGGAAGGTAGTCCTTGAACGCGTCGAACACACGGAAGCCCTCGACGAACTCGGGGTCGGTGAGCTTCTTCGACCCGTCGATGAGTCCGAGGCGCCCCTCCTCGCCTTTCCAGGCGTTCGGGCCGACCTGGTAGAGCATGTTGTAGGCCAGCTGCCAGCCGTCGGCGCTGCCCAGCGCGAGCGGCGCGTAGGTGCCGTCCTCCTTGATCGCGTCGAGCACCTCGAGGAACTCGTCCTGCGTCTTCGGCACCTCGAGTCCCAGCTCGTCGAAGATCGCGGTGTTGTAGTAGAAGCCGGCGAGGACGGATGCCACGGGCACGCAGTACGGGTTTCCGTCGTCGCCCTCCCATGCGGCGAGCGCCGACTCCGGGAAGGAGCCGATCGCGTCGAGACCGTCGAGCGGTTCGAAGTATCCCTTCTCGATCCACGAGCGGTTCACGTCGAACGGACGGCACATGATGACGTCCGGTCCGGTGCCGCCGTCGATCTGCGACTGGATCGCGGCGTTGTAGTCGTTCGTGTCGATCGGGGCGTACTCGACCTTGATGCCGGGGTGGCTCTCCTCGAACGCGGGGATGATGTCGTTCTCCCACATCGTGGCGTCCTCGGTGCGCCACGTGCCGAGGGTGAGCGTGACGGAATCCCCGTCTTCGCCGCCACTTCCGGTCGCACACCCGGCGAGGCCGAGGACGAGCGTGGTGACAGCGAGGGCGGCGAGCGGTGCAGTGGCTGAGCGCATCATGACCTTCTCTCTGAAGTGACGCGCGGTCTTCGGGGACCTGCCACACCTTTGCGGCGGCGCGTGGTGCTGGTCAGCATATATAGGTCTGTATGCGGTAGCAAGAGGTATGGAAAAATAGTAGACAGATTCAAGACAAGTGGTATCTTGTGGACAACAGCCCTTGAAGGAGGTCTCCCAGTGATTCGTGTCGGCATCCTCGGCTCCGGGTTCATCGCAGACTCGTACGCCGATTCCCTGCTCGACGTCCGCGACGGCGTCCTCGTCGCCAACTTCTCGCGCAACCCCGAGCGTGCAGCGGACTTCGCCGCCCGATGGAGCAGCCCGAGCAGCTACACCGACATCGCCGAGCTGTGCGCGAATCCCGAGATCGACGTCGTCGTCGTGGCACTGCCGAACGAGGCCCACGTCGAGGCCGTGCGCATCGCGGCCGCGGCGGGCAAGGGCATCATCTGCACCAAGCCGCTGGCCCGCACCGGCGCCGAGGCCGCCGAGATCCTCCGGATCGTCGAGGACGCCGGCGTCTGGCACGGCTACGCCGAGAGCTCGGTCTTCTCCCCCAATGTGCAGAAGGCGCACGAGATGGCCCAGGCAGGCGGCATCGGCGACCTGCTCACGATGCGCGCCCGCGAGGCGCACTCCGGCCCGCACGCCGCGCACTTCTGGGACGCCGAGACCGCCGGAGGCGGCGCCCTGCTCGACATGGGCTGCCACACGGTCGAATCGGCCCGGCACTTCTTCGGCAAGGACAACGCGGTCACCGAGGTCTTCGCGTGGGGGTCGACCCTGGTCCACTCCGACAAGACCACCGGAGAGGACACCGCGGTCGCGCTCCTCAAGTTCGCCGGCGGCCAGCTGGCGATCATCGAGTCGTCGTGGGCGGAGAAGGGCGGCATGCAGCTGCG
This sequence comes from Microbacterium sp. TPD7012, assembly GCF_003075395.1. Taxonomy (GTDB): domain Bacteria; phylum Actinomycetota; class Actinomycetes; order Actinomycetales; family Microbacteriaceae; genus Microbacterium. The sequence continues at coordinate 433,709 of NZ_QDFV01000001.1, read as the reverse complement.
CCATGAGTTCACCGGCACGGCCGGGCGCCTGGTCACCGACACCTCCGTCACGCCGGTCTGGGGCTTCATCGGAAATCCGGTCGGCTACCTCGTCGAGAAGGCGGATGCCGAGACCGGCTGGGTGCACCCCGTCCCGGAGGAGACGCGCGCCTACGGGTTCTCGCAGCAGATGCGCCACTTCATCGAGCACTACGCCGCGGGCACCGTGCCCATGGAGACCTTCGAGGACGGCTGGATCGTGAACTGCATCCTCGACGCCTGCTACCGCGCCATGCGCTCCGGCACCTGGGAGCCGGTGCTCCTCGAGCGCTGAGCACCGACCGACCAGACCAGACCAGACAGGGAGACACCCGAGAATGACGAACACACTGCCCGCCGGTGCGCACGCGCTGCTCGCGACGCTGACCGCCGAGGAGATCGTCGCCAACCGCGCGGTCCTCGAGGCGGCGGGTATCGCGAACCCGAACACGCACTACTCCTACGTCGGACTGACGGCGCCGGACAAACGCCGACTGCTGGCTGGTGAGAGTCTGCCGCGTCAGGTGCGCAGCTTCCTGATCGACATGGTCACGGGGCGCTCGCACGACGTCGTCGTCGACCCCGCCGCAGGCGCCGTCGTCTCGGAGCGCGAGCTCGACCCCGAGGTCGACGGTGCGGTCCCGGTGGTGATCCGCGAGTTCGGCTACGTCGAAGAGGTCGTGCATCAGGACGAGCGGTGGCTCGCCGCGATGGCGAAGCGCGGTCTGACCGACGTCTCGAAGCTGCGCGTGAACCCGCTGTCGGGCGGCGTCCTCGCGGATGGCGAGCGCGGCCGCCGCATCCAGCGCTGCTTCACCTTCGTGCAGAACACGCCGGACGATCTCGGCTGGGCGCACCCCGTCGACGGCGTGACCGTCATGGTCGACGTCGTCACCGGCGAGGTGCTCGACGTGATCGACTACGTCGACCTCCCGGTGCCGCAGGAGGACGGGAACTACCACCTGGCCTCGTGGCGCGGCCCGGATCGCGCCGGTCTGAAGCCGATCGAGATCTCGCAGCCGGAGGGACCGAGCTTCACGATCGACGAGAACGGCGTGCTCGACTGGGCGGGATGGCGCCTGCAGGTCGGCTTCGACCAGCGCGAGGGCCTCGTGCTGCATGACGTCTCGATCGCCGACGGCGAGGCGCAGCGCTCGGTGCTCTATCGTGCGTCGATCGCCGAGATGGTCGTGCCCTACGGCGACCCGAGCCCGCAGCGCTGGTTCCAGAACTTCTTCGACGGCGGCGAGTACCTGTTCGGCGGGTTCGCGAACTCGCTCGAGCTCGGCTGCGACTGCGTCGGCGACATCACCTACCTCGACGCGGTGGTCGCGGGCAACGACGGCGACGCGCGCATCGTGCGTCAGGCCATCTGCATCCACGAGGAGGATGCCGGAGTGCTCTGGAAGCACTCCGACAACTGGAACGGCTCATCCGAGACGCGTCGCAACCGCCGCCTCGTGGTCAGCTTCTTCATGACGGTCGGCAACTACGACTACGGCTTCTACTGGTACTTCGGCCTCGACGGCACGATCGAGTTCGAGGTGAAGGCCACCGGGATCGTCTTCACCTCGGCGCACCCCGGGAAGGGCTATCCGTTCGCGACCGAGGTCGCGCCGGGCCTCGGCGCCCCGAACCACCAGCACCTGTTCAGCGCGCGACTCGACGTGGCCGTCGACGGACTCGCCAACGCGGTCGACGAGATCGAGGCGGTGGCTGTTCCGCGCGGTGAGCAGAACCCGCACGGCACCGGCTTCACGCAGAGCGTCACGCGCCTGCGCACCGAGTCGGAGGCGCAGCGCATCGCCGACAATCTCACCGGGCGCGTCTGGTTCATCGGCAACACCGAGGTGCAGAACCGCCTCGGCGAGCCCGTGGGCTGGGTGCTCTACCCCGAGGGCAAGCCGCTGCTGCTCGCCGACAGCGAGTCCGACATCCACAAGCGCGCGACCTTCACGACCAAGCACCTCTGGGTCACCGCCTACGAGCCCGACCAGATCTATCCCGCGGGCGACTTCGTCAACCTGCACCCCGGCGGCGCGGGCCTCCCGCAGTGGGTGGTCGCGGACCGGCCGGTCGACGGCACCGACATCGTGCTCTGGCACACGTTCGGTCTCACGCACTTCCCCCGCGTCGAGGACTGGCCGATCATGTCGGTCGACACGTGCGGATTCGTGCTCAAGCCGCACGGCTTCTTCGGCCGCAACCCCGCTCTCGACATCCCCGCCGCTGCAGACCACTGCGCGCCGGGCCACCACGACCACCACGCCGGACACTGACCGGACGAGCACGAGGAACGACATGAACGGTTACATCAGCTACGCGGAGGCCACCGCAGGTCAGGCCGACGCCCTCGCGGCGGCGATCCCGCACATCGAGAGCCAGGTCGAGGCTCTCGCCGCGGAGGGCGCGCTCGGTGAGGTCGGCCCGCTCTTCCTGGGCATCGGCGCCAGCCTCGCCGCCGCCGCGCCCGCGGTCTGGCATCTGCGCGAACGCGGCATCACCGCCTGGCGCCTGGATGCCGGTGACACGCCGCTGCCGCTCGCCACGGGCGACCACCCGGTCATCGCCGTGTCGCAGAGCGGTCGCAGCAGCGAGACCATCGCCGCACTGGACACCATTCCCGCGTCGCTCCGCTACGGCGTCGTCAACACCGCGCCCTCTCCCATCGCCGACATCGCGAACCACCTCGTGGGGTTGGGGTCGATCCCCGACAGCTACGCCTCGACCATCGGCTACACCGCGACGGTGGTCGCCGTGAGCATGCTCTCGGAAGCGTGGGCCGGCGGGAAGATCGACCCGGCGTGGCATGACTTCGCGGCGCTCTTCCGCGAGACTGAGACCATGCTCGCCCCGCAGATCGACCGTGCCGCCGAGCTCATCGCCACCGCGCCGAGTCTCGACTTCGTCGGCGCCGGGCCCTCGACGGGTTCGGCCGAGGCCGGCGCGCTGCTGTTCCGCGAGGTCGCCCGCATCCCCGCCAGTGCCATGGGCACGCGGCGGTACCTGCACGGCGCCATGGAATCGGCCGGCGAGGGCGCGCACGTGCTGTTCGGCGGTGAGCGGGAGAGCCGGGTCGCGCACACATTGAGCGAAGCCGGTCACCGGGTCGTGCTGGTCACGACCGACGACGTGGAGAGCTCTGACCACCTCGAGGTCGTGCGTCTGCCGCCGGCCTCGTCGAACGCCCTCGCCGTGCTCGAGGCGCTGTTCCTGCAGGGCCTCGTGGCACGGGTCGCGGACACCCGAGGAGTGGCGATCGAGGAGTTCGTGTTCCACAACGACGACATCAAGGTGGAATCCGGAGCGGCGCAGTGACTCCACCCGATGACTCCTTCCCGCACGAGGGGCTCATCGTGGGCATGGACGTGGGCGGGACGAAGGCGGCCGTGCGTGCGACGACACGCGACGGCGTGCGTGTCGCCGACGTCGTGATGAGCTCGGCCGAGTGGGATGCCGAACCGGCGGATGCCGCGGCGGCCTGGCTCGCCGATGTGCTGCTCCGCGCCCTGCCGACCGGGTCGACGATCGGCGCCCTGGTGGTCGGCGCACAGGGTTTGGACAATCCCGACGTCGCGCGTGACCTCGAGCAGGCTCTGGTGCAGCGGGGGCATCATCAGGTGCGCTGCGTGAACGATGCGGCGCTGCTCGTGCCTGCCGCCGGACTCGATCAGGGACTCGGCCTCATCGCCGGCACAGGAGCGATCGGCACGGGGACGGATGCGGCAGAACGCTCCTTCGTCACCGGCGGCTGGGGCTGGGTCATCGGCGACGAAGCGGGTGCCGCCGGGCTCGTCCGTGAGGCCACGAAGGCTGCGCTGCTCGCGCACGATGACGGCGAGCCCGACGACGGACTCCTCCAGGCTCTGCTGGCGGACTTCGGCGTCGCGGATGCCGAGCGTCTCGCCCGCGCCGTGAACGACGACCCCACCATGGCGAACTGGGCACCGCACGCCGCCGCGGTGTTCCACGCGGCCGACCGGGGCTCTGCTCTCGCCGCCGAGGTGATCCGTGCGGGTGCGGCGCACCTCGTGCGCCTGATCGATCAGCTGCGCCGGCGCGGCGCCGTGGGCGACGCCGTCGTCGCTGCGGGAGGCGTGATCACCGCGCAGCCGAGACTCGCGGACGGCGTGCGCGAACTGCTCGCCGAACGGCATCCGGATCTGCGATTCGTGCTCCTGGACCAGCCGCCGGTCGCCGGCGCGTGGTTCCTCGCGAACCGCCTTGTGGCCTGATCGCTACTCGGACTTTCACCGAGGCGGGCAGCCGCTCTAATCCCGCTTTCCCGGACGGATGTTTCGTCATCAACCTACGGGGTCGCGATCCAATCGGACTGGTGGTTCGGCGACCGCATCGCGAATCCGGTGGAATGGGATTCGGAAGATCAGCATTTTTCACCGCACTCGATCGGGCGGCAACCGGCAGTGACACCTCGAGTCGCTGCGCGAGAAATCCCTCAGCGCTAGAGCGCAACCGTCGCATCTGGAGAATGACCAAAAGAGCGCGCGAGTAATCAACAGCACATCCATCGTCGCGACCGTCAAGCTCCAGCCCGATGATTCATACTCGATCGGTGTGAGAGGACCCATTGCGCCTAAAGACAGCGATCCGCACTACCTCGCTGGGCTCTCAGACGGCCCCTGAGTTCGATTCCGTCGCGCGGGAGCGCTGGTAGGCCAGCGCATCGGCGAGCATCTGATGATGGAGCGGATGCAATAAGCACAACATCAGTGCTGGCGCGAGCGTCGGCCGAGCGGTCGGGCTACCGCTTACGGTTCTTGACAGCGAACTAGTCAAGGGTGGCCGCAGGCAGCTAAGTCGTAGCCACTCAGCCGACGGTAATAAGCACCGGTAGTGGTGCGTCTTGCCAGTGTCAGCCCCTTCGGCCATGCTGAACACATGAGTGACGCGGGGAACACGGCCGAGGATTCCGTTAACGGATCAGGCGGCGGCACACGGACGCGGCGTGCTCGCACCTTCCCCGCGATGTCATTCAAGGAGGCGCTCGTCCTTGGCGAGGCAATTCAGACACACGGTGCAGGCAAGCCGATTCGGCGGCTCACGCTGCTCGAAGCGCTCGGAAGGTCACCTGGTAGTGACGCAGTCCGGAAGCTGATCACGAGCAGCAATCAGTACGGCATCACCGAGGGCGCTTATAACGCTGAGGTCTTGGCACTCACTCCCGCTGGCGCCATCGCGACGGATTCGGACTGGGCCACCGCTGGGCGACTCAATGCGAGGTTCCAGCTCGCGATCGAAAGCGTCCCGCCATTCGCTGCAATTTACGAGCGCTACAAGAACCACCGGCTACCGAGTGTTGAGGTGTTGCGTGACGCCGCTACCGAGGCCGGGGCACACCAGGACCACGCCGCTGAATGTGTTGAGACGTTCCTTGCCAATGCTCGCGAAGTCGGACTGATACGCAACATTGCTGGTTCGGAGCACATCGTGCCCATCGAGGCTGTTCTGGAGCAGCTTCCGGACGATGTAGAGCAGCACAGCGAGAATGAGTACTCCGAACTGACGGAGGACGCGCAAGCGGAAATCGACGCACGGTTTGCGCCACCACCCCCGAAAGTGCGGACGGCTCAGAAAGTTGGCAAGAAGGGTGAGCGCCCTGGGGCACTCAACAAGACATGCTTCGTCGTTTCACCGATCGGCTCAGCGGACTCAGTCGAGCGGAAGCATGCTGACCTGGTGCTCTCGTCGTTGATCGAACCTGCACTAGAAGGTCTAGGGCTCGACGTCGTCAGAGCCGACCGCATCAGCAAGCCCGGCCTAATCACTGGTCAAGTGATTGAGCACATCGCACAAGCGGCGCTCGTGATTGCGGACCTAAGCTTCTCGAACCCGAACGTGTACTACGAGCTTGCACTACGTCATGCAGCGCGCAAGCCAGTCGTTCAGATAATTCGAACAGGCGACAAACTTCCATTCGATGTAGGCCAGTATCGCACCGTTGAGATCGACATGAGTGACATTTATGTGCTAGTTCCGAAGCTCGACCTCCACCGTCAGGAGATCACGCGTCAGGCTCGGGCCGCAATGGCAGACGGTGGAAACACAGAGAGCCCGTTGTCCCAGTTCTACCCGGCGTTCTGGGACCATATCGACCATCCCGACGCCTAGGCACCGGGGCCCACGATAGTCCACGCTATCGCTCGAACTCCGTAAGTCCAGCGGAACTCAGGCGGCGATCGAGCTCCCAGGTTTCTTGGTTGTCTTCTCGATTGCTTCACTCGTCCCGAACGTTCGCGGCTCGCCGGCCTCTCAGCCCCTCGTGCAGAGCTTTCGTCAGCGCGCGGGGCCGGTGCCGCGAGTGAAGACCGTGCGCAGCCGGTAGCGCTCGCCCACGTAGCGGATGGTCGACAGTGCGACGACGCGGCCGTCGAGGCCGTGCGCGACCTGACGCATCACGAGCAGGGGGCTGCCGACCGGGACACCGAGAGCCTCGGCGGCCTGAGCATCGGCTTCTCGTGCCTCGACGGTGCTGTCGGCGCGCTGGGGTCCGGCGCCGGACTCGTCGAGCAGGTCGTACAGCGAGTCGACGGCGAAGTCGGTCTTCGAGACATCGGGCAGCAGAGCCGCGGGCACGACGGAGGCGTCGAGGGCGATCGGCACGGCGTCGAGCAGACGGATGCGGTCGAGGCGGAAGATCGGCGTTCCCGGCGCGACTCCGATGGCCTCGGCCTCGTCGAGGCTCGCATGCCCGGTCTCGGCGCGGAGCACGATCGACGTCGACTCGAGGCCCATCCGCCGTGCGGTCTCGCTGAAGGACTCGAGGCTGTTCGGCCATTCCTTGGCGACGGGCGCCGAAGCCACGTACCAGCCGCGGCCGTGCGAAGAGCTCAGCACGCCCTCGTCGACCAGCTGCAGCAGGGCCTTGCGCAGGGTCACCCGACTGATGCCCAGCTGGGTGCAGAGTTCGCGCTCAGGAGGCAGCCGCGATCCTTCCGCGAGTCGGCCGGACGAGATCTCGACCTTGATGAGATTCACGGCCTGGATCCACAGCGGCTCAGGATAGTCCGCGCGGATCGGCGATTCACTGATGCTCGTCATCCCTGCCCCCTCGGAGGTGTCGTTCCACTCAGCACGGTACAGTTCCGAGCCGTACAGTGCGCCTGTGCACCATACCAGTAACGACCATTCTAAGTCCTCAGCGTTACCGTCAGAGAGGCGGCGCGCCTGCGCCCCATTGCGGATGCAGGGCGTCCACGGGGTCGAAGTCGCTGGCCACCGCGATCGGCCCGCCCGCGTCGATGGACTCCTCGATGGCCAGCAGCGCGTCGAGCACGTGGAACGCCAGGGCCCCGCTCGCGCGCGGATCCCGCCCGGCGCGGATCGCCTCCGCCATCTCGACGACGCCGATGCCGCGCGCCCGGTCGGCACCCGAGGGCACGAGCTCGACCGACTCCGGCCGCGGCTGCCCCGCCGGCACGAGAACGCTCGGCCCGTCGAACCCGCTCACCGGCACGGTCAGAGTTCCGCCGGAGCCGGTGACCTCGAACAGCTGCCGCCGCACGGGCGAATCGAAGCTGTAGATCGAGGTGCCGACCACGCCCGACCGGAATCGGGTGAGCACGCTCACGTGCGTCCAGACCTCGACCGGGATGCGGTTGCCCGCGCGTTCGCCGTACGGCACGGTGCGCACGTCGAAAGCCCGGTGGCCCATCGCCTGCACGGTATCGATCGGACCGAACAGCAGCGCGAGCGTCGTGAGGTAGTACGGGCCGATGTCGAACAGGGGGCCTGCTCCCCGCGCGAACAGGAAGTCCGGGCGCGGATGCCACGCGTCGGGACCCGGCCCCTGCATGAGAGTGAGCACGGTCTGGGGTGTGCCGATCCGGCCCTCGGCGATCAGCTGCTGCGAGTGCTGGATGCCGCGTCCGAGCACGGTGTCCGGCGCATTGCCGACGCGCACCCCCGCCGCCGCTGCGGCATCGAGCACGGTCCGGGCGGAGGCGCGATCGAGCGTGAGCGGCTTCTCGCCCCACACGTGCTTGCCCGCCGCGATCGCCGCGAGGGCGACCTGCGCGTGCACCGCGGGGATGGTCAGGTTCACGACGAGCTCGAGTTCCGGCAGGGCGAGGAGTCCGGCGGTGCTGCCGGAGAAGGGCACACTGTACTTCGCCGCCTGCGCGGCAGCGCGCTCCTCGTCGAGATCGGCGACCCCGATCACCTCGACGCCGGGAGCGGCGGTGAGGGTGGTGAGGTATTCGTCCGAGATGTTGCCCGCCCCGATGACGCCGACGCGGACCGGCCTGCCGGTCACGCGAGCGCCCCCTGGAAGACGCGGGTGTTGCGCTCCACCGCGGGGAGCGGGTCGCCGTCGACGACGACCTCGACCACCACGAGCTCGACGCTGCGCGCGGCGAGGACCGTGACCTCGCTCATCCGTCCCACGACCGGGACGCCGAGCGTGGGCGGGTCGTCGGGCTCCGGCTCCTCGTCGTTCACATGCACGAACCGGATGCGGGAGGCCAGGCGGGGAAGCAGCTCGAACACATCGGCTCCACCGACGCTCGCCCAGTAGGTGTCGACCTGGAGGACGACGCGCTCGTCGAGCAGCTCCACGAGGATCTCCCACGCGGCCCGTCCGTCGATCAGCGTAGAGAACTCGAAGTCGTGGTTGTGGTACCCGACGCGCCGCCCTTCGGCCGCGGCACTCTCGGCAGCGGCGTTGATCCGCGCGGCGAGCGATTCGACGCCCGCCCGGTCCGCGAACAGCGCAGGATCGACCCAGGGCACGATCAGCGTCTCGACGCCCACGGTCTTCGCCGCGGCGAGCGCCTCGTCGATCGGTACATCGAGCAGCTTCACGTGCGCGGTCGGCGCCTCGAGACCCGCGGCGGCGAGGTCGCGCGCCAAGTTCTCCGGGTCGCTGAGGATGTCGTAGGGTTCGACCCGCCTGTAGCCGAGCTCCGCGAGCCGCCGCAGGGTCGCGGGCCGCTTCTGCCCGAGCTCCGTGCGGACGCTGTACAGCTGGATCGAGAGCATCGTGTCTGTCATGTCATCCGTTCCGGATCAGGCGGTCGAACGCGGCTGAGAGGTCGTCGTCGAAGGCCCGCCGCGCGGCATCCGCCTCATGCCAGGCGACGATGCGGCGAGCGCCTTCCGAGAACGAGACCTGCGGGTGGTACCCGGGCACGAGGCGCCGCAACTTGGTGGTGTCGAAGAGGATCGAGTGCCGGAAGTCCTCCTGGAGCACCTCTGCCCAGCCGGGGATCTCCCGGCCGATCGATTCGCTGGAGAAGTGCGCGAGCCGCGGATCGCGGACACCGGCGGCCCGGGCGAGCGCTGTGTGGATCTGGTCCCAGGTGAGGACGTCGCCGCTCACCAGGTTCACGCTCTCCCCGATCGCATGATCGTTGCCGAGCAGCGGTACGAGTGCGCGCGCGACGTCGCTCGAGTGCGTGAGCGTCCAGAGCGAGGTGCCGTCGCCGTGCACGACCGACGCCTCGCCCCGCCGCATCCGCTCGATCGCCGTCCAGCTGACCGGGAAGATCATGGTCGTCTCGTCGTAGGTGTGCATGGGCCGCACGATCGTCAACGGCAGACCGCGCTCGCGGTGGGCGTCTTCGAGGGCGAGCTCTGAGGCCAGCTTGTCGCGGGCGTATCCGAAGACCGGATGCCGGCGCGGGCTGGATTCCGTGATCGGCAGCTGGGGCACCGGGCGTCCGAAGACGGAGCAGGTGCTGACGAACACGTACTGGCCGGTGCGGCCGGCGAAACGGTCGACGTCGGGCAGCACGTCCGCCGGCGCGAAGCCGACCCAGTTCACGACGACGTCGTACTCGGCGTCGCCGAGCGCATCGTCGAGTGCCGCCGCATCACGAACGTCGGCGCGGATGCCGCGCACCTCCGGGGGCAGCGCGCGCCGGTGCTCGCCGCGGGTCACGACCGCGAGATCGATCCCCTGCTGCACCGCCTCGCGCGCGACCGCGGAGCCGATCATGCCGGCGCCGCCAAGGAACAGCACACGCAGGGCGCTCATCGGGCACCCGCCGTCACGCCGTGCCCGGTGAGGTAGCGATACGACTCGGCCAGGGCGTCGAACGGGTCGAGGTCGAGCTTCTCCAGCTCGACGATGTGCCACTCGAGCGTCGACGGCTCGCGCAGCGCGCCCAGCACGTCGACCGTTCCCTGCCCGATCGGCACGAGCGTGTCGCCGCCGTAGGTCAGGGCCGGGCCGTCCTTGACGTGCACGTATCTCAATCGGGGGCCGATCGACCGCACGACCTCCGCCGGCGACGCCCCGCCGACCGCCGCCCAGTACATGTCGAACTCGACCCGGGCGTCGGGATGCAGGTGTTCGAGCAGCAGGTCGTAGGCGCTCCGGCCGTCGATCACGTTCCGGAACTCGGCGTGATGATTGTGATACGCGACGGTCATGCCGTAGGCCCTCGCCGACTCGACGCCGCCGTTGACGCGTTCGAGGCCCCGCTCGATGAGGTCGAGGCTGTCGAACTCCTCGGCCTCCATGCTCCAGGCGAGGTTGGGGGCACCCAGCTCGGCGTACTCGTCGAGGATGCGCGGGGCTTCCGGCCCGAAGGGGAACGGCGCGTGCGAGCTCACGACGGCGAGACCCGTGCGATCCAGCATCCGCTTCACGTCTGCGGCCGAGCGACCATGCAGGCCGTAGGTCTCGACGCCCTGATAGCCGAGGGCGGCGATGCGCTCGAGCACGCCCTCGAAGTCGTCGTCGAGCAGTGCGTCGACGGTGTACAGCATGACGGCGGCGCCGGGCAGTGCGGCGCTCATGCGCGTCCCGCCCAGCGGATCGCCTGAGTGACGAGCCGGCGGAACGGCGGCTCACCCCACGCGCGCATGTCGTGCCCGAGGGCGAGATAGACCACGCGCCCTTCGCCGACCTCCCGCACGTACAGGACGGGGATCCGCACCCCGTCCTCCCTGGTGCGCTCGGCGAGCACGAGATGATCCTCATCGGCGAACGCGAACTCGTAGTACTCGTCGAAGAGCTCGAAGTCCTCGACGCCGTCCGTGATCGGATGCTGCGCCACGATCTCGATCCGATGCCGGCCCTCGTGGTGTCCGGGGCCGTGCGACAGGTAGTGGTTGCCGAGCAGCTCGAAGAACGCCCGATCGGCACCCTGCGGGTCGCTCATCACGTTCGACATGTGCAGAGCGACGAGTCCCTTGCCCGCCGCGACCGCCGCGGCGAGCGCGGCCTGCTGCGCGCCGGGGAACGAGGCGCCGGAGTCGTAGAGCACGTAGACGTCGGCATCCGCCGTCTCGGGCCGAGCGTTCGCGAAACGCTGCATGCCGACAGCCGGTGCCGTGGCGAACCCGGCTCCGGCACCGATGCGGGTGAGGACGTCGGCAGCGCCCAGGAGGTCGTGGTGGGTGTCGTCGCCGCCGACGACGACGAGGGCGCGGGTGGACATGGGTTCTCCTCGGGTTGGTGAGTGGGCCGTTCGACGGGCTCAGGAACCGTGCGGTCCTGAGCCCGTCGAAGGTCTACTCGGTCACTTGGGCTGGAGCTCCAGCGCGACGACCGGGTTGACGAAAGCGCCCCAGTACGGGTCGTTCTCCTCGGGCCAGCCGGTGGCTTTCTTCTCGCTCCACCCGGCGTAGGCCTGGTAGTACGAGAGGACGAGCCATGGCATCTCCTCGATGAACTGCTCCTCCAGACCCGTGACGGCGGCGGTGCGCTCGTCGTCGGTGGTCGCGGCGAAGTAGTCGGCGAAGTACTGCGCGATCTCCGGGTCCTCGGTGCGCTGGATGTTCTGGTACGTCGGGATGGCCTCGCCGATCGGCAGCGAGTAGGCGGGGTTCATCCACGAGTCGTACAGGTTCACCGCGAGGATCTGCGTCGCGATCGGGTAGCCGATCGTGGCCTGGAACTCGCCCTTGCTGGTGATGCCGTTGATCGCCTCGACGGCGACGCCGTTGACGTCGACCTTGAAGCCGGCCTCCTTGAGGTTCGACTGGATGATCTGGGCGGCCGCGACCTGCTCGGTGAACGCCTGCGGGATCGTGATCTCGAAGGCCAGCTGCTGGCCGTCGCGCTCGTAGTACCCGTCGGAGCCCATCGTGAAGCCGAGCCCCTCGAGGATCTTCTTCGCACCGTCGACGTCGTACTCGTACACCTCGTCCTCGAGGCCGGGCGCGATGGCATCCTCGAACACGGGCAGCGGGAGGCCGCCCTTCCAGGTCGCCGCCGGTCGGTTGGCGACGTCGGCCACCTGCTGGCGGTCGATCGCAAGGCTGGCGGCCTCGCGGATCTCGCGCTCGTTGAACGGGAAGCTCTGGTTGTTCGTGATGAGACCGTCGGCGCCGACGACCGACCACAGGATGTGGAAGTCGTCGCTGCGGGAGAGGAACGTCTCCTCGACGTTCGCCATGTAGCAGCTGCACCAGTCGACGTCGCCCTGCACCATGGCCTGCGAGACCGCCGTGTTGTCCTTGTACGGGACGAAGCGCAGGCCGTCGATCGCGGGCTTGCCCTTCTGCCAGTAGTCGGGGTTCTTCGTGAGCGTGTAGCTCTCGGGCGTGAACGTGTCGAGCATGAACGGACCCGTGCCGACCGGCTTGTCGTCGGCGTACCCGGCGACGTCGTCGACCTCGCCGTACACGTGCTCGGGCACGATGCTCAGGTAGATGATCTTGTCGAAGAAGTTCGCCGACGGGGTGGCGAACGTCAGCACGACGGAGTGCTCATCGGGCGCGGTGATCGTGTCGAACTGGATGCCGGTGAGGTTCAGCTCCGGGTGGTCCTTGATGAGCTGGTAGCTGTAGACCACATCCTCACTCGTGAAGTCCTCGCCGTCTGTCCATTTCACGCCGTCGCGGAGCTGGAGCGAGAGCTCGGTGCCCTCGGTGTTCCACTCCCACTCGGTCGCCAGCCACGGCTTGAAGTCACCGGCCTTGGTGGTGTTGACCTGCACGAGGGGCTCGTAGATCATGCCCTCGGAACCGAGCTGGTACGCGGTGGTGGGCAGGTAGGGGTTGAAGACCTGCTGCACGGAGGCGGACGAGCGGCCGACCGTGAGGATCGTGTCGCCTCCCCCGGAGTTCGATGCGCCGCTGGGGGCGCAGGCGGCGAGGCCGGTGATGAGGGCGGCGACCGCCAGGGTGGCGATGGCCGCTCGTTTCGACGTGCGCATGGGCATGCCGACTTCCTTTCATTGAGACTGCGAGGACACTGCGGGGGACATGAAGGAACTGCGGAGGTGCTCGTCAGAGCACGCCTGTGCCCTCCTTCCCCTCGATGCGGTTCTCGGTGAGGAGCCGGGCGACGCTCTCGTCGTCGTCCCACTCCCGGGCCCAGTGGATGCCGTCCGCGGCATCCGCCACCGTCGGGTCGGTCTCGCTCACGAGTACCTCCGGGTGGCGAAGTCGCCGGTCGACGTCGACGACGAACGGCTCCGAGCGCGGGTCGGGCGCGGCTCGGACCAGGAGCTGCGTGTACGGGTGGATCGGCGCCGCGATCACGTCGCCGCTCGGCCCGCGCTCGACGACGCGCCCGTTGCGCATGACGACGATCTGACCGGAGAAGTGCCGCGCCGTCGCGAGGTCGTGCGTGATGTAGAGGACCGCGAGGTTGCGCTCGAGCTTGAGGGCGTCGAGCAGTTCGAGGATCTCCATCCGGATCGACACGTCGAGCATCGAGACCGGCTCGTCGGCGATGAGCACCTCGGGGCGGGGCGCGAGCGCCCTGGCGATGGCCACGCGCTGACGCTGACCGCCCGAGAGCTCGTGCGGGAACTTGTCGAGGTACTCCGACGACAGGTTCACGGAGTCGAGGAGCCGCTCGAGCTCGGTCTGCTCCTCCTTCGCGCCGCGCACGATGCGGTGCACCCGCAGCGGGCGGCGCAGGTGGTGCCGCACGGTGCGCAGCGGGTTGAGTGAGGCGAACGGATCCTGGAACACCATCTGCACACGGGAGCGATAGGCGCGGACGCCCTGCTGCCCGCGCGGGACGACCTCGTCGTCGAGCCGGAGCTCTCCCGACGAGGGGTCGGTGATGCGCAGGATCATCTTCGCCATGGTCGACTTGCCGCTTCCGGACTCGCCGACCAGCGCCACGGTCTCGCCAGGACGAACGGTGAGCGATACCCCGTCCACCGCGCGCAGCGTGCTGCCGCGACGACCGAGGTGGTAGTCCTTGGTGAGGTTCACCGCATGCAGGGTGGTCATCGTGCTCCCACTTCCTCGGAGGCGGTCTCGCCGTCCTCCGCGATGTAACGACCGCCTCCCGACAGCGGCGCGTCGCCGCGGAGGCTGGGGAACGACCGCAGCAGGTGTCGGGTGTAGTCGTGCTCGGCGTTCGCGAGCAGCTCCTCGGGAGTGTTCTCCTCGACCAGGCGCCCCTTGCGCATCACGCCGACGCGGTCGCTGATCTCGAGCAGCAGGCCCAGGTCGTGCGTGATGAACAGCACCGCGAAGCCGAAGTCGTGGCGCAGGCGCGCGATCTCGTCGATGATGCTGCGCTGCACGATCACGTCGAGCGCCGTCGTGGGCTCGTCCATGATGATGACGCGCGGCTTGAGTGAGAGTGCCATCGCGATCATCACGCGCTGCCGCATGCCGCCGCTGAGCTGATGCGGATAGCTGGCGAGCCGGATCGGGTCGATGCCGACCGTGCGCAGCAGATCGCCCGCGCGCCGGCGGCGCTCCTCCCGGCTCAGGCCCAGATCGTGGTCGATGAAGATGTCCTCCATCTGGTCGCCGACCGAGATGACCGGGTTGAGCGCGTTCATCGCGGACTGCAGCACCATCGCGATCTCGGACCACCGGAACGCCTTCAGCTCCCGGTCGTCGAGACCGAGCACGTCGATCTGCTCGCCGTCGCGGCCGGTGTACATGATCTCGCCGCCCGCGATGACGGCCGGCGGGCGCAGCAGACGTGTCACGGCGTAGGCGAGGGTCGTCTTGCCCGATCCCGACTCGCCCGCGAGACCGACGATCTCGCCGCGGTGCAGGGTCAGGCTGACGTCGTCGACGGCACGGAAGGCCCCGTCGCGCGTCTGGTACTCGACCGACAGATGGGAGATCTGCAGCACGGCCTCGCCCGCGACGAAGGCGGTGTCCTCGTCGAGGTCGCGACGCGGCTTGCGGAGGTTCAGCAGCGGCTGACGGGGACGCTTGAACTGCGTCTTGGTTCCGGCCTTCGTGCCGAGGCCCGCCGCCCGCAGACGCGGGTTGACGAACTCATCGATGCCGAAGTTCACCAGGGCGAGAGCGGTTCCGACGACGGCGATCGCGAGCCCCGGGGGCACGAACCACCACCACGCGCCGAACAGGAGCGCCGAGCTGTTCTGCGCCCAGTAGAGGATGCCGCCCCACGACCATTCGGTCACGTCCGTCATGCCGAGGAAGGCGAGACCCGCCTGGGTCAGGATGCCGCCGGTCACGGTCGCGAGGAACGACGACGCCACGATCGCGAGCATGTTCGGAAGGATCTCGCTCCAGATGATGCGGAAGGTGCGGTCGCCGGCGACGCGCGCGGCCTCGACGAAGTCACGGTTGCGGAGCGACAGCGTCTGCGCCCGCAGCACGCGGGCACCCCAGGCCCAGCCGGTGATCGAGATCACGATGATGATGCCGATCGAGCCCGTGCTCGGCAGATATCCGGCGAGGATGACCACCAGCGGCAGGCCCGGGATCACGAGGAAGATGTTCGAGAGCACCGAGAGCAGCTCGTCGCCGAGCCCGCCCACGTACCCCGCTGTGAGGCCGACGATGAGCGACAGCGCCGTGGCGAAGAAGGCGGAGACCACACCGACGAACATCGAGATGCGGGTGCCGTAGACCATCTGCGCGAACAGATCCTGACCGGTGTGCGTCGTGCCGAGCCAGTGCTCGGGCGACGGCGGCAGCAGCACCTCGGTGCTGACGGCGCTCGGGTCGGTCGTGACGACCATCGGCCCGAAGATCGCGACGAGCACGAAAAGCAGGAAGACGGTGCCGCCGACGATGATCTTGGCGGAGCGGAGTCCGTGCAGCCAGTCGAGGTTGCGCCCCTTCTTGGGAGCGGGCTGAGGCGCGGCGAGGGTGGCGGTGAGCGGGGTCGTCATCGGCGGGCCTCCTGACGGGTGCGGGGATCGAGCATCACGTAGGCGAAGTCCGCGACGAGGTTCGCCACCAGCACGGTGATGGTGATCACGAGGAAGATGCCCTGCATCAGCGGGTAGTCCTGCTGCTGGACCGCCTGGAACAGCGTGTAGCCGAGTCCCGGGTAGTTGAAGACGACCTCGGTGACGATCGATCCGCCGACGAGGAAGCCGAGCGACATCGCGAAGCTCGCGAGCGAGGGCAGCACCGCGTTGCGTCCGGCGTAGGTGCTCATCACCCGCCGGGTCTTGAGCCCCTTGGCCTGCGCGAGGAGCACGTAGTCCTCGCTGAGGGTGGTGACCATCATGTTGCGCATCCCGAGGAGCCAGCCGCCGATCGACGACACGATGATCGTGATCGCCGGCAGCATCCCGTAGGAGATGACGCTCCCGATGAACTCCAGGTTGAACCCCGGCATCAGCCCCGGCTCATATCCGCCCGACAGCGGGAACCATCGCAGCAGCACGGCGAAGACGTAGACCATGATCAGCCCGAACCAGAAGTAGGGGATCGACGAGATGAAGGTGGTGGCCGGCACGAGACCGTCCATCCACGAGCCGCGGCGCCAGCCGACGAGCATGCCGAGCCCGACGCCGATCACGAAGCTCAGCACGGTGCAGATGCCGATGAGCGACAGCGTCCAGGGCAGCCCCTGCAGGATCATCGTCGACACGGGCGCGGGGTACGCGCTGATCGACACCCCGAGGTTGCCGGTGAAGATGTTGCCCCAGTACTCCCAGTACTGGTTCCACAGGTTGGCGTCCCCCTGGCCGAACAGCTGCCGGAGCGCGTACACCGCCTCGGGGCTCAGCTTTCCCTGGAACCGCGTGAGCATCCGCTCGATCGGGTCACCCGGCATCATTCGGGGGAGGAAGAAGTTGATCGTGATCGCCGCGAAGGCGGTGATCAGATAGAACAGTCCTCGCCGCAGGAGCACTCTCATGCCACGGCCTCTCTCATCGCTTCCATCTCTCTCACGTCAGTAGGTCGAAACGATCTCGCCGGCGGGCGTCCAGAGCCCCTGATCGAGCCCGCGCTGGAGCGGGTTGTCGAACACGTCCAGCGGCAGCCGCACGGTGCCGCGGCGCACGCTCGACTCGTAGGCGGCGAAGATGATCTCCGCAGCAGCGAGTCCGTGGTGGGCGTGCAGCACGGGCTCTTCGCCCGTCGTCAGACAGCGGGCGAGGTCGGCGAGAGCGAGGGCGGTCTGCTCGATGATCGTGGCGTCGACGCCGCCGAGCTCGATCGCGAAGGCGGGGTCGACGGATTCCGCGATCTCGCGGGGCTCGCGGCCGTCGGCGTGCACGAGCGCGCGCCCGCCGAAGATGTCGACGCGTCCCCGCGTGCCCTGCAGCACGATCCCGTTGTCGCCGAGCGCGTGCAGGCGCTCATCGCGTCCGGTCGCGATGATCGCATCGGTGCCGCTGTCGAAGCGCACCTTGACGATGCCGGCCGTCTCGGTCAGCGCCCCGTAGACGCGCTTGCGGGCGGCGACGTCGATCTGCGCGAGCACCGAGACCGCCCGCGGGTCCCCGAGGTGCAGCCGGATCAGGTCGAGCGTGTGGGATCCCCAGTCGAAGAGGTTCGCGCAGTAGCCCTGCGCGCCGGTGAGCGCTCCGATCACGCCGTCCTGCACGAGTTCCCGCACCTCGCGGTGCATGCGGTCGAAGCGTCGCTGGTGATTGACGGTCAGGGCGACGCCCGCGTCCGCGGTCGCCGCGACCAGATGGCGTGCGTCGCCGTACGTGAGGGCCATCGGCTTCTCGCAGTGGATCGCGCGCACCCCGTGCGCGATCGCGGCGTCGACGACGGCGCGGTGCACGGCAGCCGGCGCGCAGATGCTCAGCAGGTCCACGCGGTGGTCGGCCAGCAGGGCTTCGAGATCGGTGTACGCCCGGGCGTCGTGGCGGGCCGCGAGAGACGCGGCGGCATCCGGATCGACGTCGCTGATCGCGACGATGCGCATCCCGGGGATGCGGGAGAGGCCGAAGGCGTGAACTGCTCCCTGCGCACCCGCGCCGAGAACGGCAGCGGTGAGGGCCGCCGTCATCGCGGCCCGTCCGTCAGGGGGAACTGGTACACTATGGCCTCTCCTTCGAGCGTTTGTAGTAGTCCATTGAAATACCACTGAGGGCCAAGCTAATACGCTTCTATGATGAGTGCAACCACTTGCTGTCCAATTGAGACAAGCCGGTGAGTGGTCCGCAGTCACCCGCCGGAGGAGAATTCCATGCTCATCAGCCAGGTAGTCGGTCCGCGCCGGTCCGAGATCGTCGAGGCGCCCGATCCGATCCCGACGCCCTCCCAGGTGGTGATCGACGTGCTGACATGCGGCGTCTGCACGTCCGATCGCACGCCATGGCGCGAGCACGGAACGCCGGAGAAGCCGGTACGGCTCGGCCACGAGACCGTCGGCCGGATCAGCGCGGTCGGCGACCCCGCCGGACGCTGGCAGGTGGGCGAGGTCGTGACCGGTCTCGGCGGCGACGGCTTCGCCACCCGGGTCGCGCTCGACGCCGATTCGATCCTGCGCGTGCCGGCGGGGTTCGCGCCGCAGCATGTGATCGGAGAGCCACTCGCCGACCTCGAGGAGGCGCTGTCCCGCAGCCGCATCCGTCCGGGTGATCGCGTCGCGGTCGTGGGGCTCGGCTTCATGGGCCTCGGCCTCGTCCAGCTGGCCGCGACCCGCCTGCCGGGACTGCTGGTGGCCGTCGACCCGAATCCGGCCGCGCGCGCACGCGCCCTGGCGCTCGGCGCGCATGAGGCTTATCACCCCGATGACCTGCCGGGTGAGTTCGTCTCATCATCCGGCCGACGCGAGCAGCGCATGGACGTCGTCGTCGAGGCCACGGGGGTGACCGCCGCGCTGCGGACCACGTCCTCGCTCGTGCGCCCGTACGGCACCGTGTGCATCGTCGGGTACCACCACGCCGGCGACGCGCCGATGGACATGGAGCTCTGGTACAAGGGCGCGACGATCGTGAACGGCTTCTCCCCCGAGCGCCCGCGCACGGTCCGTGCGATGCGCGAGGGCCTCGCGATGATCGCCGACGGCCGCTTCAGCTACCTGCCGCTCATCACCCACACCTTCGCCCTCGAAGACGTGGATCGGGCGTATGAGCTGATGGAGGAGCGTCCTGCCGACTTCGTGAAGGGCGTCGTCGTATTTAGTTAGAGGTCTTTTACATACCAGTATTGACCACTTAGAGTCCGAGACACTACCATTCAGGGAATCGCCGGTATCCGACCGGCCGACAAGGAGGTCTCTCGTGCAGAAGCGCGTGTCCATCCCCCTGGCCGGAGCCAGTGCCGTCGTGCTCGCCGTGAGCCTCGGGGCCTGCGCGAGCAGCCAGCCCGCCAGCGACCCGAACCAGATCGTCGTCCAGACGAACTGGACGGCGAGCCAGGCGCAGAACAAGCCGCTGTTCGCCGCCTTCGAGGCGTTCACCGAGGAGACCGGCATCGAGGTCAAGGTGCTCGAATCCGGCGACAACCTGAACCAGGTCTACGAGACCTCGCTTCTCGCCGGCGAAGAGGCCGACGTGCTGCTGGTCGGGCTCCTCGAGAAGCAGCTCGACTGGGCGATCAACGGCGCCGTGGTGCCCGTGAACGACTACATCGAGGAATGGGGCATCGCCGACCGGATCCCCGAGGACGCGCTCGTGGACTGGACGGATGCCGAGGACAACGTCCGCGCCTTCCCGTACTCCGGGTTCACGTGGCCGTGGTGGTACAACACCGACCTGCTGACTCAGGCCGGTGTCGAAAGCGTCCCCACCACGACCGACGAGCTCATCGACGCGACGAAGAAGCTGCGCGCCGCCGGCATCGCCCCGGTCGCGCTGGGCGGTATCGACTGGTCAGGGCAGAAGATCTTCCTGCAGTTCCTCGAGATGTACATGTCGACCGACGAGGCCAAGCAGGTCTACGCGGAGGGCGGCACGTGTGACAACCCCGAGGCCATGAAGGGCATCGAACTGCTCGTCGAGCTCCGCGACGCAGGCGTCTTCGTCGACGGCGTCGAGGGATACACGGCAGACCAGGCGCAGGCCGCGTACATGGACGGACAGGCCGCCATCGCCCCGATCGGGTCGTGGGCGTATCCGTCCCCCTCGGACGAGCTCGCCGCTGCCACGGTGCTCGGCGGACTCCCGGTCGCCGACGGCGCGCCGTTCGACAAGCCCCTCGCCTACCGCGGCTCGACGTCCGCCGGGTGGTGGATCAGCCCCAACGGCGAGGAGAAGATCGACGCGGTCGAGCAGCTCATCACCTACATGTACGGCAACGACGTGCTCAAGGGCATCCTCGACGAGGGCGGCGTGATCCCGGTCGCCGACTTCGGCGGCGACACGTCCGGCGTCACCTCTCCGCTGCTCGCCCAGTCGCTGACCGAGCTGCCCGAGGCCGTGGACTTCCCCGTGATGCCCGACATCTACGTGCCGGCCGACGTCTCCAACCCCATGTACCGCGCGACCTCGGTCGCCTTCACCCCCGGCACGGATGCCGCGACGATCTGCCAGACCGTCGACGACATCTACGCCGCCGCGAAGTAAGACCGCCGGGGCGGTCCGGCGCATCCGCCGGACCGCCCTCCCGACTGCTGGAGCATCCATGACCGCCCTGTCCCCCGACGTCGTCGCGCTTCGGCGCCGCAGATCCCGCCGACGGAGCGAGATGCTGCAGCTGTCGGCAACGCTCCCCGCGCTGCTGTGGTTCCTCGTCTTCACGATCGGACCCCTCGTCAGTCTCTTCTACTTCTCCACCGTCAACTGGCGAGGGCTCATCGCCCCGCGCACCCCCGCCGGATTCGAGAACTTCGTCCGCCTGGCCGGCGACCCGGTCGTGTGGCTGGCGACCGGCAACACGATCCTCCAGCTCGTCGTCACCCTGCCGATCGTGGTCGTGGGTGCGTTCATGATCGCGTACTACCTGAACCTGAAGCCCCGCGGCCACCGGTTCGTCCGCGCCCTCATGTTCACGCCCGTGCTGCTCTCGGCATCCGCCCTCGCCATGGTGTTCATCGGCGTCTTCGCGCCGAAGGGCATGATCAACGGCTTCCTCGAGATCCTCGGTCTCGAGCAGTTCGCCCGCCCGTGGCTCGCGAACGGCGACTCCGCGATGCTGTCGATCATCATCGTCACCATCTGGTGCAGCATGTCGGTGTCCGCGATCATGCTCGCCGCGCGACTCAACTCCATCGACGCCTCGGTCTTCGAAGCGGCCGAGATCGACGGGTGCGGCCACTTCCGCCGCATGTGGAGCATCGCCTGGCCGATGTGCCGGGAGTTCGTCGGCGTCGTCACGATGCTGCAGTTCCTCTGGACACTGTTCTCCTCCGCCGCCGTCGTGCTGCTGCTCACCAAGGGCGGCCCCGGCAACGCCACCGCCACCCTGTCGTTCCTCGTCTACGACTTCGCCTTCAATCAGTCGAAGGTCGGATACAGCCAGGCCGTCGCCGTGGTGCTGTTCGTCGTCGGCGTCGTCGGCATCCTCGTGATCCGCCGCGCGTTCCGGCAGAAGTACTGAAGGGATCCGACGCCATGACCACCACACTCGAAGCCCCCGCTCCCTCCCGCACCACGGCATCCGCCCCTCGCTCCACCCCGCGTCGTCGCACGCGCGGCGGCGCTCTGGCCCGCACCGGTCCCTCGAAGTACTTCGCGCACGCCGGCGTCTGGCTGTACGTGATCCTGCTCGCCGCTCCGCTCTACTACCTGCTGATCTCGGCGTTCAAGCGCAACACCGACATCTTCAACCAGCCGTTCTCGCCTTTCACCCCGCTGACGCTCGACAACTTCGGGCTGGCGTTCTCGCAGGCGTCGCTCGGCACGGCCCTGCTGAACTCGGCGTACATCACGATCGGTGCGGAGGTCCTGACGCTCGCCCTCGCAGTGCCGGCGGCGTTCGCGCTGGCGCGCGCGAAGGGTTCGCTCGGACGGATGGTGGAGCGGATCTTCGCGCTCGGATTCCTCATCCCCGGTTTCGCGGCGCTCGTGCCGACCGTGCTGCTGTCGATCGCGATGCATCTGTTCCACACCCGCGAGTTCCTCATCCTCTTCCTCCCCGCGTCGGCGATGCCGTTGACGGTGATCCTGCTGACGCAGGCGATGCGCGCGGTGCCCGCCGAGCTCGAGGAGTCGGCCGTGCTCGACGGCGCCGGCCCCCTGCGGGTGCTGTGGTCGGTCTACGTTCCGCTCGCCGTGCCGACTCTCACCGTCGTCGCGATCCTCAACTTCCTCTCCTTCTGGAACGAGTACTTCTTCTCGCTCGTGATCATCGGGCCGGAGGCGACGCTGCGCACCGCGCAGGTGGCGCTGCCCACACTCTCGATCGCGAACGCCGCGCAGTACGGTGTTCTTGCCGCCGGCATCCTCATCACTCTGATCCCCGCCTACCTCGTCTACGCGGTGTTCGCCGAGAAGATGGAGAACGCGGTCCTCGCCGGAGCACTCAAGGGCTGACATGCGCATCCTCATCGATCACCTCGGCTACGACACCGGGGCACCCAAGTCCGCACTCATCGAGCTCGCCGAGCTCGGGTCGACGCCGCACGTGGAGCTGCTGTCCCTCGACGACGGCTCCCGCATCCGGCTGGAGGCGACACCGGTGGCGGCGGTGGACGCCTGGCGGACGGGCGCATACTCGCGCGTGGACTTCGACGCCGTCGATTCACCCGGACGCTACGTCCTCGCGGCGGCGGTCGATGACGAGGCCGTCTCGTCGGAGCCGTTCACGATCGGCGAGGAGCGGCTCGCCGCCGGCACGCTCTCCGACATCCTCTTCGCCTTCAAGGCAGGCCGCTCCAGCGGTGAGATCGAACAGAAGGATGCCGCCGCCCTGCGGTACGGCGACGACTCCGGCTACACGGTGGATGCCCGCGGCGGGTGGCTCGACGCAAGCGGCGACACGAGCAAGTTCCTCAGCCACCTGACGTACTCGCCGACCATGAGCCCGCAGCAGATCCCCCTGTGCACGTGGGCGTTCCTCGAGGCGCGCGACCAGCTGGCGACACGGCATCCGCGGTTCCATCGGGCACTCGGAGCGCGGCTGCGTGACGAGGCCCTGTTCGGCGCCGACTTCCTGGTGCGCTTCCGCACCCCGGAAGGCGCGTTCTACAGCGGCATCTTCGACGCCCTGACCAAGCAGCTCGACGAGCGGGTGATCAACGCGCCGCTGCCGGAATGCGTGCGCACCGACCGGTACCGGGCGTCGTACCGCGGCGGCGGCGGGCTCGCGATCGCCGCGCTGGCGCGGGCGTCGCGGGAGAGCGCGCACGGCGACTTCACGTCTGCGGAGTACCTGGCCGCTGCCGTCGGGGCCTTCGACGACCTCGAGATGCACAACGACGACTACCTGTTCGGGCTCGATCTCGAGACCGGGGAGCTGACCGAGAGTGCGGAGTCGATCGTCGACGACCACTGCGCGCTGCTCGCGGCATCCGAGCTCGTGGCGGCTGTCGGACCCGATGAGCGCACGCGATTCGCCGCCGCGGCGGACCGCCGCGCCCTCTCGCTGATCGAGCGCTATCGCGCCGGAGCCGACGGCGCGGCCGGATGGTTCGAGGCCTGGCACGACGGACGCCCGTACTTCTCGGCGGTCGAGGCCGGACTCCCGGCGATCGCCCTGCTCCGCTACGCGGCGCTCGTGCCGGCCGGCGCCCACGTCGGGCGGGCGCGCGCCCTCGCCGTGCAGCTCGCGAAGGATCTGTTGGATCGGACGGACGCCGTCGCCAATCCGTTCGGCTACCCCCGGCAGCGCGTGCAGCCGCGCGGTGGTGTGCCGAAGGACGCGTTCTTCTTCCCTCACGACAACGACACCGGCTACTGGTGGCAGGGCGAGAACGCGAACCTCGCCTCGCTCTCGTTCGCAGCCGCGATCGTCGCAGATCTCCCGGAGTGCGATGCCGATCTTGCGGCGCGGCTGCGTCGCTTCGCCGCCGATCAGGTGCACTGGGTGCTCGGCCGGAACCCCTTCGACGCCTGCATGCTCCAGGGGCGCGGCCGGAACAACGTCGAGTACACCCCGGACTTCCCGAACCTGCCCGGCGGCATCGTGAACGGCATCACCAGCCACCCCGACGACGAGCAGGGCATCGCCTTCCTGACATCGGACACCGCCGAGGGCCCCGACTCCTGGCGATGGGCGGAGCAGTGGATCCCGCACTCGGCCTGGTTCCTGCTCGCCGTCAGCGCCGGGTGAGCAGGGGATCCTCCTAGGCTGTCCCCATGACCCTCGCACCGACGGATGCCGCGTCGAGACGCGTCGTGTTCCACCGGTTCGGGGGCCCCGAGGTGCTCGAGATCGAGCATCGGGCGGTCCCCCGTCCCGCCGCGGGTGAGGTTCTGGTCCGGGTGGCCGCGGCCGGTGTGAACCCCGTCGACTGGAAGCTGTTCAGCGGCGAGCCGATGCACGATCCGTACGAGCGGAGCCTGCCGTCGGGCAACGGGTACGACTTCTCGGGCACCATCGAAGCTGTCGGAGACGACGTCACCGGATGGCGCACGGGCGAAGAGGTGTTCGGCGGGCTCCGGTACCACGCGCAGGCCGACCACCTCGTGATCGACCCCGCGCTGCTCGTCCGCGTGCCGGAGGGGCTCCCGCTCGTCGTCGCGGGAGCTCTCAACGTCGTCGGCCGCACGGCCGTGGCGAGCGTCGGATCCCAGCGGATCGGCGCGGGCGACGTGGTCCTGGTGAGCGGCGCAGCCGGTGGCGTCGGCATCCTCACGGCGCAGCTCTGCGTCCTTCGGGGTGCCCGGGTCATCGGGACGGCCGGTCCGCGCAACCACGCGCTGCTGCGGCGCCTCGGCATCCATCCGCTCGCCTACGGCGACGACCTCGCCGACGCGGTGCGGGCGGCGGCGCCCGGCGGGATCACTGCGGTGCTCGACACCGTCGGTCACGGCACGGTCGACCTCGCTCTGGCCATGGGCGTGCCAGCGGATCGCATCAACACCGTGGCCGACTACGAGGCGCGCTCTCGGCATCCGGTCCGCGGCATCGGCGGGGCGAAGGCCGGCGCGCGGGAGCTCGCGATGGTCGCTCAGCTGATCGCCGACGGCAGCGTCGAGCTGCCGATCGACTCGGTGCATCCGCTCGAAGACGTGCGTATCGCGTATGCGCGATCGATCGCCGGACACGCCTCCGGCAAGATCGTGATCTCCCTGACGCCGAGCGTCGGGATCACCCCGACCGGTGAGTTCGCGGCGCCTCAGCGGGTGACGAGCGCGGGGAGCGCGACGCCGTTCAGAGCCTCGACCACGGGAGCGAGCTCCGGCTGAGCAGCCGCATCGTCCAGAGCGCGGCGGAGCGTGGCGTCGTGGATCGGGTGGGCGCGCTCGTAGAGCTCCCGACCGGATGCCGTCAGCTCGGTGTAGATGCCACGACGGTCGTCGGCGCACAGCACACGCGTGAGCAGCGCGCGGTCTTCGAGACGGTTCACGAGCCGCGTCGTGGCACTGGGGCTCAGGGCGGTCGCCCTGGCCAGCTGCTGCATGCGCATGTGCCAGCCGTCCTGACGCTCGAGCGCGTCGAGCACGGTGTACTCCACGACCGACAGGCCGACCGCGTCGGCGAGGGCGCGCTCGAGTTCTGCTTCGATCAGGCCGTGCAGCGCAGCCAACGTCCGCCACCCCTGGGCGCGCACTTCGACGGCGTCGTCTGCGATTCCCATCCGCACTCCTCAGATAGTTGCTTGCGCTTTATAGTTGCGTGTGCAAGCATTGTGCTTCGACGCGCAATATCCGGCGTCTGCAATCAAATTACTTTATCAGGAGAATCGTCATGCCAGTAGGACTGATCGCCCTCGCCATCGGGGCGTTCGGCATCGGACTCACCGAGTTCGTCATCATGGGCTTGCTGCCGGAGGTCGCGACCGAATACGGCGTCACCGAATCCGCGGCCGGCTGGCTCATCTCCGGGTACGCGCTGGCCGTCGTCGTCGGCGCCCTGCTGCTGACCGCCGCGACGACGCGCCTGCCCCGCAAGCCCGTGCTGCTCGGCCTCCTCGTGCTCTTCATCCTGGGCAACGCGCTCACGGCTCTCGCTCCCGACTACGGCACCGCCATGATCGGCCGGATCATCGCCGCCCTCTGCCACGGAGCGTTCTTCGGCATCGGCTCCGTCGTCGCGGCGGGCCTGGTCGCCCCGGAGAAGAAGGCCGGAGCCATCGCGATCATGTTCACGGGCCTCACCGCCGCGAACGTCTTCGGCGTGCCGTTCGGCACGTTCCTCGGCCAGGAGTTCGGTTGGCGCTCGACCTTCTGGACGATCTCCGCGATCGGCGTGCTGGCCTTCATCGGCATCGCCGCACTCGTGCCTGCCCTCCCGCGGCCCGACCAGAGCATCAGCCTCCGCCAGGAGCTGCGAGCTTTCCGATCCGGCCAGGTGTGGTTCTCGCTGACCGTCACGATCCTCGCCTTCGGCGGGATGTTCGGGGCGTTCACGTACATCGCGTACACGCTCACGGAAGTCAGCGGCTTCGCGTCCTCGGCCGTGCCGTGGCTGCTGGTGCTGTTCGGCGGCGGACTCGTGCTCGGCAACTGGCTCGGCGGCCGTCTCGCCGACCGCGCCATCGACCGCACCCTGATCGTCTTCATCGCCGCGCTGGTCGTGGTGCTCGCTCTGTTCGCGTTCTTCGCATCGTCCGGGATCGCGACGATCGTCGCGCTCTTCCTGATGGGCGGGTTCGGATTCGGCACCGTGCCGGGCCTGCAGAGCAGGGTGATGCAGTACGCGGGCGGCGCGCCCACGCTCGCCTCCGGCGCCAACATCGGTGCGTTCAACGTCGGCAACGCCCTCGGCGCCTGGGCAGGGGGCGTGGGCATCTCCGCCGGCCTCGGATACACCTCGCCGATCTGGCTGGGCGCGATCATCACCGCGGTCGCTCTGGTGGTCATGCTGATCGCCGCCGCGCGCACTCGCGTCCCCGCGGAGTCCGACCGGCACGCGACGGCCGCCGCCGTGGCGTCCTGACGCCGCGGTGATCAGCCGGTCGTGGTCGCCACGATGACCGGTGTCATCGCGGCCATCAGCGCCGCGGCGATCGCCGTGTTCACGGCCTTCGTGACGGCATCACCGGCCGCCGAGCCCGCGACAAGCTGCTCGATCCGCTTCTTGAGCTGACCCGCCGACGCCCCGGCCGCCTCGTTCTTGAGGATCGGATGCGCCGCGTTCATCCCCTGCAGGATGGCGAGGATCGTCACGTCGGCCAGGGCGGGCGCGGCCGATCCCGACAGCACGGCCGCGAGGCGGGAGCGGATCAGCATCTCCGGCCCGGGGTCCGACTCGGGCGTGCGCAGCGAGCCCCACCCGAAGAAGCCCCGCTCTCCGCGCACGAGAACGCCCTGTGCGACGAGCGATTCGACGACCTGGTCCAGCGGATCGAGCTTCGAGCGCATGAGGAGCGACTGCAGGCGCTTGCCGCTCAGGGGAGCGAGGCGCGCGAGCGCCGTGTCGAGGACCGGGTCGCCGATCGGATCGGCGGAGACGACCTGCACGGCCGGGTTCTTCTCCTCCGTCACCACGACGCGGTCGCGGAGGGAGAGGTCGACGATGACGGCGGCGATCGCGCCGAACAGACGGTGCACGCTCGCCGCGCTCTCGACTCGGCCGTCGGGCCGGGTGAGCAGCAGATGGAGCTCCTCGACGATCAGCATGGCTTCACGGTACGTCGCCGCGTCGGCGCCCGCATCCCCCGCGTGGCGGACATCGCTCGACGGAGAGGCCCGCACGCAGAAGCGCCGCGCCCTCGCAGAGGACGCGGCGCTTCGTGGCAGCGGGTTACTCGCCGGCGATCTTCTTGGCGTCGTCCGCGTTGAGCACGCGGAACAGGATCGCGGCGATCACGGCGCCGACGACCGGGGCGACGATGTAGAGCCACAGCGAGCTCCAGGCGAAGTAGCCGCCCACCGAGAGACCGAGGGCCACGGCCGGGTTGAAGCCGCCGCCCGAGATCGAGCCGACGGTCGCCGCACCGACGAACACCGTGGCACCGATCGCGAGGCCGTAGAAGGAGTTGCCCTCGGTGCCCTTCGCGGTGGCCGTGTTGAGGACGACCCAGACGAGGATCAGCGTGAACAGCGCCTCGACGAGGAAGGCGGGGCCGATCTCGATGACCACGGCCTTTCCGCCGGCGGGCCAGACCGCGAGGCTGGCCAGTGCGGCCAGCGCGCCGCCGATGAACTGGGCGATGAGGTAGGCGATGAAGTCCACGACGCTCAGGCCGCCGCGCAGGAAGACACCGACCGAGACGGCCGGGTTCAGGTGTGCGCCGGAGATGTGGCCGGTCGAGTAGACGAGGACCATGAGGGTGAAGCCGATGGCGAGCGGGGTCAGCGGGCTTTCGCTGTTCACCGCGGCGATGATGGCGAGGACGAAGAGGAAGGTCGCGAGCCCTTCGGCGAGCGCCTTCCGTGCGGTACCGGTCATGAGAGAACCCGTTTCTTGTGTCAGGTCGTGAAGCGATCCCCTCGATCGCCCCTGCCGGAGGCCGGCGTACCGTCCTTCGTGCGACGACAATATATCGGTGCCGGGCGAACGGATGACCGCGCCGCGCTGTGTTTCTGTGAGAATCCTGAGTGCGCATCCGGGCCCCCGCTGTCAACCCCATCGCCGCGGGGCACGGTCGGAACGTAGCTTTCGACGATGACGACCGAGGAGAGCCATGAGCACGCCTGATCACCCATCCGCAGACGACGAGACGTTCGAGGAGAAGCGCCACGACCAGCTGACCGCGGCGCCCGATGCCACCGAGGCCGATGCCGCGCCGCGCATCGAGGTGAGCGAGCACGACGGGAACACCCGGATCGACATCGCCCCGGATGCCCCGGTGCGACCTGGTCCCGGACCGGGCGTCGAGACCGGCGACGACGAATCCTAGACGTCGACGACGAGCTCCGGCGAGATCGACCTCGACACGCAGGGATAGATCGTCATCGAGTCGTCATCCGCGTTGAGGGAGTCGCGATGCTCGGGGATCCCCTCGAGCACGCTCAGCGCGCACGAACCGCAGACGCCCCGACGACATGAGCCGTCGACGGCGACGCCGGCGTCCTCGAGGGCATCGAGCATCGACCGCTGAGCCGGCACCTCCACGGTCACGTCCGATCGAGAGCACACCACGGAGAACGTCTCGTTCGGCCTATGCTCTCGGGGCTTCGGCTCGAAGCGCTCGACGTGGATGCTGCCGCCTTCTGGCAGCGCGCCGTCGAGCCCGGCGAGGACGTCGATGAATCCCTGCGGCCCGCAGGCGTAGACCGCGGTACCCGGCGCGATCCCGCCGAGCAGACCCGCCAGGTCGAGCCGCCCGCGCTCCGAGCTGACATGGATCTCGACGCGATCGCCGAAGGCGTCGAGATCCGTCGAGAATGCGATGTCTTCGCGATGGCGAACGAGATAGACCATACGCCAGTCCGCGGTTCCGGATGCCAGGTGCCGAGCCATCGCAAGGATCGGAGTGATCCCGATGCCGGCCGCGACCAGCAGGTGGGCGGGTGCGTCGGAGAGCGCGAAGAGGTTGCGGGGCGGCCGCACCCATACGCGACTGCCCACGCGGAGGAAGGAGTGGATGTAGTGCGAGCCACCGCGGGACAACGGCTCGCGCAGCACGGCGATCCGATATCCCGTCACATCCGATGGGTCTCCGCACAGCGAGTACTGGCGCTCATGCCGCGTGATGAGCTGCACGTCGATATGCGCTCCCGGCAGCCAGGGCGGAAGCGGCGAGGCGTCGGGAGCTTCGAGTCGTACGCTGACGATCGACGGCGTCTCCCGGAGGATCTCACTGACGAGGAGGGGGATCATCCCCGCTCGAGAGCGCATTCAGTACAGCACCCGGTAGGCGCCGGCCATCGCATCGTCGATCGCACTGCCCACCGTCGGGTCCCAACCGGACATGCTCGCCCAGATCTGACCGGAGCTCGGCACCTCCTCCGCGAGGTCCTGCGTCTCCGGATCCCACAGCCCCGCCCGAAGCAGCGCGCGGCCGCAGTGCAGGTAGACCTGCTCGGTGCGGATCACGATCGCGAGATCCGGAACCGCGTGGTCCTGCTCCAGCATGGTCAGGAGCGCGGCATCGTCGGTCACGGTGGCGGTGCCGTTGATCCGGAGGGTCTCGGTCATGCCTGGGACGAAGCACAGCAGTCCGACGTGGCCGTTGTCGAGGATGTTCGTCATCGAGTCCGCGATCTTGTTTCCGAGGCGGTCGGGGATGACGAGGGTGCGCGCATCCAACGCACGGACGAAACCGGGGTAGTCGCCGCGGGGCGAGCAGTCGCAGTTCCCTGCCGAGTCCGACGTCGACAGGCAGCAGAAAGGCGAATGAGCGAGAAACGCCAGGCAGTTCTCGTCGAGATGATCGGTGATCTTCTGCGTGGTCGGCGCCTCTGGTTCCCCGAGGGTCGCTCTGAGGGCGCCCAGATCGACGGGTCGAAAATCACGAACGTCCATCCTTCGACGCTAGACACGGATGACGGTCGTGTCATCGTCAGTTCGTCACAGCATCCACGATCGCGACTGTGCCCGCACCACACAGTTGGGGACCGTCACCCGCCCGCGGTCAGCCGGAGCCGCAGGTTCTCGAGGCGGACCGCCGCCTGCACGCGGAACCGGTACTCGGCGTCGTCCCAGTCGCCTTCGAGCAGTGTCCAGATGCGCTCCAGACGCTGCTGGATCGTATTCTTGTGCACACGCAGCGACACCGCCGCCGCCTGCCTGCTGCCGCCTCCGTCGAAGTAGGCGGCGAGAGTCTGGACGAGCGCGGTGCCCCGGCGGGAGTCCCATTCGCGCACCGGACCGAGCACATCCTCGACGAATCGGGACACCGCATCGGGTGCGGCCGATGTGAGCACGTGGTAGGGCGCGAAGGCATCGGACCGCACGGTCGCGTCGGCGATCCCGAGAGGGACGAGCATCCGCAGGTCACGTGCGGCGCGGTCGGCGGCGGACCGGAGCGAAACCGCGTGGTCAACCACCGCCACAACGGCGCGGATGCCGGGTCGGCGCAGGCGGTCGGCGATCATGCGGCGCATCCGCTCCGTCGCGTCGGTCGCGTCCGGCACCGCCCACGCGATGATCAGGTGCGCTCCGCGCACGGCCACGATCCCCTCGTCTCCGACGGCCTCGGCCGCCGCGGTGAGCACGCCGTCCGCCTGGACATCGACCACGGCACACGCGGTGATCTTCGCAGGGAACTCGGCGGAGAGGTCCGCGGCCGCCTGAGCCGTGTCCCCTTCGAGCACTCCGAGCAGCGCCCGCGCCCGGCGGTCGGCCCGGAGCGCCGATGCCGCGTCGCGCTTGAAAGACACCAGCGCGGCGACGTGCGCTGCGCGCTCCAGCGTCGGTCGGACCACGTCGTCGGCCGGCGCATCCGCCCCCTCGCTCTCGGCGACGATGGCGCCGAGCGCCCGATCGGCACCGAGGATCGCGACCACCAGCCAACGATCACCGCCCTGGTCGACCGGCTCCGCGTGACCGCTTCGCTGACTCGCGCGGACCGCCGCGGCAAGCAGCGCCCTCGCGGGAAGACCGCGGACGGCTCCGGTCGAGGCGCCGAGCGGACGGGCCCCCTGGTCCAGTGCCCAGACGCGCCGGCCCAGCCGTCCCGAGAGCGTCGTGACCAGATCGACGATGGTCGCCCCCGACATCACCGCGGCCGTCAGCTGCTCATGGATGCTGCTCGCCACCTGCGTCGCCGCGAGATGCCGCTGCAGCTCCCCGTAGGCGTCCTCGGCACGCGCCCTGGCAGCCGCGCTGTCGGCCAGCACGCGCGCGCTGTGCAGGACGGCAGCCGCGTGATCGGCGAACCCCGAGAGAAGCAGCACCTGGTCGGGCGTGAAGTCGTGGGCGTGGCGGTTGCAGGCGAAGAGGGCACCGAGGACCTCATCGCCGACGGCGAGCGGGACCCCGAGGAACGACACGAGCCCTTCGCGTTCGACCGCTGCGTCGATGGCTGCATCATGCGGCGCATCCGCCATCCGCGCGTACTGCCGCACCCATACCGGCTCCCGGCTCTCCGCCACGAGGCTCGCGAGCCCGAAGCCCGCCGGGACCAGCAGATCCCGGAACTCCGGCGTGACGGTTCCCACCGAGTAGCGCACGCGCAGATCGCCCCGTGCGTCGTCGACCTCGGAGAGATACGTGACATCCGTCCCCATCAGCTCGTGCGCGCGCTCGACCAGGCGGCGCAGCACATCCGTGACGTCCTGCAGACGCACGAGTTCGCGCGCGGTCGAGAACAGCGCCTCCAACTCGGTCGCTCGGCGTCGCAGCCGCGCGGTCAGCTGCTGCGACTCCTGTACCGAGGCCAGCAGCTGCTCGACCTCGGTGGCGGCGACATCGGCCTCGCCCAGCAGCTCGGCGAGTGCGACCATGCCCTCGCCCGGCTCGGAGCGGATGGCGGCGACCACCTCGTGCACCAGAGCCGAGGACGCACCGGACGAGACTCGGGACTTCTCGGCCATCGCACCTCCTCGGGAAACGGCCATCGGGATCGACAGCAGTCTACGAGCGCCGGTTCCGCCTTATGCGTGTGACGCGAAGACCGGCGCGCGGCGCTGCGCGAAAGCCGCAAGACCCTCACGGGCGTCGGCGCTCGCGAACGCCTGCTGCCCGAGCACGGCTTCCTGGCGGAACGCCTCGTCCTCCGGCAGGTCCTGCAACGCCCGCACCGCACGTTTCACGGTGGCGACGGCGGTGCGGCTCTTCGTCAGGATCTGCTCGGCCAAGGCGAGAGCCTCGTCGTGCAGGTCCGCAGCCGGCACCACCCGGTTGACGAGCCCGTAGCGAAGGGCCGTGTCGGCGTCGATCCGGTCGCCGCGCAGCATCAGGTCCATCGCGAAGGCGTACGGGATCTGTCGCACCAGCCGCACGAGCGTGCCGCCGGCCGGGACGACCCCCACCCCGGTCTCGGGAAGCCCGAACTCGGCCTGTGCCGCAGCGAGACGGATGTCGGTCGACAGCATGATCTCGAAGCCTCCTCCCAGACACAGGCCGTTGACGGCGGCGATGACTGGCTTCTCGAGCGTGGAGTGCTTCTGGTGTGCGGCATCCCATTCGCTGATGTCGAAGCGCTCCTCGGCCAGCGCCGGTATCGATTCGCCGAGGTCGGCCCCCACGCAGAAAGCGCGGTCGCCCTCGCCGGTGAGCACGGCGACACCGACGCGGTCGTCATCGCGCACCTCGGCGAACGCATCGCCCAGTTCGTCGTACATCGACAGGGTCAGCGCGTTGAGCTTCTCCGGCCGGTCGATGGTGATCACGCCGACACCGCCCTGCCTCTCGAGACGGATCCCCATCAGACCGTGCCTCCCACGCGCAGCGCCTCGACCTCGTCGCCCGAGTAGCCGAGGAAATCGATCAGCACGCGGGTCGTGTGCTGCCCGATGTCGGGGGCGAGTCCCGCCGTCTGCGGGGGTGTGCGGTCGAGCTTCACGGGAGAGCCGAAGGTACGAAGGGAGCCGTGTCCGGGGTAGTCGCTGTCGACGATCATGCCGCGGGCCGCGATCTGCGGGTCCTCGACCACCTCGCCGATGTCCTTCACGGCGCTGAGCGGCACCAGGTCGCCGGCGAGCGCCTCGAGCTCGGCTTTGGTGCGATCGGCGAACCATCGAACCACCAGCGGCCGCACCCTCTCCTGGTACACCTCGGCGTCGAACCGGGTCGCCATGGCGTGCAGGTCGGGGTTGTCGTCCCAGTCGGCCGGGCTTCCGAACGTCTCGCACGAGATGCGCCAGAACTTGTCGGTGTAGCCGCCGAAGAAGACGAACCCGTCGCGGCACGGGAAGAGCTCATAAGGACGGACGAATGGATGCTCGTTGCCGAGCGGCTTCGGGATGACGCCGTCGGCTGTGTAGGCGACCACCGCGTTCTCGGTGAGGGTGAGGACGGAGTCCTGCTGCGAGATGTCGACGAGCTGACCCTCGCCGGTCTGCTCTGCGTGGCGTAAAGCCGCGAGCACTCCGATCACTCCGTAGAGACTCGCAGCGAGGTCGCCGATGATCGTGCCGACGCGCGTCGGGGGGCTGCCCGCCTCTCCGTTCATCGACCAGAGACCGCCGGTGGCCTGCGCACTGTTGTCGTAGGCCGGGCGCAGCCGGTAGGGACCGGACTGGCCGTACCCGCTGAGCGCCGCGTACACGAGCCGCGGATTCACTCGGCGCAGGCGCTGGTAGCCGTGTCCGAGCCGGTCCATGGTGCCAGGGCGGAAGTTCTCGACGAGCACGTCGGCCCGCGCCACCAGGCGGTCGAGCACCGCCGCTGCATCCGGACTCTTCAGGTTCAGGGTCACACCCAGCTTGTTGCGGTTGAACTGCGCGAAGAATCCGCTCAGCGGCTCCTCCCCCTCGCGCGGCAGCAGCGGTGGGAAAGTCCGCGTGTAGTCCGGGTCATCGGGATTCTCGACCTTGATGACGGTGGCACCGAGGTCGGCCAGGATCATCGAGCAGTACGGACCGGCCACCACCCGGGTGACGTCGACCACCACCACCCCCGCAAGCGAGCCCGGGCCGACACCCACCCCTCCCAGACTGCCGAGCAAGGCGCGTGTGGCGTCGTCGATCATCGAGCGGATCCTTCCGGAACGTGTGCAGTGCCGGCCGAGCGCCGGGCAGCATGGGCGGTGAATCGGTGCAGCAGCGTCGCCGAGACGAGGGTGACCAGACCCGCGACCACGATGTACAGCGCGATCGCCCATGAGCCGCCGAAGACGGAAAGCAGCTCGAGGTAGATGATCGGCACGAACGCGGAGCCGACGATCGTGCCGATTCCGAGAGCCAGTGACATGCCCGTGTAGCGGATGCGCACATCGAACGCCTGCGCATACAGCACGCCGAGTGTGCCGTAGGTGGCGCAGAACGCGACCGTCATAGCGAGGTAGGCGACGTATGCGGCAGCGAGGCTGCCGGTGTCGATCAGCCAGAAGGCGGGGAAGGCCAGCACCACCGAGAGGATCGTGCCTGCGGCGAAGACCTTCGCGACGCCGAAGCGGTCGGCGAGCTTTCCGGCCAGCGGCAGCCCGCCCAGCGCCAGCACGGAGCAGATCGTCGCGATCGTCAGCATCTCCGATTGCGCGTGCCCCACGAACTCGGTGCCGTACGTGAGGCTGAAGGTGAAGAGCATGTAGAAGACCGCGCCGATCACGGCGAAGCTCAACGCCGCGAGGATCACCTGCGCGGGGTGAGTCTTGAGCGCGTCCCACAGCGGCACCTTCGCGGCCTTGCCGGCATCCCGCATCTGCTCGAACTCGGGTGTCTCGGTGATCTTCAGACGGATGAACAGGCCCACGAGCACCAGCACCGCGCTGATCAGGAACGGCACCCGCCAGCCCCACACGGCGAAGGCATCGCCCGGCAGGGCCACGAGAGGCAGGAACACCAGCGTGGACAGCGTGAGCCCGAGCGCGAGCCCGACCTGCGGGAAGCTGCCCAGGAATGCGCGGCGCCTCGGCTCGGCATGCTCGACGACGAGAAGGACCGCGCCGCCCCATTCGCCGCCGAGGGCGAACCCCTGCACGAAGCGCAGCACCATGAGCAGTATCGGCGCAGCGATCCCGATCACCGCGTACGTCGGGAGGAGACCGATGAGGAAGGTCGCGATGCCCATCACGACTAGTGAGATCACGAGCATCCGCTTGCGTCCGATGCGATCGCCGAAGTGGCCGAACACGATCGATCCGAGCGGGCGCCCGAAGTAGCCCACGGCGATGCCGCCGAACGCGAGGATCGTGCCGACGAGAGGGTCGTAGTCCGGGAAGAACAGACCGTTGAGGATGAGAGCCGCCGCCGTCGAGTAGGCGAAGAAGTCGAACCACTCGACGGTGGTTCCGACGACGCTCGACGCGACGATCGTGCGGATCTGCGACGGTGTCTCGGGGCCGTTCTCGCCGAATGCAGCGGCTGAGCCGCGAGCCGCGGTGGATGCCGAAGTCATGAGCTTTCCTTTCCGCCGGCATCCGCGCTGAGGCCGGCAGGTCCAGCTTTGCGGGCCTCAGGAGACGGGAGTATGTGCGCGAAGCACATAACTGGGTGCTTGTCATGGCTCTGTGTGCCAGAGCATCCGATCCGGTGGCAACGGGAACGGGCCCGACGAGCCGCGCGCCGTGAAGGAGGACACCTGTCAGCCGCGCTCGAGCCTCCGCCATGCGAGTTCGGCGAGCACCTGCGCCTGCAGCGGAAGCACCGCGTCGTCGAAGATCGCGTCATCGGAGTGCAGCGGCAGGGGTCCGCTGTCGGGGGCCGCGCCGACGAAGACCAGGGCGCCGGGCACCTCCTGCAGCACGTAGGAGAAGTCCTCAGATGCCATCGAGGGCGCTTCCAGCCGCGTGACGCGCTCCGCCCCGACGAGGTCGTCGAGCACCTGGAGCACCTCGCGCGTCTCGGCCGGATCGTTGTAGGTCACCGGGTACGACGCGATGAACTCGATCTCGAGCGTGCAGCCGTTCGCCTCGGCGATGCCTGTGAGCAGCACCGGCAGCTGCGCGCGCACCGTGTCGAGCGTGGCCTGCGAGAGCGTGCGGATGTTCGCCTCGAGGAACACGCTAGCGGCCAGCACGTTGCTCGCCTCGGA
Organism: Microbacterium sp. TPD7012; assembly: GCF_003075395.1. Lineage (GTDB taxonomy): Bacteria > Actinomycetota > Actinomycetes > Actinomycetales > Microbacteriaceae > Microbacterium. The sequence goes on along the minus strand of NZ_QDFV01000001.1, from coordinate 397,055 downwards.
GTCGCTGCTGAGCCGGGTGATCGAGATCACGGCCTGGTCGGTGGCGGGCAGCCGCCGTGCGGTGAAGGCCTGCACGGCGAGGATGAGCTGCGCGGCCACCGGCACCGGGTCGATCCCGAGCTGGGGGAAGGCGGCGTGGCCGCCTGTTCCGCGGAGGGTCATCCGCATCGCGCTGGCGCTCGCCATCATCGCACCCTCGCGCGTGACGATCTGTCCGCGCGGCGTCGCGCTGTCGACGTGGATCGCGTAGGCCGCCACAGGTCGCTGCCCCGCGGCGTCCAGCACGCCCTCCTCGATCATGATGCGACCGCCGGCCTGGCCTTCTTCGCCGGGCTGGAACATGAAGATCACGGTGCCGGACAGCTCATCCCGACAAGCGACCAGCAGACGCACGGCCCCGAGGAGCCCGGCCATGTGCAGGTCGTGGCCGCACGCGTGCATAGCTCCCGACGTCGAGGCGAAGGGCAGTCCCGTCGCCTCGGTCACCGGCAGGCCGTCCATGTCGCCGCGCAACAGCACGACGGGACCGGGCCGACCGCCGCGCAGCACCGCCGTGATCGACGACAGCGACGTGCCGAGCGTGATCTCGAGACCGAGTCCCTCCAGCTCGCGCAGCAGGATCTCCTGCGTCCGCGGAAGGTCGAGACCGGTCTCCACCGCCCGGTGCAGCTCGCGCCGCACCCCGATCAGATCCTCGCGCAGCTCTTCCGCCACCGCCGCGAACCGTGTCGTCATCCGAACTGCATCCTCTCGCCGAGCACAGGCACCGCATCGAGCAGATCCCGCGTGTAGGAGTCGCCCGGAGCCGCGAGCAGCGCCTCGGTCGGGCCGGCCTCGACCAGCCTGCCATGCCGCATCACGCACACCTCGTCGCTGATGTATCGGACGACGGCGAGATTGTGCGAGATGAAGAGCATCGAGATCCCCAGATCCTGCTGGAGCTCCCGGAGGAGGTTGAGGATCGCCCCCTGCACCGAGACGTCGAGGGCGCTGGTGACCTCGTCGGCGATGAGCACCGACGGCTCCCCCGCGAGCGCCCGCGCGATCGTGATCCGCTGCCGCTGGCCGCCCGAGAACGCTCCGGGTCTCTCGCCCGCGCGGTCCGGGTCCAGATGCACCTGCGCGAGCAGCTCACGAACCCGAGCCGTGCGCTCGGCTCTGCTCCACCGCCGCCCCGTCGCACGCAGCGCCTCGGCTATCGAGTCGCCGACGGACATGAGGGGGTCGAGCGCCGAGAACGGATCCTGGAACACGAGCTGCATACGGCGGCGAGCGCGGCGAGCAGCGGCGCTTCCCCCGAGAGCGTCGGCGCCGTCGACCCTGATCGATCCCGATTCCGGGCGCACGAGCCCCACGGCAGCCGCCGCGATCGTGCTCTTACCCGAGCCCGACTCGCCGACCAGCCCGACCGTGCGCCCCTTGGGGACGGCGAGGCTCACGCGCTCCACGACGCGCGTGCGTCCGTACCGCACGCTCAGGTCCTCGATCTCGAGCGCGTTCACGCTCTCCCCTCGGGTGTTCACACCGTCACCTCCCGGTCGTCGTGCGTCTCGTCGAGCGCCTCAGGCACCAGCTCCGGAGGGATCACCGGCAGCGGCTGCGTGCGGTCGCTGGTCATATCGGGCAGGCAGGCGATCAGCGCCTTCGAGTACGGATGCCGAGCGTCCTCGCGGATGCGACGGGCATCGAGCGTTTCGACCGCGCGGCCGTCCTTCATCACGATCACCCGGTCGCAGAACGCCGAGACGAGGGCGATGTCGTGCGAGATGAAGACGATCGCCGCGCCGGTCTCCTCTTGCGCCCGGTGCAGCACGCCCATGACCTGCCGCTGCACGGTCACGTCGAGTGCCGTTGTCGGCTCGTCGGCGACGATGAGACGCGGACGCCCGGTCAGGGCCATCCCGATCATCGCCCGCTGCCGCATCCCGCCGGAGAACTCGTGCGGGTACTGCTTCAAGCGCTGCGCGGCGTTCGGGATGCCGACGGCGTGGAGCGCATCGGCCGCACGGGCACGCGCCTCCCTCGGGCGCATGCCCATATGCACCTCGGGGACCTCGGTCAGCTGGCGGCCGATGGTCAGCGCCGGATTCAGGGATGTCAGCGGGTCCTGGAAGATCATGCCGAGCTCGACGCCGAGGCGGGCGCGGTCGGCGGTCGACGGCGACTTCGTCATATCGATGCCGGCGAACGTGTGGGCGGAGGTCGTGATGATCGCATCGTCGCCGAGCAGGCCGGCGAGAGCCATCGCCGTGAGCGACTTGCCCGATCCGGACTCGCCGACGATGCCGACGACCTCGCCTCGGGCGATGCGGAGGTCGACGCCGCGGACCCGCTCGACGGTGCCGCCGTCCGGCGTGGCGAACGCGACGCGCAGGTCGCGGATCTCGGCGACCACCTCGTCGGCGGACTCTGCGCTTGCCGCCGCGGGCTCGCGGCGCCGTGCCGAGATGGTGACCGATCCGGCCGCCCGCGCGGCGACCGCACGGAATCCCGCCCCGCGGGATCCGGCGACGGCCTCGCTCACCATGGTGAAGACGAGTCCCGCGAGGACCACCGCGAGGCCGGGGCCGAGGGCTGCCAGCGGGTTGACGTAGATGCGGAGGATCCCCTCCTGCAGCATCCGCCCCCAGTCGTATTCGGGAGCCTGCACGCCCAGGCCGAGGAACGACAGGCCGGCGAACGAGAGCAGGGTCACGCTCGCGGTCGCGGCGGCGTTCACGAAGAACGGGTTCGCGATGTTCGGCAGCACGTGCTTCAGCAGCACGCCGACGGGTCCGACGCCCACGACCCGGGCTGCCCGCACGTAATCGCGCCCCGAGACCGAGGCGGCGAGGTTGTAGACCAGGCGTGCGAAGGAGGGGATGCCGGCGAAGCCGATCGCGAGCATCGCGCCGGTCGCCGTCGCGCCCCAGATGACCGTGAAGAACAGCACCATGAGCAGCCACGGGAAGGCGAGCAGGATGTCGAGCAGGCCGGTGAACAGGCGTCGCGGGTGCTTCGGCAGGATGCTCGCGACGAGACCGAACACGATGCCGCCGGCGAGCGCGATCGCCGTCGCCCCCAGGGTGAGCAGAAGCGTCAGCCGCGTCGCGACGAGCACCCGGGCGAGGATGTCGCGACCGAGCTCGTCGGTGCCGAACGGGTGGGCGGCGCTCGCACCGAGAAGGCGCGACGAGATGTCGGTGGAGTTCGCGGCTTCCCCCCAGATCGAGGGTCCCGCGATGGCGGCGAACAACAGCAGCGCGCTGCCGACGATCGCCGAGATCGCGTTCGGGTGGAGGAGTCTCTTGCGCAGGGACATCAGGGTCAGCCCTCCGTGATCGACGAGCGCGGATCGATGGTGGCCAGGATGACGTCGACCACGAGGTTCACGCCCAGGACGATGAGCGCGTAGACGATGACGACGCCCTGCACCATGGGGTAGTCCTTCGCGCCGACCGATGACACCATGATCGATCCGAGACCGGGGATGGCGAACACGGCTTCGATGAGCACGGTCGCCGCGGTGAGCCCGGCGAGGATCATGCCGCCGACGGTCAGTGTCGCGGTGACGATGTTGGGCAGGGCATGCCGCAGATGGATCAGGCGGCGCGGCAATCGCTTGGCTCGCGCCGTGGTCATGTACGTGGTGTCGAGCACCGCCAACATCTCGACCTGCACGATGCGTACGAGGTAGGCCATCGGCCCGATCGCGAGCGCGATGACGGGCAGCACGACCTCCGCCGGCGCACCCCAACCGGCAGCGGGAAGCCAGCCGAGCCGCACCGCGAAGAGCGAGATCAATCCGACCGCGAGAAGGAAGCTGGGCACCGCGATCAGGATGCCGAGCACGGCCGACACGGCCATCGACAGGCCACGGCGGCGTCCCGAGCGCGCCAGCGCAGCTGCGCCGATGCCGGCCGGGAGCGCGCCGACGACGGCGATCACGAAAGCGAGGACGGCGAGCAGCAGCGTGGTCGGGAACCGCTGGGCGATCACGTCGACGACCGGCCGCTGCAGGCGCACGGATGTTCCGAGATCGCCGGTGAAGAGACCTCCGATGAAGCGGAGGAACTGCTCGGGCATCGACCTGTCGAGTCCCAGCTGGATACGCGTCGCCTCGACGAGCTCTGGTGTCGCGCTCTGGCCCAGAGCCGCGCGCACCGGATCACCGGGCACCAGATACATCAGGAGGAACGATGCCGTGATGACCACGGCCAGGGAGACGACCAGTCGCCCGAGCCGACGGAGCAGGAAGGCGGTGCGCGGGGTGAGACCCCGGCGCAGGCGGCGCCCCTCCGCCCGCGCCGCCAGAGCGGCCGTGGTCGTGTCGACCACGTCGGTGGTCGCGAGCGGAGGAGTCGTCGTCATGATGTCAGCCGAGCATCCGGATCGAGGTGGGCTGGATGAAGTTCGGCAGATCGAACGTCGCCCCCGACTGGTAGGTCGGCAGGATGTTGTCGATCACCGGGAAGACGTCGAATCGCTCGATGAGCTCATCCTCGGCCGCGTTCCAGATGCCGCAGGCGTCTTCCGGTGTCGCGCTGGAAGCCTCGGCCACGAGCGCGGAGTACTCCGGATTGTCGACCCACATGAAGTTCAGGCCGCCCGCATCCGGCGTCGCGCCGTCGAAGAAGACCGACAGCAGCACGGGGCCGCCGGGAGCGATCTGCACCCAACCGGTGTCCCAGTCGAAGGTCGTGTAGAGCTGCTCGGACCAGGCTGCCGCGTCGTTGCCCGAGAGCTCGGTGGTCACCCCGAGGCCGTCCCACGTCTCCTTCACGAGCTCCGCGGCCGCGGCATGCGTCGAGGTGGGGGCGTTGTAGACGAACTTGATCGTGAGAGGCTCGCCGGCCTTGTAGCGCAGGCCGTCGGACTCGAGCAGCCAGCCGGCCTCGTCGAGCAGCTCCGCCGACCGGTCGAGGTCGGTGTCGGGCAGCGTCCACGTCGGCTCGTCCGCCACGCACAGCAGCGGGTTCTTGGTGACGAGCGAGGTGGCCTCCAGACCTTCGCCGTCGGCGATCACCGTTCCGACCTCGTCCCGGTCGATCGCGATCGACAGCGCCTCCCGCACGAGCGGGTCGGAGAACGGACGACCCTCCTTCTCGTTGAACAGCATCATGCCGACCGGATTGCGTACGCCGACGAAGGTGAGACCGGCCGCATCCAGGCGGGCGCGATCGGCACCGGAGATGGTCGCCGCGTTGATCTCGCCGGACACCAGCAGGTTCGCCGCCGTGCTCTCGTCGGAGATGACGCGCGCCTCGATCGTGTCGGGAAGGCCGTCGGTCTCGCTCGTGACGTCGTCGGGGCCCCAGGTGTAGTCGTCGCGCTTGGTGAAGGTGTAGGTGTCCCCCGGCTTGATGTCGCTCAGCGCGAAGAGGCCGGTGCCGTCGGTCGCGTCCGACATCGTGGTCGGGTCGGCCAGGCCGGCGTCGCACACCAGCTGGATGGTGCCGATGTTGACCGCGAGGAACGGGTTGTTCTCTGTGCTCGTCACGGTGACGGTGTTGCCGTCGGCGGTCGCGGAGATCTTCTCGTCGATGACCGAGCCGTACGAGAACGTGGCGTTCTCGGGATCGGCGTTGTAGTTCAGGTTGTCCGCGACGGTCTGACCGGTGAACTCGGACCCGTCGGAGCAGGTGATGCCGTCCTTGAGGGTGAAGACGACCTCGGTGCCGGTCTCTTCCCAGCTCTCGGCGAGCCAGGGCTCGAGATCGCCCTCGGAGGTCACGGCGATCAGCGACTCGTACGCGAGGCTGAGCACCGAGAAGGTGTCGGGCGAGACCGCCTTGAGCGGGTTGAGGTCGCCCGGATCGTCGCCGACGGCGGTGACGAAGGTGCCTCCCGAGACGACCTCGCCTTCAGATGGTCCGGTCGAACCCGCACAGGACGTCAGTGTCAGCGCGAGCGCAGAGAGAACGGCGGCCACGGGTACTGCGGTACTGCGTTTCATTGCGATCTCCTCTTATCGGGTATGGAAGTGCGGGGTACAGAGGTGGTGCGGATCAGCGGACCGGAGTCTCGGCGGAGAGCCGGGCGAGGGGTCCTGCGGCTTTGACGGTCACGTTGACGGTGGGCTGGGCGGTGTACGGCACGTGCGTCTCGAGCACCTCGACGACGGACACCTGGAGCGGGTCGGCGCCCGCTTGGATCGCCCTGGCCACCGCCGCCTCGGATGCCTGTTCGATCGCGGCATCCCGGTCGCCCATCGGGGCCATCTGATCGGCACGCCCGCCGGCGAGCGAGATGGCCGCGCCGACCGCGTTGGCAACCCCGCCGTGGTCCGGACGCAGGATGCGCCCGGCGCTCGCGAGCCGGTCGGGAACGAGGAACCCGCCGCCGCCGACGACCACCAGCGGGATGTCGAGGCGCCCCAGCGAGAGGCGTTCCACGGCCTCGTCCAAGCGGTCGGCCACCATGGCCAGGGCCGCTTCCAAGGCCTCGGAGACGGTCGAGGAGAGCGGCGGCAGCGTGCGCCCGCTGACCGGACTGCCGGCAAGCGCCGCGGCATCCGTCAGCGTCGGAGTGGAACCGCCGAACAGCAGTCCCTCCGGGTCGATGCGGTAGCCGACCGAGTCGGGGCCCACGCGTCCGGAGGCGACATCGACCACGGTCCCCCCGCCGATGCCGACGCTGAGGATGTCCGGCATCCGGAAGTTCGTCCGCACTCCGCCGATCTCGCGGGGCAGCGTGGACTCGCGCGGGAAGCCGCCGACGACGACGCCGAGGTCGGAGGTCGTGCCTCCCACATCGATGACGATCGCGTCGTCGTGGCCCGAGAGGTAGGCGGCACCGCGGATGGAGTTCGCCGGTCCCGATCCGATCGTCAGCACGGGGTACTGCGCGGCGTAGTCCAGTGACATGAGCGTGCCGTCGTTCTGCGCGAAGAAGGTGGTGGCGTCGAGCCCCTCCTCGGCGACGACGGTGACGAGCGCCTCCGTGACCGAGCGCGCGACGCTGTACAGAGCGGCGTTGAGCAGCGTCGCGTTCTCGCGCTCCAGCAGGCCGGTCGGGCCGATGTCCTGGCTGAGGAAGACCCGGGTGTCCTGACCCAGGTGGCCGCGGAGCAACTCGGCGACCTCGAGCTCCTGCTCGGGAGAGGACGGGCTGAAGATTCCGGCGACGGCGATCGCGTCGAAGTCGTCGAGTCCGTCGACGAAGCGCAGGATGCCGTCGCGATCGAGCGGCGAGATCGGCGTGCCGTCGACCATGTGGCCGCCGCCGAGCATCGCGGAGCCGGCGAGCACCATGCGCACCAGGTCGTCCGGCCAGCCCGTGAGGGGCGGATACTCGGTGGCGGCGGGCGCCCCCAGGCGGATCATCGCGACCCGGTCGAGCTGACGACGCTGCACGATCGCGTTCGTCGCATGCGTGGTGCCGAGCATGACGCGCGAGACACGGGAGCGGTCGTCTCCGATCGCAGCGAGCACGTCGCGGATGCCGGCGCGGATGCCGCCCGTGATGTCATCGGTCGTCGCCCGCTTGGTCCAGGCCCGCACGCGGCCGTCGCCGTCGAGCACGACGGCATCGGTGTTCGTCCCGCCGACGTCGACGCCGATGGCCAGGTCGCGCGCGATCATCGGGTTGCTCCTTCGAACGGGACGTACGGCAGGTCGTAGCCGAACGCGCGAGGACCGGCGAGTTCCAGACCGCGCGGCGTCCGCCAGATCGGATCGCACGCCCAGGCCAGCACCGACACACGCTGGCCGAAGCGCAGCATCTCGGTGGTGATCGCATGCCCGGTCTCCGCGTCGATGATCGTGATCAGATCGGGGACGCTGACCAGCACCTCGCCGTCTTCGAGGACGAGCAGGTTCTCGTTCTGCAGCTCAAGGCGCTGGAGGCGGCCGCGGTCCGCACCGGTACCGGAGATCGTCACAGAGCCGCGCACGAAGCCACCGGCCGTGCGGCGGTCGAGGTCGGTGATCTTGCCGGTCATCAGCACACGGGCTTCCAGCTCCTCCGCTACCGCGGCCACGGGATCGGGCGACGACATGAGGGCGTGGCCCACGCGGATCGAGGCGCTCACGGTTCCCTCGATCACGGCGCCGCGCACCTGATCGGCAGTCATCGGGTAGTGCGCGCCGATGCAGATCGAACCGCTCGCGACGGTGAGCGCGCGTGCGTGACGCTCGAGCCAGTGCAGGTCGATGGTCTTCATGACGGAGATGTTGCCGACCACGTCGCTCTGCACAGCCCATTCGCACGGGACTCCGGCGACGTTCATGGCGACCATCGCGGCGTCCGGGAAAGCCCGCCCCATCCCGTCGGCGTCGAGCACCTGGAGTCCGAGGCGAGAGGCCCAGCCGATCGGCTGGACGCCGTTTCCGCCGCCGATCTCTGCCGCCATGAGCGTGGTGACCTTGCGTCCGAGGAGGCGCTCGGCCTCGGCGAGCAGCGCGTGGATCTGCCCCGTCGCCGAGAGCATCTCGATACCCACCGTCGGAGCACCGATGCCGGACATCAGGATGACGACGTCTTCAGGTCCGAGGTCATCGACGGCGACGAGCGGCACCGGGCCGTTGTCGCGCAGTGCGTTCTCGACCATGATCTGGCTGGTGTACACGGCTCCGCCGCCACCGGTGCCGAAGATCGCGGTGCCGATGCCCAGAGCGGCGACGTCGTCGACCGTGATCTCGGTGAGGCGCTCGGTGCGCGCGATCGGGGATGTCTGTGCCATGTGTTCACGCTACGGTCGGGCCGAAGGGGGGACAATGTCTCCACGATCCAGTGTTTCGAGGCATACTGTGCGGATGGCACAGTACACGCTTGAAGACCTGCGAGGAGATGCGAGCCGTCTCGGGTTGCTCCACATCGCCGGACCGGTCGACTCCCGCGTGGTGGCCCGAGTCGACCTCGCCTCGGTGGATCGCCTCGATGCGGTTCCTGCCGGGACGCTCGTCATCATCCCCGGCGACGAGCAGCCGCCGCCGTATCGCATCGATGTCGCGCTGCGGCAGGCCAGTGCCCGCGGACTCGCCGGCATCGTGTTCACCACCGCGCTCGCACTTGCCGAGACCGCCACGGTGCTCGCGACCCGCGGCGGCGTTCCCGTGTTCTCCGCCGCCGGCACGGGCGCCGCTGATCTGGCGAAGACCATCGACCGTGCGATCTCCGGCGGCGCTTCCGAGGCCATGATGCGCGGCGCGCACGCGGTGTCCGCGGCCACCGAGGCGGCCGCGGCATCGGAGAGCACGCCGGAGAGCATTCTCGCCGCCGCAAGCGGCGCATTGGGTATCGAGCTCTCGATGATCGCCGACCCGACCGTGACCTGGGCGTCGTCCGACGCGGTCTGCATCGGCGAGGTGCCGGTCGGACGCCTGGTGGCGGCGAGCACTGACGGCGCCACGGCCGTGTCGGTGCCGGTGATCGCCTCCCTGCTCTCGCGCGTCGTGCAGCGGCAGAGCCGCGACAGGTACGCGCCGACGCAGTCCCGTGCGGATCTGCTGGTCGAGTTGGTGCTCGCCGAGTCGTCGCGCGTGGAGGGCTTCGTGGGCCAGGCCGCACGGCTCGGGCTGCCTCTCCCCCAGTCTCACGTGGTCGCATGGCTCGCACCGACGCACACCGCCGACCCCGAAGCCCGGGCACCCCGCAGCGTGCAGCCGGCGCTCGAGCTGTTCGTGCTGCAGCTCGTCGAGTCGCGGGAGGAGATGTGGCACGCCGCGTTCCTGCAGGACGACCTGATGCTGGTGTGCACCGAGGAGCACGGCGCCGGAGACCACCAGCGCAGAGTGCGCGAGGTGGCGCGACTGATCCAGCAGCAGGCCCGCGAACTCGCCGGTGCCGAGTGGGCGTACACGCTGGGGCTGGGCACACCCAAACTCGGCGCCCTGGGACTGCGGCAGTCGGCCGCCGAGGCCCGGATCGCCGCGGAGTCCGCGATCGCCGCCGGGCGCCTGGGCGGGGTCGAGCTCACCGACGTGACAGGGCTCCGGCGCGTGCTGCTCGACGTTTACGCCTCTCCGATCAGCCGCGACCTGCTGCACGATGTGCTGCGTCCGCTCGACGACCTCGGTCCGGAGCGCGCGCTCAGCGCTGTGCGCACGCTGCTCGTGTACCTCGCGCACGGGCGCTCGCTCGTGCACGCGGGCAGGGAGCTGATGCTGCACCCGAACGGCGTCGGCTACCGCATGCGCCGCATCCGCGAGCGACTCGACATCGACCTCGACGACCCGGACGTGCGCTTCGCGGTCGAACTCGCGTGCCGGGTGCGGCTGCTCGGGGCGGGGTAGTCTCACACCACTCCCCGTCGGGCTGACTTCGCACTGTGGGGAGGAGCATGCCGCGCCGAAGCTCCTCCCCACGGCGCGAAGTCCGCCCATCAGCGCGTCACCGCACGAACACCCGCTCGCCGCGGATCCAGGTCTCTGCGACCCGCACGGCGGCGATCTCGTCGTCGGGCACGGTGAACACGTCGCGGTCGAGCACGGCGAAGCTGCCGTCGTACCCCGGCGCAAGCGTGCCGACACCGGTCAACGGCGACAGCGACTCCGCGCGCGACGTGTAGAGCAGCAGAGCCTGGGCGACCGTGATCGCGGCTTCGGCCCCGAACTCGATGCCGTTGTAGGTGCGCCGACGCACCGCCGCCTCGACCGACAGCATCACGTCGTCCGCACCGCTCCATGCCGTCGCCGGGCGGTCCGACGACAGCGCGAGAGGGCCGAGCCCCGCGTACAGGCGGGCGATCGGGTAGGCATCGGGCACCTGCTCGACGCGCAGCGCCTTCTCGTAGCCGTCGTACTCGGCGAAGAAGAACACCGTGTGCGTGGCGATGCCGAACGACATCCGAGCCGCGGTCAGGCGCGCGAGGTAGGCGTCGCTCACGATCGTCGCGTGCTCGATGCGCACCGAGGGAATGCCGTCGAGCCACGGCTCCGCGTCTTCGAACAGCTCGACGACGCGGTCGAGCGCACGGTCGCCCATGGCGTGCACGGCGAGCTGCACCCCGTTGCGGCGCGCCCACTCGCCCGCAGCGAGCACATCGGCGTCGTCCACCAGCCGCAGGCCGTGGTCGCAGGAGCCGGGGTACGCCTCGTGCACCCAGGCCGTGCGGTTGGAGTACGCGCCGTCGAGGACGACCTTCACCCCGGCCACGCGGATCTGCCCCTCGCGATCCCCGGCCTTCAGGTCGGCGAGCGGCGCGGCCGGATCCCAGCCCGGGTACAGCGCGACCTGAGTGCGCAGCCCCCATTCGACCGCCGCCCGGAAGGTCGCGAGCGGCTGATCGATGCGCGACGACAGCAGGTCGCACACGGCGACGATGCCCCGGGAGGCCAGCTCCTCGCCGATCGACACGATCGCCGCGAGCTGGTCGTCGCGCGTCGGCGCCGGGATGAACCGCGCCACAGCATCGACGGCGGCGATCTCGGTCAGCACGCCGTTCGGCGTGCCGTCGGCGTCGCGCTCGAACCGCGCTCCCTCGGGGTCGACCGAGTCGGCGGTGATGCCCGCGACCTCGAGCGCCTTCGAGTTGCAGACGGCGGAGTGCGCATCGCAGCGCCACACGAGGACCGGTCGTTCCGTGCTCACACGATCGAGATCCGCCGCCGTCGGCATCCGCCGGTCGGGGAACTTCGTGTCGTCGAAGCCGCGGCCGAGCACCCAGGCATCGGATGCGAGCCGGGAAGCGTGCTCCCGCAGCACGGCGACGAGCTCGTCGGGCGAGCCCACGGACGGCGGGAAGCACTCGGCGGCCGCCGCCGTGCCGGCCAGCAGCGCCGGATGCGTGTGGCTGTCGAGCAACCCGGGCAGCACGGTGCGCCCACCCAGGTCGACGGCATCCGGGTCGCTGACCTCGGCAGACTCGCCGACCCAGTCGACGACCCCGTCGGTGATGCGGAACGCCGAGACGAATGCCGTCTCGGATGCGCCGGTGAACACCCGTCCGTTGGTGAAAGTCGTCATGTCGTCCTCACATCGTTCGCCAGGTGAATCGGCCGCCGAGCAGCGTGGCGGCTACGGGCATCTCTCGCAGCTGATCGCGGTCGCTCGCATACGGGTCGCGGTCGGTGATCACGAGGTCGGCCGGCTGCCCGACGGCGAGCGAGGTGCGGACGGATGCCGCGAGCGCGACGTCCAGCGGCAGACGCTGCTCCGGATGCCAGGCGTCGCGGTTCCCCCTGCTGCGAGCGGTCGCCGCGCTCAGCGACACCCACGGGTCGAGCGGAGCCACCGGCGCATCCGACCCGAGCCGCAGCGCAGCGCCGGAGCGGTGCAGCGACCCGAACGCGAACGCCCGCCCGGTGCGACCGGCCCAGTGGTGGTCGGCGACATCGCGGTCGTCCATCGCGTGCTCCGGCTGCACACTCGCGATGAGCCCGAGCTCGGCGAACCGGTCGAAGTCCTCGTCCCGCACGAGTTGCGCGTGCTCGATGATGCCCTTCATGTCGAGCGCCTCGAACGTGTCGAGCACCGCGGTGTTGGCGCGGTCGCCGATCGCGTGCACGGCCGCTTCGATCCCGGCGCCCCGCGCGCGCTCCAGCAGACGTCTCAGCTCGGGGATCGGCACGCTCTCCAGACCGCAGGCATGTGGATGTCCGGGATCCATCCCGGGATACGGATCCCAGCACCACGCGGTACGGGTGTTCAGCGACCCGTCGACGACGACCTTGAGGCGACCGAAGGTGATGAGTCCCTGCTCGTCGACCACGTCGCCCGTGGGGCGACCTGCGGCGATGACCGAATCCAGCAGGTCGGGCCACACCGCGATGTCGGCTCGAAGGCTCGTGAGTCCGCTCGCCGTGCGCTCCGACCACTCCGACACGTTGTCGGTGTTCTCGTACTCGACGATGCCGACCACACCTCGCGCCGCCGCGGCTTCGGCGGCCTCACGGTAGGTGTCGGATGACAGGTCGGACGCCGCGTCGAACGAGTGCAGCAGCGCAATCCACGGCCCCTCGCGCAGCAGCCCGGAGGCGTCGAGCTCGATGCCGAAGCGCGAGGCAGCGGCGCGGTTCATCCACCCGCAGTGCAGGTCGCCGCTCACGAGCACGACCGGGACGTCGGAGACGGTCTCCTCGAGCGCGTCCAGCGACGACGGCACCGGCCAGAGTCCGTCGCGGAAGCCGTAGCCCATCAGCATCCCGTTCGTCAGCGGCGCATCCGCCGCCCGGGCCCACCGCACGATGTCGAGCACGTCGGCCGCGCTCCGCGTCTCGGTCAGGTCGAGCCGGCGGCGCCGGTTCACGTACTGCGTGAAGTGCACGTGGGCGTCCCAGAGACCCGGTCCCACCCAACGCCCCGCGGCCTCGACGACCTCGCCCTCCCGCGCCGCCGCGCCGGCGGGCGCGATCGAGGCGATCGCGCCGTCGCGCAGCACGAGGTCGACGGGCTCGCCGCCGTCGTAGGGCCGTACGCCGGCGAGGGTCACGGACTCGGTCATGGTGCTCCGATCGGAAGGAGGCGCGAAGACGCGTTCAGCGAGCCGGAACGGGCGCGTGCGCGAAGCCGAAGAGGTCCTTCGGGTCCTCGGGCGCGGCGACGAGGTCAATCTCGGTCTCGAACCCGGCGCCGGCGAGGTCGGCGCGCAGGTGCCGCAGCGCCGAGAAGTCCTCGATCGCGAACCCGACGGAGTCGAAGATCGTGACCTGCTCGTCCGAGGTGCGACCCGCCGCGAGCCCCGCGAGCACCTGCCAGAACTCGGTCACCGGGAAGTCGGCCGCGACGTTCTGGATCTCGCCCTCGACGCGTGTCTGCGGCGTGTACTCCACGAACACCGGTCCGCGCTCCAGGATCCGCGGGTCGAGCTCGGTCTTGCCGGGGCAGTCTCCGCCGATCGTGTTGATGTGCATGCCGGACGTGACGTCGGCATCCTTCAGCACCTGCGCCACCGCCTTGTCGGCCGTACAGGTCGTCACGATGTCGGCCCCGGATGCCGCCTCGGCGGCGGAGCCGCAGACGGTGATGTCGAAGCCGCGCGATGCGAGGTTGCGGACGAACTTCTCGGATGCCGCGGGGTCGACGTCGTAGATGCGCAGCCGCGAGATGCCGAGCACGCCGCGGAAGGCCAGCGCCTGGAACTCGGCCTGGCTTCCCGCGCCGATCATCGCCATCGTGCTCGAGTCCGCGCGGGCAAGGCGCCGGGCGACCATCGCCGAGGTCGCTGCGGTGCGCAACGCGGTGAGCAGCGTCATCTCGGCGAGGAATACCGGATACCCGTTGTGCACGTCGGCGAGCACGCCGAACGCGGTCACCGTCTGATACCCGCGACCGGGGTTGAACGGGTGCCCGTTGACGTACTTGAAGGCGTAGAGGTCGGGATCGCTGATCGGCATCAGCTCGATCACGCCGAACGGCGTGTGGTTGGCGACGCGCTCGCTCTTGTCGAACGACTCCCAGCGACGGAAGTCCTCCTCGATCGTGTCGGCCATCTCGGCCATGATCGTCTCCGCGCCGCGGCGCGTGATCCACTCCACCATGTCGGCGACTCCCACGAATGCGGTCATGCCGTCACCTCCAGTCCATTGGTGCTCGCGATGCGATCGGCGAGCGTCGGGTTCTCGTAGGGTCCGGGACGCCGGAGCGCCTCGACGATCTTGGCGATCACCTCGGCCGGCTTGTCCTGACTCATCTTGTCCTTCGCCTCGACCCGGTCGACGCGCAGCCGGAATCCGACCGTGCCGTGCACGATCCGCTCGGCGTAAGCCGTGTTCTCGAGCGTGCGATGCATGAGGAACGGCTCGGGCAGCGGGCCCTCGAACCATGCGACGAGCTGGTCGAGCACCTGCAGGTTCTCGTCGTCGGAGAGGATCTCGGGGATGCCGTGCAGGTGCGCGACCGCGAAGTCCCAGGTCGGCACCGCGGGTGAGACGTCGTACCAGCCGGGCGAGACGTAGCCCTGCGGCCCGTAGACGATGACCATCACCTCGTGCTCGCCGAGTCGGTGCAGCCGCTCATCGGGCCGGCCGACGTGACTGAGCAGCACGATGCCGTCGGCATCCTCGTCGAGGAGCATCGGGTAGTGCGATGCCACGAGCCCCTCACCCGGCACGTGGCTCACGATCGTCGCCCACGGGTTCTCGCGCACGAGGGCGCGGATGGCGTCGACGTCTTCGAGCACGTAGTCGGGGGTGTGCCTCATGAGGCCGTCTCCCAGTCGATGTCGGCGGTCGCGAGCAGGATGTCGTCCGGGTCGACGGCGGTCACGCGAGTGGTGTCGCCGATGGTTCGACCCACGATCCTCAGCGGTCGGTCGACGAGCACCGGGGCGGTCGCCCGCACGTCGAGACGGACAGGCACGCGCCCCGCCAGATGCCGCCGCGCGGCATCCATCAGCAGGATGCGGGTAAGCGGACCGTGCACGAGCAGGTCGGGGAGCCCCTCGACATCGCGTGCCCAGGCACGGTCGTAATGGATGAGGTGCGTGTTGAACGTGAGCGCCGAGAACCGGAACAGTTGCCGGGCGTCGGGTGTGAGCTCCTCGAGCCAGTCCGCCTCCGCCACGACAGCCGGGTCGGGACGTGGTGCGCGCGCCGGGGCTTCCGGATCGGCCGCCTCGAGGAACACGTCGTGCCAGACGCTCCTCACCGCGGTCTCGCCGCCTGTCGTGTACTCGCGCTCCACGTCGACGAAGACCAGGCGCCCCCGCGAGCCGTTCTTGTCGACGACGCTGCCGAGGGCGGTGGTGCGGGTGACCTCGTCGCCCACGCGGATCGGGCGCAGGAACTCCGTCGTCTCTCCCGCGTACATCCGGCGCGGCAGATCGATCTCGGGGATCACCCCGTCGCGAGCAGGCGTGCCGTCCGCGCGGAGGTCGGCGAGTGCCGCGTCGAACGGGAAGAAGACGCCCTCCCAGCCGGCCGGGAGCGCGTCTCCGTCGGCGAGCACCGGGTCGGCGGCCGCGAAGCTGCCCCGGTACGCCTCGACGACGGATGCCCTGATCCGCTCGGTGCGCACCTCGGTCACGGGAGTGCTCCCGCCGCCCGCAGCTCGGCGATGCGCGCGGCGTCGTAGCCGGCGAACTCGGCGAGCACCTGATCGGCGTGCTCGGCGAAGCGGTTCGCGGTGCGGGCCGGGGTGGCCGGGGTGGCCGAGAGTTTGATCGGCTGGCCGAACATCCGCAGCACGCCCAGGTCGCCGTAGTCCGCCTCGACGATCATGTCGCGCTCGGCGGTGCCCGGGTCGTCGACCACCTCGCCGATCGTCTTCACGGCGGTGAGCGGCACGACGTCGCCGGCGAGCTCCTCGAGCTCCTTCTTCGTGCGCGACGCGAGCCAGCCCGCGACGATCGGCTTGACCCGCCGCTCGTACACATCGGTCTCGAAGCGCTTACGCATCGTGTCGATCTCGGAGTCGCTCTTGTGCTCGGGGGTGCCGAAGAGATCGCAGCTCGCGTTCCAGAGCTTGTCGGTGTAGGCGCCGAAGAAGACCTGCCCGTCGGCGCACTCGAACAGCTCGTAGGGGCGCACCCAGGCATGGGCGTTCCCCTGCGGAGACGCGACGGTGCCGTTCACGGTGTAGTCGACCACCGCGGTCTCGGTGAGAGCGACGATGCTGTCGACCTGGGCGACATCCACCACCTGCCCCTCGCCTGTCGCCTCGGCGTGGCGAAGGGCGGCCAGCGTGCCGACGACGGCGAACAGCGTGGCCGAGAGGTCGCCGATCGTGACGCCGACGCGAACGGGCGGATGCTCGGCATAGCCGTTCATCGACCAGATGCCGCCGGCCGCCTGCGCGGTGTTGTCGAATGCGGGACGCCTGCTGCGCGATCCTGTGCGGCCGTAGCCCGAGATGGCGGTGTAGACGAGCCGCGGGTTGATCTCGCGCAGCACCTCGTAACCGACGCCGAGCTTCTCCATCGTGCCGGGACGGAAGTTCTCCACCAGCACGTCGGCGTTGCGGACCAGGTCCTTCAGCACCTCCTTGCCCTCAGGAGTGGCGAGATCGAGGCCCACGCCGAGCTTCCCGCGGTTGTACTGGGCGTAGTAGGCGCTGAACTCCTCGGCGCCGTCGGTCAGGTACGGCGGGAAGCCGCGCGACACGTCGGGGTCCCGCGGGTTCTCGACCTTGATCACGGTCGCCCCGAGGTCGGCGAGCATCTGCGCGGCATAGGGACCGGCGAGCACGCGCGACAGGTCGATCACGGTGACGCCCGCCAATGCACCGGGAGCGGGGAGAGTGGTGTCGATCATGCGGGCGTGACCTCCTGGGCGGGTTGAGGGGCGACGGATTCGGGAGCGTCGATGCCGGTGCCCCCGATACCCGCTGCGGCGAACGCACGGGCGACGTTCGATGCGGGACGCACATTGCGGATGCGTGAGAGCCAGAGGGTGGTCGCGGCCAGGGCGCCGAGATCGAGTCCGGTCTCGATGCCGAGCCCGTGCAGCATCCACACGAGGTCCTCCGTGGCGAGGTTACCGGTCGCGCCCTTCGCGTACGGGCATCGTCCGAGCCCACCGACGGAGGCGTCGAACTCGGCGACGCCGACCTGCAGCGCCGCGTGCACGTTGGCCAGCGACTGTCCGTAGGTGTCATGGAGATGCAGGGCGATCTCCGACACCGGGATGCCGACGGCCAGGGCCTCTTCGATGATCCCGACCGTGTGGCCGGGGGTGGCCACGCCGATCGTGTCGCTGAGCGCGATCGTGCGCGCCCCCGCGTGATGGAGAGCCGCGGCCGCCTCGATCACCGCATCCGGGGAGACGTCGCCCTCCCACGGGTCGCCGAACGCCATCGAGACGTAGCCGCGCACCCGGATGCTCTGCGCGGTGGCGGCGGCGATGACCTCGGCGGCACGGTCGATCGCCCCCGCCCGCGTCGTGTTGAGATTCGCCTGTGCGAACGACTCGGTGGCGCTGACGACGACCGACACCTCGCGGATGCCGGCGTCGATCGCCCTCTGCAGTCCGCGGAGGTTGGGCACGAGTCCGACGGCCCTGGCGCCCTTCGGCGCATCGAGGCCGGCGACGACCTCCTCGGCGTCGGCGAGCTGCGGGATCCAGTTCGGCGGCACGAAGCTCGTGACCTCGAGATCACGGCTGCCCGCGGCATACAGACGTCGGCAGAGCTGCGTCTTGATATCGGCCGGGATGATGTCGGTCTCGGCCTGCAGCCCGTCGCGCGGCCCCACCTCGAACACCGTGACCCGCGTCGGCAGCCCGTCCTGGCGGATCACCCGCGGTGCGGGGACGCTCATGCGCTCGCCCCTGCCGCACGGAGTTCCGCGAGCACCTCGCGGGCATACTCCACGCGGATGCGGCGCTCCGCCACGATACGCGCGGCGACCTCGCCGATCTCATCGACGTCTGCTCCGGCGCTCGCGGCGATCGTGCGCGCGTGCAGGGACATGTGCCCGCGCTGGATGCCCTCCGCCGCCAGCGCGCGGCACGCCGCGAGGTTCTGGGCGAGTCCGACCGCTGCGATGACGGCAGCCAGCTCATGCGCGGTCTGCACGCCGAGGAGCTTCACCGACGCCTGGGCCGTCGGGTGCGCGCGGGTGGCGCCGCCGACGAGGCCGACTGCGAGCGGGACCTCGAGGGTTCCGACCAGGTTGCCGTCGGCATCCTTCTCGAACTGCGACAGGGCCGCGTACCGACCGGCGCGGGCAGCATGCGAATGGCACCCGGATTCGACCGCTCGGGTGTCGTTGCCCGTCGCGAGCACCACGGCCGTGATGCCGTTCATGATGCCCTTGTTGTGCGTCGCCGCGCGATACGGGTCGGCTTCGGCGAAGGCGCTCGCGGCGACGATGTCGTCGACCACCTGCGCCCCGCCGAGCAGCTCGGCATCGAAGACGGCGCGGGCGCGGGTGACGCGTAGCTCCGCCTTGTTGGTCAGGATGCGCAGGAGCGTGCGGGCGCCGGCGACCTCGGCGATGCGAGGCGCGATCGCCTCAGCCATCGTGTTCACCGCATTGGCGCCCATGGCGTCGCGCACGTCGACGTGCAGGTGCAGGATGACCTGCACCCCGGCGCGGGTCGGGAGCACGCGGACTGTGACGTCGAAGGCGCCACCGCCGAGCGAGACGAGCATCGGATCCTGCTCGTTCGCGAGCGCGAGCAGCTCGTCCTTCGCCTCGAGCAGGGCGAAGCATGTGCCATGCGGATCGATCGCGTCGAGCACCTGGATCTGGGCGATCATCACATCGCCGGTGTACGACGTGGTGAATCCGCCGTGCATCCGGGCCATCCGCGCCGCATTGGACGCGGCGGCGACGACGCTCGGCTCCTCCGTCGCCATCGGGATCAAGCGATCCTGACCGTCGATCGTGAAGTTCGTGGCGACGCCGATCGGGATGCCGATCATGCCGACCACGTTCTCGATCATGTGGTCCGCCTGCGCGAGCGAGAGCCCCTGGTCGGGTCGGAGCGCGCCGAGCACGTCCGTGTCGAGTTCCGCGCTCTGCGCAACGAGGGAGAGCCGCTCGTCGGGCGTGTGGTCGCGCAGACCAGAGATTCGGCTGTTGATCGACATCGCCACCTTCTTCCTGACAGCGGCCGGGTCCTCGGCGCTAGGGTCACAGACGACATTAGAAGCGGCACGGGCAGGCGACGATGGATGGAAAGCTCATCGAACGGATCTTCCTATGGGTGGATGACACATCCGCCTGCACGACCGCCCGATTTAGACTCCAACCACATCCCGGGGCGCGGACGCGCCCGTCCGCCGCACGTGAGGAGACCCGATGCCCTACACCGATTCTGCCGACGTGCGTCTCTATTTCGAGGTGTTCGGCGACGAGGAAGCCTCCGTGCTCGTGCTGGTGTCGGGCGGCGGCGCCCAACTGCTCTCCTGGGACGAGCGCTTCATCCGGATGCTGACGGCGGGCGGGCTCCGCGTGGTGCGCTTCGACAACCGCGACACCGGATTGTCCGAGCGTTTCGGTGGTGACGATGACCTCGACGGCGGCTACGACCTGTCCGACATGGCAGACGATGTGCTGCGGGTGCTCGATGACCTCGGGGTCGATGCGGCGCACGTCGCCGGGCACTCGATGGGCGGGATGATGGCGCAGATGCTGGCGATCCGGCATCCGGATCGAGTTCTGAGCCTCGGACTGCTCTCGACCATCCCCGGGCAGTCGCCGCGGTACGTGCTGCACGGCGAGCGCCCCGAGCTGAGCGCGCCACCCGCGCGGGTCACGCGCGGGCAGGCCGTGGAGTTCGCCGGTGCATATGCGGAGTCGACGCGCCTCGGCGCCTATGACCCGCAGGTCGAGTGGCACCGCGCGGCGGCCGGGGAAGCGTACGACCGCGGCTACTTCCCCGAGGGCTTCTCGCGGCAGTGGGCCGCGCTCCGCCGGGCGCCCGAACGGCTGGAGGCGTTGAAGGACGTGACGGTGCCGACGCTCGTGTTCCATGGCCGAGAGGACGACGTGCTGCACTGGGCGTCCGCCGTCGACATCGCCGAGGCCATCCCCGGCGCCGAGCTGCAGGTGCACGCCGACGTGGGGCACCTGATCCCACACGAGCTGTGGCCCGACCTCGCCGCCGCGCTGCTGCGCACGGCACGCAGAGCAGAGCTCGGGCACTGACGCCGACCGACATCGCGCCGTACAGTGATGTGATGCCCGAGCACACCGACGCGATCGCAGCGCTGCTCGACGCCGCGTACGATCCTGATCTGGTCGGACCGACCGCCGTCAGCGACGCCCTGCAGCGGCTGGGAGCATCCGTTGCCGGGGCGACGGCGATCACCGAGAGGGTCGGGCGAGCGCAGCGCGAGCTGTCACGGCTGCGACGGCGCGAGCACGAGCTGACCGCGCTTTTCTCGAGCGCCAGGGAGCTCGCCGAGCTGCGCGACAGCGACGCTGTGCTCGCCCGGCTCGTGCAGCGCGCCCGAGAGATGATGGGGGTCGACCTGGCCTACCTCTCCGAGTTCGATCCCGACACACGTGAGCTCAGGGTGCGCGAGACCAGCGGTTCGGTGAGTGCGTCCTTCCAGACGCTCCGCGTGCCGCCGGGACGCGGACTCGCCAGCGTCGTCGTCGAGTCGCGCACGGCGCACTGGGTCGCCGACTACACCGCGTACGCCGCGGAGCGCCACGACGCGGGCATCGACGACGCGGTCTCGGCCGAGGGCCTGGTCTCCCTCCTGGGCGTGCCGATGCTCACCAGCGACGACGTGCTCGGCGTGCTCTTCGTCGCGAACCGTGAGAAGAAGAGCTTCTCCCCCGACGAGGTCGCCCTTCTGTCGGCAGTCGCCGACCACGCCTCCGTCATCCTGCAGACGACCCAGACGCTGCGCGACCTGCAGCTCTCCGAAGACGCCAGCCGCCGCACCCTCGAGAGCCTGACCGCCCACCTGGTCGAGCGAGACCGCGCCAACACGGTGCATCAGGAACTGGTGCAGGCGGTGCTCGCCGGCGGGGGGTTCGGCCCCGTGGCCGAGACCCTCGCCTCGGCGCTCGGGCGCGCGGTCGCGATCATCGACGCGCAGGAGAACGTGATCGCGGCGGCCGGGCTTCCCCTCGCCCCGGGGATGCTGTCCCTCGACGAGCCGGTGCGCGCGGCGCTCGCCGAGAGCCGCCATCACGGTCATTGCGTGCCGGTGGCGGGTCACGGCATCCGGGCGGTCTCGGCGCTCACGGCGGGCAGCCGGCATTTCGGCGCCCTGCTGCTGGGCGACGGCGATTTCGAGCTCGGCGCCGTCGACCTGCGCACGGTCGAGCGCGCCGCACAGGTCGGAGCCCTGCTGGAACTGCAGCAGGAGGCGGCATCCGGAGCGGATCATCGCGTGCGCAGCGAGCTGGTCGCCGACATCCTCGACGATGTGCCTGAGCGGCGCTCCGACGTCGAGCGTCGCGCCCGGAGGCTCGGCGTCGATCTCAGCGGGCTCGACTCGCTGCTGCTGCTCGCCGTCGCGGGCGACCAGCAGACACCCGCGGCACGGGCGCTCATCCGTCAGCTGGACGACCGGGCGCTGGTCGGGGAGTACCGCGGCTTCGTGGTGGCCGTCTACTCCGGGAGACGCGGCGAGATCGAGCCGGACCGGCTGCGCACGCAGGTCGCCGCCGCCATCCAGGACTCCGTCGCCGTCGTCGTGCCTCCGCCGGCCAAGGCGCCGCTGCCCGCCGCCTTCCTCGCCGCGCGCCGCACCGCCAGGCTGCTCGCCGCGCTCGAGCTGACCGACCTGACGGCGCACGTCGAGGACTTCCTCCCCTACTCTGCCGTGCTCGACACCGATGCGCAGGGCCTGTCGTCCTTCCTGGGCGACACGATCGGCGTGGTGCGTGAATACGATGCCGAGCGCAACGCCGACCTGCTGGGCACGCTCCGAGCGTTCGTGCGCAGCAACGCCAGCCCCACGAAGACCGCGCGGGCCCTCAACTTCCACACGAACACGATCCTCCAGCGGCTGGACCGTCTCGACCACGTGCTGGGAGCGGACTGGCGCGACGACGAGCGGATGTTCCGCCTCGGCATCGCCGTGCGACTCGATGAGCTGCGCGAGCGACTCCAGGGCGGGCAGGGCTGAGGCCGTGGCATCCTTCCG
Source organism: Microbacterium sp. TPD7012 (assembly GCF_003075395.1). Taxonomy (GTDB): domain Bacteria; phylum Actinomycetota; class Actinomycetes; order Actinomycetales; family Microbacteriaceae; genus Microbacterium. Next base: position 374,642 of record NZ_QDFV01000001.1, on the reverse strand, counting down.
CCCGGCTCCGCACGCGTAGCGCAGGAGAAGCCGCTCGACGCTACCTGTCCGCCTCCGCGTCGAACGCCTCGATCCCGGTCTGGGAGAACGGATGCTTCCCACGCGGGCCGAACACGAGCACGAGTTCGGCCACGGCATCCGATTCGTTGCGCACTCCGTGCTGCATACCCTCGGGGGCGTAGAAGGCGTCGCCGGCGCGGAGCACCCGACGATCCGCGCCCGCGGTGATCACGACCTCGCCCTGCGTGACGATGTACAGCTCGTCGGAGCTGTTCGTCGAGCAGCTGTCCGGATCGCCCTCGAGGTGGTGATGCTGCCCCTCCTCCGCGCCCGGCTTCAGGTGGTAGCGCATCACCGAGATCGGCAGCGCCGAGGTCTCCTTGAAGTACCACTCGATGCCGATCCGGCCCTCGCCGTCGTACAGCGCCCAGTCGTGGGCGTTGTCTCCCGCTCGCTGAATCCTCATGATCAGGTGCGGTACAGCACGGGCATCGATTCGAGCAGCCGCTGGGTGTACGGATGCTCTGGCGCATTCATGACCTGCTCCCCGGTGCCCTCCTCGACGACCTTTCCCTGGTGCATCACCGCGACACGGTGGGCGAGGTGATGAACGACGGCGAGGTTGTGGGTGATGAACAGGTAGGTGACGCCGGTGTCCTTCTGCAGCTGCACGAGCAGGTTCAGCACCTGCGCCTGCACCGAGACGTCGAGGGCCGAGGTCGGCTCGTCGAGCACGACGAACTCCGGCTCGGCCGCCATCGCCCTGGCGATCGCGATGCGCTGGCGCTGCCCGCCGGAGAACTCGTGCGGGTAGCGCTCGGCCGAGTCCATCGGCAGGCCCACGCGATCGAGAGCGTCGGCGAGACGACGGCGACGCTCCTTCGATCCGACGCCGGCGGCCACGAGAGGCTCCGCGATCGAGCGTGCCACCGTGAACCGCGGATCGAGCGAGTCGTTGGGATCCTGGAACACCATCTGGATCCGGCGGCGGTGCGTCCGCAGCGCCCGGCCGCGCAGACCGGTCACGTCCTCGCCGTCGAATTCGATCGTGCCCGCGGAGGGCTTGCGCATGAGCAGGATCGCGCGGGCGAGCGTGCTCTTGCCCGAACCGGATTCGCCGACCAGGCCGAGGGTCTCACCACGGGGAACCGACAGACTCACGTCGTCGAGCGCCACCATGGCGTTTTCGCCGTGACCGAATCGCTGGGTGATGCTCCCCACCCGGAGCACGTCGTCGCTCATGATGCCTCCTCGAGTTCGGCGGGCGCCTCGGCGAAGTCGTTGAGTGCGGGGATCACGGCGAGCGGCGACCTGACCGGCACCGACGGACGCGGAATGCTCTCCAGGAGGGCCCGCGTGTACGGATGCCGAGGGTCCTCCAGCACCCGTCGCGCCGAGCCCGATTCGACGACCCGGCCGCGGTACATTACGGCGACCCGTTCGCAGAGCTGGCCGATCACGCCGAGGTCATGGCTGATGAACAGCACGCCCATGCCCGTCTCGTCGCGGAGGCTCTTGATCAGGTCGAGGATCTGCGCCTGCACCGTGACGTCGAGCGCGGTCGTCGGCTCATCGGCCACCAGCAGATCGGGACCAGCCGCGACCGCGATGGCGATCACGACTCGCTGGCGCTGACCGCCCGAGAGCTGATGCGGGTAATAGCCGAGGCGCTTCTCGGCATCCGGCATCTGCACCAGCTTCAGGATCTCGAGCGCCCGCGCCCTGGCCTGCCTCTTGTCGGCCTTGCCGTGGATCTGCAGCACCTCGGCGATCTGGGCGCCGATGCGCATGCAGGGGTTGAGCGCGGCCATGGGCTCCTGGAAGACCATCGATGCCTTGACGCCGCGCACCTCTCCCCAGTCGCGCTCGGTCGCATCCTGCATGTCGGCACCGGCGACCGTCATGCGGGCGGCCGTCACGCGGGCCGAGTCGGGCAGCAGGCCCATCATCGCCAGGGCGATGCTGGACTTGCCGCTGCCCGATTCGCCGATCACGCCGACGATCTCGCCGCGGCGTACGCGCAACGAGACTCCGGACACCGACGGCGGGGCGGTGCCGTAGGCGATGCTGAGGTCTTCGACGCGGAGGGCGTCGAGGTCGTCGGTCATGCGCGACTCGGCTTTCTCTCTGGTACGGAAGTGGAGGGGAACGCCCGGGCGCCGCCGCGTTCGCTCACGACGACACCCGGGCCCGGTGTCACTGCGAGAGCCAGGCGTGATCGAGAGCCGAGCGCGAGTAGAACGCGTCGTTCTCGTAATCGTGCAGCTTGCTGCTGTCCCAGACCTCGAAGTAGACCGGCACTGCGGCGGGCACGAACTCGAGCGCCTTGTCGGCGGTCTCGGTCGCGAGCTGCGCGACGAGGTCGTTGTACTCCTCCGGAGTTGCTGCGGACTTCGCCGCGGCCAGCAGCTCCCGGGCCTTGTCGGCGTCGGGGTTGCCGTCCCAGTGGTTGTAGTAGCCGCCCTCGAGGAGGACCGGCTCGAGGTAGTACGCAGCCGAAGCACGCGGGCTGCCCGGGATGGCGACGAGGTCGGTCCACGATTCACCCGTGGTGAAGATCGGGGCGATCTCGGCGAGCGGCGTCGACTTGAGGTTCAGCGTGATACCCGCCTCGGCGAGCTGCTGCTGCATCATCTCGTATGCCGGATGGTGGGCCGCGGCCACGTCGCCCATGTAGCTCAACGTGATCTCGGGGTTCGGCTGGCCGGCCTCTTCGAGCAGGCGCTTCGCCTCCTCGACGTCGCGCTCGTGGTACGGCAGCGTCTTCGCGTCGGTCGCACCGGGGTCTCCGGCGGGCGGGACGAACGAGACACCGGCATTCCCGAGCAGCGCGGTGTCGACGATGGCCTGCCGGTCGAGCGCGAGCGAGAACGCGCGGCGCACGTTCACGTCGGAGAGCGGACCCGATTCCGGGTTCACGTAGACGGCGAGGTTCTGGCGGAAAGCCGCGTCGCCGAGAGTGAAGCCCGAGGATTCCGCCTGCTGGGCGAGGCTGCCGTCGATGAACGATGCGGCCTGGACGCTCCCCTGCTGCACGGCGGCCAGGAGCGTGTTCTCGTCGGGATAGAGCTCGAAGACGATCTCGTCGAGGTAGGGCTCGTCGCCCCAGTAGTCCTCGTTCTTCTCCATCGTCACCGAGACGCCCTGGTTCCACTCGGTCACCTGGAAGGCGCCGGTGCCGAAGGTAGTCGTCTGACGCTCCTCCTCCGTGGCGTTGCCGTATCCCTCTTCGCTGACGATGAGGAAGGTCTGGCGTGCCGAGACCGCGTCGAGGAACGTGCCGTCCGGTGCGCTGAAGTGGAAGGTCACCTCGTGGTCGCCGGTGGCCTCCACGCTCTCCATGAGGCTGAGGTAGGTGGCGTTCGTGCCGCCGTCCTTGCGCGTCTCGAAGGAGTAGACCACGTCGCCGGCGTCGAACGGCGAGCCGTCGGCGAAGGTGACGTCGTCGCGCAGCTGGAACACCCAGGTGAGCTCGTCGACCTGCTCGTACTCGGTCGCGAGGGCCGGCTCGATCTTGTTGTCGTCGTCGCGGGTGAGGAGCGTGTCGTATGCCATCGAGTCGATCACCTCGGCGGCGATGGCCGAGGCGACCATCGGGTCGATGCCACCGGCCGAGGGTTCTGCGGGGACGCCCCAGGTGAGGGTGCCGCCCGCGACCGGGTCGCCCGCAGGCTCACCGGTTCCGGTACCGCCACCACCGGACGTGCATCCGGCGATCGTCAGGGTCACGACGGCGAGTGCTGCCGCCGTCCCTGCCCAGTGTCGTCTGTTCATGAGGGCCTCTTCTCGGTTCGGGACTGCTGTTTCTGGGGTCGGGTGTCGTGCACGGAAGGAAGGGGGCTGTCGGATGCCACGGGCTTGGAGCGGCGCGTCGAGCGGCCGCCGAGCGAGAACGCCGGCTCGCGGCGCGGTGCGAGGTAGTCCTGCATCCCGTCGGCGAGGAGGTTCCAGGCGGCCGAGAGCAGGATGATCACGATGGAGGGAAGGATGATGAGCAGCGGCTGCACCTGCATGAAGCGGGTGAACTCGCTGATCATGCGGCCGGCCGACGGCTCCGGCGCCTGCACGCCCTGACCGAGGTAGCTGAGGGCGGCCTCGATCAGGACCACCTGCGAGGCGACCGACGCGAACTGCACGAAGAGCGGCGTGAGCACGTTCGGCAGCAGGTGCTCGGCGATCACGCGATGAGAGCGCACCCCGCTGAGCGTCGCCGCGAGCACGAAGTCACGTTCCCGCAGCGCGATGACGGGGGCCCGCATGACGCGCGCGAATCCGGGCGCGAACACCAGCCCCAGCGCGAGGATCAGCGGCCAGGGGCCGTTGCCGATCACGACGCCGACGACGAGGGCGACGAGGATGGCCGGAAGTGCGAGCACGGCGTCGACCACACGCATGATGACCGCATCGACCCAACCGCCGACGTACCCGGCGACGAGTCCGAAGAAGGTGCCGATCACCGCCCCGAGCAGAGCAGCGGCACCCGAGATGAGCAGGCTCGTCCTGGCCGCGAGAGCGAGACGGGTGAAGGTGTCCCGTCCGAGGTTGTCGGTGCCGAGGATGTGCTCGCCGGAAGGCGCGGCGAGAGGCGCACCTGACGCGGCGAACGGGTCGTACGGCGGCCAGAGGCTCATCCAGGCGGCGAGGATCAGGATGGCGCCGAGGATGCCGGCGCCGCCCCAGAACGCCGGGCCGAAGCGGCGACGTGCCGGGCGCTTGCCCGCGACCTTGGCGAGGGCGAGTTCTCGTGTGACGGTCATCGCGTGTGCACCCTCACTCTGGGGTCGATCAGCGGATACAGCAGGTCGACGGCGAAGTTGATCACGACGTACACGACGCCGATGAGGAGGACGGTCGCCTGGATGATCGGGTAGTCGGAGGAGCGGATGCCGGTGAGCAGCAGCGAGCCCATGCCGGGGAGCGAGAACACCGCTTCGATGACGACGGTGCCGCCGACGAGGGCCGCGAGCTCGATGCCGATCACGGTGGTCACCGGGATCAGGGCGTTGCGCAGCGCGTGCCGGGTGACGAGTCGCCCCGGTGAGGCGCCCTTCGCCCTGGCCGTGCGCACGAAGTCCTGCCCGAGAGTGTCGAGGAGTGTCCCCCGGGTATACCGCGCGATGATCGCCGCCAGCACGATCCCGATCAGGAACGACGGGAGGAGCAGCACCCCGAAGGCGCGCAGCGGATCGCCGGCCGCGCCGGCGTAGCCGACCAGGGGCAGGCGGAGGGTCAGGGAGTTGACGAGGATCAGCACCGTGCCGAGGACGAACGGCGGTGTGGCGAGGAGCACGAAGGAGAGTCCGCGCACCACGGTGTCGGGCAGTCGGCGCCAGCGCGTCGCGGCGAGCACACCGGCGGGGATGCCGAGGGCCGTGCCTATCAGCGTCGCCATCACGGCGAGCGCGATGCTCAGCGGCAGCCGCGTGGCGATCAGGTCGGAGACGGCACCCGGGATCGTGATCGCACGGCCGAAGTCGCCCTGGACGACGCCGAGCAGCCAGACGAAGTACTGCGTGATCCACGGCTGGTCGAGACCGAGCTGGGTGCGCAGGGCGTCGAGCTTCGCCGGGTCGGGGTTCGCCGGATCGGCGAACGCGGCCAACGGGTCGCCGGGGATGATCCGGACCATCGAGAAGACCAGGATCGACAGGACGAACAGGACGAACAGCGATGAGAAGAGACGCGAGATGATGTATCGGGTCATCGAGAGCTCACCTCTCTGTGAGGAACGGACTGTCGGCGCCTCCCGCAAGCTGGCCGACCATGGCATCCGCGGCGCCGAACTCCGTCAGGTCGTCGGTCGACTCGCCGTCCAGCGCCAGCTCCGCCAGCACCCGTCCGAGCGTGGGCGTGAACTTGAAGCCATGCCCTGCGGCGAGACCGACGATGATGTCGGGATGCTGCGGCAGGGAGCTGAGCACGAACCGGCGGTCCGTGGTGAGGGCGTACTGGCAGGTCACCGTGCGCAGCTCCTCACCCTTTCCCGGGATCAGCCTGTCCATGAAGTCGGACAGCTCCGCGGTGAGATCTGGCGAGGGAGCGAACGACCGTCGTTCCGGGATCATGCGGTTCTCCGACACGTCACGAGCGGCCTTGATGCTCGGTTCGCCGAAGGTCGGGAATCCGTAGTAGCACTCGTCGTCCTCCCAGATCCACACGGGAAAGCGCGCCCGGTCGTAGTCGTCGGGTTCGGCGGGGCGGAAGTAGGTGACCTGCTCCTGCATGATGTCGAGCGGGATCGCAGCGCCGAGGGGCTCGAGCAGAGTGTTCGTCCAGGCGTCGGCCGCGATGACCACCTTGCCGGCGCGGATGTCGCCGCTCGCGGTGTGCACGACGACACCGTCGGCATCGGGGCTGAGCGAGAGGACTGCTGTGCGGTCGCGGATGTCGGCGCCGAGCATCCGCGCGCGCATCTGCAGCGTCGCGACCGTCCGCGACGCATGGGCGATCCCGGTATCGGCGGTGTAGACGGTCTCGACGTTCTCCGGCACCCGGAACTGCGGCCAGCGCGCCTGCACCTCTGCCGGTGACAGCAGCTCATGCTCGACACCGCACTCGGTGAGCGCGACGGTGAAGTCGGCGGCCGAGTACGGTCCGTCGGTCGGGATCAGGATCACCCCGCCCGTGATGGTCAGCAGACGCTCGCCCGACTCCTGTTCGAGGTCCGCCCAATCGCGGTAGGCGGACTGGGCGAGACGCACGTAGGCCGATGAGCCGTACGACGTGCGGACGATCCGCGAGGTGTCGTGCGAAGCGCCGCGCACGTGTCCGAGCTCGTACTGCTCCAGCGCGACCACCCTGGCGCCGCGGCGAGCCAGGTGGTACGCGGTCGCGCTGCCGATCGCCCCCATTCCCACGACGGCCACCTCGAAGGACTCCATGGATGCTCCGCTTCTCTCGCGGCGTCCGGTGCATGCCACCGGCTCGCTGCTGTCAGTGTGCGGGCGGCGGCGAAGTCTCGACTATGGGGTGATCGTCCACAGTGACGCGAACGGAATGTGCGAACGTTCCACGACTCTGGGGCCCACGGAGGCCCAGGGCGACGCGAACGGAGCCGCTCCGCTCAGGCGGCAGCGCTCGCTCCGATCCTCGTCTTCGTGTCGGTGATCGTGGCGAATCCGCGGGCCGAGAGGATGCTCTCGGTGCGGCGCATGATGTCGTCGCCCGACACCGCGGCGAGCGCACCCCGGCTCGGGATGGCCGAGGTCGTCGTCGCGTCGGTGACGAACTCGACATCGAATCCGAGGTCGGCGGCCACGCGCGCCGTCGTCTCGCAGCACTGCTCGGTGCGGATGCCGCAGATCACGACCCGACGGATGCCGGTGCCCTCGAGCCGCTCCTGGAGATCGGTCGACGTGAAGGCATTGATCGTGGTCTTCGTGACCGCTGCCTCCTCGTCTCTCGGGCCGAGCTCCGAGATCACGCGCACGAACCCGAACGCGGGATCGAAGACTCCCCCGGTCCCTGGTTCGGAGTGGGTGATCCACACGACCGGGTCGCCGACGGTCCTGGCGTGCTCGACGAGGTGGGCGATGTTGTTGAGCACCTCCGGGTTCGCGGTGGCCGCCCAATCGTCGGCTCTCTGGCGGAAGGACTCCTGGGCGTCGATGACGAGAAGGGCGGTGTCGGAGGATGCGGTCATCCGTTCAGCCTCGGTCCGCCCGCTGCATCCGGCAAGACGCGGAACGGTCAACGAAGGGAGGGATCCCGCCAGTCCTCGCGCTCAGACCCCGGTACCGGGCCCACGCCCGAGACGGGTGATCATGTCGAGGAACACGTCGCGCTCCTCCTCGGCCAGAGGCGCCATAAACAGGGCCTGCGCCCGTTCGACGACGGCGTCGAGCCGCGCGAGCTCGTCGCGCCCTCGCGCGGTGAGGGAGACGAGATTCCGGCGCCGGTCGGTGGGGTGCGCGGCGCGCACGATGAGCGCGCCCTCTCCCAGCGCACTCAACGCGACCGAGACATCGCTGCGATCGAGACCGGTCACGCGCCCGAGCTCGGCTTGACTCACGGCGCCTGCCTCTTCGAGCGCTGCGAGCAGGCGGTAGTGATACGCCCGCGCTCCCGCATCGGCGAACAGCTCCTGCAGAAGGGAGTGTGCACGAAGGTGCGCGCGGCTCACCTGCCACGTCGCCCGACCGTCGAGACGTCCCATGCCACCACCCTACTCGTTGGTTCTACCTACGATCTGATATCGTTGGCGTCACCAACTATTAGGAGGAATCATGCTTCCTTTCGGCTCACAGCTCATCGGACAGACGGAGAAGGCCCTGAACGCCCTCCTGCGCACGGTGCTGGTCGACCGGCAGCTCTCCGAGCGCGAGTGGGTCGCCCTGCGCCTCACCTCGCAGTTCGACGGACCTGACGCTCTTGCCGAGACGATCAGGGACAGAGCGCAGTTCGCGGACGCGGCCGACCTCCTGTCGGGCCTCGAGAGGCGCGGCCTGATCGTCGACGACGCGCTCAGCGTCGCCGGAGCGGACCTGGTCGACGAGATCGGCCGCGAGATCAGAGCCCTGACCGAGCCGATCTGGGCGGGCATCGACGCGGCCGATGCCGAGGCCGCCGCGCGAGCACTCCGCAGTGTGCTGGCGCAGACGACGATGCTCCTGCGCGGCTAGAGCCACCCCTTGCGCTTGAAGGCCGCGTACAGCCCGATCCCCATGGCGAGCATCAGGCCGATCGCCATCGGATAGCCGAGCACCCAGTGCAGCTCGGGCATGTGGTCGAAGTTCATGCCGTAGATCGTGCCGACCAGCGTCGGCGCGAACAGGATCGCTGCCCATCCGGAGATCTTCTTGACCTCGTCGTTCTGACGGATGCTCAGCTCGGTCATCCGCCGCATCTCCTCGTTCTGCCGGCGTGCGACGATGGTCGACTCGACCGTGAGCGCGTTGTCCAGCACCGTGCGGAACGTGGTCGCGCGATCCGTGACGCGCAGCGTGTGGTCGAGGACGTCACGCAGGTACTTCTGGAGCTCCTCGCTCACCCGGTACTTGTCGGATCCGCGCAGCAGCGCCTCCAGCATCCCCGACAGCGGCTGCGTCGCACGCTGGAAGTCGATGACCTCCCTGCCGAGGTCGTAGATGCGCTGGGTCGCGTCGACATCCTCCTCGAACAGCTGGCTCTCGATCTCGTCGATGTCGTTCTCGAGCCCCGCCAGCACCGGCGTGTACTCGTCGACGACCTCGTCGAGGATGGCGTAGAGCACCGCCTCGGGCCCGTGGCCGAGCAGCGTCGGATCGCTCTCCAGGCGCCTGCGCACCCTCCCGAGATCGGGAGACTCGGCGTGCCGGATGGTCACCACGAAATCAGGGCCGACGAGCACGTGCACCTCGCCGAACTCGACCTCCTCCGAGGCATCGAGATAGCGCGCCGGTCGCAGCACCATGAACAGCACGTCACCGTAGCGCTCCAGCTTCGAGCGCTGATGGCCCGCGAGCGCGTCCTCGACCACGAGGGCATGGATGCCGAACTCGTCGGCGACCTCGCGGATCTCCTCCTCGCTGGGACGGTACAGGCCGATCCAGCTCATCCCGCCGCGCTCGCGCATCCGCTCGAACGTCTCGCTGAGGCTCTGCGGATTCTCGGTGCGGACGCCGTTCACATAGATCGCGTTGTCGATGATCGCCATCGTCGCCGCCCCTCGCTCGCTCTGCCGGATGCGCCGCAGATCACTCCACGGGCGGGTCGACGCAGACGAGCGCGGCGTCGATGATGGCCTGGTGGTACTGACCGGCCGTGAACGGCAGGCCGAACTCCGGAGCGGTCTCCCCGGAGGCCGCCGGCGCCTTGGACGCGATCGCCGCGAGCTCCCACGAGAGGTACTGCGCGAAGAGCGGGCCCGCCGTGGAGTCGTTGAGCACAACCGCCACCGTGAAGCCGGTCGCCGGGTCGGAGTACGCCGCCGTCGCGTAGCCGGGGGTCCAGCCGTGCTGGCCGACCAGCGATCCCACGAGGTAGGCGCCCCCCGTCGCCTGGTACCAGGACGGGGCGTCCGCGGCGACCGGGAGCGGTGCACCGAAGCGCGCCGGCTTGTCCTTCGTGCGGAGCACCTGAGCCGCTTCCGCCTGTGCGTAGCGGCCGAGGTCGGTGATCGTCGAGACGACACCGGAGTCGGTGAAGCCCGAGCTCGACGAGAGCTCGGTGATGTCGACCGGTGCGGCGCAGCCGTATCCGCCTTCGACGACGTTGATGAAGTGCCCGTTCATCGACGGCCCCCCGGACGGCGGAGCGGCGGTGGGGCCGGGAAGCGACGTGTTCGGGAGGCCGAGGGGCTCGGTGACGTACTCGGCGATCAGCTCGGATGCCGTCATGCCCGAGGCGCGTTCGAGCGCCAGGCCGAGCAGCAGGTAGCCCGAGTCCGAGTCGCGGTAGGTGGTGTGCGCAGCGACTCGCGGACGCCCCAGCCCGAACCCGGCGAGCTCCAGGGGAGCCCAGACGCGGTCGGGGGTGTTCAGCCAGGCGTTCTTCACGGTGGCCTCGGACGATCCGGCGCCGCTGGTGCCGTTGCAGAGGTCGAGCAGGGTGATGTCCTGCATGTCGGCGACGCCCGACACATACTTCGGGACCTTCGCGTCGAGCTTGACCGTCCCCTCGTCGGCGAGGGCGTAGAGCACGTCGCAGGTCATCAGCCGCGTCACGTCGGCGATGCGGAAGGACATCTCGGTATCGAGCGGCGTCTCACCGCTGCGCTCCTGCGTGCCGCTCGCCGTGACCCAGCTGCCGCTCCAGGGCACCCACACCCCGACGATGGCGCCGGAGGCGCCCGAGGCCGCGATCGCGCTGTCGACCGCTTCCTGCATCGCGGCGACCGTGTCGTCGGGCAGTGCGCCGTCGACCTGCGCGGGTGGCGTGTAGGTGAAGGTCTCACCGGAGGAACAGCCGGTGAGGACAAGACCGAGCACGGCCGCAGTGGCCGCGACGGCGCGCCACCGGCGCGACGAGAGATGCTGCATGGAAAGTACCCCCGAAGACGTGTCTCCCGAGTCTAGAACGCGGATGCTGAAATTCTGCACCGGCGGCCCCTCCGGCGGGCGTCCTAAGGTGTGAATGTGCCCCATGCCTTCGATGCCGATGTGCTCTCCGCCGTCCTCCGACACATGAACGGAGACCACACCGACGACAATCTCCTCATCGCCCGCGCATTCGCCGAACCGGCCGATGCGACGATCACGGATGCCGTGATGGTCGGCTTCGACGGAGACGGCGGGGTGTGGGAGATCACCCGTGACGCCGCGGTGTCCGAGCTCCGCGTGCCGTGGCCGGGCGGCCCGATCGATGACCGGCCCGCCGTGCGCCGCGAGGTCGTCGCGCTCTACGACGCCGCGTGCGCACGCCTCGGGCTCGAGCCGCGTCCGCACGCCTGATGCCGCATATCTGACTTCCGCAGGAGGTTAGGTAAGCCTTACACTGATCCCATGTCCGAGATCCTCTCCTTCTCCGCCGCCCTGCGCGAACGATCCTCCGGGTCGCATTCCCGCAGCGAGGGCGCCGGCTTCATGTCCGACCTGCTGAAGGGCGAGGGCTCGCGCGAGGACTACATCTCGCTGGTCTCGCAGCACTACTTCATCTACGAGGCGCTCGAGGGCGCCGGCGAGCGGATGCGGCAGGACCCCGTGGCATCCGTCTTCCTCAGCGACAAGCTGACCCGCCTGCCCGCGCTCGAGGCCGATCTCGAGTTCCTGCTCGGGGCCGACTGGCGCGAGCGCATCACGCCGCTTCCCACCACCGAGCGCTACGTCGAGCGCATCCGTCAGGTCGGCGCGACCTGGGCCGGCGGATTCGTCGCCCACCACTACACGCGCTACCTCGGCGATCTCTCCGGCGGCATCTTCATCGGCCGCGTGATGGCGCGGCGCTTCGGGTTCGAGACGAACGGCATCGGCTTCTACCTGTTCGACGACATCGCCGACCCGGCGGCCTTCAAGGACGTCTACCGCGAGCAGCTCGATGCCGCCCCCTGGGATGACGCCGAGCGGGAGCGCGTGATCGACGAGGTCCTGCTCGCCTACCGCTTCAACACCGAGCTGTTCGAAGACCTCGACCGCGCGCGCGTCGCCGCCTGACCATCCACGGTCGTTGAGCGAGCGCGGCGAGACGAAACGCCGCGTCAGCTCGTCGGCAGCTCCGGCGTCGACTTCGCGAGCCATGCCTCGCGCATGAACCGCCGCACGTCCTCGTCGACCCGGATGTCGGTGGGGCGCAGCGCCCGCGAAAGGTACAGGCCGTCCAGCGACGTCAGACGACTGAGCGCGACATAGGTCTGGCCGGGAGCGAACGCTCCAGAACCCAGGTCGATGATCGCGCGCTCGTAGGTCTTCCCCTGCGACTTGTGGATCGTGACGGCCCACGCGAGGCGCAGCGGGAACTGCGTGAACTCGGCCACCACGTCACGGGAGAGCTTCTTGGTGCTCTGGTCGTACGCGTAGCGGAATCGCTCCCAGACCGCGGGCTCGACGTCGACCTCCTCGCCGTCGATGTCGACGCGCACGGCACCGCCGAGGATGCGGATCACCGTGCCGATCGTGCCGTTCACCCACCGCGGGGGCTCGCCGGACATCGCCGTGTCGTTGCGGAGGAACATCACCTGCGCGCCGACCTTGAGCTTCAGCTCCGACTCCGCCGGCAGCGAGGCCTCGCCCCGGCCGAAGTCGCCGCTGACCTCGGCCCGCGCCGTCTGCTCCTTCCCGGGCAGGGCGTTCAGGTGCTGACTGTTGATCTTGTTCACGATGTCGTTGCGGGTCGCGAGCGTGATCATCGGCACCTCGCCGGGCTCGGGATCCGGCGGTGTGCGGGCCCCCTGGGCGTTGAGCACTCCGGCGATCTCGGCCGTCACCCGCCCGTACCGCACCGCGTTGAGCATCGCCTTGAATCCGTCATCGGACTGCCGATGGATCTGCACCAGCTCGCGCACGTGCAGCTCGGCTCTGGTGTCGACCTCGAACAGGCCGGCCTGGTCCGACGAACCGTAGCCGTGCGCCTCGGCCCGCGTGCCCGAAGCGGTCCACGGCCCCGCCCAGACCTTCGCGTCGAAGAACCAGAACGAACGGTAGTGATCCTGCACGTAGCGGGCCTCGTCACCGCGGGGCGGCACCGGAGCCAGCTGGTACGGGTCGCCGAACATCACCACCTGCACGCCGCCGAAGGGCTCACCGCGCCGACCCCGAGCCTGACGCAGCGAACGGTCGATCGCATCCATCAGATCGGCGTTGACCATCGAGATCTCATCGATCACCAGGGTCTCGATGGCGTTGAGGATGCGGCGCGTGGCATCGTTCTGGTCGATGTCGGCGTCGCCGATGAGCCCGATCGGCAGGCGGAAGAGGGAGTGGATCGTCTGCCCCTCCACGTTCAGCGCGGCGACGCCGGTCGGGGCGCAGATCGCGATCTGCTTCTTCGTGTTCCAGGCGAAGTGCTGCAGGAGCGTCGACTTCCCGGTGCCGGCGCGGCCGGTGATGAAGACGTGCTCGCCGGTGTCCTCGATGAGCCGGAACAGCTCTTGCTGCTCCTCGGACAGGGCGGGAAGGGACACGGTTCTCACAGGGGCAGCGGACGGACACGGGGCGCCCACCCATGCTACGTCCCGGCATCCGCCCGGAGTCGCCGACGCTCGGCGTCGTCCCAGGACGCCCTTCTAGACTGACGCCATGCAGCAGGTCGACACCGCGGTGCCCCGGCGCGCCCGTCTCGGTGCCGATCTGACGATGCTCGCGCTCGTCGGCGTGCTTCTCCTCGCCGCCCTCGGCGCCGGCGGCGCGACGCTCTACCAGCAGTTCTACGGCCCCTCGGCGTTCGTGACCCGCTACCTCGACCTCCTCGCCGCCGGTCGCGCCGCGGACGCCCTGCGCATCCCCGGCGTCGCCGTCGACCGCGAGACGCTCGATGCGGCGGGCATCGACGCCGCGGCATCCGAGGCGATGCTCCGTCATGCCGCGCTCGCACCGCTGACCGATGTCGAGATCGAGTCGGAGGAGCCCGCCGACGGCAAGACGGCCGTGACCGTCAGCTACAAGGCCGGCGGCCATGCGGGCACCACCACGTTCCTCGTCGAGCAGGACGGCTGGGCAGGAGTCACCCCCGACTGGCGCTTCACCACCAGCCCGCTGGCTGTCGTGGACCTCACGGTCCTGGGAGCCGACCGCTTCGCGGTGAACGGCTTCGAGGTCGATCGCCGTCAGGTGTCGGCCGCCGGAGCGGAAGCGACCGCGATCGACCCGCTGCCCCTCCTGGTCTTCACGCCCGGCCTGTACTCGGTCACGGTCGACACCCCCATCGCGCAGGCCTCCGGCACCGGGGTGCTGGCCGACACGCCTCTGGCGATCACGCCGCTCGACGTGCAGACGACGCCGACCGAGGAGTTCGTCGGCGTCGTGCAGCAGCGCGTCGAGGAGTTCCTGACACAGTGCACGACGCAGCAGGTGCTGATGCCGGCCGCGTGCCCGTTCGGCCTGGAGGTCCGCGACCGCATCGCCTCCCCGCCGCAGTGGTCGATCAGCGCCCAGCCGCAGGTCACGGTCGCACCGGACGGCGGCAACTGGCAGATCCCGACGACGGATGCCGTGGCTCACGTCGAGGTCGAGATCCAGTCGCTGTTCGACGGCTCGATCGAGCCGGTGTCCGAGGACGTGCCCTTCCAGGTCAACGGCACGATCACGATCCTGCCGGACGGGTCCGCGTCGATCCGGGTCGGCTCCCCGGGCGAACCCATCGCCGACTGAGCGGGCCTAGCGGCGCTCTCGCTGCGCGTCCCGCAGGTCGCGCTCGGCGAGGGCGGCGAGCTTGGCGTTGTACTCCTCGAGCTCGGCGTCGCCGGTGCGGTCGGCATGCCGATCGTTCCGGCGCTGCAGCTTCGTGTCGCTGCGGCTCCACTGGATCGCGACCGTGATGGCGAGGATCAGCGTGGGGATCTCGCCGATGGACCAGGCGATGCCGCCGCCGACGTACTGATCGGCCAGCGGGTCGACCCCCCAGTCGCGGCCCATCGAACCGAACCAGTCCGCGACCATGAGCCCCTCCTGCATCATGATCGCGATGCCGAAGAACGCGTGCATGGCCATGACGGCGATGAGCGTGATGAGGCGTCCGGGGTACGGCAGCCGGTACGGCACGGGATCGGCGCCGATCAGGCTCATCACGAAGAGGTAGCCGGACAGGAGGAAGTGGATGACCATCCACTCGTGTCCGAGATGCTCGTACATCGACCAGCGCACGAGGTCGGTGAAGTAGAACGCCCACAGCGACAGGATGAAGATCGCCGCCGCGACGAACGGATGGGTGACCACCCGGGCGAAGGGCGAATGCACGGCCCACATGATCCACTCGCGGCCGCCGCGGGTGCCGTCGTCGCGCTTGCGGACGGCACGCAGCGCCAGCGTGATCGGGGCGCCGGAGACGAGCAGCAGGGGGATCGCCATCGACAGCATCATGTGCCCGAGCATGTGCACGCTGAAGAGGTACTCCTGGTAGGCGTTGATCGGTCCGCCCGTGACCCAGACGAGCATCAGCATGCCGAGCACCCAGAACACGGTCCGGTAGATCGGCCAGCGATCGCCGCGGCGGTGCAGGCGGATCACACCCGCGAGGTAGAGGAACAGGCCGAATCCTGCGGCGACCAGCCAGAGCACGTCGATGTTCCACGCGGTGAACCAGCGCTCGAGGGTGAGCTCCGGCGGGAGCTTGGCGCCTGTCAGGATCTCGGCCGGCGTCTGGGCGAACGCGGCGGTCTCCCCGGTCGGCGGCGGCGTGCGCGCGAGCGCGGCTGCGGCACCGGAGGCCAGCCCCATCAGCGCGACCTCGCCGAGCACCAGCATCCAGAACCAGCGCGTGGCGCGCTCCCCCTCGAGCTTCGGGATGAGGCGCGTGCGATACCAGGCGCCGAGCAGCCCCATGCCGACGAGCAACGCGACCTTCGCGAGCACGATCGCCCCGTAGGGAGTGGCCCACAGGGCGTCCCAGCTGCCGACGGCGACGATCGAGCGGGTGACACCCGACACGGCGACGACGGCGAACGCGGCGATCGCGAGCGAGGAGTACCGCGCCACCAGCCGTGGGGTGTCGACGTCGGTGCGGCCGCGCAGCAGCACGAGCAGCAGCAGCCCGCCGAGCCAGACCGCCGCCGCGATCATGTGCAGCAGGATCGAGTTCACCGCGACGTTGTGGCCGGCGAGATCTCCCGCGTGGCCCTGCGTCGCGAGCGGCAGGAAGGATGCCGCGGCGAGGAGCGCCGTGATGAGCGTCGGCGTCCAGGTGCGCCAGGCGAACGCGAGCACCGTGATGACCGCGCCGAAGATCGTGGTGATCAGCCATGACTGCCCGAGCGGCAGGTCGAGAAGGAACCGGCCGAGCTGCGCGCCGAACTCGCGTTCGATGCTGAGCTTGGGGTTGAACGCCGCCATGAACGCGAGGAATCCGGCCAGCCCCGATGCGACAGTGAAGACCGCGGCGCCGACCGAGGCGATGTTCAGCGCGGCGTCGAAGGCCCGCTCCCCCGCCCGCAGCGCGAAGAGCGCGAGCACCAGCGACCCGAGCATCGCGGCACCGGCGATGTTCATCACGAGCTTCGCGATCGGCGTGCCCCAGAGCACGAAGGGCCCGGGGTCCTGCAGCAGCGGAGGTTTCGCTCCGCCGCCGAGCGCGAGGGCGATCACCGTGGCGATGACGGCTGCGACGAGGAGGATCGCGATCCCGGCGAGTCGATACGCCGAGGACCGGGTGGTCGTCTCGGTGCCGGAAGTCACCCCTCCAGCCTAAGCCGCGGCATCCGTCCTGGCTGACCGCCGTCGGCAGACGCAGAAGGCCGCCACCCGAGTGGGGCGGCGGCCTTCGTGAAGGTGCGTCGAATTACTTGACGGCAGCCTTGAGCTTGGAGCCAGCGGTCACCTTGACGCGCTTGCCGGCCGGGATCTTGATCTCGGCGCCGGTCTGCGGGTTGCGGCCCGTGCGTGCGGCCGTGTCGACCTGCTCGAACGAGATCCAGCCCGGGATCGAGACCTTGCTGCCCTTGGCAACGGCGTCGGAGACCGTGGCGAACAGCGAGTCGAGGACACCGGAGACGGTGGCCTGGCTCTGGCCCGTGGCGCTTGCGATGCTCGCGACGAGCTCGGTCTTGGTGATGGACTTGTCAGCCATGTCACTCCTCCAGCGACGAGATCCCGTCGCATCGTTGTGGGTTCGGAGCGGATGCTCCTGGTCTTGCGACCGCCTCGAATGTATCAACGACCGCCCACATTTCCGCGTCATTTCGCGGGTTTTGGGCAATTACTGGGCGTGTCGCACCACTTTGGTCACTCCAGTCACACGTTTCAGGCCGTTCACGCCCGCCGGTGCGCGTCGATCACCGACCGCGCGGTGCGCTCGAACGCCGGCGTCACGCGGTCGTCGCCGTCGAGATAGCCGCCGACGAGGGCGGCATCCCGCAGCAGGACGAGCGATGCGGCGACGTCGGCCGGACGCGTGAGACCCGCCCCCTCGGCCACGGCCTGGAGGGTCGCCCGGAACCACTCCCGATGCTCGCCGATGAGCCGGCGCACGGCGCCCGCGGCATCGGGGTACTCGGCTGCCGCGTTGATGAACGGGCATCCGCGCGTGTGGCGGTGGCTGATGTCGGCGGCGATGCCGTCGATCACGGCGGTCAGCAGGTCATCGGGATCGGCGACGGCGGCTCCGGCATCCGCGAACATGCTTCGGAGCGCCTCGTCCTCGCCCGCGAGGTACGCGAGCACGAGATTCTCCTTGCCGCCGAACTGCTTGTAGAGGGTGGCGCGCGTCACCGCGGCCTCCTCGATCACGCGATCGACACCCACCGCATGGATGCCCTCCTCGTAGAAGAGGCGGGTGGCGGCGTCGATCAATCGGGCGCGGGCGGGACTGGGGCGCTTCGTGGTGGTGTTCATGATCTCTCTCCTCTCATCGTCGCATCCGATCCCCCGCATCCGCCCCTCGAATCCGATCGCGGAAAAGAAGTTTGTCGAAGGGGTTGCGGTAGATAGAACGGTCGGTCTACTATCACTGTACAGCCACCGCAGAGGGCGGGGCCGCAGACAGGAGAAGAAATCATGAACAGCACCGACAAGACCCCGATCGTCCTGATCCACGGACTGTGGATGACGCCGAAGAGCTGGGACACCTGGGCAGAGCGCTTCCGCGCGAAGGGCCACGAGGTCATCGTTCCCGGGTGGCCCGGCATCGACGACCGCACGGTCGAGGACATCCGTCGCAACCCGGCAGCTCTCAAGGGCATCGGCCTGAAGCAGATCGCCGACCACTACGAGCGCATCATCCGCGCCCTCCCGGCCAAGCCGATCATCATGGGCCACTCGTTCGGCGGAGTGATCACCCAGATGCTCGCCGATCGCGGACTCGGCGTCGCGTACGTCGGCGTCGCACCGGGGCAGACGGCCGGCGTCACGGCGCTCCCCCTCTCCACTCTGTGGACCGGCACGCCGATCCTCTCGAACCCCTTCGGACGCAACGGCGCGAAGCCGCTGTCGAAGCGCCACTTCCACTTCACGTTCGGCAACGACCTGCCCCGCGCGGCATCCGACGCCCTGTGGGAGGAGTACGCGGTGAACTCGTACAACCGCGTCTTCTTCGAGGGCGTCACCTCGGTGCTCAACGAGAAGGGCGGCGTGACCCACGTCGACTACAGCCGCGCCGACCGCGCCCCGCTGCTTCTGATCGCGGGCGAGATCGACCACGTCGTGCCGCCGGCCATCGTGCGGGCGATCGAGAAGAAGTACCTCTCCACCGGCAGCCCCGCGATCGTCGAGCGCAAGGAGTACTCCGGCCGCACGCACCGGCTCGTCAGCCAGGACGGCTGGGAGCAGATCGCCGACGAGGCCCTCGCCTGGGCCGAGGCGCACGCGACGGCATCCGTCGCCTGATGCCCGGGCGCTGCGCGCCGCGCGCTTCCCGCACCTTGTCGGGCGGAGATCTCATCGATGGGCGGAGGTTTGCGAATGCATCCTCCGCCCATCGGCGAGATCTCCGCCCGACTCGATGTGAGGCTCGCGAACGCATCAGGCTGCACGATGAAGCCGCTGCCCGATGGCGGCGAGGATGGTCCGCTGCACCCACAGCCATTGATTCATGAGCTGGTCGTAGCCGATGCGGATCACGTGATAACCATGCAGCGTCAACAGAGCATCGTGCGCGATGTCACTGGAGCGCTGCGCGCCGACGTGATGACCTCCGTCGACCTGGACTATGAGGCGCTCGCCGATCAGGAAGTCCACCCGGTGTCCCAGAATCCACACCTGCGGGGTGATCGCCAGGTCGAGCCAGGCGAGCCGCGTGAGGAAGATCGTCTCGGTGCCCGAGTCGGCGAACGGTCGCGCTTCCTCGACCAGCCGACGGGCGATGGGCGGCAACGGGGCTCGCTCGAGCTCCGCTGGATCGACCAGCCTCTGCCTGAAGGCCGACTCCCATGTCGCCAAGGCGCTCTCGTACGGTTGGCACCGGGCAAGGATCACCAACGCGTTCTCGAGCGAGTCCTCGCAGGAATCCGGATCGCGAGGGAAGGTCGGCGTGTTCCAATGGATGACTCCGCGCGCAGCCGACGCGTGGCCTGACCGCGGTGGCGCCGCGAGATGGGGCCGCGAATCGTCGAGCACCCACAGCCCCTTGCGAGCGGCGAGCGTCACGCAGCTGAGCACGACCCCCCGTCGTGCCGCGGCCACCAGCATCCCATCGGCTCCGCGCAACGCGACCCAGCCCCGGCACACCGAGAAGATCACCCCTCGTTCTCGCGCTCGACGCAGATCGTGATCGCTGACGCCGACTCGCCGAAGCGTTCTGACTCTCGCTACCCCATCGCGCGCTCGCAGCGCAGATACCGGATCCATGGGTGCCGATATTGCCCGGCGTGCGCATTTCCTGCGGAGCTTCGCCCGTCGCTCCGCGGAGCATGTGCAGAGCTGAGTGACAGCGCCCACTGTGGACGAGAAGTCGGAGGCTCACCGTCGGGAGGAAGACACCGCGTCAGGCGGAACCTGCCGCCTCGATCTTCAGCCCGAGGTTGCGAAGTCAGCCCGACACCGCGCCGCTGCGCGCGGGATGCGGATGCGGATGCCGATGCGGATGCGGATGCCGCAGGTGCCTGACCCAGGAAACGCGAAAAGGGGCGAGGATCCGAAGATCCTCGCCCCTTTTCAGCGGGTGCTTACCAGCTCGACTTGGTCACGCCGGGCAGCTCGCCACGGTGTGCCATGTCACGGAAGCGGACACGCGAGATGCCGAACTTCGTGAGGACACCGCGGGGGCGGCCGTCGATGACGTCGCGCGAACGCACGCGAGCAGGCGACGCGTTGCGCGGCAGCTTCTGCAGGCCGACGCGTGCGGCCTCGCGGGCCTCGTCGGTGGCGTTCGGGTCGACCAGGGTCTTCTTCAGCTCGGCGCGACGCTCGGCGTAACGCTCCACGATGACCTTGCGCTGCTCGTTGCGAGCGATCTTGCTCTTCTTAGCCATTGATCAACGCTCCTCTCGGAATTCGACGTGCTTGCGGACGACCGGGTCGTACTTCTTCAGCACGAGGCGGTCGGGGGTGTTGCGGCGGTTCTTCTTGGTCACGTACGTGTAACCCGTACCCGCCGTCGAACGCAGCTTGATGATCGGACGGACGTCCTGAGCCTTCTTGGCCATTAGAGCTTCACACCCTTCGCCTGGAGGTCCTTGACCACGTTCTCGATGCCGCGGACGTCGATCACCTTGATGCCCTTGGCGGACACGTTGAGCGTGATCTTACGGCCGAGCGACGGCACGAAATAGGTCTTCTTCTGCACGTTCGGGTCGAAGCGGCGCTTCGTCCGGCGGTGCGAGTGCGAGACGTTGTGACCGAAACCGGGAACAGCTCCGGTCACCTGGCACACTGCTGCCATGATGGTGACTCCTTCTCTACCGTGGGGCCGGACGGCTCCACCCAAGATCCCTTGTCTGCACGCCGCGGGCCCTTCGACTCCTTCGACAAGCTCAGGAACCGAGAAAACCCAACCGGCACGCGAACTGCGCACAGGAGTGTGCGCAGACAAAGAGTCAGTCTAGCACGCCGGAAGAGGCCGCCTGCGCCCCGCGTCCCCAGCGGAACGGCGACACCGTCGGATCCCCGTCGAGCCAGAACCGCCACGGGAAGGCGTCCGTTCCGGCGACGCCGGCCACGCCGACACGAGGGCCGGTGGCGATGTCGGTGCGGCGCTCCGCGAGCCACAGCTCCGCCCGCGCGCCGTGCTGTTCCTCGCCGGTGATCGCGTCGATCCCGTCATGCAGCGGATGCTGAAGGCCCACGGCCTGCCCGAGCCGACCGGGTCCTCTCGCGAGATCGCGCAGCGCCGTGCGTCCGAGCGGCAGTGTCGCGCCACGGCGCCGGGCTGCGGCATCCGTCCCGAAGACGACCTCGCCGGCGCGGAGCAGCACCCCGTCGCCCTGCCCCTCGGGACCGGCGACGACGTTGACGCAGGAATGGATGCCGTGGCTCAGGTACACGTACAGATGCCCGGGTTCGCCCCACATCGTGGCGTTGCGCGCCGTCCGCCCCATCCGGGCATGGGATCCCGGGTCCGCGAAGTCGCCCGTGCCCTGCCCGTGATAGGCCTCGACCTCGGTGATGCGCAGACGCACCTCGACGGGGTCGGCACCGGGTGCCGTGAGCACCGTGCGCAGCTCCGCGTCGAGCAGACGAGGCGCGACATCGACCGCCGAGCCGCTCAGCTCCGCGCGCGTGGCGCGACGCCGCGCATCGTGGTCGGTCATCTCAGAGCCGCGAGCCCATCTCAGAACCGCGGAGCCGTCTGGCACCAGGAGGCGTCGAAGCCCGTGAGAGCGACGAGCTCCTTGCCGGAATCCATGTCGATGAGGTGCGTCTCGACGTTCTCGGGCAGCGGCAGGAGCATCCCGTCGTACGGGTTGTTCGCCATGTCGGCGGCGAGGGCCACCGCGGCGTACTGTCCGCTCGGCGATGCGCAGGCCTGGAGGATCCGGTCGGACGAGCCGACCTCGACCAGCGGCGTCGCCGTTCCGTCCTCGTCCACGCGGATGACCGCCTGCCCCACCGGGATGCCGTTCGCGTCGCGCTGCACGACATGGCGGAGAGTGCCGCCGGGGAAGGGGGTGATCGACGTCGCCGTGCCGTAGTCGGGATCGGATGCCGCGAGCGGCGCCTCCGACCCGTCGGCGAGGTTGATCTCCACCACGGAGCCGTCGACGCGCTCCACGATCGCGGTGTACGTTCCGCGGGAGATCCCCTGGATCGTGGATGCGAGTCCCAGCGACTGCACTCCCGCATCGGTCGAACGGTCGACGAGCGACAGCGCACCGTCGAAGTCGATGAACAGCACGGCGGCGCTGTCGGGGACGAACTGCCAGACGAAGACGCTCGCCTCGGCGTCGCCGACCTCGATGATCTGCGGATCGTCGTCCCCGCTCAGCGACTGGGTGACGAGCACGCTGGCACGGCCCTCGGTGTCGCTGAGCTCGCGGTCCGAGTAGCTGTAGCCGACGAGCCCGCCGCGCTCGGAGACCTGGATCGCCCCGACGAATCCCACGCCGGGGAGTTTCAGCTCGCGCTCGTCCGTGCCGTCGCGGTCCATCACGAGCAGCCGGGAGCCGTCGTCTTCCGCGACGGAGACGACCAGCTGGGTCGACGTCGCCCGGAAGTCGTTGATCTCCTCGTGCGAGAACACGGGCACGGCGTTCTCGCCGCTGAGGTCGGTGCGGAAGATGGTGTCATCGCCGGAGGCGTCTCGCCGGAGCAGGAAGATGTTCGAGGCCGGGGTCGTGAACGTCGTGCGGAGGTCGGTCGACGGCCCGCCGCCCCTTCCCGCGACATCGGCGACGCGCACCGTGTACTTCGTCGACTCGTCGAGCGGCACGGTGAAGCGGATGCCGACTCCGCGGCCGGACGCGTCGACCGTGAACGGCACCGCGGGCTCGACCGTGACCTGTTCGGGGTCGATGTCGGCGAGCGCCTGGTTCGCGGTGATGATGACTCGGCTGCCCGAGGACTCGATCGCCTGCGCCGGATCGACCTGCACCTCGGAGATGCGCGGTCCCTGCAGGAGGCTGACGATGCCGAGGCCGGTTCCGACCAGCACCAGCACGCCGAGGACGGCGCCGAGGGCGATGAGGAAGCGGCGCGGGTTCCGCACCGGCCCGCGAGGGACCGATGTCGCGGTGTCGGTCCCCGGGACGGGTCGTGGGGCAGCGTCCGGGGCGACCGGCGTCAGCCCGGCCAGCACCGACTCGGGGGCGACGGGAACCGCGGAAACCGCGTCCCTCTCGAGCCCTTCACCGAGGTCGGCCGCGACAGCCGCCTCGACATCCTCCTGAGCAGTCGCCTCGACATCCTCCCGAGCCGCGGCTTCGAAGGCGGCCATCTTCCGGGCAGCGGCTTCCTGCTCGGCGATCTCGCGCTCACCGGCCAGGCGAACAGCCTCACGGGCAGCCGCCTCCCGGGCAGCCGCTTCTCGAACAGCCGCCTCGTCCGCGCCGGCATCCGGCTGTTCGGCGCTCCGTTCGGTCTGCTCCGCGGGCGCGGCCGCGCGAGTGATCCGCTCCGCCTCCGCGGCCTCTGCGGCCTCACGGGCGGCGCGCATCTCCGCGCGCGTGCGCGGGACGGCGGGGATCTCCGGCCGCTCGTCCTCAGTACTCATACGGATCCCCCGGCTCATCGATCGCGACGACGTCGGTCGGCTCGATGTGGAGGTCGCCGTCGGCATCCGCTCTGACGGTTCCGGTGATCTCGACCCACTGGCCGGTGGGGTACTCGTCGGGATCGACCGAGACCGGCAGGGTGGCGGTCTGCGCGTCGATCACGCAGTGCGTGATGACCAGACGGGTGAGGTTCACGCCGTCGTCGCCCGAAGCACCGGGCGTGACGAAGCCGGTGAGGGTGACCGCGGCCCCGTCGTACGCGGTCGTGTTCGTCGCGGTGGCGAAGACGCTCGCCCAGTCGCCGATGCCGAAGGTCGTGGTGTCCGCGACGCCGAGAGCGACGGTGTCGGCCCCGGCGAAGAGTGCGGTCTGCTCCCCCGCGCGCGACATCGCCAGTTCCACCGACAGCGACGCCGGCGGCAGCACGAGGGCGGCGGCGACCACGCCCGTGGCGACGACTCCGCCGGTGACCGCGCCGACGGCGGCGAGGGTTCGCCGGGGCGAGGCCGCCGGTCGCGGCGCGTCATGCGCGTCGTCTGCGGCATCCGCTCCGTGCCCGTGATCGTGGCCGTGCCCGTGATCGTGGTCGCCCTCCTCGCCGAGGGGAAGCGCGAACGACCAGATCGCTCCGGCCAGGGTCACGACGGCCGCGGCGCACGCGAACCACACCGATTCGGGGCTGATGTAGAGGGTCAGCCGTCCGGTGATGCCGAGACCGAGCGTGACGACGGCGATGACCGCGGCAAGGCCGACGCCGAGCCAGCGCGTGCCGAGGGCCCGCGCTCGCGATGTCGTCTGCTCAGACAAGGACGTTCACCCCGATCCCGATCGCGAAGGCCGCCGCCACCACGACGCCGACGATGCCGGCCAGTGTGCGTCCGGTGAACGTGGTGCGCATGAGCGCGAGCATCTTGATGTCGACGAGCGGCCCGACCAGCAGGAACGCGACCAGCGCGCCGGACGAGAACGTCGACGCGAAGGACAGGGCGAAGAACGCGTCGACGTTCGAGCAGATGGCGACGGTCATCGCGAGCACCATCATGGCGACGATCGAGAGCACCGGATTCGATCCGATCGCGAGGAGCATGTCACGCGGGATGAGCACCTGCACGGCTCCGGCGAGCGCGGATCCGATCACGAGCGCGGGCATGACGGCACGCAGCTCGACGAGGAACTGCGTGAGGCTGCGGCGCACCGGCGTGCCCGGCTCGTGCGTGACACGGTCGCACGTGTCGACGAAGCGCTGCGTCAGCAGGGAGTCGGGCGACGGATGCCGGCTATAGATCCAGCCGATGAGGTTGGCGATCAGGTACCCGCCGACGAGGCGGGCGATGAGGATGCCGCCGTCCCACCCGAATGCCGCATGGGTGGTGAGGATCACGATCGGATTGACGATCGGCGCGGCGATGAGGAACGTCAGCGCCTCGGCCGGAGCGAGCCCGCGCATCATGAGGCCGCGCGCGAACGGCACGTTGCCGCACTCGCAGACCGGGATCAGCATCCCGAGCAGCGACAGCACCGCACGACGTGCCCAGGCGCGCTTCGGCAGCCACCGGTGGATGACGTCGGCCGGGAGCCAGACCTGCACCACGATCGAGAGCAGAACGCCGAGGACCACGAACGGCAGAGCCTCGATGAGCACGCTGAGGGCGAGCGTGAGCCCGTCCTGCGCGCGGGTCGGCAGCGACGCGGGGAAGAGGGACGGCAGGAATCGGTCGACGAGGAAGAGCGCCGCGATGATCGCGACGCCGAGGCCGAGGCCGACCCACGCGGAACGCGGCGAGCGTGTCGGGCGGTGCGCGTGCGTATGCCCCGGGCGGGTCGCCGTGCCTGCCGAGGGGCTCACGCGTTCGCTGCCCGTTCGGCGTCGCGCTTGTTCGTGCAGGGCGTGCACAGTCCGAAGATGTCGACCACGTGCGCGGCTTCGGTGAACCCGTGGAGAGCGGCGGTGCGGTGCGCCCACTGCTCGACGTCCTTCGCCTCGATCTCGACCGTCAGACCGCAGGAACGGCAGATGAGGTGGTGGTGGTGGGCCTGGGTGGTGCAGGCGCGATAGAGCGCCTCGCCCTCCGGACTCTGCAGCGAGTCGGCGTCGCCGGATGCGGCGAGTCCGGCGAGCGCGCGGTACACGGTCGCGAGTCCGATCCCGGTGTTGTCGTCACGCAGCGCGGCGTGCAGGTTCTGCGCGCTCACGAAACCACGCGCGTCGGCGAGCGCTTCGCGCACGCGTTCGCGCTGCCAGGTGTTCCGTTGAGCCATGGGACAAGTCTAGGCGGCGGGGGTTGGCGAGGGCTGGGAGCGTCTCGTATTACGCACCCGTCTGGGTGATGGCGCACCGCGCCGGTATCGTGGCGGCATCCGAGACGAGGGAGTCCCGATGACCGGCTGGCGACTGCGCGAGTTCCACAACGACGATCTGGGCGGCATCCTCCATCTCTGGGAGGAGCTGAAGCGCTCGGGCTCCGAGCCGGTGTACGACCTCAGCGAGGTCGTCGCCTCCTGCCAGAAGGATCACGCGATCGTCGCGGTCCACGGCGACGAGGTGATCGCGGCCGTGGTGGGACGTGCGGCCCACGATCAGGGCTGGGTGGTGTTCTTCGCCATCGACGACGCCTGGCGCGATCGCGGGATCGGATCGGCGCTGCTCGCCGCGCTCGAGAAGAGCATGGCCCCGTACGGCCTGACCAAGCTGTCTGCGCTGATGCCCGAGGTCGAGACGCGTCTGGCGGCGTTCGACGCCCGGGGATTCGAGCAGAAGCATCACCTCCGCTACTTCGAGCGCCGCATCCCCGTGCAGCGGCAGGAGCTCACCTCGCTCGCCGAGCTGGGCGGCCGGCAGATGCCGCGCGACCTGTGGGAGTCGGTGTCGGGTATGCGTCGCGAGAAGGACATCCTCGAGCAGAGACTCGTGCTGCCGCTGGCCGAGCAGGATCTCGCCGAGAGCTTCGGCGTCGTGCCCCCGCGCGCGGTGGTGCTGTTCGGCCCTCCCGGCACCGGCAAGACCACGTTCGCCAAGGCCATCGCCTCGCGGCTCGAATGGTCGTTCGTCGAGGTGTTCCCCTCGCGCCTCGCGGCCGACCCGAAGGGGCTGGCGGGGGCGCTGCGCGAGACCTTCACCAAGATCTCGGAGCTCGAGCACGCGGTGGTCTTCATCGACGAGGTCGAGGAGATCGCGGCCCAGCGCTCCGGGGAGCCGCCGTCGCCGCTGCAAGGCGTGACGAACGAGCTGCTGAAGATCATCCCGGCGTTCCGCGAGCAGCCCGGCCGCCTGCTGGTGTGCGCGACGAACTTCATCCGCGCCCTCGACAGCGCGTTCCTGCGCCACGGCCGGTTCGACTACGTGATCCCGATCGGGCTGCCCGACCGTGCCGCGCGTGCCGCCATCTGGAGCCGCTACATCCCCGACATCACCCGCGATGCCGTCGACATCGACGTGCTCGTCCAGCGCACCGACGGATTCTCGCCGGCCGACATCGAGTTCGCCGCCCGCAGCGCCTCGCAGCGGGCATTCGAGGCGGCTGTCGGGTCACGGACGCCGGGCATCGCGGACGCGGCAGCGGATGCCGTCGGCCCGAGCACGCAGGACTACCTCGACGCGATCGCCGGCACGCGCACGACGGTGTCGCCGGAGACCGCCGCCCAGTTCCTCGAGGACATCGAGGCGCTCGCCCGGGTGTGAGTCGCGGCATCCGCCCCCGACCCGACGATTCGCTTTCACAACCACCACACGAAGGACGGCTCACCGCTCGACGAAGGCGGCGTCGCCGCAAAGGCGATCAGGGCCAGCCTCAGACCTTCGAGCCCATGCCGGTTCCGAGGGAAGCGCCTGTGGTGGCTGAAGACGACTCCGCCGTGCTCAGGGATGCGATGCATGGCGAGCGCAAAGGTATTCACATCCTCGGTGATCACGAGCCGATGCTCATCGGTGGCGACCTGGAGGACGGTCGTGTCGGGGGCGCCGACAAGGTCCTCCCGCTCGACGACGGCTTCTGCGTCGATGCCTCCGTCGCGAAGCGCGTCGGCCAGCCACGCCGGGTAATGCTCGTCGAGGAGAAATCGGACGTCAGGCGGCGTCAATCGCGCGGCGCCTCTCCCAGGCCGCGAGCGCCTCGTCTTGGGCAGCGCGATGCCGCTCGATCACGCCGTCGATCTCAGCGCGAAAGTCCGCCCAGTAGCTCAGAGCAGCCTCGATCGACCGCTCCGGCAACCCGAGAAGGTCCACCAGCTCCGGAACCCTGCGCCTCTCCGGTTCGTGCGCCAGCCATGCTTCCGCGATGGTCCATACCTCGGGTCCGTCAACAAGTCGCGCGCGCCTCTCACCGGTCTCGATCGTGACGAACCGGATGCCGGTGTGCACCTGCATCCTCAACCACTCTTCGACGGCACTGTTGATGACCCCGGACTTCGTCTGACCGGTGAGGTGCACGTATCGGGTCAGGGCCTCATGGACAGGCTCACTGAAGCGAACGTTCGTGGGAGCTACCATGCACTACAGTGTAGCAACCCGCCACACGCGTAGCGATATTCCCACCATGCGCATGCCCGCAGCGGTCAGGCCACGCGGCGCACGCGGGCCCGGACGCGCTGCACGATCCAGCACACGACGTAGATCGTGAACGACAGGGTCGTGATGTACGGGCTCACGGGGAGTGTGCCGGCGAGGGCGAGCAGGATGCCGCCGACGGCCGAGACGAAGCCGAACAGCGCGGCGAGCAGCGGCACCGCGACGGGCCCCGCCGTGATGCGCATCGCGGCAGCGGCCGGTGTCACGAGCAGCGCCATGACGAGCAGCGCGCCGATGATGTGCACGCTGACTGCGACGATGAGTCCGAGCAGCACCATGAAGATCAGGCTGACGGCACGGGTGGGCACTCCTCGCGCGGCGGCCGACTCCGGGTCGAGCGAGTCGAAGCGCAGCGGGTTCCACATCACGAGCAGCCCGAGCAGCACGACGATGCTGATGCCGATCAGCCAGCCGAGGTCCGGGCTCGAGACCGAGACGATCTGTCCGGTCAACAGGCTGAAGCGGTTGGCGCTGCGCCCGTCGTACAGCGAGAGGAACAGGATGCCGAGGCCGAGGCCGAACGGCATGAGCACGCCGACGATCGAGTTGCGGTCTCTCGCCTTCGCCCCGAGCACGCCGATGAAGATCGCTGCCACGAGTGCTCCGCCGAGCGACCCGGCGACGACGCTGCCGCCGAACAGGAGGGCGGCGGCTGCACCCGCGAACGACAGCTCGCTCACCCCGTGCACCGCGAACGCGAGGTCCCGCTGCATGACGAAGACGCCGATGAGACCGCCGACGATGCCGAGCACGGCGCCGGCGATGATCGAGTTGGCGAGAAGGGCCACGAGCTCGCCGTAGTCCTGGAAGGAGAAGACGTCGCTCCAGTCGACCATCGGCACGAGGCCCGCCGACGCGATCATGCGTCTGCTCCGTGCTCGTGGTCGCCGTGGTCGTGGTGCGGCTCGGCATCCGGTACTCCGACGACGACCAGGCGATCCCCGGCGCGGAGCACGAAGACGGGTGTCCCGTAGAGGTCCGTGAGCACGCGCGTCTGCAGCACCTCTTCCGGGGTGCCGAGGAGGAAGCGCCCGCCCGCGATGTACAGGATCCGGTCGACGCGGTTGAGGATCGGGTTGATGTCGTGCGTGACGAAGAGCACCGCGGCGCCGCGCTCGCGGCGCTGCCGATCGATGATGTCGGTCACGCCGAGCTGGTTCGCCAGGTCGAGGTTCGACAGCGGCTCGTCGCACAGGAGCAGCGACGGCTCGTCCGCGAGCGCCTGGCCGACGCGCAGCCGCTGCTGCTCGCCGCCGGAGAGCAGGCCGACGCGACGATCGGCGAAGTGCGCGGCGCCCACCGCCTCGAGGAGGCCATCGACTTTGGCCCGGTCGCCGCGGTGCGGGATCGGGAATCCGAAGCGGCTCCCCTGCACGCCGAGCGCCACCAGGTCGCGCGCCCGCATGCTCGTGTCGGGCGCGAGCGAGCGCTGCTGCGGGATGTAGCCGATGCGCGCGTTGCCGCGGTGCACGGGCTGACCCGCGACGGTGATCGTCCCCGACGACAGAGGCTGGAGACCCAGGATGCTGCGCAGCAGCGTGGTCTTGCCGGATCCCGACGGGCCGAGCACGGCGATGAACTCGCCCGGCTCCACCCTCAGGTCGAGCCCCGACCACAGCTCACGGTCCCCGCGGTGGAGGGCGGCGCCGGAGATCTCCAGCACCGGGCGGTCGCCCGAGTCGGGTCCCTGACCCTCTCGACCGGGCGCCGTCACGGCTGGACGGCGGCGGCGAGGCTCTTGATCGCGTCACGCATCCACTCAGAGTACGACGATCCGTCCTCCAGGAGCTCGGTGAAGGCCACGACCGGGATACCGGCGTCGTTCGCGGCCGTCTCCACGCGGTCCGTCTCGGCACCGCCGGTCTGCGCGTTGGTGAGCAGCGCGGTGACCTCGCCGCTGTCGATCACGTTCAGCGCCTCCAGCAGCACGGCAGGGGCGACATCCGTGCCCTCCTCGACGGCCTCGGCGAAGCCCTCGGGGGTGACGTCGGTCAGTCCGGCGGCTGCGGCGATGTAGCCGGGGAGCGGCTCGGGCATGAAGACCTTCGCGCCGGCGACCTCCGTCTTGATCGTCTCGAGGTCGGTCTCGAACCCCTCCAGCTCGGCGACGATCGCGTCGGCCGCGGCGGTGAAGTCGGCCTTGCCCTCGGGGTCGAGCTCCGCCAGGTCGGCCGCGATGTCCTCCACGACGTGGATCATCGTGTGCGGGTCGAACCACACGTGCTCGTTGAAGCCCTCGATGTGGTTGTGGCCCTCGTGACCCTCTTCGCCCTCGGCGTGATCGTGGTCGTGCTCCTCCGCGTCGGCGTCGCCCTCCTCATGGCCTTCGTTGCCGGGGAAGTCGTGCGAGAACTCGACGGCCGTGAGCACCTCGGCATCCGATCCGTCGAGCAGGTCGTCGATGAACGCGTCGTAGCCGCCGCCGTTCTCGATCACGAGGTCGGCCTTCTGCACGGTCAGGCGATCGCGGGCGGTCGCCTCGTAGGAGTGCGGGTCCTGCGTCACGGAGGTGATGATCGAGGTCACGTCGACGCGGTCGCCGCCGATCTGCGCGGCGAGCGAGCCGTAGACGTTGGTGCTCGCCACGACCTGGACCTTGCCGTCTTCGCTCCCGCCCGCAGCGGGGGTGGAACATCCGGCGAGCGCGAGAGCGGCGACGGATGCGAGGGCGAGAGCGTGGACGGGCTTCTTCATGCCCTCACTCTAAACGCTAATGAGAACCATTATCAAATCAGCATGGGTGGGTGCTGACGGTTTGCAGGTCGAAAAGACAATTGCAGGTCGAAAACCGGGTTTTCGACCTGCAATTGTCTTCACCGCCTACGGAACAACCGGAACCGGAAAGCCCCGTTCACCAGGCCTCAGCCGACGAGACCCGCCGGCGCGATCCAGACCGTCGTCTCTCCCGGAACGGCCCCGTCGACGACCTCACCCAGCACGACGTCAGCGGCATCCGCCCCGAGGTCGAACGGCTCGACGCCGAAGTTCGTCACGACCTGCCACCCGTTGGGGCGGGCGAAGCGCAGCACGTCATCGCGTCCGGTCTCGATCCACTCCAGACGCTCCTCGGCCTGCAGCACATGCCGCAGGCGCAGCGCCTCTCGGTAGAGGGAGAGCGTCGATGTCGGGTCGGCCGCCTCGACGTCGACCGCGTACTCCGCGAACCAGGAGGGCTGCGGGAGGTGCGCGTCACCCGAGCCGAAACCGAAGGAAGAGCCGGATGCCGTCCACGGCAGCGGCACGCGGCATCCGTCTCGCCCGAGTCCGTCGAACGCCTCCTCGCGCAGGAACGCCGGGTCCTGGCGCTGCTCGGGCGCGATCTGAGCGACCTCGTGCAGCCCGAGCTCCTCGCCCTGGTAGAGGTAGGTGCTGCCGGGAAGGCCGAGCAGCATCAGGGTCGCGGCGTGCGCACGGCGCAGCCCGCCCTCGCGGTCGAGCTGGTCCGACGGGCCGCCCGCGGCGACCCACTCCGTGCCCTGCTTGACCGCGCGGCCGCGCAGCGACGGCAGCCCATAGCGGGTGGCGTGCCGGGTCACGTCGTGGTTCGACAGAACCCAGGTCGTCGACGAACCGCTCGCCTGCGCCTGCTCGAGGTTCTCGGTGATGACGTCGCGGAAGTCCTCGGCGACGAACTCGGCGACGAGCAGGTCGAAGTTGAACGCCTGCCCGAGCCCTTCGGCCGAGGCGTAGCGGGCGCGGCGCTCCGGGGTCTCGACCCAGGCCTCGGCGACCGCGGTGCGCGGCGGATCGTACTCGTCGAACACCGCACGCCACTCGGCGTAGATCTCGTGCACCTCGTCGCGATCGAGGAGCGGATGCCGGCCCGACGTGCGATCCATCGCATCGAGCTCCGCCTGACTCGGCAGCGGCTCGGTGAGGTCCTTCGTGAGCATGTGGGCGACGTCGATGCGGAAGCCGTCGACTCCGCGGTCCGACCAGAAGCGCAGCGTCTCGAGGAAGTCGGCGCGCACCTCCGGGTGATCCCAGTTCAGATCGGGCTGCTCCACCGCGAAGCTGTGCAGGTACCACTGCCCGTCCTCGACACGCTCCCAGGCGCTGCCGCCGAACGCCGCGCCCCAGTCCGTCGGGGGCTCGGATCCCTCGGGACCTGCCCCCTCGCGGAAGATGTAGCGCTCGCGCGCCGCCGAACCGCGGCCCGCGGCGAGCGCCTCCTGGAACCACACGTGCAGATCGGAGCTGTGGTTCGGCACGATGTCGACCACGACCCGGATGCCGCGGGCATGCAGCGCCTCGACCATCGCGTCGAAGTCGTCGAGCGTTCCGAGGCGGGGATCGACGTTCCGGTAGTCGGCCACGTCGTAGCCGCCGTCGGCGAGCGCCGAGGGGTAGAACGGGCTCAGCCACACCGCGTCGATGCCGAGGTCTCTGAGGTAGTCGGCGCGGGAGACGATGCCGGGGATGTCACCCAGCCCGTCGCCGTTCGCGTCGGCGAAGCTCCGCGGATAGATCTGGTACACGGCGGCCTGCCGCCACCAGGCGGCGGAATCGGCCTTGCGGGTCTCGACGAGAAGCGCGTCGGTCATGAGGGGAGAACTCCTTCTTTCTTGTTGCGGTCGGTGGCCCTTCGACGGGCTCAGGGACCCATGGGTCGTCAGCCCTTGACGGCGCCCTGCGTGACGCCCTCCATGACGAAGCGCTGCGTGAACAGGTACGCCAGGATCGCGGGGGCCATCGCCATCAGGTACGAGGCGAAGGCGACGTTGTAGTTGTTGCTGAACTGGTTCTGGAACAGGTTCTGCCGCACCGGGAGCGTCTGCATCGCGGGATCCGAGATGATCAGCGACGGCATCATGAAGTCGTTCCAGGCGTAGAGGAACGCGAAGATGCCGACCGTCGCGCTCATCGGAGCCAGCAGCGGGAAGATCAGCCGCCAGAACGTCTGCCAGGTCGTGGCGCCGTCGATCCGCGCGCTCTCCTCGAGCTCGATCGGGATCGACCGCAGGAACGCGGTGAACAGCAGCACGCTGAAGCTCAGCTGGAACATCGTGGCCAGGATGATCACGCCGAACGGATTGTCGAGCCCGACGCGTCCCGTGAGCTGGATCTGCGGCAGTGCCACGACCGGGAACGGGATGAACATCGCCGCGAGCAGGTAGAAGAACGACCAGCGGAACAGCCTGCGGTCCCAGTTGCGCACGATCGCATAGGACGCGAACGCCGCGAGGATGATGGTCGCCGCGACCGTGCCCGCGGTGACCAGCAGCGAGATGCCGGCGCCGACCGGGAACCTCGTCAGGTTCCACGCCTCGACGAACCCGTCGATGCTGAACGGCGCGGGGAGCGAGAAGGCGTTGCCGTCGACGGCCTGCCCTGTCGTCTTGAACGCCATCGAGATGGTGACGTAGAGCGGGAGGAGAACGGTGACCGTGCACAGGATCAGGATGATCGTGCCCGACCAGTTGGGCCGCTCCATCTTGATGCGGGGCTTCTTGCCCGCGGTCTGGGTGGTGATCGTCTGCGTCGACATCAGAGTGCGTTCCTTCCGCGCGTCAGCGACAGCTGGAGGAGGGAGATGAGCACGGCGACGATGAAGAAGATGGTCGCGTTGGCCATCTGGTAGGCGTAGTCGCCGCCGTTGAAGCCCGCGATGATCGTCATGGCGACGCTGCGGGTCGAGGTGCCGGGGCCGCCGTTGGTGAGCCCGACGATGATGTCGTAGGCGTTGAGGAAGCCCTTGAAGCCGAGGATCACGTTGATCACCACGTAGCCGGCGACGAGCGGGAGCGTGATGCGCAGAAGCTGCTGCCTCTTGTTCGCGCCGTCGATGCTCGCGGCCTCGTACACCTCGCCGGGCACCGACAGGAGTCCGGCGATGTAGATCAGCAGCGTGCCGGGAACCGCCTGCCAGGCGGTCACGATCACGATCGCGATCCAGGCGAGATCCGGGTTCGCGAGCAGGCTGGTCTGCAGCCACGGGATGCCGGTGACGGCACCTGCGGCCGGGATCGAGTTCGAGAACAGGAAGTTGAAGACGTAGGCGATGATGATGCCCGAGATCACCATCGGGATCACGAAGATCGTCCGCAGGCCGGTCTTGAAGCGGATGCGCGAGGTCAGGCCGACCGCGAGCAGGAAGGCGACCACGTTGACCACGATCACGGTGGCGATCGAGAAGCCGAAGGTGAACAGATAGCTCTGCAGGATCGCCGGGTCGCTGAACATCGCGATGTAGTTGGTGAGCCCGTTGAAGCTCCACTCGCCGATGCCGATCGAGTCGGTGAAGCTGAAGAAGATGCCCACCACGCCCGGCACGGTGATCGCGAGCGTGAAGAGCACCAGGGTCGGAAGCAGGAACAGGTAGTAGATCGGCTCGACGCGCTTGGTGCGGCGACGCAGCCCGCGCGCGCCGCCGGTGATGACCGACGTCGTGTCGGTCGACGGCGCCGGAGGCTTAGTGATGCTCGGGACTGCCGGGTTCGGCAGAGCGGTGTTCGTCATGGCGTCGACTCCTCTGTCTCGCCGGATGAGGATGTCTCGCCGGATGCGGAATCCTGAGTGGTGGGTATCGGTGCGCGGAAGGCGATCCGCGCCCAGTCGGCGTCCATCGTGCGCAGCGTCGACTCGGGCGATGCGCCGAGGACCATGGCCTGCGCGTAGTTGAACATCGGGAGCGTCTTGGGCACGAGCACCGACGGCCCCTGGTAGATCTGGCCGTTGTCGTAGTACTCGATCATCCCCTCGACCCGCGGATCGTCCGGCGCCGGTGCACCGGTCGTCGGCGTGAATCCGAGCTGCGAGGCGTTGTAGGCCTCGATGTTCTCGGGGAGGTAGAGGTACTCGAGGAAGTCCCGCGCGGCTTCCTGGTGACGAGACTCCTCGGGGATCATCGCGGCGAGGTCCATGTTGACCCGCACGCCCAGGTCCGCGGGGTCGTCGGTCATCGGCAGCGGGAAGGTGCCGAGGTCGAGGTCCGGCGCGGTCTTCTCGATCTCGCTGAAGGCCCATGGGCCCTGCAGATACATCGCCGCCTCGCCCTTGCCGAACGCGAGGTTGCCGTCGCCATAGCCGCGGCTCTCGGCATCCGTGTTCGTGTACTCGCTCGCGAGCTGCATCATCCGGTCCATGGGCTCGGCGAAGTCCTGCTGGAAGGACACCGGGGAGTCGGGGCCGACGTCCGTGCCCTCTTCGGCGAGCGCGTCGAAGAAGTCGATCACGTCGACCGACCCGCCGGCCGTGTAGTCGTACCAGCCCTGCGCGACGGTCCAGTCGTCCTTGAAGGTGGCGTAGAACGGGTCGATGCCCGCCTGCTTCAGCTGGTCGCACACGGCGAGCAGCTCGTCCCAGGTCTGCGGGACGTCGAGACCCTGCGCGTCGAAGATCTCCTTGTTGTAGATGACGGATGCCGCCATCACGGAGTACGGGAGTGCGCTGGTGCGGCCCTCGCAGGAGCCGTACTGGTCCATCAGAGGCTGCAGGTCGTCGCGGATGCCGGCGGCGGCATCGGTGTCGGAGAGATCGGTGAGGGCGCAGCGCTGCACGAACCGGGCGATCTCGTAGTTGTAGTTGGCGAGCATGATGTCGGGCGGGTTGCCCCGCACGAAGCTGGCGGAGACGACGTCGACACCCGAGGTGTCGATCTCGACCTTCACGTCGTCCTGCGAGGAGTTGTACTCCGCGACGAGCTCGGTCATGAACTCGATGGCCTCGCGCTTGCTGAAGGTGAAGCGGATGGTCTCCGCCCCCGAGCCGGCCGCACAGCTCGTGAGTGCGGCTCCGACCAGGGTGAGCCCGAGGGCTCCCGCGATCGTCCGCAGTGCGCGTGTTCGTTTCTCAGACACCATCGTCCTCTCGGTCCCCGTATATCCGCGTACTAAATCTAGTGAGCGAATTTACTCTGTCGAGAGGTACTCTCTCATTGGCACGACAGAAAGGTCAAGGGGCGTGACAGAAGTCTCGGCGGATCTCGGCACCGGGCGCGCAAGCGTCGGAGCGGTGCTCGACTTCGCCTGGGCAGCGGGCGAGTTCACGGCGACCGAGGTCATGGCGGGCACGTCGTTGACCCGCTCCACCGCGATCGACGCGATGGACACGCTGCTCGACGCCGAGGTGCTGCGCGAGCTCCCCAACGCCCGCGCGGTCGGCAGCTACCGCTCCGGCCGCCCCGCTCGCCGCTTCTCCCTCTCCCCCGACCTCGGCGTCGTCGTCGGCATCGACGCGGGCGACACGCATCTCGCGGTGACCGTCGCCGATCCGCTCGAGACGACGCTCGTGCACCATCGCATCGAGGTCGACCCGACCCACTCCGCCGAAGAGCGGCGCGCGACGATCATCGAGAGTCTGCGCGCGGCGCTCGCGGAAGCCGGAGTGACCCGCGAGCAGGTCCTGGCCCTGTGCGTCGGGGTCGCCGCTCCCGTCGACCGCAACGGCATCTCACCGCCGCACCCTGACGGCTTCTGGGAGCGCACCAACCCGGGACTCGCCGATGCCCTGCGCGACTGGGCGCCGGTCGTCGAGATCAAGAACGACGCCCAGCTCGCCGCGATCGCCGAGGGCGCGGTCGGAGCCGCGATCGGATGCCGGGACTACGTCGCTCTGCTCGCCAGCGAGCGCTTCGGCGGCGGAGTCGTCGTCGACGGCCACGTCCTGCACGGGGCGCACGGCGGTGTCGGCGAGGGTGTCGTGTTCGACCACATCATCGGCGTCGGCTCGGCGTTCGGGCTCTCGTACGCCGTGCGCAACCACGCGCAGGCGGCCGTCGACGCCGGTGAGATCGATCGTGACAGCGCGGTCGGGCGCCTCGTCGCGGCGGAGCGCATCGACCCCCGACTGGTCCTGACCCTCGCCGCGTCAGGCGACGAGGACGCGATGCTCGTCACCGACCGCGTCGGCGGCACGGTCGCCCGCGTCGTGGGTGTGCTCGGCAGCATGTACGACCCGGCGCGCGTCATCGTGTGCGGCGCCGTCGCCGAGAGCGTCGAGCCCGTGCTGGCCGCGGCGCGCCGCGTGCTCCCCGGGGAGCTGCACCTGCCGGCACCCGAGATCCTCGCCTCCCAGCTTGGCGCCGAGGTCGTGTCGGTCGGCGCCGTCGCGACCGCCCGCCGGGCCGCGCGGGAGCAGGCGGTGCCGAGGCTCGCGGAGCAGCGTCTCCGCATGCGCGCCTAGCCTCGGCCTCCGGCTTCCTCTACTTCCAGCCGCGGAGGACCTTCTCCTCGAGGGAGATGTTCCCACCCCCGCGCCCCTGGTCCGGGTAGGCGCCGCCGCCGGCGACCTGCTCGAGCTGCTCTTCGGTCAGCTCTGCCGCTGCCGTCTCTTCGGGGGCGGGGGCTTCCGCAGCGATCTTCTTCTCGTCGGACATGTCGTCTCCTCACGCAGGCGAGGCCTTGTGCACTCGCAGAACAAGTGTGTTCCGCCGGCGAAGCCGCCTCCATAGACGCAGGTCGCCTCCTCTGCCGCGTCGGGCGCGCTAATTCCCGCCGCGGAGGGCCTTCTCGATCTCGGCTTTGTCCATGTGCCGCCCCGGAATCGGATGGCCGTTGCCGCCGGCGACCTCGGCGAGCTGCTCGTCGGTCAGTTCGGCGGACGCTGTCGCGCCGGCGCCGGCGTCGGCAGGGATCTTCTTCTCGTCGGACATGTCGTCTCCTCACGCAGGCGACGCCTCGTGCGCTCGCCGTCCCCAGTGTGATCCGCTGCCGAGGCGCTCTCCATAGACGCAGGTCGCCACCTCCGTCTGGTTTCCGCGACTCGGGGCGCGAGCCGTCAGCGCACCGCGCGGCAGGCGAGATGCAGCGCCAACCGCACCTCGGGATCGCTCATGTCCACGCCGAGCAGCTCCTGTGCGCGATGGATGCGACTGGCGACGGTGTTCCGGTGGAGACCGAGGGCGGCCGCGGTCGGAGCGAGGGCCGACTCATGATCCAGGTACGCCGACAGGGTCGTCAACAACTCGCCGCGTCCCTCCTGCAACGGCGCGAGGAGCGACTGCGCCGCCGGGACGAACGTGTCGTTGCCGGTCCATGCGAGCAGGAGCCGTTCGAGCCCGAGTCCGTCGACACGCACGAACCAGCCGGTGGCCGAGCGGTTCACGGCGATCTTCGAAGCATCGGACGCCTCGCTCAACGATGTCGTGAGCCCCGCGGAGCCGTTCGCCACCGACCCGACCCCGGTCGCGACGTTGAACGAGCGTCGGGCGGCGACGTGGAGCTCCCGCAGGGCCGCCACGCACTGCTCGATCTGCGGCGGCGCCGGCGGCTCGGTGAAGGTCAGCCAGCCGGTCACGCCGCGACCACCCGTGGTCGCGTGCGAATCGACGGAGATGCGACCGAGCTCGCCGATCACGAAACGGAGGAGCTGGAGCGCGTCCACACGGGTGCGCCCGATGAGCCGGAAGCCGAGGTGGTATCCGCTCGTCCGCCATCCGCGCTCGAGCATGCGGCGCTCCACATCGAGATCCGGTGTGCCGCGCAGATCGACGAAATCCCGCAGCACTCCCGACGACACCGAGGCGTCGTTGACCTCCTCCACCTCGTCGATCAGGATCCGGGCGGCGACGGCGGGCATCGCCACCTCGGCGGCGACCGCGAGCGCGGTGACCTGGCGCTCGTCGAGGCCTTCGCCGAAGAACGCCAGTCGCAGACCCTCTCTGCTCGGACTGTCGACACGCACGGAGGCCGCGGAGCCGCCCGGCGCACGCACGATGTCGAGCCACGGGGCGAAATCGATCGACGCGTGCACGTCCGGGGCCAGTGCTCCTCCGGATTCGAGCAGCACGCCCTCGGCATCGAGCAGAGCGACGCCGTGCCGCACGCTCGTGGAGAGGTGGCGGAGCAGGTCGGCAAGGCTGTCCGCGTGGTACTCGATCGACTGCGCGACCTTCCGCACGTAGTGCAGGGCGAGCGCATCGCGCGCTTCGACCAGCTGCCAGCAGGCCTTCGCCAGCAGGATCGGTCGATCGACGTGCAGCACGGTGAACCCGAGCCGCGCGGCGAGCGCGCGGGTACCCGGGCCGAACCCCTCGGCGCGGGGCACCGCGAGTGCCCGGAAGCCGCGATCGCGCGTGCGGCGGATGAGCGCGTCCTGCTGCCAGGAGCGGTCGGGCGGCGACTCGGTGAGGATGACCAGGCGCCCGGCACCGTCCGACGGCAGCAGGGTCTCGTCCGACTCCACGACGACGCCGGTCCACTCGACATCCTCCGGTCCGGCGATCGCACGGACGCCCCCGTTCTCGGGATGGGCGAGCAGGGCGCTCAGCAGGAGGGCGTCGCTCATGAGAGGCCGTCCAATTCATCCAGCCCGTAGACCGAGGGGACCACATGGCGAAGGCGCTCGGTGGAGTGCGACCACCACGCCGGTCCATCCAGCTGCATCACGGCGACGTACCGGCCCATCGACAGACTGGGGACCTCGAGGATGTCGCGCGAGATCGCGTCGAGCACGACCACCAGATCCGGGGCTGCGGCCTCGAGCCTTCCGTCGGTCATCAGCGCGAGGCTCTCGGACCGGGCCACGAGTCTGTGCACCTCGCCCGCGCTCCCCTCGATTCCGAAGACGGTGACGTGCGGATCCCGCTCGTCGATCTCGATCGCGGTGATGCGCCCCTCCGCGAGCAGCCGCCCGCCCAGCGTCCCGGCCAGATGATCGAGCGGCCCGGTCTCGGCGCCGAGGAACGCCTTTCCCAGCCGCAGCGCGTGCGCGGCATTGCCGACGATCGCGTGCTCGCGCAGGGACCCGACGGTGAAGCCCGCGAAGACCATGCCGCCGGCACCGCCCGCCTGGACGGTCGCCGCCCTCACGATGCGTTCGATGTCGAGCGCGCGGTCGGTCTCGACGAGGGCGACTCCGCCGGCACCCGTGTCGCACGTGACGATGATGTTCGGGACGCCGTCGACCAGGAGCGACATCTGGTCGAGCGCCGGAACGGCCCGGCCGGTCAGATCGGCGTCGACGATGATCCGCTCGCCGGCCAGCGTGAACGACGCGAGGCCGTTGAGTCCGCCGCCCTCGAGCGAGCAGACCACCGGAACGCGATATCCCAACCAGCGCTCCGCCGCGGCGATGAGCCGAGCGAAGGGGGCGGTTCCCGGGAGCCGCTCGCCCAGGAGGATGGTCGAACCGACGAAAGCGGCCCCGAGGACCGGGAGGTCGGGATCCAGCTCGTCGACGTCATGCAGGGTGATCGGCCAGTCCGGGGAATCCCGCAGCACGAGCTCGAGCATGGTCGTCCCGCCGCCACCGCCCGAGCCGAGCAGCGCGAACCCCGTTGCCAGCGCGGGGAGGCTGTCGAGATCGAGGGTGACCGGCATGGGCTCAGCCTAGGCTCGCCACCTCCGCTGCCTCCACCGGCGAGAAAGGCTCGGTCAACCCGAACGCCCCGGGCCCGAATGCCTGCAGAGCCTCCGGCGTGCGCATCATCTCCGGCGTCGAGATGCCGAGCACGCGCACGCGCTGCCCGTAGCGCAGCCCCTCCGTCGTGATCGGCTCCGCGGACTCGTGGTCCACCACGCAGATCAGGTCGGGCACGATGGCGACCACCTCGCCGTTGCGGCGCGCGATGAGGTTCTCGTTCTGGAAGGAGATCTCCAGACGGTCGTCACTCGACGGATCGGATGCCGAGACGATCGCGGTGCCTCTGGCGAACCCCTCGGTCGTGCGGCGCTCCACGTCGGTCACCTTCCCGACGAACAGCTCACGCACGTGCGGGTAGAGCGTCGTGGACAGCGTCGCCGCGATCGCCTCGAACGGGGATCGATGCGCCTCTCGCGCCTCCCGGATCGTCCGCCCCAGCGCGAGCGCCATCGAGATGGTGCGCGGGACCGCCGTACGCTTCACATCCGCGCCCGACATCGCGTACTCCGCGATGTGACCGACGCCGCCGAGGCGGATGGTGATCCCGCGCGCCAGCCACTCCATCTGCCGGTCGTCATCCCCTGTGTCGATGATCACGCGCTCGCCCCGTTCGCCCGCCAGAGCGAGCGGGGAGCCGTGCACACCGTAGACCGCGAAGGTCTCCATCGACAGCTCGGGGAACGCGCGCCCCATCCCGTCCGCATCGACGACCGGAAGGCCGGTCTCGGCGGCGACCATGAGGGGGATCATCGAGTTGATGCCGCCGCACTCGATCGGCATCGTCGCATCCGCCGTCCGCCCGAGGTGCTCCTCGAGCGTGCGCAGGGCGAGCGTGGCCTCGAAGCCGGCCGGGATCTTCTCGATCATCACGGTCGGCGCTCCCATCTGCGCCGTCGGGATCACGAACATGTCGTCGGTCAGATCCTCGGGGTCGAGGATCGTGATGGACCGATCGCCGAGGACCTGTTCGACCAGCATCTTGCCGATGTACGGGTCCCCTCCACCGCCGGTTCCGAGCAGCGTGGCGCCGCGAGCGAGGTCGGAAAGATCCGCACCGGTCAGCTGCCAGCTCACGCGGCATCCTCCTCGAC
This sequence comes from Microbacterium sp. TPD7012, assembly GCF_003075395.1. Taxonomy (GTDB): domain Bacteria; phylum Actinomycetota; class Actinomycetes; order Actinomycetales; family Microbacteriaceae; genus Microbacterium. The sequence continues at coordinate 333,040 of NZ_QDFV01000001.1, read as the reverse complement.
GAGGGTCTCGACCCGGCCGTCGAATCGATGGGAGGGCAGGTCGTACCCGAAGTAGCCGGGCCCGACCATCGCCAGCGCGGCGGCGCCGTGCCAGCGCTCGTCGCTCGGTGCGGCGATCACGCGGACCCGCTGCCCGTAGCGCAGTCCCTCCGTCGTGATCGGCTCACCCGAGTCATGGTCGAGCACGATGATGAGGTCCGGTGTCGTCACGAGGGTCTGTCCGTCGAGCGTCGCGATGAGGTGCTCGTTCTGGAACGAGAGCTCCAGTGCCGAGTCCGCACCCTCGATCCTCGCCCTGCCGCGGGCGAAGCCCGTGGTGGTCGCGCGCTCCACGTCGACGACCTTCCCCTCGAACAGCTCCCGTCCGCCGAGAAGAGCCACCACCCGCGCGACGGGATCCGTCTTGGCCTCCCGCGCGGAGTCGATGCCCTCGCCGATCTCGCGGCACAGCGACAGGGAGTCGGCGACGAGCGCCTCGCGCGCCTGCGCCCCCGACATCCGGAAGCCGGAGATCATCACAGAACAGCCCATCTCCACGCAGGCGACGCGGGCGATGCGCTCGGTCCAGCTGTTGTCGACGGTGTTCAGCACGCCCACGTTGCCCTTCTCATCGCTGAACGCGAGCGGCGACGCTTCGATGCCGTACAGCGTCGGCAGCACCATCTGGAGCTCCGGGAACGCGCGGCCCATGCCGTCGCCGTCGATGAGCGGCAGACCGAGCGCGGCGGCCGCGGCGATCGGGATCGTCGAGTTGACGCCGCCGACCTCCGCGCACGCGATGTGCGTGACGGCGCGGCCGAGGGCCGCCCCCAGCGCTCGCACCGGGGCGGTGACCTCGTCGAGACTCGGCAGCTTCTCGACCATGACCGTGGGCGCACCCATCATCGCCACGGTCAGCACGAGCGCGTCGTCCGGCACCTCGTCGAGCGACACGACCGTGACATCGCCGTGCAGGCGCAGGGCCTGCGAGGCGAGCAGGGCACCGATGTACGGGTCGCCGCCGCCGCCCGTGCCGAGCACGGCGGCACCGCGGGCGAGCCCGGGGATCAGGTCGCGGGTGATCGTCCAGCTCATCGCACACCGCCCATGTCGAGGTCGCCCACGGCCTTGACCCGGATGCGGGTGGCGTTGCCGGGGAGATACGGGATCGGGACCTCGTCGAAGTCGACGATGTCGACCGAGGCGGGGAAGGCGCCGGCGGCGATGGCCTTGTCGACGGCTTCCGCCCGCACCGCGGCGATGGCCTCCTCGCGGCGACCGGGCTCGATCGCGTAGACCTTGTCGATCTCGCCGCCGACCTGGGCGATGGAGGCGCCGATCGCGTTCGCGACCGCGTAGTTCTCGGGCCGCTGCACGGCACCGAAGATCGGCAGCTCGCCGGAGACGAGGATCGATCCGCCACCGACGGCGACCACCGGGATCGGCTCGGGCGAGGTGCGCATGCGATCCACCGCCTCAGCGACCCGCTCGCCGATCCGCTCGAGCACCCGCTCGACGAACGCGCGATCGAGGTGAGCGACCTTCGAGGCGTCGCCGATGTCGGCCCGACCGGCTGCGACGGCGATGTCGGTCGCGGTGAGCGTCGACCCGCCGAAGACGAGAGCCTCGGTCGTGAGCCGGTAGCCCACGGATTCCGGCCCCACCTCGCCGGTCTCCTCGTCGACGATGGATCCGCCGCCGATTCCGATGGACAGCACATCCGGCATCCGGAAGTTGGTGCGGATGCCGGCCACCTTCACCTCGTTCGCCGTCTCGCGGGGGAAGCCGTTGATGAGCAGTCCGATGTCGGTGGTGGTACCGCCGATGTCGACGACCGCGCACGTCGCGAGACCGCTGGTCAGGGCGGCGCCTCGCATCGAGTTCGTCGGCCCCGACGCGAAGGTCGCCACCGGATACAGGCGCACGTAGTCCTCGTCCATCAGCGTGCCGTCGTTCTGGCTGAGGAAGATCGGGGCCTCGATCCCCTGCCGGCGCACCGCGGCCGTGAGGCCGTCGACGATCTCCGACGCGAGCTCGCGCAGGGCGGCGTTGATGATCGTGGCGTTCTCCCGCTCGAGGAGCCCGATCCGTCCGATCTCATGAGAGAGCGAGATGGCGACGTCATCGCCGAGCTCCTCGGCGATGATCTGCGCCGCCTCGACCTCCAGGTCGTGATTGACCGGGCTGAAGACTGAAGAGATGGCGACGGAGCGGATGCCGTTGGCGCGCATGTCAGCGGCGTGCGCGCGGAGTTCGTCCGGGTCGAGCGGGGAGATGGGCCGCCCGTCGAACTCGTAGCCGCCGTGGGCGAGGTAGCTCCGGCCCTGGATCGCCTCGACGAGTCCGGCGGGCCAGTCCACGAGCGGCGGAAGGGCCTTCGTGGCGGGGAGGCCCAGCCGGAGCGCCGCGGTCGGCGCGAGCCGCTTGGCCTCCACGAGCGCGTTGATGAAGTGCGTCGTGCCGATCATCACGGCGGAGATGTGGTCCCCGTCGAAGTGGTGCCCGGACCGCAGGGCGTCGATCGCCTGGACGATGCCGCTCGTGACATCCTCCGTCGTGGCGTGCTTCACCGCCGCCAGGGTGAGGGTGCCGTCCATGAGCACGGCATCGGTATTGGTTCCGCCGACATCGATTCCGATGTGCATGAGGGTGGTTCTCTTTCTGTTGCTTCTGCTGCGTGTGTTGCTTCTCTTGCGGTGGGTCAGTTGGTGGCGCCGAGACCGGGGACCGCGTCGGTGGCGGCATCCGTCTCGAGCTCCGGCTGCGCCGTGCGGGCGGTGCCGATGCCGCGCACCCAGCCGAGCTTGCCCGCGATCACGTACAGGACCATCGAGAGGAGCAGCGACAGCACGGGCGGGATGCCCCACGTGACGACGTAGCCGACGACGGCCGACACCAGCCAGATCACGAGCGTGGCCGGGACGATCCGCGGTGCCGTGTCGGGGAGGCGTCCGGTCTCCCTGCTCGCATCGAGCTCGGGACGCCAGCGGCGCACGATGAAGTACTCGGCGACCATGATGCCCGCGATCGGCGGGAAGGCGACGCCGAGGATGATGAGGAAGCCCGAGAACTGGCCGAGGATGCCGACGGCGGCGAGCACCGAGCCGACGACGCCGAGGACGATCGTCGTGGTGACGCGGTGGAGGTTCTTGCTGAACGCGGTCGAGATGAAGTTGACCAGTCCGAGCGTCGACGAGTACAGGTTCCAGTCGTTGATCTTGAGCGTGCCCGTGATCACGATGATCAGACCCACGAAGCCGATCGACGAGGTGACGATGGCCACGATGTTGCCCGAGGCCGCGGCGTGCGCCAGGAGCACTCCCGCGAGCCCGATGACGAACTCGCCGAGCGAGACGCCGACCACCGTCTGCTTGATCACGTCGGCACGGGACCGGTTGAAGCGCGTCATGTCGGCGGTGATGATCGCGCCGACGATGAGCCCTCCGGCGACGATGCCCGTGCCGGCGAAGACGCTCATCGTGGGGCCGGGAGCGGGTCCGGTGATCAGCTCGCCGAGATCGTGGTCGACGAGTTCGCTGATGATCGACCATCCGACGAGGATCAGGAAGAGCGGCACCGTGATGTTCGCGAGCCACTGCATGCCCTTGAATCCGAAGGCGACGATCGCGGTGACCGCGAGGCCGAAGAGCAGGCTCCAGGCCCAGATCGGCATGACACCGGGCAGCAGCGCATCGAGCGACTCGGCCGAGATCGCGCTCTGGATGCCGAACCACCCGATCAGGCTGATGCCGATAGCGAGCCCGACGAGGGAGGCGCCGACCTCTCCGAAGCCGGTCCATCGGGCCAGCAGGGCCGTGTTGAGCCCTTCCTTCTGACCGATGATGCCGACGATGCACATGATCACCTCGAGGATGATCGAACCGAGGAGGAGGGCGAGGAAGGCCTCGCCGAACGTCATGCTGTAGCCGAGCGTGGCGCCCAGCAGGAACTGCGAGAGGGCGGAGACCTGACCGAATCGCTGAACCGCGATCCCGAACCAGGGCTTCTGCGCTTCCGGACGGACGCGACTGAGGGCGAAATCGTCGGCGTGTGCCGTGGTGGCCATGGTGTTCTCCAGAGTCATGTGGACGGGTTGCGGCCACGGTATCCGTGCAGCCATCGCACAGGAACGTGCAGAGTGCCCTGATTCTCGTGAGGGATGTGCACACCGCATATCCGCACGTCGATGAAGGCGTCGCAGAATGGGAGCATGTCCCTCTCCACAGACCCCCTCGACACCCGCCTGCGTGATCGGACGATCGTCTTGATCGGCGGCGGCTCCGGAATCGGCCTCGAGGTCGCGCGACGATCCCTCGCCCTCGGGGCCGAGGTCGTGCTGGGCGGGCGCACGCCGAGCCGTCTCGAGGCGGCCGTCGCCGAACTCGGTCCGCGGGCGCGCTGGAGCGCGGTCGACACCTCCGACGAGGAGTCGATCACCCGCTTCTTCGCCGACATCCCGACCGTCGACGGCGTCTTCACCACCGCGGCCGACTATGTCGTCGGGTCGATGCGGACGCTCGACCATGAAGCGGCGGCATCCCCGTTCGAGTCGAAGTTCTGGGGTCAGTACCGGGTCGTGCGCGCCGCCCTGGACCTGCTCTCCCCCGATGCCTCGATCGTGCTGATGTCCGGGGCGGCGAGCGTGCGCCCGCCCGCTTCGGCGCCCGCGTACGTCGCCGCGAATGCGGCGATCGAAGGGCTCGCTCGTGGTCTGGCCGTGGAACTCGCACCGGTCCGCGTCAACGCGGTGTCGCCCGGGACGATCGACGGGAACCTCTGGGCGAACCGCGACGAGGCCGCCCGCGCGGCTGCGTTCACGCAGTTCAGCGCCGACACTCTGCTCGGTCGCCCCGGGACCGAGGGCGAAGTGGCGGATGCCGTCATCCACCTGCTCGTGAACGGCTACACGACCGGCTCGACGCTCTACGTCGACGGCGGGTACTCGCTGCGGTGAGCCGGGTCGCATGCGGCGGTGAGCCGGGTCGCATGCGGCGGAGAGTCAGTTATGGGTCGGCCTTTATCCTGCTCCGGAACTGTCCGATGTGATCCAGACGAGCACTGACATCGCCAAGAAGTCCAGCAAGCCGGAATCGTCAAACTATGTGATCCGGTGCAGCACCCCCGGAAACAGTGGACATCGGGTCCAGGAAGAGGTCGACTCGCCTTAGGATCCTTCCCTACGCGACGACGGTCGGCGACGCACGGGAAGTGGGCCCTCGCGTAGTCAACCTGCGGCGCAGCGATGGTCTCCGCCACAGCCTTCTGCGGTTCCAGCCTGTGCGGTATAGACAGTGTGGATGGTGTCGATCTTCCCCATTGCCGCGCTCATTACGGCGACGCTTAGGCCATCCCCGGGGGGTGTCAGCGTATCAGCCGTTCTGCCGCTGAACTGTAGATAACGATGTACGGCTGGTTCGCCAACGTTGATCCGAGTGCTGGGACGAACACGGGGTGGTCGCCTTCTCGATACACCTCCGCGAAAAAGGCGAGCGGGTACCCGGACCCGGTGTAGTCGCCCGGGACGGATATGGCATAGTCGGTTCCGGTTCTGCGCATCGGCATACTCTGCCAGCGTTCACCCTGATTGAGATGACGGAAATGCAACACTGCCGCGTCAATCGATGTGTCTTCGCAACGAAGTTGCACTGGCATTTCTGAGCCTCGTTCGAATGTCGCCGGAACCTCGAACACTGCGTCAGCAGCCCAGCGGCCCGAGCGATGAACAAGCCTCTCCCGCTTCTGAGGGGCGACCAAAGCCATGGCCCGTAGTTGCGCCTTCAAAGCGTCCAAGTCTCGAAGCATCGAGGGGAGCCGGTCCGCCCAGGTTCCGCGATCAGATGGTCCGATACCAAAAGCGATGTCGTCTCGATAGACGCCCGCGGCTACTTCGGGGATGCGCGCGTACTGGTCGTGTGCAGCATCGAGAAAAGTAATGCTCGACTCTAGGTGTGAGGGGTCTCCCGTTCGACGGTGGAGAGCGTACTGAACCGCAGCACGAAACTTGTCTGCGAAGAAGCGGCCCAGATGAGCGACGATCCGAAGATCGGTGACCGTCCGCTGAGTTTGTGGATTGTCGACCATCGATGACGCGGCGACGTTGTCGAGAGCGGCCTCGCCCTCGACAACGAGGTCCTCGAGCCAGCGTGCCACCTCGAGAGGCGAGTACCTCGCGCTCAGACTGTTGGACATCACTGCATCGGCATACTCGCCGACGCTATAGAAGAGCGTCGGATCGAAACTGCTCACGCCTTCCCACGTCCGCGGATCCGGAGTGTCCCATGCGTAGTGCATGCACTTGATCTGCTCGGAAATCGGCAAGTCGACATAGAGCTCTGGAGAGTAGAAGTTGTTCGCCGCGCTCACTCCGTGGACGTGGGCGACCAGCGGTAGCACGCGGCTCAAGCTAGCCAACGCGACCTCAAGATGTGGCGCGGCGTCAGACCCGTGGTCTGCTCGCAAAGACCGTTGCCAGACCTCAGCGTTCGCATCGGGGTTGTACATCAACTGCCCCCACAGCACGTACGTGTACCGATACTTCTTCCAGTCCGCCAGGCCCAACCGAAGGTGTTCGCTGAGATACGGGTCCCTGCACCCCAACTGGCCGCTCCCGCGCCTTCCCTTGAACGTCAGGGGTTCACAAAACTCAAGCCCCTTGGCGCCGCCGATGGTCGCGTAGCGCCCGTAGCCGCTGGCTAGTGCTGGGTCCCCCCACAACAGTAGCTTCTGAGTTCCGGGCCACATTCTGAACATGACATCGGTGCCTCGATCTTCATCGAGGTAGTCGGCGTAGCCATACCGGGTGAACCTGCGTGCACCGTCCGTGACCCCGGTCACGGACGTGTCCTGCCCGGCAAACTGCAGAGGAGTCTGTTCACGGGGACGGATTGACGCTTGGTGGTAGGCGAGTCCCATATGCTCGGACAAGTACTTGGCCGAGATCATCGGGACGAGGTTCGGCCTACGCGTGGCACGCACGAGAGCATCGTCGACACCCTTCGCATGGAGGTCGATCTGCAGTGGCCGGCCGACCGCGGAGGCTGCGTCGAAGATCTTCCCCCAGAAGGCCTCTCGGTCGCCCTCCGGTATTCCTCCTTCGTGGTGTACGCGGAAGGTTATGCCCGCTATTTCAGGAACGGCCTCCAAGAGTGTGCTGAGGGCAGCCGCACAGTAGTCGGCATGCGAGGACGGGCCGACGCCCGTGATCGGGTACCACTCTTTGGATTCATACCCGAAGTCGTACGCGTGATTCCACAGGCCGAGTTGGAAGCTCATGCCGCGACGGGTTGTCTCGCGAGCGATGTGAGCGAGCGACTCGAGGTTGCGCTGCCTTTCGACATCGTCGACCCCGGCGGCGCGCACATCGAAGCCAGGCACGGCCGTTAGGAACGGATAGGCGAAGACGAGGTAATTGTCAGTGGCTGCTCTACTCTCCCAACCGGTGCCGTAGTTGTACTGCATACCGAAGGCGAGATGGAATCGATTGAAGCGTTGAGACGCCAGGTGGTCGAGATACTCGGTCCAGAACGCGCGGTCGTGAAACCACGGCAGATCCTCGTGGACGCTTGAGAAGTTTCGCTGAATGCCGCGAACGGAGACGGCGGGAGACCCAACATCGCGCCAGCCGTCGAGCGCCGACAGGCCTTGTGAACGGATGCGCTCGCTGAGCTCGACCAAGGCGTAGGCGTACCCTCGATGATCTGTCGCCGCAACGACGGCGCGCCGGTCGCATCCCGCGCTCGCGGCCCCTCGAGTAACGCCGATGCAATACGACTCCTCCCCCCGCGGCGGGACGGGGAGCCCGACGGAATCCAACTCACGCACGTCTGTCGCACGCGCCAAGTGCACATGAAGCGTGCCGCGTTCATCGTCTTCCGGCGCAGACGTGCGGGACTCAAGCGCTTGCTTGACCAGCTCGAGCGCCCACGCGATGGGGGCGGCGTCAGCGACAGCGGTAAGACCATGAACCTGCATTGAATTCCGCATGGTGAGAGCCCCTTGGCCGAAACAGCTTTATCCGGACTGGCAACCGGTTGACAACATCCTTTGGGAATCATAACGTACTTATCGTGAGTTGCTACGCGTCATACGCCAGGTGGACTACCGATGTCTCGATGGAACTGAGCAATTGGTGAAGCCACCCGCGGCGGATGCGCCCGACGATGATGACCATGATGACGAATCGCATGTCGGCCATGACGGCAATCTCAGCCTGCCTGTCCTGCCGGGGGCCTCACCGTCGCGGACCCCCAACCGCGCGCGAGGTCTATCGTCCGCGGAGGTGACTTTAGTTCTCATCGCCACCTTCGGCGGTGCAGTATCCGCGCTGGTTCCGATGGCGTTCTCGCTCGCGCTTCGTATCGACCAGTTGACCCCCGGGCAGCCCGAACTGCTGGGGTTCGTCCTTGCGTCCAGTGCAGCAGCTGCGCTACTGACCGCCCCCCTGTCGGGAATGCTGAGCGACCGAACCCGCTCTCGATGGGGCAGGAGACGACCATTCACGTTGGGAGGTGTGGTCGTCGGCATTGCGGCGGTGCCCGCGCTGATTCTCGCAGACGACGTGCTCACCCTCGCGCTCGCATGGGTGGTCTGCGCGGTCGGCTTTGGCACCGCGAGCTCATCCGTCCGGAACTTTCAGGCGGACTACTTGGCTCCCGCCCAACGCGGGAAGGTCGTCGGGCTTGCCAGCCTGACTACCCAGGTGGCTCCAGTCCTCGGCATCCTGTTGGCAGGCACGCTCGTGCAGAACGTCGCATTCTTGTTTGCCGTGCCGGCCTCCCTCGGCGCCGCTTGTTTGCTCGTGTTCGTAGTACTGGTGCCAGAGCCGTCAAGTCGAGACCGGGTCGTTGAGCGTCCTCTCTCACTAACCGGCATCATTCGCAGCTATGGATTTTCACCTCGACGGCAACCCGATTTTGCGTGGCTGTGGCTCGGTCGGTTCGTCGTCTTCTCCGGGCTCACGATGACAACGAGTTACACGACCTTCTTCTACGCACAACGACTCGACCTCTCCGTGGCGGAGGTGGCCGCGATCCTCGCTGTTACGTCCATGCTGAGCATCGTGAGTTTGGGGACAGGGTCGCTCGGCTCCGGGTGGTTGTCCGACCGGCTCGGCCGGCGACGTCCATTCGTTGCTATTGGAGGTCTCACTTCGGCTTGTGGCTGCATCCTGTCGGCCACCGCAACCGATCTGCCGTTGCTGCTCACGGGTTCATTCATGATGTCTCTCGGTGTCGCTATGTTCACGACCGCGAGCGCGGCCATCGGCCTCGACGTTCTTCCGGAGAGAGACGCTCAGGCCGGTAGATTCATGGCCATCACCATGTTCGCCCAACGCATCCCTGCCGTTATCGTCCCACTGATATCACCTGCGCTACTCGCGGTTCCCGGGGGGCCGGAATCTGGAAACTTCGCCGTTCTCTACATCACAGCAGGCCTATTGCTCGCGTGCGGATCGGGAACCATAGCGGTCATGGTGCGAGGTGTCCGGTAGTTCGCGCTGCGGGACCCGAGCAGGGGCAGTGTTTCACGCCCCGGCTCACACTCGAGGCCGCAGCACACTTGAGCGTGCGCTCGGCCGAGGCGTACCCGCGGCACGGACAACCCCGCCCCTAAGGCTGCGAGGCCGGACAAGACTCCCGTCGCCTGCGGGACAAGGCAGCGCCTCGCCGGACGACACATGGGGTGGTCCCGCAGAAGCCGCGATACGACTCCACGGCCAGGGAACCGTATTGCGGGACGTGGATCACAGGGCGTACATGCGATGTCGCCTATGTGCTTAGCCACCCAGGAGGACGGGCGGAGCGCTCGCAGGGTGTCCGCGTGCCTATGACGAAGAGGTGGCCTGGAGGCGGAGATAAAGCTCGGCCTCCGTCACGATCTCGGACGGGTGAGCGGTGATCGAGACCGTCGCCCCATCCTCGTCGATATCCAGAGGCTCGAGCGTGTCGAGCTGTGAACGTAGCAGAGACACAGGCATGAAATGCGAGTCGCGCTCCTGCATCCGGTGGGCCAGCAAATCGGCATCGCCCGTCAAGTGCACGAAGAACAGAGGCCGGCCCGATGCGCTGCGGAGTCGGTCTCGATAGTCGCGGCGGAGCGCTGAGCAAGCCATCACCAATTGCCCCTCCGTTTCCCGGCCCAACAGCTGCCCCACACGCTCCAACCATGGGTACCGATCTTCGTCTGTCAGAGGCCGCCCGGCCGCCATCTTCGCAACCGATTCGGGAGAGTGCAAACCGTCCGCGTCCGCGAATGCCGCGCCCAACCGCTCAGCGAGCAGGCGCCCAACGGTTGTCTTACCGCACCCTGCAACACCCATTACCACGACCTGCAACTTGTCCGTTTCGTTCACGGTTGAGCTCCTCCCGACGGCAGCGCCTGCACCCCTCGAGTATGCCGCAAATAGAGTATAATTGACAACCGATTGCCAACCGCGCTCCCGGGAAAACCTGAACGGTCGTCTCCGCGTTGGGGCCGTCTCCCGGTAGCGTGGATCTCGCACACAGGAAGGCGGCGAATGGGCGACCCACAGCAACCCACTGACGCGAACCCGTCGAAAGAGTTCGATGAGATTCCCGCCACGTTGGCTGAGCGCATCGCTCGACGTGGATCCGGAGCCACGATCTACGACATCGCCGAACTTGCGAACGTCAATCCCTCGACCGTTTCACGGGCGCTCTCGAAACCCGGACGCATCAGCGAGAAGACAGAGGCGCGGGTTCGAGCCGCCGCCGAGAGACTCGACTTCCGCTTCAATGCGGCGGCTCGCGCCCTACCGACTGGGCGGAACCACATGCTTGCGGTGGTCGTCTCGGACATCACCAATCCGATGGTTTTCGGTATCCTGCGTGGCGCTGAGCAGGCGGCGGCCGCTTCCGGGTATGCACTTGTCATCGCGGAGTCACAGGAATCGGGCCTCGCCGAGGCTGAGGCGATCCAGCGCTTGATCCCAAGCGTTGACGGTTTCGTACTCGCGACCACGCGCTTATCGGACCTGCGAATCCGCGATATTGCCTCGCGGCGTCCGGTGGTGCTGATCAATCGCGCCGTGGACGATGTTCCCGGCATACTCCCCGATGTGAATAAGGGCGTCGACCAGTTGATGGACCATCTTTTGGAGGGCGGTCATCAAACCATCGCTTACCTTTCGGGACCCGCATCCTCCTGGGTGAGTCAGCGTCGATGGGAGCGAGTGGTTCAACGGGCCGTCGAAGCCGACGTCGCTGCAGTCGAGATCGGACCGAACGCCCCGACTATTGAAGGAGGGGCGGATGCGCTCTCCCGCGTCAAGGCCGCGCGGTCGACGGCAGTCATCGCTTTCAACGATCTCATCGCCATCGGCCTGATGCGCGCTGCGGCCTCTGATGGCATGAACGTGCCGCAAGATCTCAGTGTGGCGGGTTTCGACAACATCTTCGGCAGTGAGCTCATCGTTCCCGCTCTGACCACTGTGCGGTCGGACCTGGAGAAGGCAGGCGAGCGTGCCGTCGAGCAATTGCTCGCAACACTGGGAGTATCTGAGGCGTCGGTACCCTTGAGCGAGTTGCTCGACACAAGCCTGCTTCTGCGTGAGTCCACGGCAGCTCTTGCGCCAAAAGAAATCCTGAGATGAGCGTGCCGCTCGCCACGCATAAGATGAGCATCCCGCTCGCGACGCAACGGTGACCCGGTTGACCGTGGATTAGCAGGACGCTGATGTCTGTCAGAGAGTCAGGCCCACGGTCGATTCGTCGCACACGGAGACGCCCTGGGCAGAGACTGGGATGATCTCATGCTCTCAGGGCGCCCTGCGCGCGCGGTGCTACCTATGTCGGTATCGTGATCGAGCTGCGCGTGTCGAGGAGGCCGGCCTCCTGAAGGCGGCGTCTCGTCGCACGACGCTCCCGCTGCAGCACGGGGTCGGCAACGGGGGAGGCGAAGAGCAGCCTGCGCGTGTAGGGATGCTCTGGTTTGGAGGTAACCGCTTCGGCCTCGCCCTCCTCGACAATGTTTCCCTTATAGATAACGGCCACTCGATCACTAACGTGCCGCACGACCGCAAGATCATGCGAGATGAACAGCAAAGCGACGCCGGTGTTTCGCTGGATATCCTGCAGCAACTCCAGCACGATGGCCTGCGTCGACAGGTCAAGGGCTGAGACGGCCTCATCGCACACGATGAGTTCGGGCTCCGGGGCAAGCGCGCGAGCGATAGCGACCCGCTGACGTTGCCCGCCACTGAACTCCCGGGGGAGGCGGTCTGCTGCGTCCTTCGGCAGTCCCACCCGGTCCAGTAGTCCAGTCACCCTCTGCCGAGCGTCTCGAGCCGTTGCACCCTGCACGATCAACGGTTCGCTCAGGATGTCGCCGACGTTGAGGGCAGGGTTGAGAGAGGAGTACGGATCTTGGAAGATCACCTGGATCTGTCGAGCCAGCTCGCGTCGACGCTTCGGGCTTGCATGCGTGATGTCTTCATCGTGGAAGCGGATGCTCCCGCCAGACGCCTTCACAAGCCCGAGGACTGCGCGACCAATGGTCGTCTTACCCGAGCCCGACTCACCGACCAGCCCGAGCACCTCCCCGGCGCGAATCTTGAGATCAACGCCATGCAGCACCTCAGTCGGCTTGGCTCGGAAACCACGGCCCGGGAAGGCCACCTTGAGCCCTTCCACCTGCAAGAGCTCTTCGTTCATTGTGCCGCTCCGCTCGTCGTGGGGGTGAGATCCTCAACGTCAATCTCCACGAAGTCGTCGTCGAGAATCGAGTCGAGAAGCTTGCGCGTGTACGGATGTGAGGGTTCGCGGAACACGGTGAAGACATCGCCTGTCTCGACGATCTCGCCATGACGCATCACTACAATGCGGTCGCACATATCCGCGACGACTCCGAAGTTGTGGGTCACCAGCAAGATGGCCATCCCCATCTCTTCCTGAAGGTCGCGAAGAAGATCGAGGATCTCTGCCTGGATGGTGACATCCAGCGCCGTCGTCGGTTCATCCGCAATCAGTACCCGCGGCTTGGCGGCAACGGCGGCAGCTATCAGAACTCGCTGGGCCATTCCACCGGAGATCTGGTGCGGGTAGGAGGCGAACGTTGAGCGAGGATCTGCGATACCGACACGCGCGAGCAGCTGCAGTGCGTACGTCTTCGCTTCGGCTCGGGACCTGGATGTCGTCGCCATAATGCCTTCTACGAGCTGCGAGCCAATGGTGAACGTCGCGTCAAGACTGGACATCGGCTCCTGCGGCACGTACGCGATAGTCCCTCCCCTGACCGAGCGAAGCTCCTTCTCGCTCAGATCGAGAACCTCGCGCCCCTCGAGCAGGATCGACCCGCCAGTGATCCGCGCAGCAGGGGGAAGTAGCCCCAGCGCGGCGAATGCGGTCTGTGTCTTGCCGGAGCCGGACTCGCCGACGAGGCCGAGGGTCTCTCCAACCCGGAGATCCAACGAGACGCCCTTCAGGATCTCCCGCATCTCGCCGTCTGGCTTGGGGTACCCCAACCGCAGGTCACGAATGGACAGAACCGTGTCCTCGGGCCGGGCCGACGTCGCCCCCTCGGCGTCTGCCGCCGACCGTTTGCGCCGCTCCGTCCGTGAGCCCAACTTGGCCGCCTTGGGGCGCTCCCCCTCCAATGCGTCCCGGAGCGAGTTGCCCAACAGTACAAGGCTCGCGCTCATGAGACCCCACAGTGCAGCGGGCCAGATGAACTGCAATGGGTACACGTACAGATTTTGGAACCCGGAGGAGAGCATGGCTCCGAAACTCGGCTCCTCGGCCGACCCGAGTCCTAGGAACGCGAGACCGGACTGCACCCCGATGGAGGTTCCGATTAGAAACGCCGTCGCGATGATCACGGGGCCCCGCACAACCGGCATGACGTGGCGTAGGAGGATGCGCACGGTGCTGACGCCGGATACACGAGCCGCGTCGACGAACAGTTCGCCCTTCACACCGACGGTGACGTTGCGCACGATGCGGTAGATCCCCGGGGAGAGAAGAATTCCGAAGATGAGCATGGTCGCACGGAAATCGCCTCCCGTGAGGGGCATGAGTGCAATGAGGATCAGTAGCCCGGGGAACGCCATGATCAAGCTGAACAGCCACTCGACGCCTGCACGGAGTCGGGCACCGAAGTAGCCTCCGATCAGCCCGGCGGTCATGCCGATGACGATGGCCACACCTGCACCGATCAAGCCGGAGATCGCCGCGGTGTTGATCGAGTAGATCAGTCGCGCGAAGATGTCACGACCACTCTGGTCTCCGCCCAGGAGATATCCCTCGGTGCCCACGGGGGCATTCACGGCGTCCAGAGACGAGTCGTTCGGACCGTGTTGGGTGATCAGCGGAGCGAGGACTCCGGCGGCGAATGCCAGCACGAGAAAGACTCCCGTGATGACTGCCTGCGGATCGCGAAGAAGGCGTCGCCAGGCGTTGCGTCGCGGACTCTTTGAGGCCGCTTCGGCCTCGATCAAGATCGTGTCGGTACTCAATGGACTCTCGCCTTCGGGTTGAGCCAACCATTGACCAGGTCAGTCACGAGGTTGACAAAGACAACAAGGGAGACGCCGAACACGATGATCCCGAGGATCACTGGCAGGTCGCCCTGAAGCGAAGAATTGAACGCGAACGAGCCGAAGCCCGGGAGCGCGAAAACGTTCTCGATGATGATCGCGCCGCCGAACATGCCGATCACCTCGAGCGAGAGCACCACCAGAGCCGGCGATGCAGCGTTCCGCAGCGCGTGCTTGTAAACGATGGAGCGGGTGGAGATCCCTCGTGACCGCAACACGCGAACGTAGTCTTTCTGCAACTCGCCGATCATCGTTCCGCGCACCTGCGCGGACATGTTCGCAACGCCATTGATGACGAGCACGACAACAGGGATGGTGATCGCAGCGGCCCACGCCGACGGGCTCTCCGAGAATGGAGTGAAGCCGGTCGCCGGCACCCACCGCAGGTTGATTGCGAACACGACGACAAGCGCGATAGCGATAAGAAGGTTCGGCAACAGATGCCCGATGAGCGAGATCCCTTGCGCCGCCCGGTCGACCGCTCCTGCGCGAGAAGCTGCGAGCACACCGAGCACGACGCTGAGGACGGTGCTGATCGCGAGGGCAACGAGCACGATGGAGAATGTCACACCCAGGCGCTGGGCCACCGCGGGAGCGACCGGCTCGCTGGTGAAGTATGAGACTCCAAAATCACCGCGGAAGACCCCGCCGAGCCACTCGCCGTACTGAACAATGAGCGGTTGGTTGAGCCCGAGCTCAGTCTTCTTCGCCTCGATGGCCTCGGGCGACGCAGCTGCGCCGAGCAGGTTCGCGGCGATCCCATCGAACGAGAAGCTAAGCAGCCAGTAGGTGATGAAGGTAACCAAGATCGCGAGCACCACACCACTGGCGATGCGGCGGAGCGAATACATGATCATGACACTCCTCCCGCCCGCCGACCGGCAGAGCTGGGCCAGCACGATCCGCTCGCGTCGGAGCGGCGCTCCGACAGGATCCGGCTAGCGGGACAATCCACCATGGAAGTGACTCCTTCGTCATCGGGTCGGGCGGCACTGTGATGGTGACCGCGCTCCTAGTGAACCACGCAACGGGTCACTTCGCAACCGGTTGCCAAAATCGGTTATGGTTGCAAGGTCAGAGCTCTGCACGGGATACCCGGCTACCGCTCTACCTCCCTGAAAGGCTGTGAAATGCTCAACCGAGAGATTCGAAGCGTACTGGTGACGGTCCCATTCCCCGACTCCGACCTCGACGACCTCCGCAAGGCGTTCGCACCCGCCGATGTCGTCGTGACGCGACCCAATGACTCAGCCGCAATCGCCGAGGCGCTTGAACACGTGGATGTTGCTGTGCACGTGTGGGAGATCGACGACCGCTTCCTCGCCGCACCGAACCTCCAGTGGGTGCACTGCGACCGAGCGGGTCTTACGAAGTCAGCGCGACCCGAAGTCTTCGAGAAAGGCCTCATTGTCACGGGCTCAGCTGGGCGGTCAGCGTCGGCGCTTGCACAGCACGCCTTCTTCTTCGCCCTCGGTCTCGCGTTCGACGCACGAGCGCTGGCAGACAAGCAGTCGAGGCACGAATGGGGCGGCATTCCCGGATACCACGACCGGCTCGCTCTGCATGGGCAGACCCTCGGGGTGGTCGGGCTGGGTAGTACGGGGCGAGAGATCGCCCGCCTGGGCCGTGCCTTCGGCATGAGGGTCGTGGGCTACACGCGTAGCGCGAACGTGCCGGACGGGCTCGTCGACCTCCTTCTCGTCTCGCAGTCGGGCGATGACATCGGCGAACTCGTGTCGCAGTCCGACGTCATCATGATCGCAGCGCCGCTGACCAATGACACCTTTCACCTCTTCGACGAGGAACGCATCGGCGATATGAAACGGTCGGCCGTTCTGATCAACGTCGCACGTGGCCAGCTCATCGATCAAGAGGCGCTCATCGCCGCGCTGATGGAGAACCGTATTGCCGGCGCAGGGCTGGACGTCACGGATCCCGAGCCGCTCCCGCCAGAATCGCCGCTCTGGGACCTGCCCAACGTCATCATCACGCCGCACGTCACACCCAAGCTGGTTGACCGGACACAGCGTTCGGTGCAGATGATCGTGGAGAACGTCCGCCGATACCGCGCGGGAGAACAGCTCATCAATCAGCTACGCCCCGAGGACCTCTTCTCCCGCTGACTCCCCGGGTAAGCCGTCGACGGCCCGCGGAGGAGACCCGGGTCGAGCATGCGACGGCGTCCGCCTTACTCGAGTACCGCTCCTGCTTGGGCGACTTCACTGCGCCGTGTGCTGCCCGCCAACTTCACCCGGGACATGAAGATCTGGCACCAACGGCACCGCGGCCCGCTTCACGAAAGAAGCGGGCCGCGGTGCTGTGGCGGTGTTCGGGATGGCCTCAGTCGGCGACTCCGTAAAGGCGCACGGTCGAGAACGGGGTTGTTCCATCGCCGAGGCGCTCGATTCCGTCCTTGATGCCCAACGTGGTTCCGAGGTAGAAGAGCGGCGCGAACAGCGCGTTCTCGGTGACGTACCGGTTGACGTCCTGGTAGATCTCAGCTCGCTTCTCGTCGTCGAGCTCGTCATTCGCCGCTGCAATCAGCGCGTCCAGCTCCGGATCATGCCAGCTGAACGGATTCTGAGCGGCACTCTGAAGCTGACGCACCACCTCACGCTCCGGCGGCACGGCGGCGGACGTGGCGAAGAATGCGGGGTACTCCCCTGTCGCCACAGCTGCGTTGGCACTGCCAGCAGGCACTGCGTCCCAGACCACTGTGATCCCGATGTCAGCGAGCGCCTGGCTGATCGTCGGCTCGAAGTTCAGCGACACCGGGGAACTCGGCATCGTCAGCGTGAAGCCATCTGCGTATCCAGCCTCGTTCATCAGTTTCTGAGCCTTGTCCACGTCAAAGTCGTAGTAGCCCTCGAGTTCTTCGAGGTACGCGGACCCCTTGGCGTTGAAGAGCTGGTCCGTGGCCTGCCCGGCCCCGAAGAGCAGCTGCTTCACCATCTGCTCGCGCGGCAGCGCGAAGTTGATGGCCTGGCGCACCCGAACGTCCGCTAGCGCGGGCTCCTTGACTCCGCCGCGGTCAGCGAGGTTGATGAAGGCACCGGAGATTGCGGGAACGAAAACCGTCGAGATCCCGTTGCCCTCGACGCTGCTGACCTGGTTCGCCGGCACGCTGGCAACGTCGACCTGGCCTGAACGCAGCGCGTTGAGAGCCGCCGTCTGGTCCTGCAGCACCTTCACCGTGAACGTCTTGAATGGGTACTTGTCCACGTTCCAGTAGTCGTCTCGGCGCTCGAGGACGTAGCTAGAACCATTGACGCTCTTCTCCGTGTTCAGCGTGTACGGTCCCGACCCGATGGGGTTGGTGGTCGTCCGCTCCTCGTCGACGGTCGCGGGGTGTGAGATCACGCCGCCGTCCTGAGTCATGTTGAAGATAAACGCGGGGTCATGCGTCGAGAAGGTCAGGACGACAGTCTCCGCGTCTGGCGCCTCAATCGCGTCGACGTACTGCATCTTTTCCTGCTGCTGACCCGTGCGTTCCGTATTTCTTTCGAAGGTCGCCTTCACCGCCTCAGCGTCTACGGGGTCGCCGTTGCTGAAAGTCATCCCGTCGCGGATGGTGAAAGTCAGGGTGAGGCCGTCCTCACTCCACTCCCACGCGGAAGCCGCGTTGGGCTGAATCTCGCCCTCGTTGTCGCGGTAGAGAAGCGTGTCGTAGATCGATGACCACACGAACGCCTGCTGGCCTGCGTCGAGGTCGACGGGGTCGAGCGAGCGTGGCGGACTCTGCACCGCGAGGCTGAGAGTTGCTGTGCTGTCCGCGCCCTCGCCCGACTGGGGCGACGGTTCGGCGGCACCCGCACAACCGGAGAGTCCGACCGCAACGGCCAGGGCAGCAATGAACGCGACTGCCCGCTGCGGGCGTTTCACTAGAGACATAGGCACAACCGAACTCCTTCGTTGGTGACTCCGGCCTCGGATGCCGGATGGCTGATGCACGCTCACGATACGCGCTTGGCAACCGATTGACTATAGGTGGAGGAAAATAATGACAACCGGTTGCCGATTCGTTATCCTTTGGTAGCAGGGCCACGAGAGATCACACGAGGAGCATCGATGAAGATCACCAGCATAGAAACGTTCTCCCGCGGCCCCCTGCTCGCGGTCGTGCGTGTCCGCACTGACGACGGTCATGAAGGATGGGGACAGACCGCTCCGTACTACGCGGACGTCTCGACGGGGATGCTTCATTCCTACGTTGCGCCCTTCTTCATCGGTAAGGACCCGTGGGACTGGGAAGCGCTCGTGGACGCCTTCACGTCGAAGAGTCACAAGGTGTACGGGTCCGTTCTCTGGCGCGCACTGTGCGGCATCGATTCAGCGATCTACGACCTGCTGGCCAAGTCCGTACAGCGCCCGGTCTACCAGCTACTGGGCGGGACGGTGCGGACGAGCATCCCCGTGTACGGCTCCTCCATGAGTCGGAAGACCACTCCGGAAGCGGAGGCGGAGCGCATGCTCGCGCTGCGGGAGTCGCACGGTTTCGAAGCGTTCAAACTCCGGATCGGCAATGTCATGGGGCGCGACACCGACGTCTGGCCAGGGCGCTCGCGCTCGATGATCGCGACCGTCCGCGAGATGCTCGGATCTGACGTCGTCCTGCACGCCGACGCGAACGGCGGCTACTCCGCTCCTGAGGCCATCCGCGTGGGTCGCATACTCGAAGACAACGGCTACGGTCATTTCGAGGAACCGTGCGCGTATACCGACCTCGAGTCCACTGCGCACGTCGCCGACGTTCTCGACATCCCCGTGGCCGCAGGCGAGCAGGAGACCTCATTGCCACAGTTCCACCGCATGATCCGAACGCGGACGGTCGATATCATCCAGCCCGACATCGGGTATGTAGGCGGCCTGGCGCGCGCACGCAAGGTTCTGCAGATGGCCGAGGCGGCCGGCCTGACCGCTGCCCCCCACAGCGCGAACCCCTCGATGATCCAGGTTTTCAACTTGCATCTTGCAGCGTCTCAGCCCTCGGCGAGCGGGTATCAGGAGTGGGGCATCGAAGAGTTTCCCTACTTCCAGGGAATCTACTCTCCGATGCCGCAGGTGGAGAACGGTCACGTGCAGATGACCACCGCTCCTGGATGGGGAGTCGAGATCCTGCCGGAGTTCCTCAAGGCCGCGGATCACGCCATCACGGACAAGCCGTCGACGCGCTGAAGCCGTAGCCCGCGCGTCACCGGGCTGGTGCCATCACGATCCGGCGGCGGTCACCAATCCTGCACTTCGCGCATGCTGGTCGGTCACGGCCAGCAACCTGAAGGTCTCGACGAGACGGTCGATGCCTTGCCGGTCGGGGCGGGAGGTGGTCTTCACCCCTACATAGTCCAGACTGAGCGGCAGCCGTTCGACAGCAGCCTCGATATCCGCGGCTGTCAGGAGCGAGGTCGGCTCGTCCTCTGCGAGCGGAAGGTGAACGTCTCGCCATGCTGGGCCGAATGCGCTGTCGACCGCGGCTGCGCCGGAAAAGACGAAGGCACTCAGTAGTCCCGATTCGAGTGCGAGCTCCAGATGTTCCTGCGCCCCCCGAATATCTTCGACCTCGATCACTGAGCGACCCCAATTCAGAGCCATCGCCAGGTTCGTGCTTTGCTGCGTCGACAGGTCGCGGACGACATCGAGCTCCTCCACCAGCGAAAGGTAGCCCTTTTGGACGTGGTTCGACGTACGGAAGGCGTCGCAGTGCTCCAGCACGATCTTGCTGTCTCCCCAGTCCCAGGACAGGATTTCTTCCAGGGAGTGCTTGAGATCAGAGGCGCTTGATTCGGCCCGACCGCGGTTGGGGGCCGAGTGGAGCTCCACAGCGAGAATCGGTCGGTCAAGCTGCGCGATTTGACGCCGGAGCTCCGCAACGTCATCGACGGCTGCCCGGCGTCCAGCTTCATCCGCTGAAGCCAATCCGTATGCCGGGTTCCGGTAGCCGGCTCCGAGCGTTCGTCGGATGCTCGTCACTACCAATGACCATTCCGGGTCGAGGAGGGCCGTCAGATGATCACTGCCACCCGGGTGGAATCCATTCGTGTACGACAACTCGAGGCCATCGACCAGCTCCGAGTCGCGGAGGGCCCCGTACCACTTGGCCTCGGCTTCCGGGTCGCTCGACAGCTCGCGCGACGCGGCTGCGTATGCGGAGACGATGCGCTTGGTCATAGTCGTTCAGTCCTTCGATCCGTTTCGCCGTCACAGAGCTCGGCTGAGCCGCCTGCGCTGTGTCGAGCGGGGCAACCAGGTGACCCGAGAGGTGCGCGCAGACAGCGCCGTTCAGCTCGGTGCATGGAATCGCTGCCGCTCTCCCTACCGCGCGCTGACTTCCGCTCCCGCTGCAGCGAGCGAGTCCTGACTCTTCTTCATTCGCCGCAGCTCGTGCAGGAGCGGTTCGGTGTATCCGTTCGGCTGGTGCACTCCTTCAAAAATCAGCCTGCGCGCCGCGTGAAAAGCCAAGCTCCCTCCGCTGTCGCCCTCCAGAGACGAGTAGGAGGGGTCAGCGGCGTTCTGCTCATCCACAACAGCTGCAAGGCGTCGCAGGCTGTCGTCCACCTCAGTTTCACTGACCACTCCATGGAGCAACCAGTTCGCGAGGAGCTGGCTCGAGATGCGCAGAGTAGCGCGATCCTCCATGAGGGCGACGCCATGGATGTCTGGCACCTTCGAACATCCGACGCCCTGATCCACCCAGCGCACGACGTATCCCAGGATCGACTGGACGTTGTTGTCGAGCTCAGTTCGAACCAGAGCGCCTGACAGGTCCTCCTCGGCGAGCGGGAGCGTCAACAGTTCGTCCAGATCGGGAACCGGATGGCCCGCCAATCCTTCTGCGACCTGGCGACTGTCGACCTCGTGATAGTGGAGCGCGTGCAGAGTCGCGGCTGTGGGAGACGGCACCCATGCGGTGGTGGCGCCCGCGCGGAGCTGGCCTCCCTTCTGCTCGATCATGTCGTTCATGAGGTCGGGCATAGCCCACATCCCCTTTCCGATTTGACCGCGTCCTCGCAACCCAGCCTGTGTCCCGACTGCGACGTTCGCAGCTTCATAGGCGCGAAGCCAGGTCTCGTCGCGCATGCGACCCTTCGGAATCATGACCCCCGCGTGCATCGACGTATGGATCTCGTCACCCGTGCGGTCGAGGAACCCAGTGTTGATGAACGCGACCCGATCTGCCACGGCGTGGATGCATGCGGCGAGGTTCGCGGAGGTGCGGCGTTCCTCGTCCATGATCCCGATCTTGACCGTCGCGTGCGGGAGACCCAGCAGAGACTCCACTCGTGAGAACAGCTCGCCGGCGAAGGCCACCTCAGCGGGCCCATGCATCTTGGGTTTGACGATGTAGACGGATCCGGATCGCGAGTTGTTCTTCGCAGTCGGACCTCGCAAGTCGGCCAACGACCCGAGCACGGTCACGACCGCATCGACGATACCCTCCGGCACAGGCTCCCCGTCAGCCGTTCGAACGGCATCCGTTGTCATCAGATGCCCGACGTTTCTGATCCACAGGAGGGAGCGACCGGGCAGGCTCACCGAGTTGCCGTCGCTGGCGGTGTACTCCCGGTCCGGATTCAGAACGCGCGTGAAGGTTTGTCCGCCCTTGTCGACGTCCGCGCTCAACGTACCGCGCATGAGCCCGAGCCAGTTTCGGTACCCGAGAACCTTGTCCTCGACGTCGACTGCCGCGACTGAGTCTTCGAGGTCCATGATCGTCGTGATTGCTGACTCGGCGACGATGTCCGCGATTCCGGCGCGGTCGGTGGCCCCAATTGGGTTCTCGCGGTCGATCACGATCTCGATGTGGAGGCCGTTGTGCCTCAGCAGTACGCCACGCGGAGCTTGCGCCTGCCCTGCGAATCCCACGTAGACCTGCGGATCAGCGAGTCCCGAGATGACGTCGTCGATCTGCACCCGCAGTGATCCGTCTTCGATCCAGTAAGCATCGGCGTCGGCGTGAGATCCTGACTGCAGCGGCGCGACCTCGTCTAGCAGGCGTCGTCCGAACGCCACGACGGCAGCTCCTCGCTCCGGGTTGTATTGCCTGCGCCTGGCGAGCGTGCCCTCTTCGGAGATCGCATCGGTGCCGTAGAGGGCATCGTACAGCGAACCCCACCGCGCGTTGGCGGCGTTCACTGCGAACCGAGCGTTGAGCAGCGGGACTACAAGCTGTGGACCGGCCATACCGGCGATCTCCGCATCAACATTCTCCGTCGTGACGTTCACCGATTGGGGTGACGGTACCAAGTAGCCGATGGACTGAAGATGGCTCCGGTAGTGTTCGGCGTCCGGGCGCCCGGGGTGACGACGATGATACGCGTCGATCTCATCTTGGAGCCCGTCGCGTTCGGCGAGGAGTGCCTTGTTCGTCGGCGTGAGATCGCGAAGAATCTCGGCGAAGCCCTGCCAGAAGTGCGCGGCCTCAACTCCGGTCCCTTCGAGCGCTTCCCGCTCGACGAAGTCGACAAGCGGCGAACCGATATCGAGCCCGGCCCGCTCTGTTCGTGACTCAGTGATGCTCATGATGCTCCTGTCGTGCGCCCGTTTGCGCCAAGTGTGTCGAAGTGGTGGGCGGTCGGTCGTCGGTGTCAGACGCCTTGATCGTTCTGTGGGTTCGTCTCCACCGCACGCCCGGGCTTCTGCCCGTCGAGGCCGACCCAACGCTTCTTGAGCGAGTGAGCGGCGGCCTTGGGCTGGCGATCCCGGGTGAAGACGCCCTTCTTGTTTCCGCCCACACGGTGAAGGCCGGCCCCGGTGCGGAAGTCCGCGAAATTCCACACGTGTTCGCCGACAAACTCGGGGTAGTCGTCGAAGACCCGATGGTGCATCTCCAGGTAAGCCTGCTGATACTCCTCGGACCAGGGAGCGGCATCCACTGCGTGCAGGCCGGCCATCGTGTCGGCTCCATACTCCATCATGAAAACGGGCCGCTGGAACCGCGCGATCCACGCCTCGATGTCTGCGCGCAGCTTCTGCTCAGCCGAAGCCAGATCTCCGAGATCGATGTACCAGCCGAAGTAGCGATTGATGCCGATGACGTCGAACAGGTCCGCGATCTGATCGTTGTGCGCGTTGGCCATCAGCCAGGCGGTGTAAGTCACGGGTCGAGTCGGGTCGAGCTCGCGGGCGAGTGTCGTCAGCGGCTCGAAGTACTCCCGTGCTCCGTCCTCCTGTCCCGCTGGTTCATTCGCGATACACCACATGACCACGGACGGGTGATTCTTGTCGCGAGCGATGAGCTCGCGCAGGTGCTGCGCATGGGTCTTCTGGGTCTCGTCGCCGAGCGTCTCCGGGGAGAACGTGGGCGGAGGGTTGCGCTGAGTCATGCCTCCGGCGACACCGAGGTTGAAGCCGACCGCCGAGGTCTCATCGATCACGACGATGCCGTGTCGGTCCGCGTAATCGAGGACTTCTTCCGCGTACGGGTAGTGCGAGGTGCGGAAGGAGTTCGCGCCGATCCAATCCAGCAACTGGAAATCATGGACGAGGTACGCGTTGTCGTGCCCCTTCCCTCTCACCGCAGTGTCTTCGTGCTTTCCGAAGCCCGTGAAGTAGAAGGGCTCGCCGTTCAACAGGAACTGAGTGCCCCGAACCTCTACAGTCCGAATGCCGACATTCAGTGTGTAGACATCTGCGATCTCGTCAGTGGAGGGGTCGACGACCGTGACTTCGAGGACGTACAGGTATGCCGCCCCGGCACGCCAGAGCTTTGCATCCGCGACCCGCAGCTGGGCTTGCGGCCCCGTTCCCTCGGCGACCACGGCGCCGTCCTCGTCCCGCAGCGAGAGTCGGATGTCGGCCGCGCCGGACGCCTCGACCGTCACGTCGACGATTCCATCGGCATCCTCGATGGAGGTCAGCACCGTGACGTCCGTGACGCGGAGCGCGGGAACGTGAAGCAGCGACACCGATCTCGCCAGACCTGCATAGTTGAAGAAGTCGTGGTGGTACTGCTGCTTCCGTCGCCCGTCCGGGAGATCGAAGATGTGCCCCGGAGGGACCGTGTGCTCCGTCAGTTCGTTGTTCACGCCGACGGTCAGGCGGAAGCGCCTTCCGGGCTCGACCAGATCAGTGACGTCGAATTCGAACGGCGTGTAGCCGCCGACATGATCACCCACGAATGTGTCATCGACATACACGCGACCTTCGTGGGTCGCAGCATCAAAGCGAAGGACGATCCTTCCGTCTACCCAAGGACGCGGAACGTCGAAAGAGCGCTGGTACCAGACCCATCCAACGTGGTTCCGGATTGCTCCATTGACAAACTGGTCGTTATAGCTTGCCGGGACCGCAACGTCCAGAGTCCCGGGCAGTGCGCCTTCCCAGGGTGCGGGATGGGCCGCCTCGTCGAGTGCGAAGCGCCAGACTCCGTCGAGGTTGTTGATTTCGCGGGTCGCTCCGGTCTGGGGTTTCAGCATGTCAACTCTCCTGAGTGTCGTCGATGTCGAACGCCGCAGTCGGCGGCGATGACTTCTCTTTCATCAAATCACTCGGTCACCGTTTTGGCAACCGGTTTCCGTTTTCATCTCTGGGTGCTTGTGGCGGGTGTGGTCTCGTGTCGGGTGCCTCAGCTGCGTCGCCGTGTGGCGCAATATCCGCTACCCCGCCCGCGAGCGCGATGGCAGCTTCTCGTTCTGCATCCGCAACCCGTTCCGCTCGGGTCCTGGTGCTGAGTGGCCGAGATGGCAAGAATGCGATGCAGAGGACTGCGACTGCTGCTAGAGCGGCGCAGACGATGTACGCATCACCGGCTCCCCTCGCGTAAGACTCGGCGACGATCTGTTGAACAGTGGCTGGTAGTGGGCCTTCATCCCCGAGCCGGCTGAGTTCCACCCTGCTCACGTCTACGGACGCTTCCTCCGCTAGGCGGGGTACGAGGGTGGAGACACGCCACGCGACGACAGCGCCGAGGGCGGCAACCCCAATCGTCCCGCCCAGTGTCCGAAAGAAGGCAACGCCAGCGGTGGCGACACCGAGTTGGCGCGGATCGACGACGTTCTCCGCCACCAAGACGAGGTTTTGCATCACGCTACCGATACCCACTCCGACCAGGGCGAGGTATACCCAAAGGAGTGGCACCGGCGTCGAGATGCTTATCGTCCCTAGGAGCGCCAATCCAAGCGCCTGGCATGAGGCTCCGGCGACCATCCAGCGCTTCCAGTGGCCGTAGCGGCTGACGAGAGCACCCACGACAGTTGATGCAAGAGTGACGGCGACCAATTGAGGCATTGTGATGAGGCTGGAATCGGTTGCGCTGGCATCTCGAGCCACCTGCAGATACTGGCTCATGAAGATGGCAACTCCGTAGGTTGCCACACCCACCGCCACGCTTGCCACTACCACCAGAACAAAGGCTCGGTTGCGGAAGAGGCTCAGCGGAATGATTGGTTCGCGTGCGCGTGACTCGACCCATCCCGCAACGCCGAGGAGAGCAAGCGTTACTGCAAGGAGGATGCCGCTGGGTGCTGAAAGCCACGGGAAATGAACCCCTCCGAAGGATACCCAGATGAGGAGTCCCGAAACGCCCAGGGTGATGAGCAGCGCGCCGAGAACATCGACTGAGTGACGCATGCGGCCCGAGCTTGGAGGTAGCGTCAGCGCAACCACGACTAGTGAGCAGGCAGCGATGGCTCCGGAACCGACGAAGTTCCATCTCCAGCCGAACAGATCGGTGATCACCCCTCCCAGGAGTGGTCCTCCAATCGTCCCGGCGGCCGTGACAGCTCCGAGAAGGCCCAT
Organism: Microbacterium sp. TPD7012; assembly: GCF_003075395.1. Taxonomy (GTDB): domain Bacteria; phylum Actinomycetota; class Actinomycetes; order Actinomycetales; family Microbacteriaceae; genus Microbacterium. The sequence goes on along the minus strand of NZ_QDFV01000001.1, from coordinate 306,777 downwards.
ATACTTACCGCGCTCCCGAGGACTGATGATGTCAGCGAGAACGACCTGCACGAGGGACAGCAGTCCACCCGCCCCGATGCCCTGGGCTGCTCGTCCGGCGATTAGGGTCACCGTCTCAGGCGCAGCAGCGGCAGCAACCGAGCCGACGATGAAGAAGATCAGCGCGACAAGAACGAGCCCGCGTCTATCGAACAGATCCGCAAGCTTGCCCCATATAGGCGTGCTCACAGTGATCGCGAGGAGCGTGGCTGTCACTATCCATGTGAACGATGTCTGCGACCCTTTGAGATCTTCGACCACCTGAGGAAGCGATGTGGACACGATGGACGTCGCCAGCATCGCCACGAGCAGTCCGCTGAGGAGACCGACCAGGGTGCGGCCGATGGGCGGGCGGGCATCCTTGGACGGCGCCGGAAGCGTATCAGCAGGCACAGATCACCCGTCTCTATGGCGCGACGCTTGCAATGTCACGAAGTAGCTCGTCGACCCGACTGCGGGCGCGTTCAAGAACATCTCCGCCTGGCGCTACGTGGACACGGCCAGCCTCAACCGCATTGATGGCCGCTTCTGCCACTTGGCGTGGCGACAGGATGTCCGGGCGAAGCGCTCGCATGTCTACCGGCGGGCCGGCGGGAGCTGCGATTGCCCCGAGGGCGGCCGAGTTTGCTCCCAGGGGGGTGTCCACTAGTCCCGGGCAAAGCACCGTGGCGCCGAGTTGCGAGGAGAGGCGCTTCAACTCGACATCCAAAGTCTCGGTCAGGCCGACTACAGCATGCATCGTCGTCGTATAGGGCGACCTATCCGCTAGCGGCGCGAGCCCCGCGGACGACGCGGTATTTAGGATGTGCCCGCTTCCCTGCGCGACCAGGTGCGGCGCGAACGCACGTACCCCGTGGATCACTCCCATGATCTTCACCCGGATCATACGATCCCAGGTGGCGAGGTCCTGCTCCCAAGTCGGCGCTGCTGGAGAGACCAGCCCCGCGTTGTTGCACACGAGGTCGACCCGGCCGAAGGTTTCCAAGGTGAAGGCAGTGAGCGTTTCCACCTCAGCGGCATTGGAGACATCCGCGACGATGCCGGCGGCTCTTGCCCCCTCCGCCCGCCCGTTGAGGTGGTCGAGCGCTGCGGGAAGAGCATCCTGGCGGATATCGGAGATGACGACACGTCCGCCACGGTCGACGATGGCCTCAGCGATGCCAAGACCGATCCCACTTGCCCCGCCGGTGACGACAGCCACAGTCGCAGATGTAATTCTCATTCTTCCCTCCGCGCGCCTTCTCCTGCTGCGCATGCTTCTACCTGGGTCCGGACCCGCTCGACGAACGCAGTGTTTTGACTGAGCTGTTCGCTGACGAGTGTGATCAGCGCGGAGCATGGGTCCTGCGCGGACCTCGCCACCAGAATGTCTCTCGCCCGTGCGTCCGCCATCGGGCGCCCCGATAGAACTGCGCGAATCCAAGCGGCCAGAGCGACGGCGCAGGCCTCGCCGGTTCGTCCCGCGTCCAGTTCCGCGAGTGCCACGGGTGCGATGCGGACGCGAAACTTCGCCACACTTTCAGCTTCGATCTGTCGCAGATGATGCGCAATCCGACCATTTCCGAAGCGTGCGAGAAGCGAGGACCGATAGTTCCCGAGGTCCAGGTGGCTGGGTAGATGACGGCATGCCTCGTCCCAGAAGTCGGTCACCGCGCTCGCACAGTGCTGGTCAGCGATTGCCGCGGCCACCGTCTCGTGCCCGCGTGACGGCCCCACGTGCGCCAGGATGCTGTGCGCACCATTGAGCAACCAGAGCTTACGTCGCTCGAACGGCCCGATCTCATCGGTGAAAACCGCGCCCATCCGCTCCCAAGCGGGACGCCCTGCTGGAAACTCGCCGGACAGGGTCCAGCTGGAGTATGCCTCTGTCACCACGGGTGCCGCGTCCCGCCAACCGGTGCTCGACTCGACACCCCTGATGTCTTCCTCAGTCGCTCGGGGGGTGATCCTGTCCACGGAGGTCGAGACAAAGGACACGGTTGACGCAATCCAGTCCGCGAGTTCGGGATCCCATTCGCGTGCGAACGCGATAGTACCGGTGCGAACGTAGGTGCCGTTGTCGGGGATGTTGTCACAGGGAACGACGGCTAACGCCCCGCCTCCGGCCCGGCGCCGCGCAGCAAGCCCCCGCACGAGGCGACCTAGTGCTGTACCGAGTGGCCCCGGCTTGCCCGGGAGCCGCAAGGCGTGTAGGTCCGCGACTACGGCCGGGTCACTCACGTCAATGTTTCCGTCCGGAAGTAGCCGGTATCCGGACTCGGTAACCGTCATCGTGATGATGGCGGTCTCCGGAGACGCGATGTGCGCATCCATCAGGTCAGCCCGCTGGCCGTCCACTGCCAGACTGATGCTCGTGATCAACTCCGCCCGGTCACCATCTGGTGCGCGTTCAAGCAGGGTGAACAGCCCGTCTTGAGGCGTCAGTAAATCGGCCACACCGGCCGACCGCCCGGTGAACGCAGCGATACCCCACTCGTTCGCGTCGTCGACCCTCGAGGTGTACCAAGCCTGGTGCGCCCGAGCGAAGGCGCCAAGTCCGATGTGGACGATACGTACCGGCGCGGCAGCGGTGCGATCTCCGGTGGTCGCGCCATATGCAGCTCTCGAGAGTTGTGTCGATCCGGAGACCACCGTGGGTGTCACACTCTTGATCACAGTTTGAAAGCCCTCCGCGGGATGGCATCGACAAGATCGACAACGATACGTTCCGCCTTCTCCATGCCGATGCGCCCTTCGCGCACGTACCCGGCGAGAAACCCCGCGTCTAAGCGACGCGCGGCGTCGTGCCTGGCCGGGATGGACAGGAACGCGCGCGTGTCGTCGATGAATCCGGAGCCGTTGTAGAAGCCCGCGGTTTCTGTTGTGCTCGACCGGAAGCGTCTGATGGCGTCGGGGGCGTCGAGGAACCACCACGGCGCGCCGATGAAGACACTCGGGTAGAACCCCGCAAGCGGTGCAATCTCACGACTGTAGGCCGTCTCATCAACCGTAAAGAGGATGAGGTGAAATTCTCTTTCGTTGCCGAAACGCTCGAGGAGCGGACGCAGGGAGCGGGTGAACTCCGTGACGACGGGGATGTCATGCCCGGTATCTGGACCGTACTTCTGGAACGTGGCGGTGGAGTGATTGCGGAACACCCCCGGATGCACGGTCATCACCAGGCCATCCCGCACGCTCATCTCAGCGGACTTGAGCAACATGTGGCCGGCGAACAGTCTCGCTTCATCATCGGTCAGGCGACCAGCGACTGCACGCGCATACAGGCGTGCGGCATCATCGTGCTCAATTTCCTCGGTATAGGGCTGCCTCACTCCGTGGTCGGCGGAAACCGCACCATTTTCGATGAAGTGCTCACGCCGAGCACGGAGCCCCTCTAGGTAAGAGTCGTAGTCGTCGAGCGAGGAGCCCGACCACTCCGCCAACCTCTCGACGCTCGACAGAAATGTCGGGGCGTGCGGATCGATGTAGGCGTCGGGACGGAACGTGGGAAGGACTCTTCCCGAAAATGTCCGATCCTCGGCGAGGGTCCGATGCTCGGAAAGGTCGGCCAGGGGGTCGTCGGTAGTCGCGAGCACTTCGATCCCGAAACGATCAAACAGCGCGCGAGGACGGTATTCGGGAAGTCGCAACCGTTCCGAGATGGCGTCGTAGTGGGCGTCAGCCCGGTCTATGGATAGCTCTTCGTGAAGGTCGAACAGGCTCGTGAGTTCGTCCTGCAGCCAGTATCCGGACGCGGTACCCGCGAAAAGGTGCCAACGCGAGGCGAGCGCTCGCCACACCTCCCGAGGCTCGCAGTGCCCGCCCCCGATCCCAAGGTCCGACAGGCTCACGCCAGCCGAATGGAGAATCCGCGTCACATAGTGGTCCTGCACGATGAACAGGTCCGCGGGATCCGCGAATGCCCTGTCCTCGATGAGGAGCGAGGGGGAGACATGACCGTGCGGCGAGATGATCGGTGCGTCAGCCACCAGTTCATACAGGTCACGAGCTATCGCGCGAAGCGACTCCTCCGCGGGGAGCAGCCGATCCGGGTCGAGTACCGAGGTGGCGGGTGAGACAGGGGTCATCGTCATCCTTGTTGGAGGTGTCGTTGGAGGGCGGTTCACCAGTCGTGGACGGTGCCGTCAAGCAGACGGTTGTAGGGCAGGTACGCCTGCTCGTACGGATATTTCCCCGCCTCATCGACGTCGAGCTCAACGCCGAGACCGGGCTTAGCACCGGGGTGGAGATATCCATCGGTCCACGTGAATGACTGCTGGAAGACCTGGTTGGTGCGCTCGCCGTGCTTCATGTACTCCTGGATGCCGAAGTTGTGGACTGCGAGTCCGAGGTGCATCGCGGCGGCCATCCCGACTGGCGAGATGTCGGTGGGCCCATGCATGCCGGACTTGATCTGATACATAGCGGCGTAGTCGAGAGTCTTCTTCAGCGCGCTGATGCCGCCCATGTGAGTCACGGCGCCGCGCACATAGTCGATGAGCTGGTCGCGGATGATGTCCTTGAAGTCCCACACCGTGTTGAAAATCTCCCCGATGGCGAGCGGGGTGGTGGTGTGCTGGCGGACCAGGCGTAGCGCCTCCTGGTTTTCGGCAGGGGTGCAGTCCTCCAACCAGAAGAGATCGAACGGCTCAAGGTCTTTGCCGAGGCGCGCGGCCTGGATCGGGGTCATCCGGTGATGACCGTCGTGAAGCAGGGGAATGTCAGCGCCAAACTCATTCCGCACCGCCTCAAAGACTCCGGGCAGGTGAGTTAAGTACGCGCGAGTATCCCAGTCCTCTTCGACTGGCTTTGCCCCACGGCGAGCCGGCTCGTGGTCGTACCGGACCGTCGCGTCACCGACGTCCGCACCCTGAGCGGCAATACCGTAAATCGCCTTCAGCGTCGGCACACCGGTCTGCACCCGAATCGCCTTGTACCCCTGTTCCTGGTGCGCCCGGATAGAGTCGAACAACTCGGGTAGCTCTTTGCCAGAGGCGTGCCCGTACGCCATCAGCCCGTTGCGCGACGCGCCCCCGAGCAGCTGGTAGACGGGCAGGCCGGCGACCTTTCCCTTGATGTCCCACAGAGCCATGTCGACTGCTGCGATGGCCGCCATCGTCACTGGCCCGCGGCGCCAGTACGCACCTCGATAGAGGAACTGCCAGGTGTCCTCGATTCGGGACTCATCTGCGCCGATCAGAAGGGGGACCACATGCTCCGTCAGGTACGCAACTACCGCCAGCTCGCGTCCATTCAGCGTCGCATCGCCGAGCCCCGTCACGCCGTCCGCTGTGGTGATCTTCAGCGTGACGAAGTTGCGGTCAGGGCTGGTCACGATCACGTCGGCCCGGTCGATGGTCATTGAAATCTCCTTGGCCTTATCGCGACTCGTGAGTGGGTCACAACATCCCGTCGGCGATCATCCACATATCGCCGAGCGGCCACGCGTCCTAGCGGGCCGTGCGAGAAGTCAAACACAGTCGGCGCTTATTGGCAAGCGGTTGCCAGTCGCGAGGGCGAGGGACTTCACAAAGACGATGTCGGAAGAACAGACTTTCCTGAAATATCAGGCTTGCTAGCCTGAGAGGGCATCGTCGGTATACGCTGTCCACCGAATGCCAAGAGTGCCGTAACAAGTCGGGTAACTGGCGAATGAGGCCGGGCATCTGACGGGAGGGGATCGAGCATGAGTGGCAACGATCACCTTCATGCTGCGGTTTCACCCGACTTCTCCGACATCCCTGCCGAACTCAGCGCGAGGATTGAGCGCCGGGGTGCATCGACGATCTACGACGTTGCAGCACTGGCTGGGGTGAATCCGTCCACGGTGTCTCGCGCCCTTACCAAACCTGGCCGCATCAGCCAGAAGACGGAGACCCGAATACGGGCGGCGGCGGACAGACTCGATTTCCAGTTCAACCCCATGGCCCGGGCCCTACCGACAGGGCGAAGCCACACGATTGGGGTCCTAGTTGCCGACATCACGAACCCGGTAATCTTCGGCATCATACGAGGCGCAGAACAAGCCGCGTCTGAGGCCGCATACACGTTGGTCATCGCAGAATCACAAGAGTCTGAAGCGGCTGAGATCGAGACCATTCGGCGGCTTCTTCCCAGTGTTGACGGACTCATCCTCGCGACCACGCGCCTTCCGGACGCAGCGATCTCAGACATCGCCGCGCGCCGTCCGGTCGTGGTGCTGAACCGCTCCGTCGAGGGGGTTGCGAGTGTGCTGCCTGATGTTCGCAAAGGGGTCAGCGAGCTCTTCGATCACCTTGTTGCGCTCGGCCACAGTTCGATTGCCTACGTCGCCGGTCCAGCGACGTCCTGGATCAGCCAGCAGCGGTGGAACGAGTTGGTGGCCAGAGCCGTGGACGCCGGCGTATCGGCGGTCGAGATCGGACCGAATCGGCCCACCATCGAAGGCGGTATCTCCGCATTCGACCGGGTATCTGCCGCACAGCCAACCGCGGTTGTGGCGTTCAACGACCTGCTCGCGATTGGACTCATGCAAGCGGCCGCGAGCAGGGGCGTCCGCGTACCGGAGGGCATCACGGTAGCCGGGTTCGACGACATCTTCGGAAGCGAATTGATCGTTCCGGCGCTAACGACTGTCCGGTCTCAGCTCCCCACCGCCGGAGCGCGTGCAGTTGGTCATCTCCTCGCTGAGCTCGGAGTCGACGGTGCGCAGAGCCAAATCGATCAGCTTCTTGACACCTCATTGGTCATCCGGGGATCGAGCGGCCGCCGCCTCGGCCCCGCCTGAGCCGGCTCGGCGCATCGCAGCTCTCTCAAGCCGAGAACTGCGTCTCCGTGATGCATGCGACGACTCGTCGCTACGATGAACGCTCCGCCCGTCCTCGCCTTAGCTATAGCGGTTGGGATATAGACGTCGGCCAAGCGCCTCTTCCAAGAGAGCGATGGTCCGAAGATCTGGCCACGTTGCGCCAGCCAGTATGTGGCGGATAGTGCCTTCATCGACGTGCGCGGCTCGCCCCACGGCCCGGAGGCTCTGATCTCCGATGGCAGAGCGAACGTTCAACGCGAACAGCCGGGCGGTTTCCGCGGCGTGGTCGAGTGACGGGCCCACCGGCCAAGAAGGCGTCATATCGGCGGGCGAGGGGCGGGCGTTTCGTGGCAACTCACACCCTCCGTGAGACAATTACGAGAGATCCCAGTGTTCTCATGGCGCAAGTCCCTGATTCGGCGCACATGGTCTGGCTCGGATCAACTTCAACCGTCATCTGGATCATTTAGGGCGACGTCTCACATCAGTCGACAAGCAGCGCCGGCTCCTCGAGCACGGATGCCACGTCGGCGATGAACCGGCTCATGCCGTCGCCGTCGATCACACGGTGGTCGAAGGAACCCGCGACCGTCGTCACCCAGCGGGGACGCACCTCGCCGTCGACGACCCACGGCTTCTGGCTGATCGTGCCCATGGCCACGATCCCGGCCTCGCCGGGGTTGATGATCGGCGTGCCGGCATCCATCCCGAACACGCCGATGTTGGTGATCGTGATCGTGCCGCCCTGCTGGTCGGCGGGCGAGGTCTTGCCCTCGCGGGCCGTGACCGTGAGGCGGTTGAGCGCGCGGGCGAGGTCCTTCATGCCGAGGTCCTGCGCGTCCTTGATGTTCGGCACGAGCAGGCCGCGCGGGGTGGCGGCCGCGATGCCGAGGTTCACGTAGTGGCGCACGGAGATCTCGGCCCCGGCATCCGTCTCGATCCACGCCGCGTTGACCATCGGCGTGCGGCGGGCCGCCCAGATGACGGCGCGCGCCATGATCAGCAGCGGCGAGACGCGGATGTCGGCGTAGTCGGGCGAGGCCTTGAGACGCTTGACGAGCTCCATCGTGCGGCTCGCGTCGATCTCCTTCCAGACCGTCACGTGCGGCGCGGAGTAGGCACTCTGCACCATCGCCGACGACGTGGCCTTGCGCACGCCCTTGACCGGGATGGACTCGGTGCGTCCGTCGTCGCTCGCGCCGGCGGGAGCCGGAGCAGGGGCGAGTCCACGGGCGAGTCCGGCCGGGGCGCTCTGCGGAGCGGGAACCGTCTCCTCGCGCACCTCGCCCCACTCGGGGGTCTCGATGTTGCGGAACACGCTCGCCTGGGAGGCGTGCTTCACGACGTCGTCACGCGTGACCTCGCCGTCGGCGCCGGTCGGCGTGACCGCGGTGAGGTCGACGCCGAGGTCACGGGCGAGCTTGCGGATCGGAGGCTTCGCGATGACGCCGACGGATGACCGCACGGCGCGCTCGGCCGGGCGCTTGCGGCGCGAGGTCGCTCCTCCCCCGGTGCCGTAGCCGACGAGCACGGAACCGCCGCCCTCCTCGGGTGCCGGGGCGACCGCGACCGCGGGCGCTGCAGCGGCATCCGCCGTGGTGAAGGCGATGATCGGCGAGCCGACCTCGACCGTCGTCCCCTCGGCCGCGAGCAGCTCGCCCACGACGCCGGCGTGCGGCGACGGCAGCTCGACGAGCGACTTCGCGGTCTCGATCTCGCAGATCACGTCGTTGATCGCGACGGTGTCGCCCGGGGCGACCTTCCACGACACGATCTCGGCCTCGGTCAGGCCTTCACCGACATCGGGGAGGTTGAAGTTCTGCGTGCTCATGAGGATGCCTTTCGGAACAGCGTCAGTAGGCCAGGGAGCGGTCGACGGCTTCGAGGATGCGGTCGGCATCCGGAAGATACACGCCCTCGAGCTTCGCGGGCGGGAACGGGGTGTCGTAGCCGGAGACGCGCAGCACCGGAGCCTCCAGCGCGTAGAACGCGCGCTCCATCACGGTCGCGGCGATCTCGCTGCCGAGGCTCGTGAAGCCCTGCGCCTCCTGCGCGTAGACCATGTGACCGGTCTTGCGCACCGAGTCGAGGATCGGCTCGTAGTCGACCGGCGACAGCGATCGCACGTCGACGACCTCGCAGCTCGTGCCCTCGGCTTCGGCGAGCGCCGCGGCCTGGAGCAGCGTCGTGACCATGGCGCCGTGGCCGACGAGCGTGACGTCGCTGCCGGTGCGCACGACGCGCGAAGCGTGCAGCGGGGCGGCAGAGGCGTCGAGCTCGACCTCGCCCTTGGGCCAATAGCGGCTCTTCGGCTCCATGAAGATCACGGGATCGTTCGAGGCGATCGCCTCCTGGATCATCCAGTAGGCGTCGTTCGGCGTCGACGGCGAGACCACCCGCAGCCCCGGGGTGTGCGTGAAGTACGCCTCCGGGCTCTCCTGGTGGTGCTCGACCGCGCCGATGTGCCCGCCGTACGGGATGCGGATCACGATCGGCAGCGAGAGCTTCCCCTCGTGCCGGTTGGTCAGCTTCGCCAGCTGCGTGGTGATCTGGTCGAACGCGGGGAACACGAACCCGTCGAACTGGATCTCGATGACCGGACGGAAACCGGTCATCGCGAGTCCGATCGCCGTGCCGACGATCCCCGACTCGGCCAGCGGGGTATCGAGCACCCGCTTCTCCCCGAAGTCGCGCTGCAGGTGCTCGGTGACGCGGAAGACGCCGCCGAGCTTGCCGATGTCCTCCCCCATCAGGATGACCTTCGGGTCGTTCTCCATCGCCTTGCGCAGACCGGCGTTCATGGCCTTGCTCAGGGGCATCGTCTCGAGAGTCACAGTGCTCCTCCCTCGAACGACGCCTCGTACTTCGCCTGCCAGGCCTTCTGCTCCTCGATCAGCGGATGCGGATCGCTGTAGACGTGGTCGAACATCCGGCTCACCGGCGGCGGTCCGAGCTCGACGGTCCGGGCACGCAGATCCTCCGCGGCATCCGCGCCCTCGGCATCCGCATCGTCGAAGACGGAGGCCGCAGCTCCCCGACCCTCGAGGAAGGTGCGCATGCGCACGATCGGGTCGCGGAGCGCCCAGATGTCCTCCTCGTCGGTGTGCCGGTACTTGGTCGGGTCGTCGCTCGTGGTGTGCGCGCCGAGGCGGTAGGTGACCGCCTCGATCGCGCGCGGACCCTGGCCGCTGCGGGCCTCGTCCAGCGCCACGCGCGACACCGCATAGCTGGCGAGCACATCGTTGCCGTCGACCCGGACGCTCGGGATGCCGTAGCCGGCGCTGCGCTGCACCAGCGGCACGCGCGACTGTGTCGTGACCGGAACCGAGATCGCCCAGTGGTTGTTCTGCAGGAAGAAGACCGTGGGGGCCTGGTAGCTCGCGGCGAAGACCATGGCCTCGTGCACGTCGCCCTGGCTCGAGGCGCCGTCGCCGTAGTAGACGATGACGGCCTCGTCGCGATCGGCATCGCCGGTGCCGCTGCGTCCGTCGAAGGACAGGCCCATCGCGTAGCCGGCCGCGTGCAGCACCTGCGAGCCGAGCACCAGCGTGTAGAGACGGGTGTTGCCGTTCTTCGGGTCCGTCGGGTCCCACCCGCCGTGCGAGACGCCGCGCATGAGCTTGATGATGTCGAGCGGGTCGACGCCGCGGATCCGCGTCACCGCGTGCTCGCGGTACGACGGGAAGATCGTGTCCTGTGCGCGCGCGGCACGGCCCGATCCGACCTGTGCCGCCTCCTGGCCGCGGCTCGGCGGCCACAGGGCGAGCTGCCCCTGACGCTGCAGGTTGGTCGCCTGGGTGTCGATGGCGCGGATGACCACCATGTCGCGGTAGAACTGCTCGAGCTCTGCATCGCTGATCGCCTCGATCAACGGCAGATACTGCTCGGCGGCGGGGCTGGGAGCGTAGCGGCCGTCCTGATCGAGGACGCGGACGAGTTCAGTCTCAGACGAGGTCACATCCTCACGGTACCCGCGCCGGCATGCCCGGTCACGCATACCTAGGAGGCCCTCGTATCTCCCGGGAAACCGGAGAATCGGGGCGGAACGACGCGCGACGCGAGCTCAGCGGGCGGCGGCCGCGACCTCGAGGACGCGGGCGATGGAGCCCTCTTCGCCCACGGAGATGCGGATGCCGTCGCCGGGGAACGGCCGCACGACGAGGTCGTTCTCGATGAAGGCGGCGGCCACCTCCTCGGTGCTCTCCCCCGTCGGCAGCCAGACGAAGTTCGCCTGCGAGTCCGGGACGTCCCAGCCCTGCGCGCGGAGGCCCTCCACCAGGCGGGTGCGGCGCTCGACGATCACGGCGACGCGCTCGAGGAGCTCCCCCTCGGCGTCGAGGCTCGCGATCGCAGCGTTCTCGGCGGCGGACGTGACCGAGAGCGGGATGCCGGTGGTGCGCGCGGCATCCAGCACCTTCTCGTGTCCGATCGCGTAACCGACGCGGAGTCCCGCGAGCCCGTAGGCCTTCGAGAAGGTGCGCAGCACCACGACGTTCGGGTGCTGCTCGAAGACGCGCTCGGCGAGGCCGTCGACCGCGTCGGACGCCGTCACGAACTCGGCGTACGCCTCGTCGAGGATGATGAGGACGTCGGCCGGGACCCGCGCGACGAACGCGGCGAACTCCGCGCTCGTGACGATCGGCCCGGTCGGGTTGTTGGGCGTGCAGACGATGATCGCGCGGGTGTGGTCGGTGACGGCATCCGCCATCGCGTCGAGGTCGTGCCGGGAGTCGGCCGTGAGGGGCACCTGCACCCCGGTCGCGCCCGCCACGAGCGGGAGGCTCGGGTACGCCTCGAAGGAGCGCCACGCGTAGATGACCTCGTCGCCCACCGACGCCGTCGCGAGGATCAGCTGGTGCAGGATCGACACGCTGCCGGACGCGACGTGCACCTGGTCGGCCTCGACCCCGTAGCGCTCTCCGAGCCGCGTGCGCAGACGCCCGGCGGTCGCATCCGGGTAGCGGTTGATCGGCGTCGTGCGCTGGAGAGCGTCGAGCACCGACGGCAGCGGTTCGAAGGGGTTCTCGTTGCTGGAGAGCTTGAACGCATCGGGACCCGCCTGCCTGCCCTGCCGATACGGCGCGAGCGCAGCGATGGCGGGGCGGATGCGGGGCAGGATCGGCTCGGTCACATCGCCAGTCTAGAAGTCTCGGGGTCCCGGGTTCCGGGGGATAGCGAGTGGTACCATTCTGGTATGGCTATGACCGTGCGGCTCCCGGAAGAACTCGATGCCCAGCTCGAGGCGATCGCCCGCGCCCGGCACACGTCGAAGCACGCGGTGATCATCGAAGCGGCGACGCGATTCGCGAACGACACCTCGCGCACCGCACTCGTGAACTCGGCGGTCGACTTCGTCCTCACCAATGACAGTGCACTCCTGGAGCGTCTCGAAGACGCATGACCGAGTACCTCACTCTCGAAGACGGACTCCTCATCGTCGACCGGCTCGGCTTCCACGTGCGCGACGCCGGGCTTCTCGCGTCCGCGCTTGCCCGCCCGGCGGCATCCTTGTTCGGCGATGATGCCTACGGGACGATCGACCGAAAGGCTTCTGCGCTGTTGGAGTCGCTCGCTCGCAACCATCCCCTTTCCGACGGGAACAAGCGCACGGCGTGGACCACCTTCGTCGCGTTCCTCTGGATCAACGGCTGGAAGCACAACTTCGCGACCGACGATGCGTTCGACCTCGTCGTCGGCGTCGCGTCCGGAGAGATCGACCTCGATGAATCCGAGCGGCGCATCCGAGCGCATCGCATTCCACTGCAAGGGACGTCCGCTTCCTGACAAGCGCGGGCGGGCGTGCGACACTGGACGCACTATGCGCTTCATCATCCGCGTCGTCGTCAACGCCTTCGCCCTCTGGGTGGTCACTCTGATCCCCGCCCTGCAGGTCGTGATCACCGCGTTCCCGCCCGGCGAGACCCTTCAGCTGGTGCTGACGCTGCTCGCGGTTGCCGCGATCTTCGCGATCGTGAACACCATCATCGGCACGGTCGTGAAGATCGTCGCCTTCCCGCTCTACATCCTCACGCTCGGCCTCATCGGGCTCATCATCAACGGCTTCCTGCTGTGGCTCACGGCCTGGATCACGAGCGGGTTCGGCTGGGGCCTGACCGTCGGCGACTTCTGGTGGGGCGTGCTGGCCGCGCTCATCATCTCGGTGATCAACGGCATCTTCGGCTTCATCCTGCGCCCGCAGACGAAGAAGCAGCGCCGCGACTGAGACGGAGTCGGTCAGCCGCCGACCGCGTGCAACCGCAACGGACTGATCTCAGCGAGGAACGCGAACTCGCGATCCCGCTGCAGGAGCGGAACATCGCGACGGATGGCGACGGCGGCAATCAGCCATCTCTCACCGGATGCGCTCCGCGTGATACTCGGTGCGCTCGACCGAGACGGCTTCGCCCAACCGCGTCCAGTAGTCGTCGAGTGCGACAGCCCGCGGGTCGTCTGATTCGTCGATCATCTCCGCGGTCTCGAGGTAGGGCTCGAACCTGTGCGGCGCGAGCGCCAGATCCTGGATCCCGGGATTCGGATCGGCCACCCGGGTCGCGATGAAGCTGTCGGGCGATCCGCTGCCCGCGGGCGATCCGCCGCCGGACATGCTGCCCACGACGTCGTCGGTGTGCAGGATCTGCACGGCCAGCTGGTCGTCGCGGAAGGTGCCGACCGTCGGGCTGCCCGCGGTCGCGACGAACTCGACATCGAAAGAGCTCTCCATCGCCATGTGCACCGCGATCATTCCCGCCTGAGAGTGGGCGACGACGCCGATGGTGTCGCCGGATTCCGCGCCCGCGGCATGGAGCGCGTCGATCACCGCCTGGTACGACGCCGACTTCTCACCCGTGTACAGCTCGGCGTTCGACTTCATGTCCCAGGGTTCGGGCCCGCCGGCCTGCCAGGGCACGAAGTTCTGCGTGCCCTTGAGATACACCATGTACTTCGTCGACCCGTCGTCGAAGCGGAGCTTCTCGACGGCCACCTGCGCACTCGCGTCCTTCGGCATCCTCTCGAAGGCCCCGCGAAGGGTTGCCGGAGGCGCATCCGGCGTGGAGGACTTGACGGTGGTGACGGACACCGGCTCGACATCGCCCTTGAGCGTCATGCCCGGCAGCACATGGCCGAGCCGCGCGGTGGTGCCGATGAACGCGCCGATCGTGAAGAACGGCGGGAGGAGCTCACCCATGTCCCACTGCGTGTCGAGCCCCTCGAACCGCTCGTTCTCCCACTGGGCGACGAGCTGGTCCGCCATCGCGCCGATGCGCGCGTCGGCGGCCACCATCCGATCGATCCGGGCCTCGAGCGCGGCAGCGGCAGCGGCGTCGGTGTGCGCCAGCGCCTCGGCCTCGGCGCGCAGTTCGACGATCTCGAATGCATCCGCCATCAGCAGCGTGCCGATGCTGGCCTCGTCCACTTCGGATCGCAGCGCGCCGATGCGATCGCGGCTCGCCTCCAGCGCGCCGACGTCGACCTGCTCGGCGAAGCCCGGTGCGCCGACGATGATCCCGCGAGCCCGCATGACCGCGTCCCGCGCCTCCTCGAGATGGGATGCCAGCGACGTCATGCGCCTGCCCACATCGCGCATCGCCTCGGTGTCGACGGCGATCGCACCTCCGTGATCGATCTCCAGGTCGCCGCTCATCCCTGCACCACCGCCTCCAGCTCCCACGCGCGCACCTGCAGTCCGCCGATCTCCGATCCTGTGCCGTCCTGGACGCGACCGAGCAGTTCGTGAAGCGCCCTGACCCCGTCCGACTGCCAGTCGGAATCGTCGACGAGAGCGACCAGCGCGGCCCCCGCCGATTCGAGCGCGGTGATCGCGGCGTCGATCTCTCGCCGCGCGGTCGCCCACGCCCAGAAGGCGTCCGAGGCGTAGGCCTCTGCATGTGTGAAGGAGTGCATGCGCCCAGCATCCGTGATCCACCACTCCCATCCGACCCGGAACATCCGCAGCGGTGGAGAGCCGGTATGCCGGCGCCCGCTGTGCAGGACAGCCGACGCCAGGCAGAATGGACGGGTGACTTCCCCGGATCCCTTTCGCGTGATCTTCGTCTGCACGGGGAACATCTGCCGGTCTCCCATGGCCGAGGTCGTCTTCCGCGACCTCGCCGAGCGGCAGGGACTCGGGTCCCGCATCATCTCGCGCAGCGCCGGCACGGGTGACTGGCACCTCGGCGAGCGCGCCGACCACCGCACGATCGACTCGCTCGCTCGGCGGGGCTACGACGGGTCCCAGCATCGCGCGCGGCAGTTCACCGCGGCGTCCTTCGCCGACAACGACCTCGTCGTCGCGCTCGACCGCACGCACGAGCGCATCCTCCGCGAGTGGGCCCGCGACGAGGACGAGGAGGGCAAGGTCACCCTGCTGCTGGCCTTCGATCCGGATGCCTCGACGCACGACGTACCCGACCCCTACTACGCGGGCGCCGACATGTTCGATTCGGTGCTCGGTATGATTGAGGCGTCGACACGGGGCCTGTTCCGCCAGCTCGAACCCGCCCTTCGTCTCCCCCGCACGCCCCGGAACTCCGGGGCCTCATCAGGAGGACTCCCCTGACTTTCCAGCCCTCGCTCCCGCCGCAGCCCCTGAGCCCTCTCGACGGCCGCTACCGCGGCGCCGTCACCGGCCTCGCCGACTTCCTCTCCGAGGCCGGACTGAACCGCGCACGCGTCGAGGTCGAGGTCGAGTGGCTGATCGCCCTCACCGACCGCTCGCTGTTCGAGACCACACCGCTGTCGGATGCCGACAAGGAGCGTCTGCGCGCGCTGTACCGCGACTTCGGCCAGGCCGAGATCGACTGGCTCGCCGAGAAGGAAGCCGTCACGCAGCACGACGTCAAGGCGATCGAGTACCTGGTGCGCGACCGTCTCTCGACGCTCGGGCTGGATGCGATCGCCGAGCTCACCCACTTCGCCTGCACGAGCGAGGACATCAACTCCGCTTCCTACGCCCTCACGGTCAAGCGCGCGGTCGAAGAGGTCTGGCTGCCCGCTCTCGACACCGTGATCGCCAAGCTCCGCGAGCTCGCGGTCGAGCACGCCGACGCCCCGATGCTCTCCCGCACCCACGGCCAGCCCGCGACGCCGTCGACCATGGGCAAGGAGATCGCCGTGTTCGCGTGGCGCCTCGAGCGGGTGCGCGGTCAGATCGCGGCATCCGACTATCTGGCGAAGTTCTCGGGCGCGACCGGCACCTGGTCGGCGCACCTCGCCGCCGACCCTGACGCCGACTGGCCGACCATCGCCCGCGAGTACATCGAGGGCCTGGGGCTCGGCTTCAACGTGCTCACGACGCAGATCGAGTCGCACGACTGGCAGGTCGAGCTCTACGACCGGGTGCGTCACGCCGGCGGCATCCTGCACAACCTCGCCACCGACATCTGGACGTACATCTCGCTCGGGTACTTCGCGCAGATCCCGGTCGCCGGCGCCACCGGCTCGTCGACGATGCCGCACAAGATCAACCCGATCCGCTTCGAGAACGCCGAGGCGAACCTCGAGATCTCGGGCGCCCTGTTCGCATCGCTCGGACAGACGCTGGTCACCAGCCGTCTGCAGCGCGACCTGACCGACTCGACCACCCAGCGCAACATCGGCGTGGCCTTCGGTCACTCGCAGCTCGCGCTCGACAACCTGCGCCGGGGTCTGAACGCGATCTCGCTGTCGCGCGACGTGCTGCTCGCCGACCTCGACGTCAACTGGGAGGTGCTCGCCGAGGCCATCCAGACCGTCATCCGCGCCGAGGTCGTGGCCGGCCGTTCGACGATCAGCGACCCGTACGCCCTGCTCAAGGAGCTCACCCGCGGACACCGCGTCGGCGGCGCCGACCTGGCGGAGTTCGTCGAGGGCCTCGAGATCGGGGACGCCGCGAAGCAGCGCCTGCTCGCTCTGACTCCCGCGACCTACACGGGCATCGCGGAGCAGCTCGCGCGCTGACCAGACCTCCGACTCAACGCGGCCGAGCAGACCACGTTCACAATTCAGCAAGACCGTGGGCGTCGGGACCGGACGTCCCCGTCTTTCCCGGGCGAGGTTCCGTCCCGACCTGAGTCCTGACTGAATACCGCACGCCGAGCCGGCTGCGGATCTAGTCGTCGACCTCGCCGGAGCGCTCCGGCACCGAGTCCTTCGGCATGAAGGCGGCGGCGATCAGCGTGAGCACGGCGGTGACGGCGACCGCGACGAACACCCAGACGGATGCCGAGATGATCGTGTCGGGGTCTCCCGGTCCGCGACCCTGCGCGATCACGGAGTTCGAGATCGCACCGAACACGGCGACGCCGACGGCGCTGCCCGCCGACCGTGCGAACGCGTTCATCCCGGTGACCGCGCCCCGCTCGCCCCAGCCGACCGAGGCCTGTGCGGCGATGAGGGTGGGGGCGGCGCTCCAGCCCAGACCGAAGCCGAACAGGAACGCCACCCCGGCGATCACGAACGGATTCGGCCACGGTGACACGGCGGCGAGCGCGATGGCCGCGATCGTCGCGATGCTCATCCCGATCAGAGTGGTGCGGCGGAAGCCGATCCGCAGGTAGAGGCGTCCGGCGTTCGCCGCTGAGAGCGGCCAGCCGAGGGTCAGCGCCGCGACCGCGAGTCCGGACAGCAGCGGTGCGATGCCGATGGACCCCTCCAGGTAGGCGGGCGCGAAGCTCGTCACTCCGATCATCAGCGCCCCGACGCCGAGCGAGACGATCGTGGTCGTGAGGATGAGCCGCCTCCGCGCGAGGCGCAGGTCGACGATCGGCTCGGGCGTGCGGCGCTCCACGAGCACGAACGCCGCCAGGGCGAGGATGCCGATGCCGAAGCAGAGAGCACTCTGCACCGAGAGCCACGCCCAGGCGTTGCCGCCCTCGAGCATCCCGAGGATGATGCCGGTCAGTCCGATGGTGAGCAGTACCGCTCCGGCGTAGTCGATCCGGTGCCGCTGCGTCTGCTTCTTCTCGTGGTACTTGCGCAGCAGCATCCATCCGGCGATCAGACAGAGCGGGATGTTGACCCAGAAGATCCACCGCCAGGCGTCCAGCTGCGCGAAGATGCCGCCCAGTGCCGGACCGACGACCGACGAGACGGCCCAGACGCTCGCGACGTAGCCCTGCACCTTGGCGCGCTCGGCGACGGTGTAGATGTCGCCGACGATCGTCATCGACATCGGAGCCACCGCCCCCGCGCCGAGGCCTTGTATGACGCGGAAGACGATGAGGGCGGGCATGCTCCACGCGAACCCGCAGAGGATCGAGCCGAGCAGGAAGAGACCGATGCCCAGGAGGATGATCGGCTTGCGCCCCACCGTGTCGGCGAAGCGCGAGTAGATCGGCACGCTCACCGCCTGCGCGAGCAGGTAGACGGAGAACAGCCACGGGAACTGCTGGTAGCTGCCGAGCTCGCGGACGATGCTGGGCACGGCCGTCGCGAGGATCGTGGCATCGATGGCGATGAGTCCGGTGGCGAGCATCAGCGCACCGAGGACCGGTCCGCGTGCCGAGCGCAGCCCGATGGAGGCGCGGTCGACGGAGGCAGTCACTCTAGGCACAAGCCCCGCGTCTCCAGGAGTATTCCGGATCGCGAAGAACGGTCAGGAGGAAGCGGGGCGAGCCGGCTTGTCGGTGCCGGAGTCCTCGTCGGGCTCCGCGTCGTACAGCACCGGACGGTCGATCGTCTTGGTGACGTCGGCCGGATCGACGGCGAGGATCAGCATCGCGAGGATCAGCAGGGTCGCGATGAACGCGCCGCCGCCGACGACGAGGCCGAGTGCGACCGGCGTCAGGCCGTCGTAGCTGCCGTCCGCGATCGCCGAGTTCACCCGCGCGGTGAAGGCGCCGGTGGAGACCAGGGTGACGACCATCGCGAAGATGCCGCAGCCCAGCGCGATGCCGAGCAGGTGCAGCGGACGCAGGATGTCCCGCCGGGTCGGCTTCTCGTCGCTCATCGCTCTCCTCCGCGCTCGGCCGAGGCTGCGCTCTGATCGGTACCGGATGCCACGGCGCGGTCAGCACCGGCGGCAGCGGACGCTGCGGCGAGGTCGTCGGCGGCGGCATCCGCTCGCTTCGGGGTGAGGCCCGCGATGCCGAGGAAGACCGCGACGATCGCGGCGTAGCCGCCGAACATGCCGACCCCGAGGATGATGCCGGAGAGCAGGAAGGTGCCCGCCTTGTCGATCGTGTACTCCTGCACGAATCCGGCCGGGATCAGCAGGAGGACGACACCGAGGAGGATGCCGAGCGCACCGATGGTGATCGCGTCACGCGCGAGCGGGTCGGCCGTGCGGCGCGCGCGGATGCCGGCGAGGAGTTCGACCCCGCCGGTGACGATGGCCCAGACGGAGACCACCACGAAGAACAGATCATCCGACCGCCAGGCGGGGATGCCGCTCGCCATGCCGGCGATGACGCCGAGCGCCGCGAGCAGGACCTGCGGCCAGCGCGACCCTTCCGGCAGCACCAGCCACGCAGCCAGCACCTGCACGAGCGCCGTGACGAACACGAAGCCGCTGAAGACGGAGAGCCCGACCGGGGCCGAGTGGTCGGAGGAGAACGTGATCATCAGCGCGGCGACGGCGGCGAAGAGCGCGCGCAGCAGTTGCACGTGTCGCATGGTGAATGCGCGGGCAGGGGCAGACATGACGATCCAGAGTCCTCCGGGGTGTTCCTCCCAGTCTACGCGGGGCCGCGAAGCCGCGGAGCCGCGCGCGGGAGCGCACGGGAGGGGTGTTCGTGAAGCCCGGTGGATCTCCCCAGATCGATCACCGGGCTTCACGACGAACGCAGTAAGGGGGCGTCACTGCGTGAGACTGGTCGTACGCAAGGTCGGGCACCCTGCCCTTCGACGACACAGTCGATCGACCCCACTCGCCCACCCGGTCCCCTGAGGTGCGCGTGTGCGGTCGTATGCTCACTTTAGGACGATGGCCTTCACATACCGGAGGGGTGGTGTGATGAGTTTCGAATATGACGATCACGGGTCCTCCTCGGAGGCGTTCGCCGGGGCCCTCCGCAACGCCATCAACGCGAAGGACGTCACTCTCTCCTGGCTGCAGCGGCAGTTGAAGCGTCGGGGGAACCGCGTCTCGATGGCGACGCTCAGCTATTGGCGCTCCGGCGCCCGGCGACCGGAGGGCGCACAGTCCCTGGCGGCGCTGGCCGACATCGAGCAGCTGCTCGGCCTCGACGATGACGCCCTGGCCGGGCTCCTCCCGTCCACCAAGCGGACGGGCCCCCTCGGGCCGAGTCAGTTCCCGATCGACCAGCACGACCTCGAGACAGCGGTGAAAGACGCGTACGCCGCGCTCGGAGCCCCGTATCCCGACCATTCACGCGAGATCACGACGCACTCCGTGACCGACGTCGACGCCGACGGCAACGTGTCGTACTGCATCACGAGGAGCGTCCTCCAGGCGACGTCCGGCACGATGACGGGCACCCCCTTCCTCGAGCTGACGCCCGGCACCCGCACCCCCTCGCCGATCTTCCGCGCGGTGTCGGGAGGACGCATCGCGGGAGAGTACTCGCATGCCGGCGGCGAGGTCCACGGCGTGCTGTTCGAACTCGACGCTCCCCTGTCCGCGCCCGACACGACGATGGTCGAATGGTCGGTCGAGTACCCGCCGGACTATCCGCCGACGCGCGAGACCGGCCACGGCGTGGCCCGGCAGTGCCGCGAACTGCTGGTCTGGGTGCGGTTCCATCCGAATGCGCTGCCGGACTGGTGCGAGGAGCGCGTCGAGACGGCATCCGGGATCACGATCACCCCGGTGACGCCCAACGGCGGCGGGTCGGTGCACCTGGTCCACCGCGCCTTCGGCCCGGGCGCCGTGGAGCTGCTGTGGGGGTACGGCCCCCGCGATGACGCCGGTGATCAGCCGGGCTGATCACCCGTCGCCACCGGACGACCCGGCGTGTTCGACCACTGGCTCCACGACCCGGGGAACACCTTCGCGTCGATGCCGACCTCGCTGAGGATCAGCGCCGTGTGCGCGGCCGTGACGCCGGAGCCGCAGTACGCGGCGACAGGTGTGCCCGGTGCGACTCCGACGCCCGCGAATGTCGCGCGGACGGTCTCCGGATCGAGCAGGCGCCCCTCGGCGTCGAGATGCAGCATCGTCGGGAGGTTGCGTGCGCCGGGGATGTGCCCGGCCTGCGGGTCGAGCGGCTCGGTCTCGCCGCGGTAGCGCTCGGGAGCGCGCACGTCGAGCAGGACACCGGATGCCGGGAACGCGGCCGCCTCGTCGATCGAGAGCGCATCGCCGCCGATCTCCTCGAGCACGACCTCACCCGTCTCGGGGATCACGTCGTCGGTGGCGATGTCGAACCCGGCGGCCTTCCACGCGCGGAGGCCGCCGTCGAGCACGCGCACGTCGACGCCGGCCTGGCGGAGGAGCCACCAGGCGCGCGACGCAGCCGTGCTCTTGGCGTCGTCGTATGCGACCACGATGTCGCCGTCGTTCACGCCCCAGCGGCGCGCCGCCGCCTGGAGGGTCGCGGTCGACGGCAGCGGATGCCGACCCTCCGACGGCTCGCCGTGCGTCGAGAGCTCCGTGTCGAGCGAGGCGAAGACCGCACCGGGGATGTGCCCGGTCAGATAGTCGTCATGCCCGGCCTCCGGACGATCGAGTCGCCACCGCACGTCGATCAGGCGCACCGGGGCGCCCTGAGACAGGAGGTCATTCACCGCGTTCACGCTCACGAAGCTGCTCATCCTCCGAGGCTATCGAGTGGATCCGGCATCCGGCGCCGGCCCGTCTTCTCGCGTCACCGTCGGGCGGATAGGCTCGATCCGGCAACGTCGAGAAAGGGCAACGATGCCCTCTCGTCTTCGCTGGATGCGCTTCCGCCCGCAGGAGGCCGCCCTCATCGCCATCACCGCAGTATGGGGCAGCACGTTCCTGCTCGTGCACTGGGCCATGCAGCATTCCGGGCCGTGGTTCTTCGTCGGCGTGCGCTTCCTCATCGCCGGACTCATCAGCGTCGTGATCTTCCGGCGCGTCCTGAGCGGCATCCGGTGGCGGGACGTGGGAGCCGGCGTCGCGATCGGCGTGATGATCTACCTCGGCTACGGCCTGCAGACGTTCGGGCTGCAGACGATCGACAGCAGCACCTCCGCGTTCATCACCGCGATGTACGTGCCGCTCGTCCCGTTCGCGCAGTGGGCGGTGTTCCGCAAGCGCCCACCCGCCATGGCCTTCATCGGCGCGGGACTCGCCTTCGTCGGATTGGTGCTCATCGCCGGCCCCGACGCCTTCACGCTCAGCCTCGGCACCGGCGAGATCGCGACAATGATCAGCACCCTCCCGATCGCCGCGGAGATCATCCTCATCAGCGTGTTCGCCGGGAAGATCGACCTCGGACGCATCACCGTCGTGCAGCTGCTGACCGCCGGCGCGCTCGGGCTCCTGACCATGCCGGTCGTCGGCGAGGGGATCCCCGAGTTCTCCCGGATCTGGGTGGGCTGCGCAGTCGGGCTCGGCGCCGCCAGCTGCCTGATCCAGCTCACGATGAACTGGGCGCAGAAGTCCGTGTCGCCGACCCGCGCGACGATCATCTACGCCGGAGAACCGGTGTGGGCCGGGGTCATCGGGCGGATCGCCGGCGAGCGTCTGCCGGTCACCGCACTCATCGGTGGGGCGCTCGTCGTGCTCGGCATCATCGTCAGCGAGCTGAAGCTGATCCGTCGTCGGCGGGAATAGACGACCCGTCGACGCGTTGCATCTCGCATGATTGAAACTTCAACCGTCGTTCCGGTCGCCACCGAGCGCACGCGGGTACGCGTGCCGCTGCGCTTCGCCGACGGTTTCGCCACGACCGCCGATGTGGTCACGTTCGACGGACTCGTCGACGGCCGTGAGCACCTGCTGCTGGGACTCGGAGACTGGCGCGCGGCGATGGAGCGAGCGGATGCCGGTGGCGACGCACCGCTGGTGCGCCCGCACAGCGAGTGCCTGACCGGCGACGTGTTCGGCTCCGAGCGCTGCGACTGCGGCCCGCAGCTGCGCGAGGCGGTCGAGCGGATCTCGGACGAGGGCGGTTTCCTGCTCTACCTGCGCCAGGAGGGTCGCGGCATCGGCCTCTACGCCAAGCTCGACGCCTACGCCCTGCAGGACTCCGGCCTCGACACCTACGAGGCCAACGTCGCTCTCGGCCATGGCGAGGACGAGCGCGACTACACCGTCGCAGCCCAGATGTTGCGGGCCGCGGGGGTCGACGGCATCCGTCTGCTCAGCAACAACCCCGACAAGGCGGTGCAGCTCGAGGGACTCGGCATCCGGGTCACGGACCGTGTGCCGACCGGGGTGCACCTGTCGGACGCGAACTCGCGCTACCTGCAGGCCAAGCGCGATCACACCGCGCACACCATCGACCTGTCCGCCGCGTGATGGACGAGCGTCGGCTCGACGACGCCGAGATGGCGACGTGGCTGCCGACGATCCGGTTCGTGCAGCTGCTCCCGCAGGTTCTCGACCGCACCCTCAAGGCCGAGACCGGACTCAACCACGCCCACTACGCGATCCTGATCACGCTCGCCGGCCGGGGCGAGAGCACGGTCACGATGACCGAGCTCGCGCAGATCGCCGGGCTCAGCAGGTCGCGCCTCAGCCACGCCCTGGACTCTCTCGAGGAGCGCGGCTGGGTGGCGCGGTCGTCGTGCGGCAGCGACCGGCGAACGCTCTCGGCGACCCTCACCCCCGCCGGACGTGAGCTGCTGCGGTCGGCGGCGCCCGTGCACGTCGCGCAGATCCGCGAGCTGGTCCTGGGTCCGCTCAGCGACGAGGAGCGCGCGCAGCTCGGCACGATCCTCACCAAGCTGCTGCCCGGGGTGACCGCCGCTCTGTAGCGCCCGTGCCTCGGTGGGGTCAGAGAACGCCGCGCGTGAGAGCGACGGTGCAGCTGCTCGCGGAGGCCTCGCCGAGATCGGCGGAGACGGACCAGTCGGCGGATGCTCCCGCATCCACCGCCTCGATCTCCTGCCACGCCGACGCGATCACGGATCCGTCGGTGTCGAGCCAGCTCACGCGCACGAGATAGTCGCCCGCGTCGCCTTCGCTGTTCTGCAATGAACCCGTCGACGCCAGACGTCCGCTCCCCGGCGGGCACTCATCGATCGTCAGATCGTCCACGGCACTCGTCCCCCCGGTGACCGAGGGCGCGGGCGGTCCGTACGGGCTGCATCCGGCGAGGACCGCCGCCGCGGCGAGCGCCGCGACGACGGTCGGGACGGTGGCCCTCACGTCAGGCCGAACGTCGACGGATCAGGATCGCGATCCCGGCGAGCAGCAGCAGGAGGCCCGCCCCGAGGGGGATCCACGGCACGGCACCACCGGTCGTCGGGAGAGCGGTGCCCGCGCCAGCGGCCACCGTCACGGTCACGGTCGCGGTGACCCGCGTGCCGTTCGCGTCCGCCACCGAGTAGGTGATCGACGTGGTCCTGCCGACGAACCCGGGCGCGGGCGTGAACACGATCTTGCCGTCCACCACGGTCCAGACGCCCTCACCGGGGACGGTGAGATCTGTCACGAGCGCGCCGTCGGCGCCCACGATGCGGAGGGTCGAGCGGTCGAGCGGCACTCCGGTGGTACCCGGAGCGTCGTCGCCGATCACATCGATCACCACCGGGACTCCCGGCGCGGTGGTCGCCGCGTTGTTCCGCGCGATCGGATCGACGCCTGCGACCGTGATGGTCACCGTCGAGCTGGCGGAGTTGCCGAGCGAATCGGTCACGGCGTACGTCACGGGCGTCGCCGCTCCGCGGAACGCGGGAACAGGCGTGAAGGTCACCCGTCCGTCCGATCCGATCTCGTACGTGCCCTCGCCGGGGACGTCGAGCGTCTTGCCGCCTCCGCCGACGGTCGAGCCGACCGGCTGACCCGTCGCGGGGAAGACCAGGGACGCGGGGTCGAGCACCCCGTCCGTCCCGTCCGCCTGCTGCCCGGGGCTGTCGTTGCCGAGGATGTCGACGGTCACGGGCACGTTCTGCGGCGTGCTCTCGACATCGGCGTTCGCGTCGGGCCCCGGTCGCACGGTCACGGTGAGCGCCGCGTTCGCGGACGAGCCGTTCTCGTCGAGGATCGTGTAGCGGACCGGGGTCGTCGTGCCGCTGAAACCCTCCGCGGGCGTGAACGTCACCGTCCCGTCGGCGCGCAGCGTGTAGACGCCCTCGCCGGCGACGTCGAGCGTCTTGCCGCCGTCGCGGATCTCGGCCGTGAGGCCGGCGGGGATGCCGGACGCCTCGAAGACCACGGAGGCGAGGTCGAGAGGAACCGCGGGGTCGCCGGGCTCGTCGTTCCCGGCGAGGTCGAACGTCACGGGAGTCGCGAACGGTGTCACGGCCGCGTCGTCGGTCGCGGTCGGGATGACCGGGGTGACCTCGATCACGATGGTCGAGGTGACCCCGTTCCCGATCGCGTCTGTGACGGTGTACGACACCACGGAGGCGAGGCCGGCGAAGGCGGGGAGCGGCGTGAACGTGACCGAGCCGTCGGCGGCCGCGGTGTAGGTGCCCTCCCCGGGCACGACGAGGCGGGTGCCCCCGTCGAGCACCTGGGCGCCGGCCGGCTGGCCCGTGGTCGGGAAGCGCAGAGTGCTCGCATCCCACGCGCCCTCCGAGTCGTCGGCGTTGCGGGACGGGGTGTCGTTGTCGAGCGGCCGCAGGGTCACCGGGACGCCCTGCGGCGTCGAGTCCGTGTCGGGAGCCGCGACCGGTCCGGGCCGGACGGTGATCTGCACGCGGGCGTCGTCGGTCGTGCCGTTGGCGTCGGCGATCCGGTAGATCACGGGGGTCGTCGTTCCGCTGAAGCCATCGGCCGGCGTGAAGACGACGGAGCCCGCGGCGTCGAGCACGTACGTGCCCTGCCCGTCGATCGTGAGCGTCTTTCCGTCGGCGGAGACGGTGACGCCGGACGGCTGTCCCGTGGCCGGGAACACCGTGGCGGCCGGCACCAGCGGCGCCGAGGCGTCGCCGGCGCTGTCGTCGTCGAGCAGGTCGACGGCGACGGGCACTCCGAACGGTGTGGTCGCGCTGTCGTCCTGAGCCTGGGGCGTCACACCGGTGACGGTGACGGTGATGGTCGATGAGACGGTCGCGCCGTGCGAGTCGGTCGCGCCGTAGACGACGCTCGTCGCGGTTCCGGTGAAGGCCGGTTCCGGGGTGAAGGTGACTCTGCCGGCAGGATCGGCCGAGTACACGCCCTCGCCCGGCACGGTCAGCGTCGTGCCGCCGTCGGTGACGATCGCGCCCACCGGCTGACCCGCCGTCGGGAACATCACGCTCGGCGGGACGAGGATCCCCGTGTCGCACCCGGCCGGCACGTTCGTCTCACCGGGATCGCACGGGCTCCCGAGATCGCTCGCGAAGTCGTTGTCCAGGACGTCGAGGACGACCGGTGTGTTCTGCAGCGTCGTCTCCGCGTCGGGTGCAGCGAGTGCCCCGCTGCCCACGGTGACGATGATCTCGGCCGTGGCGAGGGTGCCGTTCTCATCGGCCACGCGATAGACCACCGGCGCGGTCGGACCGGCGAAGCCCGGGACGGGGCTGAAGCGCACCGTGCCGTCGTCCCGCACGACCCAGGTCCCCTCGCCGGGAACGACCAGCGTCTTGCCCCCGTCCGTCGCATCCGGCGAGGTGAAGACGACCGATGAGGGCACGAGCGGCGCCGAGGGAGCGCCCGGCTCGTCGTTGGCGAGGATGTCGATGTCGACGGGAGTCGACCCGGGAGTCTTCGCGGCGTCGCCGATCGCCGTCGGCGTCACCGCGGTGACCGTGACGGAGACCGTCGTCGACGCGTCGTTGCCGAACGAGTCGGTGACGATGTACGTGACCGGCGTCACAGCGCCCGTGAACAGCGGCTCGGGGTCGAAGGTGACGTCACCGGTCGCCGGATCGAAGGTGTACACGCCCTCCCCGGGAACCGTGAGCACGCGACCGCTGCCGCCCACCGCGCTGCCGGCGGGAAGCCCGGGCGTGACGCTGAACCGGAACGAATCACGGTCGAAGGCGCCCGCGCTGCCGTCGGCCGCCGTGCCGGGCACGTCGTTGCCGAGGACCGGGAACGACACGTCGACGTTCTGGGGTGTCGAGGCGCTGTCCGGGTTCGCGGTCGGTCCTGGGCGAACGGTGACCGACACGGTCGCGGTGCTCTGCTGACCGTTCGCATCGGTGATCCGATACGGCGTCGACGCGGTGCCGGTGAAGCCGTCCGCCGGAGTGAACTCGACCTGCCCCTCCGGGGTCACGCGCCAGGTGCCCTCGGGTGTGACCAGAGACGTGCCGCCGTCGGTGGCGGCCGGATCGGTGAAGACCGTCGAGGTGGGGACGATCGCGCCCCCGGGTCCGGGGACGTCGTTGCCGACGACGTCGACGGTCACCGGGGTCGCGTGCGGCGTGGTGGTCGAATCGTTCACGGCCGTCGGAGTCACGGCCGTGACCGTGACCGTGATGGTCGACGCCGCGGGATTGCCCAGGCTGTCTGTGAAGCGGTAGGCGACGGGCGTCGTCGTCGGGCCGTCGAAGGTCGGATCCGGCGCGAAGGTCACGACGCCGGTCGTCTGGTCGATCGTGTAGACGCCCTCGCCCGGCACTTCGAGACGGCGGCCGTCGGAGCTCACGACGGATCCGGCCGGCTGCCCGGTCGTCTCGAAGACGACGGATGCCGGCGGAACGGCCCCCGGAGTGCCGTCGGCGTTCTGGCCGGGTGCATCGTTCCCGAGCACGGGGATCTGCACACTGGTCCCCTGCGTCGTCGCAGCGGTGTCGGCGACGGCCGTGGGACCGGGGCGCACCGTCGCGGTCTCCGTGGCGGTGGATGTCTGCCCGTTGTCGTCGACGATGCGGTACTCGGCGGTGGCGTCGCCGCTGAACCCGGGGGCCGGGGTGAAGGTGATCCCGCCGTCGGTGTCGATCGTCCAGACGCCGTCGGGGGTCTGGAGCCTCTTGCCGCCGTCGGTCGCGGTCGGATCCGTGAACACGGTCTGCTCGGGCAGGATGGTGCCGGTTCCCGGCTGGTCGTTCTTGGCTCCCGGGAGCGGGATGGGGGCGCCGAAGACGCCGATGCCGGCATCCGGGACCGCGACGAGCGGCGGGAGCACGTTGACGAAGGCGCAGACGATGTTCGCGCCGTCCGTGCCGGCCGGCGCGGTGAACGTGGCGCTGTTGCCGGTGCCGCTCGCGACGACGGCACCGGTCGCATCGGTGCACGTCCAGGTCGTCGTGTAGTCGTCGAGGTCCGTGGTGCCGACGGGCTCCTGCCGCATCGTGTAGGTCTCCCCCGGGATGATGAGGCCGGGTTCGCTGGGGTCGCCGTCGCCGTCGGGGCCGGAGTCGCTGTCCGGGAAGTCCGGCGTGGTCCCGTCAGGACCGTACGAGCCGCCCTCGAGCACGACGCGCACCTGATCGGTGGGCTGGGCGCGGGGGCCGTCGAATCCTGTGACGGTCTGTGCGGTGGACGGGTTCGCGCAGGAGCCGAGGTCGGTCGAGGTGGCGCCCGTGAGGGTGAACGTGGTCCCGGTCGGCGCGCCCGTGATCGGGTTCGTCTTCTGCAGCACGGTGAGACCGCCGAGGTAGAGGAAGCCGTCGGATCCGAAGGCGATGCCGTTCGTCGCCGCCGTGGTCGTGCCGCGCGACAGCTCGCGCGAGCTCAGGGTGGTGCCGGTGCCGGAGGTCGGGACCGTGCCGTCGGCGACGTACAGGGCGGCCTGGTTCGCGCCTCCGGCGACCACGTACAGCCGACCCGTCTTGTCGAACGCGATGTCGCCGTTCAGACCGGGCGGGTTGGTCGTCGTGATCGACACGACGGGCCCCGCCGGCGCGCTGTTCGTCGCCGGGTCGAAGACGTAGAGGTTGACGGTGCTCCCCGAGAATCCGCCGTAGTAGTACAGCCCGGTCGCCGGGTTGATCGCGCCCATCGTCCCCTGGGCGACGCCCGCCGTCTTGGGCGAGGCCGTGACCGTGCCGTCCGCGCTCGCCGCCGGTTCGTACTCGACGACGCTCGTGGTCGTTCCGGTGATCGCGACGGTGCCGTCGGCGCCGATCCCCAGCTGGTTCGTGCTCGTGCCCGCATTCGCCGGGGTCGCGAAGACCGGTGCGGCGGAGGTCGTACCCGTCGAGAGGTCCAGCTGACCGACGTTCCCCGCCGTGCCGTTGCTGAAGTACAGGGTGTTGATGCAGGCCAGGGGGGCCGCCGCTGCCGCCGGAGCGGCCGCTCCGGCGACCGTGAGGCCGGCGGCGACGAGCACGCCGGCGGTGACCGCGGCGATCGGTCGGGACCGAGGCGATCGCCTTTCTCTCGTGCCGATGATGCGGGCGAAGACGGATGACGGTGACACGCAGGGCCCCTTAGCGGTGGTCTGGTCGGAGGATGGCGTCGTCAGACGCTTCGGCGCGACTGCAGGAGGTCGCGGATCTCGATGAGGAGCTCGGCCTCGGTGGGCAGCGGCTCGGGCTCGACGACGGCGGGACGCAGGCGGTCGGCGCGCTCCTTCGCCTTGTTCATCGGAAGGACGAAGACGAAGTAGACGACGGCGGCGACCGCGAGGAAGTTGATGACCGCGCCGATGATCAGGCCGAAGGCGAAGACCGAGGTGCCTCCGCCGAGCGTCGGCACCTCCACCTGCATCGCCTCATCCAGGCTTCCCGCCTGGAAGAACAGGCCGATCAGCGGATTGATGAGCGCCTCGACGAGGACGTTGACGATGGCCGTGAACGCGGCGCCGATGACGACGGCGACCGCCAGCTCGATGACGTTGCCGCGAAGGATGAATTCCTTGAATCCGTTGATCATTGCTCTGTCCGCTCTCTCCGATGGTCACTGCGGGCGTGGGGAGTGAGAGCGGCTCCGGCCGCCTCACTCCCCGCCCTACCCCCATGTCCCCCACAGGGCCTCCGGGGCGACGGTGAATCGTCGTCGTCCCGGCGCGCAGAAAGCTATCAGCCGGCTGTTCACGCGAAATCGGCCTGCTGTGGAAGATGCTGGAATATCGGTTTCGGCTCTTCGTTCTGCTCTGAGCAGAACCGCTCGAACAGCGCGGATGTCTCGGCCTATCGTGAGGCATGGCCGACATCGTCCCGTTCCCCCGCGCCCCTCGTCCTTCCCGCCGCCCGCGGCCGAGCGACCCGGAGCCCCTCTGGCGCCAGCTCCTCGGCGATCAGCTGCGGCGGCGCCGGCACGAACGCGAGGAGACGCTCACCGAGACAGCAGAGAAGGCCGGTGTCTCGCCGCAGTACCTCTCCGAGGTCGAGCGCGGATTGAAGGAGCCGTCCAGCGAGATGATCGCCGCGATCAGCGGAGCGCTCGAGACCTCGCTCATCGAGCTCACCAGCGCGGTCGCCGACGACCTCCGGTCGACCGTCGCGCCGGCATCCGCCGTGGTCTCGGCCGGGCGCGCGATGTTCGCGCTGGCGGCCTGAGCCTGTCGAAGGGCCGTCAGCCTCGCTCGCCGAGCACCGTGTCGATGAGTCCGTAGTCGAGCGCGGCGGATGCCGTGAACACCCGGTCGCGGTCGGTGTCGGCACGGAGCTCCTCGACCGTGCGGCCGCTGTGCCTGGCGAGGATGGCCTCCATGTCGGAGCGGACGCGCACCACCTCGTCGGCCGCGAGGATGAGGTCGGGGATCGCACCGCGCGACTGCCCTGCGGGCTGATGCAGCACGATGCGCGCGTGCGCCAGGGCCGCCCGCTCTCCTGCGGCACCCGCGGCGACCAGCAGCGCGGCCGGTCCGATCGCCTGCCCCACGCAGGTCGTGGCGATGCGCGGACGGATGTGCTGCATGGTGTCGTAGATCGCCAGCGCGGCACCGGGGTCGCCGCCCTCGCTGTTGATGTAGAACTGGATGCCGCTCTCGGGGCTGTCGGCGTCGAGATGCAGCAGCTGCGCGATCAGCGCATTCGCGACACCGGCGTCGATGCCGGTGCCGAGGTAGATGACGCGCTCCGCCAGCAGGTGCGAGTAGACGTCCATGATGCGTTCCCCGCGCGGATGCTGCGCGATGACGTTCGGGATCGAGTAGGTGCTCATGCGGTCGTCCCCAGACCGACGCGCGCGCGTCGACGCGGCATGATGTCCGCGAGCGAACCGACGATCTCGTCGATGAATCCGTAGTCCAGCGCCTCGGCGGCCGTGTACCAGCGGTCGTGCAGGGAGTCCTCGAAGATCCGCGTGACCGGCTGGCCCGTGTCGTCGGCGATGAGGCCGAGCACGGTGTCGCGCATGTGCCGCAGATCGTCGGCCTGCGTCTCGAGCTCGCCGGCCGACCCGCCGATGCCCGCCGAGCCCTGGTGCATGAGGATGCGGGCGTGCGGCAGGGCGCGGCGCTTGCCCTTCGTGCCGGCGGAGAGGAGGAACTGCCCGGCGCTGCACGCCAGGCCGAGCGCGAGCGTGGACACGTCGTTGGGCACCAGCTGCATCAGGTCGCGGATCGCCAGCATCGACGGCACCGAGCCGCCCGGCGAGTGGATCCAGAGGGCGATGTCGGTCGTCGCGTCCTCCGCCGACAGCGCGAGCAGCTGCGTCATCAGCAGCGTGCCGTTGTCATCGTCGAGGGCGCCGTCGAGCACGAGCACGCGCTCGTGGAACAGGGCGCGTCGGGCTTCGGGCCCGAACTGCGGGATGGGGTTGTCTTCGCTCATGCCCCCAGCATCCGCCGCTCCCCGCACCGGCGGGCCGGTATCCGCCCCCGGCGGATCCGCCCTGAGCAGACGCGCGCCGCCGCCGACCGGCAGGAGAACGAAAACCGGCCGTAACACCCCCGACTCACGGCGCTCCTACGCTCGGGATCATGGCGAAGCAGACGGCACCGGCATGGCAGTGGTCGGAAGACGGGATCAACTTCCGCACCCGCAAGTGGGTGCGCCCCGAGGACCTCAACGCGAACGGCTCCCTGTTCGGAGGGAGCCTGCTGAAGTGGATCGACGAGGAGGCGGCGATCTACGCGATCGTGCAGCTCGGCAACTACCGCGCCGTCACGAAGCACATCTCCGAGATCAACTTCGAAGCGTCGGCTGTGCAGGGCGACCTGGTCGAGATCGGTCTCACGGCGACGCACTTCGGTCGCACCTCGCTCACCATGAAGGCGATGGCGCGCAACATGATCACGCGCAAGCGGCTCCTCACGATCGAGAAGATCGTGTTCGTGAGCCTCGATGAAGACGGCGCGCCCACTCCGCACGGCTACACCGACATCACCTACGACCGCGACCGCATGCCGACCGAGCGACTCGCGACCGGGACGATCCGACTGCCGAGCTGACGCCGAGCCACCCTCCTATGCGCGAACGGCCCCCGTATGGGCGTCGTTCACGGGGGCGGCCCGCACAGAAAGGGGTGGTTCGGCGGTCGTGGCGGCGGCCGCCGCGAAAGCCTGCGCGAGGTCGGCGATCAGGTCGTCGGCTTCTTCCAGGCCGATCGACAGCCGCAGCACGTCGGCGGCCGGTCGGGCCTCGGGCGGCACCGGACGGTGCGTGAGCGCCGCCGGATGCTGGATCAGCGAGTCCACCCCGCCCAGCGACACCGCGTGCGTGAAGAGCGCCGTCGCCGTCGTGATCGTCGACGCGGCGGTGAAGCCTCCTCGCATCCGCATCGCGATCATCGCGCCGGTGCCGCGCATCTGCCGGTCCAGGATGCCGTGCGGATCGCCGTCGAGCCCCGGGTAGAACACCTCGTCGACCTCCGGACGGTCGATCAGCCACTGCACGACGCGGCGCGCGGTCTCCTGCTGTCGCCGCATCCGCACCGGCAGAGTCGCCAACCCGCGGTGCAGCAGATACGCGCCGAGAGGATGCAGCAGGCCTCCGGTCACCGCACGCACCCGGCGCAGCGCCTCGGCGGTCTCCTCGCTGCAGGCCACGACGCCGGCGATGACGTCTCCGTGACCGCCGAGGTACTTGGTCGCGCTGTGCAGCGACATCGCGGCGCCCAGGTCGATCGGGTTCTGCAGGACGGGCGTCGCGAAGGTGTTGTCGACGACGACCGGCACCTCCCCCGCCTGGCGGACGACGTCAGCGATGTCGGCGATGTCGAGCGTCGGGTTGGCCGGCGTCTCGAGGACGACCAGTCCGGTGTCGGGGCGGATGCTGCTGGCCACCTCGTGCGGGTGGCAGTAGGTCGTCTCGGCACCCAGGAGTCCGGAGCCGAGAAGGTGATCGGTGCCGCCGTAGAGCGGGCGCACCGCGACGACATGCCCCTTGCCGACGGCGTTCGTGTGAGCGAGGATCACGGCCGTCATCGCCGCCATGCCCGACCCGAACGCGACGGATGCCTCGGCGTGCTCCAGCTCGGCGAGCGCGCCTTCGAAGCGCGCGACCGTCGGGTTCCAGAGACGGGCGTAGACCATGCTGCCACCCTCGGGCGGGCGCCCACCGGTCGCCATCGCCTCGTACGAGTCGCCCCCGCGCTCGATGTCGGGAAGCGGGTTCGTCGTCGACAGGTCGATCGGCAGGGCATGGACCCCGAGACCCTCGAGATCGGAGCGACCGCTGTGGACGGCGACGGTGTCGGGATGCAACGGTGCAGTCATGCCTCCAGGTTGCAGGAAATCCGGACATCTCGGTGAGGATCGACAGCATCCGCCATCAAACATGAGCAATTCGCTATTCTGAGCAACAGACGACCGTGGAGACGAGGCGACTTTGGCGAGAACACAAGGCTCACCGCTCGACGAGGTCGACCTCGCGCTGCTCGCCGCCCTCCTGGACGACGCGGAGGTCACGAACAAGGCCCTCGCGCATCGCCTCGGCCTCGCGGAGTCGACCTGCGCCCATCGGGTCCGAGCGCTCCGGGAACGCGGGGTGATCCGCGACACGCGCATCCGTGTCGACGAGGCGGCGCTCGGCTACCCCCTGCAGGCGATCATCAAGGTGCGCCTCGCCAACCACACCGGCCCCAAGGTCACCGCCCTGTTCGATGCGCTCGCGAGCATCCCCCGCGTGCTGCAGGTGTTCCACGTGGCGGGGGTCGACGACTTCCTCGTGCACGTCGCGGTGCAGGACGCCACGGCGCTCCGCGACATCGTGCTCGAGCACATCACGATCCATCCGGTCGTCCGCGGCACCGAGACCCAGCTCGTGTTCGAGCTGCGCGACGGCAGCGGCCTGCTCTCGCGCTGAGTCGTCAGGAGACGACGGCGATCGCCCCGGTCGAGGCGCTCTGCAACGCCGGTGCCGGCTTCACGACGGAAGGCAACGCCTCCTGCTCGCGCGCGCGGCGTCGCATCGTCCGACCGAGGTCGGCGGCGCTGACGATCGCGCGGACGACGCCGCCGATCACGAGCATGGCGACCAGCGCGGCGCACGCGGCGAGCAGCGGCAGCCACTGGTTCGCGAAGGATGCCGTGAAGCTCATCAGGGCACCGACGATCCACAGACCCACGGCACCTCCCGTGAGCCCTCCGGCGCCTCGCATGATCGCGATCGCCGCCACGACGGCGCAGACGCCGGCGAATGCGGCCCCCGCGATCCCGATCGGAACCATCACCTCAGCCAGATCGCTGGCCATTCTGAATGTCGTCATGACGACCCCCCGTCAGCGGAATATCCGCTCCTTCGACACTAAGAGAGTGCCAGCGGGAAGCCATCCGTCTCAAGTGCGACTGCGCATCATCCTCGAGAAGGATCTTTTTCCTGCGCGTTCCGTTCTTTTCGGTCAGCGACGGGCGCGTTCGGAGCGGCGCCGGCGCAGCGTGAGCTTCCGCAGTCGCGAGGTGCGGACGGTGGCGATGGGCTGCGTCACGACCGCGTCGACGACCATGGAGCCGTCGGTGGGGCCGACGATCGCGATGGCCGAGGTCTCGGTCGCCTCCGCCGGCTCGACGGGCATCCGGGCCAGCTCGCGGTGCGCGCGGACGTACGCGGGGATCAGCAGCACGATCGCGCCGACCCAGGCGAGCGGGTTGCTCAGCGCGACACCGGCGAAGCCGATCAGAGCGCCGAGCACGACCGCCGCGCCGACGCGCATCACGAGCTCGATCACACCGGTGACCGTCGGCACGAGCGTGTGGCCGAGTCCCTGCAGGGCTCCGCGGAGCACGAAGAGCATGCCGAGGGCCCAGTAGCCGCATCCGTTGATGATGAGCATCTGATGCGCGAGATCCACGACCTCGTCGGACCCGGCGCCGATGAACAGGCGCACCATCGGGGCGCCGAAGGCGATCAGCAGTCCGCCGAGCACGATGCCGGAGACGATCGCCATCCAGGTGGCCTCGACGACGCCGCGACGGATGCGGTCGGGACGGCGACCGCCGTGGTTCTGCGCGGCGTACATCGAGACGGCCAGGCCGAGCGACGACAGCAGCGCCACGGCCAGGCTGTCGACGCGCGAAGCGGTGGTGTAGGCGGCGACAGCGTCGGAGCCGAGGGTGTTCAGCGCGACCTGCACCGTGAGCGTGCCGATCGCGATGATCGACGCCTGGAAGCCCATCGGGAGTCCGAGGCGCAGGTGCTCGGCGACGTCGGCGCGGGTGACGCGCCAGTCCACGCGCCGCAGGTGCAGCATCGGGAGACGACGGCGGACGAACTCGAGGCACAGCAGGACCGAGACCGCCTGCGCGACGACCGTGGCGAGCGCCGCGCCGGCGACGCCCCACTCGAGCGGCCCGACCATGAGCACGACGAGCCCGACGTTCAGCGCGCACGACACCGTGAGGAAGACCAGCGGCGTGCGGGAGTCGCCGATCGCGCGGATGATCGCCGACAGGTAGTTGAAGAACATCGTCGCGCCGGCGCCGAGGAAGCTGATCTGCGTGAAGACCGTCGCCTCGGCCATCAGCTCGGGCGGCGTCTGCAGCAGCGCGAGCAGGGGTGCGGCGATGAGCGGAGCGACGACGGTCAGCAGCACGCTCGTGATGCCGGAGAGCATCACTCCGGTCGCGACCGAGCGACGCACCGCCGCATCGTCACGCGCCCCGAAGGCCTGAGCGATCGGGATGGCGAATCCGCTGGTGAGACCCCACGCGAAGCCGAGCAGCAGGAACAGCAGCGGCCCGGTGGCTCCCACCGCGGCGAGGGAGTCCACACCGAGGTGCCGCCCCACGACGATGGCGTCGGCGAAGTGGTACAGCTGCTGCACGACATTGCCGATGAGGAGCGGGATCGAGAAGGCGAGGATGACACGCCACGGGCGACCCGTGGTGAGAGGAGTGGCCATGAAGAAGCGGCTCGCAGAACTGGGGGGTGATCGGGGGAGGCTCCAGTTTATCGAATCGATTCGGCGCAGCGGAAGACCGGCTCTCAGGAAGTGCAGGGAAAGGAGGCGGGCCCCGGTGGGGGACGGAGCCGCGCGTCGCGGCATCCGTCCTTCCGGTCAGGGCTGGGCCTGCGCCATGGCGGCCGCCTCG
The DNA here is from genome assembly GCF_003075395.1 of Microbacterium sp. TPD7012. Classification (GTDB taxonomy): domain Bacteria; phylum Actinomycetota; class Actinomycetes; order Actinomycetales; family Microbacteriaceae; genus Microbacterium. The sequence goes on along the minus strand of NZ_QDFV01000001.1, from coordinate 270,666 downwards.
GGAGCGGCCGCCTTCGCGACGAGGATCCGCTTGCGGAGCGCCAGGAACAGCAGCACCATGCCGGCGGTGAGCAGCATGTGGCCGGTGCCCGCGATGCCGGCGATCATCTTCGACGACTCCTGACCGAGCACCGTGAGGCAGCCGTGCCAGACGAGCATCGCCGAGGTCAGCACGAGGCCGGCGTTGTAGATCCAGAAGAACCAGCTGAAGAGCCGGCCCTCGGAGAGGGTGAACGCCTTCTCCAGGAGGAGGACGATGAGGAGGACGACGAAGCCCAGAACCAGCAGGTGCGTGTGCACGAGGCCGAGCTGCGTCGCCTCCCCCTCGGGGAAGCCGTTGATCTTGGTGAACTCTCGATAGAAGAGTCCGGAGGCGACGCCGACGAGCATGTAGGCGAACGCGGCGGAGAAGAGCCTGCGCATGGGTGTTCCTTTCGGGTCGCTTCCAGCCTCGGCGCAGCGGCCGATCCGGGGATCCATCGAACGGTTGAGATGCGGATGGCTCTGGGCTGCCCGCGCCTCAGAGCAGACCGGTGTCCCTGGCGATGGCGAGGGCGCGGGCGCGGCTGTCGGCCCCGAGCTTCTCGAACACGTGCACGAGGTGGGTCTTCACGGTCGCCTCGGTGACGAACAGGGTCTTCGCGATCTCACGGTTGGTCGCTCCGGTCCCGAGCAGGCCGAGGACCTCCCGCTCGCGCTCGGTCAGGCGCACGCGCGGAGCCCGCATCACCCGCCCGACCCGCTCGCTGAGCCCCGGCCCGAGCACGAGCCCTCCGGCCGCCGCCTGACGGATCGCGCGCACGATGTCGTCGGGCGCGACGTCTTTGAGCAGGTACCCCGCCGCCCCCGCTTCGATCGCGCCGAGGATCTCGGCGTCGCGATCGAACGTGGTCAGGATGATCACGGCGGGAGCCGGATGCTGCGCGCGCAGGGCGGCGGTGGTGGCCACGCCGTCCATCCCCTCGCCGAGGCGCAGGTCGCAGAGCACGACATCGGGATGCAGGTGCCGGGCGAGACGCACGGCTTCCTCCCCCGACGCCGCCTCTCCGACCACCTCGACGTCGTCGCGATGGTCGAACAGCGAGCGCACCCCCGCACGGACGATGGGGTGATCGTCGACGAGCAGCACCCGCACCACGGTCATCCGTCGCCTCCGGCACCCCGGGCCGGCACAGGGCCGCCGAGCGGGACGTGCGCCGAGAGCGCCGTGCCGTCTCCCGGGGCGCTCTCCACGTCGAGTCCTCCGCCGAGCTCCCGCAGGCGCGCGCGCATGGAACGCAGCCCATAGCCGCCGCCCATCCCGCCCTGGGCGTCCCAGCGGGTCGCGTCGAACCCGATCCCGTCGTCGACGATGTCGAGCCGTATCGCATCGCCCGCATCGGCAAGGGTGACCACCACCCGGGTGGCGTCCGCATGCGAGCGCACGTTCGCGAGAGCGGACTGCGCCGTGCGCAGCAGTGCGACCTCGGCGTCGATGCCGAGCGACGGCAGGTCGTCGTCGACGTGCAGCGCCGTCGCGATCCCGGTCTCCTCGGCGAGACGCACGAGCATCCGCCCGAGGGCGTCGCCGAGTGCTGTGGACTCGAGCTCCGCGGGCATCAGCGCGTTCACGATGCGGCGTGCGTCGGCCAGACCCTCTGCGGCGAGCGCGCCGATCTGCCCGAGCGCGCGGGCGCTCTGCGCGGCGTCATCCGCCTCCAGCGCGGAGCGCGCCAGCATCCCGATCGACGAGACGCTCTGGGCGACGGTGTCGTGGATGTCGCGGGAGACCCTCGTGCGCTCCGCGCTGGCACCCGACTCGCGCTGCGTCCTGGCGAGCTCGTCCTGCAGCGCGGCCATCTCCTGCTGCGTCGCGACGAGCGAGGCGATCAGCCGTCGCCGCTCGCGCCCGTCGCGCACGAGTTCGAGGTAGCCGCGCGAGATGCCGAACGCGAAGACGCCGCCCACGAGCGGACCGATCACGTTCGCATAGCTCGTCGCACCGGTGTGCAGCAGCGGGGCGGCGATGACGACGGCGAGGACCACGGCGCTGAGCAGCAGCGCCCACCGCAGGCGCATCACGAAGCCGGCGAGCAGCCAGAGCGGGAAGGCGAGCCACACGAATTCGGGCGAGACGGCGACCGTGCCGAGCCAGATCAGCGTCAGCCCGAGCAGCCACCAGGTCGCCAGGCGCCGATCCGCGGTGCGTTCACCGAGCAGCAGACCGCCGCCGTACCAGCCGAGGAACACCAGCGACAGCGCGAGGACCCAGGGAAGCGGGATGCCGTCGGCCGACGCGCGCACGGCCCCGATCACGAGCAGCACGACCGTGATGACCGCCTGGCCGATGCGGATCGACCCGATCAGGTTCGCCCACGTGTGCGCGGGCTCCCGCGGCGGCGGCTCGGTGGACGGCATCCTCACATTCTTCCCCCCGACCGGCATCCGGCGCCTCCATCGTTCGGTCGATCCGGTCGATCCGGTCGAGGAGGGAGGTTCCGCCAGGCCCTCCCTCGCGCGACGGGGCGCGCGTAGCGTCGATGGCACGGCCGCGCAGACGGCCGCATCTCCCGACGAAAGGACCACACATGCACATGCGCACGCTCGGACAGGGTCTTCAGGTCTCCGCGGTCGGACTCGGCTGCATGGGCATGTCGCAGAGCTACGGCCCGAACCCCGGCGACCGCGCCGAGATGATCGGCGTGCTGCGCTCCGCCCTCGATCACGGCGTGACGTTCTTCGACACGGCCGAGGTCTACGGCCCCTATGTGAACGAGGAACTGGTGGGCGAGGCCCTCGAGCCCCTCCGCGACGAGGTCGTCATCGCCACCAAGTTCGGCTGGCGCATCGAGGACGGTCGCAGCATCGGCCTCGACAGCAGGCCCGAGCAGATCCGCCGCGTCGCCGAGGAGTCGCTCCGGCGGCTGCGCACCGACGTGCTCGACCTCTTCTACCAGCACCGCGTCGACCCCGAGGTGCCCATCGAAGACGTCGCCGGCACGGTCTCCGAGCTGATCGCCGAAGGCAAGGTGCGCCATTTCGGGCTGTCGGAGGCGTCCGCATCCACCATCCGCCGCGCGCACGCCGTGCAGCCCGTCACCGCTCTGCAGAGCGAGTACTCGCTCTGGACGCGCGATCCCGAAGCCGACATCCTTCCGGTGCTGGGTGAACTGGGGATCGGCTTCGTGCCGTTCAGCCCGCTCGGGAAGGGATTCCTCACCGGGACGGTCGATCAGAACACGTCCTTCGCGGACGGCGACATCCGCGGCACGATCCCGCGCTTCAGCGAGGAGAACCGCGCGGCCAACCAGGCGCTCGTGCGACAGGTCGCCGACCTCGCCACGGCGAAGGACGCCGCTCCGGGCCAGATCGCCCTCGCCTGGCTGCTCGCCCGCGCGCCGTGGATCGCGCCGATCCCCGGAACCCGTCGCACGACGCGGATCGCCGAGAACGCGGCGTCGTCGGCCGTGGCGCTGTCGGCCGACGAGGTCGCCGACCTCGACCGGCTGGCCGACCGGGTCGGCGTCGCGGGCGACCGGTACAACCCGCAGCAGATGAGCTTCGTCGACCGCTGAACCGGGATGGCCGGACCTGCGTCGGAACCCCGTCACCGACGCAATAGCCTGGATGCTGCGGCGGCGGAAGGAGCGCGATGTTCGACAGCCCGCTCTCGGCGTCGGCCTACGAGGTGCTCGGCGTCCCGTCGACCACCGGCGACGACGACCTGCGGCGCGCGTACCGACTGCGGCTGCGGCAGACCCACCCCGACACCGGCGGCGATGCGGCCGTGTTCATCCGGGTGCAGCGCGCGTGGGAGCTGGTCGGCACCCCCGAGGGCCGGGCGGCGTACGACCGCAGCCACGGCATCGGCGTCGAGACGGAGTGGGGCGGATGGCGGGCCCCCACCGCTCGCACCGACACGCGCCCGCGCCCGAAGTCGTATGGCGAGCCCGGTGCGTGGCGGCGCGCCAGGTACGTGGCCCTGCTGCAGGACTGGGCTGGAGAAGAGGTCGCCGACCCGTATGCGCCCACCCTGGTGCGGGCGGCTCCGCGGGAGCTCAAGCGCCTGCTCGCCGACGCCCTCGCCGAGGAGGGGACGGCACAGGCGGTCGCAGGCCTCGGCATGGGCTTCACGCTCTGGCACGGCGTGGCCGTCTCGGCATCCGCCGATGCGGAGACGACGGATGCCGCGGACCGGCTCGATCACATCGTGCTCGGCCCCTCCGGCCTCTACGGGGTGATGTCGGCCGACTTCGGCGGCGTCGTCGGCTTCCGACGAGGAGAGATCACCGGCCCGAGCCTGGGCCACCGGGCGCCGGTCACGACGCTCCTCGCCCAGATCAACGTGGTCGCCCGCACCGCGCGGGTGCGGTTCAGCGGGGCCGTCGTCGCCCTGCCCGATGACGACCTGTCGCAGGCGGTCACCCCGCTCGGCAGCATCCGCGGCCTGCCGGTGGTCGTGGTGCGGCGCAGCGCGCTCCCCCTGCTGCTGCGAAAGGGCCTGCCGGGGTCCCGCGTGATCGGCGGCAACGAGCTGTTCGACATCCGCACGCGGCTCACCCAGCTGACCCGCTTCGCCTGAGCCGAGGGTTCTGCCCGTCTCCGATCAGGAGTAGCGTGCGCGAATGGCGATCTCGACCGCACTGCGCGACTGGCTGCTCGACTCCGATCCCGTGCTGCGCTGGCAGGTCGAGCGCGACCTCCTCGATGCACCACCCGAGGTCTGGCAGGCGACCAGGGCGCGGGTGGCGACCGAAGGCTTCGGTGCCGCACTGCTGGCTCGACAGGATGCCGATGGGCAGTGGGCCGGCGGCGCGCACTTCCCCGCGGGCTTCTTCGACAGCCCCGAGGCTGAGACGGAGGGTCAGCCCTGGGTGGCGACGAGCTGGTCGCTCAAGGATCTCCGGGAGTGGGGCGCGGATGCCGCTGCTCTCGACGGGACGGTCGAGAAGCTCGCCGCGAACTGCCGCTGGGAATACGAGGACCGCCCGTTCTGGGACGGCGAGGTCGACGTGTGCATCAATGCCTACACGCTGGCGAGCGGTGCCTGGCTCGGTGTCGACATGAGCGAGCTGGCACGGTGGTTCGTGGAGCATCGTCTGGCCGACGGCGGCTGGAACTGCGAGGCCGAGGAGGGGCGGTCGACACGGTCGTCGTTCCACTCGACGCTGAACGCCGCGGTCGGGCTGCTGGCCTACGAGCGCCTCACCGGCGACACGACCGTGCGCGACGCCCGTCACGGCGGCGAGGAGTATCTGCTCCGCCGCCGTCTCCTGTACCGGGAGTCCACCGGAGAGGTCGTCGACGGCTTCGTGTCGCGCTTCACGTACCCGCACCGCCATCAGTACAGCGCCCTGACCGCGCTCGACCACTTCCGCGACGCCGCGCTTCTCGAGGGCGCGCGCCCCGATCCCCGGCTGGCGGAGGCCGTCGAACTGGTCCGCGCTGCCCGCCGGCCCGATGGCACCTGGCTGCAGGGCTCGCCGCTCGCGGGCCGCACCTGGTTCGCGGTCGACGCTCCGGAGGGCGAGCCGTCGCGCTGGCTCACCCTGTTCGGAACCCGTGTGCTCGATTGGTGGGATGCCGCCGTCTGACGCGATGTTCCGCCACGGACACCGTTGACAAGGCAACGCAAACCGGTTTACTCTCAATCAAACCGGTTCAACGCTGATGCAGCATGCTCCGGTGCGATTCCACGAGGAGGTGTCATGAGCCGCACGACTATCGCCGATGTCGCCCGCGAGGCCGGCGTGACCAAAGCGACGGTCTCCCACGCGCTCAGCGGCAACCGCCCGATCTCGGAGGAGACCAGGGCGAAGGTCCTCGCCGCAGCCGCGAAGCTCGACTGGGTGCCGAGCCAGAGCGCCAGGGCACTCGCCACCCGCCGCGCCAATGCGGTCGCCGTCGTGCTGGCCCGCGACCCCGAGGTCATCGCGAACGACTCCTTCTTCCCCGCCTTCATCGCCGGCGTCGAATCCGTGCTGGCCGAGACCGAGACCGCGCTCCTGCTCCAGGTCGTGCCGGGGCGTGACGCCGAGGAGCGTGCCTACCGCGCCCTCAGCCATGGCCGCGCAGACGGCGCGCTCCTGCTCGACCTCCGCACCGACGACTGGCGCGTCCCTCTGCTCGACGAGCTCGGGCTTCCCACGGTCCTCGTCGGCGCCTACGACCAGCCGACCACCTTCTCGTGCGTCCGCACCGACGACGCCGCCCCCGTGCACGAGATCATCGCCCACCTCCGCGCCGCCGGGCACGAGCGCATCGCCCACGTCGCAGGGCCCCTCGACTACGTGCACTCGCGCGCACGCGCCGACGCCTACCTCGCCGAGATCGGCGACGACGAGCTGCTCCGCGAGGGCGACTTCACCGCCGCCAGCGGACGCGACCTCACCGAAGAGCTGCTCGCCCTGCCCGAGCGCCCCACCGCCATCCTGTACTCGAACGACACGATGGCGATCGCCGGCCTCTCATACGCCCGCTCGCAGGGACTCTCGATCCCACAGGATCTCGCGATCTCCGGATTCGACGACGACCACCTGTCGGCCCATCTCTCTCCGGCGCTGACCAGCGTCTCGTCGGACCCGGCGGCGCGCGGTCGCGCCGCCGCCCGCATCCTGCGGGAAGTCATCCTCGGAGCGCACCCGCGCACCGAGATCGTCGACTGCAACGTCGTGCACTTCCGCGAGAGCACCGCATAGTCGGCATCCGCATCACCCGCATCAGATCCACCACCTGTGTCGAGGAGGACACCATGAAGAAGATCCGTGCAGTCGCGCTCATCGGCGCTGTCGCGCTCATCGCCACCGGATGCTCCGCCGGCGGAGGCGGTGGCGGAGAAGGCGATGCCTCGGGCACCGGCCCCATCGACGTCTGGCTCTCGAACAACGAGCAGGAGGTCGAGTGGGGACAGGCCGTGGTGAAGGCCTGGAACGACGAGCACCCCGACGAGAAGGTCACCGCGCAGGAGATCCCCGCCGGGTCGTCGTCGGAAGAGGCCATCACCGCCGCGATCACCGCAGGCACCGCGCCCTGCCTCGTCTACAACGTGGCACCCGCAGCCGTCTCGGGATGGGTCAAGCAGGGCGGCCTCGTCGACCTCAGCACGATCGAGGGCGGCAGCGACTACATCACCGAGCGCGGCGGAGACGTCGAGTCGTACTCCAGCGACGGCAGCTACTACCAGCTGCCGTGGAAGTCGAACCCCGTCATGGTCATGTACAACAAGGCGCTGTTCACGGCCGCGGGCATCGATCCCGAGGACCCGCAGATGAACACGTACGACGCGTTCCTCGGCGGCGCGCAGAAGATCGTCGACTCGGGCGTGCAGAGCGCGATCTGGCCGGCGCCGACCAGCGAGTTCTACCAGCCGTGGTTCGACTTCTACCCGCTGTACCTCGCCGAGACCGACGGCACGATGCTCGTCGAAGACGGCAAGGCCACGATCGATTCGGATGCCGGCCGCACCGTCGCCGAGTTCTGGGCGAGCATCTACAAGGACAAGCTGGCGCCGAACGAGGCCGCAACCGATGACGCGATGTCGTCCGGCACGACCGCGATGCAGCTCGCCGGCCCCTGGGCGATCCCCTCGTACGCCGAGACCGTCGACGTCGGCTTCATGCCCGTGCCGACGAGCGATGGCCGCGAGAACCCGGTCACCTTCGCCGACTCGAAGAGCGTCTCGATGTTCACGGCCTGCGAGAACCAGGCCACGGCATGGGAGTTCCTGAAGTTCTCCACCAGCGTCGAGAGCGACGGCCAGTTCCTCGAGGCCACGGGCCAGATGCCGATGCGCACCGACCTGACCGGGACCTTCGCGGACTACTTCGAGGCCAACCCGAACTACGTCGCGTTCGCCGAGCAGGCCGAGGCCACGGCCGACGTGCCCAGCATCCCGAACTCGGTCGAGGCCTGGCAGGCCTTCCGCGACGCATACTCCCCCGCGGTGATCTTCGGCAAGGACTCGATCGACGACTTCCTGAAGAACGCCTCGTCCAAGATCGACGAGCTCGTCGCCGAGTGATCTGATGACCGACAACCGGCGGTTGCGCACCCGATGGCTGGGTGCGCAACCGATCGGCGGCCTGTTCGCGCTGCCGTACTTCGTGTTCGTGATCGCGATCTTCGCGTATCCGCTCGCGTTCGCTGTCTACATCGCCTTCCACGACTACTTCTTCACCGCCCCCGGCACCGAGGTCGAGCGGCCCTTCGTGGGCTTCGAGAACTTCGTCACCGTGCTCACCGATCCGCGCGTGCTCGGCTCGTTCCGCAACACGCTGGTGTTCCTGGTGATCAACGTGCCGCTGACCGCGGTGCTGTCGCTCGTCCTGGCGGCCGCCCTGAACTCCGGCATCCGCTGGGTCGCCGCCTACCGGGTCGCGTTCTACGTGCCGTACCTCACGGCGAGCGTCTCGCTGGTCGGCGTCTGGATGCTGCTGTTCTCGGGCAACGGGCTGATCAACTCGATCCTCGGCCCGCTCGCCCCCGATCCGTCCTGGCTCGTGAACAGCGGTCTCGCGATGCCGATGATCGCACTGTACGTGACGTGGAAGCAGTTGGGCTTCTACATCCTGCTCTATCTCGCGGCACTGCAGAACGTGCCGAAGGAGCTCTACGAATCGGCGGAGACCGACGGCGCCGGCGCGTTCAAGCGCTTCCTGCACGTCACCGTCCCCGGGGTGCGCAGCGCCACCACACTCGTGCTGATCCTGTCGATCATCACCGGCGCCAACCTCTTCACCGAGCCGTACCTGCTCACCAACGGCGGCGGCCCCGACGGCGCCTCGTCGACCCCGGTGCTGCTCATCTACCAGCTGGGCATCCAGCAGCAGAACCCCGACACGGCCGCAGCGATCGGCATGATCCTCGTGATCCTCGTCGGGATGCTGTCGCTGATGGCCAACCGCGCGACCAGGGAGCGATGATGAGACGCAGAAGCAAGGCCCCACGCATCCTGAGCATCGTCCTGCTCACGGTCGCCGCCATCGGGTTCGCCTTCCCGTTCTACTTCATGCTGGTCGGCGCCTTCCAGGAGAGTCCGACGAACGCGCCGAACGAGCTCTTCCCGACCAGCGGATGGACCGTCGACAACTTCGTCGCGATCGACTCGCGGATCGACCTGGTCGGCTCCCTGCTGAACTCGCTCATCTTCACGGCGGGCGTGCTGCTGGGCACCGTCGTCTTCGGACTCCTGGCGGGCTACGCCATCGCTCGACTCGACTTCCGCGGACGCGGCGTCGTCTGGGTGCTCATGCTGCTCGTGCAGATGGTGCCGTTCCAGCTGCTGATGATCCCGCTCTACGTGCAGATCACCCGCAGCTACGGCCTCGGCGACTCGTATCTGGGCATGATCCTGCCCTTCCTCATCAACACGACCGCGGTGTTCATCTTCGTGCAGTTCTTCAAGGCGCTGCCCGTGGAGATCTTCGAGGCGGCGCGCATCGACGGCGCAGGCGAGATCCGCCTGCTGACATCGGTCGCGATCCCGCTCATCAAGCCCGTGCTGGTGACCGTCGTGCTCGTCACGTTCATCGGTCCGTGGAACGAGTTCCTCTGGCCGTTCCTCATCACGAAGGACGCGACGCTGCAGCCGCTCGCCGTGTCCCTCGCGAACTACATCTCGAACGTGGCGCAGTCCACCGCCAACCCGAACGGGGCGATCCTCGCCGGTGCCACGGCGCTCGCGTTCCCCGTCGTCATCCTGTTCATCGTCTTCCAGCGGTTCTTCCGCGCCACCGACCTCGGCGCAGCCGTCAAGGGCTGACTCCACGCCGTCCAGCAGCCGCCGTCCAGCCAGAAAGGGCATCCACCATGTTCTCCGGAGCCTCCTTCCCCCTCGGTCCGTTCACCCCCTACGAGGGCAACCCGATCCTGCGGCCCCGCGGCGACAGCTGGGAGTCGGCGAACCTCTACAACCCGGCGGCGATCGTCGACGGCGACGAGGTCGTGCTGCTGTATCGGGCACACGCCGACGACATCGTCTCCCACATCGGCCTCGCCCGGTCGAGCGACGGCGTGAACTTCACGCGCGAGGACGCGCCGATCCTGTCCCCATCCGAGGATTACGAGACGTACGGCTGCGAGGATCCGCGCATCGCGCTGATCGACGGCACGTACTACCTCACGTACACGGGCTGGGATCGCCGGAGCGCCCAGCTGTGCCTCGCGACCTCGACGGATCTCCGCACCTGGACCAAGCACGGCCCGCTGTTCGACGACTTCGACACCTTCAAGACCATGGACCCTCGCGGGTTCAACTGGTCGAAGGCCGGGGTCATCGTGCCGCAGCGGATGCACGGCAAGTGGTGGATGTACTTCGGCGAAGGTGCGATCTACTGGGCGACCAGCGACGACCTCATCCACTGGACCCCCGGCACGGCCGACACCGAGCCGATGTACTCGCCGACCCCCGGCACCTGGGACGAGGCACTCGTCGAGATCGGCACGTCCCCGGTGGTCACCGACAACGGGCTGCTGCTGTTCCTGACGAACGGCGCCACCCGCGTCGTCAACGACGACGGCTCGGTGGACGTCGACTACCGCTGCGGGCAGATCGCGATCGACCCGGACGAGCCGACGAAGGTCATCGCCCGTCTGCAGGAGCCCTGGCTGCGCCCGCAGACCTTCGAGGACATGCACGGGCTCGTCTCGAACGTGACCTTCGTCGAGGGACTCGTGAAGTTCCAGGGCACCTGGTTCGCCTACTACGGGCAGTCCGACACGACGCTGGCGGTCGCGATCCACGACCCGTCTGAGCCGTGGGGCCGCGCACTGCGCGAGACGGAGAGCTGACGCCGGTCACGATCTGCCGACATGTGCCCGATCTGCCGAGGATTCCCGCAGATGTGTCGGCCGATCGTGACGGGCTCCGCTGATCGTGACAGCCTGACAGTGTGCCCACGATCGATCCGCTGCCCGACCGTCCCGCCCCCGACAACCCCACCGGGAAGCTCGTGCTCCTGCGCCACGGCGAGACGGAGTGGTCGAGAGCAGGTCTGCACACCGGATTGACGGATGTCCCGCTGACCCCTCGCGGGGAGGACCTCGCCCGGGGTGCCGGCGAACTGGTCGCCGACTACGACTTCTCGCTCGTGTTGACCTCGCCGCTGCAGCGGGCCCGGCGCACCGCGGAGCTCGCGGGACTCCACGCCGACGTGGATCCGCTTCTCGTCGAGTGGGATTACGGAGGATTTGAAGGCCGCAGCACGAAGGACATCCGCACGGAGCTCGGCTACGACTGGAGCGCCTTCACCCACGGCGTCATCCGGGGCAAGACCCCGGGAGAGACGGTGGAGGAAGTGGCCGCGCGGGCCTCACGAGTGCTGACGCGCGTGCTCCCCGCCCTGGTCGACGGAGATGTGGCGCTGGTCGCGCACGGCCATCTCCTGCGCATCCTGACCGCCGTGTTCCTGCGGCAGGCCCCGCGATTCGGCGCGCAGATCAGCCTGGACGCGGGATCCGTATCGGTCCTCAGCTACTACCGCGAGCAGCCCGCCATCCTCTCGTGGAACTACGGCCGCGAGCTGCCTCTGGCCCCGTCGGAGTCCTGACCCCGGCACGCAGAAGACCCCCGCAGCCGGCGGCTGCGAGGGTCTCGTCGTCGGATGGACTCAGGAGATGCGCGAGCGGTCGTAGGTCGCGGAGCCGAACCCGAGGATCAGGTATCCGATGACCGAGAGCAGCCAGAGCAGGAAGACGGAGAACACCGTGTCCTTGCCGAAGCCCTTGCCCACGCGGAGGGCGACGATGATGTGCAGGACGATGTTGACGATGGGGATGAGGTAGAGCAGTCCCAGCCACATCGAGAAGCCCGCGATCTTGACGAGCACGAAGGCGTTCACGATCGGGATGATCGCGAGCCAGCCGGGCTCGCCGGCCTTCGTGAAGACCTTCCACAGCGCGATCGCGATGATGACGTAGAGGACGAGGCTGATGACCCCGTAGACGCCATAGAGCGCCGTGAGGTCGGCTTGCGAGGTGATCGAATCCATAGCTGAAAGATAGCCTGAAAGTTTGCTGGGAAGCCAGCACCGATATGCCAGCATCCTTCTTTTGAATCACTCAAAACACCGTGTAGGGTCGAAGACATGGAGACAGCACTCGAGTCGGCACTGCGCGGTGCCGGACTGCGTGCGACCGCGGGCCGCGTCGCCGTTCTCGAGGCACTGGACTCCATGGCCCACACGGATGCGGAGCGGGTCTACCGCGCCGTGTCCGACGTGCTTCCGACCACGTCGATCCAGTCGGTGCACAACATCCTCGCGGACCTGACGACGGCGGGCCTCATCCGCCGGATCGAACCGGCAGGCTCCGCAGCGCTCTACGAGCGGCGCATCGGCGACAACCACCACCACGTCGTCTGCACCGGGTGCGGTGCGATCGGCGACGTGGACTGCGTGGTCGGCGAAGCGCCGTGTCTCACCCCGTCCTCGGCCGGGGGATTCACCGTCCAGACAGCCGAAGTCACCTTCTGGGGCCTCTGCCCCAGCTGCCAGAACGTCGCGCAGTAGTCCGACGCGCCCGCCTGCCCGCCCGGGCAGGGGTACTCGTCGCGCCTGCGCGCAGAAGGAGAAGAAATGACGAATCCGCACATCCCGGCGAAGCCGGCCACCACGACGCAGACCGGTACCCCGGCACCGAGTGACGCCCACTCGCTGACCGTGGGTGCCGACGGGCCCACCGTCCTGCACGACCGCTACCTCGTCGAGAAGCTCGCCTCCTTCAACCGGGAGCGCGTGCCGGAGCGCAACCCGCACGCCAAGGGCGGCGGCGCGTTCGGCACGTTCGAGGTGACCGAAGACGTCTCGGCCTACACGCGGGCGGCGGCCTTCCAGCCGGGCGCCGTGAGTGAGACGCTCCTCCGCTTCTCCTCGGTCGCCGGCGAGCAGGGCTCCCCCGACACGTGGCGCGACGTGCGCGGCTTCGCGCTGCGCTTCTACACGACCGAGGGCAACCTCGACATCGTCGGCAACAACACTCCGACCTTCTTCCTGCGCGACGCCATGAAGTTCCCCGACTTCATCCACTCGCAGAAGCGCCTGGGCGACTCCGGCCTGCGCGACGCCGACATGCAGTGGGACTTCTGGACCCTCTCCCCCGAGACCGCGCACCAGGTCACCTACCTGATGGGCGACCGCGGACTCCCCCGCAGCTGGCGGCACATGAACGGCTACGGCTCGCACACCTACCAGTGGGTCAACGCCGCGGGCGAGCGCTTCTGGGTGCAGTACCACTTCCTGTCGAAGCAGGGTGTCGAGGCGATGGGCGCCGCCGAGGCGCAGGAGCTCGCAGGATCGGATGCCGACTTCTACCGTCGCGACCTGTTCGACGCGATCAACACCGGCGACTACCCGTCGTGGGATGTCTACGTGCAGGTCATGCCGTACGACGAGGCCAAGGAGTACCGCTTCAACCCGTTCGACCTGACCAAGACGTGGTCGAAGAAGGACTACCCGCGCATCAAGGTCGGCACGTTCACGCTGGACCGCAACCCGCAGAACTTCTTCGCCGAGATCGAGCAGGCCGCCTTCTCGCCGGGCAACCAGGTTCCCGGCACGGGCATCTCGCCCGACAAGATGCTCATGGCCCGCGTCTTCGCCTACTCCGACGCGCAGCGCTACCGCATCGGCGCGAACTACAACCAGCTGCCCGTCAACCAGCCGCACGCGGCCGAGGTGCGCAACTACATGCACGAGGGCCAGATGCAGTACAAGCCGAACCCGGCCGAGCACCGCGTCTACACGCCCAACTCGTTCGGCGCTGCCGGCGGGCCCGAGGCCGACCCGGTGGCCGGCGTCGAGGCGAGCTGGGAGTCCGACGGCGAGCTCATGCGCAGTGCCGCGACGCTGCACCTCGACGATGACGACTTCGGTCAGGCAGGCACCCTGTACCGCACGGTCTTCGACGACGAGCAGCGCGCCCGGTTCCTCGAGACCCTGACCGGTCAGGGCCGCGGCATCACGATCGACGAGATCCGCGAGCGGTTCTTCCAGTACTGGACGAACGTGGATGCCGCGCTCGGCGAGGCCCTGCGCCGCGCAGTCTGAGACGGCGCTGCGCGGCGGGGCACGGCCTCGCCGCGCAGCATCCGCGTCTCCTCGCACGGAATGAAGGAGATCTCACGTTCTGCAGGACCGAATCCCACGGATGCTCCTTCAGAACCTGAGATCTCCTTCATCGTGTGAGGCCGCCCCGCTGGCATACCGGTATGCCAGCTCCGCCGGAACGCCGCGCAGTACCGTATCGGCATGCCCCTGTTCTCACGGAAGCCCCAGAGCTCCACGCACGCCGTGACCATCCATTTCGCACAGCCGATGTCGCCGCACGTGCGGCATGCGCAGGAGGACGGGATCGTCGGGACGCTGCTGCCCCAGCTCGACGCGTCCGCGGTGATCATCGGCGGCGGTACCGCACTGTCGGCCGAGGGCGAGCCCGTGGCGGCCGACATCGAGCTCACTGTGACGGCGGTCGACATCGACCGCGTGACCATCGAACTCCTCGGAGTCCTCGAGAGCAACGGCATCGCCCGCGGCTCATGGGTCGCTGTCGACGGGCGGAAGCATCCGGTCGGCTCCACGGAGTACGTGCTGCTGCGCACGCACCTCCACAGCGCGGCATCCGAGGATCTGACGGGTGTGACCATCGCCCTCCAGGCCGCCCTCGGATCCGGGGCGATCGGCTGGCACGACGAGACCTATGCCGGGGCGACCGGTCCGGTCTTCGTGTTCAGCGGGTCGTCGGCCGAGAGCATCCTCGCGGCACTCCGCCCGACGCTTCCGCTGCACTCGTCGCTCGGCGCGGCCGAACTCGCCTCCGTCACCGCGGGGGCCGCCGAATCCAAGTGAAGGCGGTTCGGGTCAGCCCGCCTCGGTCGCGAACATCGACCGATCAGACGGCGACCGCACGCGTGTGGAGCGAGCGATGACCGAACGCGACCACCGCGACGGTGAGCGCGCCCGCGAGCAGCAGCGGCACGGCCACACCGAAGCGCAGGAGCAGCGCGCCGACGAGCGCCCCGACGAAGATGATCGCGATCGCGGCGAAACGCCGGTTCCACACACCCTTCACCCCGCCGTCGACCAGAGACTCGCTCGCGAGAGAGGTGAGGGTGGAGGTCACGACGACAGTCGTCACGTCGGCGACGGCGAGACTGCGTGCGACCGCCGCCTGCATGCCCATCGCCGCGGCCGTGGTCGAGGAGGCGATGAGCTCGAGCACGTCGGACGCCGCCCAATCGGGGATGAGATACGCCACCCCGAGCAGGGCGAGGACGAAGGCCCCCGTGAGGAGCAGGAGAGACACCCCGCCGCTCCATTCCCTCCGACGGCGACGAAGGACCATCCCGCCGATGTACGCCCCGACGGTGAAGGTCCCCAGCGCGATCGCGGGCCCGAGCACCGGCAGATCGTCCGCCCCCGCGACAGCCATGCCGAGGATCACGATGTTCCCGGTCATGTTGCCTACGAACACTCGATCGAGCCCGAGGAATCCGACCGCGTCGACCAGCCCGGTGACGAACGTCAGCACCATCATCATCCAGAGCGTGACGGTGGGCGCACGCTCCCCCGACCGCGGGGCGATCACCGGTGTCGCCATCAGCGGATCCTCTCCAGACTCGTCCGGGACTCAGCGCCGAACCGCAGCACAGCGTCGGCGAGAGCACGGATGCCGTGGGCGGCATCTCCGCACTCACGCTCTCATGCGGTGATGGCTGACGCCATCAGGGTTACGGAGAAAGACCGCCCCGACCGCCCTGATCGACACCGGGTGGGGCCAGAATGGATGCCGTGGCTGTCCCTCTCTCCGACCTGACGAGCATGCCCGACCCGCAGCAGGTGTACGCGGCAGACGGCACGCGGCTCGCGACCTACACCTGGGGCGACCTCGATGCGCCGGTCGTCGTGGCCGTGCACGGCTTCGCGTCGAACGCGCGCGACAACTGGGTGCTCACCGGCTGGGTGCGCGAGCTGACGCGTGCCGGCTACCGGGTGCTCGCCCTCGATCAGCGGGGGCACGGGCGCAGCGCGAAGCCGCATCAGCCGGAGGACTACGGCATCCGCACCCTCGCGACCGACGTCGAGTCCGTGATGGACGCGTATCTCGTCGACGACGCGTTCTACGTGGGGTACTCGCTCGGCGCCCGCGTCGGCTGGGAGGTCGTGCGCGACCTGCCGCAGCGGATCGGCCGCGCGGTGCTCGGTGGCGTGCCCGACGGCATCCCCCTCGCACGGCTGGATCTCGACCAAGTGCGGGCGTACATCGCCGACGGCACCCCCGTGGCGGATCAGACGACGCAGAACTACATCGCCCTCACCGAGCGGGTGCCGGGCAACGACCTGCAGGCGCTCGTCGCGCTGGCCGAGGGGATGCGGGCATCCGGCACGATCGACCCGGATCCGGCGGATGCGCCCACCCGCCCGATCCTGTTCGCCACCGGATCGAAGGACGCGATCATCGAAGGTTCGCGCGCCCTGGCATCCGCCGCCCACGACGGGCGGTTCTTCGAGATCCCGAACCGCAACCACTTCAACGCGCCGGGCTCGCGGGACTTCAAGAAAGCCGCGCTGGCTTTCCTCGCGGAGGGCTGACGCCCAAGCCCGGGTCATGCGGCGCATCGTCGGGCTGAGATCACACGCATGGGCTGAGGATGCGAAGCATCCGCTCCTCCCGACGCGGAGATCTCCTCCCACGTCGCGCGCGGCGGTGGCTCCTACGAGGCCCGGGCACGATGAAGGCCCTCCGCCTTGAGAGACGGAGGGCCCTTCGACAGGCTCAGGGACCCAGCGGACGGGGCTGCTGAGCTTGTCGAAGCACCGTGACGGTCAGACGGTCGCGCTCTCACGCTTCGGCAGCACCCATCCCGCACGCGGGAAGTGGCAGGTGTAGCCGTTCGGGTACTTGATCAGGTAGTCCTGGTGCTCCTCCTCGGCCTGCCAGAACGGACCCTCGGGCTCGATCGTGGTCACGGCCTTGCCCGGCCAGAGACCGGAGGCGTCGACGTCGGCGATCGTGTCGCGCGCGACGGTCTCCTGCTCGGGGCTGAGCGGGAAGATCGCCGAGCGGTAGCTCGAGCCGATGTCGTTGCCCTGACGGTCCTTGGTCGACGGGTCGTGGATCTGGAAGAAGAACGCGAGGATGTCGCGGTAGGTCGTCTTCGACGGGTCGAACACGATCTCCACGGCCTCGGCGTGACCGGGGTGGTTGCGGTAGGTCGCGTGGTCGTTCGAGCCTCCGGTGTAGCCGACGCGCGTGTCGAGCACGCCGGGCTGGCGGCGGATCAGGTCCTCCATGCCCCAGAAACAGCCACCGGCCAGGACGGCGGTCTCGGTGCCGGGGGTGCGGGTGATGGTTCCGGTGTCGGTCATGACTGCTCCTCAGAGATATCGGTGGTGGTGTCGAAGAGGCGGCTGTAGCGACCGTACCCCTCTTCCTCGAGCCTGTCAGCGGGGATGAACCGGAGAGCGGCGGAGTTCATGCAGTACCGCAATCCTCCCGCGTCGCGCGGTCCGTCGTCGAAGACGTGGCCCAGGTGGCTGTCGGCGCCGGCCGAGCGCGCTTCGGTGCGCTTCATGAACAGCTTGCGGTCGGTGCGCGTGGTCACGGCATCCGCATCGATGGGCTTGGTGAAGCTCGGCCATCCGGTGCCGCTGTCGAACTTGTCGGTGGACGAGAACAGTGGCTCGCCGGAGACGACGTCGACGTAGATGCCGTCGTCATGGGTGTTCCAATAGGCGTTGCGGAACGGCGGCTCCGTCGCGTCCTGCTGGGTAACCTCGTACTGCAGATGCGTGAGGGCACTGACCGCCTCGGGGGTCCTGCCGTAGTCGTTCGACATGATCTGACTCCTTGTCCGACGTCGCTGGCTGCGCCGTCACTAGAGGAGAACGGATGCCGGTCCCGTTTTGGTCCCGTGGGACTGGGAGCGGGCTGTGAGTTTCACCCGACTCGATAGAGTTGCCCCCTGAACCACAGACCCTGGGGGAACACATGTCCGTTGGACTTCTCGCCGTCGTCGACGACATCCTGAGCGCCGCGATGAAGGCCTCCGCGAAGGCGGCGGGCGTCGTGATCGACGACGCCGCGGTCACGCCGCAGTACGTGCAGGGGATCACGCCCGCCCGCGAGCTGCCCGTCGTCGGCAAGATCGCGCTCGGGTCGCTCGCCAACAAGTTCCTCATCATCATCCCGGCGGCGCTGCTGCTGACGGCCTTCGCACCGTGGGTGCTGCCGTACCTGCTGATCCTCGGCGGTGCGTACCTCTGCTTCGAAGGTGCCGAGAAGGTGCTGGAGTGGTTCGGCGTGCAGCACGGCCACGCCGACGAGGGCGCGCGCGATGAGAAGAAGCTCGTGCTCGGCGCCGTGCGCACCGACCTCATCCTCTCCACCGAGATCATGCTGATCTCGCTCGCGAACCTCGAGGCGGGTCTCGACATCTGGACGACCCTCGCGATCCTCGCCGTGATCGCCCTGCTGATGACCGGCGTCGTCTACGGAGCCGTCGCACTGCTGGTGAAGATCGACGACATCGGCCTGAAGATGGCGAAGAACCCGGTGCAGCGCGTCCGTCACACCGGCACCCGGATCGTGCGATCGATGCCCGCGGTCTTCCGCTTCATCAGCATCCTCGGCACGGTCGCCATGCTCTGGGTCGGCGGCCACCTCGTGCTCGTGAACCTCGGCGAGGTCGGCTGGCACTTCCCGGTCGACGTGCTGCATGCCGTCGAGCACGCGCTCGAGCCGGCCGGCGCGGTCGTCGTCTGGATCGTCGACACCATCATCTCGGCGATCGCCGGCCTCGCTCTCGGCCTGCTGATCGTCGTCATCGTGCTCGGCATCGGACGGATGCTGGGCAAGAAGCCGAGCTTCCACGAGGGCGAGGAATCCCCCGCCGACGTGCACGTCTGACCCGCGAGTAGTCTCATCGCATGTCCGCATCCCCGAGCAACCGGAGCGCGAAGCGCGATGCCGATCGCTGGTTCCGCGAGCAGGGGCTTCCCACCTTCGTCCCGCTGAGGCGCTGGTTCACCGATCTCCCCCGCCGCGTCGCACCGCTGATCGTGGGCGTGGCGATCCTCGTCTACCTGGTCGGCGACGGGATCGAGCTGACCGTCGAGTTCGCCGAGGATTCGACGGCCGGCGAAGCCGCGCTGCTGACCCTCGTTGTCGTCGGCGTCCTCGCTCTCACCGTCGTCGCCACCTGGGGCGGCTACGTCGCGGCCCGCGCCATCCTGCGCCGGCTCTCGGTCGGCATCGGGACGCTCATCGCGCTCGCGCTCATCATCGCGTGTCTCGCCGGGATCATCGTCTTCGGCTACCAGAACAATCCGCGGGCGACCGTCGGCCCGGTCTTCTGGGCTCTGCTCGTTCTCATCCTCTGCGTGCTCGTCACCGGCATGGGCGGCGGCGCCCTGATCTCCTGGGCATCGCGCCTGGCTGTGCACAATGCCTCGGCGATCGGTCACATGGCGTCGATCGCCCTGCCCGTGATCCTGATGCTCGTCGTGTTCGCATTCTTCTCGGCCGAGGTGTGGCAGATGGCGTCGGCGCTGCACTGGGGGTCGATCGCCCTCGTGGGATTGGTCGTCGCGATCCTCGCGGGCATCGTCGTGCTCCGGGTCAGCGCGTCCGAGATCGACGACGACGCCCAGGCGCCCACCGAGGTCCAGCGGAGGGCGATGCTCGCCGACACCCCGGCCGAGCACCTTCCGGCGCCGGCGGAGCACCAGCGTCTCCGTGCACCGCAGCGCTTCAACATCCTGATCGCGATGACCATCGCCCAGCTGCTGCAGGCGCTGTTCTTCGCGCTGCTGCTCGCCGCCCTCCTGATCATCATCGGGAGCATCGCGATCCCGATCGGCGTCGTGGAGATCTGGCTCGGTCCCGGCAGCGAGTCCCAGCCGCTGATCGTCGAGCCGCTCATCGTCGCCGGCGTCGAGCTGCCGCTCACGGTGAACCTGTTGAAGGCCGCCATGCTGCTCTCTCTGATCGCTTCGCTGCCGTTCGTGTTCTCCGCCGTGAGCGAGGCCCGGTACCGCGAGCGGTTCTTCGATCCGATCATGGTCGACATGCGCCGCGCGATCCTCGTGCGGGATGCGCTCCGCACGAAGGCACCGCGCTCGCGCGACGTCTGACCCCCGGCATCCTGCTAGCGTCGGCGATGCGCACCCGAAGCGCAGAAGACGAGAGACCCCGATGACAGCCGTGCAGATCAGGGATGCCGATGAGTCGGACCTCCCCACGATCACCGAGATCCACAACCATGCCGTGGTGCACACCACCTCGATCTGGAACGAGGACGCGGTCGACGTCGCCGACCGCGCCGCCTGGCTCGCCGACCGGACGGCCCGCGGATATCCGGTCATCGTCGCCGTCGACGACAGCGGCCTGGTCGGATACGCGTCCTACGCGCAATGGCGACCGCACAGCGGCTACCGGCACACCGTCGAGCACTCCGTGTACGTGCGCGGCGATCAGCGCGGCCGCGGCATCGGGAAGACCCTGATGGCCGCGCTCATCGAGCGAGCCCGCGCGGCCGGCATCCACGTCATGATCGGCGGGATCGAGAGCGGGAACGTCGCCTCGATCGTGCTCCACGAGCGACTCGGCTTCGCCGAGGTCGGACGGATGCCGCAGGTCGGGGCGAAGTTCGGACGCTGGCTCGACCTGAGCATGCTCCAGCTCACGCTCGACGACCGCCCCGCGCCCGACGCGGCGCCCTGACCCCGATGGATCTGCTGCGCTGGCTCGCCGAGGCCTTCAACTCGCAATGGGTGCTGCCGGGCGGGCAGACGCTGCTCATCCGCGAGGTCGTGGGCAACGCCTTCGGCCTCGCGAGCGCGATCGGCGGCATGCGGCGGAAGATCTGGGCGTGGCCGGTCGGGATCATCGGAAACGTGCTGCTGCTCACCGTGTTCCTCGGTTCGATCCTCAGTCCTGACCACTCGCTGCCGCATCTGCTCGGACAGGCCGGCCGGCAGGTCATGTTCATCGCGGTCGCGATCTACGGATGGGTGCGCTGGCGGAACGCCGAGGGCGGCCGGGTGAGTCCCCGGTGGGCGCCGACGAGTGCGCGCATCGGACTGGTGCTCGGAATGGTCATCGGCACGGTGGCGCTCACTCCGCTGTTCCGCGCCCTCGGGTCGTGGGAGCCGGTCTGGGCCGACGCCTGGACCTTCGTCGGCTCACTGCTGGCGACCTACGGCATGGCCAGGGGCTGGACCGAGTTCTGGCTCATCTGGATCGCGGTCGACGTCGTCGGCGTGCCTCTGCTGTTCGGCTCGGGGTACTACGCCACCGGGCTGATGTACGTGTTCTACGGCGCCTTCACGGCCACCGGATTCGTGGTCTGGTGGCGGGCGCAGACTCGAACGCAACCACCGATGGTGATCCTTCCCCCCGATCCGAGCCCCCATCGCGGCGGCGACCGCACCGCCGAGTGAGCCCCACGCCCGGATCGGGTCGATAAATCCCAGGTCACCACCCACAGGTTAAGTGCAGCGTTATCTCCGACTGAGAACTCGAACTTCCCGCTTATCTCTGCCGTGGACATAATCGATCTGAAGGGTTCAGTTTCACCCCACGCCTTCACAACCCGACGAGCAACGGAGCCGTCGATGGTGACACTCCGTGTTTCGTGACATCTCGATCGATGGTGCCCGCCACCATGGAAGGACTCTGTCATGCCCATTTCACCGCGTCCCGCCCGACACGACCGCCGGACTGCTCATCGCTGGATCGGTGCCGTCGCCTTCGGCGCCGCCTCGATCCTCGTCCTCGCCGGGTGTGGAGGCTCGTCCGACTCCGGCGACGCCGACGGTTCGGATGGTCCGCAGACGCTGACCTTCGGCCTCTCCGCCGAACCGGCCACCCCGATCACCGGCATGCAGCAGGGCGGTGCGGTCAACCAGCTGCTCACGATGGTGCACCGCGGTCTGATGACCTACGACGAGGCGGGAGCCGTGGTTCCCGGTATCGCGGAGTCGGTCGACACCACGGATCCGACGAGCTACGTGTTCACCATCCGCCCCGATCTCACGTTCCATGACGACACCCCGCTCACCGCCGAGAACGTGAAGAACTCGCTGGACTACTACCGCGATCCCGCCAACGGATCGCAGCTCGCCGCCGGCCTCAAGGACGTCACCGAGATCACGGTCGCCGACGACACCGTCACGATCACCCTCGCCCAGCCGAACACGGCGTTCCTGCAGTACCTCGCCCTGCCGTTCGCCGCGATCGTGCCCGACACGTCGCTCAACGCCGACACCCCCAACTGGGTGGGCGCCGGGCCCTTCGAGATGACCGACCTGCAAGAGGGCATCGGCCTCACCGTCGAGAAGGACGAGGACTTCTACGACGCCGACGATGTCGCGCTCGACAGCATCGAGGTGAAGTTCTACCCCGACGGCGAAGCGCGCACCAACGCGCTGCTCAGCGGCGACGTCGACATGATCGAGTACGTCCCGTGGGAGAACTTCCAGCGGGTGGCGGATGCCGGACTCACGGTCGACGCGCAGCAGGGTCCGTTCCAGTACGTGCAGTTCAACGTGACGGAGGGCCCGTTCGCCGATCCGAAGGTGCGCCAGGCCGTGGCCTACGCGCTCAATCGCGAGAACGCCGTGCTCGCCGCGTTCCAGAGCAACGGCGCCCCGCTGGACGGCATCGTGATCCCCGAGGACGACCCCGCATACGACCCGTCTGCCGCCGAGCTGTGGAGCTACGACCCGAAGAAGGCCAAGGAGCTGCTCGCCGAGGCCGGGTACCCCGACGGCTTCGCGGCCACCCTGCTCTCGACCTCGCAGTACACGTTCCTGCAGGACAACGCCCTGTCGGTGCAGGAGGACCTCCGCGCGATCGGCATCGACGTGACACTCGACGCCCCCGACTGGTCCACCCGCGTCAGCAAGGGCAACGCCGGCGAGTACGACCTCGCCGTCTCGGGCGATGCCGGTGTGATCACCGACCCGTCGTACCTGCTCAACTGGGTGGTCGACAGCCGCAACTTCAACGTCGGCTGGGGCTACTCCAACGACACGCTGCGGGGCCTGATCGAAGACGGTCTGCGTGCCGCCGACGACGACGCCGCCAAGAAGGAGATCTACCAGGAGATCGCCGACATCTGGGCCGAGGACGTGCCGTTCGCCTCGATCAACACCCGTGAGCAGGCGTACGCCTACAACGACAAGGTGAGCGGATTCCAGACCCTGCCCGGCTTCCTGGTCTTCTACAGCTCGCTCAACCTGGCGCACGCCTCGGTGAAGTAGGACCCGTGCTCCTCTTCATCGCGAAGCGGCTGGCGATGGGGGTGGGACTGGTCCTGCTGGTCCTCACCCTCATCTTCTCCGCACTCCAACTCGTCCCGGGCGACCCCGCCGTGCTGCTGCTGAGCACCGGTGACGGCGGGGCGCCCAGCCCGGAAGCCGTCGCCGCGCTCCGCGAGCAGCTCGGCCTCGACCAGCCGCTGCTCACGCAGTACCTCTCGTTCCTCGGCGGCGTCTTCACCGGAGACCTCGGCGAATCGTTCCGCACCTCGCAGCCCGTGCTCGAGGCGATCGGCGCCCGCCTCCCCCGCACGCTGAACCTCGTGGTGTTCGCCACGCTGCTGTCGATCGTCTTCGGCGTCGCGATGGGCGCGATCGCCGCCCGACGCGGCGGCTGGGTCGACACCCTCGTCACCGCCCTGAGCTCGATCGGCGTCGCCCTTCCGGTGTTCGTGTTCGGCGCGGTGCTGATCCTGGTGTTCTCGATCACGCTCGGGCTGTTCCCCGCCGGCGGCTACGTCGATCCGTCGAAGGACTTCCTCGGATCGATCACGAGCCTCACCCTGCCCGCGGTGTCGCTGGCAGTCGGCTTCGCGGCGCAGATCGCGCGCATGACACGGTCGGCCGTCCTCGAGGTGCAGTCCCAGGACTGGGTGCGCACCGCGAAGTCGATCGGGCTGGCGCCGTTCACGGTGTTCCGCCGGCACGTGCTGCGCAACTCGCTGACCCCCGTGGTGACCGTGGTCGGCATCGGCTTCGGCACACTGCTCGGATCGACTGTCCTCGTCGAGAGGGTGTTCAACTACCCCGGCCTGTCGAGCCTGCTCGTCGACGGCGTCACGACGCGCGACTACCCGGTCGTACAGGGCGTCGTGATCGTGATCGCGATGCTGTTCATCGCGATCAACATCGTCGTCGACATCACCTACGGAATCCTCGACCCCCGAGTGAGGCGAGCATGAAACTCAGCCCCCGCGTCCGCCAGGCGATCACGCCTCTGCGGACGGTCATGGTGATCTACCTCCTGGTCATCCTCATCCTGATGGCGTTCGCCCCGCTGCTCGCGCCGTACGACCCCATCGCGCAGAACGTCGCCCTGCGACTGCAGCCGCTGTTCAGCCCCGGTCACCTGCTGGGCACCGACGAGCTCGGCCGCGACATCCTCTCCCGCATCATGTTCGGCGCTCAGGTGGAGCTGTTCATCGCCCTCGGAGCGACTCTGCTCGCGACCGTCCTCGGAACCCTGCTGGGACTGCTCGGCGGCTACTTCAACGGGCTCACCGAGATCGTGACCATGCGGCTCGTGGTCGACGTGATCCTCGCGTTCCCGCCGATCGTGCTCGCCCTGCTGGCCGTGACGCTGTACGGCCCCGGGCCGGTCACGCTCATCATCGCGATCGGGGTGCTCTTCGCGCCCATCTTCGCCCGCATCACCTACGGCCAGGTGCTCTCCACCAAGCGCGAGGAGTACGTGGACGCAGCGCGCACGTTCGGCGCTCCGACGATCGTGATCCTGTTCCGCACCGTGCTCGCGAACGTCTCCGCGCCGATCATCGTCCAGTTCTCTCTCACGATGGCTGCGGCGATCCTGATGGAGTCCGGGCTCAGCTACCTGGGCCTCGGCGTCGTGCCGCCCACCCCGTCCTGGGGCTCCATGGTCGCGCAGGGCCAGCGCTACCTCACCACCGATCCGCATGTGCTGCTCGTGCCCGGAGCCGTGATCGTGCTGACGATCCTCGCCTTCGGCATCCTCGGCGACGCACTGCGGGACCTCCTCGACCCGAAAGCGAAGAAGCGCTCATGACCGAACCGCTGCTGCAGGTCGACGGGCTGTCCGTCGAGTTCGCCACCCCCGATGGGCCGCGTCAGGTCACCTACGACGTGTCGTTCAGCGTCGACCGGCGCCAGACCCTCGCGCTCGTCGGCGAGTCGGGCTCTGGCAAATCCGTCACCGCGATGTCGATCCTCGATCTGCTCCCCCCGAACGCGCGGCGCAGCGGACGCATCCTGTTCGACGGCATCGACCTGGTGCCGATGCGCGACAAGGGGCTGCGCCCGCTGCGGGGCGCCCGCATCGCGACCATCTTCCAGGAGCCGATGACGGCGCTGAATCCCGTCTACACGATCGGGCACCAGCTGGCCGAGGCGCTCACGAGCCACCATGACCTCGACGCCAAGACGGTGCGTGCGCGCGCCGTGCAGCTGCTGCGCGACGTGCACATGCCCTCGCCCGAGGAGAAGGTCGATCACTATCCCCACCAGCTCTCCGGCGGCCAGCGCCAGCGGGCGATGATCGCGATGGCGATCTCCTCGGAGCCCGACCTGCTCATCGCGGACGAGCCGACCACGGCGCTCGACGTCACGGTGCAGGCCGAGATCCTGGACCTGATCGCCGAGATCCAGGAGCGGATGGGCATGGCCGTGCTGATCATCACGCACGACATGGGCGTCGTGGCGGATGTGGCCGATCAGGTCGTCGTGATGAAGGACGGCCAGGTCGTGGAGAGCGCCCCGTCGGCGGAGCTCTTCCGCCACCCGAAGGAGCCGTACACGCAGGCGCTGCTCGCGGCCGTGCCGCACCTGGGCAAGGCGGACGACTTCCTGTCGGCGGCGAGGAACAAGCTGCGCATCGACGGCGTGACCGCCGCCACCCCGCTGCCCGAGACCGTGCTGCGCCTGAAGGATGCCGTCATCCGCTATCCCGGACGCTGGCGGCGGCCCGGGTTCCAGGCCATCAACGGCATCGATCTGGAGGTCGCACGCGGCGAGATCGTCGGTCTCGTCGGCGAGTCGGGCTCGGGCAAGTCCACGATCGGCAAGGCGGCGATCGGGCTGCTGCCCGTGACCGAGGGCCTGCTCGAGGTCCGCGGCGAACGCATCACCGGTCGCCCGGGGCGGGCGCTGCGTCAGCTGCGCCGCCACGTGACGATGGTGTTCCAGGACCCGGCGTCGTCGCTCAACCCTCGGCGCACGATCGGGCAGGCGATCTCCGACCCGCTTCTGTGGCAGGGACTCGTCCGGGATCCCCGCGCACGCCGCACCCGCGCGAAGGAGCTGCTGGAGCAGGTGCAGCTGAACCCCGACTGGTGCGACCGCTACCCGCACGAGCTCTCGGGCGGTCAACGTCAGCGCATCGGCATCGCCCGAGCCATCGCGACCGACCCCGTGCTCATGATCGCCGACGAACCGACCTCGGCGCTCGACGTGTCGGTGCAGGCGCAGGTGCTGGACCTGTTCCTCGCGCTCCAGCGCGAACTCGGGTTCTCGTGTCTGTTCATCAGCCACGACCTCTCGGTGGTCGAGACCCTGTCGAACCGCGTCGTGGTCCTGCGTCATGGCGACGTGATCGAGGAAGGCCCCACGGAGGACGTGCTGCACCATCCGGTCGATGAGTACACCAAGCGTCTGATCGCGGCGGCGCCGGTTCCCGATCCCGAGATCCAGAGGGTGCGTCGCGCCGAGCGGCACGCACTGAGGGGGGCCTAGACATGGAGACGCGACGCCTCGAGCTGTTCGTCACGCTGGTCGACGCCGGCGGTTTCAAGCAGGCCGCCGACAGCCTCTTCATCACCGCCCCCGCACTCTCGCAGCAGATCTCACGGCTGGAGAAGGACGTGGGCGTCGCCTTGATCGACCGCTCCACACGGCCCATCACGCCCACCGAGGCCGGACGCGAGTTCTACTATCGGTGCCGGCGCGTGCTCGAGGCCATGCAGCACATCACGCAGCTGCTCGACGATCAGCGCAGCCATGAGTTCGGGCGGGTGCGGGTCGGGATCGTCCCGGCGATGATGTTCAGCTCGCCGGCGGGAGCCGTACGGCAGTTCATCCGCGCGCATCCGACCGCGACCGTCCAGGTGCGCAGCATCCCCACCTCCCTGCTGGTGGACGAGCTCGAGCAGGGGTCGATCGACGTCGCGATCCTGCTCACCGAGCCCGACCTCAAGGATCTCTCGTCGGCCGCGCTGTTCTCCGAGGACTACCTCGTGGCCCTGCCCGACGACCATCCGCTCGCCGGCGTGGAGGAGGTGGATTTCGCGATGCTGCGCAACGAGCGCATCCTCCAGGGTCCGCGCACCGCCAACCCGACCGGCTACGACGCCGTCGTGACGGCGTGCATGCGCGCCGGGTTCTCCCCGCGCTCGCTCGAGGTCATGGGCTCGTACCTCGACCAGGCCGCCATGGTGTCGGCGGGCATGGGCGTGTGCTTCATCCCGAAGTCGCTGTCGGACATCCCGCAGCACAACGTCGTGTACCGCACGCTGGTCAATCCCTCGGTGGGACTCACCACCTCGATCTCGTGGTTCGAGCGCCGACTCGACTCGGTCGGGCGAGCCTTCGTGCAGCACTGCATCACCGTGCTCTCCGATCCGGAGAGCCTCGTCTCGATCAAAGGAGAATCATGAAGTTCGCGATCGGCCAGATGGTCTCGGGCGGCGACAAGTCCGCCAACCTCGAGGAGATCACCCGTCTCACGGAGGAGGCGGCCGCCGCCGGCGCACGCCTGGTGGTGTTCCCCGAGTTCGCCATGTTCGACGTCCCGAACCTCGACGCCGAGTTCGTGAAGCAGGGCGAGGCACTGGATGGTCCGTTCGTGACGGCGCTGGCCGGACTGGCTCGCCGCACGGGAGTCGCGATCGTCGCGGGCATGCTCGAGTCGATCGACGACGAGTCGCGCGGATACAACACGCTCGTGCTGGTGACGCCGGATGACGGCCTCTCCCGGGTGTACCACAAGCTCCACCTGTACGACGCGTTCGGGTTCCTCGAGTCCGAGCACATCCGCCCCGGCGACATCGACGGCCCCGTGACGTTCACGATCGACGACGTGACGATCGGGATGCTGACCTGCTACGACCTGCGCTTCCCCGAGGCCGCGCGCGAGCACGCCGACGCCGGCGTCGACCTGCTGCTCTACCCCGCGGCGTGGATGCCGGGCGCCCGCAAGGAGGACCACTGGAACACGCTCGCCCGCGCCCGCGCGATCGAGAACACCCTGTATGTCGCCGCGGTGTCGCAGGGACCCGGCGTCGGCACCGGCGGCAGCATCATCGTCGATCCCATGGGCATCACGCTCGGCGAGATCGGCGAGAGCAGCGGCATCGCGGTCGCCGACGCCACGCCCGAACGCGTCGCCCAGGTGCGCTCCGTGAATCCCTCGCTCGCCAACCGCCGCTTCACCGTGGTCGCCTCGGCCTGACGCCGTCGGCACCGAAAGAAAGGAACAACATGTCTCATTCGCTCAAGCAGGGAGCCTGGCTGTCGGACGGCAGCAGCGCGATCGGCGAGATCGTCGCCGGTCTCGGATACGACTTCGTGGTGCTCGACATCGAGCACGGCTCGTTCGACCTCTCGATCCTTGAGCGCTTCATCCCGCTGCTCAAGGGCCTCGGGCTCGAGGTGCTGTCGAAGGTGCTGGTCCCCGAGCGCGGCGCGATCCAGCAGGCCCTCGACTTCGGCTCAGACGGTGTGATCATCCCCCACATCGAAGGGCTCGAGCACGCGAAGCTCGTCACCGACTTCGCGAAGTTCCCGCCGCTCGGCTCGCGAAGCCTCGCGGGCGGCCGCACGATGAGCTACCGCGGATACTCGGACGAGTGGATCGCCGCGCAGGACCGCGACATCAAGGTGTTCCCGATGGTCGAGGATCCGCGGGCCCTGCGCGACGTCGAGGCGATCGCGGCGCTGCCCACCGTCGACGGCATCTTCATCGGCCCCGGCGACCTGGCCGCCATGAGCGGCCGCGGCGCGTACCGGCAGACCGAGGCCGACTTCGACGACTTCCGCCGTGTGATCGCGGCGGCGCGCGCGAACGACAAGCCCTGGGTGCTGCCCGCCTGGACGACCATCGAGAAGGAGTTCGCGGTCGCCGAGAACGCCGACTACGTGCTGCTCGCGATGCAGCACGCCGCGATCGCGGAGGGCTACGGCAACGCCCGCTCGCTCATGGACGACCTGATCGCGACCGCATCGGCGCCTGTCTCCTCCTGATCACCCGCCCCCGCCGACGACGCCCGCTGCCTCCCCGGCAGCGGGCGTCGTCCGCTGTTCCGGCTCCCCGCTCCCGTGTGTCCGCGCGTTTCACCGAGGCTGGATTACTGAGGCCCGGTGACGTTTCATGGTCTCCATGACTCGTCAGATCCGCTTCAACGCCTTCGACATGAACTGCGTCGCCCACCAGTCGTCCGGGCTGTGGCGGCATCCGGAGGATCGTTCGCGCCAGTACAACACGATCAGCTACTGGACGGATCTCGCGAAGCTGCTCGAGAGCGCGACCTTCGACGGCATCTTCATCGCCGATGTGCTCGGCACCTACGACGTGTACGGCGGCACGAACGAGGCCGCGATCCGCAACGGCGCGCAGGTGCCCGTGAACGACCCGATCCTGCTCGTGAGCGCGATGGCCGCCGTCACCGAGCACCTGGGCTTCGGCATCACGGCCGGTACCGCCTTCGAGCACCCGTACCCGTTCGCCCGCCGCCTGAGCACGCTCGACCACCTCACCCAGGGCCGCATCGGCTGGAACGTCGTCACCGGCTACCTGCCCAGCGCCGCGCGGAACATGGGCCAGGAGGATCAGCTCGCGCACGACGACCGGTACGACCACGCCGACGAGTACGTCGAGGTGCTCTACAAGCTGTGGGAGGGCTCCTGGGAGGACGACGCCGTCGTCGAGGACCGCGAGCGGGGCATCTTCACGGATCACACGAAGGTGCATCCGATCGGGCACGAGGGCAAGCACTTCAGCGTTCCCGGCATCCACATCTCCGAGCCGTCTCCGCAGCGCACTCCCGTGATCTACCAGGCCGGCGCGAGCCCGCGCGGCGTGCGCTTCGCGGCCGAGAACGCCGAGGCCATCTTCGTCGCCGCGCCCTCGAAGGAGGTGCTCGCGGGAACCGTGAAGCGCATCCGCGACGCCCTCGAAGCCGCCGGCCGCGACCGCTACGACGCGCGCATCTACACGCTGCTCACGGTCATCACCGGCGCGACCAGCGAAGAGGCGACCGCGAAGCACGCCGAGTACCTCACCTACGCGAGCCCCGAGGGAGCGCTGACCTTCATGTCGGGCTGGATGGGCGTCGACCTGTCGCAGTACCGCGAGGACGAGCCCGTCGGCAACGTCGAGTCGAACGCGATCCAGTCGGTGCTGCAGCACCTGAAGGAAGAGGCGGATCTCGGACGCGAGTGGACGGTGGGGGACTTCGGCCGGCACAACGCGATCGGCGGCCTCGGCCCCACGGTCGTCGGCTCCGGCGAAGAGATCGCCGACGAGCTGCAGTCCTGGGTCGACGAGACCGACATCGACGGATTCAACCTCGCCTACGCGGTCACGCCCGGCACCTGGCAGGACGTCATCGAGCATGTCATCCCGGTGCTCCGCGCCCGCGGCGCCTACCCGGAGGAGTACACGCCGGGGACCCTGCGCCACAAGCTGCAGGGCAAGGGCGACCGCGTGCAGGACACGCACCGCGCGGCCAAGTACCGCATCGGGTCGCGCGTCACCGCGTAGGCCTGTGGGCCTCGCGCTCGGGGAGCAGCAGCACGACACCGAGCACGAGGCTCACGCCCAGCGCGACCATCTCGCCGATCGCGGACTCGAGCGACATGTGCTCCAGATGGAGCGCGTGGTAGAGGAAGTGCAGCACGCCGAACACCGTCCAGGCGATGCCGAGCACGCGGAAGCCGACTGTGCTGCGCCACAGCAGTCCGCCGATGCTCGCCGCGGCGAGCGCCAGGTACATCGCGCCGACGTCACGGATCAGATGCTCGTTGAAGGGACCGTCGACGGACACCCACGACCCGAGCGCGCCGGGGAACGAGTCGTAGAAACCCTGGGGCGCGAAGTACGCCCAGCCGCCGACGAACACTCCGAGCGCGGCGGAGAAGGCGAGGGCGAGGATATGGAGTCGTCTCATACCTCTCCGACGAATCACCGGGGATCAGTGTGAGCCTCGCGGCGATCAGGCGAGCAGCGCCCGGACGTTCTCGACCACGACCTCGCGCCGGCGCGCGGCGTCCGGAAGGGGCACGCGATTCATCTCCGGCGTGAGGGTGTGCCACGCCATCGCGAGAGCACGCACCGCCGTGAGCAGCTCGATCGGCGAGCGATCCGTCGGCAGATGGCCTGACCTCTGCGCGCGCTCGATCTGCGCGAGCTTCTCGGCGTGCGCCTTCGTCAGCACATCGAGCGCCGCGTCTCCGCGCTCGAGAATGTGCCAGTTCGTCAGACGGAGCGTGTTCGGGTTCTGCTCGTACAGGTCGAAGGAGCGAGCGGCGTATCCGGGGAGATCCTCCGCATCGAACGCGGTGGCGTCTCCGACCGCGACCACCCGCTGCGAGAACACCTCGTCGAACAGGCCGTCCTTGCTGTCGAAGTAGCGGTAGAGCATGGCCTTGTTCGCCTGCGCGTTCTCAGCGATGCGGTCGACACGCGCGCCGGCGATGCCGTAGCGGGCGAACTCCTCCTCCGCGGCATCCAGGATGCGCTTCTTCGTCGCCTCTGCGTCCCTGACCATGATCCCCATTCTAACAAGTAACCAGTTAGTTGACAAAGCCGATAACACGAGCGATGCTATGTAACGAACCAGTCAGTTACTTAGGAGTTCTCCATGTCCACCGCATCCGTCGACGTCCCCGTCGGCACCCCTCCCGCCTGGCGCAGGACCGTCGTCCTCGCCGTCATCATGGGCTGCCAGCTCATGATGGTGCTCGACACCTCGATCGTGACCACGGCGCTCCCCCACGTGCAGCGCGAACTCGGATTCACCGACACCTCCCTTTCCTGGGTGCAGAACAGCTACGCACTCGCCTTCGGCGGCCTGCTGCTGCTCGGGGCGCGCACGGGCGACCTGCTCGGGCGGCGGCGGGTCTTCGCTGCGGGCGTCGGCCTGTTCACCGCCGCTTCCCTCATGGCGGGCCTCGCGCCTTCGGCCGATGTCCTCATCCTCGCTCGTGTGCTCCAGGGCATCGCCTCCGCGTTCGCCATCCCGGCCACGCTCGCCCTCCTGGTGCAGTCCTTCCCGCAGCCGGAGGAGCGGACGCGCGCCATCAGCATCTACAGCGCGGTCATCGGCGCCGGCGGCAGCGCCGGCATCATCGTCGGCGGACTCTTCACCGATCTGCTGTCGTGGCGCTGGGGGATGCTCATCAACGTGCCGATCGGCATCGCGGTGCTGCTGCTCGCCCCCCGCTTCCTGCCCGAGACGCCGCGGGCCGCCGGCCGCGTCGACGTGCCGGGCGCCCTCACGGTGACCTCGGGCATGACCGCACTCGTCTTCGGTCTCGTCAGCGCCGCGGAGTCCGGCTGGACGGCCCCCGTCACGATCGCCACCCTCGGTGCGGCATTCGCCCTCCTCGTCGCCTTCGTCCTCATCGAGCGCCGGGCGATCCAGCCGATCACGCCGCTGGGGCTGTTCCGCGACGTCACCCGATCCGGCGCCTACCTCGTGCGGATCCTCATCGTCGGCGCGATGTTCTCGACGTTCTACTTCCTGAGCCAGTACCTGCAGAACGTGCAGGGCTTCAGCGCCGTGGTCGCCGGACTCTCCTACGTCCCGCTCACACTGATGTTCTTCGCGATGGTGTACCTCGTGCGCCCGCTGAGCGCGCGGATCGGCAAGCCGCTCCTCCTCCTGGTCTCGCTCGCGGTGGCCGGTGGCGGGATGCTGTGGCTGAGCGCGATCGACACGGACACGCCGTTCTTCAGCGGCATCCTGCCACCGCTCCTCCTCCTCGGCGTCGGGCAGGGGATCGCGATCATCCTGCTGACCGAGTTCGGCATGACGCGCGTCGCACCGGAGGACAACGGCGCGGCATCCGGTCTCGTCAACACGGCGCACCAGCTCGGCGGAACCATCGGCCTGGCGCTGCTGACCGTCGTCTTCACCGCTGCGGCAGCGAACGCGACGACGAGCGCGGGTGCGCAGGCGGACGCCGGCGCATACGCCGCCGTCTTCCAGTTCGCGACCTGGTTCTACGTTCTCGCCGTGGTCATCGCGGCCGTCATGGTCACGGCGGATCGACGGCGCGGGCGACTCAGTCGTCGGCGCGGCTGAAGACGCTCCGGATCACGACGAACACCACGACGGCGACCACCGCGACGATCGCCAGCTTGGCGATGAACCACAGCACGGAGAAGAGGGCGCTCACCAGCCACCAGGCGATCACGACGGCCAGGATCACGCCGAGGATGGTCCAGATGTTCTTGGTCATGAGTACAGCCTACGGATGCCGGAGCGCGCGAAGCGCCTCACATCTCCCGGGGCTGCGTCGTCGATCCTGGTGGGGCGCAGACGCGCCCGGAAGAAGGAGAGACCACGTGTCCCATGTGAACATCGGCAAGATCTACTCGGCTCCGTACCAGGCGATGCTGGAGTTCGCCGCGAAGGCCGCCGAGGCGGGAGCGGATGCCGGGCTGTCGCCGCTGCTCGTCGAACTGGTCAAGGTGCGCGCCTCGCAGCTCAACGGCTGTGCGTTCTGCCTGCGGATGCATTCGGCTGATGCCGTGAAGCACGGCGAGACGGCCGATCGCCTCGCGGTGCTCGCGGGCTGGTGGGAGTCGCAGTACTTCTCCCCCGAGGAGCAGGCGGCGCTGCAGATCGCCGAGCGGGTGACGCTGATCGGCGATCACGGTCGACGTCATGATCGCGGCATCGACGTCGACGGCATCCTGACCGAGAAGCAGATCGCCGCGGTGACCTGGCTGACGGTCGTGATCAACAGCTGGAACCGCATCGCGATCACCAGCCACTACCCCGTGGCTCCCTGAGGTCGGAGCCCTCCCGCGGCGGCGGCGTCGAGAAGGTCGTGCAGCGCGCCGGCGGCCGCGAGGAGGGCGACGCTCCGGCGGGTGAGCTCGACGAGCCGGTCGGTGAGGATCCGCTGCGCGTCGGCGGTCAGCGCCTGACCGCGCAGCTGGTCGAGGATGCGGGCGATCGGCGGGATGCCGTAGCCGCCGGCGCGAAGCGCCGCGATGACCCGGGCCTCCGTGATCGCCCTCGACCCGTAGGAGCGGGAGCCCGACGAACCGGTGCGCAGCGGATGGAGGATCCCCTCGCGCTCCCAGTGGCGCAGGGCCGAGGTGCGCACGTCGAGGGCCTGCGCGAGCTCGCCGATCGTCATCGCATCCTCGTCGCCGAAGACCTCGGTGGAATCCTGCACGGCGACGTCCAGACCGCGGAGCGCCTCGCGGACGCGGGAGCGCTCACCGGCCAGCGCCGCGTGGAGGTCGTCGATCTGCGCGGCCGCGCCTTCCACGGTGCCGCCGATCAGCACCGGCATCAGCTGCCGCGCCGGCACCGGGCCGATGGCTGCGGCGAGCGCCCGATAGGCCCGGAGCGCCACGAGGTGCTTCTCCTGATAGTGGCGGTACCCGTTGGCTCCGCGGGCGGCGGATGGGATCACCCCGAGCCGCTCGAGGTCGCGCACCTGCTGCGTCGAATAGCCGAGCATCCGCCCGACCTGCGCCGTCGTGAGGGAAGCCACTTGAGAGTTGGTCACG
The DNA here is from genome assembly GCF_003075395.1 of Microbacterium sp. TPD7012. GTDB lineage: Bacteria > Actinomycetota > Actinomycetes > Actinomycetales > Microbacteriaceae > Microbacterium. The sequence continues at coordinate 235,933 of NZ_QDFV01000001.1, read as the reverse complement.
GCATCCTCCTGCCTGCTGGCGTCGAAGTCCACATAAGCACTTCAAGCTCATCATTGAAGCATGGAGATGCAGCAGATCATCGAGAACGTCCGCGGGTTCGACGGCGCACTGGTCGTCGCCCCCGAGATCGGAAGCGACTTCCCCGAGCTCTCGTGGGGCGACGCGTACTTCTACCACGCCCCCGACGGCCGGATGCCGGAACGCACGCAGCCCTACGGGACCATCATCACGAAGGACTACCCCGACGACACGTCGTCCGATCTCGGCACCCCCGGCCGGTTCCGCGTGAACATCCATGTCGGGCGGGAGCGCGCCGACGCCCTCGTCGTGACGGAGGCACACGCCACCGACGCCGATGTGTTCCAGCGGCATCCGCTCTACGGCACCGCCGGCTGGGTCTGCGTGATCGACCCGGCGGAGAACACAGCGGATGCCGTGCTCGCCCTGCTCCGCGACGCCCACGAGGCTGCCCGGTCGCGCACGGCTCGTCGGGCGCGGTGAGGGCGACATGGCCGGAACAGCCTCTCCCCAGTCGCTGAGCGACGCCGAGCGGCGGATCGTCGCCGCCTGGGCCGCCGACTGCGCGGAGCACGTGCTGCCGCTGTTCGCGGCGGAGGCTCCGGAAGACGACCGCGCCGCCGACGCCATCGCCCGAGCCCGGGCGTACGCCCGGGGCGAGCTCGACGCCGCGGGTGAGATCCGCCGCCGCTTCGTCGCGGGGCGTGCGGCGGCGAGTGCGCGCACGCCGGCGGGAGTCGCCGCCGCGCGCGCCGCCGCCCAGGCCGCCGGGGTCGCGCACATGGGCGCCCACGCGCTCGGGGCGGCGGCCTATGCGGCGAAGGCCGTCGAACTGGCGCACCCCGAGAGCCCCGGGGTGCGCGGCCGGGAGGTGGCCTGGCAGCTCGATCGCCTCTCCCCCGACGCGGCGGATGCACTCCGCCGGCTGCCGCTCCTCGGTGAGGACACGGCGGGCCCGCTCGGCCCCGGCCTGCTCGCCTCCGGGGTGCTCGGCGCTGTCATCCGCGAGATCCAGGAGCACCTCGGCCGGCCGTGACCCACCGCTCCCGATCCGCAGGCGTGCACGACTTCGGAGTCCGCGGACGACACCCCGAGCACGGCGACGTCCGAGCGGCGTGTCACGGCCGCATCTCCGAAGTCGTGCCCGCGGTGAGACCGCCCCGCCCCGGCTTCAGCCCCGATTCAGCGTAGGACCGCCACACTGGAGGAATGCGGATCCTGGTGGTCGACGACGAGGTGCGCCTGGCCGACGGCGTGCGGCGCGGGCTCGAGGCCGAGGGCTTCGCCGTCGACGTCGCGCACAACGGGGTCGACGGACTCTGGCGGGCGCGCGAGACCCGGTACGACGCGATCGTGCTCGACCTGATGATGCCGGGGATGAGCGGCTGGAAGGTGTGCGAGGCGCTGCGCGCCGAGGAGAACTGGACGCCGGTTCTCATGCTGACCGCGAAGGACGGCGAATGGGATCAGGTCGAGGCGCTCGAGACCGGTGCCGACGACTACGTCACCAAGCCGTTCTCGTTCGCGATCCTCGTCGCACGCATCCGGGCACTCGTCCGTCGCGGCGCGGTCGCCCGACCGGCGATCCTGGAGGCCGGCGACCTGCGCCTCGACCCCGCCGCCCACCGCGTCTGGCGGGGCGAGACGCCGGTGACCCTGACCGCCCGAGAGTTCTCGGTGCTCGAGTACCTGATGCGTCACCGCGGCCAGGTCGTGACCAAGCGGGCCCTGATCGACGGCGTCTGGGATGACGACTTCGACGGCGACCCGAACATCGTCGAGGTGTACGTCGGTCACCTGCGCCGCAAGCTCGACAAGCCGTTCGGGCGCGAGGCGATCGAGACGATCCGCGGTGCCGGATACCGTTTGGCGGCCGACGGTGGCTGACCGTTCGGTGGCCGGTCGCTGGTGGCGTTCTGTGCGCGGCCGCACGACGCTCGGCGCCACCCTGATCGTCGCGGTGGCCCTCGTCATCGGAGCCGTCTCGTTCTACGCCGTGCTGAGCAGCAGTGTGCGCGGCAGCACCGAGCAGGCGGCCCAGCAGCGCGCCGAGCAGCTCGGCGATCGCGAGGGCGCGTCCGACGGCGCCGGCATCGACACCCTCGACGACGAGTTCGTGCAGATCCTCGGAGCGGACGGCGCCGTGCGAGCGGCCAGCGAGGATGCCCGTGAGGCACTGGGGTCGACGCCCCTCCCGGTCGCCGACGACGCGCAGACGATGACCGTCGACGGCGAGCCGATGCTCATCGTCTCGGATGACATCGACGACGACCAGACGATCGTCCTCGCGGTGTCGGTCGAGGACGACGCCGAGACTTTGGCGACGGTCGCGACGCTGCTGGCCGTGGCGGTGCCTCTCGTGCTCCTGCTCGTCGCGGGCACCACGTGGTTCGTGACCGGTCGCGCGCTCCGACCCGTGACGCGCATCCGTCAGGAGGTCGAAGGCATCACGGCCGAGCGACTCCACCGGCGCGTGGCGGTGCCTGACTCGGCCGACGAGGTCGCCGCGCTCGCGACGACCATGAACGGCATGCTCGATCGGCTGGATGCCGCGGCGACGGCGCAGCGGAGATTCGTGTCCGACGCGTCGCACGAGCTGCGCTCCCCGCTCGCGACGATCCGACAGCATGCCGAGCTGGCGCAGGCGCACCCGGGCGTGACGAGCATCGGCGAGCTGGCCGAGGTCGTGTCCGAGGAGGGGGTCCGGCTGCAGGGGATCGTGGAGTCGCTGCTGCTCCTCGCGCGCCTCGACGAGGGCGTCACCCCGCACGACGAGCCGGTCGATCTCGACGACCTGGCCCTCGGCGAGGTGCGCCGGCTGCGCGCGGCGGGGCAGGAGGTCGACGGCTCCGGCATCCAGGCCGCCCGCGTCTCCGGTGACCCGCGTCTGCTCGGCCAGCTCCTGCGCAACCTGGCGGACAACGGCGCCCGGCACGCGCGCGGCCGCCTCGCGATCGGGGTGACGCCGGCGGACCGCCACGTGTTCGTGACGATCGAGGACGACGGCGACGGCGTGCCGGTCGAGGAGCGCGAGCGCATCTTCGAGCGCTTCGTCCGCCTCGACGAGGCCCGCAGCCGCGACGCCGGTGGCAGCGGCCTCGGCCTCGCGATCGCGCGCGGCATCGCGGCGGCCGAAGGCGGGACCGTCGTCGTCGACGACTCCCGCTGGGGCGGCGCCCGGTTCGTCGTCACCCTTCCCCTGAGCTCCTGACGGGTTCCTGAAGAGGTCTTCAGGACGCTTCAGGAAGGCTTCAGTGCCGGCGCGGGAGCATCGTCACATGGACGACAAGACACCCACCCCCGACCAGACTCCCCGCCACGGCGACGACCAGCCCACCGTGCCCGTCACCCCGACGACGGATGCCGCACCTCAGGCTCCGGCCGCCGGTCAGCACCCGGTGGCTCCGCCCGCCGCGTCCGCTGCGGTCGGGACCAAGCCCCGACGCACCCGAGCCCTTCTGATCGGCGGCGGGATCGCGGCAGCCGTGGTGCTCGTGGGAGGCGGCGTCGCCGTCGGCGCCGCGATCGGCGACGAGATCGGCGACGACGACGACCGGACCTCGGTATCGGACGGCCCTCGCCACGACGCAGACGACCGCGATGACGACGGCGGATCGACGTCGTCCGCCCAGGGTCCCGTCACCGGGATCGGCACGGATTCGGCCGACGAGCTCATCGAGATCGCGGATGCCGCGCGCGGAGCGGCCGACGGCGAGGTCACCTCGATCGACGCGAAGCGCGACGGCGCGTGGGAGGTGCAGCTGACCACCGCGGCGGGCGACGAGACCGAGGTCCGCGTCGACGAGAAGCTCGCGGCCACCGTCGTCTCGACCGAGGCCGCCGACGGCGATGACACCGGCCCGACGCTGGTGCTCGACGACGAGGCGATCCGCTCGCTGGTCTCCGCGGCGCTGGCCGAAGCCGACGGGTTGATCACCGACCTCGATGTCGACGGCGACGACGTGAGCCCCTACGACGCCTCCGTCCTCACGACGGACAACCGCTCGATCGACATCGACTTCACCGCCGAGTTCGCGGTCGTCGGCACCGACACCGACGACTGACGACCGACCCCGCGGCGTCCTCCGCCTCCACGTTTCACACCTTCCCGGAGAAACGTGGAGGCGGTTCTGGTCCACTGGAAGAGCAGCCGTCTCGGGAGGGGTCCCGGGGCGGAAGCGAAAGCGCCGCCCTCCCCTCATCGGGCGGCCGGTGGGCGGGGCTCTCCACTCCCCGCCCACCGCCTCTCCCGGTCATCGGTCGCGAGCAACCGTGTCGCGGCGAACACGGCCCGATCAACGACCGATTCTGAGGAATTCAATTCCTGGGAATATATACGCGGCTCGCACGTTGCATCCTTCATGGACTTCTTCGACGCCCTCGTCCGGTACGAGACCAACCTGTGGAACCACCTCGATGACGCCGTGCGGCACGCCGGAGCACCCGGCCTCGCGACCCTCTCAGCCCTGCGGGTCGTCGATCGATTCGCTCCGGCCGGCCGCGTGCAGGAGCTCCGGGACGAGCTGCGGATCACCGTGGGCGCGGCGAGCAAGCTCGTCGATCGCCTGGAACGCGAGGGGCTGGCGGTGCGACATCCGCATCCCACCGATCGGCGTTCCTCTCTGATCGCGCTGACCGCCGCCGGGGAGACCGTTCTGACTCGTGGCACACAGGCGATGGCGGATGCTCTCGCCGACCACCTCGCGGGGCAGGATCTCACCGAGGTCACGTCGCTCCTCGCCCGACTCGACCGATCGCTCTCCGGCGCGCCGGTCGTCACCGCGGAGGCGATCCGATGAACGAGTCGATGCGCGCCGTCGTGGTGGAGGCTCCCGGAGGCCCCGAGGTGCTTGCCGTGCGCACAGTGCCGAGGCCGCGAGCCTCGAACGATCAGGTCCTCATCCGCGTGAAGGCCTTCGGCCTCAACCGCTCGGAGCTGCACTTCCGAAACGGCCTGGCCTACAGCGGCAGTTTTCCGCGGATCCCCGGTATCGAGGCGACCGGCGTCGTGGAGGAGGCTCCGGGAGGGCAGTTCCTGCCGGGCCAGCAGGTGATGACCATGATGGGCGGCATGGGTCGCGAGTTCGACGGCGGATACGCCGAGTTCGTGCGGGTGCCCGCAGCGCAGGTCATCCCGTTCCGGAGCGAGCTCCCGTGGGAGGTCGTGGGCGCGGTGCCCGAGATGCTCCAGACCGCGTACGGCTCCCTGGCGATCGGCGTGCGAGCGGGCGACGGCGACAGTCTCCTGATCAGGGGTGGCACGTCATCGGTCGGCCTGGCGCTGGCGGTCCTGGCGAAGCAGCGCGGGATGCAGGTCCTCTCGACGACCCGCAGCGAAAGCCGCCGCCCGCTGCTGGAGAGCGTCGGCGTCGACCACGTGCTGATCGACGACGGAGACATCTCGGAACGAGTCCGTGACATCATCCCGGACGGCGTCGACGGAGCCGTGGAGCTCGTCGGGGTGAACGTGATGCGGGACACACTGCGCAGCGTCCGCTTGGGCGGCGTCGTCTGCTTCACCGGGATGCTGTCGGACCAGTGGACCATCCCCGACTTCTACCCCATGGACTGGCTGCCGAACGGCCTGCGGCTCACCTCGTACTCCGGCGAAGCCGCCGACCTGCCGCCGCGAGTGCTGCAGGAGTTCCTGGACGCGGTCGCCGCGGGCGAGGCGCGGATCCCCGTCGGCAGGACGTACGCCATGGACGACATCGCACAGGCGCACCGCGATCTGGAGGCGAACGTCGTGGGCGGCAAGGGCGTGGTGCTGCCGTGAGCACGCCCATCGACTGGGCCCAGGCGCAGTATCTGCGCCGTCGTGCAGCGCTGCCGCTCGCCGTGCCGGATCGCGACGCCGACTCGGCGGATCGGACCGAGGGAGAGTCCGTCGTGGCGGACGCCCGGCAGCACGTCCTTGTCGCCGAGCACTCGGCATCGTCGGTCATCCCAGATATCGCCCGCTCCTGATCGCGTTCGGTGGCGAGAGTCGATCAGCTCGCCGAAGCCGCGACCTCTGCCCGTCGACGGCGGCGCTCGCTGACGAGGAACACGATCAGCAGGATGAAGCCCGTGACGATGACGATGTACGTGCTCAGCGCGGGCAGGAGGACGAGCGGGTTGCCGCTGGTGGGGAACGCGCCGAAGAGGAAGATCGACGGATCGGTGCTCGCATGCACGAGCATCGGCGCGATCAGCGTGCGCGTCACCCGCAGGATCAGGTACATGCAGATGCCGAATCCGAACGTGTAGACGATCTGCAGGAGAGTCGTGCCGAGCCCCTGGTCCGACGTGAAGAGGTTCGTGAAGTGCAGGGCGGCGAAGATGCCCGCCGAGGCGAGGGCGACGGCGATCTCACGGTGGCCCCCCTTGCGCATGAGGTTGATCACGAACCCGCGCGTGACGAGCTCCTCGACCAGGCCGACGAAGAGCCCGGCCAGCAGCCAGGTGCCGACCAGGGTGATCCCCGCCTTCGCGTAGTCGATGGTGAGGAACGCACCGACGTTGATGACGAGCACGACGATCAGGGCGATCCACATCCACCGGCGGCCGCCGAGAGTCTGACGCGCGAACAGCTCCTTCAGCCAGCCGACGGATGCCGCGAACGCGAAGAGCAGGATGCTGGTGAGGATGATGGGCAGCGCCGTGGAGAAGAACACGTCCCCGGCGCTCCCCTTCTCGGCGCGGAGACCGCTCCCCTCGGGGACGGCGAGCCCGAGCAGGAAGCCGATCAGCTCATAGACGCCGAGGTAGACCGCGGCGAGCAGGAGCGCACGCCAGAATCCGCCCCTGCTCCAGAACCGCTTCCATGCCGATGACTGCTCGACTGATGTCTGCCCGGCCATGATGCCCTCCCTGAGGTCCCGAGCGGTCGTCGCCTCCCCGTCAGAGGCGGTCGCCGGTGTCTCGATTCGATGATGGCAGAGCGGCCAGCCAGACGTAGCCGAACGGCGCCAGCACGAGTCCGTCGTGATGAACCCCGCTCAGCAGGTCCGTGCCGCTCAGCGACTCCAGCGACACCGCCTCGTCGCTCACGTTCACGACCGCGACGACCTCATCATCGGTTCCCGCCGCGCGACGGACCACGAGCACACGGTCGTCGAGGAACGCGATCTCCTGCGCGGCGAACGGCGAGAACGCCGCTGTCCCCCGTCTGACCGCGAGCATCGCGCGGACGCCATTCAGCATGCCGGATCGACGCCCCGGCACCTGCAGCTCGGCGTGCAGGGTGTCGGCGTCGAGCACCTCGCGGTTGATGCGCCGCGCGATGTCGCTGTCCTGCACTCCCTGGTGGTCCTGCTGCGACCCGAGCAGCGAGTGGTGATAGATGGCCGGGACGCCGACGAGGGACAGCAGGATGGCGTGGGCCGCGAGCCCGCGCCGCACGGCCGAGGCATCCGGATCCGGGTCCGCCGGGTCGACCAGCGCCTCGAGGAAGTTCGTGTTGAGCTCGTACACCCCCTCGCTGCCGTCGGGGCGCTTGGCCATCGACACCCGTCCGCCGCGGGCGAGCGTCCGCTCGACGAGCAGTGCGCGATCGGCATCCGTCAGCAGCCCCTCGGTGGGGCGCAGGCCGATGCCGTCGTGGCTCGCGAGGAAGTTGAACCAGGTGGCGGTGTCGCTGACGGGTCCCACGCCGCTCGCCCACTCCGACAGCGCGGTCGCCCGGCCCGTCACGAACGCATGCAGCACGAGGGGCGGCAGCGCGAACTGGTAGACCATGTGCGCTTCGTCGCTGCCGTCGCCGAAGTAGGTGATGTTGTCGGCGTGCGGCACGTTCGTCTCGGTGAGGAGGAGGGTGCCCGGCGCGAGCTCGTCGACGAGGATCCGCCAGATCCGGATGATGTCGTGCGTCTGCGGCAGATGGATGCAGGTGGTGCCGGACTGCTTCCACAGGTAGCCGATCGCGTCGAGGCGCACCGTGGTGGCGCCGCGCGCGAGGTAGCCGAGCAGGATGTCGGTGAGGTCGAGGAGCACGGCGGGCGTGCTCGGGTCGATGTCGATCTGGTCGGGTCCGAAAGTGGTCCACGCCCGCGCCATGGTGCCGTCGGGACGCGCGTACTCGTGCACGAGCGGAGTGACGCGCGGCCGGACGACGTGCGAGACGTCGAATCCGGGCCCGTTCTCGGGGAAGGGATCGAGGAAGTATCCGTCGTACCGCTCGTCCCGCGCGAGCCAGGACTGGAACCACGGCGACGAGCTGGAGATGTGGTTGGCGACGAAGTCCAGCGCGAGCGCGTACTCGTCGCGGAGGTCCGCGATGTCGTCCCAGGTGCCGAGCGCCGGATTCACCTGGCGGTGGTCGACGACGCCGAATCCGTCGTCCGAGGTCCACGGATAGATCGGCAGCAGATGCACGTCGCTGATGACGTCGCCGATGTGGTCGCGCAGCACTCCGGCGAGCGTGTGCAGCGGCGTCTCCCCCGGCCGGCGGAACGAGTCGCCATAGGTGATGAGATAGGCGGTGCGCTCATCCGGTCCGACATGATCCGCGTCCTGTCGCGGGGAGGCCAGGCGGGCGCGCCAGGTCTCCGCCAGGTCGAGGAGCGCGGCGAGCACCTCGGCCGCGGCATCCGGGTAGAGCTGCGCGACGAGCGGGGCGAGGCGGTCCTGCAGACCGTTCTCCGTGGTCATGCCGATGTCTCCTTCAGAAGCTGACGGACGAGTTCCATCCCGCGCGCGTCGAGACCGTCGATGCGATCCGAGAAGCCACGGATGCCGGGGGCGGCGAGCACCACGTCAGCCCACTCCTCGCGCAGCGCGAACTCGGGCCGGGCGACCAGGCAGTCGGGGTCGTTGGTCCAGAACCGCCCGTGCTGCCAGGCCCGCGCCTCGACCGACATCTGTCCGCGCAGGCCCTGCGAGCCGTCCTCGCCGCCCTCGTGGAACGTGTCGCCGGCGACCCGCATCGCGTCGACGAGACCGACGCTGGGCAGGATCGGCGCGCCGCATCCGAGCAGGAACGCGTCGTCGCCGAGCACCTCGCGGATCAGCTCGAGACCCGAGCGGTAGGCCGAGATGGGTGTGGCATCCGCGTCGTGGCGGCTGCCGGGCAGCGCTCCGGAGTAGAGGAAGTCGAGCTTCACGTAGTCGATGCCCAGATCGCGGATGTCGGAGAAGACGCGGGTCAGGTAATCGCGCACGCCGGGGTGTGTGAGGTCGAGTCCTCGCATGTCGTCGCCCCAGTTGCGTCCGGCGTCGCCGAGCACCCAGTCCGCATGCTCGCGCGCGACCGACGAGGTCGCGCCGACCGAGAAGGGAGCCACCCAGATGCCCGCGCGACGGCCGCTGTCGAGGATGGCGCCGACCGCGGCGGGCAGCGAGCCGAAGCGCGGGTTCGGCGCCGTCCACTCGCCGGTTCCCAGGCTCCATCCGTCGTCGATCTGCACCACGTCGACGTCGAGCCCCGCGGCGTCGATCGCGCGCACGTTCTCGATGACGTCGGACGCGTGCACCTCTTCGAAGTACTGGTACCAGGTGCACCACACGCGCGGCGCGGCCCACCCGAAGCGGGCGCCGGCTGCTGCGCCGAAGCGGTCTCCGAAGGCGGCGAGCGCGGCGGCGCCCTTCGACAGGCTCAGGGACCCAGGGTTCGACAAGCTCAGGGACCCAGGGTCCGACAGGCTCAGGGACCCGGGGTCGGCATCCGTCTCCACGACGACCCGATCCTCCCGCCATGTCGCGCGGATCGTCGGCACCTCGCGGCTCGCGTCGAGGGTGCCGAACACACGCGCCTCACGCCCGTCACCGGGGTCGACGACCAGCAGGCCCTCCCCCTGCAACGCGTCGTCGGCGACGGGCGTGCCAGGACGGAAGCGCATGGCATGCTGCCACGGCTCCGCCGGCCGGTGGATCTCCTCCCCGCGAGCGGACCAGGTCGTCGGGCTCCAGCTCTGCCAGCCCTCCGCGTACACACGGGCGTCCGGCCCGACCGGGATCTCATCGATGACGGTCACGCTGCTGCCTTCCCTTCAAGGGCTGTCGTCAGTTCGAGCTCGGCCGGGTGCACCGGCATCCCACCGGCCTGCGCGGATTCGACGGCGGCGATCGTCGTCCTGACGGTGGCGGTGACGTGCGCGGCGGAGTTCTCCGGCTCGCGTCCCTCGGCGACGGCGGTCTGCAGCTCGCCCATCGCCCCGGCGAAGCCGTCGGTGAACCACTGCCCTTCCAGTGCGAACTCGCGGCTCTGACCATCCCGGTCGAGCGCGAGCCGGTCGGAGCCGAGCAGCACGCTGCCGCGCAGGGTGCCCTCCGTCCCGTGGATCCAGAACGGGCATCCCCCGGCTGACGCCACGGCGCTCCCGACGATGCGGATCGACGCGCTCGCGCCGGACGAGACGTCGACGCGCAGGTCCGCTCCCCACGGGTTGCGCGCCTCATCGGGCTGCGCGGGAACGCGATGATCGGATGCCGCGACGGCCACGACCGACGTGCCTTCGAGCCAGCAGCGGGTGATGTCGATCCAGTGCACGAGGTAGTCGTTCAGCAGCATGTGCGGCACGTCGTCGAACGGAGTGCCCGCGAGCGGCGGCAGCGGCTTGTCATGCAGGTGGGTGACGCCGACGACATCGCCGATGCGCCCTTCGCGGATCAGCAGCGTCGCGAGTCGCCAGGCCGGTGCCCAGCGCGCGTTCTGGTTGACGGCGACGCGGATGCCCTTCGCTCGGGCCTCGTCGAGCACCTCGGCGAGCCGCGGCAGTTCGGATGGGTCGCTGACCAGGGGCTTCTGCGCGAGCACATGCTTGCCTGCGGCGACGGCCGCCGCGATGAGCTCGAGGCGTCCCGTCGGCCCCGTCGCGAGGTCGACCACCTCGACGCGGGGATCGGCGAGCAGGGTGTCGAGCGAGTCGTGCACGGTCTCGATGCCGAAATCGGCGGCGAGCGCCTCGGCGTCGGCCCGGGTGCGAGAGGTCACGGCGACCACCGGCACATCCCAGGCCCGATAGGCGGGCAGGTGCGCGGAGCGCGCGATGGCCCCGGCGCCGACGAGCCCGACGCCGAGACGGCGGTCCGGAAACGACGGGCGGTACGAGGGGACGGCGTCGTCGGGGATCTCGGAGCTCACTGCACCTGCTCCGGTGCCGCCTCGAACCGCAGCACGGCCTGCAGGATCTCGGGGTCACCGGCATCCAGGCGCGCGAACACGCCGGCGACATCCTCCGCCGGCACGACATCCGACACGAGCGCGCCCGCGTCGACGTCGCCGGCGAAAACGAGGCCCATGACCGTGCGCACCAGCCGCCCCTGATTCCAGCGGCCCCCGAGCGAGACCGGCACGCCGGAGATCTGGCTCGCGACGATGCGCACGCGGTTGTGGTGGAACTCCTCGCCGAGGCGCAGGTTCGACGCCCCGCCCTGATAGAAGCCGGATGCCGCGACCAGCCCCTCGGTCACGACGGAACGCACGGCCTCGTGCAGCGCGCGGTCGGTGCCGGAGAGCTCGATGGCACTGTCGGCGCCCCCGCCGGTGAGCTCGCGGATCCTCTCCCCCGCGCCGCCTTCCCGCAGCGCATCCACCGCGTGGACGGCCCCGAAGGTCGTCGCCATGGCGAGGCGGGCGGCCACCGTGTCGACGGCGATCACCCGGCCGCCCGAGAGCGACGCGAGCCGGGTGGCGAGGAGTCCGATGACCCCCTGTCCGAAGACCGCGACCTGCTCGCCCAGCCGCACGTCGGCGGCGAGGACGCCGTTGAGCGCGATGGCGCCGACGCGGGCGAAGGTGCCGAGCACCGGGTCGACGCCGTCGGGCACGATGCGCCCGGCGACCGCCGCGGCCGGGACGACGGCGTCGCTGCGGTGACCCCAGATGCCGTGGACCACGTCGCCGACGTGCACGTCGGTCACGTCATCCGCGACCTCGACGACCTGACCGACCTCGGAGTAGCCCCAGCCGCTGACCGGGTAGCCGAAGCTCGGCTCGCCAGGCACGAACAGCCGCCGCTCGGCATCCCACGTCGACGTGAGGTACGGATTGGTCCCGCGATACGCGGTCAGCTCGGTCCCTGCCGAGATGCCGGAGTACCAGGTGGCGATCCGGACCGATCCGGGTGTCAGAGGCTGGGCCTCGATCTCGACCAGCTCGACCTCGCGGACGGCGGAGAACTGCACGACATGGGGCACGGGCTGTGCCTTCCTTCCAGGATCGACGGGTGATTCAGCCCTTCTCCGCACCGGCGGTGAGGCCCCCGACGAGGAGCCGCTCCGATGCGAAGAAGAGCAGGATGATGGGCAGGGTGAGGATGACGGACCCGGCCATCAGCACCGTGGTGGGGACCTCGATGCTGCCGGCGAGCTGGGACAGACCGAGCGACACCGTCCACGAGTCGCGCTTCTCGACGAGGAACAGCAGCGCGAACAGGAACTCGTTCCACGCGATCATGAAGATGAACAGGCCGTTCGACACGATGGCGGGCATCGCGAGCGGGATGCTGACCTTGCGCATGATCTGGAACCTGCTGGCCCCGTCGAGCGCCGCCGCCTCCTCCAGCGAGACCGGGATCGTCGCGAAGTAGTTGCGGAGCGTGTAGATCGACACGGCAGCGACCTGCGAGACGTACACGATGAGCAGGCCGACCAACGAGCCGCGCAGCCCGATCTGCGTGAAGAACACGAAGAGCGGCACCGCGAGCAGGATCGCCGGGAAGAAGTACACCGCGAGGAAGAGTCCCGACACCTGACGGCGTCCGAAGAACGCGAGCCGGCTGACCGCATACGAACCCGGGATCGAGACCAGCAGCGTGAGCACGACGGTCGCCAGCGCGACGAGCAGCGAGTTGCGCATGAAGACGATGAAGCCCTGCCCACCGGCATCCACGGGGGCGAGCACGTCGAGATACGTCGAGAAGTCGAGCTCCTCGATCGTGATCCACAGCGCCCCGGGGTTCTGCAGCAGCGAGTCGAGCGACCGGAAGCTCAGCAGCACCATGTAGTAGAACGGCACGACCGCGGCGAGCACCAGGAGCACGATCACGATCGGGCGGAGCACACGGAACAGGCCGTTCTCGAAGCTGTCGCGGGTCAGGCCGCGGCGCGGGGCGCGGGTCGTGGTGGACGCGCTCATGCCTGCTCCTCCTGCTTGCCGAAGAACTTCAGGTAGATGCCGACGAGCACGGCGAGGATCGCGGCCAGCACGAGCGCCTGCGCGGCGGCTGCACCGATGTCGCCCCGCGCGGTGAGCAGGTCGAACACCCGCACCGAGACGACCTCGGTGCCGGCTCCGCCGCCCGTGAGCAGGTAGATGTCGTCGAAGTTGTTGAACGTCCAGATGAAGCGCAGCACGCAGAGCACGGCGATCGTGGGCAGCAGCTGCGGCAGGAGGATGTGGCGGAAGCGCTGGGTGGGCGTCGCGCCGTCGACGCGCGCGGCCTCATCGAGCACGCCGGGCACGGCCTCGAGACGGGCCGTGAGGAAGAGGAACGCGAAGGGGAAGGAGCGCCAGGCCTCGAAGAGGATGACGGTGATGAGCGCGATCGGCAGCTCCACCTGCCACCCGAAGATGCTGACCGGCAGGGAGCGGTCGGAGAGGAAGGCGACCGGGTCCTCCCAGCCGAGCACGTTCTGGCCGAACCAGTTCACGATGCCGAACTGCGGGTTGAGCATGGTCGACCACACGAAGGTGGCGGCGACGACCGGGGCGACGTAGGGCAGCAGCAGCGAGGCGCGCACGAGACCGCGGCCCCGGAACGGCTTGCGGAGGGCGACCGCGGCGATGAGGCCGATGCCGATCGCGAGCCCGGTGCCGCACACGGAGTAGACGATGGTCGTCCAGAGGGCGCTGAAGAAGCCGGGCGAGGTGAGCACGTCGATGAAGTTGTCGAGCGTGTACTCGCCGATGATGCCGGTGCCGCGGATGTTGATGAGCCGCACGTCCTGGAACGCCAGCGAGATCGCCCAGATGATCGGCAGCACCACGGCGACGAGGATGATGATGAACGTCGGCGAGATGAGCAGAAGGCCGGCGCGGTTCTCCTCGCGGTTGTGCCGCGAGCGCCGGCGCGGCTTCGTGGTCCCGGGACCGAGGCGCGCGGCCTCGGTCCCGGATCCGTTCTCGAGAGTGGTCACTTGAGCGACTCGCCGATCGAGCGCACCGCCTCGGCGGCCGTCGCTGCGGCCTCGGCCGGGTCTCCGCCCTGCGCGACATCGCTGACGGCGGTCGAGACGGGGAGCTCTCCCTGGAGGGCGCCGAGCAGGCTGCCCTGACCCTGCGTGATGCCCCAGCGTGCGAGATCCTGCGGACCGGCGGCCACAGCCTCGAGCACCTCGGGCGTGTAGAAGTCCGACAGCGGCGCCTTGGTGTCGACTCCGGCGGGAAGCGTGCCCCACAGGTCGGAGAACTTCGTCGGCTCGTCCGGGGTGCCGGTGCGCACCGGCACCTTGCCCTCGGGAGCGATCGCGATCCACGGCTCATAGCCGTCGCCCATCATGTACTCGATGAACGACTGCGAGGCCTCGGCGTTCGCGCCCTCGGTGATGGTCCACGAGGTGATCTCGCCGAACTGCGCCGGTGCGTCGCCGTCGGGACCGGCGATCGAGGTCACCACGCCGGTGTTCTGCGCCAGGAAGGCGGGGTCGGCCACGCACTCGGGGCACGACGGCTTGGCGTCTTCCCGGAGCCCGGCCATCTCGTCGAGGACGAAGCTCGACCAGATGAACATGGCCGCTCCGCCCGCGAAGTAGGTCGCGCGGGTGGTGTCGACGTCCTGCGCACCGGGCACGGAGTAGTTCTCGGTCAGGTCGCCGTAGAACTCGAAGGCGCTGACGCACGCGTCGGAGTCGAGCTCCACGTCGCCGTCCTTGTTCACGAGCTCGCAGCCGTTGCCGAGCGCGATCTGCTCGAAGGTCTGCTCCGTGAAGGCGTCGCCCGGCGCCGTGGCACCCACGAATCCGGCGACCTCCGGCGAGTCGAGCTTCTCGGCCGCGGCGAGGATCGACTCGTAGGAGTCGGGGGCCTCGAGGCCTGCCGCCTCGAAGAGGTCGGTGCGGTAGAAGAGCATCTGCGTCCACGACTCGCTCGGCACGGCGAGGGCCGTGTCACCGTCGGAGGTCAGCGTCAGGGCGTTCTCCGAGAACGTGGACGGGTCGAGGGCGTCGATGGTCGCAGCCACGGCGTCCGTGTCGACGAACTCGTTGGCCGACAGCGTGCGCACCTGCGGAAGCGAGATGCCGCCGATCACGTCGGGGAGGTCGCCGGCGGCGGCCGACGACGTCAGGAGCTGGGCGAACTGATCCTCGGCGACCGAGACGAGCTCGACGTCGATGCCGGTCTTCTCGGTGAACGCGTCGACGATCTCCTGCGTCGCGGCGACGCGGTCGGGAAGGTCCTCCTGCAGCCAGAAGGTGATGCCGTCGCCTCCGTCGCCGCCTCCCTCGTCGCCGGAGCTGGTGCATCCGGTGAGGGCGAGCGCGGTCAGGCCGACCACGGCCATTGCTACTGCTGTCGCACGGGTCTTCACTATGCGCCTCCTTGCGCTGAGGTCCTGCAGGTCTCTTCGGGGCTCGGTCGGAATGTCACGACCATTAAGACTAAAAGCTAGACATAAGTCGCATAGCTGTCAAGCATTATGCTGAGAACGACCCCCATGGAGGTGGAGATGTCCGGTCCCGGCGATGTGCTCGAGCTGATCCGCGAGCGTCGCGCCTTCACGCGCGGCGACGTCCTCGAGGTGACCGGCCTCTCGCGGATGACGGTCGCGACCCGCATCGACGCCCTGCTGGACGCCGGCCTGATCATCGAGTCCGGCACCGAGAGGGTCTCGGCCGGCCGGCCGTCGCGCCGCCTCGAGTTCAACACGGCGCACGCCCACGTGATCGCCGCGAGCGTCGACACCACCCACACCACCGTCGCCCTCACCGACCTGGCCGGCCGGATCACGGTCGAGGAGCGCGTCGAGGTCGCGGTCGCCGACGGTCCCGACCTGACGCTCAACGCCATCGCCGACCGGGCTGCCCACCTTCTCGCGCGCGCCGGGATCGCGCGCGACGACGTCGCGGCCATCGCGCTCAGCATCCCCGGCCCCGTGGATCCCGACACCGACCGGCCCAGCCAGCCGCCGATCATGCCGGGGTGGGACGCCTACCCGATCCCCGACCATCTGAACCGCGCGCTCGGCGTCCCCGTCCTGGTGTCGAACGATGCGGATGCCGCCGCCCTCGGCGAGCAGCGGGCCGCGCATCCGAACTCGCGGTCGCTGTGCTTCCTCAAGGTGTCGTCCGGTATCGGCACGGGGATCGTGCTCGGCGGACGCGTGTATCGCGGCGCCGACGGAGGCGCAGGCGACATCGGGCACGTCAAGATCGCCGGGCACGGCGACCTGCTGTGCCAGTGCGGAGCACGCGGATGCCTCGCCGCCGCGGCATCCGGTCGCGCCGTGGCCCGCTCCCTCACCGCCCTCGGAAAGCCCGCCGCATCGGCATCCGACGTCGGCGCCTACCTCGCCGACGGAGATTCGGATGCCGCCAACCTCACGCAGGAGGCCGGCCGCCTGATCGGCGAGGTCGTGGCCACGGTCGTGTCCCTCCTCAACCCCTCCGAGGTCGTGCTCGGCGGGATGCTCGCCTCCCCGCCCCTGCTGGCGGGCGTGCGCGAGACGCTCTACCCCCGTTCGCTCCCCCGGGCGACCCGGCACCTCAGCATCAGCCAGTCGACGCTCGGCGAGAAGGCGACGGTGGTGGGTCTCGCGGCGATGGTGGTCGAGCGCGAGTACTCGGTGTCCGCGGTCAACGCCGATCTCGCGCGATCCTGACGGGGATCGAAGACGCCTAGCGGTCGGCGAGCGGCGCGGCGGACGACGGCGGGGCGCCGATCGCCTCCACCGGGATGGCAGCGGCCCGCTCCTTCGTCAGTCGCGCACCGACGACACGATCGGTGCGGAACCAGCGGATGCCGTCGGCCAGGCGGCAGTGGCCGACGAAGTACCAGTGCCCGCGGGTGAACGCGAGGAGGATCGGGTCGACCTTCCGTGTCGTGGCCGCCCCCTGGTGGTCGACGTAGTCGACGGTCACGACCCGCATCTCGTTCAGGGCGTGCTCGAGAGCGCGCTGCACCTTCGGGGTCGCGGGAGCGTCGCTCGTGTCGATCCAGATCCGATCGGTGAGAGAGGTCGCGCGGTCGCGGGCCCCGCTGTCCATCACGCCCAGCACCTTGTTCAGCGCGCCGCGCAGGTGCTCGGCGAACGGCTGCTCCCGATGGACCGCCGCGGCGGCGGCGAGGCCGGCGACTTCCGCCTCGGTGAAGTTGACCGGCGGGAGGGTCGCCTCGGCGTCGACGACGTAGCCGCCACCCGGCCCCGGTCGCGCCCAGGCGGGAAAGCCGGAGTGCTGCAGCGTCGAGATGTCGCGCTTGATCGTGCGCGTGCTCACCGCGAAGGTCGCCGCCAGGCGCTCGGCCGTGCGACCGGCCTGACCGGCGCGCCGCAGCTCCTCGCGGATGGCGTAGAGCCGATCGGTGCGATTCACGGATAAATAGTGACATAGGAGTGACATTCAGGCGAGGAAGGATCGGAGAATGATCACTTCATCGGAGACCATCCTGTTCCTCAGCGGCGCGGGGCTCAGCCCCCGGATCTGGGACGGCGTGCGTGATGACCTCGCCGTCGCGTCGGTCGTCGCGCCGCGCCCGACCGCAGGCGCGTCGTCGCTGAGCGACCACGCGGAAGCGGCGATCGCGTCCGTCGACGGCCGCAGCTTCACGATCGTCGCCCACTCGATCGGCGGGGTGATCGCCAGCGAGATCCTCCGGCTCGCCCCGGAGCGGGTCGACGGCCTGCTGGCCGTGTCGGCCGTGATCCCGCGCGCCGGGGAGTCCTTCGTCTCCGCGATGCCGGCGCCGAACCGGTGGATCCTGCCGGTGGCGCTCCGACTCGGCGGGACCCGGCCGCCGGAGTCCGCGATCCGTCGCGGTCTCGGTCACGGACTCGAAGAGACGGAGGTCGACCGGGTCGTCGCCGAGTTCACCCCGGAACCGCGACGACTCTACCTCGACAGGACGCGCGGCCACGCCTGGACCGGGCGGACCGGGTACCTGACGACCACGCACGATCGCGAGCTGCCCGCGGCGATGCAGCGGCGCTTCGCCGATCGCCTCGGCGCGGAGGGGAGGGAAGACCTCCCGACGGGCCATCTGCCGATGCTGCAGGAGCCCGCGCAGACCGCATCCGCCATCCGTCGCTTCCTGGACGCCTGATGACCGACCCGGCGGCTAGCATTCAAGGATGACGAACAACGGCCCGATCGACGACGTCTCCATCGGCGGCGAGATGATCCGTCTCGGCCAGTTCCTGAAGTTCTCGGGTCTGCTCGACTCCGGCGGAGACGCCAAGGAGGTCGTGATCGACGGCTACGTGACGGTCAACGGCGAGGTCGATCGCCGCCGCGGCCGACAGCTCCACGACGGTGATCTGGTGACGTTCGAGGGACGCACGGTCCGCGTCCGGCCCTGAGGCCGATCACCAGCCCAGGAGGGCGAGGAGTCCGGTCGCGGCCGCAGCCACGGCCCCGGTCCACAGCACGATCGCGACGACCTGCCACAGGGTGACCCACTCCTTGCGCACGCCCGAGGCGACGAAGAAGGCGGCGGTCAGCATCGTCGGTAGGGCGAGGGGCGCGATGATGCTCGCCCCGGGGACGCCGAAGCGCACCAGCCAGCGGCGCAGCTTGTCCCGCCCCTTGGAGGCGTGGGTCGGCTTCGCATCGCCGGCTCTCTCGTTCTCGGCGCCCTCGTTGTCGGCGACGACGGTCGCGGTCGCTGCTGTCGCGGCATCCGTCTCGCCGAGACCCGACGACGTCACACCGGCCCCGCCCGGGGATCCCACCCGCGCCTGGCGACGCGCGACGACGCCGCCGCGGATGCGAGAGCCGAGCAGGACCACTCCGATCACGCAGAGGATGTTCCCGGCAGCAGCGGCGACCGCCGCGACGATCGGGTTGATGCCGGCGATGATGCCGAACGCCGCTGCGCCCTCCCCCTCGATGTAGGGGATCATGGCGACGACCGCGACCATCAGCGGCTGGAGGATGTCCGGGACCTGGTTGATGAAGTCCTGCAGCCAGGGGTACGGGTTGTCCATGTCTCTTCTCTCTCGATGACGGATGCCGCGGATCGGCATCCGTTTCCCTCACGAAGTGAAGACCGTGTTCTCAGAACAGGGTCAAGTCCCTGCGTGATCGTCACTGCGGTACTTGACCCTGTTCCGGGAACAGGGTCTTGAATGGACCCGAAGAGAGGACGTGACCCCGATGGCTTGGAGCACGAGCGAACTGGCGGACCTCGCCGGGACGACCGTCAACAGCGTGCGGCACTACCACCGCACAGGTCTGCTCGACGAGCCGGAACGCCTGTCCAACGGATACAAGCAGTACAGCGCCCGGCACCTCGTGCGCCTGCTGCAGATCCGTCGGCTCCGTGAACTCGGCGTGCCGCTGGCGCAGATCGAGGCCGTCGGATTCGAGAGCGGCGGGAACTCCGGTCAGGCCCTCCTCGCGATCGACGCCGACCTCGCCGCCAGCATCGAACGTCTGCAGCGGGCGCGTGCCGAGATCCGGGCCATCCTCGAGGGCACGACCGGGATCGACGTTCCGCCGGGATTCGAGGATGTCGCAGGGAAGCTCTCCGGACCCAATCGGTCGCTCATGCTGGTCTATTCGCAGTTGTACGACGAGTCCGCCATGTCCGATGTGAAGAGGATGGTGCAGGATGAGCCCGACGATCTGAACGATGAGTTCGACACACTCCCGCCCAATGCCGACGAGGCCACTCGCGAGCGCATCGCCGTGGCCATGGCTCCGCAGCTCGCCCAGCACATCGCGGACTACCCCTGGCTGATGCAGCCCGCCGAGCACCTGTCGAAGGGCATGCGGGTGACGCAGGAGACCTTCATCGCCACGGTGAGAGAGCTGTACAACGAGGCTCAGCTCCACGTCCTGGCGCGCGCCAGCATCCTGGCGACCGAGAAGAGAGCAGCGGATGCCGAGCCGGCATCCGCCCCGGACGACGCCGGCGCCCTGGGCGACGCGAGCGCCCTGGGCGACGCGAATCACGAAGGAGAGCACCATGACCGATGACCTCGAGCCCCAGGCGGCGGCCGCACCGGGCGCAGCCGCCGGGGATGCCGAACGGATCTCCCCGGATCCACTGCTCGTCGAAGACACGCTGCTGCTGCTCTTCCAGCCGGATTCCGGATCGATCGCGGGCGAGAACATCCTCTTCTACGTGCTGGGTGGTGCCGTGCTCGGCGACCTCGCACTCGCCGGGCGCGTCGAGACGGAGAAGCGAGCCCTCTCGACGCGGGTGCAGGCGACAGGAGCGGGAGCCCTGCCGGACGCGCTGCTCGAGCCCGCGTGGTCGTTCCTGGCTCCGAAGCCGCGCGGCGTGCAGACGGCGCTCGCGGCGATCGGGCCGGAATTGCGTGGCCCCGTCCTTGATCGGCTCGTCGCACGAGGCGACCTGAACCGAGAGGAGGGGAAGACTCTCGGCATCTTCCCGACGACGAAGCTCACGCTGGGAAGTGGCCGGCGGGACGCTCTGATGGGGCGCGTGCGTGCGGCGCTCGTCGACGGGGAGGCGCCCGACGCCCGCACGGCGGCGAGCATCGCGCTGCTCTCCGCGAGCGGCACGCTTCCGCAGTTTCACCGCGAGATCCCGTGGAGCGGCGACGTCTACACGCGGGGCAAGGAACTGGAACGCGGCGACTGGGGCGCCGCAGCAGCCTCTTCGGCGGTCACCCGCACGATGGCCGCCATCATCGGCAATGCGGTAGTCGCGGCGACAGTGCTGCCGCGGAGCTGAGACGGCCTCCCGCGGGCGGTTGTATGCCGCCATATTAGTACATATGTTCTAATCTGTGGGTATGGCACAGCGGCAGACGGATCTTCACCTCGACCTCGATAAGCGGCGTCGCGTGCTGGAGGCGTGGGTGGAGAAGAAGCGGCAGATCGCGGTGCTGGAGTGCGAGGCGCTGGAGGTGATGGTCGAGCAGATCGGGTTCCATGAGGCGGATGTCGCGGGGAACGGGTTCCATCGGGATGCGATCTATCGGTCGATGGTCGCGGAGTTCTCCGCTGCCGCTCGGATCCCGACCGGGTCTGTGGAGTTCGCGTTCACGGATGCCCTGGTGGTGTCGACGGCGTTGCCGGAGGTGCGGGCGGCGTTCGCCGCGGGCCGGGTGGCTGCGGGGCATGTGCGGGAGATCGTGCGGGAGAGTGCGATCGTGGCGGAGGCGATCCGGAACAAGCGGGTGGATGCCGGCGTGATGGCGTTGTATGAGGCGGCGGTGCTGGTGTTCGCCGAGCAGGAGACCGCGGCGCGGACGAAGGCGCATGCGGCGCAGGTCGCGGCGGCGTTGGTCGGGGAGACGGTCACGGACCGGCACCAGCGGGCGGCCTCGGAGCGGTGCGTCAAGGTGCGTTCCGTCGGCGACGGGCTGGCGTTGTTGACGGCGGTGCTGCCGGAGTGGGTCGCTGTCGCGATCGCGGACCGGCTGCGCCAGATGACCCGGCAGGTGATCCGGAACCGTGCGCATGCCCGCGACGATGCCGAGAGTGCACGCGACGACGGAAGCGTGATCGTCAGCGACGACACGTTCGCCACCGACCCCGACACAGACACAGGCGCGGACACAGGCGCGGATGCCGAGGATGTCGCCGCGGACACGCGCACCTGGGATCAGGTGCAGGCGGACCTGCTCGCCGATCTGCTGCTCACCGCCGACCCCAGCGCCATCCACGGCGACGGGCTGGACAACATCCAGGGCCGCATCCAGGTGACGATCGCCGGGACCACCCTCGCCGGCGCGGATGATCGACCGGCGGACCTCGACGGATACGGCCCCCTCCACCCCGACATCGCCCGCGACCTCGCCGGACGCAACACCGGGTGGTCTCGCCTGTTCCTCGACCCCGACGGGATGGTCCGAGAGACCGACACGTACACCCCGACCGAGGGTATGCGGAGGTTCCTGCGCGCCCGGGACCAGCACTGCCGATTCCCCGGCTGCCGGATGCCGGTACACCGGTGCGACATCGACCACACCCACGACCACGCCCGAGGAGGCAAGACCAGGCTCGACAACCTCGCCCACCTCTGCCGCGCCCACCACACCCTCAAACACCCCGACATCGCCGACACACACCGGTGGACAGCCCGACAAGAACGCGACGGCACCATCACCTGGCACAGCCCCCTCGGCCGCACCTACACCGACCGACCCACCCACCGCGTCATGTTCACCTGATGCAAGCGGGCATCCCACGGGCTCGGATCTGTCGCCTGCGGTCCGTGCCAGAGAAGACCGGGCTTCCACCGAAGGTGTGACGGCAGGTTAGGGTTGCGCGCATGGATCACGACGCCGACGTGCCGACGTCCACCCCTCTGGACGGGTGGCTGGCGCAGCTCGGTCAGCCGAACGGGGCGCCCGGCGGGGGCGCGGCGGCGGGGGTGATGCTGGGGATCGCCGCGTCGCTTCTGCGCATGGTCGCGGAGTACACGCCGGATGATCCCCGCGCGACGGAGTGCGCCGGCCGGCTCGCCCGCATGCGCGAGGAGGCTCTGGACGCCGCCGAGGCCGACGGCATCCTCTCGGCAGGCTTCGGCGCCGCACTGGCACTGCCGGCGGACGACCCCGAGAGGAGCCGTCGCGTGCGGGATGCCGCGCTCGAGGCGGCCGACTCGTCGACGCGTCTCGGGGCCATCGGCATCCGACTGCTGCCCGAGGTGCGCGTTCTCACCGAGATCGGGAATCCGCACCTGCAGGCGGATCTCGCGGTCGCAGCGGAAGCCCTGCGCGCCGGTCTCGCCGGCGCGACGATCAACCTGCGCGCGAACCTGCAGATCGCCCGGAAGCACGACGCCCCGGCGCCGCTCCGGTCAGATCTCGACGCCGAGGCCTCACGCCTGACAGAGGCGCAGAACGCGGTCGCCCGCATCGCCGACGAACTCGCGGCGCGCGCCGGCGAGTGAGCACGCGCAGCATCCGACGACACGGACTTCGTGAGACGTTTCACTATGGTGGACGGATGACCATACGAGTCGCGTTCCAGCTGCAGATCGCCCCGGGGATGATCGACGAGTACGTCGCCCGGCACACTCCGGTCTGGCCGGAGATGCTCGCGGAGATCGCCGCGTCCGGACGCCGCAACTACTCGATCTTCCTCGGTGAGGGCGGCCGGCTCTTCGGCTACTACGAGACCGACGACGACGAGGCCGCCCGCGCCTACCTCGCGGCATCACCCGTCGCCGCGAAGTGGGAGGCCTCGATGGCCGAGTTCTTCGTCGGACTCGAGGGCCGCGCCGACCAGGCCGCCACCCCGCTCGTCGAGGTGTTCAACCTGCATGATCAGCGGGAGGCATCCGGCGCGTAGACGCACCGCCTCGGGATTCCTAGCATGGGGAGGACACACCGCGACGGCCGGAGGACGACCTATGAACGTGCCCTTCTTCTGGGTGGACGTCTTCGCAACCGCCCCTCTCGCCGGGAACCCTCTCGCGCTCGTCCCGGACGCCGACGCGCTGACGGCCGAGACGATGCAGGCCATCGCTCGCGAGTTCAACCAGTCGGAGACGACCTTCCTCGTGCGTCCGACGCTGCCCGGCGCGGATCATCGCCTGCGGTCCTTCACCCCCGGCGGCTTCGAAGTGCTCGGCGCGGGGCACAACGCGATGGGCGCGTGGCTGTGGCTGGCGGCATCCGGTCGGCTGGATGAGAACGGTGGGCGGTACGTGCAGCAGATCGGCGACGAACTGCTCCCGGTCAGCGCCACGCGCGATGGCGCGGGCCGAGCGGTCGTCACGATGCAGCAGTCGGAGCCTCGATTCCTGACGGCGGTCACCGGCGAGCGACGGGGCGCCCTCGCCGCGGTCCTCGGGCTCGATGCGACCGACCTCAGCGACGATCGCGCGGCGCAGGTCGTCTCCACGGGTGCCGAGCATCTGCTCGTCCCCGCGCGGAACCCGGATGCCGTCGATACGGCCCAGCCCGACACCGCGGGCCTGCGCGAGTTCCTGGCCGACGTCGGCGCCGAAGGCTGCTACCTCTACACGACCGCCGTCGAGCCGGGATCAGGGCTCGACGCCTACGCACGGTTCTTCAATCCGACCGTGGGGATCGTCGAGGACCCCGCGACCGGCACGGCCGCGGGTCCGCTCGCCGCACTCCTCGTGCGCGACGGACTCGCACACGAGGGCACTCCGATCACGGTGGAGCAGGGCACGGCCCTCGGCCGCCCGAGCCGCATCGGCCTGCAGGTCGACGGTGCCGTGGTGACGATCTCCGGAACGGGGATCATCGTGGGCGAGGGCGTGCTCCGCCTCTGACCGGGGCGTCCGCTCTCGGCCTGCGCGCGCCTCCGAAGCGAGCACCATCCCGACACCCAGACCGCAGAGCAGGAAGCCGAGCAACGTCACGACGGTCAGCGTCTCTCCGAGGAGGACAGCTCCGGCCACCGCGGTGAACGGGGCGATGAGGAAGAGCAGCGCGTTGAGCGCCGTGATGCCGATACGGCGCAGCAGCCACCAGTAGAGCCCGTACGCCGCGAGCGTCGGGAACGCCGCGGCGAGCGCGGTCGCCACCCAGAAGGATGCCGAAGCGGGCGGCAGGAGGGTGCCCGTCGCGGCGGCGAGCACCACGAGCGCGACCGCTGACACCGCGGCGTGGATCGCCAGGGTCGGGAGCACAGCGGTCCTCGGGTCGCGCCGACGCTGGATGATCGTGCCGGCGATCAGGCACGCCATCGCGACGGCGAGAAGGAGGTACACGAGCGGATGCGCGTCGGACTGGCCGAGCTGCGACTGCACGACGAACACGACGCCGACGGCCCCGAGGATCAGTCCGATCCACTGGATGCCGCGCACGTGCAGGCCGAGGAGAGGACCGACGAGCAGGGCGATCACGAGAGGCTGCACGGCGTCGATCAGCGCGACCGTTCCCGTCGCGATGCCGGCGGCGAGCGCGGCATAGGTCGCCGTGCAGTAGCCGAACTGCGCGAACAGGCCGACGGCTCCCTGCCAGCGGAGGTCGGACACCGTGGTGTCGCGGAAGGCCCCCGTGGCGAAGGCGACGATGAGCAGGACGCCCGCCAGAGGCACGAAGCGCCAGACGAGCAGCGTCACCGGCGCGGCGTCGACGGTCGCGATCGCCGCGATGAGGAACCCGGAGCTCCAGGTGACCACGAAGGCCGTGGCTGCCGCGACCGTGAGGAAGGCAGATACTATACCGATCTGTTTACTCATCCCTCGACTATACAGGTTGGTATACTCGAGGCATGAAGCAGCCGGTCCCGGAACTCGCCCCGCTGACCCCCGGCGCACGCCGGGTGCTCGATGCCGCGTCGCATCTCTTCTACGAACGCGGCATCCATGCGGTCGGGGTCGATACGATCGCGGAGGCCGCCGGCGTCACGAAGAAGACCCTCTACGACCGATTCGGCTCGAAGGAGACGCTGGTCGTCGCCTACCTCCAGCACCGCGACGCGCGATGGCGCGACCACGTGGCAGCGAATCTCGCGCGCGTACCGGCACCAGGCGTGGAGCGGATCCTGACGATCTTCGATGCCGCCGAGTCGTGGTCCGACGACAACAGCTCCAAGGGGTGCAGCGCCATCAACGCCCGCGCCGAGATCGGCGACGGGCACGACGGGCACCCGGTCTTCCCCGAGGTGGCGCGCCAGAAGGTGTGGCTTCTCGACGTCTTCGAAGATCTCTGCCAGGAGGCCGGAGTGCCGGACGCACGAGCGATGGCAGAAGCACTGATGCTGCTCTACGAGGGCGCCATCGTCACCGTCGGGATGGAGACCTTCCCGAACCCGTTCCCCGCGGCGCGACGGGTGGCGAAGTCGTTGCTCGAGCAGGTGGCGTAGCGCTACTCGGCGGGCGGTGCCGCGTCGATCACGCGGATCTCCCTGGTCGCCGCGTCTCCGAGGGTGCGCAGCGCCTGCTGATAGGCGTCCGAGTGATACGCCGCGACAGCGGCTTCCAGGTCGGGGAACTCGATGATGGTCGTGCGCAGTGCCGACTCGCCCTCGAGCACGGCGAGTGGCTCTCCGCGAGCGATGAAACGCCCTCCCCCGGCGAGCATCGCCGGACCGGCGAGATCGACGTACAGACGGAGACGCTCCGGATCACGGATGCTCGTGAAGGTATTGACCCAGTAGACCGGCATGCGCTCAGTCTGCCACCGGCTCCACGGCGCGGGGCCGGATCAGTCGAGGCGGCGGGCGCGTAGGGTGGGACGTCTGCCGACGAGAGGCTCCGCGATGATCGCACGATACGAAGAGCTGGACTGGCAGAGGACGCGTATGGGCGAGCTCATGCTCCGCCGTCGCGCGGACCCGGCGACCAGCGAGATGATCTACGAGGTCAAGCTCGAGGACGAGTACCTCATGTCGAGCCTCTTCACGGTGGCCGAGGAGGAACTCGCGACGCTGGGGCTCGCCGCCGCGACGGGTGACCACCTGAACGTGCTCGTCGGCGGGCTGGGCCTCGGGTACACGGCGGTGACCGCGTTGGCCGATGCCCGGGTGGCGCGACTCGAGGTGATCGACGCGCTCCCCGCGGTGATCGGATGGCACGAGCGGAAGCTGCTGCCGGTGTCGGCGCAGCTCGTGGACGATTCTCGGACGACGCTGACCCACGACGACTTCTTCGCGGTCATGCGCCAGGAGCCGGATGCCGATGCCCGCCGTCACGATGCGATCCTGCTCGACGTCGACCACTCGCCGCGCCACACGCTCGACCCGTCGCACGCCGACCTCTACACCGAGGCGGGGCTCACCGCGCTCGCCCGGCACCTCGCCGACCATGGCGTCTTCGCCCTGTGGTCCGATGATCCGCCCGACGAGGAGTTCCTGAACACGCTGGGCGCGATCTTCGACGACAGCCGCGCGCACGTCGTCGACTTCGACAACCGCCTCACCGGCGGGGTCTCGTCGAACACGGTGTACGTGGGCGTGCGGCGCTGACCGACCTCGCCCCGACGAGCGAACGCGCGCTCTCTGAGTCACCGTCGATGCGATGTCCGCCGAGCTCCCGCTCAGCCGCGAGCCACGTCGGTGTCCCGCAGATGATCGGGCAGGTCGTCGGCCTCTTTTCCCATCTCCCGCGCGACCGCGGAGTCGGCACCGAGCGTCTGCTCGAGCTCGTGCGCCAGGGAATCGAGCTCGGCGCCGCCTGCCATGAGGCTCGTGAGCTCCGACAGGGTGATCTCCGACTTCTCGTAGTTCCCCATGCTCGTGCCGCGGTTGAGCAGCAGGAAGCGATCACCCACGGGGAAGGCATGATGCGGATTGTGGGTGATGAACACCACACCGAGTCCTCGGTCGCGAGACCTCGCGATGTACTTCAGCACGACGCCGGACTGCTTCACACCGAGCGCCGCTGTCGGCTCGTCGAGGATCAGCACCCGTGCACCGAAGTAGACCGCGCGAGCGATGGCCACGCACTGGCGCTCTCCGCCGGACAACGTTCCGATCGGCTGGTCGACGTCCCGCAGATCGATCCCCATGTTCGAGAGCTCGGTGTACGTGACCTCCTTCATGCGCTTCACATCGAGCCGACGGAGCGGACCGAACCCCTTCGTGAGTTCGGACCCGAGGAAGAAGTTCCGCCACACCGGCATCAGCGGGACGACGGCGAGATCCTGGTACACCGTGGCGATTCCCGCATCCAGCGCCGCTCTCGGCGAGGCGAAGCTGACCGGCTCCCCGTCCAGGAGCATCTCGCCCTCGCTCGGCGTATGAGCACCGGCGAGCATCTTGATGAAGGTCGACTTGCCGGCGCCGTTGTCGCCGAGGACGCACGTCACCTGACCGGCGTTCACCGTCGTCGAGACGCCGCTGAGCGCATTGATCGCGCCGTAGCTCTTGCCGACGTTCCTGACTTCGACGACCGGGACCGTCGCCACCCCAGACGTGGTCATTTCGTTCCTCCCGCTCGAAGACGCACCCAATGGTTGAGGAAGACGGCGAGGAGGAGCATCGCGCCGAGGAATGTGCGGAGCCAGTTGGTGTCCCACTGCGCGAACGTGATGCCCTGGAAGACCATGCCGTAGATGAGCGCCCCCAGCGCCGCACCGATGGCCGATCCGAATCCACCGGTCATCAGGCATCCGCCGACGACGGCGCAGATGATGTAGATGAACTCCTGGCCGACTCCCGTGTTGGCCTGCACCGTCGACGTGCGGAACAACGAGATCATCCCGACGAGCCAGGCGGCTCCTGCGGTGACCATGAAGAGGCCGATCTTGGTCTTGAGCACCGGCACACCCACCTGACGCGACGAGTTCAGTGCTCCGCCGACGGCGAAGATCCAGTTCCCGGCGCGCATGCGCAGGAGGACCCAGGTCGCCAGTGCAGTGACGACGAACCACCACAGCACGGAGATGTAGAAGGTGCCGTCGCCGATGCGGATCGACGAGCCGAACAGCGGCTGGATCGTCTCGTAGTGCGGCACATCGGTCATGCCCTGGATGGCCACCTGACCTGTGATGAGCTTCGTCACGGCGAGGTCGATGCCGGCGAGCACGAAGAACGTCCCCAGAGTGATGATGAAGCTCGGCAGACCCGTCTTCATGACGAGATAGCCGTTGAGCGCACCGATGGCCAGCGCCGCCGCGAGAGACACCACGGCGGCGACCCAGATGTTGAGGCCGTAGTGCGTGGTCAGGACGCCGACGATGAGGGCGGTGAACCCCGTCATCACACCCGCGGAGAGATCGAACTCGCCGCCGATCATGAGGAGCGCGATGGCCACGGCCATGATGCCGAACGTCGACGCCGACTCGAGCCATACGCCGGCACCCGCCAGGGTCATGAACGTGCTCGTGTACACCGAGAAGAAGATCATCACCGCCAACGCGGCCACGAGGGCACCGATCTCTGGCCGGGCCAGCAGACGCCGGATCGGCCGGCGCTCCAACCGTGGTCGCGTGGCGACCGTCACTATGTCCGTCGTGGTCATCGTCGACTCCTTTCCAGTGCCGGAACCGGAGGCTGCGCCCCCGGTTCCGGCGAGATGATCAGCGCGTGCCGTTCTTCGCGAACTCGGCGACCTCGGCCGCGTTGTCCTTGGTGACGAATGCCGGGCCGGAGTACACCGGCTGACCGCCGCCGATGTCGTTGCCGTTCAGGCTCTTCAGGTAGAGCGCCGTCACTCCGAGGAATCCCTGCACGTAGGGCTGCTGATCGACCGCGAACAGGATGCTGCCCGCCTCGATGGCACTGACGACGTCTTCGGAGAGGTCGAAGGTCGCGACGGTCGCGGCGCTGCCGGACTCGTCCACAGCACCGACCGCATCGATCGCATACTGGCCGCCCAGCGTCAGCACGGCATCGATCGAGGGGTCCGCCTGGAGCTTCGACTTGATCGTCGCCTTGACCTCTGCGTCGTTCGTGCCGTCGACCTGAAGGTTCTCCATCGAGCCGCTGAACGCGCCGGCCGCGGCCGCGCAGCGTTCCTCGAGACCGATGTTCCCCGCCTCCTGGATGACGCAGAGCGCCTTGGTCGCACCCTCTTCACCGAGCCGTTCCCCGACGGCGGCACCCGCGATCGACTCGCTCTGGCCGATGTGGGTGATGGCGCCGAACTCCTGGAACTTCTCCAGACCCGAGTTGATCGTGACGACCGGGATCCCGGCCTCGACGGCCCTTTCCACACTGGCCTTGACGCCGTCCGGGTTCGCCATCGAGACGACGATCCCGTCCACGTCCTGCGCGATCGCGTTGTCGATGAGCTGCGACTGCTTCGCCGGGTCGGGGTCGGAGTTGTAAGTGACTTCGACCCCGTAGTCGCTGCCTGCCTGCTCCGCGCCGGACTTGACGCGGTCCCAGAACGCGTCGCCCGCGGCGGAGTGGGTCACGACAGCGTAGGTGAAGCCTTTCGACTCCGTATCCCCCGTCCCACCGCCGTTTCCTTCGGTGGATTCCTGGCCGGTGCCCGAGCAGGCCGTGAGCAGCAGGACCGCGGAGACCGCGAGGCCGAGCCCGCCGAGAAGGCGCTTGTTCATGTGAGTTCCCTTTCGATGAGGACGCTGTCGACATCGACTGATCGCATCCCGTGACGTCGGTGTCGGGGAGATTCTGACATCGGGGAGGAATGTTTGTCAAGACATTCTGTCAATGACTAGGATGGACCCACGATCTCGCTGAAAGGACAGCCATGACCAGCAGGGCACACATCGGTGTGGGGCTCATCTCCGTCGGATGGATGGGACGCCTCCATTCCCGCGCGTATCTGGCAGCGCCCCGCCACTACCCCGATCTGCCGGCGACCGCCGAGCTCGTCGTCGCTGCGGATCCCGATGAGGCAGGCCGCGCCCACGCCACCGAGATCATCGGCTACCGCGACGCGGTGTCCGACTATCGGCACGTGCTTGATCGAGACGATGTCGACGTGGTCTCCATCTGCTCGCCGAACTTCCTGCATCACGAGATCGCCATGGCCGCGATCGCCGCCGGCAAGCCGTTCTGGATCGAGAAGCCGATGGGACGAGGCGTGCACGAGTCGCGCGAGATCGCTCAGGGAGCGGCGCAGGCCGGGCTGATCACCGCCGTCGGCTTCAACTACCGCCACGCACCCGCTGTCGCGCACGCGAGGAAGCTCGTGCGCGAAGGAGCTCTGGGCACCATCACGAACGTGCGGGTCGCGCTCATCGCCGACTACTCGGCCGACCCTGACGGCGCCCTCACCTGGCGGTTCCAGCGCGAGCGAGCCGGAACGGGAGTGCTGGGCGACCTCCTGTCGCACGGCGCCGATCTGGCCCAGTACGTCGTCGGCCGCATCTCCTCCGTCAGCGGGATGACCGAGACCTTCATCCGTGAGCGCCCTCTGCCCGCATCGGGGGCGGCCAGCCACTTCAGCAAGGGCGCGAGCGGCGGTCCGCGGGGCGACGTCGAGAACGAGGACTACGCCGCCCTCCTGGCGCGATTCGACTCCGGGGCGGTCGGCGTGCTCGAGTCGAGTCGCGTCGCGATCGGACCGCGCGCGGAATACCGGCTCGAGGTCTACGGCACCGAGGGTTCGCTGCGGTGGGACTTCCAGCGTCTCAACGAGCTCCAGCTCGCCGACGACACCTCCGGCTACCGCACGATCATGGTCGGGCCAGGGTACGGGGACTTCGCGAACTTCCAGCCGGGCGCAGGGACCGGCATGGGCTTCGACGACCTGAAGACGATCGAGGCGTCGCTGTTCCTGCGGTCGGTGCTGGCGGGCCGACAGCTCGCGCCGTCCGCGGCCGACGCCTGGTCGGCGGCGGAGATCGTGGACTCGGCCGTGCGCAGCTCGGCATCCGGCTCCTGGACTCCGGTGACCGCCGTGGACGGAGCTACGACCTACGACGCGTGAGGGGTCGGTGGCGGGTCGCCCGCCACCGACCCGCCGGTCAGACGACGAACGCCTGCCGGAAGGCGCGGAGCGCGACCTCGGAGTCGGACGCCGCCCAGGCTTCGAGCCCCACGACGCCGTCGTACCCGAGGTCGCGCAGCACCGCGGCGATCGCCTCGTAGCGGATCTCCCCGGTGCCGGGCTCGCAGCGACCTGGCACATCGGCGACCTGGATCTCGCCGATCCAGGGCAGCGCCGTGCGGACGAGCTCGATGAGGTTCCCCTCGCCGATCTGCGCGTGGTAGAGGTCGAGATTGAGTCGCAGCGCCGGCGAATCGACGGCGCGGACGAGCGCGAGCGTGTCGGCCGCCCGAGCGAACGGCGTTCCCGGATGGTCGACGGCCGTGTTCAGATTCTCGAGGGTGAACACGCGCCCCGCTCGGCGTGCGAGCTCGGCGAGCCTGGCGAGAGTGTCGGCCGCCGCGATCCAGTCGCTCCCGGTCGGGGTCTCCCGCGGGCGCAGCGGGAGACCGTTCGGGTCCAATCCGGTCCCGTGCAGATTCAGCCGCGGCGAATCGATGACATCGGCCCTGCGCAGCGACTCCTCCGCTGTGCTCAGGAGCTCCGCGATTCCGTCCTCCGTCGTCAGGTCACCGCGCAGATAGCCCGTCATCGAGGAGAAGACGGCCCCGGTCGCCGCGAGAGCCGGCAGATCCTTCGTGCTCCAGTCCCAGATCTCCACCTCGAAATCGAGGTCGTGCAGCCGTCGCACCCGGTCGACGAAGGGAAGCTCCGTGAAGAGCATCTCGGCCGATGCGGCGAGTCGGAACGAGCCGGGCACCGTCACGGCGTCTCCGGTCGATCCAGAGTCACGGGCACGACGACACGGTCGGTGGCCGAGCGCTGTGCCGCATCCGCGAGCACGAGCGCCGCACGGCCGTCCTCGAACGTCGGGCTCGTGGACGCCTCCCCCCGCGCGAGCTTGATGAATTCGCGCAGCTCGGCCGCATACGCCACGGCATACCGCTCGAGGAAGAACTGCTCATACGGCGGCTTCGCCTCGACCGCGTCGGCGGTCGAGAGGCTCACCAGACTCGACGGGGCGTTCGCCACCTGCAGCACGCCCCGTCCGCCGAAGGCCTCGATCCGCTGGTCGTAGCCGACCGAGCTGTGCCGGGAGTTGATGATCGTCACGATCGCACCGGATGCCGCACGCAGCGTCGTCACCGCCGTGTCGAAGTCGCCGTGCTCACGAGCGCCGTCGTCGAACGTCGTCGTGCCCACCGCCGACACCTCCACGATCTCGGGGAGGAAGAAGCGCGCCATGTCGAAGTCATGGATGGTCATGTCGCGGAAGATCCCT
This sequence comes from Microbacterium sp. TPD7012, assembly GCF_003075395.1. GTDB lineage: Bacteria > Actinomycetota > Actinomycetes > Actinomycetales > Microbacteriaceae > Microbacterium. The sequence goes on along the minus strand of NZ_QDFV01000001.1, from coordinate 203,252 downwards.
CCCGAGACGCCCACATACGCCGCCGGCGGAGCGGAAGGGTCGCGGCTCACGATCGTGAGCTGCTCCAGCGCGCCGATCTCGCCGGCGGCGACGCGAGCCCGCGCACTGGCGAACGAGGGATCGAAGCGACGGTTGAAGCCCAGCGCCACCGGCACACCGGCAGCCGCGACCTTCGGGCGCAGCGCATCGACCCGCGCGATGTCGAGATCGATCGGCTTCTCGCAGAGCACCGGGATGCCGGCATCCACGGCCTGAGCGATCAGGTCGACGTGCGTCGGCGTCGGCGAGGCGACCAGGACGGCGTCGACGCCGCCCGAGGCGAAGAGCTCATCGGCGTCGTCGGTCGCCGTGCCGCCGTACAGCTCGGCCACACGCCGAGCGCCGTCGACGAACGGATCGGCGACCCAGCTGAGGACCGCTTCGGAGTCGGCGGCGATGCTCGCCGCGTGGACCTGGCCGATGCGACCGGTGCCGATCAAACCGAAGCGGAGGGGTGTACGAGTCATCGGGATTCCTTGTCGTGAGGGGAGGAGGGCGGATGAAGGGTCAGGCCCAGGAGCGCAGGACGGCGCGGTTGCGGACCTGGTCGGCGGCGCGAGCGGCGCGGAAGTCGGCGAGGGAGATGTCCGGCCCGTTCAGCACGTCCTGCTCCACCACGATCCACCCGTCGAATCCTCGCCGGTCGACCGCATCCATCACGGCGGCGAGATCGATGTCGCCCGCGCCGAAGGCCACGAACGCACCGGAGGACCATACCTCCGGCATCCCGCCGCCGGCGGCGAGGACACCGCGCAGCACCGCGAGATCCACATCCTTGAGATGAAGGTGATTGATGCGGTCGCCCCAGCGCGACACCGCCTCGAGCGGGTCGCCCCCCGCGATGAACAGGTGGCCCGTGTCGAGCGTCAGGTCGATGTCGACGTTCGCCAGGAACCGGTCGATCTCGTCGGGGGATTCGACGAAGGTGCCGGCGTGGTGGTGGAACGTCGGCTCGAGCCCTGCTGCTCGGACCAGCGCGGCGGCGCGTTCCGTGTTGGCGATCAGGCGCTCCCACGCGATCTCGGTGAGCGGATCGACCTCGGCTCCGCGGCCGGGAGAGGCCCGGCGCGTGGCTGAGCCGTCGTCCGCGAGGGTCGGAAGCGGCAGCCGCGCAGGTCCGCGCTCCGCCGCGTCGGCGAACACCCGCAGGGCATCCTCCAGTTCGGGCAGCGCCGCCTCGAAGGCGTCGTCGTCCGAGAGCGGCAGCTGCACCCAGCCGCCTGCGAGGTCGAGACCGTGGCCCTCCAAGCGTGAGCGCAGGTGCGCCGAGCGCCCGAAGTAACCCAGCGGCCCCAGATCGACCCCCTGGTAGCCGGCACCGGCGAGGATCTCGAGCATGTCGTCCGGCTCGATGGTCTCGGAGCCCTCCGGGGTCATCTCGAACACACCGAAGCTCACCGGGGCTCCCGCGACGGTCGCCTTCATTCGCCCTCCTCCTCTCCGAGCAGCGGACGCTGCGCGACTCGCGACCGCTCGTAGTCGGCGCGCGCCCGCTGCGTCGACGGAAGCGTCGAGACCTCGGGGACCGGGACGTCCCACCAGCCCTCCCCGCCCGGCGCGTACACGCGGGGATCACTCTCGATGTGGATGACGGTCGCATTGTCGGATGCCTTCGCCGCCGTGATCGCGGCCGAGAGGGCGCTGATCGCGTCGGGGCCCGGCGCGATCTCCACGACGTCGACACCGTAGCTGCGCGCGTTCATCGCGAGATCGACAGGGAGCTTCGTCTCACCCTGGAAGTTCCGTGCGGAGGCGTCGTACTCGCGGTACAACGTGCCGAACCGCTCAGACCCGACCGTCTCGGACAGATGCCCGATCGAGGCGAAGCCGTGGTTCTGGATGAGCACGACGATGATCTTGATGCCTTCCGCGACCGCGGTCACCAGCTCGGTGTTGAGCATCAGATACGAGCCGTCGCCCACCATGACGATGACGTCGCGATCGTCGCCGTCGGCGAGCAGCCCGCGCTTGACCCCCAGCCCGCCGGCGATCTCGTATCCCATGCAGGAGAAGGCGTACTCCACGTGATAGCCGAGCGGATCCCGCACGCGCCACAGCTTGTGCAGGTCTCCGGGGAGCGATCCGGCGGCCTGCACGATCACATCCTTCGGCGCACTCGCCGACTGGACGGCGCCGATGATCTCGGGCTGACCGGGCACGGACAGTCCGCTGGGTGCGAAGGCCTCGTCGACGAGCGCGTCCCAGCCCGCCTTCTCCTGCGCGATGCGTTCGGCGTACTCCGCTGAGATCCGATGACCGTCGAGCTCGATCGAGAGTTCGGCCAGTGCCTCTGCCGCGTCAGCGATGACAGGAAGCTGCGTACCGTGCTTGTATGCGTCGAACGAGGCGACGTTGATGTTGACGAACACGACATCGGGGTTCCGGAACGCCGTGCGCGACGCGGTGGTGAAGTCGCTGTAGCGCGTGCCGATGCCGATGACGAGGTCGGCCTCGGCCGCGAGTCGATTGGCGGCCAGTGTTCCGGTGGCGCCGATGCCGCCGAGGTTCTGCGGGTGATCCCACGCGAGCACTCCGCCGCCGGCCTGCGACGTGCCGACGGGGATGCCGGTGGCTTCGACCAGCGCCCGCAGCCGGTCCTCGGCGCCCGAGTAGATCACCCCTCCGCCGGCGACGATGATCGGCCGCTTGGCCCGGCGAATCGCCGCGACGGCGCGGGCGAGCGGAGCGTGTTCGGGGCGCGGGCGGCGAACGTGCCATTCACGGTCTTGGAGGAAGGCGATCGGCACGTCGATCGCTTCGGCCTGCACATCTTCGGGGAGTGCGATCGTGACGGCACCCGTCTCGACCGGATCGGTGAGCACGCGCATCGCGGCGAGAGCGATCGAGTAGAGCTGCTCGGGACGCTGGACGCGGTCGAAGAACTTGGAGAGCGGCCGGAAGGCATCGTTGACCGTGAGCCCGATGTCCCAGGGCTGCTCGAGCTGCTGCAGCACCGGATCGGCGACGCGCGTCGCGAAGGTGTCGCTGGGCAGGAGCAGTGCCGGGAGCCGGTTCGTCGTCGCCAACGCGGCGCCCGTCAACATGTTCGCAGCACCGGGTCCGACGGAGGCTGCCGAGGCGAGCGTGGCGCGACGTCGATGCATCCGGGCGAAGCCGACGGATTGATGCACCATCGCCTGCTCGTTCCGTGCCTGGTAGTACGGCATGAGGTCGGGCTGCTCGACGTTCACCTGCTTGAGGGCTTGGCCGATGCCCGCGACGTTGCCGTGGCCGAAGATGCCGAACATGCCGGGGATCGTGCGCTCGCGGATTTCGCCGTCGACCGTCCATTGATGGCCGAGGAACTCAACGAGAGCCTGGCTGACCGTCATCCGCTTCGTCGCCGCCATCAGTGTGTGCCTTCCGGGTTGTGTGCGAAGGGCAGTCGAGGGTCTACCCGCTGCTCCGTCCAGGTGTCGCGCACCCATGCGTGGGCGGGGTCGTCGCTGATGAGCCATTCCCGTTCGGGGTCGGGTCCCGCCATCACGTTGAGGTAGTAGAGGTCGTACCCCGGCGCCGCGGCGGCGGGGCCGTGGTAGCCGAACGGCACGAGCGCGATGTCTCCCGAGCGCACCATCGCATCGATCTCGATCTCGCCGGCCGGCGAGGAGTAGGCGCTGAACATCCCGAATGCCGACGATGCGGAGGCCGCCGACCCCGCCACGGGAGCGGCTTCGAAATAGTAGATCTCCTCGAGACGGGATTCCTGGCCGGGCACATGCTCGTCGTGCTTGTGCGGAGGGTACGACGACCAGTTCTCGGCGGGGGTGATGACCTCGCAGACGATGAGGCGCGCGGTGTCGAGCGCCTGCGGCGTTCCGAAGTTGTGCACCTGACGACTCGAGGCGCCGGCACCCCGCAGTTCGACAGGGATCTCGGCGGAGGAGATGTGCCGGCTCGGCTCCACGACGGTGGTCGGCGACGTCGCGACGGCGACCCGGCCTTCGCCCGTCAGCTGCGCCGTGGAATCGGACGAGAGGTAGAGCACATCCGTCGGACCGTCGAAGACGGAGGCACGGCCCGTGAGATGGGTGGAGCTGGTCGATCCCGCCGCGGTGTGGACGACGTCGAACGAGCCTGCGAGCGGCACCACGATGCGCTCGACGCCGGTACCCGACAGGTTCAGCGAGTCACCGGAGCGCATCTCGGCGACCCGGATCCCCGTGTGTGCCCAGCCCGGGGTCTGCTCGTCGACGACGCTCTCCCAGCCGTCGTGGCCGAGGGTTCCTCGCCGGTGGAACCAGCGCTGGTCCGTGGTGCTCATGTGTCTCTCTCGTGTGGAGTTCGGATGCCGCAGCCTTGAAGCGATCATGCCGGGCTGCAGCATCCGTCGTCATCAATCGTTCTGCGGGAAGCCGAGATTCAGGCCGCCGTGCGTGGCCGGATCGAGCCAGCGGCTGGTGATGGCCTTCTCGCGCGTGAAGAAGCCGAAGCCGTGCACACCGTAGGCCTTGGCATCACCGAAGAGGGACTGCTTCCAGCCGCCGAACGAGTGGTAGGCGACGGGAACCGGGATCGGGACGTTGATGCCGATCATGCCGACCTGCACCTCGTTCTGGAACCGGCGGGCCGCTCCTCCGTCGTTCGTGAAGATGGCCGTGCCGTTGCCGAACCGGCCGGAGTTGATCAGCTCGACGCCTTCGTCGTAGGACTGCACACGCACGACCGAGAGGACGGGTCCGAAGATCTCCTCCTGGTAGGCACGGGACGTCGTCGGAATGTCGTCGATCAGGGTGGGACCGAACCAGAATCCGTCTTCATGCCCGTCGACCACGAGCCCGCGTCCGTCGACGACGATCTTCGCGCCGTCCGCCTCGGCGATGTCGACGTAGGAGGACACCTTGTCGCGGTGCACATCGGTGATCAGCGGCCCCATGTCGGGCTCGCCGTTCGCGTCGCCCGCGCCGTTGCCGATCCGCAGACGGGCGATGCGGTCGGTGATCTTCTCGATCAGTTCGTCGGCGACCGGCTCCACTGCGAGCACGACCGAGATCGCCATGCAGCGCTCGCCCGCCGCGCCGTAGCCGGCGTTGACGGCCTGGTCGGCGACGAGGTCGAGGTCGGCGTCCGGGAGGACCAGCATGTGGTTCTTGGCCCCGCCGAGGGCCTGGACCCGCTTGCCGTGCTTCGATGCGGTCTCGTAGATGTACTGCGCGATCGGCGTCGACCCGACGAACGAGATGGACTGGACGACCGGGCTCGTGAGGAGTCCGTCGACCGCGAGCTTGTCCCCCTGCAGCACGGTGAAGACACCGTCGGGGAGGCCCGCTTCCTGCCAGACCCGCGCGAGCCACAGGGCGGCGGACGGGTCCTTCTCGGACGGCTTGAGGATCACCGCGTTGCCGGCCGCGATCGCGATCGGGAAGAACCACATCGGGACCATGGCGGGGAAGTTGAACGGCGAGATGACACCCACCACACCGAGGGGCTGCTTGAGGGAGTACACGTCGATGCCGGTCGACGCGTTCTCACTGAACGCGCCCTTGATCAGGTGCGGGAACCCGGTCGCGAGCTCCACGACCTCCTGCCCGCGGAGGATCTCGCCCATCGCATCCGAGACGACCTTGCCGTGCTCCGCGGTGATGATCTCGGCGAGCTCCTGCTTCCGGGAGTTGAGCAGCTCGCGGAATGCGAACAGCACGGTCTGCCGCTTCGCGATCGAATAGCGGCTCCACACGTCGTAGCCGCGCTGCGCGGAGGCGATCGCCTCATCGATCTCGGCCTGGTCCGCCAGCGCCACGTGTGACTGGACGGCACCGGTCGCCGGGTTGTACACGGGCGCGGTCCGCCCACTCGTGGAGGTGTGCGCGGCACCATCGATCCAATGCGGGAGGATCCGGGCACCGGACTCGGTGCCGTCGAGGATGGGGGAGGTCTGCGTCGTGCTCACGGGATCTTCCTTCGGGTCAGCGGGATGGGTGGACGAGGCCGGCAGCGATGTCCACGGCTGCGGCGACGTCGCCGTCGGGCGGATAGAGAAGAGTGCGACCGACAGTGAGTCCTCGCACCCCGGGGAGAGACAGCGCGTCCTCCCATGCGGCGAACGTCTCGTCGGGGTCGACCCCCGAGTCGCCGCCGAGCAGGAGGGTCGGCATCGTCGTCGCAGCCATGACGCGCTCCATGCCTTCCACGACGGGGAGCTTCATCCACGTGTACGCGCTCGACGAGCCGAGACCGGAGGCGATCGCGATCGACAGGATCACCGCATCCGTCGACAGGTCGTTCACGATACGGCCGTCGACCCATCGACTCAGGAAAGGCTCGAGCATGATCGGGAGCCTCGCCGCCGCGGCCTGCGTGACGACATCGGCCATCGCGGCGAGGGTCGGAGATGTGCCGGCATCATCGAGGTTGACCCGCAGGAGGGTCTTGGCGACGTCGATGCCGGCGTCGACCATTCCGGGAACGTCGTATGCCGTCATCCGGTCGTCCATCTCGAAGGATGCGCCGCGCAGGCCACCTCGGTTCATCGAACCGACGATGATCTTGTCGTCGAGCAGGCCGAGCACGGCGAGGTCGTCGATGATGTCGGGGGTACCGAGAACGCCGTCGACGCCCGGGCGGCTGAGCGCGAGGGCGAGCCGGTCGAGCAGGTCGTAACGGTCCGCCATGGCGGACGGGTTCGCGCCGACGGCGAGAGCACCACGCGCAGGATGGTCCGCCGCGACGATGAACAGCCGGCCATCTCCGCGGAGCACATCGCGGCGACGGCGACGAGCCAGCGCTTCGGCCACGGTCTGCGGCGCCGATGCGCGCGCATCGCGGAGACGTTCGAAGGCCTCGGGTGTGAGGAACTGCGGAGTCATCAGCGCTCTCCGGCCTGGATCAGGGCCGAGACCTCGTCTTCGGTCGGCATCGCGGTGGAGCATTCGAGTCGTGATGCCACGATCGCCCCCGCGACATTCGCGAAGCGCAGGGTGCGTTCGAGATCCCATCCAGAGAGGAGTCCGTGACACAGCGCGCCGCCGAACGCATCGCCGGCACCGAGACCGTTGAGGACGTCCACCGGATGAGGAGGGACCTCGACCGTCTCGTCACGGGTCTTGGCGAGAACCCCCTTGGGACCCTGCTTGACGATCGCGAGCTCGACGCCGCGCTCGAGCAGTGCATCCGCTGCTCGCTGCGGTTCCGTCTCGCCGACTGCGATCTCGCATTCCTCGCGATTCCCCACGGCGACGGTCGCGGACTCGAGTGCGCGCCCGACCTCCGCACTCGCGGACGCGGCATCCGTCCAGAACATGGGCCGGTAGTCGAGGTCGAACACTGTCGTTCCCGCTGTCCGGGCGCGCAGGGCGGTGTGATGAGCGGCTCGGCTCGGCTCCTGGCTGAGCCCCGTGGCCGTGAACCACAGGATCCGCGCTGTGCGCACGGCGTCCAGATCGACGCCCGCGGGATCGATGTTCAGATCGGGCGCCTTGGGCTCGCGATAGAAGTAGAGCGGGAAGTCGTCCGGAGGGAAGATCTCGCAGAAGGTCACCGGCGTCGGCAGCGACGGATCGACGGCGACGTAGCGCGGATCGACCCCCAGCCGGTCGAGTTCCCGCAGGAGATAGCGGCCGAAGGGGTCGTCCCCGACGCCGGAGACGAGGGCGACTGAAAGTCCGTAGCGTGCTGCGGCGACCGAGACATTGGCGGCGCTGCCGCCGAGGTACTTCCCGAAGGTCGCCACGTCCTCGAGACCGACGCCGGCCTGGAGCGGGTAGATGTCGACGCCGAGCCGGCCGAAAGCCAGCAGGTCGAGCGGGGAAAGGTTCTCGGTCATACTCCGGTGTACAACTCTCTGCGGCGTCTGGGGATCCGCGTCGTGGAATCAATTGTCCTGACAATAGCACAAGCCGAGTCCATCGCAAGAGGTCGATGGATCGGTTACCGGACATAAGGGCACCCATGTTAGATTGTCGTGTCAATAACGCGAGGGTGGGTCGGACAGATGACAGACGACGTGGTGCAACTGGACGAGCTGCTGGCGTCGCTGGATCGCACGGGGCCGGTCCCGCTCTACTTCCAGGTGTCGTCCGCGATGGAGCGGGCCATCCGCTCCGGCGAGATCGCACCGGGCGCGCGTCTCGAGAATGAGATCGCGATCGCGAAGAGGCTGGGACTGTCGCGACCGACGATCCGTCGCGCGATGGAGGAGCTCGTCGACAAGGGACTCCTCGTCCGCCGTCGCGGGATCGGCACCCAGGTCGTGCAGGGACAGGTGACCCGACAGGTGGAGCTGACGAGCCTCTACGAGGACCTGCAGGGCTCTCACCACGAGCCCGGCACGCGGGTGCTCGAACACGACACCCGCCCAGCGGATGCCGCGATGGCCGAGGCACTCGGCGTCGCTGTCGGCTCCGACCTCGTGCACCTGCGCCGGCAGCGCTCCACGGACGGGGTGCCTGTCGCACTCCTGACCAACTACCTTCCGCTGGAGTTCTCCGACATCACGACGGAGCAGCTCGAGGCACGGGGGCTCTACCAGATCCTCCGGACGCGCGGCGTCATCATCCGCGTCGCGAACCAGCGCATCGGCGCCCGTCGCGCGCAGGGAGACGAGAGCGCCCTGCTCGACATCGACAAGGGCGGCCCCGTCCTCACCATGGAACGCGTCGCCTACGACGCATCGGGAAAGGCCTTCGAGTTCGGCCACCACTGCTACCGGCCCGACATGTACAGCTTCGAGACCACGCTCGTCGCGAAGTAGCGGCGGCGCCGCGACGGCGACGACGACGACTCAGTTGAAGTCGCCGCCCGGGGCCATGTCCATGAAGCGCGAGTAGTGGCCCTGGAACGCCACGGTGATCGTGGCGGTCGGACCGTTACGGTGCTTGGCGACGATGAGGTCGGCCTCGCCGGGACGCACATCCTTGTCGTAGACCGAGTCGCGGTGCAGCAGGATGACCATGTCGGCATCCTGCTCGATCGAGCCGGACTCACGCAGGTCGCTGATCGCGGGCTTCTTGTCCTGACGCTGCTCGGGACCACGGTTCAGTTGCGACAGTGCGATGACGGGGACCTGCAGCTCCTTCGCGATGAGCTTGAGGCTTCGCGAGAACTCGGAGACCTCCTGCTGACGCGACTCGACACGCTTTCCCGACGTCATGAGCTGCAGGTAGTCGATGATGACCATGCGCAGGCCCTCGCGCTGCTTGAGACGACGGCACTTGGCGCGGATCTCCACGAGCGTCATGTTGGGGCTGTCATCGATGTAGAGGGGCGCGTCGTTGATGCGACCACGGGTCGCGGCGACGGTGGTCCAGTCGCGCGGGTCGAGCGTTCCCTTGCGCATGTTCTGCAGCGGGATGCCGCCCTCGGCGCTGAGCAGACGCATCGCGATCTCGCTCTTGCCCATCTCGAGAGAGAAGAAGATCGACGGGAAGTCGTGGCCGATGGATGCCGCGCGGGCGAAGTCGAGCGCGAGCGTCGACTTACCCATGGCGGGACGGGCCGCGACGACGATCATCTGACCACCGTGAAGGCCGTTGGTGAGCTCGTCGAGCTCTTTGAACCCGGTCGGGATGCCGGTCATCGAGCCGTCGCGGCCGTTCGCGGCCTCGATCTCCTCGATCGCCGCATCGACGGCCGTGGTCAGCGGCACGTAGTCTTCGGCCGTCTCGGTTCCGGTGACCGAGTAGATCTCGGCCTGGGCGTTGTTGACGATGTCGGTCGCGTCGCCCTCACCGGCATACCCGAGCTGCACGATGCGCGTGCCCGCGTCGACCAGGCGACGGAGGATGGCTCGTTCGTTGACGATCCCCGCGTAGTACCCGGCGTTCGCCGCGGTCGGGACGATCGAGGTGAGCGTGTGCAGGTAGTCGGCGCCGCCGGCCCGGCCCAGCTCGCCGGTCTTGATGAGCTCATCGGTGACGGCCACGACGTCGGTCGGCTCGCCGTGCGAGTACAGCGACAAGATCGCCTCGAAGATCAGCTCGTGCTTCGGGATGTAGAAGTCGGCGCCCTTGAGGGTCTCGATCACGTCGGCGACGGCGTCTTTCGACAGCAGCATGCCGCCCAGCGCGCTCTGCTCGGCGAGGAGGTCGTGCGGAGGCGTGCGCTCGGGCGGGCGCTGCCCTCCCAGGCGCTCCTCTGAGATGTCCGCGATCGACACGCTTTTCCCTTCGATGCGACGTTTCCGAATGCGCCGCCCCGGAGGGCGGAGCCGTGTCCGTCCGGCCGTTCCGGCCGCCGTGCACAGCGAATCAGGAGCCCCCGACATTCGGTCGCTCGACCACGGTACGAGCGGCATGATTCGGGTGCAACACAGCCTGTGGATAACCCTGTGGAGAGCGTGCGGACAAAGCCGGAGTGTCTGTGTAGAACCGGTGTGGATAACCCGGTGGATGGCATCGCATATCGGTTTTCTTAATCGCGCTGACCTGGGTTTTCTCGATTCCCCAGCCTGTGGATGAGAACCGGGTTCAAGGGTTGATTGAAGGTTTTGCCGTCACGGGACGACATGTGCAGAACCTGGGGAAAGTCAAGCCGAGATTCTGCCGGGCGCGTCATCGCGCGATGAGCGTTCGCGGCTGCGCGAAATAGCCCTGGACAACCGCCTTAAGCGCGAGTATCGTCGGCCCATCGACGCACGTTCGTGTCGATGGTGCGTTGCCTTCAGAGGGGGAGGTTGACGTGAACGTTCGGGCCACCCGACGCGGCATCCCCACCGCCGTCAAATGGGGCGGTCTCGTCGCGCTCGCCTGGGCGACGCTCACCGTCGTCGCCGGCGGAGGCACAGCGCACGCCGACGAGCAGTCCGACGGCCCGCTCGACGGGCTCACGTCGATCGTCGGCGAGACGGTGTCGGCCGTCACGACCCCCGTCCTCTCCGACGTGGTCGCCCCCGTCGTGACCGAGGTGGTCGCCCCCGTCGTCACGACCGTCGTCGCTCCCGTGCAGCAGGAGGCACCCGCCGTCGTGAGCACGGTCACCAGCATCGCCACCGAGGTCCCGCTTCTCGGAGAAATCGCCGCACCGATCGTCCAGGCGGTGTCCCAGACGGCGCAGAACGCGGTCGCACCGGTCACCGACGCTCTCACACGCGCTCCCGTCGCGCAGATCACCGACCCGATCCTGGATGCCGTCACCGGCCTCCCGATCGTCGGAGAACTCGTCGACGACGTCGGCGCCGCCGACCTGGTCCGTGACGTCATCGGCATCGTCGACACCGCGACCGGCGTGATCGGCGAGGCGGCGGAGGAGACCGTGCCGCCGATCCTCGTGAGCCTGGACCCGACAGCATCCGTTCCGGCCGAACCCGCGGCACCGGGTGCCGGCTCCGCCGCGCAGCTCGTGACTGCCACGGCATCCGCCCGCGCTCTCCCGTCCACGACCCCCGCGCTCGCCTCCGCTTCGCCCGTAGTCCCCGCTACCATCCCCAGGGGCACTGTGAGCGAGCGCGGGGCGTCGGACGCGCCCTCCGGGCCGTCCTCCGGCGCCCCGCCAGGAGGTCCTGGAACGCCTTCCTCCTTCGCCGGTCCCGGCGGAGGGAACAGCAGCGCCCACGCTCGCGTCAGCGACGTCGGCGCGTCTCCGCTCCGTGCCTGGGAGCGGGCTGCCGGTGCATCCGACGACGCCCTGCCGACGTCGCCGGTCTTCGCCACCGACGTCTCTCCTGACTGACTGACAGTCGCGCCGCCCTCACCCCGAGGACGGCAGATGCTGTGCTGCGCGCGCACTTCGCCCGCACCCATCCAGACTCCCCCAGTCCAGTCAGGAGAATCATCATGCGTACCTATCTGAAGCGGGCCCTGTGGGGCACGCTCATCGCCGGGGGCATCACGCTCTGCGGCGCGACGGTCGCCAACGCGGCCGAGACATCCGGAGACGACAGCCTTCTCTCCGGCACACAGGCGGTGGCCGTGGTCACCGCGCCGATCACGATCGTCGACAACGCGATCTCGGTGCTCGGCACCTCCACCGCCGAGGCATCCGCTCCGGCACCCGCCGACGACGCCGCGCCCACTCCTCCGCCTCCTGCCCCCGCACCCGCGGCGGACACGAGCGGCGACTCGGGCGCGGCATCCGGCTCCCAGGCCGTGGTGTCCGTCACCGTCCCCGTCACCGTGACGGACAACGCGGTGAGCGTTCTCGGAACCTCCTCGACCAGCACCCCGGCCGCGGCTTCCCAGAGCGAGGCTCCCCAGGCCTCGACTCCCGCCGCCGGGGTGCCGTCCGTGACGACCAGCGGCATCGACGGCGTGCTCTCGGGCACGCAGGCGGTGCTGCAGGTCGACATCCCGATCACCGTGTCGGGCAACGCCGTCTCGGTCCTCGGTGAAAGCAGCGCGACGACGCAGGGATCCGCGGCACCGGCCCCTGCAGCGACGACGCCCGTGGCCGCCGAGACCGACGGAACGGATGCCGTCGCCAGCGGCACCCAGGTGGTCGCACCGGTCACCGCACCGATCACGGTCGGCGGCAACGCCATCTCCGTGCTCGGGGAGAGCGCGGCCTCCGGATCGTCCTCGGGCGAACCGACGGCGGGCGCCGCGCCCGCGGCGGAGGGGACGACGTCGGGAGACGACTCGATCCTCGGCGGCACCCAGGTGGTGGCGCCGGTCAGCGCACCCATCTCCGCCGTCGGCAACGCGATCGCGATCGGTGGCGACAGCACGGTCACGGGTTCGCCGGGCGCAGCGCCCTCCGGTGGTCAGGCGGGCGCTCCCGCCGATGCGGAGACCTCCGGCACCGACGGCATCGCCGGCGGCACGCAGGTCGTCGCTCCCGTCACGGCACCCGTCTCGGTGCTCGGCAACGCCGTCTCGGTCCTGGGCACCAGCGCGGTGACCGGCGGAGCAGGTGCAGCCCCGGCACCGGCATCCGGCGGTGACGCGTCGACGGGCGGGGATGACTCGCTCGCCGGCGGCACGCAGGTCGTGGCACCCGTCACGGCACCCGTCTCGGTGCTCGGCAACGCCGTCTCGGTCCTCGGCACCAGCGCGGTGACCGGCGGAGCAGGTGCAGCCCCGGCACCGGCGGTCCCTGCCGTCGGCGGGATCGATACGTCCGGACTGGGAGGGCTTCTCGGCGGCAGCCAGGTCGTGCTCCCGGTGAGCATCCCGATCACCGTCGGCGGCAACGCCATCGCGGTGGTCGGAGAGAGCACCGTCACCGGACCTGGGACGAACCCCGGAACGGACCCGGGAACCGACCCCGGCACTGACCCTGGAACGGATCCCGGAACCGACCCCGGGACTGACCCCGGAACCGACCCCGGAACCGACCCGGGCACGACGCCGGGAAGCGGTCCGGCATCCGGGGCGGCCACGGCCGTTTCGGCAGCCGGCGCAGCGGAAGGCCTCGCCATGACCGGCGGCGCCACCGCCTCCGGTCTGGTCGCACTCGCCGCACTCCTGCTCCTCCTCGGAGGAGCGGGCCTGCTCCGCCGTCGCACGACGGCGTAGCGCAGACGCCGGCGGTGCGCTCGTCCTCGGGGGAGGAGGCTCCGCACCGCCGGTGCGTCGGCGCGGCCAGTGCGAACGGCTCGCCGTCCGCTCTCGCGCCGGCGCGCGGATGCCCCGTGGCGCAACCACGGGGCATCCGTCACGCCCTCGGGACGGCAGGTTCTCAGTGAGTCGTGCGTTCGTCGGCGAGATCCACCGCCGGCGCGCCCAGGAACGCGGCGAGCCTCCGCGCCTCGGCGAGGAGATCGTCGGCGGCCACCGCCGGCAGGGCCTGATCCGGACGGATCCGGAGCACACCGGCATCCACCCGCCAAGTCCCGCGCAGGAACCCGTCGCTGAGGAAGGTGCCTTCCCTGGCTCCCTTGCCCGGAGGCAGCGGCACGCGCTGCGGCGTGTCGATGATGCGCGCACGATCCCGGTGGGAGAAGAGCACGTTGTCGTACTCCGGGAGGAACCGCGGTGGTGCCGGATGCTCGGCATCGGGGCGCGGTCCATCGGCCACGTCGTACAGCACCTGCCCGCTCTCGGAGACGAAGACCCGCAACTGCGGGGTGAGCCGGTCGAACACCTCACGGAGTCCCGTGAGCCCCGACCAGGTCTGAGCGTCGTTGACACTCGCCGGTCCGAACGCCGCGAGGTAGCGGAGCACGACGGCATCGATCGACGGTGCGGTGTCCAGCGGACGCCCGACCCACGACTCCAGCAGCGCCAGCTGCGGCGCGCCCTGCGGCCTCCCCCACATGCCTCGCGGCGTCGGCTGCACCGTGGGCACGAGGTAGCTGATGGCATACGCCATGGCATCCGCATCGAGGTGCGGCCAGCGCTCCTGGAACGCGCGGCGCAAATCGGTCCGCGTGCGCGCCGCTTCGCGCAGCAGCTCGCGCCCCACCGCGATCACCTCCGACTCCTGCGCGCTCGTGAGCCTCCCGGTGAAGCCGCCACGGAACCCTCGGACGATCGCGGGTTCCACGAGCCGCCTCAGTGCCAGCGCATCATCGACGGTCACCAGATGCACGGTGCCGCGCATCAGTGTCGCGCGCACCACGCGCCGGTCCTCGAGCGCGTCCGCCAGCTCCTCCGCCGCGAAGCCCTCCAACCGCGACCACAGACCGACGTAGGGCGCGAGCGGCGCCTGCCCCTGCATCCCGACCAGCAGACGGACCGTGTCCACCACGGAGTCGTCGGACCGCTCGAGCAGGAGCTGCCGCGCGAGGAGTGCCCGGTTGAGGGCGCGGTCGGTGAGCATCGGTGTCCGCATGATCAGCGGCATCCGTCGAAGAACCGGCGGAGGTCGGCGACCAGGAGCTCCGGCACCTCCATCGCGGGGAAATGCCCGCCGGCATCGTGCTCGGTCCAGGAGTCGAAGGCGGATGCCGGATCGACCGCGCTGCGCACGGAGAGATCCGCAGCGAAGATCGACGCGGCGGCCGGTGGCATCGGGGGCGCCTGCCAGCCACCCGACCCGCCGCTCTCCTCACCCCAGGCGCCATCGCCGGCGTGCTCCTCTGCGCCATCGCCCGCCGCGCCGCCGGCCGCAGCTGCAGCGAAAGCGCGATACACCTGCATGCCCTCGTGGAGTGCATGCGCCGATGACCAGCCCGACTGCGTGAACCAGAAGATGCTCACCGTGGTGAGCAGGCGGTCGATGTCGACGGCATCCCCCGGGAGAGCCGCCGACGGATCGGTCCACTCCTGGAACTTCTCGACGATCCACGCGAGCTGCGCGATCGGAGAGTCGGTGAGCCCGTACGAGATCGTCTGCGGTCGCGTGGCCTGGATGTGCAGGTAGCCGGCGCCGTCTTCCCGGAACCTGTTGAACCGCACAACGCGCTCGCGCTCTCCCTCCGGCAGGGCGTCGACGGGGAGGGCCGGCCCGAGCGGGAAGGGGCTGGGACCGTTGACGTGGGTCGCGATGACCCGCCCCGGCGCCGCCATCGGCAGCATCCCGACGATCCCCGAGCCGACGTCGGTGCCCTGGGCGAGGAAACGGTCGTAGCCCAGTCGCGTCATCACCTCGGCCATGGCTCCGGCGATGCGGAAGAGATCGCCCCACCCGGCATCGGCCAGCGTCGAGAACCCGTAGCCGGGGAGCGATGGGATGACGACGTGCACGGCATCCTCCTCGCGCCCTCCGTGCGCCAGCGGGTCGGTGAGCGGTCCGATCACATCGAGGAACTCGACGAAGGAGCTCGGCCAGCCGTGCAGGAGCAGGAGCGGCCGGGCTCCGGGCACGGCCGAGTGGACATGCACGAAGTGGATCTGCTGACCATCGACCTCGGTGACGAACTGCGGCAGCTCGTTCAGTCGGGTCTCCTGCGCTCGCCAGTCGAAGCTGTCACGCCAGTACTCGGCCAGCGGGCGGAGGTAGCTGACCGGGATACCCCGATCCCAGCCGGTGCCATCGAGGTCACGGGGCCAGCGTGCCAGCGTGATCCTCTCGTGGAGATCGTCGAGATCCTGATCGGTGACCTCGATGCGGAAAGGGCGGATGCTGCTCGTGTCGTTCGTCATGATCTGACAGTAGAATCCATTGCGGAACGTTCGCTTCCGCAATCAGGAAGAGACTGAGAACATGTTGAAGACGTCAGAACGACTGCTCCAGATCCTGTCCCTCCTGCAGGTTCGCCCGTTCTGGCCCGGGCGTGTTCTGGCGGAGCGGCTCGAGGTCTCGACCCGCACGATCCGCGCGGACGTCGAGAGGCTCCGCGCCCTCGGCTACCCGATCACGAGCACGCCGGGAGTGGCCGGCGGCTATCAGCTCGGCGCCGGGGCGGCCCTCCCCCCTCTCCTCCTGGAAGACGACGAGGCGATCGCCGTGGCCCTCGGGCTCAGCACGGCAGCGGCCGACGGGTCGATCGCCGACCTCGAGGAGGCCTCTCTCCGCGCACTGGCCAAGATGTACCAGGTGCTGCCCTCGCACCTCCGGCATCGCATCACGACGCTGCAGTCGACGGTCGTCCCGGTTCCCGGCCATGGACCCGCCGTGGACCCTGACGTGCTCCTCACGCTGGCCTCTGCCTGCCGCGACACCGTGCAACTGCGGTTCGACTACCGCACCCACTCCGAGACCGAGTCGCGGCGCATCGTCGAACCGTACCGACTCGCCCTGCGCGCCGGGCGCTGGTATCTGCTCGCCTTCGACCTCGAGCGCGACGACTGGCGCACCTTCCGCGTCGACCGGCTCACCCCGCGCATCCCTCTGGGGCGACGCTTCACCCCTCGCGAACTGCCGGCAGAAGGCGCAGCCGACCACGTCGATCGCGGCGTGGCCTCCGCCCCCTGGGAGTTCCGTGCCACGGTCGTGATCCACGCGTCGGCAGACGTCGTCGCCGAGCGGCTGCCGAGAGCGGCGGGCGTGGTCACCGCGCGGGATGAGCAGTCGTGCGTGCTCGAGAGCGGGTCCGACGACCCGGCCGCGCTGCTGCGACACCTCAGCATGCTCGACCTGGATTTCTCGGTCGCCGGCACTCCCGCGCTCGCGGCGGAGGCGCGACGGCTGTCCGAGCGCTTCGCGCGCGCAGCCGGGGCGTGAACGGCATCCGCCCTTCCGGCGCGCAGGTCCCGACACGCAGAACGCCCCCTGTCCCGGCAGAAGCCGGAGAACAGGGGGCGCACTTCGACGGGCTCAGTGGCCCACCGGGAACTACTTGGCGGCGACGACCTGCAGCGTGATGACCGCGGTCACGTCGTCGTGCAGACGAACGGTGGCCTCGTGGTCACCCGTCGACTTGATCGGCGAGGTGATCTGCACCTTGCGCTTGTCGATCGTGCCGATGCCGGCAGCCGCGACGGCGTCGGCGACGTGCTCGGTCTTGACCGAGCCGAAGAGACGACCTTCCTTGCCGGCCTTGACCGTCAGGCGCACCTTGGTGCCCTCGAGAGCGTTCTTCAGTGCGACAGCGTCGTCACGATCGTGGATCGCGCGTGCCTGACGCGCGGCCTGGATCGAAGCGACCTGCTTTTCGCCACCGCGGGTCCACGCCGTAGCGAAGCCCTGCGGGATGAGGAAGTTGCGGGCGTACCCGTTCTTGACCTCGACGACGTCACCGGCGCTACCCAGACCTGCGACCT
The DNA here is from genome assembly GCF_003075395.1 of Microbacterium sp. TPD7012. Taxonomy (GTDB): domain Bacteria; phylum Actinomycetota; class Actinomycetes; order Actinomycetales; family Microbacteriaceae; genus Microbacterium. The sequence continues at coordinate 185,754 of NZ_QDFV01000001.1, read as the reverse complement.
CGTTCGTGAGAATCAGCTTTGCCATCTCGATACCCCTTACCGGCCGGCGCCAGCGTAGGGCAGGAGCGCCATTTCGCGCGCGTTCTTGATCGCCGTGGCGATCAGACGCTGCTCCTGCACCGAGACACCGGTGATACGACGGGCGCGGATCTTGCCGCGCTCCGAGACGAACTTGCGGAGGGTGGCGACATCCTTGTAATCGATGACACCGACCCGGATGGACTTCGCGGGAGCGGTGGGCTTGCCACCCTTCCGCGGCTTGCGGCGGTCGCCGCTCGACTTTCCAGCCATTGGTTTTCCTTAATGATGAGCGGCCCTTCGACAAGCTCAGGGGCCCATGGGCCCCGGCTCAGACCGCGGGAGATGAGTTTAGAAGGGAGTGTCGTCGCCGAAGCTGCCGGGAGTGCTCCAGGCATCCGCGCTGGTCGACGAGCCGGGCGTGGACCACGGCTCCTCCGACACCTGCTGCTGCGCGGGACGGGACTGTCCGCCGCCGGCACCACCGGCACCGCCGGTCGACGCCGCACGGGTGACCTGCGCGGTCGCGTACCGGAGCGAGGGGCCGATCTCGTCGACCTCCAGCTCGATCGCGGTGCGCTGGTTGCCCTCGCGGTCCTGGTAGGAGCGCTGACGGAGGCGACCCTGCGCGATGACGCGCATGCCCTTCGTCAGCGAGCCCGCCACGTGCTCGGCGAACTCGCGCCACACGGACGCACGGAGGAACAGCGCATCGCCGTCCTTCCACTCGTTCGCGGCACGGTCGAAGTTCCGAGGCGTCGATGCGATGGTGAAGTTCGCCACCGGCAGCCCGTTCTGCGTGTAGCGCAGCTCGGGGTCGGCCGTGAGGTTTCCCACCACGGTGATGACGGTTTCGCCGGCCATGGCGCTTAGGCCTTCGCAGCCTTGGCGGCCTTGCGGGCAGCCTTCTCTTCGGTGCGCTTGGCCTCGAATGCGACCATCGCCTGAGCCTCTTCCGAACGGAGGACCTTGGTGCGCATGATCTGCTCGTTCAGCTTCAGCTGACGGTCGAGCTCCTGCGTGGCCTCGCTGGTAGCGGTGAAGTTGACGACGGCGTAGATGCCCTCGTTCTTCTTCTGGATCTCGTAGGCCAGACGGCGCTTACCCCAGATGTCGACCTTGTCGATCGAGCCACCATCGTTGGTGATGACCTTCAGGAACTTGTCGAGCGTAGGTGCGACCTGGCGCTCGTCGATCTCGGGGGTCAGAATGACCATGAGTTCGTACTGGTGCGTCACTTACCCACCTCCTTCGGACTAGAACGGCTTCCGCGTATCTCGCGGAAGCAGGAGGGTGTGTGAACGTGTCCGCCAGAAGGCAGACAACCTCGTCAGTCTAGCGGAAGCGCGCGCCCGTCGCGAACGCGTGCTCAGAAGCGCCGCCGGGCCGTGCGCACGACGAGGAAGATGAGGTAGACGCCGCCGAGCACGAGAGTCACCACGCCGACGGGCAGCGCGCGCCCCGGGAAGGCGTTCTGCCCGATGATGTCGGCCAGCGACAGCAGTACCGCTCCCATCAGTGCCGTGGCGACGAGATGGAGTGGGCCGTTCTTCACGATGAGCCTCGCCAGGTGGGGCGCGGCGAGGGCGACGAAGGCGATGGGGCCGATCGCGGCCGTGACGACGGCGCACAGAGCGACCGCGATGGCGACGAGTCCCGCCTTCGTGAGGGCGATCCGTCCGCCGAGGCTCGTGCCGATGTCGTCGCCCAGCTCGATGAGCCAGAGCCCGCGGCGCGACAGCACGAGGACGACGATCAGCGCTGACACGATGATGATCGGAGCGATCGCCTGCGCCCACCCGACGCCGTTGAGCGATCCCGCACCCCAGATGGCGGCGGAGACGGCGACCTCGAGTCTGGCGCGCAGCAGCATCCAGGCGTTCACGGCCCCAAGCACGGCGCTCACCCCGATGCCGACGATGACGATGCGATAGCCGAGGGCGCCTCTGCCGGCGACGAGCGCGGCGACCAGTGCCGCGGTCGCGAAGCCGCCGAGGATCGCGGCGATCGACACGGCGACACCCGACGAGCCGCCGGTGGTCATGACGATGAGGGCGCCGGTGTAGGCGCCGGTGGTGAGCCCGATCACGTCGGGACTGCCGAGCGGGTTGCGGGTGATGGTCTGGAACACGGTGCCCGACAACGCCAGGGCCGCGCCGAAGAACAGTGCGGCGAGCGCGCGGGGCAGCCGCCAGTCGACGACGACCATGCGCACGCCCCCCTGCGTCTCGAACAGGGCCTCGATGACACGGATCGGAGAGATCACGCGGTCGCCGATCGACAGGCTCGCGAGGAACGAGGCCAGCACGGCGACGCCGAGGAGGCCCAACGCCCAGCGCGCGCGTCGATCGAGCGGACGACGGAGGCGACGGATGCCGGGCCGCGACGAGGCGTTCACAGCTGCACCGGGTTCTTCCGGCGGCCGATCCAGATCAGGAACGGCGCGGCGACGAAGGCCATGACGATGCCGACCGGTACCTCCTGCGGCGCGATGACGACGCGCCCGACCACATCGCCGAGCACCACGACGATCGCGCCGATCACGGCGGCGAGAGGCACGATCGCCTTCTGGGAGGAGCCGACGACGCCTCGGGCGATGTGGGGTGCGGCGAGCCCGAGGAACGCGACGGGTCCGGCGACGGCGGTCGCGGTTCCGGCGAGGAGCGTGACCGAGGCCACCGCGCCGGTCCGCAGCGGTCCGATCCTGACTCCGAGGGCAGCGGCCGTGTCGTCGCCCAGGGCGAGCACGTCGAGGCTCCTCGTGATCGCGAGGGCGAGCACGAGTCCCACGGCGATCGTCGGGCCGGCGACCGTCAGGATCGACAGGTCGCGACCGGCGAGGGCGCCGGACTCCCAGCTGCGCATCTGCAGGAACGCGGTCGGGTTGAGCAGCACGAGGGCCGTGGTCACGCCGCCGAGCACCGCCGCGAGGGCGACGCCCGCCAGCACGAGCGTGACCGGGCTGCCGCCGCCCGCCGCTCCCAGCAGGACGACGCCGATGGTGGCGACGAGCGCTCCGGCGAGCGCGGCGGCCATGAGTGCCGGGAAGTCGTCGATCCCGAGCGCCGCGACCGCGACGGCGACCGCGACCGAGGCACCCGCATTGACCCCGAGGATGCCGGGGTCGGCGAGCGCGTTTCGGGTGAGCCCCTGCATCACGGCGCCCGCGGCGCCGAGGGCGAGACCGACGAGGATGCCGAACACCGTGCGCGGGATGCGGGACTCCCGCACCACGAGCTGCAGGTCGCTGCCGTCGAAGCGCACGTTCGCATCGATCACGGTGTCGATGCCGACGAGCTTGGTGCCGACGGTGAGGCCGATGCCTGCCGTCACGATGAGCGCGGCGGTGGCGAGCACGACGACGAGCGCGATCCGCCCGGCGGATGACCGGGACGGATCGCGTCGTGTGCGTGCGGGAGAGGTCACTCCGCGGTGCGCGCGGGACCGTTCCCCGCGATGGCGTCTGCGAGAGCCGGCACGAGGGCGTCGATCACGTACGGAAGGCTCAGCGGCGAGGTGAAGTAGATCGCACCGGCCGTCACGCCGTCGGTGTAGACCACAGAGCCCCTCTTCATCGCCTCGACCGCCGTCACGAAGGCCTCGCCCTCGAGGGCGGTGATGTCGTCGTCGGACTCAGTGCCCCAGATGAGCACGTCGGCCGCGTTCAGCACGTCGAGGTTCTCGACCGGGATGTACGCCTGGCCACCGGACTCGTCCTCCGGCGCGTAGGCGTCGATCTCCGACGGGATCGAGAAGCCGAGGTCGGTGAGGAAGTCGGTGCTGAGACCGTCCTGGTAGGCGATCGCCGCGCCGTCGTAGATCGCGTTCTGCAGGAACACGACCGAGGCGCCGGCGAACTCGGGGTGCGCCTCGGCGGCTTCGGCGAACTGCGCGTCGATGTCGTCGACGAGCCTCTGCGCGTCCTCCGAGCGGCCGACGGCCTTGCCGATCTGCAGCGTCTGCACGTCCCACGGCTCGAAGTACATCGAGTAGTCGCCCGAGTGCGCGATCGTCGGCGCGATGTCGGACAGGCGGTCGAAGTCCTCTTCCGTCATGCCGGCGTTGGTGCCGATGATGAGGTCGGGGTCGAGCAGCGCGATCGCCTCGAAGTCCAGTCCGTCGCTGGTGCCGAGCACCTCGGGCTCGGAGTCGCCGCGGGCCTCGTCCGCCCACGGCCACGAGGCGAAGTCGTATCCGCCATACCACTCGGTGACGCCGACGGGCTCGATGCCCAGCGCCCAGAGCGTGTCCTGCTCGGTGTAGCCGACCGTGACCACTCGCTGGGGCTGCGCGGAGATCTCGGTCTCGCCGTAGGCGTGCTCGACCGTGACGGGGAAGGCCCCGTCGTCGGCTGCGGGTGCCGTACCGCCGCCGTTCTCAGCGGCGGGCGCGCAGGCGGTGAGGGCCGCCGCGGCGACGGCGACGGCGAGGAAGGCGGTGAGCGCCCTCGTGCGTGTGAAGGACATGGCGAACCTGTTCGTCGAAGTAAGGGTTGGCTAAGCTTATCGACGCCCTGCTCTTGGCGCATCCGTCGACCGCCATGGGGAGCGGTACCCGGCCTCGGTGTCCGAGGAGATGCGAAACATTTGGCATGCTGGAAGCCGTGCCTCGATGACCGTCATCGGGGCATACGACCGAAGGGGGGACGCCATGCGCGTCAACAAATTCGGGGTCGGCGTGATTCTCGCCGCCTCGGTCCTGCTCACCGGCTGCGCGGCCGGGGGCTCCGACAAGCCCGCCGACGCGAAGCCCAGCGCCGGAGCTTCGCAGGAAGCCGAAGCCCCGACCTCGGATTGCCCCGAGCTGTCGGATGGCGCGACGGTCGACGGAACGGCCCTCGGCACCTGCATCGCCGACGCCATGTCGGACACCGCCGGATACGCGGCGACGAGCACCGTGATGGGCATGGAGACCCAGGCGAAGTTCAACCCGTCCGAGAAGGCCCTCGAGTCGATCTCGCCCGTCGGATCCGTCATCGCGATCGGCGACGACGTCTGGGTGAAGTCCGGCGATGGAGCATGGCAGGCCGCCGACACCGCGTCGAGCGACCCGATCATCGCCGCGCTCAGCGCCGCCGCCGCCGACGTCTCCGCCCTGGACCCCGCCGCGGCCGCAGCAGCGATCACGGGTGACTTCACGGTCACCGGCACCGGCGAACGCCTCGGCCAGAAGGTCTTCCTCCTCAGCGGCACCGTCGAGCAGCAGGGCACCGAGGTTCAGGTCGTGTACGAGGTCACCGCCGACTACATCAACCTCGCGTCGACCAGCACCGCCTCGCTCGAGGGCCAGTCGGTCGAGGTCACGATGGAGATCACCGAGTGGGACGTGAAGCAGGACATCGTCGCACCGGTCTGATCCGGAGCTGAGAACAGGCGGGCCGAGGCTGATGCCTCGGCCCGCCGTGTTTCTGGGCACGCGACGGTGCAGAGCAGCCGTCAGCCCTCGCTGTTGATCGCGGGGGGCGCGTCGACGATCTCGTGCGTGAAGCGTCGGATGGTCGTCGGCGCTCCGTCCTCGACGAGCGGACTCGTGCCTACCGGCACGTCCTGGCCGGCATCGTACGCCTCGGTCAGATGCTGAGACACTTCCAGCAGCTGATCGGTCTCCGTGTCGAAGACGAGTCGACGCAGAGCCCGGTCGTCATCGAGGCGGACAGTGGTGACGGTTCCCACCACCGACTCGATGTGCAGGCCGTCCGAGAGTGCGATCACACCGAGGAGCACCGCGCGGTAGGCGGCCGAGGCGGTGGCGATGTCGCCGGTGACCAGGCTCTCGAAGACCACGGCGATGGCCTTCTCCTCGGTGGTCCCGGCGGGGAGCTCCGCCAGGACGTCGTCGAGGAACTCCTGCGGCTCGGTCGCGAACGTGCCCCAGTCGTCGATTCGAGAGTCGTCGGGGTCGTCGATCACCTGCCACTCCGAGAGATCGTTGCTCCACAGACGGGCATGCGCGACACCATCCATCTGGAACACCGCCGACGGGCGAGGAGTTTCGATGACCTCATCCCAGAGCCCATAGGTCGAGCCGTAGTAGGAGTTCCACGCGTCCTCTACGGCCTGGACGTCGCCGTTCGCCCCGACAGGCTGATACTCGCTCATCTCCAGGATCGGCGGGACCTCGGGGTCGGACGAGAGGAAGGTCGACGTGATCCACCTCGTCGTCAGAACGCCGGTCGCGTCCTGCAGCACATAGGAGAAGGGTTCCGCCTCCATCGGCCCGTGGAAGCCCATGACCTGCTCGAACGTCTCGGTCGTCTTCAGGTACTTGCCGGCCGGTATCTCGGACGCCCGGAGCTGTGCGGCAGCACTCAGGACGATCGTCTCCGCTGCCGACGCCGGAGGCGCGACGACAGCGCCGACGGTGAACGTGCCCGCAACGACCGCTGCCACCGCGGAGACGCCGAGGACGCCACCTGCTGTGCCGAATGCGATTCCGAGACCACGGCGACGTCGCCGGCGCCCCTCGCCGGCCATCGCCCGATGAAGCGAGTTCCGCGCACCGACGATGCCGGCGGAGGGGTCTTCCACTCCGAGTTCGCGAACGCTATCCAAGATGTCCATATTCGACCTCCGATGAGTGCAGTGCGTTGATTGATGTCCGGTCGGCCGCGCGCGCCGGCGCGAGCAGCCGACGGACGCGATTGAGGCGCGACTTCACGGTTCCCACCGGAACGCCGAGAGCCTGCGCCGTCTCCTCATAGCTCAGATCCCCCCAGGCGAAGAGGAAGAGGGTGTCGCGGTCCTTCTTCGCCAGTGCCGCGACCCGAGGAGCCAGCTCCCGGAGCGCCGCACTCGCGTCGAGACGGTCCGACAGACCGTCGGAGTCGTCGGGGAGCGCTCGCTCGGGTTGCTGCGCGATCAGGCTCCGCAGCTGCTTGGCCTCGCTCGCGCGGTGTCGGTGGATGACCCGGGTCGCGATGCCGAGCAGCCACGGGCGCGCGGAATCGACGCGGAGATCGAAGCTCGCGCGCCGGCGGAACGCCACGAGGAACGTCTCGCTGAGCACGTCTTCCGCGACATCCGGTCCGACCCGTCGAGAAGCGAAGCCCGCCACGGCGCGGGCGTGCCTCTCGAACAGCTCGCCGAACGCGGCCGCCTCGTGTCTCGATCGTCGAACGATCTCGCTATCAGTAGTCACGTCAGATATTCCTCGGCCCGCGCGATCAGGTTCACGCGCCGTCAGCATAGGCCTCCGTCGAGGCGAGGCGGCGCGACAGGAAGGCGCGGCTAGGTTATGAGCATGCGACGACATCGCGCTCCTCTAGTGGTGGTCATTCTGCTGGCAGCGTTGGGTACCTCTGGCTGCATCCAATGGGGCGAGTACGCGATGGGTTCGGAGTGCGAGAGCTTCTCGCAAGAGGTCGAAGAAGCTGTAGACGCCGCCTACGGCGACGCGCCTCAGATCGACAGAATGTGGGCCGGCGAGGCCGAGGTCTGGTGCAGTTTCGACGTGCTCACCGGTCAAGACCTCGCGGTCGACGATCAGACGCGAGTCGATCTGCGAAGCACGCTGCAGGCGCTTCTCGAGGAGACCTTCAGCAGCGGCGTGGAAGTCACGGTCGTCTACGCGGCGGACCAGGACTTCATCCTGTTGGACACTCGGGAGAGCGTCGCTCGAGCGGAATGCACGACGATTTCCCAGCAGGTCGAGAGCCTCGTGGTCGAACTCTACGGTGACGAGGCTTATGTCTTCACCGTCCGAGCGCCGGCGGCCTCACCCGGCGACGCCGAGTGCAGCTTCGACGTGCTCACACAACAGGACATGCCTGCAGGTGAACCCGCACGACTGGAAGCCAGTCGAGCAGTTCAGGCCGTGCTCCCGCCCGATGTCGAAGCCAACCTCGTGTACGCGGACGGCCGCGACCGGGTACTCGATTCTGGTGTGACGACGGAGCTGGCGCCCAGCGATCCGTGAGCCCCGGCCGCCGGTTCCCGCTCAGTTCAGGACGGGCGGGACCTCGGCCCAGACCGTGCGGTCGCCCACCGACGGTGCTGCCGGGATGCGTCCGGCGCCGTCGGGCTCCGGGATCGCGGCGAGCAGCGCGCGGGTGTACGGATGCTGCGGCGCCGACCACACCTGATCGGTCGGACCCGACTCCAGCACGCGGCCGGCGAACATCACGAAGGTGCGGTCGGCGATGCGTCGCACCACGGCGAGGTCGTGCGAGATGAAGAGCATCCCCGCTCCGGCCTCTGCCACGAGGTCCCGCATGAGGCCGGCCACGCTGGTCTGCGTCGAGGCGTCGAGCGCCGAGATCGGCTCGTCGGCGACGAGCAGCGACGGACGCGCCGCGAGCGCACGGGCGATCGCGATGCGCTGCTTCTGCCCGCCGGAGAACTGATGCGGGAACCGCGAGGCGACGTCGGCGGGGAGACCGACCCGCTCCAGCCACTCGGCCACGGTCGACCCCTCGGCGCCGCGCGCGCGAGCGGTCGCGATGCCGTCGGCGATCTGGTCGCCGACGCGGCGACGCGGGTTCAGCGAGGTCGACGGGTCCTGGAACACCATCTGGATGCCGGTCAGCGCGGTCGACCGACGGCGGATGCCGAGCGGCGACACGGGGGCGTCGCGGAAGAGCACGGTTCCCGCCGCGGTCTTCTCGATGCCGACGACGGCACGCGCGAGGCTCGACTTGCCGCTGCCGGACTCGCCGACGAGCGCCACGGTCTCGCCGGGCGCGACCTGGAGCGACACCCCGTTCACCGCGATCACGGGCGGGTTGCCCGGGTAGCGCACGACCACGTCCTGCGCGTCGAGGACGGCGACCTCACTCATCTGCATCCCCTTCACCCGTGATCTCGGCATCCGCTCGCTCGACGAGCTCGGCATCCGCGATCTTCGATCCGGGGAGCGCCGCGAGCAGCGTGCGCGTGTACTCGTGCTGGGGGTCGCGGAACAGCGTCTCCCCGTCGGCGAGCTCGACGACCCGGCCGTCCTTCATCACCGCGACCTCATCGGCGATCGCGCTCATGACGCCGAGGTCGTGCGTGACGAGCAGCACCGCGAGGTTCCGCTCGATCGCGAGGTCGCGCAGCAGCTGCAGGATCCCGGCCTGCACGGTGACGTCGAGGGCGGTGGTGGGCTCGTCGGCCAGCAGCACCTCGGGGTCGCATGCCAGGGCGCAGGCGATCGCGATGCGCTGACGCTGTCCGCCGGAGAACTGGTGCGGGTAGCGCCCCAGTGCCTCGGTCGGATTCGGCACCTGCACGGTCTCGAGCAGCTCGATCGCTCGCGCTCGCGCCGCCGCGCCCTTGAGCCCGAGGTGCACGCGCATGTGGTCGGTGAGCTGCCGACCGACCGGCAGCTGCGGATGCAGCGATGCGGAAGGGTCCTGGAACACCATCGCGATGCGCTTGCCTCGCACGCGGTTGAGTGCACGGCGGCCGAGGCCGACCAGCTCCTCCCCCGCCAGGGTGATCGACCCGCCGGTGCGTGCCTGTCGCGGCAGGAGCCCGAGCACGGCGAGCGAGGTCAGGGTCTTGCCTGATCCCGATTCGCCGGCGAGGCCGTGGATGCGACCGGGCAGCAGCTCGAGAGAGACGCCGCGCACGAGCGGACGGCCGATGTCGATCGTGAGATCGCGGATGCTGAGCGTCGCGTTCCGTGCCTCGACGGTGCCGGCGGTCATGCGGACACCCCGGCCGATGCCTTGTGCTCGGCCTGCTTCTCGTGCGTGACCTCGGCGGTCGGGTCGAGCACGTCGCGCATCGCGTCTCCGAGGAAGTTGAACGCCAGCACGACCGTGAGGATCGCGAGGCCGGGGAAGACGCCGAGCCACCAGGCGTCGAAGTTCTGCATCGCGCCCGAGATCATGGAGCCCCACTCCGCCGTGGGCGGCTGGGCGCCGAGGCCGAGGAAGGAGAGTCCGGACAGGAGCAGGATCGCCGCGCCGATGTCGAGCGTCGCGAGCACCAGGACGGGGCCGGCGATGTTCGGGAGGATGTCGACGAACAGCGTGCGCAGCGGGGAGTGCCCCAGGAGGCGACCGGCGATCACGTAGTTCTGACCGCGCAGGCTGAGCACGATGCTGCGCGTGACGCGCGAGTACTGCGGCCACGAGACGACGATCGCCGCGATCACCGCGTTGAACAGGGACGGGCCGAGGGATGCCGCGACGACCATCGCGAGGATCACCGTCGGGAACGCCATGAACAGGTCGGTGATGCGCATGAGGGTCTCATCGAGCCATCCGCCGAAGTATCCGGCGAGCGCGCCGATCACGGTGCCGATGATCATCGCGGCGATCACGAGCATGAGCGCGAGCGGGAGGCTCACGGTCGCGCCCGTCATGAGCCGGGAGAAGATGTCGCGGCCGTTGCCGTCGGTGCCGAGGAGGGTGTCGATGCCCGGGGGCTGCAGACGCGGCAGCACCTGGGCGTTCGGACCGAAGGGCACCCACCACTGCGCCGTGAAGGCGACGATGATCCAGGCACCTGCGATGACCGTGCCGATGATGCCGAGCGGCGTGCGCCAGGCGCGGGGCCAGCGGAAGCGGAAGCGCCCGGCCGGGGATGCGGCGGCGATGCGGCTCATGCGATCCTCACTCTCGGGTCCAGGACGCCGTAGAGGAGATCGACGACGAAGTTGATGAGGAGGTAGATGACGCCGACCACGAGACCGACGCCCATGATGCCGGGGAGGTCGAGGTTGGCCGCCGAGTTGTAGGCGTAGGTGCCCAGGCCCGGCCAGGCGAACACCGACTCGACGAGGACCGTTCCGGAGAGCAGCGAGCCGAAGGCGACGCCGACGATCGTGAGGATCGGCAGCGAGGCCCCGCGCAGCACGTAGTCGAGGATGACGCGCATGGCCGGAAGGCCCTTGGCCCGTGCGGCGCGCACGTAGTCGCTGCCCAGGACCTCGAGCACCGAGGTGCGGATGAAGCGCGTCAGCAGGCCGATCGTGACGAGCGACAGCACCAGCACCGGGAGGGCGAGGTGGGCGAGTGCATCGAAGAAGCCGACGCCGTCGCCGTTCAGGAGGTAGTCGACGGTGTAGAGGCCCGTGATCCGCGGCGGCGGGGTGATCGAGGGCGAGATGCGCCCCGACCCCGGCGCGATGCGCAGCTCGAGGAAGAACACGTAGAAGCTGACGAGCGCCAGCCAGAAGGTCGGCACGCTCAGTCCGACGAGCGTCACGACGCGGATGACCTGGTCGGTCACGAGGCCGCGGCGGTAGGCCGCGAGGGTGCCGAGCACGATGCTGACCGCGAGGCTCAGGATGATCGCGCCGATCGCGATCTCGATCGTCGCCGGCACCGCGGTGGCGAGGTCGCTGGTGACCGGGCGACCGGTCACCAGCGACGTGCCGAGGTCCCCGCGGAGCAGGTTCCCCATATAGATGAAGTACTGCACGAACAGCGGCTGGTCGAGTCCGTTGGCCTTGATGAAGGCCTCGCGAGTCGCCGGGTTCTGCGACGCGCCCTCACCGAGCGCCGCCGAGACCGGGTCTCCCGGCACCAGGTTGGTGAGCGCGAACGTGACGATCGTCACGCCCACCAGCAGGAGCAGGGAGGTTCCGGCCCGCCGCAGCAGGTACCCGACCAGAGGCGATCTGCGCCGCTGCGCCTGCCTCTGCACCGCCACCGTCGTCATGGGGATCCCGCTCAGCCGGCCGGGGTGATCTCGGCGATGTCCATCTCCCAGACGGAGTTGTACACGGCACCGGCCACGTCGCCCGCGGTCGCGATGTTGCGGCCGGGGACGATCAGCGGGACGAACGGGCCCTCGGCCTGCATCGCCTCGGCGAACGAGGTGAAGGCGTCGGCACGCACAGCCTCATCGGTCGCGCTGGCGGCACCCGCGGCGATCCCGGCGATCTCCGGGTTGGCCTCGGCGGCCCAGCCCGCGCGCAGGCCGACCTTGAGACCCGGGGCGAAGGGGAGGAAGTTCGCGGAGTCCGCGTAGTCCGGGCCCCAGAACCAGAGGCCGAAGCCCTCGGTGCCGTTCACGTAGGCGTCGAGCTCGGTGGCGAACGGTGCGGGAGCGAGTTCGACCGTGATGCCGGCCTCCTCGAGCTGCGCCTGGATGCGCTCGGCGAGCGGCGTGAACTCCACGCCGCCGACCGGGTAGTCGTTCGGGAACTGCAGCTTCAGCGTCTGACCCGTGTAACCGGCCTCGGCGAGCGCGGCCTTGGCCTTGTCGAGGTCCTGCTTCACGCCGGAGTCGAGAGCGCCCTCGAATCCGGGCGGGATGACGCCGCTCGCCTGGACCGCGCCGGCACCCGCCAGCTCGAGCAGGGCGTCGTAGTCGAGTGAGTACCGGATCGCCTCGGCGATCTTCACGTTCGCGAGCTCACCGGCGACGGCATCCGACTGGTTGAGCAGCAGGAAGATCGTCTGGCCCGAGGGAACGGACTCGACCGTCAGGTCGTCGCCGAGACCGGCGACCTGGTCGCCGTTCAGGTCCATCGCGACCATCGAGTCGCCGCCCTTGAGGTTGGCGAGCTGCGTGGCGCTCTCCGAGACGTTGCGGACGACGACGCGGGAGTAGGCCGACTCCTCGTCGCCGTTGTACTCGTCGTTCTTCGTCAGCACGACCTGCGAGCTGAGGTCGAGGGTGTCGAGCACGAAGGGCCCGGAGCCGGCGGACTCGCCGTCGAGGAAGCCCTGTGCCGAGTCGGCGCCGTCGGTGGTGCCGCCGTTCTCGATCACGACGTCGGAGTTGACGATGCCGAGCGCAGGGTTCGCGAGGATCGCGGGCAGCTGCAGGAGCGGGGTCTCGGAGACGAACGAGATCGTCTTGTCGTCGACCTCGGTGATGGTGAGGCCGCCGAGGAGGAAGTTCGGCTTGGCCTCGGTCATGCCCTGGATGCGCTGCAGCGTGAAGACGACGTCCTTCGCCTCGATCGGCGAACCGTCGGAGAAGACGCGGTCGCCCTCGAGCGTGAAGGTGAACTCCGTCGCGGCGGCGTTCTGCTCCCACGACGCGAGACCGGGGACGGGGGTCGAGACATCCGAGCCCTCGAAGTCGACGAGGGTCTCGTACAGGGCCTTCGCGATCATGTTGCCGGTCGGGTCGTAGGTGTGCCCCGGGTCGGCCGTCTCGATCGAGAACGCGGTGTCGATGACGAGCGAATCCGAGCCCGAGGACTGGTCGCCGTTATTGGCGGAGTTGCCTCCCGAGCAACCGGCGAGCGCGAGGAGCGCGACCGCTCCGATCGCGATGACTGACGTGCTGCGACGTGACGACATGAGAGCCTCCAGAGGCGAGGAGTACATTCGGGTGTGGTCGACCCAGATGTGGACGACCGGTGATCAGATTCGCATCATATGCGACGATGTGTCCAGCAAGGGTGGGTCGCACCGACACGCTCTGTCCAGAACGTCCCTCGTGAGGAGCAATATGTCCAGCAAGGATGCGGAACAGTCGAAGCATTCTGGACGAAGTGCCGCCCCATTGGACGAGACCGCGTACAGAATCCTCGATGTGCTCCGTGATAACGGTCGCGTCTCGATCGCCGCACTCGCCGACAAGGTGGGCATCTCGAGGGCGAATGCGTACACGCGGGTCGAGTCGCTCGTGCACGACGGGGTCATCACCGGGTTCAGCGCCCGGGTCGATCAGGCCAAAGCCGGCCTCTCGATCGGCGCCCTCGTGTTCGTCACGGTCCTCCCCCAGGCCTGGGCGTCGTTCCGCGACCGCGTGCTCGAGATGCCCGATGTCGAGTGGTGCGCGATCACGACGGGCGAGCACGATGCGATGCTGCTGATCCGGGCCGTCGACGTCAGCGGTGTGCACGAGTTCTCCACCGGAGTGATCGCGCAGCTGCCCGAGGTGCGCACGGTCGTCAGCGTCGTCGTGCTCGACGAGGTGATCCGGCGGCCGTACCTGCTGCCTGCGGATCTGCCCGAGCGCAGCCTGGAGGTGCCGCTCGGGATGACTCGCTGGACCCCGGCCTCACCCGGCCGCGACGCGCTGCCCCCGCGCTAGGTCAGTCCGCGATCTCCTCGCACACGCTGAGCTGCGGGAGCCCGTGCATCTCGTAGTGCTCGACGAGGCGGATGCGGCCGTCGTCGGTGAGCTCCAGCTCGCTCTCGCCGTCTCCTGTCACGACGCTGCCGTCCGCGACGAGGACGTGCACGAAGGACACCCAGATGGTGTCGCCCGTGCGGGTTCCGACGAACTTGCCGAACGTGACCGTGTCGCCCTCATACCCGCCCCAGATCGCTCCGTCGCGTTCGAAGTACTCGAAGACGCTCGGCGCATCGGGGTCGACGGCCGAGGTCGTCGACGACACCATCCGGAATCGGCGGCCGTCGAGGGAAGGGAGCGTTGCAGTGGCAGTCACCCCTCGATTATGGGGGATGCCGTCAGGCCGAGGCCGCGCCGCTCCTCCCGCGCCACTCGTCTTCGAGCTGCGCGTAGACGAGCATCGTGGTCCATTCGCCCTTGAACCACTCGCTCTCGACGAGCCGTGCCTCACGGCGGAATCCGAGCCGTTCGACGACGCCGACGGACGGCGTGTTCCGGTCGTCGATCCGCGCCGCGATGCGGTGCAGGCCCAGTCCGTCGAACCCCAGGGCGAGCAGCGCATCGACCGCCTCGGTGGCATATCCGCGACCGGCGAACCGGGGGTCGAAGATGTAGCCGACCTCTCCCGCGCGATCCGTCTCGCTGCGCCAGAACAGCACGACGTCGCCGAGCAGGGCGCCGGTCTCCTGCTCCTCGACGGCCAGGCAGACCGCGTCGCCCGGTTCGGCGAAGCGCGTGCGCGACCAGGTGGTCCCGATGCGCTCTTCGACCTCGGCGAGCGACAGCGGCTCGTACGGCACGTAGCGCACGGCATCCGGATCCGACTTGTAGACGTGCATCGCCGCGGCGTCGCCGGGCGCGATCGGTCGAAGCAGCAGCCGTTCGGTGCGCACCGGATAGTCGGGCGCGAGTCCTCGCGCTGTCTCCGCGGTCACTCGAGGTCCAGGGACAGGAGGCCGGGCAGATGCGCGGTCTGCGCCCGCACCGCCTGGAGGAGGTCGGCGTAGTCCGGGGTGATCGCGACGCGCGACGACGAGAGCAGACGGGTGCTGCGCGCGCCGCCCGCACGTTCGAACCGGATCCGTCGGACGGGGTACGCCGGCGGCGTCATCCAGATGCGGGTGAGCTGCCCGTACGGCTGATCGGCATCGTCGAGGCGGATGCCGTGCGGACTCACCGTCACGCGCTCGGGGATCCCGCGCGCGACACGGCGACGCTGCAGCGCACCGATCGTGAAGCCGATCCCGGCGACGGCGGCCATCGGGACGATCAGCACCAGTGCCGACGCCTCGCTCTCGAGGAAGCCGGGCACGGCGGCGAGGAGGCCGAAGCCGAGCGCGACGGCGAAGAAGGCGACAGCGCCGATCGTGAGCCGTGCGGCCAGCCGACGCTCCCCTGTGGCGTCGATCGTGAACGTCGTGGGCAGGTGGGCGCGTGCGCGAGCGGCCTCGACCGGGTCGGCGACGGGAGGCGGCGCGATCGGGTTGAGCTCGGCCATGAGCTCGCTGAACGTCGCCCTCGTGAACCCGGGCAGCTCGATGGTGATCTCCCGGTCACCGCTGTACACCACGAGCGCCCGTGTCGTGCCGCTGGGCAGGCCGTTCGTGCGGTGTTCGGTGACCTTCGACCGGAAGGCGGTCGTCGCCCGCGGGAACGCCTCACGGTTTCCCGCGCGACCGATCTCGACGCTGTCGGGACGCACGACGACCCGGATGTTCCGGAACCAGAAGGCACCGACGAAGACCGCCGCGGTCAGGGCGATCGCCACCACGAGCACGATGGTCCCGCGGGTCGAGATGTTCATCGTCCGCGGGAGGAACCGTGGGAGGAGGAAGAGCGTCGCCGCCGACAGCGCCGCGGCGAGCAGGATGGCGCCGAGGAGGATGCGCAGCGGATGCCGCCGGAAGACGCGCTCGCCCGGAGCGACCTGAACCTGATTCACCATGCGGGATCTCCCCCGAGATCGTGGACTGTCAGCAGCACGCCTCTTACCGTAACGCCGGTACCGTGGTCGCATGGAGTGGATCGCAGACACGAGCATCGGAGCATGGCTCCGCGAGCGCCTCGACGACGGCCACTCGACCATGCACGGCGTCGTCCCGCACGGCTTCCCCGCGTATGCCCGGGTCGTCCATCCCGCGATCGTGCGGTCGCTGCCGGATCGCCCCGTGCCGTCGCCCGTCGAGTGGGAGGGCCTCCCGGATGCCGAGCGGCAGCGCCTCCTCGAGCAGTTCGTCGACGAGCCCGCGACGTGGGCCGAGACCGCCGCGGCCTTCGGCACGACCATGCATCCCTTCGCGCAGTGGCGGCGGATCGTCCGCACCCCGGATGGCGAGGACTGGCGCGCCCGCATCTCCCCCGACGGCCGCGAGTTCAGCGCACCGATCGAGGGCGGGCTCGGTGCCGAGATGCTGGCCGCGATCGCCGGGCACCTCGTCGCTCACACGAGCACGCCGGATGCCGGATTCGCCGCGCTCTGGGAGGGCTACGGCGGTCTGCTCGGCTTCTTCGGCGAGACGCCGTCGCAGACGTTCCTCCCCTTCACCGACGATCCGAACCACCAGGCGATGCTGAACCGCAGCACGCGGGATCCGTTCAACAACGTCTTCCGCAAGCCCACCTGGCAGGACGGCATCCTCTCGCGCGAGGTCTCCGAGGGACCGCGTCTCTCGCTGCCCGACCGCGACCATGTGCTGTTCTCCGCGCCGCCGCGCCTGTTCGCCGACTCGGGGTGGGTGCGGGAGGTGCCGTGGCGCGACCCTTCGACAGGCTCAGGGACCGCGGGCGAAGGGGACGGCTTCCCGCCCTCTGCCCTGAGCCCCAGCATCCTCTGGCCGGAGGACCGCGCGTGGGTGATGGTGTCCGAGATCGACTTCGACTCGACGATCGTGGCGGGTCCGGATGCCCTGATCCGCGAGATCTGCGCCGACGACCGTCTCGAGGCGGCGCAGATCCCCGAGGGCACCGACCTGACCTGGGACGCCGACCGGGTGAACCGATGACAGCGCCGCAGCCCCCGATCACGTTCGACGCCCGACCGCTCACCGATCCGGTCGATGCCGCAGCCGTCCGGGCGTTCACCGCCGAGCTGCGGGCGCGGCAGTCGACGACCGTCTCGACGTCGACCATCATCGGCATCGTGGCCGTGTCGGTCGCCGGCGTCGTGGTGCTGCCGATCTTCGTGACGATCATCCTCAGCCTGGCGTCCGCGAGCGGGTCGTCCGGGATCGCGGCGGTCCCCCTGGTGCTCATCGGCCTGGTGCTGATCGCGGTGGTCCTGATGATCTGGCTCGGCGTGCGCAACGGGCAGGCGACGCGGTACCGGCTGAGCCGCTTCGCCCAGGCGAACGGCATGTCGTACGAGGCGAGGATCGCCGATCCCCCGCTGCCCGGCATGATCTTCAGCCTCGGCCGCTCCCGTCAGTCGACCGACCTCGTCCGCGGCACGCACCCCCGTTTCGTCGAGTTCGGCAACTACCAGTACACGGTGCAGTCGGGGAAGAACTCGACGACCTATCGCTGGGGATACGTGGCCGTGAAGCTCGACGTGCCGCTGCCGAACATCGTGCTCGACGCGAACGGCAACAACAGCTTCGGATCGAACCTGCCCGCGTCGTTCCAGAAGGAGCAGCGCCTATCGCTCGAGGGCGACTTCGACCGGTATTTCACGCTGTACTGCCCCACGGGGTACGAGCGCGACGCGCTCTATCTGTTCACGCCCGACATCATGGCGAGGTTCATCGACAACGCCGCCCAGCTCGATGTCGAGATCGTGGACGACTGGCTGTTCCTCTACACGCAGCGCAAGGTGTCGACGCTCGACCCCCCCACCTGGGCGTGGTTGTTCGGTGCGGTCGGCGCGCTGCTGACGAAGTTCGATCAGTGGGCGCGGTGGCGTGACGAGCGCCTGCTCGCCGAGAGCGCGGGTGCCGTCGCGGCGACGGCATCCGTCCCTTCTCCGGCGATGAGCGCGCCGCTGCCGTTCGCCCCGCCGGTCGGTCTGCTCACGCCTCCGCCGGGCGTCGCGCCGCAGGGGCGCCGGCTGAAGCGCAGCACGACATGGCTGCCGATCGTGGTCGTGATCGGGTTCGCCCTCTTCTGGTTCTGGAGCCGGCTGAACTGAGGCGGCCGGACGCACCGGAGACACGGAGGGGGAGTGTGGGGGTGGGTGTCGGCTGGGGACCGAACTCCCACCCCATCCCCCCTCGGGATCGAAAGAAGATCGACTCTCCCTCCGCATGACGGCTTGCGCCGTCCGCGCCCGCGGTCAGCTGGGGACTGACGCTGCTCGGCGCATACGTGAATGGTATACCGGGGCAGGTTGCAACGGGTTGCGTCCATGCACCCGCATGCGGTCTGCGGATCACGCGTGTCTCTTCCGGCATCAGGGGGTGAGGCCGAAGTACTCCAGCTCCGCCTCGTTCAGCATGCGCGATCGGATGAGGAACCGCATGCCCGTGGGCCCCTCGACGCTGAAGCCGGCACCGCGTCCGGGCACCACATCGATCGTCAGGTGCGTGTACTTCCAGTACTCGAACTGCGACCCCGACATGAACACTTCGACCGGGCCCTCGAGTCCGACGTCGAGGGCACCGAGGAGGACGTCGCCCGGTCCCGTGATGAACATGCCGACGGGGTAGCACATGGGCGACGAGCCGTCGCAGCATCCGCCGGACTGATGGAACATCAGCGGACCGTGCTGCGCGCTGAGCTCGCGCACGAGGGATGCCGCGGCATCCGTCACGTCCACCCGCTGGTACGTGCCGATGGTGACCATGTCCGTGCCTTTCGAGGTCGGTCGTTGAGCGAGCGGAGCGAGACGAAACGCCCCGCTCGCTCAGCGGCCCATCGGATCGAGCTCAGAAGAAGCCCATCGGGCCTTCCGCGTACGAGACGAGGAGGTTCTTCGTCTGCTGGTAGTGGTCGAGCATCATCTTGTGGTTCTCGCGTCCCACGCCCGACTGCTTGTATCCGCCGAACGCGGCGTGCGCCGGGTACTGGTGGTAGGTGTTCGTCCAGACGCGGCCCGCCTCGATCGCGCGGCCGGCGCGATAGGCGGTGTCTCCGTTGCGGCTCCAGACACCGGCGCCCAGACCGTAGAGGGTGTCGTTGGCGATCGAGATCGCATCGTCGAAGTCGTCGAACGAGGTGACCGACAGCACGGGCCCGAAGATCTCCTCCTGGAAGATGCGCATGTCGTTCGTGCCCTCGAACACGGTCGGCGCGACGTAGTAGCCCTCGCTGAGATCGCCGCCGAGATCGACCCGCTCGCCGCCGGTGAGCAGACGCGCGCCGCCCTGCTTCCCGATGTCGATGTAGCTGAGGATCTTCTCCAGCTGGTCGTTCGACGCCTGCGCGCCGATCATCGTCGCCGGGTCCAGCGGGTTGCCCTGCACGACCTTCTTCACCCGCTCCAGGCCGTCGGAGAGGAAGCCGTCGTAGATCGACCGCTGGATGAGCGCGCGTGACGGGCAGGTGCAGACCTCGCCCTGGTTCAGCGCGAACATCGTGAACCCCTCGAGCGCCTTGTCGTAGAAGGGGTCGGCGGTCGAGCGCGCGACGTCTTCGAAGAAGACGTTCGGGCTCTTGCCTCCGAGTTCGAGCGTCACCGGGATGAGGTTCTGCGAGGCGTACTGCATGATCAGGCGGCCGGTGGTGGTCTCGCCGGTGAAGGCGACCTTGCGGATGCGCTTGTGCTGCGCGAGCGGGGCGCCCGCCTCGATCCCGAACCCGTTGACGATGTTCACGACGCCGGCCGGAAGCAGGTCGCCGATGATGTCGAAGAGGAAGAGGAGGGATGCCGGAGTCTGCTCGGCCGGCTTGATGACGACGCAGTTGCCCGCGGCGAGCGCGGGCGCGAGCTTCCACACCGCCATGAGGATCGGGAAGTTCCAGGGGATGATCTGGCCGACCACGCCGAGCGGCTCGTGGAAGTGGTACGCCACGGTGTTCTCGTCGAGCTGGCTGATGCCCCCCTCCTGCGCCCGCAGCACTCCGGCGAAGTAGCGGAAGTGATCGACCGCGAGCGGGATGTCGGCGGCGAGGGTCTCGCGCACCGGCTTGCCGTTCTCCCAGGTCTCGGCGACGGCGATCTCCTCGAGGTGCTGCTCGATGCGGTCGGCGATCCTGTTCAGGATCACGGAGCGCTCGGCCGGGCTGGTCTTGCCCCAGCTCGCGAACGCCTTCCAGGCGACATCGACCGCGCGGTCGATGTCCTCGCTCGTGCCGCGGCCGACCTCGGTGAAGGGCTTGCCGTTGACCGGGCTGACGTTCTCGAAGTACTGGCCCTTGACGGGATCGACGAACTCGCCGCCGATGTAGTGGCCGTAGCGGGCACGGTAGTTCGCGAGGGCGCCCGGTCGTCCCGGGGCCGCGTAGGCGGTGGACACGTCTTCTTCGACGATGGTCATCGTGACTCCTTCGACGGGCCGCGCTTCGGTGCGGCGGCTGTTGTCACGAAGCTACGTCGCAGGACGTTGCACCCCGGTGCGCAACGTTGCAGGGGGTTGCAGTGCCCTCCGACTCCGGCAGGGGCCCTGGTGCGCCGCTGCTCCGACGACATAGCATCCTGGGAGATCGCCCGCGATGGAGGAGGCCCTCAATGACGCAGCACACGCTCGATCTCCCGGATGTCGACCTGGTCTACGACGTCCACGGCCCTCTCCCGGCGACAGACGCTCATCCCCCGCTGCTGATGATCGGCCAGCCCATGGACGCGAGCGGCTTCCGCGACCAGGTGAGGCTGTTCGAGGACCGGACGGTCATCACCTACGATCCTCGTGGTCTGGGCCGGAGCATCCGCAAGGACGGCGGGGTGACGAACGAGCCCGAGACCCAGGCCGAGGACCTCCACGCTCTCATCGAGGCGCTCGGTGCCGGCCCCGTTGACCTGTTCGCGAGCAGCGGCGGGGCGGTGGCCGCCCTGGCACTCGTCACGGCGTACCCGCACGATGTCGTGACCCTGGTCGCCCACGAACCGCCGATCGACAGCGTGCTGCCGGATGCCGAAGCCGTCCAGCGAGCGCGCGCGGCGTACACCCAGGTCTATCAGGACAAGGGCTGGGGAGCCGGGATGGCCGCGTTCATCGCGATGACCTCGTGGGAGGGCGAGGTCACGGACGAGTACTTCGCGCAGCCGGCACCGGACCCGGCGGCGTTCGGGATGCCGACCGAGGACGACGGCACCAGAGAGGATCCGCTGCTGTCGAAGCGATCCTGGGCGGTGTGCCTGTACGAGCCGGACATCGAGGCGCTGAAGGCGTCGCCGACCCGGGTCGTCATCGCGGTGGGCGAGGAGTCGAAGAAGGTCTACACCGGCCGCACCGCGATCGCGTTGGCGGAGCAGCTCGGCCAGGAGGCGACGGTCTTCCCGAGCCACCACGGCGGCTTCCTGGGCGGCGAGTTCGGCTACGCCGGTCAGCCCGAGGCCTTCGCCGTCAGGCTCCGCGAAGTGCTCGACCAGGGCTGAGACCGCGAGGCCCCGACCGCGGTCAGCCGCGGTCGAGGCGCTCGATCCGGGCGACCAGCGCTGCGCGCTTCGGCGAGCGCGCCGGGAGCATCTCGAGCGCGAGCCGCAGCGCCTCGGCGTCGCCCTGCCCTTCGGGGATCTCGGCGTAGGCCAGCAGCACGTCGAGGCTGGCCTCCGAGAGCATGACCTCGCGGAGCGCGCCGCGAACGGACTCGCGGAACTCCTCCACGCCGGGCGACGTCGACTCGGGGAGCACGGGACCGCGATACGCGGTGAGCGCGACCCGGTGCGCGCCGCGGTCGAGCAGCGAGAGCACGTCGTGCGCGTCGGTCTCGAGCGCCACCGGCAGTCGATACGGCCGCGACTCCGGCACCAGATCGGGGGCCGTGCGCTCGAGCACCTTGCGCAGGCGCACCATCTCGGGTCGCAGGGTGTCAGGAGAGACGCCGGGGCCGTACACCAGCTCGCAGAGCCGCTCGGCGGAGAGGCCCTGGCGGTGCACGGCGAGCATGAGCAGGATGGCCGCGTGCCGGGCGCTGAGCTCGATCATCGACTCGTCGTGCTCGGATTCGGTCTCCAGCCGTGCGCGATCCCTGCCCAGCACGTGCAGCGTCGCCCTGGCGGTCTTCAGCGTGCGGGCTCTCACCGGCGTCGGACGCTGCCGGGCGGTCTCGCTGCGCTCCCGGAGGCGCGTGACCATCAGCTCGGACTCGACGGCGCGCGCCGTGGCGTCGACGAGCAGGCGCGCCTGCGGGGACACGACCTCGGAGCCGCCCGTGATGTCGATCACGCCGAGCACGCGCTGCGTCTCGGGGTCGCGCACCGGAGCGGCCGTGCACGACCACGGATGCACGAGGCGGTTGTAGTGCTCGGCTCCGCGGATCTGCACCGACTGCCCGAGCGCGAGCGCGGTTCCGGGGGCGCTCGTGCCGACGGCATCCTCCGACCAGTTCGCTCCCGCCACGAACCCCATGTCGTCGGTGAGCGACCGCAGCTGCCGGTCTCCCTCGATCCAGAGCAGCCGTCCCGCCTTGTCGCCGATCGCGATGATGACGCCCGAGTCCTCCTCGGTGTCCGGCAGCAGCAGGGCGCGGATCATGTCCATCGCCGAGGCGAGCGGATGCGCGAGCCGATAGTCCTCGAGCTCCTCGGTGTGCAGGTCGAGAGGCGGCGGGCCTTCCGGCCCCACCCTCCCCCGCCAGGATCTCTCCCACGACTCCCGTACGAGGGGGCGCACCTCCTGCAGGCGGCGATCGTCGAGGTTCCCCGCCAGCATCTCCTCGTGAGCGCGCTCGATGAGCAGCCGCGATGCGTGGGGCAGCGCGTCGCGCGAGACCTGCCACGGTGCAGACACAGCGTTCTCCGATCGTCGAAGATGGTGCGTTTTCCTCAGTGTAGGAGCCGGATGCCGCGGGCGAAACCGGTATATCGGTGTGTCCGTAGCGGGTTCCCGGCCTCCTGGCAATGCCGTTCTCAGAATCGCCGAGCCCTTCTACCGTGAGGAACATCCCGAGTCAGGAGGTCTCATGTCCGTCAGAACCCCCGTCCCCTCCGGCTCCGAAGTGCGCGCCGCGCACGAGCCGGTCCCGTCGAATGAGCAGCAGCGCCCGGCGACGCCCACGGCCGAGCTGTTCGACTTCGACCGCTACGTCGTGAGCCAGGACGGCCCCATCGGCTACGTCGAGGTCGTCTCCCCCGTCTTCGTCTGCTACCTGGGCCACCCCTATGCGCTGGCAGAGGAGATCGCGCAGGTTCTCGACTTCGACCGCGCGGTGCAGATCGTCGCAGAGCGGGCCGCCACGTCGCGGCGGCCTAAGCTCGCCCCATGAGTCACGAGATCTGGCCTGGATCGGCATACCCCCTCGGAGCGACCTTCGACGGACAGGGAACGAACTTCGCGCTGTTCAGCGAGGGCGCGGAGAAAGTGGAGCTGTGCCTCTTCGACGACGACGGCGGCGAGCAGCGTGTGACGCTCACCGAGGTCGACGCCTTCGTCTGGCACGGCTACCTCCCCTCGGTGCAGCCGGGGCAGCTCTACGGGTACCGGGTGCACGGTCCCTTCGCCCCCGCCGAGGGCAAGCGCTTCAACCCGAACAAGCTCCTCCTCGACCCGTACGCCAAGGCCGTCTCCGGCCGGATCGAATGGGGACAGGCCCCCTTCGGATACGACTTCGGCGACCCCGATTCCCGGAATGACGACGACTCGGCGGCATCCATGGTGAAGGGCGTCGTCATCAACCCGTTCTTCGAGTGGGCCGGCGACCGCCTGCCGAAGACGCCCTACGCGCAGACCGTCATCTACGAGGCGCACGTCAAGGGGCTGACGGTCCGACACCCCGACGTGCCGGAGGAGCTCCGCGGCACCTACGCCGGCATCGCGCACCCCGCAGTCATCGAGCACCTCGGCCGCCTCGGAGTGACCGCTCTCGAGCTCATGCCGGTGCATCAGTTCGTCGACGACTCGGTCCTCGAGGACAAGGGACTGTCGAACTACTGGGGCTACAACACGCTCGGCTTCTTCGCACCGCACAGCGGCTACTCGTCCAGCGGCGAGCACGGGCAGCAGGTGCAGGAGTTCCGGGCCATGGTCCGCGCCCTGCATGCCGCCGGGATCGAGGTCATCCTCGACGTCGTCTACAACCACACGGCCGAGGGCAACCACCTGGGTCCGACCCTCTCGATGCGCGGCATCGACAACGAGGCGTACTACCGCCTCGAGAAGGACAAGCGCTATTACACGGACTACACGGGCACGGGGAACAGCCTCAACGCGGGCAGCCCGCACGCACTGCAGCTCCTGATGGACTCGCTCCGCTACTGGGTGACGGAGATGCACGTCGACGGCTTCCGCTTCGACCTCGCGTCGACGCTGGCGCGCGAGTTCTACGACGTGGACCGCCTGTCGACGTTCTTCGAGCTCGTGCAGCAGGATCCGGTGGTCTCGCAGGTCAAGCTCATCGCGGAGCCGTGGGACGTCGGCCCCGGCGGATACCAGGTCGGCAACTTCCCGCCCCAGTGGACGGAGTGGAACGGCAAGTACCGCGACACGGTCCGGGACTTCTGGCGCGGAGAGCCACAGGCTCTCGGCGAGTTCGCGTCGCGCCTGACCGGTTCGGCCGACCTCTACGAGCACTCGGGGCGCCGCCCGGTCGCGTCGATCAACTTCGTCACCGCGCACGACGGCTTCACCCTGCGCGACCTCGTCTCCTACAACGAGAAGCACAACGAGGCCAACGGCGAGAGCAACAACGACGGCGAGAGCCACAACCGCTCCGACAACATGGGCGTCGAGGGTCCGACGGACGACGAGGCCGTGAACCGTCGACGGGCCCGCCAGCAGCGCAACTTCCTCGCCACGCTGCTGCTGTCCCAGGGCGTGCCGATGATCTCGCACGGCGACGAGCTCGGACGCACCCAGCGGGGCAACAACAACGGCTACGCCCAGGACAACGAGACGACCTGGATCGACTGGGAGTCGGCCGATCTTCCTCTCGTCGAGTTCACGGCCGCCGTCGCCCGCCTCCGCCGCCGGCATCCGACGTTCCGGCGCAGCCGGTTCTTCAACGGCCGTCCGGTGGAACTCGACGACGAGCGCATCGCCGACGTGGTCTGGCTGCGTCCCGACGGCAGCCCGATGGCGCCCGCCGACTGGGACTCCGGCTTCGGCCGCCTGGTGGGCATGTTCCTCAACGGCCAGGGCATCCGCGAGAAGGATCTGCGCGGCCGGGCGGTCACCGACGTCAACTTCATCGTCTACTTCAACAGCGGCGACGAGCCCGTCGACATCGTGCTCCCGGACGAGCGCCACGGCGAGCACTGGCACGTGGCCGTCGACACGGCCGGCGAGATGGCCGACGGATCGGACCATGCGGCCGGCACGCAGCTGACGATCGAGGCGAAGGCGCTCCTCGTGCTGCAGGAGGTCGACGGTCCGGAGCCGTCGACGGACGACTCGGTGGACGCGTCCCTCCGGATGCAGAACGATCAGGCGGACGGCGTGGCACCCGCGCCGAGAGCGGAGCAGGCGACCTCATGACACAGCGGCCCCTCTCGACGTATCGACTGCAGATCAGTGATCGGTTCCCGCTCGACGATGCGGCCGCCGTCACCGAGTACCTCGCCGATCTCGGCGCGGGCTGGGCATATCTGTCGCCGCTCCTCGCCGCGGTGCCGGGCTCGAACCACGGGTACGACGTCGTCGACCACTCCCGCGTCGACCCCGATCGCGGCGGGGCCGAGGGGCTGGAGCGCTTCGCTGCCGCCGCCCGCGCCGCCGGGCTCGGCATCCTGGTCGACATCGTGCCGAACCACGTCGGCGTCGCGAAGCCGCGGCTGAACAGCTGGTGGTGGGATGTGCTGCGACTCGGACGCGCATCGCGGCACGCGGTCGCGTTCGACATCGACTGGCCGGCCGGAGGCGGGAGGCTGCTCCTGCCGATCCTGGGCGCCGCGCCCGACGAAGTCGTCGCGAACGGCGAGCTCGTGGTCGACGCCTCCCCCGCCGACGACGCACCGGACGGCACCCTGACGTACTACGACCACGTGCTGCCGCTGGCCCCGGGGTCGGGAGAGCACGCCGACGACCTCCCCGCGCTCCTCGCCGCCCAGCACTACGAGCTGCGGTTCTGGCAGGACCAGAACACCGCGCTCAACTACCGGCGCTTCTTCGCGGTGGTCGAGCTCGCCGCCATCCGGGTGGAGCTGCCCGACGTGTTCGCGGAGTCCCACCGGGAGATCGTGCGGTGGGTGCGCGACGGCCTCGCCGACGGCATCCGCGTGGATCACCCCGACGGACTGGCGGATCCGGGTGGCTACCTCGAGCAGCTGGCGGATGCCACGGGCGGGGTGTACACGCTGGTCGAGAAGATCCTCGAGCCGGGCGAGCCCCTGCCGTCCTGGTGGCGCACCGACGGGACCACCGGGTACGACGCGCTCGCGGAGCTCGACCGGGTGCTCGTCGACCGCGACGGGGTCGAGGCGCTCGATCGGCTCGATGCACGCCTCCGCGCGGAGACCGGTTTGCCCGAGGCGCAGCCGTGGCCGGACCTCATCCACACCACCAAGCGGATGATCGCCGACGAGCTGCTCGCTTCGGAGGTGCATCGCCTGGTCCGCACGCTCCCGCACGGCGTCGTGCACGCGGAGGATGCTCTCGCCGAGCTGCTCGCCTGCTTCCCGGTCTACCGCTCGTACCTGCCCGACGGCATCGCGCACCTGCAGCATGCGTTCGCGGAGGCCCGACGGCGGCGCCCGGATCTCGCGGAGGCGTTCGACGAGCTGGAGCCGCTGCTCGCGGATCCGTCGCTGGAGGTCGCGCAGCGCTTCCCGCAGACGAGCGGGGCGGTCATGGCGAAGGGAGTGGAGGACACGGCCTTCTACCGGTGCACGCGTCTGGGGACGCTGACCGAGGTCGGTGCCGATCCGTCGATCACCGCGCTGTCGGTCGACGACTTCCACGAGGCGCAGGCGGCTCGTCTGGCCGCGTGGCCGCATTCGATGACGACGCTCTCGACGCACGACACGAAGCGCTCGGAGGATGTGCGGGCCAGGCTCACGGTGCTGTCCGAGATCCCCGAGCGCTGGGCCGAGGTGCTCGACGAGCTCCGCGAGGTCGCCGGCACCGGGCATGGTCCGCTCGACGCCCTGATCTGGCAGGCCGCCGTCGGCGCCTGGCCGCTCTCGTCGGAGCGGCTCCTGGAGTACGCCACGAAGGCCGCGCGCGAGGCGTCGGAGTCGACCGCATGGCAGCATCCGGATGCCGCCTTCGAGGAAGGTCTCGCTGTGATCGCGCGGTCGGTCGAGGGCGACGCCCGCGGCATCCTCGACCGCTTCGTCGCCGAGATCACGGATGCCGGGCGCTCGAACTCGCTGTCCGCCAAGCTGCTGCAGCTCACCGGCCCCGGGGTCCCCGACGTCTACCAGGGCAGCGAGCTGTGGGACCTGTCGCTCGTCGACCCGGACAACCGCCGCGCGGTCGACTTCGCCGCTCGGGCACGACTGCTGAAGGAGGTCGACGCTGACGCGGCGCGCGGCATCCTTCCTCCGGTCGACGACTCGGGCAGGGCGAAGCTGCTCGTCACGTCGCGCGCCCTGCGCCTGCGTCGCGACAACCCCGAGCTCTTCCGCGTCTATCGCTCCGCGGTGATCGAGGGCGCCGCCGCCGAGCACGGCGTCGCCGTCCATCGCGGAGGTGTGACCGCGGTGGCGACGCGCCTCCCGGTCGGGCTGGCCCGGCGCGGCGGCTGGGGCGACACCGTCCTGATGCGCGCCGACGTCCCGGGGACGGACGTACTGACCGGGCGACGGATCGAGCGGGGACCCGTACGTCTCGCAGACCTCCTGGCGACGTACCCGGTGGCGTTGATCGAGGACGCCCGGTGATCGGACTCGCACGGTGATCGAGGTCTGGGCTCCGCGCGCACGACGGATGCGGGTGCGGCTGCTCGACGGCGACGGCGCGACGATCGAGGAGCGGGAGCTGGATGCCCGGGCGGAGGGCTGGTGGGGCATCGATCTCGCTCTCGCCGACGGCGACCGATACGGCTTCCTGATCGACGACGGCGAGCAGCTGCGCCCCGATCCGCGTTCGCGACGGCAACCCGAGGGGGTGCACGGCCCGTCAGCGGCATTCGACCCGGCGGACTTCGCCTGGACGGATCACGCGTGGACCGGTCGGCAGCTCGCGGGCGGACTGATCTACGAGCTGCATCTCGGCACCTTCACGTCGGAGGGCACGCTCGACGCGGCGATCGGACGCCTCGGTCACCTCGTCGACCTCGGCGTGACGCACGTGGAGCTGCTGCCGGTCAACGCCTTCAACGGCGTCTGGAACTGGGGCTACGACGGCGTGCTCTGGTACGCGGTGCACGAGGGGTACGGCGGTCCGCGGGCGTACCAGCGGTTCGTGGATGCGGCGCATGCGTGCGGACTCGCGGTGATCCAGGACGTGGTCTACAACCATCTGGGCCCGAGCGGGAACTACCTGCCCGAGTTCGGTCCGTATCTCCGGTCGGGCGACGACACCGGCTGGGGCGACTCGGTCGATCTCGACGAGCGGGCCGTGCGCGAGTACATCGTCGACAACGCGCTGATGTGGCTGCGCGACCTCCACGTCGACGGTCTGCGGCTGGATGCCGTGCACGCCCTGCACGACGAGCAGCCGGTGCACATCCTGCGCGAGCTCGCGGAGCGCGTCGACGCTCTCTCGACGCAGCTCGATCGTCCGCTCAGCCTCATCGCGGAGTCGGATCTGAACGACCCGACCCTGATCCTTCCTCGAGAGGCCGGCGGCTACGGACTCACGGCCCAGTGGTCCGACGACTGGCATCACGCCGTGCACGTCGCCCTCACGGGAGAGACCGCCGGGTACTACGCCGACTTCGCCGCGGAGGATGCCGTCGCCAAGGTCTCGGAGGGTGGGTTCTTCCACGACGGCACCTTCTCGTCGTTCCGCGGGCGCCCGCACGGCTCGCCGATACCGCGGGAGGTCCCGTCCTGGCGTCTGGTCACGTTCGCGCAGGATCACGACCAGATCGGCAATCGCGCTGCGGGCGACCGCCTGTCCGCGACGCTCTCGGCCGAGCGGCTCGCGGTCGCCGCGGTGCTCACCCTGACCGCGCCCGGCACACCCATGCTGTTCATGGGCGAGGAATGGGGCGCCTCGACGCCCTGGCAGTTCTTCACCTCGCATCCCGAGCCCGAGCTCGGCCGCGCCGTGTCGGAGGGGCGCAAGGCCGAGTTCGCGAAGATGGACTGGGACACGGATGCCGTGCCCGACCCGCAGGACCCGGCGACGTTCGAGCGCTCGCACCTCGAGTGGCGCGAGCTCGCGGAACCCGCCCACGCGCGGCTGCTCGCCCTGTATCGGGAGCTCGCGGCGCTGCGGCGGGAGCGCCCGGAGCTGACGGATCCCGATGCGTCACGCACCGAAGTGTCCGTGCAGGAGTCCGACGGCTCCCCTGCGCATCGCGTGTACCGGATCGACCGCGGTGGGCTCGCGGTGCTGGTCAATCTCTCGAGCGGGTCGGCGGAGTTCGGACTCGCGGCGGATGCCGCGGTGCTGATCTCGACCGCACCGGTCGTGGCGGATGCCGGAACGCTGCTGCTGCTGCCGGACTCGGCCGCTGTCGTCGGGCCGACGCTGCGGCGCTCGACCTAGTTCCAGAAGACGGGAAGGAACGATGCGGCGAAGCCGATGACGGCCGCTCCGAGCATCACGAACGAGATCGTCATGCAGGCCCGCTCGAAGGGGGACCGGGCTTCGAGGCGCAGACGCTCGGGATCGCGGTCGGCGACGTAGCCGAACGGCTCCGCGGTGTCGGCGAGGTGGCGTGTCTCCGAGGGCGTCAGCGCTCTCGTGTACGTGCGGTCGCCCGCCGACCAGAGCGCCATCGGCCGATCCTCGAGGTCCTCGAGGACGGTGATCCTGATGCGGGTGTGGCCGCCTTGGATGCTGCGCGTCAGCAGAGCGATCAGGAGCAGCGGGAGGCCGACAATGAGGCCGACCCAGCCGATGACCTCACCCACCACGCCGATGCTGTCGATGATCTCCACGGTCAGCCCGACGGCGGGGTCTGCGGCGAAGTGATCACGGAGCCGAGCCTACCCGCGGTGACCCGATGACGGTTCGCAGGAAGGCCGCATGGGTTCCGTGTGGAGGCGTTCCCCGTGCGTCGTCCCGCACCTAAGACAGAGACATGACTCTCACCGAGATCCTGCCCACGATGCGATTGAGCATCCCGTCCCCGCTCGCCGTCGACTCCTGGCCGGTGCACACCCAGGCGACCGTCTCCGACGTCGTCGTCGCGGGCGTCTCGCTCATCAGGCTCGCCGAGGTCAGCGGCACCCCTGCCGTGCTCACCGGGGACCTTCCTCGTCCGGGGCGACCGCGCGAGCGCGCACTCACCGGCGGGACCGACGTGACCGTGCTGGTCTTCCGCATCACGCTGCGCGTGGACACCCAGGAGGACAAGAGGATCGCCCTGACCGACTGCAGGTTCGAGGGCGTCACCGCGCAGTGGAGCGAATGCCGGCTCATCGGACGCGCCTCGTGCAGCAGGAGCGCGCGCATCGAGCTCATCCCCGGCGACGTCGGCGATGCGTCGTGGCCGCATCCGGTCGCGATGCTTCCGGGGGATCTGCGCGAAGGAGACCTCGTCGCCGTGCCCTGCCTCGGAGCCGTCGCCCTGCACGATGTGCGCCCGTGATCCTTCCGTCAGACGGCGAGGACCCGGCCGTTGATGACGCCCTCGACGGCGCGCACATAGGCGGTACCCACCTCGTCGTCCGTCACGGGGCGGTGTCCGGGGAAGGCGGCGTGATAGCCGGGCGAGTTCGCGAGCACGTCGGGCGAGACGGCGTTGATGCGGATGCCGCGCGGCGCCTCGGCGGCCGCCGTGAGCACGAACGACTCGAGGGCCCCGTTCGCCATCGCCGCGGCTGCCCCGGTCGCGATCGGCTCGCGGGCCAGCACGCCGCTCGTCAGCGTGATCGACCCGCCGTCGCGCACGTGCGCGAGGGCCTGCGAGAGGACGTCGATCTGCGCGAGGGTCTTCTTCGTGAACGCGGCGAGAAAGTCGTCGCGCGTGAGTTCGGTGAGCGGCTTGAAGCCGACGGAACCGACCGCGACCACCACGGCGTCGAGGTCGCCGACGGCGGCGAAGAGCTCACGGACGGATGCCGGGTCGGTGACATCGACCGAGGGGTCGGAGCTCCGCGAGGCTCGGATGACCTCATGCCCACGGTTCTCGAGAGTGGACGCGACGACGCCGCCGATGCTGCCTGTCGCGCCGATCACCAATGTGCGCATGTCCGGGTTCCCCTCCGTCGAGCTCCCCGCGCGACGGCCGCGCGCGGAGTCTCCAACGTACCTCCCGAGGGTGTGCACACGGGTCAGACGGTGCGCGCCGGCATCCGCATCGCGAGCGCAGAGGCCGGCACGGCTACGGCGACGACGACCACATGCATCAGCATCAGGGCGACCACCGCGGACGTGGTGGTGCCGGGGATGAACCCGAAGGCGAGGAGCAGCGCGTCTGGCACGAACGACAGCACCGTCAGGACCGGCACCAGGACTCGGAGCGTGCGTCGTGGATCGCGGGCGCGGCGGTGGACGAGCACCCATCCCGCCCACCCGGCAGCGACACCGAGAGTCGTGAAGAGGCCGTAGGCGGGAAGGGTGAGCGGGCCGTAGGTCGATGGTGCGCCCGCCGCGATCGCGACGGCGGCGATGGCCGCGTTCACGGCGACGGCGACGATCACGGCGGTGATGAGGATGACGGCGGTACGGAGCCGGGGTCGCGATGCGACGCGCTCGGCGGTGGGTGATGCGGTCATGGCGTGCTCCTTGGTCGGTGAAGATGGACCGAGGAGGTATTACGGTTCTCAACGGTCCCGTTATTGCATTACGGTACCAGCCGGTCCCGGAATGTACAATGGGTGCTCATGGACAGTGGCGAAGAGTCGAGAGCATCGGGTCGTCCGCGCGATCCCGAAGTCGAGCGCGGCATCCTCCTCGCCACGCAGGATCTGCTGGTCGAGAGCGGATATGCGGGAACGACGATCGCCGGCGTCGCTCAGCGGGCCCAGTGCGGCAAGTCGGCGATCTACCGACGGTGGAGCTCGAAGGTCGATCTCGTCGTGGCCGCCGTGCGCGCCCTGCACATCACGACCGAGACCCCCGACACCGGAACCCTGCGCGGGGATCTGATCGCCGCCGCGATGCACTTCGCCCGATCGGACGAGCGCTCGGGACACGTGCTCGCGAGCCTGCTGAGCGAGATCGGACGCGACCCGGAGCTGCGTGACGTGGCATACCGGACCATCGGCGAGCCTCCGGTGGCCGCACTGGTCGCCGTGATCGAGCGGTGGATCGAGCGCGGCACGGTTCCCGCCGACGTGCCGGTGGCGCTCGTCGCCGGCATCGTGCCCACCGCGGCCTTCGGCAGCGTGATGCTCCGTCAGCGCTCCCTCGAGGCCGAAGCGGTCGCGGAGCTCGTCGACTTCGTGCTGCTCCCCGCGCTCCGCGTGCCGGCCGCACGGGCGGTCGAGGAATGAGGATCTCCGAGGCCGCGTCGATCAGCGGCACCAGCGCGCGATCGCTGCGGTACTACGAGGACCAGGGCCTGATCGTGCCCGGTCGCACGGAGGGCGGATACCGCGACTACTGTGCAGGGACCGTGGATCGCGTGCTCACGATCCGCTCTTTGCTCGACTCCGGCCTGCCCGTGCGACTCATCCGACGGGTGCTGCAGGAGACGCAGGGGCAGCACGTCACCGACGAGGAGCTGCTGCGCGACGTGCAGCGCTATCGCGATCGCCTCTCCGTGCGCATCGCCGCGCTTCGGGAGCAGGAGGACGCTCTCGATGCCTACCTCGACGAGTTGGAGAGCCGGGTCGACGGGGGTTGACCTTGCCACTGGTGGCAGGCTCGTAGATTCGCGGCATGCGCGACACTCACACCGACATGCGTGCCCTCGTTCAGCAGACACTCGACGGTCCCGAGGACCTGATCCTCATGCGGGTGCCCCGACCCCGACCCGCGCCGGGTGAGTATCTGATCCGGGTCGGCGCCGCGGGCGTGAACTTCGCCGACGTCTCGCAGACCCGTGGGCTCTACGGCGGCGGTCCGCAGGCGCCGTATCGCGCGGGCTTCGAGGCGGTGGGGGAGATCGTCGAGATCGGCCCTCGCGTCGCAGACCCGCTGCCTCTCGGCACGCGCATCATCGGGAGCGGGCCGGGTGCTTTCGCCGAGTACGCGGTGGCGACGGCGGCGGAATCGATCAGGGTACCCGCGGACTGGAGCGACGCGCAGACCCTCGGCATGATCCTCAACTGGGCGACCGCGTCCGCCGCGTTGCGCACCGTGGGCGGTCTCGAACGGGGAGAGACGGTCCTCATCCACGCTGCGGCGGGTGGCGTCGGTCAGGCCGCGGTCCGTCTCGCCCGCCACCACGGTGCGCGCGTCGTGGCATCCGCGGCATCCGCGAAGCACGATGTGCTCCGGACGCTGGGAGCCGACGTGATCCTCGACAGCCGACGGCCCGATCTCGGGGAGACGGTGCTCCACGCGGTCGGACCCGTCGACCTCGTGCTCGAATCCGTCGGACAGGCGACTCTCGGCGTCAGCCTGGCGGTCGCGAAGCCCTTCACCGGACGAGTGGTGATCTTCGGCTCCGCCTCGGGCCCCGCCCGTGTGTCGACGCAGGAGCTGATCTTCGAGCATCACGCACAGCTGCGCGGCCTGCACATCGGCGCGCTGGCAGCCGCGGCGCCCGCCGCGTACCGCGATCTGCTCACGGAGCTCGACGATCTCATCGCGCAGGGCGTCTACACCCCCGGCTCCGCGCAGATGCACGCGCTCGACGAGGGCCCCGCGGTGCTCGCCCGACTCGAAGCCGGGTCGACGATCGGCAAGCACGGCCTCGATCCCTGGCGCTGAGTGCGTCCGACGGGGTGCGCGCGAGGCGTTCCGTTCAGTCCTGACTCTCGCCTTCGACGACGGCTTCCTCCGCCGCCTCTTCGGCCGCAGCGCCCTCTTCCGGGGATTCCGCTCCTCCGCTTGAGGCGGATGCATCCGATGCTGCCTCGCCAGGCTGCCGTGCGGCATCGTTCGTGTTCATGATCTAGCCTCCCGACGGGTTCTCGAGGGGTTTCCCGTTCTCGTCCGTCGTCTCCTCGTCGAGAAGCTCCTGGACGTCGTCAGGAGTGCCACCTGCCGGCACCTCGGCCGCTTCGACCGCATCCGGGTTCTCCTTCTGATTCCGCTGATCGCTCATCATCCGGCGAACGTACGCGCACCCCTCACGCGCGTCGAGGGGGTTGACGATGCTGCTCGAGCGGCAGCGGCAGGGCAGATCAGCTCCGGTTGCGTAATCACTACATCCGTTGTAGTTTCAACTGCGACAGCTGTTGTGAATGGAGAGATCATGCGAGAACTCGTGTACTACGTCGCCGTCAGCCTCGACGGCTTCATCGCCGGACCGCAGGGCGAATTCGACGCGTTCCTCATCGAGGGCGACCACATGGACGCGATCAACGATCGCTTCGCCGACACCATCCCGACGGATGCCGCCGCCGCTCTCGGCATCCATCAGGAGCGCACCGAGTTCGACACCGTGCTGATGGGGTGGAACACCTACGCGATCGGCGGAGTGCCGAGTCCGTATCGCCACCTCCGGCAGATCGTCTTCAGCCGCACCCGCACGGCGGAGGGTGAGAACCTCCAGGTGACGGCCGAAGATCCGCGGGCCGTGGTCCAGCGGCTCAAGCAGGAGGAGGGCGGCGCGATCTGGCTCTGCGGCGGCGGGGAGCTCGCCGCCACGCTCGCCGAAGAGATCGACCGACTCGTCCTCAAGCGGCAGCCGCTGCTGTTCGGAGACGGCATCCCGCTGTTCGGCGACCGCCCCTACCGACCCGAGCGGTTCGAGCCCGTGGAGACGACCGCGTTCCGGACCGGTGTCGTCGTGTCCGAGCTCGTACGCCGACGCGAAGGATGACCGCCGACGGCAGCTGAGCACGTTCGAATAGGCCGGAATACGATTCGGCCAGCAGGGCTGAAGCTCTTCTCCGGGCTGGTGCGGATTGCTAGCATTGTGCTGTCAAGGAGGTGCAGCATGGCGACGGTGACGATCCGGAACCTGAGCGATGAGGTGGTGGCCGCGCTCAAAGAGCGCGCACGGCGCAACTCCCGCTCCATGGAGGCCGAAGCCCGCGAAGCGCTCATGCGCGTCGCGAAGGGCGAGGACCTCACGAGCGGTGCGGAGGAACATCTCGCCGCACGAATCCGACCGCGATGGTCTGTGCCGGCGAACGAGCTGATGGCGCGAATCGCTCAGAGCCCCCCACCTCCCGTCGACGCTGAAGCCTGGCTCGCCGACATCCGTGCAGACGACGATGCCGAAGACTTCCGCGATCCCTGGGACCGGCATGCTGCTTCTTGACACGTCAGTGCTCATCGACGTGGAAAGGGTCAGCCTTCCCGACGAAGCGCTCGCCTTCAGCACAGTGACATATTCCGAGTTGTTGTTCGGTATCGAGGCCGCGGCGACCGAAGCGCTTAGCCGTGAGCGCACCACACGAATGGCATGGCTTCGAGACACCCTCGAGGCGGAGTGGCTGCCTTTCGACACCTTTGCCGCCGAGAGCTGTGCGCGGCTCGCGGCACGCGTCGCGCGGCAGAGGCCGCGCCATGCGCGGAGCAAGGACATCATGCTTGCGGGGCACGCGGCCGCGATCGGCGCCCGCATCGCCACTCTCAACCCCAGAGACTTCGAGCTCGTCAGCGATTTCGTCGAGATCGTCGTGCCCGAGCTTCGCTGAGCGCAGGTCAGGCGCGCGCGGCCCACCAGTCGCGCAAGCGCTGCTCCGCGACCTCGGCTCCGAGCACGCCCTCGTCGAGCCGCAGATCGAGCAGGAAGCGATAGGCCTCGCCGACCTCGCGGCCGGGCTTGATGCCCAGGACCTTCTGGATGCGATTGCCGTCGAGCTCGGGGCGGATGGAGTCGAGCTCCTCCTGCTCGCGCAGCGCCGCGATCCGAGACTCGATGTCGTCGTAGGCGCTCGCGAGGCGTCCGGCCTTGCGCTTGTTGCGCGTGGTGACGTCGGCGCGGGTGAGGATGTGCAGCCGCTCGAGCCGCTCGCCGGCGTCGCGCACATAGCGGCGCACCGCGGCATCCGTCCACGTTCCCTCGGCGTAGCCGAAGAAGCGCAGGTGCAGCTCGATGAGGGTGGCGACGGCATCCGTCGTCTCGGTGTCGAAACGCAGTGCCTGCAGGCGCTTGCGCGCCATGCGCGAGCCGACGATGTCGTGGTGGTGGAACGTCACCACGCCGCCGTCTTCGAGCTTGCGGGTGCGCGGCTTGCCGATGTCGTGCAGCAGGGCGGCGATGCGCAGGGGCACGTCGGGTGCGGCACCGGGATGCCGGGAGTGCTCGAGTTCGATCGTCTGCTTGAGCACGGTGAGCGAATGCTCGTAGACGTCCTTGTGGTGGTGGTGCTCGTCGACTTCGAGACGCAGAGCACTGACCTCGGGCAGGAACTCGTCGATCAGGTCGGTCTCGACCAGCACGCGGATGCCGCGCACCGGGTCGTCGGTCTGCATGAGGCGCACGAGCTCGGACTGGATGCGCTCCGGGCTGACGATCTCGATCGTCTTCCGCAGCTGCGCGATCGCGTCGAAGGTGTCGTCGTCGACGCGGAAGCCGAGCTGAGCGCTGAAGCGCGCGGCGCGCAGCATCCGCAGCGGGTCGTCGCCGAACGAGACGTGCGGATCGGCGGGTGTGCGCAGGATGCCGGCGAGGAGGTCCTCGACCCCGCCGGTCGGATCCACGAGCTTGACGGACGGGACCTGCAGCGCCATCGCGTTGACCGTGAAGTCGCGGCGCACGAGGTCGCCCTCGATGGAGTCTCCGAACTCGACGGTGGGCTTGCGGGTCACGCCGTCGTAGCTGTCGGCGCGGTAGGTCGTGATCTCGACCTGCTCGCCTTGCACGCGTGCGCCGATCGTGCCGAACGCACGGCCGATGTCCCAGTGCGCCGTCGCGATGGGCTTGACGATCTTGAGGATCTCGTCGGGCGACGCGTTCGTGGTGAAGTCGAGGTCGTGCGTCTCGCGACCGAGCAGCGCATCGCGCACCGGTCCGCCGACGACCGCGAGATCGAACCCGGCATCGGCGAACGCCGCAGCGAGGGTGCGGACGACCGGATCCTCGGCGAGCGCGCCGAGACGGAGGAGGC
Organism: Microbacterium sp. TPD7012; assembly: GCF_003075395.1. GTDB lineage: Bacteria > Actinomycetota > Actinomycetes > Actinomycetales > Microbacteriaceae > Microbacterium. The sequence continues at coordinate 148,563 of NZ_QDFV01000001.1, read as the reverse complement.
CGTCGGCCATGTTGAGCATGGGTTCCAGCGTACCGGGGCGGGTCAGAACAGCGGATTCTCGCCCTTGGCCTGCGCGATGGCCCGGGTGCGGGCCTGCATCAACCGCACCAGGAACATGCTCAACAGGAACCCGCCGAGCAGTGCGACCGCCACGATGTACCAGATGCCGATCTCGGGATCGATCAGCCCGAACCCGTAGATCACAGCGACGAGGACGGCGAGCACAGCGCCCTCGACGAGCGCGAAGGTGACGAAGAGACGGGTCTGGCGGCGCCCGAAGTCCGCGACGACCTCACGGACGCGGGCATCGATCGAGGAGTCACCGGCGTAGGTCATGAGCCCAGGGTAGCGAGCACGCCGACCCGCCGGGCAGCGTGAGAGGCCGCGCGGATTTATGGATCCCCCGAAACGAACCGCTGGTTTCCCGCGTTCCGGCGGGCCGGCGCCTCTCCCTAGAGTCCTAGACGCGCGGGGTGCCCGCGGCCGTTCCCCACACGAACCGAGGTCATCATGACTGCGTCTTCCCCACGCCCGAGAACTTCCCGCTCGATCACCGCCGACGTCACGTGGTTCTTCGCGATCGCCGTCCTACTGTGCTTCGCGCTGTCCGTGCCGATGGTGTTCCGGTTGGTCCCGGAAGACGTCAACAACCTGATCACCCCGCTCCTGCAGCTCACACCCCTGCTCGCCGCGATCATCATGTGGCTCGTCCGACGGCCCGGGACGTTCCGGCAGACCTTCGCCACGGGCTGGCGCGGCACAGCCCGGTGGATCGGGATCGGCATCGCCATCATCGCCGCGATCGCCGCGATCCAGACCGCGATCGCCCTGACGGCGGGGATCTGGCAGCTCAACCCTCTCGAACAGATCGCCGCCGCGACCATCTGGGTCGTCCCGGTACTGCTCATGCAGTCGATCTTCGCCATCGGCGAGGAGTTCGGCTGGCGCGGGTGGCTCGTGACGCGCGCCGCATCGTGGGGCTTCTGGCCCTTGGCGCTCGTCAGTGGCCTGGTCTGGATCGTCTGGCACCTGCCCGTGCTCGCCGTCATCGGCGATCGACCGTTCTGGGACATCGTCATCTACTTCGCGGGCATGCTGCCCTGGGCGCCGCTGCTGCTCGCGCTGCGCTGGCGGTCGGGGAGCGTCTGGCCGGCAGTTCTGACGCACGGCGCCATCAACAGCATCCGGGTCTACCTGCTGCAGTCCGTCCCGAACGCGACGGATCACCTGCTCATCGAGGTGATCGGCTGGGTGCTCACACTCGCGGCGGCCGCGTGGCTGATGCGTCCGAGCAAGGCGCGGTTCGTCGAGGCGAGCTAGACGGCACCGGATGCCGCGGCATCCGCTCTGTTCATGTTCCCGTCGCCTCGAAGTCAGCCGGGCGTCATCCGTCTTCGATGGGCTGAGGGGGCCCCGTGCGGCTGAGCACGAACCCCCACCCCACAAAGGACTGACATGACCTCCCCCACCCCTGCGGTGCGGTGGCGGCGTCGCGGACTGACGTCCGTCGCGCTCCTCGCCCTGCTCGGCGGCGCCGTCGTCGCCCCCGCGGCCTTCGCCGCACCGGATGCCGCACCCGAGGTGCCGACCGGATCGCTGATCACCGGCGACACCGCCTGGCACTACCTCGACGACGGCTCGGACCCGTCCCCCGCACCCGCGGCGCTGCGCGACTGGACGCTCCCCGGGTTCGACGACAGCGCCTGGAAGACCGCACCCGGTTCGTTCGGCGCGAAGAACGGCAAGCTCGCCGCGGTCGGCCCCGTCACCCCGAAGACGCTCCTGAACCACTACCTCGACGGCAGCACCGCCCCGACCGTCCCCACCTACTTCTTCCGCAGCACGTTCGAGCTGGAGGCGGGCGTCGCGGAGCAGGTCGCGTCGCTGTCGAGCTCCGTCACGTTCGATGACGCGCTCGTCGTGTGGATCAACGGGGAAGAGGTCGCCCGCTTCGTCGACGGCCGCATCACCGACACCGCGAACGTCGAGTACGCCGGCGACTCGAACGGCGACCCGCTGACGAGCACCATCACGGCGGAGGGCGACGTGCTGCAGGACGGCACGAACACGATCGCGGTCGCGCTGTTCCAGGACCGGGAGACGAGCTCGGACATCTACTTCGACATGTCGTCGCTCACCCTGGTGAAGGCATCCGAGCCGGGTACCCCGGTGGTCGCCCCGCCGACCCGCGTCATCCTGACGCCGACCGAGCAGCCCGAGATCTCGCAGTCCTTCTCCTGGCTCGCGGGTGACGCCTCGCACACGATCGGCCAGGTCGAGATTGCCCCGGCCGCCGGTGGCGACACCCGCACGATCGAGGCCTACGACGTCGGCGTCGTCAACGGCAACCCGAACCACCACTTCTCCGCCACGGTCACCGACCTCGCCGCGGCGACCGCCTACCGCTACCGGGTAGGACTCCCGGGCAGCTGGAGCGACTGGTTCGAGTTCACGACGGCCGACCCGAACGCGACCGACTTCCAGTTCGTCTACTACGGCGACGCGCAGATCGGCCTCGACACCACCTGGCCGAGCGTCGTGAAGCAGGCCGAGGCGAACGCGCCCCGGTCGATCGGCTCCGTGCACGCCGGTGACCTGATCAACAAGTCCAGCAACGAGGACGAGTGGCTGAACTGGTTCAAGGGCATGGAGGACTCGGCGACTCACACCAACGTGATGGCGGCGCCGGGCAACCACGAGTACTCCGGCGACAAGCTGCTCACCGCCTGGAAGGCCGCGTTCGAGTACCCGCACAACAACCCGTCGATGGAATCGATCGGCGAACTGGCCGACCTCGCCAAGGGCGACACCGAGGTCGCGGCGCAGTACCGCTCGCTGTTCGAGCACTGGAGCGCGTTCGCTGCTGAGACCGCGTACTACACGGACTACCAGGACGTGCGCTTCATCACGCTCAACGCGACGCGCGACGCGACCTTCCTGACCCCGCCGGCTCTGCCGTCCTGCACGGGTGACGACTGCCCGATCAACAAGGGCGAGGAACTGTGGATCCGATTCCAGGGCGCCTGGCTCGACCTGCTGCTGCAGAACAGCCCGTCGAAGTGGAACGTCGTCACGTTCCACCAGCCGGTGTTCTCGGCATCCGAGGGTCGCGACGAGCCGAAGCTCCGCGCCGACTGGGTGCCGGTCTTCCAGCGCAACGACATCGACCTCGTGCTCATGGGCCACGACCACACCTACGCCCGCGGCTACGTGAACACCGACGCGACCGAGACCCCGGGCCTCACGACCGGCCCGGTCTACGTCGTCTCGAACTCGGGTGCGAAGCACTATGAGCTCGAGACCCCCGAGAAGAACGTCTGGACCAACAACGGCGCCACCCAGGTGCTGCGCGGTCAGGGTGTCACGACCTACCAGGTGATCGACGTCTCGCACGACCAGCTCGTCTACCGCTCGTACCTGGCCGAGAAGCAGCCGAATGCCACGACCGATCTTCCCGTCGGCGCCGTCTACGACACCTTCACGGTGACGAAGTCGGATGCCGGTGAGAAGTGGGTCACCGAGGCCGGGGTCACGCCCCCGACCACCGAGCCCGAGGAGCCCGCCGAGGTCGAGCTCGGGGCGGCATCCGTCGCGGCCGGCGGCACCGTCACGGTCTCGGGTACCGGATTCGACGCGGATGCCGAGCTGCGGCTCGAGCTGCGCTCCGACCCGGTCGACCTCGGCACGGTCACCGCGGGCGCGGACGGCGCGTTCTCGCGCACCGTCACGATCCCGACGGCCACCCCCGCCGGCGCGCACACCCTCGCGGTGATCCTCGCCGACGGCACCGAGGTCACGACCTCGCTCACCGTCACGGCGGCGACGTCGGGCGGCGGCGCGGTGACTCCGGGGAACGGCGGCGCATCGACCGGCGGCCTCGCCACGACCGGTGCCGACAGCACCCCGTACGTGGTCGCCGCGGTGGTGCTCCTCGCGCTGGGCCTCGGCCTCGTCGCTCTGCGGCGTCGCCGGCAGCGCGCCGAGTAGTCTGCAGCATCCGTCCTCAGGGCGCCGTCGGGGCTTCGGCTCCGGCGGCGCCCTCTGTCTCCGGACCCGACGTTTCGCGGAGTCCGTGACGAATCGCGGACCCTTTCACGGAGAATCCTCCGTGAAACGTCACCTCCTCCGTGAAACGTCACCGGACGCGGTCGTAGGATCGGCCTCGTGACCGAAGACGACTCTCCTCCCGTTCCCTCCCGCCGAGGGTTCCTCAAGATGGGCGGGGCCGCGCTGGCCGGAGCAGTGGTCGGCGGAGCCGGAGGCGCCGCCATCGGAGCGACGATCGCCGGGGGCCACCGCGACGGCTTCGCCTCCGACCCCGATCCGTTCGCCGCTCTGACCCCGCGCAGCGAACCCGGCTTCGACCACCTCGTGGTGGTGATGGGCGAGAACCGCTCGTTCGACAACCTGCTCGGCTACCTCTACTCGAAGGAGAATCTGCCCACAGGCGAGACCTTCGAAGGGCTCGCCTTCGGCGACCACAGCAACACCGCTTCCGACGGGACCGTCGTCGCCGCCCATATCCACCAGGGCGACACCGACAGGATCATGAGCCTTCCCGACCCGGACCCGGGCGAGGAGTACCCGCACGTCAACACGCAGATCTTCGGCACGATCGACCCGAAGACGAACGCCGACCTCTTCGTCGACCAGATGACCGCGCCGTTCAACGCTCCGACCAAGGGCGAGAAGGCCACGATGTCGGGGTTCCTCGAGGACTACATCATCAACTTCCGGCGCCTCCGACGTGGGGTCGAGCCGCGGCCGGAAGAGGCCGCGCACATCATGGGCTCGTTCTCGCCCGAGATGCTGCCCGTGCTGTCGACGCTCGCCGCCGAGTTCGCCGTGTTCGACCACTGGTACGCCGGAGTGCCGTCGCAGACGTTCTGCAACAGGTCGTTCTTCCATGCCTCGACCTCGCACGGCTTCGTCACGAACCAGGGCGACGGCGGGTACCGGAAGTGGCTCGACGCCCCGGCCGCGCCGACGGTCTTCAACCGGCTCGAAGACAAGAAGCTGACGTGGAAGATCTATCTCGACAAGCTCCAGCTCGTCTCGTTCACCGGGATGCTGCATGCGGCCGTGCTCGAGAAGTACTGGCGCACCGAGCACTTCGGCACCATGGAGGACTTCTACGCCGAGGCGAAGGACGGCAGGCTCCCCGCCTATGCGTTCATCGAGCCGCGGATGGTCTACGACCACAACGACTTCCATCCGCCGTTCGGCGCGGTGCGCGAGAGCACGGTCGACGGCGAGGAGATCTTCGACAGCGCGGTGTCCGACGTGCGTGCGGGCGACCGTCTGATCCACGACATCTACGAGGCGGTGCGCACGAGCGCCTCTCCCGACGGTTCGAACGCCGTCAACACGCTGCTGCTCATCACCTTCGACGAGCACGGCGGATGCTACGACCACGTGCCTCCGCCCGCCGCGACGAAGCCGACAGCAGACACGAAGGCCGGCGAGATGGGCTTCACGTTCGACCGGCTCGGATGCCGTGTCCCGGCGATCGCCGTGTCGGCCTACACGAAGCGCGGCACGATCATCCACGACGAGATGCACCATGGCTCGGTGACGGCGACGCTCTCCCGCCTGCACGGGCTGAAGCCGCTGAACGACCGTGATCAGTCGGCCAACACCCTGCAGAACGTGGTGAACCTCGACAAGCCGCGGCATCCCGCCGACTGGCCGGTCACCACCCCGGCCTATACCCCGCCCAACCCCGAGCAGACGCCGCCGCAGCCGAACGAGGCAGATCAGACCAAGCCGCTCACGCCGCCCGCGCGCGGCCTGCTCGGTCTGCTCATCGCGCGCTACGGCAAGCCAGGTGAGCCCGAGCCGCAGACCTTCGCCGACGCCTACCGGCTGCTCCACGAGCACGGCGAAGAGCTGTTCGGGCCGCCGAAGGGCAGCTGAAGACGATCCTGCTCAGTCCCTGGTCGACCGACGGCGCGAGACGACGAGCAGCGCGACTCCGATGACGAGCACGGCCGCGCCTCCCGCCGCCCAGGCGAGCGTCTCGGGGCCGAGGCCCGTGGCCGGGAGCGGCTTTCCACCACCGTTCCCGCCGCTGACGGGCGGATCGGGATCAGGCGACGGAGGTGTGACGACGATCGCCGCGACGACGAAGTCCTGCTCCCCCACGGCCTCGCCCGCGGCGGTGATCACGACGGTCCTGGTCGCCGAACCGACGACCGTGGTCCCCGTGGGCGGCACGACGGTGAACGTGTAGGTGCCGGGCGGGAGATCGCCGAGGCCGAACGATCCGTCGGCATCCGTGATCAACTGGGCGGGCACACCCGGACCGGTGACCTGGATGACCGCTCCGGGTACCGGCGCGCCGCCGTCGGTGCGCACCGTGCCGTCGACGGCGCCGAGGCGGGCGAGCTCGAAGTCGACGTTCTCGACGTCGGCTCCCGCGATCTGCTCGTTCCGCGTGATCGGCGTCACCGCCACGTACCCGCCGGGCGTCGTGATGGTGACCTCGTAGTCACCCGCCGGAAGACGCGGGAAGGCGTAGCCGCCGCTGCCGTCGGTCACGGTCGTGAGGACCGTGCCGCCGGGGCCGGTCGCCGTGACCGTCACGCCCGCGACGCCGGTGCCGTTCGACGAGACCGCTCCGCTGAGGCTGGGGTTCTCGGCGACCTGGAAGTCGACGTTCTCGATCGGATCCTCGCTCCCGGGCGGGATCGTGAAGGCGGGGGGTGACGTGACGAGCGTGTACCCGTCGGGCGGGGTGATGGTCGCGGTGTGCGTGCCGACCGGGATCGAATCGAACAGGTAGCGCCCGTCCGCATCCGTCGTGGTGGTCTGCCCGTCGATCGTCACGGTGACGCCGGCGACCGGCCCGCCGCCGGCATCGGTCACCTGCCCGGAGACCGCGACCGGGACGATGTCGCGCACGGTGAAGTCCGCGACGGCGTCAGTGGTCGTCAGATCCGCGGCCACCGTCACGGGTCCCGTCGAGATCTTTCCGGCCGGAGGCGCGACGCGCACGAGGTACCCGTCGGTCGCGATGAAGCCCGGGAACGCGTATGTGCCGTCAGCCGCGGTCGTCGTCGTGCCGACCACGGCGCCCGTGCCGTCGATCAGCGTGAGGCCCACGCCCGCGAGGGGTCCGTCCACCACGTCCACGACCGAGCCGGTGATGTCTCTGGCCTGTGACGCGAACCACGTCTGGTAGACGGGGAAGCCCGCGCGACGGGTGAAGAAGAAGGTGAGGGAGGTGATCGGCGCGGCCGGCTCGAACCACGCCGCAGAGCCGCTGGTGTCGGCGGCGGCCGCGTTCCCGGTGAGGGTGAGGGTCGCGGGGTCCCAGCTCGGGATGTCATCGGCCGCGCCGGTGCACGAGGGCTTCCCGACGACCCCGGGTGCGCAGTAGTTGAAGCCGCCCTGGAAGCCGAGCTCGGTGGCGTCGAGCGCCTGTCCGTCTGGCCCGATGGCCTGGATGCGCACGGAGTCCGCGTCGATGTCGCCGAGCGCGAACGCCCATCCGGAGGAGGGCGTCGGCGTCGCGAACGAATACGTCGTGGTCGACGGGCTCGCCGCGTTGTCGGCCTTCGGCCGCAGGTTCAGGTACGCCTGGTCGCGACTCGATCCGTACTTCGCGCCGATGGGCGTGCCTTCGGACAGCCAGGTGGATGCTCCCGAGATCACGCCGGGACCGCCCCCGCGGGAGTCGCTCGTCATGGTGGCCGTGAGCGCGGGCTGGGCGGCGATCTGCACGGTCGTCGTATACGCCCCGGCGCCGCCGGCGAGCGGCTGCCAGGTCGCCCAGGCACTGGTCGTCGCCGCCGCGGCGGGAATGGCCCCGACCAGCACCGCCACCAGTACGATCGCTCCGGCGAGGACTCCACTTCGACGCACACGCATGCGGCCAGCGTACCGATATACCGGAATCCCGTGAAGAGACCTTCGGGCGGATGCCGCGGCATCCGCCCTTCCCTACTCGACGTCGCCCGGTGCTGCGGCGGAAGCGAGAACCTCGCTCGCAAGCGCTTTCGAGGCCACGAGAACCTCCACCCCGAGAAGCCGCCCCGCGGCATCGAAGTCGAGGTTCAGCTGCGATTCACCGTTCGGAGTATCGATGAAGGAGACCTGCTGAACCGCATCGCCCGCGCCGATCCTCTCGACGATCGAGATATAGGCGGCATCCGCTTCCGCGTCATACGTGATCTTCATGTCAGCCCTTCGTCACGGTGATGATGTTGCCCGTCTTGTTGTCGACGATGACTCGGATTCGGTTCGCACTTCCTTCGATCACATAGTCGGTTCTCACGGGTGCACCGTTGGCATCGGAGGCCCAAGGGGCAGAGATCACACCCGCAAGTTCACCATCCGCGGTTCGCACCGTGATCCCCCCATCTTCCAAAGGGACCAGTTCGAAGTCGTCATCGATCTCGAAGCGGTACTCGGTCGGAGAGCTCGCGTCAGGAATGTGGAAGAGAGCGCGGAACGCTCCGTCCCCCTCGTCCATCACCGCAACGGCGAAGTCCTCATTCTCGGACTGGGCGGAGACCCCGACCTGCTCGAGATCCTTGAGAGGAAACGAGAGTTCGAGCTCAGCGTGTCCGGCTGCGGGCGCCGTGATGACACCGCGAGAGACATCGACCTGCCCCTCCGGAATCGATGAGGTGTCCATGAACACCTCGGGCCGCGATTCGAGCGCCTTCTGAATGTCGGAGTCGGTGTCGGGTGCGGCATTCACACCAGCAGTCGGCATCGTTGTTGTCAGCACGAGTGCAACTGCGGTGGACAACGCGGTCGTGGTGAGTATTTGCATTGTTCGTCTCCCTGACTCTTGGCGTACCGAGGAGCCGGTACGACCCGGGGAACGTAACGTCGAGATGGAGCGTCGCTCGGAATCGCCTCGCTGCGAGCCATAACCACATACCGGTATTCCGGGAGAGCGGATGCTGCAGCATCCGCTCTTTCAACGAGCTAGACCGCGTCGCCCTGGACGGGTCCCTCGGTGTTGGGCTTCCACCCCAGCGCCGGAGCCACATGCGTCGCGAACGACTCGAGCACGTGGAGGTTGTAAGCCGGTCCGAGCTGATTCGGGATCGTCAGCAGCAGGGTGTCGGCACTCATGACGGCCTCGTCGCGCTTCAGCTGCTCGATGAGAACGTCGGGCTCCGCGGCGTACGTCTTCCCGAAGGTCGAGCGGAACCCGTCGATGACGCCGATCTGGTCGCCGTTCTCCTCGCTGCGCAGGCCGAAGTAGGCCCGGTCCATGTCGGAGATCAGCGGGAAGACGCTGCGGCTGACCGAGACGCGCGGCTGACCGGTGTGCCCGGCCTCCTTGTACGCGGCGCGGAAGAGCTCGATCTGCTCGCGCTGCAGCTCGTGGAACGGCTGGCCGGTGGCCTCGGTGACGAGCGTGGAGCTCATCATGTTCAGGCCCTTCCGGCCGGTCTCCTCGGCCGTGGCACGGGAACCCGACCCCCACCAGATGTGATCGCGGAGCGTCGGCGACTGCGGCTCGATCGCGAGGTACCGTCCCTCTCCGACCATGCGAGGGTCTCCGGCGGCGATCCGCTCGCCCTCGATCGCGCGGAGGAAGATGTCGAACTTCTCGCGGGCCAGCACGCTCCCGCGCTCCGGGTCCTCCTCATCGACGTAGCCGAAGGTCTCGTAGCCGCGCAGCGCGGTCTCGGGTGAACCACGGCTCACGCCGAGGGCGATCCGGCCGTCGGCGATCAGGTCGAGCGCGGCTGCCTCCTCGGCGAACTGCAGCGGGTTCTCGTAGCGCATGTCGATCACGCCGGTGCCGACCTCGATGCGCTTCGTGCGCGCCGCCATGGCCGACAGCAGCGGCATCGGAGACGCCGCCTGCCGCGCCCAGTGATGCACGCGCACCGAGGCGCCGTTGACGCCGATCTCGTCTGCGCCCTCGGCGATCTCGATCGTCTGCTTCAGCATGTCGCCCGCCGTGCGGGTCGCCGAGCCGGGCACATCCGCATAGTGCCCGAAGGAGAGGAATCCGAAAGCCTTCATGATCTATTCCAACGCATGGATGCCGACCCTATTCCCCCGGCACCAGGAGGCCGTCGAAGACGAGCGCGCGGATGCGCGGCTCGAGCTCGGACCAGAGATCGGCCAGGGGAACCTCGAAGAGGTCGGAGAGCGCGGCGACGATCTGCCCGACGGTCAGCTCGCCGTCGCAGGCGCCGACGAACGCGGCGAGCGCCGGATCGACGTTCACCGTGCGGGCGAATCCGCTGCCCTGTCGCAGCTCGATGACGCTCGGATCATCGTTGCCCGGCAGCAGATGCCTCGCCTCGGTGACGTCGGCTGCCGTCACGAGCGTCGCCGGCATCCCCTCGGCGAGAAGATCGTGGGCGGCGAGTCCGGTGGCGAGCGCGGCGCCGACGTTCGACACCGGCTGCGACACCTTCTCCACACGACGGATCGGCGCGTACTGGGTCCCTGAGCCTGTCGAAGGGCCCGTCGAGGGGCGTCGGATCAGCACGTAGCCGAAGCCGATCGAGGTGACCCCACGCGCCGCGAAGTCGTCGAGCCAGGCGGAGAGCAGCGGGGTGAACTCGGGATCCCGCGGCGTCGTCCCTCCGTCGCGGATCCACAGCTCGGCGTATCCGAGAGGCGAGAGCTGCTCCCTCTCGATCACCCAGAGGTCGAGCTCGGCCGGCACCCAGGCGTCGAGACGCGCCAGCCCCGCGACGCCCGCGCGGGACTCCCAGTTGCCGAGCAGCTGCGCGATGCCGCCGACGGTGAGGAACGCCGGGGCCGTCCGCACGAACTGCTCGACCAGCGCATCGCCGACCAGTCCCCCGTCGCGGTACTCGTAGGCGGGCACGTCGTCGCCGCGCGGCGTGATCACGAAGGGCGGGTTCGACACGATCAGGTCGAACGCCTCTCCCTCGACAGGGTCGAACATGCTCCCGAGGCGGAATTCGATGTTGCCCACCCCGTTGAGCCGGGCATTGAGCTCGGCGTAGGCGAGAGCGCGTGCGGAGACGTCGGTCGCGACGACGGTCCGCGCGCGACGGGCCACGAGGAGCGCCTGGATGCCGCACCCGGTGCCGAGGTCCAGGGCGCGATCGACCTCGATCGGCACGATCGTCTCGGCGAGCGTGCGCGAGGCCCCGCCGACGCCGAGCACGTGGTCCGCGGGCAGCGCGCCGTCGAGCGCCACCTCGTCGAGATCGCTGGCGATCCACCACTCCCCGACACCGTCGGCGTCGACGAATGACTGCGGGCGCAGCAGGGCGGTGGGCGTCACGGTCTCGGCATCCGCCGTCGCGAGGCCGAGGGCGATGAGCCCGTCGACACCCAGGCGCGGCAGGGCGGCACCGACAGCGGCCCTCGGCTGCGGCATCCCGAGCACGAGCAGGCGTCCGAGGGTGGCGAGGACACCGGCGTCACCGGCGATCGCGCGCAGGATCGGCTCGCGCATTCCGCGCGCCAGAGCGTCGTCCGCCTCCTCCCCCCACAGGCGTCGCAACGGCTCCGAACGGAGGTCGGCGGCATCGAGATCGGCGGCGAGGTCGGCGCTGCGCAGCGGCTCGGGAACGGGTGCGGGGGTGTCGGACACGGCCGTCACTCTACGCGTCTTCAGGGTTCTCCTTCCTCGGGCCTCCTAGAATCACAAGGTCAGTACTCACGAGCAGCCCTCGTCCCGGGGCGTTCGAGGAAGACCTTCATGTCCGTGAACACCCCCGAAACCGGCTTCCGTGCGCGCCTGCAGCGGCTCGCACGCAGGACCGTCGTCTTCGCGATCGCACTGACCCTCGGCGGATCCGCGGTTCCGAGCGCCGTATCCGCCGCCGAGACGCCGTCGCCCGACGACGAGCAGAGCATCGAGCTCCACGTCTCCGCCGGTCTCCGCGGCACGATCGCCCCCGGCTCATCGACCTCCGCGACCATCACCGTGCGGAACAGGACCGATTCGGAGCTGAGCACCGGGCGCGTCCAGGTCGAGATCGGAAGCACTCCGCTGGCCGACGACGAGGCCGTCACGAACTGGCTCGACGACGAAGAGGCACCGGGAGACTTCACGGCGCTCGGCACCGACAGCACCGCGTCGATCGACGCCGGCGAATCCGCCACCACGACGGTGTTCGCGCCCGAGAGCGCGGTCGGTGAGCTCGCTCCCGGCATCTATCCGCTGCGGGCGGAGCTGACCGGTGCGACCACCGGCGGTCCTGCCGCAGACGACACCGTGGCCAGGGACGCGACGGCGACCAGCGTTCTCGTCGTGACCGCGACGCAGAGCTCCCTGATCGGCGTGCTCGTGCCGATCACGGCGACACCGGCCGGCGGATCACTCCTCACCTCCGAAGAGCTCGCGGCCCTCACCGCGCCCGAGGGTGCCTTGACGGCGCAGCTCGACGGCGTCGCGGGAACCACGGCCGTGCTCGCGATCGACCCGTCGATCCCCGCCGCGATCCGTGCCCTCGGCACCGCCGCGCCCGAGCAGGCGACGGCGTGGCTCGCGCGCCTCGACGACCTCCCGAACCAGCGTTTCGCCCTTCAGTTCGGCGACGCCGATGCCGCCGTGCAGGCGCAGGCGCAGCTCTCCGAGCTGCTCCAGCCGACGACGCTCGCGCCTTTCCTCGATCCCGCGAACTTCCCGGTCGCGCGTGTCACCACACCCCCGACCACCGCCGCCGATGAGACGACCGCGCCCACGCCTGCTCCGACCGAGGCCCCGGTCGTCCCGACTGACGAGGAGCTCGCGGCCGTCGACGGCGCGCTGCCCCGCATCCTGTGGCCGCGTGCCGACGTGACAGCGGATGATCTCGCCGCCTTCCAGACCTACCTCGGTGAGGGAACGACCACGATCGTCTCATCCGCCACGGTGGGCGGACAGAGCGCGGCGCACGCGACAGCCGCGGGCCAGGATCTGCTCGTCACCGATGCGGCGGCGTCCTCCGCCCTCTCGGATGCCGCAGCCGAGGCCGACCCCGCCGCCCGCCAGCGTCTTCTCGCCGAGGGCGCCGCGCGACTGTTCCTCGCCGAGGCTCGGGCTCCCGGGGCGCCGCTGCTCATCGGGCTGGACCGTGACGAGACCCGGACGCCTGATGCACTGCGCGAGGTGATCTCGGCGGCGGACTCGATCGGCTTCGAGTTCGGCGCGCTGCGCGACATCCCCGCGGCCGCCGCGGCGCTCTCCGTCGAGACGGGCACTCCGGGGGCGGCGGACGTCATGAGCCTGCTCGCCGACGAGCAGACCCTCGTCGCCTTCTCGTCGATCCTCACCGACCCGCGGGTGCTGCTCGGCCCGGAGCGGATCAGGATCCTGCGCACGCTCGCGGTCGGCACACCGGCGGAAGCCTTCGCTGCGAGCGTCGCCGCGCACCGGGCGCAGACCACCGCCACGCTCGGTGCGGTGAACATCCCGCCGTCGAGCACCATCCAGCTGCTCTCGGCCAACGCCGACCTGCCGATCCGCGTACGCAACGATCTGCCCTGGCCGGTGACGGTGCAGCTGACCGCCTCGCCCAGCGATCCTCGCCTCGAGGTGAAGCCGCTCGTCGAGACGGTCGTGCAGGCGAACAACACCGCACGCGTCAAGGTTCCCGTCTCGGCCCGCGTCGGCAGCGGCGAGGTCGACCTGCGCCTGGGCCTCGTCAGCCCCACAGGTGTGCAGATCCAGGGCGACCAGACCGTGCGCGTCGCGGTACGCGCGGAATGGGAAGGCATCGGTCTCGGCATCTTCGGCGGACTCGCCGTGCTGCTGATCGGCCTCGGCGTGATCCGCACCGTGCGTCGCAAGCGCCGCGAGGCGGCCGAGGAGGCAGCAGCGGATGCCGCAGCGCTGGAAGCAGCAGAGCCGAAGGACGGACGTGGTGAGTAGCCTCGGGCGCGCGAGCGCCGTCATCGGCGCCGGCACCCTGGTGTCGCGCGTCACGGGACTCCTGCGGAGCATCGTGCTCGTCGGAGTGCTCGGGGCCGTCGGCTCGGAGGCCGCCGACGCGTTCACGTTCGCCAACACCCTGCCGAACAGCGTCTTCGGCCTGATCTCCGTCGGTGTGCTCACGGCCGTGATCGTCCCGCAGATCGTGAAGGCGACGGCGGATGCCGACGGCGGAAACGCCTTCATCTCCAAGCTCTTCACTCTCGGCACCGTCGTGCTCGTCGTCACCACGTTGATCGCGACCATCGCCGCGCCCTGGCTCGTCGTGCTGGTCGCCGGCCAGGCGCCTCCCGAAGCTCAGGCGCTCGCGACGGCCCTCGCGTACTGGTGCCTGCCGCAGATCCTCTTCTACGGGCTCTACGCCCTGCTCGGAGAGGCGCTCAACGCCCGCCGGATCTTCGGGCCCTTCACCTGGGCGCCCGTCGTGAACAACATCGTCTCGATCGTCGGCTTCCTGCTTCTCGGCGCGCTCTTCGCCCCGGTGCCGACGAAGGCCGCGGAGTGGACGCCGGCGATGATCACCACCCTCGGCGCCACGGCGACCCTGGGCATCGCGCTGCAGGCGGTCGTGCTCCTGGTGTTCTGGCGGCGCACCGGGCTCGCGCTCAAGCCCGACTTCCGCTGGCGGGGCGTCGGACTCGGGGCCGTCGGCAAGCTGGCGGGCTGGACGTTCCTGATGGCCTTCGCGAGCCTCGCCGCCGGTGTGCTGCAGGGCAACATCGTGAGTGCGGCCTCGGGAACCGGCGCCTCGGCGACCGTGACCGCCAACGCCTGGCTCATCTTCATGCTCCCGTACTCGGTGATCGTGCTGTCGATCGGGACGCCGTACTTCACCCAGATCAGCGAGCACGCAGCAGCCGGGCGTCACGTCGAGGTCCGCGAGGACATCTCGCGCAGCATCCGCACCCTGCTGTTCTTCATCGTCGCGGCCGTCGCCGCCGTCGCCGCGGCCGCGATCCCCGCGTCCCGGGTCTTCACGAGCTCCCCCGCGGATGCCGAAGCGGCAGCCCTGGTGCTGATCTGCTATCTCGTGAGCCTGATCCCCCTCACGATCCTCTTCATCGTCCAGCGGACGTTCTACGCCTACGACGACACGCGCACGCCGTTCTGGTTCACGATCTTCCAGTGCTGCCTCATCGTCGCCACAGCCCTGATCGCGTGGGGACTGCTCCAGGCCGACATCATCCCGATCACGGGTCTGGCGGCCGCCGTCGCACTCGGACAGTCCGTCTCCAGCACCGTGCAGACGATCGTCGCCACCTGGCTGCTGCACCGCAAGATCGGCAGCCTCGGTGTGCGGTCCTGGCTGGCCACGCTCGGCCGCTTCGCGGTCGCCGCGATCCCCGCGGGACTCGCCGGCTGGGGCGTCTTCGTGCTGTTCGGCGGAAGCGCCGGCTGGACCGTCGCCGACAAGATCCCCGGCGCTCTCGGCACCGCGGTGATCGGGCTCGTGGTGCTCGTCGTCTACCTCGCGATCCTCGCCCTGCTGCGCGCGCCCGAGCTCAAGGTCGCCGGTACTCTGGTGCGCCGGTTCCTCCCCGGTCGCTGACTCCCGCCGGGCACTCAGCGCAGGGAATGCCGCGCGGTTACCATGGGTTGAATCACTCGGGACGTCTTTCGACGCCACCGCAATTTCTCAGACGGAGAGCACATGCGTCAGGTCATCATCATCGGTTCCGGCCCCGCCGGATTCACGGCCGCCATCTACGCTGCACGCGCGAACCTCAAGCCGCTGCTCATCGCGAGCTCCGTCGAGGTCGGCGGCGAGCTGATGAACACCACCGAGGTCGAGAACTACCCGGGCTTCCCCGAGGGCATCCAGGGGCCTGAGCTCATGGCCAAGTTCCAGGAGCAGGCCGAGAAGTTCGGCACCGAGGTGCTCTACGACGACGTCACCGAGCTCGCCCTCGACGGCCCCGTCAAGACGGTCACGCTCGGCAGCGGCGCGGTGCACGAGACGCAGACCCTGATCTACGCGACCGGTTCGGCGTACCGCAAGCTGAACATCGCGGGCGAGGAGCGCCTCTCCGGCTACGGCGTCTCCTGGTGCGCCACCTGCGACGGCTTCTTCTTCCGTCAGAAGACGATCGCGGTCGTCGGCGGCGGCGACTCCGCCATGGAAGAGGCGACCTTCCTCACGCGCTTCGCCGACAAGGTCTACGTGATCCACCGCAAGGACACCCTGCGTGCCTCGAAGATCATGCAGGAGCGCGCGTTCGCGAACGAGAAGATCGAGTTCGTGTGGAACAGCGAGGTCGCCGAAGTCCTCGGCGGCGACTCCGTCACCGGTGTGCAGCTGCGCAACACCGTCGACGGCACGCTGAGCGATCTCCCGCTCGACGGCCTGTTCATCGCGATCGGCAACGACCCGCGCACGCACCTCGTGCACGACAAGCTGAAGCTGACCGCCGAGGGCACCATCTGGGTCGACGGCCGCTCGTCGGTCACGTCGGTGCCCGGGGTGTTCGCCGCGGGTGACGTCATCGACCCGACCTACCGCCAGGCCATCACGGCTGCCGGCTCCGGAACGGTCGCGGCCCTCGATGCGGAGCACTTCCTCGCGGATTTTGACGACGCCTCGGTCGAGTTCCCGGCCGCGGAGGCCGCCGAGATCCTCACCGCCTAGGCGCGCGGGAACAGTTTCACCTCGTCTGCTGTTGTAGCAGGCGAACCTCGAATCAAGGAGAGACTCTGATGAGTGCAAAGGCTACGAGCCAGGCGACCTGGGAGCAGGACGTTCTGCAGGCCGACGGTCCCGTGCTGGTGGACTTCTGGGCCGAGTGGTGCGGTCCCTGTCGCATGGTGGCCCCGGTGCTGGACGAGATCCAGTCCGAGAACCCCGACAAGATCACCATCCTCAAGCTCAACGTCGACGAGAACCCCGAGCTCGCGATGAAGTACCAGATCACGTCCATCCCGGCGATGAAGGTGTTCGACGGCGGTGAGGTCAAGACGACCATCATCGGCGCCAAGCCCAAGTTCGCGCTCGAGAAGGACCTCGCCGCATTCATCGGCTGATCCACTGAGACCCAGCAGGGCCGTCACCTCTCCGGAGGTGGCGGCCTTTTCTGCGCCCGGCTCTCGGTCGTTGAGCGAGCGAAGCGAGACGAAACGTCTCCCCGCATTGAAGTGGGTTCTCGTGATTCCGGGCGCAGCCGTCTGGGATGCGCCATACAGAGGTCGTGGCGGGGCGACGATCTGCGGACGGTGTCCCGATCTGCGGGCGCTTTGCGCGAAAGCATCCGCGGATCGGGACGCTGTCCGCGGATCGGGGCAGGCGGATGCTGCGACGCGGCTACCTGTCGGCGACGGGGACCGAGGGCAGGCCGCGGGCGGCACGGGCACGGTCGACGAGGTCCTGGATGACGGGGGCCTTGGCGGCGTTGTACGTGGAGGTGCCGCGGGCGGCAGCGGCCACGGCGTCGCACTTCGCGTGCGTGTAGCGGTCGGCATCCGCGGGGTGAGCCAGGAGCCAGTCGCGCAGGATGCGCTGGTTCACGGTGTCCCAGTCGGATGCGGGGAAGAAGTGCGCGATGCGGGTGCGGATGCCGTCCTCCTCGAACACCATCACCGGATGGCTCTGCACGCTGCTGCCGCGGCGCCAGCCGATCTCCTCGAGGGCCGGTCGGTGTCGTTCGAAGTCCTCGGCACCCTCGATCCGCACGGCGAGGTCGATGATCGGCTTGGCTCGCATGCCGGGAACCGCCGTCGATCCGATGTGCTCGATCAGCCAGCTCGGTTCGCCGTGCGCGCGCAGCTCTGCGGCGATCTCCTCGAAGCGAGCCGGCCAGGACGGATCGTACGAGACCAGCATCCGAGGCATGTCAGGACGCGTCGGCGACCGTCGGGTCCCACCGGCGGTGACGCTGCTTCTCGTCGAGGAGTCCCCAGACGGCGGGGGTCAGCTCGGGGTATTCCAGGGCGATCTGGCGCAGCACCCGATAGTGCCGGGCCGCGTTCGGCCGCACGCCGTCGTTCGCGGTGATGTTATCGGCCCGCAGGAGGTAGACGACGAGCTCGTCGACGCTCGGGAGCTCCTCCATGAAGTCCCACGGGTCCTCGCCGCCGAGCAGACGCTCCTGGATGAGGACCGCGAGCTCGTCCGCCGCTTCCGCACGCAGCACTTCGAGGCTGGCGCGGCGCTGGACGGACTCTGACATGCTTCCAGCCTACGTCCGACTGGGGCGACGCCGGCGCTCGACCTTCGTGTCTTCGCGCATGTCCTCGAGCTCCTTGCCCTTGGTCTCCGCGACCTTGAAGTACACGAAGAAGAACGACAGCAGGGCGAAGAACGCGTAGAACCCGTAGGCGAAGGGCAGCCCGATCGCCGAGAAGGCCGGGAACGTCGTCGAGATGAAGAAGTTGGCGACCCACTGCGCTGCCGCGGCGACGGCGAGGGCCCCGGCGCGGATCGAGTTCGGGAACATCTCCCCCAGCAACACCCACACCAGCGGCCCCCACGTGGCACCGAAGAACACGACGAAGCCGTTCGCGCAGATCAGGGCGACCGTCGCCCAGGGGTCGGGGAGCGTCACCGCGCCCGCGGCATCCAGTGTTCCGAAGGAGAAGGCCAGCGCCATCAGCCCCAGCGTGAGCGTCATGCCCACGGATCCCACGAGGAGCATGATCCGTCGGCCGACCCGATCCACGAGGAGGATCGCCACGATCGTGACGACGATGTTCGTCACCGAGGTGATCACCGTGATCAGGAGAGCCTGCGACTCCCCGAAGCCGACCGACTGCCACAGCGTCGTGGAGTAGTAGAAGATAACGTTGATGCCCACGAACTGCTGGAAGACCGACAGCAGGATGCCGACCCACACGATCGGCTTCAGACCCAGGCGGTTGCCCCGCAGATCACGCAGCGATTCCGAGCGCTCGGTGTTGAGCGTTCCGGTGATCTCGGCGATCTTCGCCTTCACGTCGACCGCACCGGTGACCGTGGTCAGAACTTCGGAGGCCTTCTCGAGCTCCCCCTTCGCGACGAGATAGCGCGGAGATTCGGGGAGTCTCATCGACACGACGCCGTAGACGATCGACGGAACCGCACCGGCGATGAACATCCAGCGCCACGCGTCCAGTCCCCAGAGCGGCTCTGCGGCTCCTCCTGCGACGTTCGCGAGCATCGCATCGGACAGGAGGGCGATGAAGATACCGGTGACGATGGCCAGCTGCTGGAGCGAGCCGAGCCGTCCGCGGATGTGCGCCGGCGAGACCTCGGCGATGTAGGCGGGCGCGATGACGGATGCCGCGCCGACGCCGAGTCCGCCGATGACGCGCCAGAAGATGAGGTCGATGACCCCGAACGCGAACCCGGAGCCCAGCGACGAGAGCAGGAACAGGACGGCGGCCACGACCATCACCGGGATTCGGCCGAACCGGTTGGCGAGGGGCCCGGCGAACCAGGCGCCGACGGCGCAGCCGATCAGCGCCGACGACACGGCGAAGCCCTTGAGGCCCACGCCGAGGTCGAACCCGGACTGACTGCCGGCCAGAGCATCGACCGCACCGTTGATCACGGCGGTGTCGAAGCCGAACAGGAAGCCGCCGAGAGCGGCGGCGACGCTGACCGCGATGACGCGGCCTCGTATGGCTGATCCGGGTTGTGTGCGCGACATTGTGCCCCTCCTCGACATCATCTGACGCGAGTCTAGGCCTCCCCCTGGCGCCGAGGGCGGTCAGCCGCGCCCGTATCCCTGTTCGCCGAGTTCCTCAAGAATCCGGTTCAGATCCTGAATCGACGCGAAATCGATCGTGACCTGGCCTTTACGAGCACCCAGAGCGATCTTCACGCGAGTGTTCAGGCGGTCGCCGAGCTTGCCGGCGACCTCGTCGAGGTAGGCGCGTCGCGCTCCCGGGGTGGGTTTCGGAGCCTTCCCCGCGGTCGACGGCTGCGACTTCGCGACCTCTTCCGTGGCGCGCACGGAGAGATCCTCGTTCACGACCTTGTCGGCCAGACGCTGCATCGCCTCGGGAGTCTCGAGGCTGAGGATCGCGCGAGCGTGGCCTGCCGTGAGCACTCCGGCGGCGACCCGCTGCTGCACCGGGACAGGGAGCTTGAGGAGCCGGATCGTGTTGCTGATCTGGGGTCGCGACCGCCCGATTCGGGTCGCGAGCTCCTCCTGCGTGATGCCGAAGTCCTCGAGGAGCTGCTGGTACGCGGAAGCCTCTTCCAGCGGGTTGAGCTCGGAGCGATGCAGGTTCTCGAGGAGGGCGTCCCGGAGGAGATCCTCGTCTGCGGTCTCGCGGACGATCACAGGGATCGTGTCGAGCCCGGCCTCCCGGGCTGCGCGGGTGCGCCGCTCCCCCATGATGAGCTCGTACTCGCCGTCGGAGTTCTTCCGCACGACGACCGGCTGCAGGACGCCGAACTCACGGACGCTGTGCACCAGTTCCGCGAGGTCCTCCGGATTGAAGTGCGTACGCGGCTGTCGCGGGTTCGGGACGATGGTGTTCGGATCGACCTGGACGAGGTGGATGCCGGGAACGGCTGCCAGCTCCTCCTGCTCGCGAGCGACCGTGCTGACCTGGTCCTCGCTCGGACGGAGATTCGCGCCCGGGAAGAACACGTCGACGGGACGCTCCGCCTGATCCGCCGTCGGAATCAGGGCGCCGATGCCCCGACCCAGTCCAGTGCGCTTCGCCATCATTTCTCCTTGCTCTGCGTCGCTGTGCGCGACGCGATCTCGACAGCGGCCTCGCGATACGCGATCGCGCCGGCGGACTGCCCATCGTAGGCGATCACCGTCTGGCCGAAGCTCGGTGCCTCCGACACACGTACCGAGCGCGGGATCACGGTCTCCAGCACCTGCGTCGGGAAGTGGGTCCGCACCTCATCCGCCACCTGCTGGGCCAGACGGGTGCGCCCGTCGAACATCGTCAGCAGGATGGTGGAGAGGTGCAGCGAGGGATTCAGGTGCTTCTGGATCATCTGGATGCTGCCGAGCAGCTGGCTCAGGCCCTCCAGTGCGTAGTACTCGCACTGGATCGGGATGAAGACCTCGGATGCCGCGGTGAAGGCATTGATCGTCAGCAGCCCGAGTGACGGCGGGCAGTCGATGATGACGAAGTCCATCGGGCTGTCGACGAGGTAGTCCTCCAGGGCCCGGCGGAGCCGATGCTCCCTCGCGACCTGAGCGACGAGCTCGATCTCGGCGCCGGCGAGGTGGATGGTGCTCGGAGCACAGAAGAGGTTGGGATCCTCGGGGCTCTGCTGCACGATGTCCGCCAGCGGGAACTCCTCGATGAGCACGTCATAGACGCTCGGGACCTCGGCGCTGTGCGGGACGCCGAGCGCCGTGGATGCGTTGCCCTGTGGATCGAGGTCGATGACCAGAACCTTGGCGCCGAGTCCGGCGAGAGCCGAAGCGACATTGACGGCCGTGGTCGTCTTCCCCACGCCGCCCTTCTGATTCGACACCGTCAGCACGCGGGTCTCCCCCGTGAACTCGACCTTCGCGGCTTCGAGCGCACGGCGCCGAGCAGACAGGTCGGCGAGCTCCCGCGCGAGCGGTGTATCCATCCCGAACGACTCGTTCGGTGATGCCTTCTCGGATTGTTTCACGTGAAACATCCACTCCTTTCGGGGCCGCGTACCACTCTAATCGCAGGAGGCGACCTTGGACTTACCGAGGGTCTCCGAGGCCCTTCGGCTGACACCCTCGGTCACACTCCTTCGGTCTCTGCAGGGTGCCGGAGTGCTGACTCTTCCACTCAGGGCGCCGGTGTCCACCCAGGGCTCTGCGGATGCAGCTCCGGGAATCAGTCCACCCACGTCTCGAGCCGCGACCGCAGCAGGCGGCCGACGATACATGTTTCACGTGAAACATGTATGCTCGCGAAGCCCCAGCGTCGCGCTGAAAGCGCCGTGGGAGACGGGAGGGAAGTTCTCTCTTCGCAGCGCAGGCACCCTCCCCTGCCGCATTCTCTCCGATACGCGCGCCAAGGACTTCACGCACCTGCGAGATCAGGCGCTCACGCAACTGCGGTCCTACAACCGGCCACCGATGCCAACCTCACGTGGACCGGGTGCTCGCCCAGCACGGCGCCGAGCTGCCTGTTCCGCAGGGATCGATTCTGTTCATACACCCCCCGGACCTCTCCCCCGCGAGGTCCCGCGGAGGACCATGCGCCGTGCCCGCCCACCTCCACCATCACGGTTCTGGGGAGGCTGCACCCGAAGAGCCGTGCGGTGTCACCTTCTCCGGCGAACGGAGACCGCCCTCGATGGGCGTATCTCGGGAGCGCCCGCATCTTGAGAGCGCTGTTCATCCTCCCGTGAAGCGCCTCTTGACGCTCGGAACACCCGCCCACCCCGCCGCAGGAGTCACGCGACGGTCAGGCGAGACGATCAAGCGAGATGTTTCACGTGAAACGGATGCTCGCGGCTGGTTGTCTTGCAGTCCTCACGCGGGACTCTTCCAGGCACTCACATCAGCGAGTCGCGCAGTCGCGGCGTGACCCGTGCGCGTCTTGCATGTCTGCGTGCGGGAGTTCTCAAGATGCTCGCCGGACAGGATCCCCCCATCACGAATCCCCGGATTCGGAGATCCACCCTCCTTCGAACATCGATCGAGTGCGCGACGCCGGGCTGATCCGCCGTACTCGCGTCCACAGGGCGACCCACCCCAGACTCGGTCAGGAAGACGGATCTCGGTCAGGAGGACAGACGTTTCACGTGAAACGGTGGGCATGAGTCCCTGCCAGGCGCAACCTCCCCAGGTCTCCCTGGAGCCATCGACGCATGTCGGTGAGCCGGCAACCAGTCAGGGATGCACCCTTACCCGGTGCGTTGAAGGTCCCTCGCAGTCCAGATTCCCCAGCTCGTCGACATCGTCGATCTCGTAGGTGGCCCCGACCTCGGTCTCGACGTCATGTTTCACGTGAAACATCGCCCCCCGAGGAAGGCCTCCTCGCGCTCGCCTCCATCACGGAGCATGTAGGCGCGGGAATAGGCGACGGCTGGCACCCTATTGCAGAGCAGAGGGCACCATATGCATACCGACGTTGATGACGCTCCCACCGGCATCGCGGTAGAAGAAGCGCGTGACGCCCCAGGGTTCGTCCGTCAGCGGATACACGATCTCCGCGCCGGCGGCGACGGCCCGGCGCAACGCCTCCCCCACGTCATCCACGAAGACCGAGACATCCGGGTTCACCGCAGCGGACGCATCATGGGTCATGACGCTCAGCTGTCGACCGGCATCATCGGCGAGCGTCACGATCCATCCGTGATCCATGACCACCGACATGCCCAACACCCTCCGATGAACCTCGACCGCGCTCGCGACGTCCGCCACAGTCAGGATCGGCACCACTCGCTCCACATGCATGCCCCCTATAAGACCTCACTGCCCGGGGCAACCACCAGTCCTACCCGTTGAGACCGACCTCGCGATCATGGACTGCATGGAAGCTCGTCCGCGGGTGCGGGATCGCTCCCGGCGTGAGCATCGGGAGGGATCCCCGCTTGCGGGGAGGGTGCCCGCTTTGCGAACGAAGGGAGCGATCCCGCACCCGCCCACGCGCAACACCGCCCACGATGGACCCACATGTGAACTGCGACAAAGGCGATGTTTCACGTGAAACATCCGAACCCGACTCAGCGGACGACGGCCCGCACGACTCGCGTAATTTCCGGCAGCACACCCTCGCCCAGCACCTCGACGCGCACGTCCGAGAGGCGGAACTTCTTGATCTGCTTCTGTGCCGCGGCGATCTCGTTCGCAGCGTTCATGCCCTTGAGAAGCGTGAGCTCTCCCCCGTCGCGCACGAGGGGTGCCGTCAGGGGGATGAGCGTGCGGAGTGCACTTACTGCTCGCGCCGTCACGACATCGAAGCCATCGGCAGGGCGCACGTCCTCCGCCCGAGCTCGCACCACATCGACATTGTCCAACCCGAGAGCAGTGACCTGCTCGTTGAGCCAGGTGACCCGTCGCTCCATGGGCTCGATGAGCGTCCACTGCACGTCCGGTCGGGCGATCGCCAGTACCAGGCCCGGCAGTCCCGCACCGGAACCGATGTCCGCGACGGATCCATGGAAGAGCGGCGCAGCGAGCACGCTGTTCAGGACATGGCGGGTCCACAGGCGCGGGAGCTCGAGCGGGCCGATGAGACCGCGCTCCTCGCCTTCTCGCGCCAAGGCTGCCGTGAACGATCGAGCCACATCGATCCGATCCCCGAAGAGCTCCGCAGCGATCTCGGGCTCGACCTCGAGCTCGGCACCATTCGCACTCACGGACATGGGATCAGACCCTCGCCACTCGATGTTTCACGTGAAACATCAACGGCGACGCAGCACCGTGTGCCGGTCAGCGCCCTCACCGTACGACTCGGAGACGAGGCCCCGGTCGGCAGCGATGTCGTGAACCAGCTTGCGCTCGTAGCTGGACATCGACGGCAGGGATGCCTGAGACGAGCCCTCGTCGAGCTTCGCGGCCGCAGCATCCACCAGCGTCTCGAGCTGTCGGCGACGCGTGTCGCGCGATCCGCCGATGTCGAGGATCAGACGCGAGAACGAACCCGTGCGGTTCTGCACCGCGAGACGCGTGAGCTCCTGAAGAGCCTGCACGGTGTCGGGCGCCGAGAGCAGAGCGAGTCCATCGCCCTCTGCCTCGACCGACACATAGGCGCGACCCTGACGGACATCGAGGTTCAGATCCCCATCGATGTCGGCGATGTCGAGCAGCTCCTCGAGGTAGTCCGCGGCGACGTCACCCTCGTTCTCCAGCTGTGCCACCGTCGGTTCGGTGGTCTCGGTCACGACCTCACTCATGAACCGCTCCCCTTCTTCTTCGCGCGCTTCTTACCCACCGGCTGCTGACGCTTCGGTGCCTCTGCCTTGGCCTTCTCCGCCTCGTCCAGCAGGCGCTTCTGCTCCGCCTCGTACGCAGCCATCGGGACGACCTTGCCGGACGAATCGATCGCCTTGCCCTTCTTCGCGAGGCGCTCCTCGCGCGCCTTGGCGGCTTCGGAACCGGGAGTCGGCATCTCGCGGATGACGAGGAACTGCTGGCCCATCGTCCACAGGTTCGAGATGAACCAGTAGACGACGACGCCGAGCGGGAAGAAGATGCCCGAGAAGATGAAGCCGAGCGGCAGCACGTAGAGCATGATCTTCTGCATCTGGTACGCCTGGCCGGTCTTGGCCTCGGGCGACAGGTTCTTCGAGATGATCTGCAGCTGGGTGAAGAACTGCGATCCGATCATGAGCACGACCAGCGTGACCAGGATGATGATCGCCGTGGTGTTCTGCGCATCCACGGCATTGCCGAGAGTCTCATGCAGCGAGGCGACGCCGAACAGCTTGGCGTCGTAGAACTCCTTCGTCAGTTCCGGGCTGAGGAACCCGACGCCGCCGATCCCGGCCTTCGCGTGCTTGCTGACGTCGCTCAGCACGCTGAAGAGCGAGAAGAAGATGGGCATCTGCACGAGGAGCGGAAGGCAGCTCGACATCGGCGTCGTGCCGTGCTTCTTGTACAGCGCCATGGTCTCGCGGCTCATGGCCTCGCGAGAGAGCTGATCCTTCTTGCCGCGGTACTTCTCCTGGACTTTCCGCAGCTCAGGAGCGATTTCCATCATCTTTCGCTGGCTCTTGATCTGCTTGACGAACAGCGGGATCAGAGCGGCACGGACGACGATGACGAGACCGACGATCGACAGGACCCAGGTGAGACCGGATGCCGCGGGCAGACCCACCGCGGTGAGGAGCCAGTGCCACGCGACGAGGATCATCTCGACCAGCCACTTCAGCGGCCAGAGGATGGTGCCGATCAGGTCGAAACCACCTCCCGCAGCGTCGGGGCTGGGTGTGGTGCTGGCGAGCAGAAGGTCAAGACCCACCGTTCAGTCCTTTCGGGAAGGGACGACGAAACCGTGAGCAGTCAGGTCGTAGCGGAAGTGTTCGTGCGGACGGACGTCATCGACGCCGCCGCGAGTCCAGGGATTGCAGCGGAGGATGCGCCACGCAGAGAACAGCGTTCCCCGCACGGCGCCGTGCTGCTGCACCGCACCTACAGCGTAAGCGGAACAGCTGGGGTAGTACGCACAGACATCTCCATACAGAGGAGAGATGGTCTTGCGATACGCGGTCAGGAATCCCAGCACAAGATTCCGCGGTATCAGAGGGATGCTGCGCACGAGGTCGCGGGACTGCATCCGAGCCGAGCCGATCGACGATGCCGGCAGTGCGGTCATGAGGTGCCAGCCGTCGACACCGGCGCCAGCCGGCCGAGACAGCGGTTCACATCCGCGCTGAGCTCGGCGAAGGACGCCGTCGCGGATGCAGGAAGGGCACGGATGACGACATCCGTGCCCTCGGGTACGCGCGGGAGCGCATCCGCGCAGACGGCTTTCAGACGCCGACGCACGGTGTTGCGCACCACGGCGGTGCCCACCTGCTTGCTGATGATGAATCCGAACCGTGCGGCCCTGCTCTCACCCGTCGACATCATCGACGTGATGACGCTCGACCCGCCACAACGCGATCCGCGGCGAACGACCAGTCGATAGTCGCTCCCGCGGGTCAGCCGATACGGGCGGGCGAGCACAGCGGACTACGCGGAGAGCTCGGTGCGGCCCTTCGCGCGGCGGGCAGCGAGGATGCCGCGGCCGGCGCGCGTGCGCATGCGAGCGCGGAAGCCGTGCTTCTTGGCGCGACGACGGTTGTTGGGCTGGAAAGTGCGCTTAGTCATGGAATCACTCCGGGAATACTGCCACCGGGTTCACTGCGACCGGAGACATGGGGAACTGCCAAAAAAATGGCATAAGTCAACCAAGTAAGGGTACGTCCTGCCGGCGCGCAGAGCAAATCTGCGCGCTGGAGCGGCGGGGACCCGTCACGAACCGCACAGCCATTATCCACAACCGGGGCGCGCCCGGGGCGCATGACACGCGCGCGGAATTCCCGGGGCAGGTTGCCGTTCCCAGCCGCGATGACTACCGTGGCAACCGAAGTTATCCACAGGGGCACGGCACGTCGGAGCCCTCATCGAATCCCCGTCCGGAGCGTCATGTCCTCACCAGCCCAGCCCGACGTTCCGATCTGGACCACGGTGCAGGAGCTCCTGGTGGACGATGACCGGGTCACGCCGCAGCTGCAGGGCTTCCTGAGCCTGGCGGTCCCGGCCGGTGTGATGGCCGCGACCCTCTACCTCGAGGTGCCCAACGATCTCACCGCCGCGCAGATCAACAAACGTCTGCGGCTGCCGATCATGGAGGCCCTCTCCCACATCGGCGAGGAGGTCACCTCGTACCGCGTCGTCGTGAACCACGAGCTCGCCGAGCAGCCGACCGCACCGATCGCCGTCGCCGACTTCGGCCGACACGAGCCCGTGCGCGTCGAGTCACCCATGGAGCAGCCCACACAGCTGCGCCACGAATCCCGGCTCAACCCGAAGTACACCTTCGACAACTTCGTCATCGGCCAGTCCAACCGCTTCGCACACGCGGCGGCGGTCGCGGTCGCCGAGGCGCCGGCCAAGGCCTACAACCCCCTCTTCATCTACGGGGACTCGGGACTCGGCAAGACGCACCTCCTTCACGCCATCGGCGACTACGCCCAATCGCTCTACGCCGGCGTCAAGGTGCGCTACGTCTCGAGCGAGGAGTTCACGAACGACTTCATCAACTCGATCGCGAACAACCGCGGAGCCGCGTTCCAGGCGCGCTACCGCGACGTCGACATCCTCCTCATCGACGACATCCAGTTCCTGCAGGGTCGAGCCGAGACGCAGGAGGCGTTCTTCCACACCTTCAACACGCTGCACGACCACAACAAGCAGGTCGTGATCACGAGCGATGTCGCCCCGAAGCACCTGACCGGCTTCGAAGACCGGATGCGCAGCCGCTTCGAGTGGGGTCTGATCACCGACGTGCAGGCTCCCGACCTGGAGACGCGCATCGCGATCCTCCGCAAGAAGGCGCAGAGCGAGGCTCTCCACATCCCCGACGAGGTGCTCGAGTACATCGCGACCGTGGTGTCGTCGAACATCCGCGAGCTCGAGGGCGCCCTCATCCGGGTCTCCGCCTTCGCGAGCCTCAACCGCTCGTCGCTCGACATCTCCCTCGCGCAGACCGTGCTCCGCGACATCATCGACACGGCCGAGGACAACATCATCTCGCCGACCGACATCATCACGGCCACCGCGCAGTACTTCAAGCTGACGGTCGACGACCTCTACGGCTCCAGTCGCTCGCAGCAGATCGCCACCGCCCGTCAGATCGCGATGTACCTGTGCCGTGAGCGGACCAGCCTCTCGCTGCCCAAGATCGGACAGCTCTTCGGCAACAGGGATCACACCACGGTGATGTACGCCTACAAGAAGATCAGCGAGCTCATGAAGGAGCGACGTTCGATCTACAACCAGGTCACCGAGATCACGACGCAGCTCGGCCGGCGCTGACCTCACGCCGCCTCCGGAGGGGGACACGACACCGATCCCGGTGCCGTGTCCCCCTTTTCGTTGTCCCGACACGCCTGCGCAGCATCCGATAAATGCCTCTATGCACATGTGGATAACTTGTGGATGATCCGGGAAACCATCGGGACGAATGTGAGCTCAGACGTCAAACCTGTGGATAACTACGGGGACGGCGAAGAGAGGGCGGATGCCGTGAACCCGCGGATTCCTCAGGGATTCCACAAGTGACAGCCGTGTAGTTCCTTACTCGCGTCTGCTTTCCACCGAGTTATCCACAGAATCCACAGCGGTTAACACCGTTAAGGAGTTAACCCTTTGAAGCGGCGATCCGATCACCAGACGATGGGGACGAGCGCCGAGCGGATCACAAAACCTCCGAGCGTAGGGATACGCGGGAGTGTGGGGCTAGCATGGGAAGCCCTGCACCGGCAGGACTGACGACGACATGTCACAGATCGACGACAAGGGAGCACCCGTGAGGTTTCAGGTCAACCGCGATGTCTTCAGCGAGGCAGTGTCGTTCGTCGTCAAGCTCCTCCCGCAGCGGAACCCGCAGCCGATCCTCGCCGGTGTGCTGATCGAGGCAGACGGCTCAGGCCTCACCCTCTCGGCTTTCGACTACGAGGCATCCGCTCGCACCACCATCGAGGCCACGGTCGAGACGCCCGGCACGATCCTCGTCCACGGCCGCCTGCTCTCCGACATCGCCAGCCGTCTGCCGAACGCTCCGATCGAGATCGCGGTCGAAGACGACGGTGGGATCACCGTCACCTGCGGCTCTGCCCGATTCACCCTCGCCGCCATGCCCGTCGAGGAATATCCGTCGATCCCCGAGGTCTCCGGATCCTCCGGTGTGGTTCCCGCCGACGACTTCGGCACGGCGATCGCGCAGGTCGGCTTCGCCGCGTCGCGCGACGACGTCACCCCCGTGCTGACCGGTGTGCAGCTCGCCGTCTCCGGCCAGAGCCTCAGCCTCGTCGCGACCGACCGTTACCGGGTCTCGATCCGCGACGTGCCGTGGGACGGCGAAGAGGTCGAGGCCACCGCGCTCGTCCCCGCGCGCACCCTCGTCGAGGTCGGGAAGACCTTCGGCCACGCCGGCACGATCCAGATCGCCTTCTCGGGTGCCGGTGAGCGTGAGATCATCGCCTTCACCGCGGGGAACAAGACCGTCACCTCGCTGCTGATCAAGGGGAACTTCCCGCCGGTCCGTCGTCTCTTCCCCGAGCAGACCGATCACTACGCGGTGGTCAACACGGCAGATCTCGTCGAGGCCGTGCGTCGTGTGTCGCTGGTTCTCGACCGTGCCGCTCCGCTGCGGTTCACGTTCACGAGCGACAGCGTCACGATGGATGCCTCAGGCAGCGAGCACGCCCGTGCGTCCGAGTCGGTCGACGCGATCCTCTCGGGCGGCGACGAGGTCACGCTCGGTCTGAACCCGCAGTACCTGATCGAGGCGCTCGGCGCCGTGAAGAGCGAGTTCGTCCGCGTGACCTTCACGTCGAGCGACAACGCCAACAAGCTGAGTCCGGTCCTCATCACGAGCCAGACCTCGGTGGATCAGGCCGGTCTCGACTCGTTCAAGTACCTGCTGCAGCCCAACCTCCTCCTTCGCTGACCTACCCGTCGCCGTCCCGGCGCCCTTCGACAAGCTCAGGGCCCCAGCAAGGCGGCACGTTTCGTCTCGCTCCGCTCGCTCAACGACCGGGCGACCGCGGATATCGCACGCAGTAGAAGAGCGAAGCGAGCCGCTGCCACCCCGGTACCCCTCGCATCTCCCACGCGAAACCTCGCGATACGCGAAACCTGAGGACGTGGGGATGCTCCCGGAGTGAGTCCGCCTCGACGCCACCCTGCTCACCCCAAGACTGTCGGACCCCGAAGGTAGGCTGACCCTCGTGATTGTGGAACACCTGAGCTTGGTCGATTTCCGCAACTACGCGACCGCTGAACTCGCTCTTCACAGCGGCCCGAACGTTCTCGTCGGCCGCAACGGCCAGGGCAAGACGAATCTGGCTGAGGCCGTCGTCTTCCTCGCGACCCTGGGTTCGCACCGGGTGTCGTCGGATGCGCCGATGGTGCGCGACGGCCAGGAGTACGCGATCATCCGCGCGCGGCTGTCGCACGGAGAGCGCAAGGTCCTCGTCGAGGTGCAGCTGAATCGTCAGGGATCCAACAAGGCGCGCATCAACGGCTCCCCGTCGAAGGCGAACGAGCTGCCGCGGTATGCGCACGTCGTCCTGTTCGCTCCGGAGGATCTGCAGATCGTGCGCGGCGACCCGTCCGCACGTCGACGTTTCGCCGATCAGCTCCTCATCCAGCGCACACCGCGGATGGCGGCGGTGCTGGGCGACTACGACCGGGTGCTGAAGCAGCGGAACGCCCTGCTGAAGTCGGCGCGTGCGCGCGGCATCCGCGGAGAGGGTCTCAGCACCCTCGATGTGTGGGATGACAAGCTCGTCGCGCTGGGCTCCGAGATCATCACCGCTCGTCAGCGTCTCGCCGCCGATCTTCAGCAGCCGGTGGCCGATGCCTACGCGGCGATCGCCGGCGAAGACCATCGTCCTCAACTCGAGTGGGCCCTGTCGGTGAGCGGCGGCGACCCCGAGGAAGACGTCTCCGAGCCGACGGATGCCGATGGGCCGGCGCCGTATGACAAGGTCGGCGAGACACGTCTGATCGCCGAGATGTTCCGCGCCTCTCTCGCCGCCAAGCGCTCGAGTGAGCTCGACCGGGGCCTCACGCTCACCGGTCCGCATCGCGACGACCTCGTGCTGCGGGTGCGGGATCTGCCGGTGAAGGGCTACGCCTCGCACGGCGAGTCGTGGTCGGTGGCTCTGGCGCTGCGCCTCGCGTCGGCGGAACTGCTGCGGAGCGAATCCCCGGCCGGTGACCCGGTGCTCATCCTGGACGACGTGTTCGCCGAGCTCGATGCCGACCGTCGTCAGCGACTCGCGTCACTGACCGCGGCGTACGAGCAGGTGGTGGTCACGGCGGCGGTGGAGGAGGATATCCCCGCGGTGCTGCACGCCCATGTGGTGCGGATCAGCGCCGGCACGATCAGCGATGAACGAACCCCTGGACAGACCGAGGGACCCAGCGCAGAGGAGACGGGCGAAGATGACTGACGCCGCGTCCACTCCTGCGGCCGCCGAGGTTCCCGAGACGGTGGCCACCTATCTGCGTCTGCGAGGACTCAAGCCGAGTTCCACGTCGTGGAGGCGCAAGCGCCGGATCGTCGACGACGAGAACGCGCCTTTCACCCCCGGCCGGGATCCCGGATCCCTGGGTGCCGTGCTCGATCGGCTGAGTCGCGACTCCGGGTGGCAGACGACCCTGGCACGCGAGGACCTGGTGCGCCAGTGGGCCGATCTTGCCGGTGCCGACACGGCGAAGCACTCCGAACCGGTCTCCCTGGAGCGCGGACTGCTGACCGTGAAGTGCGATTCGACGGCCTGGGCGAAGAACCTCCAGTTCATGCGCGCGACCATCCTCACCGAGATCGGTCGGCGCTATCCGGATGCCGGTGTGGAGAACCTCCGCTTCATCGGACCGGACGTTCCCTCCTGGAAATGGGGTCCCAGAGCCGTTCCAGGACGGGGCCCACGCGATACCTACGGGTAGGGCACCATGCGAGGGGTCTGAAACGCTCAGAGGGCCACACGCGGCCTCTGAGCCGCATATCGTGACGAAATCCCGCTAGAATGGGAGTTCGTGATATCGATGTGGAGAATGCCCTCTGATGACGCCTGAATCCCCCGCAGACGAGACGGAATCGACCAACGGAGGGACCCCCGAGAACGGCTCCGTGAACGGACACTCGCCGATCTCACCCACCTCGAAGCAACCCGGTGAATACGGGGCCGACGAGATCCAGATCCTCGAAGGACTCGAGGCCGTCCGCAAGCGCCCCGGCATGTACATCGGCTCCACGGGTCCGCGCGGTCTGCACCACCTCGTCTACGAGATCGTCGACAACTCCGTCGATGAGGCCCTCGCCGGCTACTGCGACGCGATCATCGTCTCCCTTCTGGAAGACGGCGGAGTGCGCGTGGTCGACAACGGCCGCGGCATCCCGGTCGACCCGCACTCCTCCGACCCGAACAAGTCGACGGTCGAGGTCGTCCTGACGATCCTGCACGCCGGCGGAAAGTTCGGGGGCGGCGGATACGCGGTCTCCGGCGGTCTGCACGGTGTCGGCTCGTCGGTCGTCAACGCGCTCTCGACGCGGTTCGAGATCGACATCAAGCGCCAGGGATACACCTGGCACCACAGCTTCGCCGACGGCGGTCACCCGCAGCAGGCCCTGGAGCGCGGCGCCGAGACCGATGAGACCGGAACCGACATCACGTTCTGGCCCGACCCCGCCATCTTCACCGAGGGCGTCGAGTTCGACTACGAGACCCTGCGCACGCGCTTCCAGCAGATGGCGTTCCTGAACAAGGGGCTGCGCATCGAGCTGCACGACGAGCGCGCCGGACACACCGAGGTCATCGAAGAGGACGGCACGAGCGTCGAGCAGCAGCGCGGCGACGTCTTCCTCTACGAGCGCGGTCTGGTCGACTACGTCGAGTACCTGAACAAGGTGCGTCACGCCGAGGTCGTGAACGACGAGATCATCGCCTTCGAGTCGGAAGACGCGGAGCGCAAGATCTCCCTCGAGGTCGCGATGCAGTGGACGACCTCGTACACCGAGAACGTCTTCACCTATGCGAACACGATCAACACGCACGAGGGTGGCACGCACGAGGAGGGTTTCCGTGCGGCGCTGACCACCCTGGTCAACAAGTACGCCCGTGCGAACAACCTGCTCAAGGAGAAGGACGACAACCTCTCCGGCGACGACGTGCGCGAGGGGCTGACCGCGGTCATCTCGATCAAGCTCGGTGAGCCGCAGTTCGAGGGCCAGACGAAGACCAAGCTCGGCAACACCGAGGCGAAGGCGTTCGTGCAGAAGGTTGTCGGCGATCAGCTCGGCGACTGGCTCGACCGCAACCCGAGCCAGGCCAAGAACGTGATCCGCAAGGCCATCGACGCCGCGACCGCGCGTCTCGCTGCCCGCAAGGCGCGCGAGACCGCCCGCCGCAAGAGCGTGTTCGAGTCGGCGGCGATGCCCGACAAGCTCAAGGACTGCACGAGCAAGGACCCGTCGATCAGCGAGATCTTCCTCGTGGAGGGCGACTCGGCCGGCGGTTCGGCGGTGCAGGGTCGCGACCCGCACACGCAGGCGATCCTGGCGCTGCGCGGCAAGATCCTCAACGTGGAGCGTGCGCGTCTCGACAAGGCGCTCGGCAACCGCGAGGTCCAGGCGATGATCCAGGCCTTCGGCACGGGTATCGGCGAGGACTTCGACATCGAGAAGGCCCGCTATCACAAGATCGTCCTGATGGCGGATGCCGACGTCGACGGTCAGCACATCACGACGCTGCTGCTCACGCTGCTGTTCCGCTACATGCGCGGACTCATCGAGGCGGGCTTCGTCTACCTCGCGATGCCTCCGCTGTACCGCCTGAAGTGGTCGAACTCGGCGCACGAGTACGTGTTCAGCGACGCCGAGCGCGACGCCCTGCTCAAGCACGGCCTCGACAACGGCAAGCGCATCCCGAAGGACGCCGGCATCCAGCGCTACAAGGGTCTCGGCGAGATGAACGCCAAGGAGCTGTGGGAGACCACGATGGATCACACCACGCGGACGCTCCGCCAGGTGACCATCGAGGATGCCGCGGCCGCCGACGAGATCTTCAGCGTACTGATGGGTGAGGACGTCGAATCCCGGCGCAGCTTCATCCAGCGCAACGCCAAGGACGTCCGCTTCCTCGACATCTAGCGAAACCCTGGGTCCCTGAGCTTGTCGAAGGGCACCCAGACGCTTCGACAAGCTCAGCGACCCAGAACTGAACGACCGGAATCGAAAAGACATGACTGACGAAGAACGCCCCGAGCCGGCGCACGATCACGGCAAGATCGACCAGGTCGACCTGCAGTCCGAGATGCAGCGCAGCTATCTCGACTACGCGATGGCCGTCATCGTCGGCCGTGCCCTCCCGGATGTGCGCGACGGCCTGAAGCCCGTGCACCGCCGCGTGATCTACGGCATGTACGACGGCGGTTTCCGTCCCGACAAGTCCTTCTCGAAGTGCGCCCGCGTGGTCGGCGAGGTCATGGGGCAGTACCACCCGCACGGTGACACGGCGATCTACGACGCGCTCGTGCGCCTGGTGCAGCCGTGGGCGCTGCGCTACCCGCTCGCGCTCGGTCAGGGAAACTTCGGCTCCCCCGGCAACATGGGGGCGGCCGCCCCCCGATACACCGAGACCAAGATGGCTCCGCTCGCGCTCGAGATGGTGCGCGACATCGAGGAAGACACGGTCGACTTCCAGGACAACTACGACGGTCAGACGCAGGAGCCGACGGTCCTCCCGGCCCGGTTCCCCAACCTGCTCGTCAACGGCTCCGTCGGCATCGCGGTCGGCATGGCGACGAACATCCCCCCGCACAACCTGCGCGAGGTGGCGGATGCCGCGCTCTGGGCGCTCGACAACGCGGGTATCAGCCGCGAGGAGCTGCTCGACGGCCTGATCCAGCGCATCCCCGGTCCGGACTTCCCGACCGGCGCGCAGATCCTCGGCACCAAGGGCATCCACGAGGCGTACCGCACGGGACGCGGCTCGATCACGATGCGCGCGGTCGTCAACGTCGAGGAGATCCAGGGCCGCACGTGCCTCGTGATCACCGAGCTGCCGTACCAGGTCAACCCCGACAACGTCGCGGTGAAGATCGGCGACCTGGCGCGCGACGGCAAGATCACCGGTATCGCCGACATCCGCGACGAGTCGTCCGACCGCACCGGTCAGCGTCTCGTCGTCGTGCTCAAGCGCGACGCGGTCGCGAAGGTCGTGCTGAACAACCTCTACAAGCACACGCAGCTGCAGGAGAACTTCGGCGCCAACATGCTCGCGATCGTCGACGGCGTGCCGCGCACGCTCGCGATCGACGGCTTCGTCTCGTACTGGATCACGCACCAGATCGAGGTGATCGTCCGCCGCACGCAGTACCGCCTCATCGAGGCCGAGAAGCGCATGCACATCCTGCGCGCGTACCTGAAGGCCCTCGACGCGCTCGACGAGGTCATCGCGCTCATCCGCCGGTCGCAGACGACGCAGGAGGCGAACGAGGGACTCCAGAAGCTCCTCGACATCGACGACATCCAGGCCGACGCGATCCTGCAGATGCAGCTCCGTCGCCTTGCGGCGCTCGAGCGTCAGAAGATCATCGAGCAGGCGGAAGAGCTCGAGGCGCTGATCACCGACTACAAGGCGATCCTCGCCGACGAGGGCCGGCAGCGCACCATCATCCGCGAAGAGCTCACGGGCATCGTCGACCGCTTCGGCGACGAGCGCCGCACGCACATCCTGCATGGTTTCGACGGCGACGTCTCGATGGAAGACCTCATCGCCGAAGAGGAGATGGTCGTCACCGTCACGCGCGAGGGCTACATCAAGCGCACGCGCAGCGACAACTACCGCTCGCAGCACCGCGGCGGCAAGGGCATCAAGGGCGCGCAGCTCCGGGCCGACGACATCGTCGAGCACTTCTTCGTGACGACGACGCACCACTGGCTGCTCTTCTTCACCGACAAGGGCCGCGTCTATCGCGCGAAGACCTACGAGGTTCCCGAGGCCGGCCGCGACGCGAAGGGCACGCACGTCGCGAACCTCCTCGCGCTCCAGCCCGACGAGAGCATCGCTCAGGTCCTCGACATCCGCGACTACGCGGTCGCCGAGTACCTGGTGCTCGCGACCCGAGAGGGCCTCGTCAAGAAGACGCGTCTCGACGCCTACGACACCAACCGCCAGGGCGGTGTGATCGCCATCCGCCTGAACGAGGAGGATGAGCTGGTCAGCGCTCTGCTGGTCGACGCCTCGGACGACATCCTCCTGATCAGCCGCCGCGGCATGTCGGTGCGGTTCGAGGCGACCGACGAGGCGCTGCGTCCGATGGGGCGTGCGACCGCGGGTGTGCGGGGCATGAAGTTCAAGCTCGATGACGACAGCCTGCTCTCGGCATCGTTCGCCGCACCCGGCAAGTTCGTGTTCGTCGTGACCGACGGCGGCTATGCCAAGCGCACCGCCGTCGAGGAGTATCGCGTGCAGGGACGCGGCGGAACGGGCATCAAGGTCGCCAAGTTGAACGACGATCGGGGCACCCTCGCGGGGGGTCTGATCGTCTCGGAGGACGACGAGGTCTTGGTGGTTCTGTCCAGCGGCAAGGTGGTACGCTCTGCCGTGGCCGAGGTGCCCGCCAAGGGCCGAGACACCATGGGAGTGGTGTTCGCACGGACGACGGAAGCCGACCGCATCCTCGCCATCGCCCGAAACGGCGAGCGAGGCCTCGCAGATGACGAGGCGGAGGCGGACTCCGAGACCGCGGCCCCCGAGACGACACCGACACCTGAGGAAAGCACGGACGAATGAGCACAGTAGCCGACAAGCTGGCGAAGAAGTCCACACGCAAGACCGGCGGCAAGCAGGTCAGGCTGCGTCTGGTCTACGTCGACTTCTGGTCGGCCGTGAAGCTCTCGTTCCTCGGAGCGGTCGCCCTCGCGGTCGTCACGATGGTGTCGTTCTTCCTGATCTTCCTGGTGCTGCAGGCGACGGGCATCATGGCCACGGCCGATGAGTTCGTGCGCAGCTTCACCGATGGAGCCGTTCCGCTCTCCGAGATCGTGGGCCTCCCGCAGGTGATGGCGTTCGCCGCCGTCGTCGCGATCCTCAACCTGATCGTGTTCACCGTGCTCGGCGCCGTGATCGCAGGAATCTACAACCTCGCCGTGAAGGTGACGGGCGGACTGCTCGTCGGCTTCATGTCGAACTGACCTTCGGAACCCTGGGCCCTTCGACAGGCTCAGGGACCCAGAGTCGAAAGGGGCGGATGCCACGGCATCCGCCCCTTTCGTGTTCCTAGACGATGCCGGTCGTGCCGAGCAGCGTGCCGATCAGCCAAGTCGCGAGCAGGGCGAGCGCGCCGCCGACGACCAGACGGACGGATGCCCGCACCGGTGCGGAACCGCCGACCACGGCTCCGACCGCGCCCGTCGCCGCGAGGGCGAGGAGCACGGCGGCGAACGTCACCGGGATGCGCCACTCGGGCGGCGGCAGCAGGATGGCGAGCAGCGGCAGCAGCGCGCCCAGAGTGAAGGCGACGGCTGACGACAGGGCCGCATGCCAGGGGTTCACGAGGTCGTCCTGATCGATGCCCAGCTCCACCTCGAGGTGCGCCGACAGCGCATCGTGCGCGGTGAGCTCCTCGGCGACCTTCTGCGCGGTCGCCTCGGAGAGCCCGCGATCACGGTAGAGCGCCGTGAGTTCGGCCAGCTCCTCTCGCGGCATCGTGCGGAGCTCCTCGCGCTCCTTCGCGATGAGTGCGCGCTCGCTGTCGCGCTGGCTGCTCACCGAGACGTACTCGCCCAGAGCCATGGACACCGCGCCGCCGACGAGTCCGGCGAGCCCCGCCGTCAGCAGAGCCGCGTTGTCGGTCGTCGCGCCGGCCACACCGACGACCAGTGCTGCGACCGAGACGATGCCGTCGTTCGCTCCGAGCACGCCGGCGCGGAGCCAGTTCAGGCGCTGTCCCATCTTCGCCGCGTGCGGTTCCCCCTGATGAACGGTCATGGCCTCAGTGAAGCAGATGCATCTCCCGGCGGACAGCCCGACCGGCGGCTACGGAAAACCCGAAGACAGGAGTCCGGATGCCTCGGTGTCGCAGCGATGACCCCGCCCGTACCTTGGAACCATGACGACACACACTGCGCCTCCGCCGCAGGCCGCGGCCGCGAAACCGCCGCTGCGCATCTTCCTCACCGTCCTGCATCTCGCAGGGGTCGGCGTCCTCGGCGGCATCATCTTCACCATGCTCGGCGGGCTCCTCGGAACCGGTCTGGGTCTTCTCTTCGCCTTCGGCGTCGGCATCGTCCTGCTCGTCGGTCTGGTCTACGCCCTGTTCGGTGTCGGCTGGTTCGAGGTCGCCCGCGTCGGGGCGCTCTACGGCATCCCGATCGCGCCGCTCCGCCTGCGCCCTCGCGAGCGCCCCGGCTTCGGCGGCTGGCTGCGGTCCCTCGGACGTCAGGCCATCGACGGACGGATGTGGCGGGCCGTCGCGAACTTCGCGATCACCGCGATCCTCGGCTTCATCGTGCTCCGGCTCTTCTGGGCCCTCATCTGGTCGATCTTCATCTCGTTCGCCCCGCTCACCGACGCGGAGTCCGTCATGGGCCCGTTCGGCGGCACCGGCATCGGCGTCGAGTGGGCGCCGCTGGTCGGGATCCTCGGCATCGCGGCATCCGCCTTCGGCATCTTCTGCCTCGCACTCCTGCACCGCACGCTGTCGCTCGCGATCGTGATCCGCAGCCGTGAGGCCGAGCTCACCGAGCGCGTCCGCACCACGACCGCACAGCGTGAAGGCGCTGTGCGAGCGGCGGATGTCGAGCGCACCCGCATCGAACGCGATCTGCACGACGGCGTCCAGCCTCGGCTGGTGTCGGTCGGCATGACGCTCGGCCTCGCGCAGCAGAAGATCGACAACGATCCCGATGCCGCGAAGGAGCTCATCGCGGAGGCGCACACCTCCACGAAGGCGGCCATCACCGAGCTGCGGCAGCTGGCTCGCGGCATCCATGCCTCCGTGCTCGACGACCGCGGCCTCGACGCGGCGCTCTCCGCCCTCGCCGGCCGGTCGCACATCCCCGTGCACCTCGACGTCCGCATGGACGGGCGATGCAGCCGCGAAGCGGAGGCGGCCGTGTACTTCGCGATCGCCGAGTCGCTCACCAACGCGGCCAAGCACTCTCGCGCCAGCGAGTCGCGGGTCATCGTGCGACTGCGCGAGGGGAACACCCTCTGGGCCCGCGTCGAGGACAACGGCATGGGCGGCGCGCAGGTGCAGCCCGGCGGCGGACTCGACGGCATCGCGAACCGCATCCTCGCAGCCGGCGGTACCTTCCGTCTCGACAGCCCGCTCGGCGGACCGACGTCGCTGGAGGTGAACGTGCCATGCGCATCCTGATCTGCGAGGACTCCGTCCTGCTGCGCGAGGGGCTGGTCCGTCTCCTCGAAGACGCCGGCCACGAGGTGGTCGCCGCACTCCCCGACACCGTCGGCCTGCCCGACGCGGTGGAGTCGACCGACCCGGAGCTCTGCATCCTCGATGTGCGGCTTCCCCCGACGTTCACCGACGAGGGCATCCGCGCGGCGCTCGGGCTGCGGTCCACGCATCCGTCGCTCGCGATCCTCGTGCTGTCGCAGTACGTCGAGGAGCGGTACGCGTCCGACCTGATCGCGGCGCAGGGCGGGCCGCTCGGCTACCTGCTCAAGGATCGGGTCGCCGATGTCGCGGAGTTCCTCGCCTCGGTGCAGCGGATCTCCGAGGGGGCGACGGTGCTCGATCCTGAGGTCGTCGCCCAGCTGCTCACGCGGCGGAACCGCGACGATCGGATGCTGCGCCTCACCGAGCGCGAGCGCACCGTGCTCGCGCTGATCGCGGAGGGCAAGTCGAACCAGGCGATCGCCGGGCTGCTCTTCCTCTCGGAGGCGAGCGTCGAGAAGCACATCACCTCCATCTTCCAGAAGCTGGGCTTCGAGCAGGGCGAATCGGGAAACCGTCGCGTGCTCGCCGCCCTCGCCCACATCGAGAACACCGGCGGGCCGACCCCGCCGACCGGCCCGACAGGAGCGGCACGATGACGAACGAACAGAACGACCTCACGGGCGGGCACACCCCGCTCACTCCCCCGCAGGCCTCCGCGCCCCAGGCCGCGGCGCCGATCGAGATGCCGTCGGCGACACCCGAGTCGGGTCGGTCGCCCGGAAGCACGGCGATCCTGACCGTCACGGCCGTCGTCGGCGGATTCGCCCTCCTCGGTGCAGGCGGCACGGCGGCGTTCGCCGCGACCGGCGACCTGAGCAACGCGAGTCGACCGGATTCGGTGCAGACCGTCGACGTGGAGGGGATCGACTCCGTCGACCTCGACGTCAACGCGAGCAGCACTCGGATCGAGTTCGGCGACGTCGACGAGGCCGAGCTGTCGATCACGAACGGACGCGGGCCGGCGTGGACCTTCGAGCGCGAGGGTGATGAGCTCGTCGTGCGCAGTCCGGAGTCCCGGTGGGGATGGTGGTTCGGCACCTGGTTCGGCGACGAGGAGATCGCCGTGGTGACGCTTCCGGAGGAGCTGCGGGGCGAACAGCTGGACGGCGACTTCACGGTGAACTCCGGCAGCCTCGACGTCAAGGGCGCATTCGGAGACCTGGGGATCGACGTGAACGCGGGCTCGATCGATGTCGAGGGCGAGGCCACGGGCATCGACGTCGACATGAGCGCGGGTCGAGCGGACGTCACGCTCGACGGTGTGCAGCGGGCCGTTCTCGGCGTCTCGGCGGGATCGCTCGATGTGGAGCTCACCGGCACCCCGCCCTCGCAGACGACCATCGACGTGAGCGCCGGCTCGCTGGATCTGACGGTGCCCGATGTCGGGTACGCCATCACGCAGGACGTCAGTGCCGGCTCGCTCGACGTGAAGGTCGACCAGTCCGGCAGCGACCGCCGGATGATCGATGTCACCCTGTCGGCCGGGAGCGTGACCATCCGCCCCGGGAACTGACCGAGCTCGAGCGCGGGGCCTCTCCAGGGCGGCCCCGCGCTCGATTCGGATTTTCCG
This sequence comes from Microbacterium sp. TPD7012, assembly GCF_003075395.1. Lineage (GTDB taxonomy): Bacteria > Actinomycetota > Actinomycetes > Actinomycetales > Microbacteriaceae > Microbacterium. The sequence continues at coordinate 107,552 of NZ_QDFV01000001.1, read as the reverse complement.
TCTTTCTCCGGTAAAGTCTTGGAGGTTGACGGGGCTATAGCTCAGGCGGTTAGAGCGCTTCACTGATAATGAAGAGGTCCCAGGTTCAAGTCCTGGTAGCCCCACCCTTTCAATTCAAGAAACACCCTCACGGGGCCTTAGCTCAGTTGGTAGAGCGCCTGCTTTGCAAGCAGGATGTCAGGAGTTCGAATCTCCTAGGCTCCACACTCTTCTTCATCCACAGGTGTTAACAACTCTGTTAACAACTCGCCTCAGAGCGCAGGCCCGCGGATGATCCGCACCGGCCCCCGCGCCTCCTCCATCCGCACCGGTTCGCCCTTCTGCGTCACGACGATCTCGTCGCGGTCCGCCAGCTCGGCGACGACGCGTCGCACATCGTCCATGCGTGTGCGCCAGGACGCGCCGCCGATCGCGCGCGCCACGTCGCTCGGACAGATCGACGATGCGCTGCGCTTGCGGACGAGGGTGCGCACGGTGGCTGCGGCGCGCTCCTCGAAGGCGGCATCCGTCTGCTCCTCCCACCAGGGTTCCCCGCGCTCGCCGAGGGCTGTCTTCGCGTCGTGCACCCGCCGTCGTGCGTCCGGCTCGTCGGCCTTCACCGCGCGGCGGGCCGCCATCAGCTCGTCCACGAGCTCTTGACGGAAGGTGTCGGGGATGGACGGATCGGTCGCAAGCCAGCGACGACCGTCGACGACGATGTGATGCCCGTCGGGAGTGTGCTCCGTCATGTCGATCAGTCTGGCCGCAACGGAGCCGGCGGCCCAGGGCCTTGACCCGGCTGCCTCGCTTCTGCCGCGCGGGCGTTCAGTCGTGGGTGATCTGGTAGTGGATCATTCCCGTGCGCGTGGCGACGCGATCGTAGAGCGTCCGCGCCGTCGTGTTGGTCTCGGCCGTGAGCCAGTACGTCTTGGCGGAGCCGTGAGCGGACGCCCAGTCGCGCACGTGCGCGATCAGTGCCTTCCCCGCGCCGGTGCCGCGAGCCTCGGGTGAGACGAACAGATCCTCGAGATAGCAGTAGTCGGTCGTCGTCCACGTGGCCGCGTGCGTGAGCCAGTGAACCAGGCCGATCGCGGTTCCCGCGTCGTCGCGGGCGAGCGCACCGTGGATCCCGCCGTCGACGAGTCGCGCGAAGGTCGCCGCGGTCGTCGCGTCATCGAGCCGGGCCTCGTAGAACTCGAGGTATCCCTGCCACAGAACCAGCCATTCCGAATGGTCGGCGGGGGTGAGGGGGGTGATCTGCACCATGTCATGAGCCTATTCGGATGCGTCGTCAATCGCGGCGGCGGAAGAATCTCGCCCGGGCCGCGGCATCCGACGGCGTGTAGACGACGAGCTGGATCTCGGTCTGATCCGACGGCCGCAGCTGGTGGTGCTCGAAGACGAGGCGGCCGAGGGTCGGATGCTGGAACACCCGCTCCCGCGACTCGAAACCGCGCACGTCGTGACTCTCCCACCGCTCCCGGAACTCGGGGCTCGTCTCCATGAGGCGCCCGACCAGGTCGCGGTAGCGCGGGTCGCCCAACCGCGGGCCCGCCTCGGCGCGGAACTCGGCGAGGAAGCGGCGGCTGGTGTCGTCCCAGTCGTCGAGCAGTTCGCGCACCGCCGGATCGGTGAAGATGAGCCACAGGAGATTGCGCTTCTCCGGCGGGGTCGTGGCGACGTTCGGGTAGAGAGCCTCGTAGGCGCTGTTCCAGCCGGCCACACCCCAGTCGGGTGCCAGCGCATACGCGGGGTGCTCCTCCAGCGCATCGAGGAAGCGCTGCACGTGCGCGGGCGCCGTCTCGACCGCCTCTCCCGAGCCGGGCCGTGTCGGGGTGAAGCCGGCCAGACGCAGCGCGTAGTCGTGCTCGGCGACGCTCAGGTGCAGGGCGGTGGCGACGGCGTCCAGCACCTGACGCGACGGATTGATGTCCCGCCCCTGCTCGAGCCAGGTGTACCAGGTGACGCTGACGCCGGAGAGGTACGAGATCTCCTCCCGGCGCAGGCCGACCGTGCGGCCGCGCCCGGCAGGCGGAAGGCCGTACGCGCCCCGATCGAGCTGCTCGCGCCGGGCACGGAGGAAGGCTCCGAGCTCCTTGCGCTGCTCCTCGTCGGTCGCCATGGAACAAACCTAGTGCTCTCACTACTAGTGTCAGCGCCGTCTTCCGGCATCCGCTCCTCGAGGCGAGAGTGGGATCATGCCCACCCCTCTTCGCTCCCGTACCGTCACGCACGGCCGCAACGCCGCCGGGGCCCGCGCCCTCTTCCGTGCCGCCGGCGTCAACGCCGCCGACTTCGGAAAGCCGATGATCGCCGTCGCGAACAGCTTCACCGAGTTTGTCCCCGGCCACACGCACCTGCAGCCGGTGGGACGCATCGTCTCGGACGCGATCTCGGCGGCGGGCGGCATCCCCCGCGAGTTCAACACCATCGCGGTCGACGACGGCATCGCGATGGGCCACGGCGGGATGCTCTACTCGCTGCCGTCGCGCGACCTGATCGCCGACTCGGTCGAGTACATGGTCAACGCGCATCAGGCCGACGCCCTCGTGTGCATCTCGAACTGCGACAAGATCACGCCCGGCATGCTGATGGCAGCCCTGCGCCTGAACATCCCGACGGTGTTCGTCTCGGGCGGTCCGATGGAGGCCGGCCGCGCGACGCTCGTCGACGGCTCGGTGCGCACGCTCGACCTGGTCGACGCGATCTCCGAGGCGGCTAACGACACCGTGTCGGATGCCGACATGAAGCGCATTGAGGAGAACGCCTGCCCGACCTGCGGCTCGTGCTCGGGCATGTTCACCGCGAACTCGATGAACTGCCTCGTCGAGGCGCTGGGTCTCGCCCTCCCGGGCAACGGCTCGGTGCTGGCCACGCACACCGCCCGTCGCGCCCTCTACGAGCGGGCCGGCGAGGTCGCCGTCGAGATCACCCGCCGCTTCTACGACGAGGACGACACGTCGGTCCTCCCCCGCGAGGTCGCGAGCTTCGCGGCGTTCGAGAACGCCATGGCCCTCGACATCGCGATGGGCGGGTCGACGAACACGATCCTGCACCTGCTCGCCGCGGCACACGAGGCCGGCATCGCCTTCGGTCTCGACGAGATCGACGCGGTCTCGCGTCGCGTTCCCTGCCTTGCCAAGATCGCGCCGAACCCGGCGTATGGCCGCATGTACTACATGGAGGACGTGCACCGCGCCGGCGGCATCCCCGCCGTGCTCGGAGAGCTGCGCCGCGGAGGACTGCTCGACGAGAACGTGTCGACCATCCACTCGACGTCGTTCGCCGGCTGGCTCGACGACTGGGACATCCGCGGCGGCAAGGCGATGGAGGCCGCGTACGACCTCTGGCACGCAGCGCCCGGGGGTGTCCGCTCGTCGAGCGCCTTCTCGCAGTCCGAGCGGTGGGCGGCGCTCGATGAGGATGCCGAGACCGGATGCATCCGCGACGTCGAGCACGCCTACTCGGTCGACGGCGGTCTCGCGGTGCTCCGCGGAAACCTCGCGATCGACGGTGCGGTCGTGAAGACGGCCGGCGTCGACCCGTCGATCCTCGTGTTCTCGGGCCCTGCGGTCGTCTGCGAGTCGCAGGAGGAGGCCGTCTCGAAGATCCTCGGCAAGAAGGTGCAGCCGGGCGACGTGGTCGTGATCCGCTACGAGGGACCGAAGGGCGGGCCGGGCATGCAGGAGATGCTGCACCCGACGTCGTTCCTCAAGGGACGCGGCCTGGGCAAGGTGTGCGCGCTGATCACCGACGGCCGCTTCTCGGGCGGCACCTCGGGCCTGTCGATCGGCCACGTCTCCCCCGAGGCGGCCGCCGGCGGAGTGATCGCGCTCGTCGAGGACGGCGACATCATCGACATCGACATCCCCTCCCGCGGCATGACCCTGCGCGTGAGCGACGCAGAACTGGAGGAGCGACGCGCGCGGCTGCTCGACGGCACCGGGTACCGACCCGTCGACCGCGCGCGGCCGGTGTCGCTCGCGCTGCGCGCCTACGCCGCGATGGCGACGTCGGCCGACCGCGGTGCGGTCCGCGACGTGGAGAAGGTCGAGCGCGCCCTGCGCGAGCAGGAGCTGCGCGACGCGGCTGCTCTCGTCTGACGCCATCGGCACGAATCCGCCGCTCGCTTCGGGAGGAGATCCGCGCTTCGGGAGGACGGATGCCGGGGAGACACCCTTCCGAAGCGCCCGAATCCTCTCGAAGCGGGCGTCAGCGCTCGCCGGATGCCGTGGAACGCCGCGCGATGAGCCGCATCGGCAGCACCACGTTCTCGAAGCTCCGGGTGCGATCGCCGAGGCGGGCAACGGCCAGCCGGGCGGCTTGGCGTCCGAGGGCCTCGACGTCTCCGGTCACCGCGCTGATGCCGAGCACCTGCGCCCATTCCGGTTCGTCGAACCCGATCACCGCGGGCGACGGGGAGGAGGACTCCGCGATCTCCTCCATCACACCCAGGAGGATCCGGTTGTTCCCCGCGACGACCGCGGTCGGCGGGTCCGCGAGGGCGAGCAGGTCGCGCATGCACGCGCGTGAGGAGGCGATGTCGTGCGCGTCGGTCCGCAGGAGGTCGCGCCAGTCGGCATCCGTGCTGTCGAGGACGTCGCCCATGCCCGCCAGGCGCTCGCGGTAGGTCGGGAGCCAGGCGTAGTCGCCGATGAAGGCGATGCGGCGGTGGCCCGCGTCGATCAGGTGGCGAGCGGCGAGACGCCCGCCCTCGCGGTTGTCGAACACGACGGAGTCGGCCTCGACGTTCTCGGCGGGGCGATCGACGAACACGACGGGGATGCCGCGGGCCTGGAGCTGCGCGTAGTCGGCGTGGTCCTGTGTGGCCGAGACCGTGATGACGGCCTTGGTCTGCCGGTCGGCGAGGTCGTGCGCGACCCGTTGCTCCTGCTCGGCGGATTCCCGGGAGTTCGCGACGGAGAGATGCATCCCGTGCGGGCGGATCTCGTCCTCGATCGCCTGTGCGAGGGCGGAGTAGAACGGGTTGGTGAAGTCTCCGGTGATCAGGCCGATCGAGTCGGCCAGGCGCCCGCTCGCGAGCAGGCTCGCTGCGGCGTTGCGCTGGTAGTCGAGTTCGGCGGCGGCGGCCAGCACGCTGGCGAGGGTCTTCTCGCTCACGTACGACTCGCCGCCGAGCGCGCGCGAGGCCGTCTTCAGGCTCACCCCGGCGCGGGCTGCGACCTGCGCGAGCGTCGGACGCGGCACGACGGCCTGGTCCTCTGGTGTGGTCATGCGTCCCCCTGCCGCCCGGGCGGCGGATAGCTCATTATGACGGTCGGCGGATGCGAGATGCATCTTCCACACATCACCGGCGCTGTGATAGCGTCCTCATCATATGACAGCGGTGTCATAAACCGTCCAGCCGCCTCGCGACGCGATCCACGGCAGACGAACGACACAGAGCAGTGAAGTTTCGAGGAGCAATCATGAGGGTCCCCAGCCCCGTTCATGCACGACCCGCGCGCCGATCATGGGCCGCGGCCGGCATCGCCGTCGCGGTCACCGCGGCGCTGCTGACGCCGATGCAGGCCACCGCCGCCGGCCCGACCGCGTTCGCCTCGTCGTTCGAGACGGATGACGCAGCGCCCGTGCTCGCCGGCACCGGTGAGGCGGTCAACGTCACGGGCAGCCGCTTCGTCCCGGGCAGTGTGCTCGGCGCGGTCACCGCCGTGACGGCATCCGATCAGAACACTCCCAACGAAGGCGCGGCGTTCCTCGCCGACGGCAACGCCGGAACCAAGTGGCTCGCCTTCAAGAACGCCGCGTGGGTGCAGTACCAGCTCTCCGCCCCGCAGCCGATGGTCCGCTACACGCTCACGTCCGGCAATGACGAGCCCGACCGCGACCCGAAGGACTTCCGCGTCCAGGGATCGAACAACGGCACCGACTGGGTGACCGTCGACGAGCGGTCCGGCGAGCTGTTCTCCGGCCGCGGCGAGACGCGCTCCTTCACCCTCGCGGCGCCGAGCGACGCTTTCGTCTACTACCGCCTCGACGTGCTCGCCACGAAGAACCCGAGCAAGAACATCGTGCAGCTCGCGGGTTGGGAGCCGATCGCCGTCGACGGCGCGACTCCGGAGCCCGCCGACCTGATGCTGCAGATCGGGAACGGCCCGACGAGCTCCGACACGGCCAAGACCGGCGTCGGCTTCTCCGGCACCAAGGCCCTGCAGTACACCGGCCGCCACCTCGATGCCGGTCCCGCCTCGTCCACGAGCGTGCTCTACGACGCCGCCGACGTCACGGTCGAGCAGGACAGCGAGCTCTCGTACCTCGTCTTCCCGGTTCTCGACGGCGAGCAGACGTACGCCGCGACCTTCGTGGCCGTCGATCTGCTGTTCGACGACGGGACGACGCTCTCCGCCGGCGGAGCCGTCGACTCCTACGGCTACGGCGCGAACGCCCGTCAGCAGGGCCAGTCCAACGTGCTGTGGCCGAACCAGTGGAACAAGGTCACGGTCGACCTCGGCTCGTTCGCCGGTCGGACCGTCGACGACATCCTGTTCCGCTACGACCACCCGGGCGCCGAGGTCAAGGGCGTCGAGGTGCCGACCGGCGCGACCGCCTTCACCGGCTGGCTCGACGACATCGCGATCGGCGCGGCCGAAGAGCTCGATACATCCGACGGCCTCGTCTCCTACGTCGACACCCGTCGCGGCACGAACTCGACCGGCGGATTCTCTCGCGGCAACAACCTGCCCGCGACCGCCTGGCCGAACGGCTTCAACTTCATCACGCCGATGACCAACGCCGACAACGTCGGCACGATCTACCAGTACCAGCGGGCGAACAACGCGCAGAACCTGCCGGCGCTCAACGGCATCGGACTCTCGCACCAGCCGAGCATCTGGATGGGCGACCGCAACCAGATCGCGGTGATGCCTGCGGCCAACGCCGACCCGACCTCGTCTCTCAACGACCGCAAGCTGACGTTCCACCACGAGAACGAGACCGCGCGGCCGGACATCTACGGTGTCGAGTTCGACAACGGCATCCGCACCGAGGTCACCGCCACCGATCACGGCGCGATCTACCGGTTCGAGTTCACCGGCGACGCGAGCTCGGTGCTGATCGACCAGCTGGTCGACTCGTCGAAGCTGACGATCTCGGGCGACACGGTCACCGGATGGGTCGACGGCGGCTCCGGCTGGCCCGGACGCACGCGCATGTACGTGTACGGCACCTTCGACCGGGAGCCTGCGAACGCGGGCGCGACCACGCGCGGAGACCGCAACGGCTCCGCCCGCTTCGCCGCCTTCGACACGGCCACCGACCGTACGGTCGAGCTGCGGCTGTCGTCGTCGTTCATCTCGCAGGATCAGGCGCGGACCAACCATGCGTTCGAGCTCGAGGGCGTCTCGTTCGACCAGGCGCACGCCGACGTGCGCGACGCCTGGAACGAGCGGCTCAGCGTCGTGCACGACGTGAAGGGCGCCACCGACACCCAGCTCGTGACCCTCTACTCGAGCCTGTACCGCCTCAACCTTTACCCGAACTCGCAGTTCGAGAACACGGGCACCGAGGCAGACCCGGTCTACAAGTACGCCAGCCCTGTCTCGGCGACGAGCGGATCGGCGACAGACACCCAGACGAACGCCAAGATCGTCGACGGCAAGATCTACGTCAACAACGGATTCTGGGACACATATCGCACGGCCTGGCCGCTGTACTCGCTGCTCTACCCCGATGTCACGGAAGAACTCGTCGACGGCTTCGTGCAGCAGTATCGCGACGGCGGCTGGGTCGCGCGGTGGTCATCCCCCGGCTACGCCGACCTGATGACCGGAACCAGCTCCGACGTCGCGTTCGCCGAGGCGTATCTGGCCGGTGCGCTCAGCACCGACACGGCGCTCGAGGCCTATGACGCGGCCGTGAAGAACGCGACCGTGCTCCCGGCGTCGAACGCCGTCGGACGCAAGGGCCTCGGCCAGTCGATCTTCCTCGGTTACACCGAGGCGACGACGCACGAGAGCGCGTCGTGGGGTCTGGAGGGCTACATCAACGACTTCGGCATCGCCGAGATGGCGAAGGCCCTCTCCGAGGACCCGAAGACCCCGGCCGAGCGCGTCGAGCAGCTGAAGGAGGAGGCGACCTACTTCGAGGCGCGTGCCGAGCACTACGTCGAGATGTACAACCCGGAAGCGGGCACGTTCACCTCGCGCAACGCCGACGGCTCCTGGACCTCGGGTGCGGACTTCGACCGCAAGGCCTGGGGTGGTGCCTTCACCGAGGCGAGCGCCTGGACCTTCGGTTTCCACGCTCCGCACGACGTCGACGGACTGGCCGCTCTGTACGGCGGGCGCCAAGGACTGGTCGACGAGATGCACGAGTTCCTCACGGTTCGCGAGAAGGCCGACTACTCCGGCATCCACGAGGCACGCGAAGCGCGTGACGTCCGTCTCGGGATGCTCGGCATGTCGAACCAGATCGCACATCACATCCCCTATGTGCTCGCCGAAGCCGGCGACCCGTCCGGGGCGCAGGAGCTGATCCGCGACATCCAGGACCGCCTCTTCGTGGGCTCCGACATCGGCCAGGGCTACCCGGGCGATGAGGACAACGGCGAGTTCTCGGCCTGGTACGTCTTCTCGGCACTCGGGTTCTACCCGCTCGAGGTCGGCTCCGGCGACTACACGGTCGGCACGCCGCTGTTCGACAGCGCGACGCTCTCGATCGGCGACAAGGAACTGGTGATCAACGCTCCCGGTGCTTCCGAGGGTCAGGACTACGTCGCCGGTGTCAGCATCAACGGCGAGGCGATCTACGAGACCACGTTCGACGGCGACCTGGTTCGCGAAGGGGGAACGCTCGACTTCACGATGAGCGCCACTCCCTCGGCCTGGGGTGCCAAGGACCTCGGCGAGCAGCTCGAGGTGCCCACGACCCTCGTGGACGCCACGAAGCCCGGCCGCGGAACACTCGCGGCGACCGACGGCACGTCCGTCGCCTCCCTCGTCGACGACAACATGAACTCGAAGGTGACGTTCTCGGGTGACACCGCAGAGCTCGTGTGGACCTCGCAGTCCGGTCCGGTGTCGATCGGGCAGTACACGCTGACGAGCGCGGCGAAGGCCGATGCCCCGTCGAGCTGGACGCTCGAGGGGTCGATGGACGGCACGACCTGGACCGAACTCGACAGCCGAGACGGCCAGGCGTTCGCCTGGGACACTCAGACCCGCCCCTTCACGGCGAAGAACGACGACGGCTACACGAGCATCAGGCTCACCCTGCAGGGTGCGAGTGCGACGCTCGGCCTGTCGGAAGTCGAGCTGTTCGCCTCCGCCTCGGCGGCCGACGGCCTCTCGATCGCCGCCGGCCCCGCACAGCGGGTCGCCGTCGGCACCGAGTTCGCCGGTCAGCTCGCGACGATCGTCGGAACGGAGACGGATGCCAGCGGCTACACCGTCACGGTCGACTACGGCGACGGTGAGGAGCAGGCCGACGCGCAGCTCACCCGAGACGACCTCGGCGGCTGGAAGGTGAGCGCTCCGCACACCTTCACCGCTCCGGGGACCTACTCGGCGACGATCACGGTGCGCGACTCGGCGGGTGCGGTGGCGCAGGCCACGGCGACCGTCACGGCCTTCCGCGACGAGACCTTCGTGGGCGCCTTCAACAACGTCTGCATCGGCGACCTCGGTCTGACCGCGGCGAACTGCGACTCGCAGGGCCACGGCTACTACCGCGACAAGCTGGCGGCCGACGGATTCGTGCAGGGCCAGACCCTCACGATCCCCGGCACGGAGCTGACCTACGACCTTCCGGCGGTGGCGGCGGGCGCGCCCGACAACATCACCGGCGAGGGTCAGACCGTCAAGCTCTCGCTGGGCACCGGGGCGACGCAGCTCTCCTTCATCGGCACAGCGACCGAGAGCAACCGCGACTCCGAGGCCACGCTGCACTTCACCGACGGCAGCACGCAGACGGTGACGATCAGCCTGGGCGACTGGGTCGGTGCATCCGGCAACCCCTACAAGAACAACACGGTGCTGACGATCTCGGAGGGTCGCCTCTCCGGGACCGGTGCCGAGGGCGGGGGCGCCAAGAACACCGCGATCTACGCGACGGCGCCGATCACGCTCGACGTCGACGACGCCGGTGCGCCGAAGGTCGTCGAGTCGGTGACCATGCCGCAGGAGCCGGGTGAGCTGAACGACGGACGGGTGCATCTGTTCGCGTTCGCCTCGGACGGCGACAGGGCGGCGGCCGCCCCGCTGAGCGTCGAGGCCGGCAGTGTGCCCGGTCAGATCGCCGGCGAGGAGTTCGACGCGACCCTGGCGACCGTCACCGGCGGCACCGGCGACGTCACCGCGGTCGTCAACTGGGGCGACGGGTCTCCCGTCACCGCGGTCGATGTCGCAGAGGGCGCCGTGAAGGCGGGCCACACGTACGCCACGGCCGGCACCTTCACGGTGACGATCACGGCGGACGACGGCGTGAAGTCGGCGGATGCCGCGCTCGAGGTCGTCGTCACCGAACCCGAGCCGCAGTACGACCCGCAGATCACGGTGCCGGCGGAAGCACGCCCCGGCGACGAGGTCTCGGTCACGGGCACGGGCTTCGCCGGTGGCGAGAGCGTCTCGATCCGCATCGACGACGAGGAGCCGGTCGTCGTGACGGCCACGGATGCCGGTGCCATCAGCGCCGAGATCCAGGTTCCGAAGAAGGCCGTCGACGGTGATCACCCCGTGGTCGCGATCGGAGACGTCTCGAAGATCGAGGCCAGGGCGTCGATCCGGGTCACGAGCGACACCCCGGCGCCGCAGCACACGAACGTGAAGCTGACGGCAGGGTCCGACGACCCGGTCGCCGGCGAGTCGGTCGCGCTGACCGCGAGTGTGAAGCCGAAGAAGGCGGAGGGCACGGTCGAGTTCCTCGAGGCCGGCGTCGTCGTCGGTTCGGCCACGGTCACGGGCGGTGAGGCGACGGCCGATGTGCTGGTCGCCACGTCGGGAGCGCACACGTTCGTCGCCCGGTTCGTGCCGTCCGACCCGAAGGAGTGGGCGGGTTCCGAGTCGGAGCCGCTCACGATCGAGGTGCGCAGCACCCCGGTGCTGGACGCCGAGCTCGTGATCGGGCAGAGCAGCGTCGTGCAGGGTGGAAGCCTGGAGATCATCGGCCGCGGCTTCGCAGCGGGTGAGACCGTCACGGTCACTCTCCACTCCGACCCGATCCGTCTCGGTCAGGTGACCGCTGACGGGACCGGTGCCTTCCGCATCGCCGTGACCGTGCCGGCATCCGCTCCGGCGGGTGCGCACACGCTCGTCGCCGAAGGCGCGGACTCGGGCCTGAGCGCCCGCGTCGCGCTGCAGGTGACAGCGGCCGCAGGCGACGGCGGCGGACTCGCAGGAACGGGTGGGGCGATCCCCCTCTCGCTCATCACCCTGTTGCTCGTGCTGCTCGCAGCCGGAGGCATCCTGGTGGTCCGTCGGCGGCGTACGGAGGCCTGACCCTCACAGGCCCCACGTCACCGCCCTCCCGGAGTTCTCCGGGAGGGCGGTGGCTTTCTCGTTCCGGTCGCGATACGACAGGCATCCGTCCGCGGAATCGCTGCCGCTCTGCGATCTGAGCCGTCAGTGGGCGTGGCCTGCGGCGGGAGCCGTCGTCGGCTCCCAGAGCGACAGGGCGGTGATCCAGGTCTCGTCGCCCCAGCCGCGGTGCGACTGGACGGCGCGGTAGACGACGCCGAGATGCTGGACGAGATCGCCGCGCGTGTACGCGGCCGTCGCCGACCACTCCGGGATGCCGTCGACAGGGCCGGTGGGCTCTTCGGCATCCGTCGTCGCGGTGAGCACCGAGCTCGCGGTCTCCCCGGCGTCGGACACGGCCACGACGCGGTAGCGGTAGGTCGTCGCGGCGGTGAGGCCGCTGTCGAGGAAGCTCGTCGACGCGGTGGTGCCGACGGCGGTGAAGCTCACGCCGTCGAGCGATCGCTCGATGCGGTACTCGTCCGCACCGGCGGCCGCCGACCACATGAGGTCGACGGTGGTCGCCGTGCGATCCATGGTGTGCAGCCCACCCGGCGCGGCCGGAGCCGACGGGTCGACCGGGTCGACCGGATCGACGGGGTCGACGGGGTCGACCGGATCGACGGGGTCGACCGCTCCGCCGCCGCGCACGTCGATGTCGATCGTGTTGTAGAAGGCGTTCTGCGTGTCGGCGATGTCCCAGACGGCGTAGATCACGTGGTAGCCGGTGTGGTCCGCCGGGATGTTCAGCGTGTGCACGGTCGGCACGGTCGGGATGCCGCCGCCGCCGTCGAAGCTGGTCAGCAGCTCGAGGTCGTCGCGCTCCAGCGGGTCGTTGGGGTCCCATCCCTGCTTCGTGATGAAGTAGCGCCATTCGGCGGTCCGATGCGCGGCGGTCAGGGACCATGCCACCTGGACAGGACCCGGCTGGACGAGGTTCTTGGCCCATCGGGTCGCCGACTGCTCGTCGAGGTCGCCGCCGAACAGGCCCCCGGCCGAGGCAAGCTTCCCGTCGACCGGACCGGCGGCGGGGAAGCCCTTCGGGGCTTCGAGGCTCTGCGGCTCGTACTGCACCGCACCGCGATCGGCGTTGGCCGACCAGGCGGCCCGGGCGATGAGCGACGACGACGTGCCGCCGACGTAGCCATGGGCGGATGCCGGGGGCGCCGGTGCGATGAACAGGCCGGCGGCGGCGAGGGCCACCACGCCGAGCGCGGCGGATCCGAATCTCGAGAAGGATGTCATACATCCTTCCTAGGGTATTTCTGGACTCAGGCCAATATTTCGTCACACCGAGGTCAACGTGTGCGGTGCGACGTTGAGGCGCTCGCAGCCGTCCGCTGTCACGACGACGATGTCCTCGATACGGGCGCCCCACGAGCCCGCGAAGTAGATGCCGGGTTCGATGCTGAAGGCCATGCCCTCGCGCAGCTCCAGGTCGTTGCCGGGGGCGATGTACGGCTCCTCGTGCACCGAGACGCCGATGCCGTGACCCGTGCGGTGCAGGAACGCGTCTCCGAGACCGGCCTGCGCCAGGACGCCCCGGGCGGCGGCGTCCACCTCGGATGCCGTCGCGCCGGGGCGGACCGCATCGACGGCCGCCTGCTGCGCGCGCACGAGTACCGCGATGCGCTCGGCAGCGGCGGGGTCGGGCGTGCCCACGACGTAGGTGCGGGTGCTGTCGGAGTTGTACCCGCTCGGCACGGCACCGCCGATGTCGACCACCACGATGTCGCCGTCGTCGATCACACGATCCGACACCTCGTGGTGCGGATCCGCACCGTTCGGGCCGGAGCCGACGATCACGAACTCGACCGTGCGATGGCCCTCGGCCACGATCGCCTCCGCGATGTCGGCGGCGACCTCCCGCTCGGTGCGACCGGCGCGCAGCCACTCGGGCACCCGCCGATGCACGGCGTCGATCGCCCGGCCGGCGCGACGGAGCTCCGCGATCTCCGTCGCATCCTTGATCATGCGGCTCTCGCGCAGCACCGGGGTCGCGAGCTCGAGCGTCAGACCGAGGCGCGTGCCGAGCGGGATGACGTGCAGCGCCGGGAGGGCGTCCGAGACGCCGATCCGGGAGGCCTCTCCGACGGCCGCGGCGACCAGGTCGTAGGGGTTCTCGCCGTCGACCCAGTCCGCGACCGCGAGGCCGAGCTCGCCGACCGCGGTCGAGCGCACCTTCGCGAGCTCCATCCGCGGGACGACGACCGTGGGTGCGGCCGCTCCGATCACCAGGGCGGTGAGGCGTTCGATCGTGTCGCCCTCGACCCCGACGAGATACTGCAGATCGGGGCCGGGACCGACGATGATCGCGTCGAGGCCGGCCGCTGCGGCGAGGGCCGCCGCCCGCTCGAGTCGGGCGGCGTACACGGAGGCGGGGAAGGGCGGTGTGCTCACGGCGTCCACGCTACTGCGCACCGCCGCGCCTGTCTCCGGGCTTCCAGCCGCGGCCGCGAACGTCAGCTGATCGCGAGACGAATGCGCTCCGCGAGGAGCTTCCTGTTCGCAGATGTCAACTCGAGCAGCGCGTACGCGGTCGGCCACATCGTGCCGTCGTCGAGGTTCGAGATCGGTTCGAAGCCGAACGTGCCGTAGCGCACCTTGAACTTGCTCGCGGGCTGGAAGAAGCACACGACCTTGCCGTCCTTTCCCCACGCCGGCATGCCGTAGTAGGTGCGGGGCACGAGGTCGGGAGCGACCTCGGAGACCAGCTCGTGCAGCCCCGTCGCGAGCTTCCTGTCGGAGTCGTCCGACAGCTTGGCGATGGCCTCCTTGAGGTCGGCCTCGCCTTCGGCGCGCTGCTCCTCGGGCGTCTTCTTCGCCCGCGAGCGCTTGGTCTTGGCCTCTTTCGCGGCGGCCTGCATGGCCTCGCGCTCTTCGGCGGTGAAGTTCTTCGTGTCCTCGGCCATGATCGGCTCCTCTCGTCGTGCTCCGTCGATGTGTTCCAGGCTACGGACGCGCTCGGTCGCCGCGCTTCTCGATTCGTGATCGATCTCGCCCGCGCTCACCCCTCGGCGAGGAGGAAGGCGAGCTCCGTCGTCCAGGCGGTCTTCCGCGGCTCGATCCGGGGATCCGTGCGGAGGACCTCGAAACGGCCGGCCCACGCACCGGTCGACGGGTCGGCGTCGAAGTCCCGCGTCGACTCGTCGACCCATCCGAGCAGCATCCGATTGGCCTGGAGCGAGCTGCCGCGATACGCGAGCAGGGCGTAGTCGCCGGGCGGCTGCGTGCCCGCTCGCACGCGTCCGTCACCGGGGTGATCGATGCCGAAGACGCCGACTTCGATCTCCATGTCGGCGGCCATGTCGACGTGGTGGAGTCGCAGGAAGAAGGGCCCGTCCGTGTGCAGATCGCGCTCCGTGAGCCAGGCGGCGAGCTCCGCCAGGAGCTGATCCCGGACGCCGAGCATGCCGCGGAACGGCGTCACCAGACGGATGCCGACGGTGGGTGCCGCATCCCGGTGCTCGATGCGGGGGCCGTCGGAGACGTCGAAGGTCATGGGTCCATGATGCTCGCCGCCTCGCGCATCGTCCAGGTCGCCGCGGCCTCAGGTCTCCGGCGACCAGGTCGCGTCCGGACCGATGGCGGCGGAGATGCGCCGGCTCGCCTCGCCGAGCTGGCGGGCCTGGGCGGCGGTGAGCGCGTCGAAGACCAGTCGCTGCACGAGGGCATGATGCCCCGGTGTCGACTCCACGATCGCCTCGTGACCCTCGTCGGTGAGGATGCCGAGAGTGAAGCGGCCGTCGGTCGGGTCGACCTGTCGCCGGACGAGTCCCTTGGCCTCGAGTCGGGAGATCGCCCGCGACAGGCGGGAGAGCGTGCTGTTCGCGTATCCGGCGAGCGTGCTCAGGCGCAGTGTGCGCTCCGGGGCGGAGTCGAGGGCGAAGAGGATGCCGTGCTCGAAGTGGGTGAGGCCGCTGTCGCGTTGCAGCTGCGCGTCGAGCGCGACGGGCAATCGCTCCAGGAGCGTGGCGACGGCCGACCAGGTCTGCAGGTTCTCTGCGCTGAGGGAGTGGTGACTCGGCTGCGGGGGCATGACGCCAGCGTACGGGATGCTGACACGACGATGACGGTCTTTTGACTTGCGTAAGCAAGTGAAACGAGCGTATATTGACTTTCCTAAGCAAGTAAAACGACGATGCGTGGGCATCGAGGAACGGGAGTGGTCATGGACATGGGTCTGCAGGGGAAGTCGGCGTTCATCAGCGGTTCGAGTCAGGGGATCGGCTATGCGGTCGCGTCCGCGCTCGCCGCAGAGGGCGTCGCGGTCACGATCAACGGACGCGACGCGGCGCGGGTCGACGCCGCGGTGGCACGACTGCGCGGCGAGCACCCGACGGCCACCGTGTCGGGAGTGGCAGCGGACTTCTCGAAGCCCGAGGAGGTGACTGCGCTGATGGACGCGGTTGGCGATGTCGACATCCTGATCAACAACGTGGGGCTCTTCGGCCTCGCCGAGTTCGCCGCCGTCGCCGATGACGAGTGGCAGCGGTACTTCGACGTCAACGTGATGAGCGGCGTGCGGCTCTCCCGACGGATGCTCGGCGGGATGATCGAGCGCGGCTGGGGACGGATCATCTTCCTCAGCAGCGAGTCCGGGGTCAACGTGCCGGCGGACATGGTGCACTACGGCGTCACCAAGGCGGCGATGATCGCGCTGGGGAACGGCCTCGCCAAGCTCACCCGCGGCACGGCGGTCACGGTCAACACCGTCCTCGGCGGACCCACCTACTCCGACGGCGTGGCGGCCACGGTCGCGGCGGTCGCCGAAGCGCAGGCGCTGCCCGCCGATGCCATGAAGCAGGCCATCATCGGGCAGAACCGCACCACGCTGCTGGAGCGGTTCATCGAGCCTGCCGAGATCGCGAACATGGTCACGTACCTGGCGAGCCCACGCGCGTCGGCGACCAACGGCGCCGCGCTGCGGGCGGACGGCGGAGTCCTGACCGCGATGCTCTGAGCCCGGATCCGAGCATCCTGTGAGTCGGACGCCTCGTCGTCCGACTCACGGTCGGGCCCTGTCTCACGCGGCGGATAGGGTGAGTGGCATGGACCTGCGTGTCGCGGCATACGCGGTCGTCACCGATGACGACGGCCGGCTGCTGCTCGCGCGCTGGACCGAGGGACGCCGTGTGGCGTGGACGATGCCCGGCGGCGGGCTCGAGCCCGGCGAAGCGCCGGAGGATGCCGTGCGGCGCGAGCTCCGCGAGGAGACCGGCTACTCGGTCAAGGTCGGCGAGCTGCTCGGCATCCACTCCCGGGTGATCCCCGCCAGCCGGCGCGTGCACAAGGCCGCCGTGCCCCTGCACACCCTGCGCATCGTCTACCGCGCCGAGGTCACCGGCGGGAAGCTCACCTTCGAGGCCGACGGGTCCACGGACATGGCCGAGTGGTTCCCGCTGAAGGCGGTCGCCGAACTGCAGCGGGTGAAGCTCGTCGACATCGCGCTGCGGATGGCCGGCATCCTCTGACCCGGTTCTGGGTCCCTGACGCGACCCAAGATCGCTCAGCGACCCATCCCGGCGATCAGCGCTCCTCCGGCACCGAGATGTCGGCGACCGTCGCGCCGTAGGCGGCGATCAGGTCGTCGGCCTCGACGAAGAGGCTGAAGCCGTGCGCGCCGGCACCCATGGCGATGCGCTGACCGACGATAGTCTCGTCCGCGTACACGGGCCAGTCGGTGGTGCTGCCGATCGGCACGATCGTCCCGCGCTCGTACCCCGTCGCCGCGAGAGCCAGCTCCGGTTCCGGAAGGCGCAGCTTGTTGACGCCGACCAGCGCGCGCAGCTTCGGCCAGGAGATCGAGCGACCACCGGGCACCAGCGCGAACAGGTACGTGTCGTCCGACCGCTTCACCACGAGGGTCTTGACGATCCCCGACGGATCGATGCCGAGCAGCTCGGCGGCTTCGAACAGGCTGTTCGCCGCGGGACGCTCGCGGATGTCGATGGTCAGGCCGCGAGCGGCCGCCGCATCCCGCACCCGGGCATGCTGATCCCCTCCGGCACCCGAGGCGACGGAGGGGAGATCAGGCGAGGTCACGCGTCCGGCGCGGAGAGCGGGTCGTCCGCGACCCAGAGCTCGTCGTCGGCGCGGAGTGCCTGCCAGGCGGCGTAGAGCACGCCGACGGCGGCTGCGGCGCCGAGGATGATCGCGACGACCGAACCGAGCCCGGGGCCCGACTTCTGCTTCTTGCCGAACGCTCCGCGGGGTGCCGGGGCAGCGACGCCGTGACGCTTGGCGTTCGCGTAGTCCCACGCGGTGAGAGCGCTGCCGACGACACCGCCGACGATCGGGACGACCTTGTCGTCGACGACGTGACGGCCGATCTTCACGCCCTGGTCGACGACGGGGGCGACGCGACGGTTGTACGTGTCCTGAACGACGGGGAGCACCTGCTCGCGACCGAGGCTGCCGAGCTGACGGCTCGCCTCACGGGCGACGTCTGCGGCGTGGCCGACGACGACCTGCTGCGACTCCCAGAGCTGGGTGGCTTCCTTCTGCAGACGACGCAGTTCCTTCTTCCGCTTGCGGCTGAGGCTCACGATGTTCTCCTGTCCATTGCAGTGCGGGTTCCCCATCTTGCCAGACGAGGCTGGGTGGGAGTCGGGAAATTGCGTCCCCTTGCCAACGGACGAGCCGAGCGGTAGCGTACGTGCCCCGCCGCGGGCGCGCCATGAACGGGCGAACTCACCGGAAGCTCTGCGAGAATGAGCACATGGCTCACGCTTCCCACGTCGCAACTCTGCACACCAACCACGGTGACATCGTCATCAACCTCTTCGGCGACCACGCTCCGAAGACGGTCAAGAACTTCGTCGGCCTGGCCGACGGGTCCCAGGAGTGGACGCACCCCGCCACCGGCAAGCCGGGCGAGGGCGCTCTCTACAAGGACGTCATCTTCCACCGCATCATCCCCAACTTCATGATCCAGGGCGGCGACCCGCTTGGACAGGGCGTCGGCGGTCCCGGATACAACTTCGACGACGAGATCAACATGGAGCTCGACTTCAACGAGCCCTACATCCTCGCGATGGCGAACGCCGGCCTCCGCCGCAACGCCATCACCGGCAAGCCCGAGGGCACCAACGGGTCGCAGTTCTTCATCACCACCGACCCGACCCCGTGGCTGCAGGGCAAGCACACGATCTTCGGCGCCGTCGCGGACGACGCCTCCAAGGCCGTCGTCGACGCCATCGCCGCCGTTCCGACCGCGGCGGGCGACCGCCCGATCGAGCCGGTCGTGCTGCAGTCGATCGACATCGTCGCGGCCTGACGACAGCTGCGGCCGATCCGGATGACGACGCCTGAGTTCGCGGACAACCGCGACAACTTCTGCTACCGGCATCCGGGTCGGCAGAGCTTCGTGCTCTGCCAGCGCTGCCTCCGCACGATCTGCCCCGAGTGCCAGACGCAGGCACCCGTCGGCGTGATCTGCCCGGAGTGCATGAAGGAGCAGCAGAAGAATCGCACCCCCGCGCAGAAGCGGGCGCAGCGACGCTGGGGCGCGAGGAGCTCCAGCACGACGATGACGCTCGCCCGCAGCGGCAGGCCGCTCGTCACCTACATCCTGCTCGCGGTGACCTCGTTCATCGGGTTGGTGCAGCTCATACCCGGCATCGGGCGTGAGATCACCAACACCCTGCTCTTCGCCGCACCGTATCTCTATCCGAACCTCTTCGCCCTGCCCTTCGAGCCCTGGCGGCTGCTGACCGCGATGTTCGTGCACGGCGGCTTCATCCACCTGGCGCTGAACATGCTCGCCCTGTGGATGCTGGGGCAGAGCCTCGAGCCCATGCTCGGCCGCGCCCGCTTCCTCGCGCTGTATCTGATCAGCGGTCTGGGCGGGTCCGTCGCGGTTGCGGTCATCGCCCCGGGAACGTCGACGGTCGGTGCGTCCGGCGCGATCTTCGGTCTCATGGCGGCGCTGCTGATCATCGGCCGTCACATCGGCGCCAACGTCACCGGGCTCCTGGTCATCCTCGGCATCAACCTGGTCTACGGGTTCGTGTTCTCGCAGAACATCGCCTGGCAGGCGCACCTCGGCGGGCTCGTGATCGGTGCGCTGATCGCCTTCATCTTCACCCGCACCAAGCGCCGAGAACAGCGCGTCTGGCAGATCGTGCTGCTCGCCGCCGTCACGGTGCTGTTGATCGTGGTCGTGGCCTTCGTGCCGCCGCTCATCATCCTGGCCTGATCCACGCGTGTCGACAGGGTGAATGACCCTGTGAATAACACCGGTGTAATTCTCCCCAGGCTGTGCACAAGGCTGTGGATAACTTCTTGGGGGGACGGTCGGACGTGGCCGCCTTATTCGACGCCGACTCGAGGCAGGGGAAACGAAAGGCCCCTCGCGATGCGAGGGGCCTTTCGGAAGAACTCGGAGGCGGGTCAGCGCCAGCGGGTGGTCATGAGGAACCCGATGAGAGCGATGCCGAGGCCGATGGCCAGATTCCAGTTGTCGAGTCCCGGGATCGGGAACTGCATGCCGGAGATGTAGAACACGAGGATCCATGCGAGGCCGAGCAGCATGAAGCCGATCATCACCGGCTTGAACCACACGGCGTTGGGAGCGGCCTCGCCTTCGGCGCGCTCGACGGCGGGTTCTTCGGTCTTACGCTCACGTGCCATGCCGACATTCTACCCATGACGCCTATCCCGCACCCAGACCTTCGTCCGGCGGCCAGCTGCGGACGATAAGATCGCGCCATGACTGCATCCGTCGTGCCTGGGGGGCGACGCCCGCGACGCGAGCGCCCGCGCTCCCGCGCGACCTTCGCGAGCGTTCTCGGCGAGCTCCTGCTCACCGCCGGCGTCGTCGTGCTGCTGTTCGTCGCGTGGCAGATGTGGATCGGCGACATCATCATCAGCGCCCAGAAGAACGACGAGGGTGCCGCGATGTCGCAGCAGCTCGCGCAGGGCGAGGCCCCCGAGCCGCCCCCGCTGATCGAGACCGACGACGGTGCGACGGTGTACCAGGCTCCGATCCCCGCGGCCCCGGCCGACGGCGAGTGGTTCGCCCAGATGCACATCCCGCGCTTCGGCGCCGACTACAACTTCGGGATCTGGGGCGGCACCAGCAGAGCGGGCACGCTCGACCAGCTGGGGATCGGCGTCTACAAGAACTCCAAGATGCCGGGCGAAGCCGGGAACTTCTCGATGGCCGGTCACCGCACCACCTGGGGCAAGCCGTTCAACCAGCTCGACAAGCTGCAGCTGAACGACGCGATCGTCGTCGAGACGGCCGACGGCTGGTACACCTACCGGTTCCGGAACCTCGAGTACGTCACGCCGACCCAGACCGACGTGCTGGCCGACGTGCCCCAGATGCCCGAACAGCAGACCGGCGAACAGTACATCACGCTCACGGCCTGCTCCCCGCTGTACTCGCTCGCCGAGCGCATCGTCGCCTACGGGGTGTTCGAGAGCTTCCAGCCGCGGGCCGAAGGCCCGCCTCCCGCCCTCACCGACCCGCCGCCGCCCCCGGCCGCACCGTCGATCTGACCATGGCCGCCTCCGAGGGAGAAGACTGATGTACTCCGCACTCTGGCGCCTGCTCCCCGGTCCCTGGTGGGTGCGGGTGATCATCCTGCTCGTCGTGATCGCCGCCGTGCTCTACGGGCTGTTCTGGTACGTGTTCCCCTGGGTGAGCCCGCTCATCACGCCGGGCGAGGTCGACGTCGAATGACGCGAGTCCTCGTGGTCGACAACCACGACAGCTTCGTGCACACCCTGGTCGGGTACCTTCACGAGCTGGGCGCCGACACCACGATGATCGAGTCGGATGCGACGGATGCCGACGCCCTCGGGCAGCTCCTCCCCGGATTCGATGCGGTGCTGCTCTCGCCAGGGCCCGGCACCCCCGCCGACGCCGGGGCCTCGATGGATGCGGTCCGCGTGGCGATGCGCCTGCGGATGCCGCTGCTCGGCGTCTGCCTCGGCCATCAGGCGATCGGCGAGGTGTTCGGCACGGCGGTGACCGAGGCTCCGGAGCTCATGCACGGCATGGTCTCGGCCGTGAGGCATGACGGATCCGCGCTCTTCGCCGGCATCCCCTCTCCGTTCGACGCCGGGCGCTACCACTCGCTGTCGCTCGCGGCATCCGCTCTTCCGGCCGACGTGGTCGTGACCGCGTGGACGGAGACCGGCACCGTGATGGGTCTGGCACACCGCGACCTCCCGATCCACGGCGTGCAGTTCCACCCCGAGAGCGTGCTCACCGAAGGCGGCTACCGACTCCTCGCGAACTGGCTCGACATGTGCGGGGACACGGATGCCGTGGCGCTCTCCGAGCACCTGCATCCGCTCTCCCGCTGACGTGCGCCGAGCGCGCTTCGACAGGGCTCAAGGCCCTTCGACAGGCTCAGGGACCCAGGGCGTGTGCGACGCCCTACGGTCCAGTGCAGAACCGGAGTTCGACCGCTGAGCCGATGGGCACGTCACCCGGTGCGACCGACATGGAATGGACGGTCGCCGGCTTCGTGGCCGGGCAGTCCGCCGCCTCCACGGGCGTGGGGGTGAGTCCGAGATCGGTGAGGTTCGTCGAGGCGGCATCCACCGTCCAGCCGGTGAGGTCCGTCAGCGTCACCTTGCCGCTCGCGACGACCAGGTCGACGACGGTCCCCGGAGGAACCTCCGCGTCGGCCGCCTGACTGGCCGTCATCACGGTGTCGGCCTTCGTGCCCTTGTCGTTGCGCTGCACCACCGTGCCGAGTTGGAGACCCGCATCGGCCAGGGCCTTCTTCGCATCGGTGAGCGCCATGCCCTCCAGCTGCGGGACGACGACGACATCCTCGCCGGATGACACGTAGAGCGTGACGGCCGTGCGCGCCTCGACGGCGACGCCGGCTTCCGGATCGGTGCGGATGACGTTCCCCTCGGCGATCTCCGAGCTCGACTCGATCACGATGGTCGAGGTGAGATCGAGTGCCGCGAGGTCGTCCTGCGCTCGCTCGGACGAGACGTTCACGAGGTCGGGGACGACCTTCGAGGAGCTGGGCACCTCGGGAGGACGCATGCTGATCGTGACGACCCAGAACAGCACCGAGGCCAGCAGCACGGCGAGCAGGGCGACGCCGGCCCAGATCCACGCGACCGGAGGACCGGACTGCGTGCGGGCCATCGTCGTGTCGGTGCTGAGCTGACGCAGCGAGCGCGCCGTCTCCTGCGCCTGGCGAGGGCTCGGACCGTAGAGCTCGCTGGTCAGCGCGCCGACCTGCTTGCGCGTGGGAGCGGCCCCGGTGAGCGCAGAGTCCAGTGCCGAGCGGAAGTGCGCGGCATCCGGGAACCGCTGGTACGGATCCTTCGCGAGGGCTCGCAGGACGATCGGGTCGAGTGCGCCCGGTGCGTCTTCGTTGACCTCAGTCGGCGGGACCGGCGTCTCGCTGACGTGCTGGTAGGCGACAGCCACGGGGGAGTCGCCGCGGAACGGCTGTCGTCCCGTGAGCAGCTCGTACAGGACGACACCGGTCGAGTACAGGTCGGCGCGCGCGTCGACCGGCTCGCCCTTCGCCTGCTCGGGCGAGAAGTACGCGGCCGTGCCGATGATCTGCGTGGTCTCGGCGACCGTCGACGAGGAGTCGGAGACGGCTCGGGCGATGCCGAAGTCCATCACCTTGACCTGGCCCTTGTCGGTGACCATCACGTTGCCGGGCTTGATGTCGCGGTGCACGACGCCCGCCCGGTGCGAGTAGTCGAGGGCTTCGAGGATGCCGTCGACGTAGCGGACGGCGTCGTCGACGGGTACGGGACCCCGGGCGATGATGTCCTTCAGCAGGGTTCCGCTGATGAGCTCCATCACGATGTAGGGCGGATCCTCATCCGGCTGGGTCGCTGAGCCTGTCGAATGCGCGCTCGAGGAGGGGTCGCCGGCATCGAAGACGCGCACGATCGACGGGTGCGCCATGCGCGACGCCGCCTGCGCCTCGAGACGGAACCGGGTGCGGAACGCCGTGTCACGGGCCAGGTCGGGGTCGAGGATCTTGATCGCGACGGCGCGACCGAGCGTCAGGTCGTATCCGCGGTAGACCTTCGCCATGCCGCCGTGCCCGATGAGCTCGTCGACGCGGTACCTACCCGCGAGAACGCGCGGCTCTGTGGACACGGAATACCCCCCTTGGAACGACGATGACTGAGCTGGAACTAGGCTACCCGGCGGCTCCGCCGTCGCCGTCACCCTCGCCGTCCCCGCCCGGGGCCGTGATCGTGACCGACAGCGGGGGCGACGCGTCAGAGGTGCGCTGATCGCCGCCGGAGCACATGCCCTGGTAGGTCACGATGAGCTGCTGGCCCGCGGCATCCGCCACCTTGATCTGCGTGTTGCGCTGCGTCGGCTGGAAGGTGGGGCCGCCCGACACGAACGTGCCGTTCTGCACCGAGACGACGTAGCCCGAGAGGGTGGAGCCGCTCGGGCAGGTGAAGCCGGTGCCCCACGCGACCGTCACGGTGCCTCCGGCGACCGGGTCACCCGTGATCGTGGGGGCATCCGTCGGCGTGGGCAGGGCGGTGCGAGCCGCGTAGACCGTGAGCACGATCGGCGTGGTGGTGAGCACGTTGCCCGAAGGCGCCACGTTGTAGACCTTGCCGACCTCGCCGTCGCTCGGAGCCGGGTCGCCGTCGACGCACGTGATGTCGCTGACGAATCCGGCGCCCGTGAGCGTCGCGGTCGCGCCGCCGCAGTCCATGCCGCCGAGGTTCAGCGCGGTCACATCGACACGCGTCTCCTTGGGCGTCGGTGGCGGGGTGGGCGTGGGTGTCTTGCTCGGCGGCGCCGAGGTCGTCGGCGACCCCGTCGGGTCGGCGTTCGGGTCACCCTGCTGCGACAGCGCCCAGATGGTGCCGCCGAGCACGATCACGAGCAGCGCGATCAGGGCGATCAGCGGCCACGTCCACGGGCTGCGCTTCTTCTTCTCCTTCTCCTCCGCCGCTTCCTCGGTGGGGAGCTGGGCGGTGGTCGGGAGGATGCGGGTGGCGCCCTCATCACCGGTGGCGGACAGCATCCGGGTCGCGTCGTCGTTCCCCGCGATCCCGCCGGTGGCGATCGCCGGCACGGCGATCGCTGCGGAGTTCAGGTCACCGCGACGCAGGGCCTGCGCGGCACGCGCCACGGTCGCCGAGGACGACGGGCGGTCGGACGGCTTCTTGGCGATCATCGCCATGACGAGGTTCTGCACCGGGATCGGCACGGTCGGCGGCAGCGGCGGAGGCTGCTCGTTGATCTGCGCCATCGCGATCGCGACCTGCGATTCGCCCGTGAACGGACGCTTGCCCGCGAGGCACTCGTACGCCACGATGCCGAGCGAGTACGTGTCGGTCGCGGGGGACGCCGGGTGGCCCGACGCCTGCTCCGGCGACAGGTACTGCACGGTGCCCATGACCTGACCGGTCGCGGTCAGCGGCACCTGGTCGGCGATGCGCGCGATGCCGAAGTCGGTGATCTTGACGCGGCCGTCGGGCGTGATCAGCAGGTTGCCCGGCTTGATGTCGCGGTGCACGAGACCGGCGGCATGCGCCGCCTGCAGAGCGGATGCCGTCTGGGCGACGATGTCGAGCGTCTTGTCGGCGCTCAGCGCGCCGTCGCGCTCGAGCACGGTCGACAGCGCCTCACCGGGGACGAGCTCCATGACGAGGTACGCGCTGCCGTTCTCCTCGCCGTAGTCGAACACGCTGGCGATGCCCTCGTGGTTGACGAGAGCCGCGTGCCGCGCCTCGGCGCGGAATCGCTCGAGGAACCCGGGGTCCCCCATGTACTCGTCCTTGAGGATCTTGATCGCGACGGTACGTCCGATGACGTGATCCGTCGCCTCCCACACCTCGCCCATGCCGCCGATCGCGATTCGCGACTGCAGCTCGTAGCGACCACCGAACGACACACCCTGCGTCGGTCTCATCTGCCCAGCACCGCCTCTATGACCTTCTTCGCAATCGGAGCGGCGATGGTGTCGCCGCTTCCGGACTGCCCTTGTCCGCCGCCGTCTTCGACGACGACCGCTACTGCGACCGCGGGGTCGTCCGCCGGTGCGAAACCGGTGAACCACAACGTGTGCGGCCTGTTTCCGTTCTCTGCCGTCCCGGTCTTACCCGCCACGTCGATCCCGTCTATTCTTGCACCCTGCGCGGCGCCGTTTGAGACGCTCGCGACCATGGATGCGGTGATCTGGTCGGCCGTCTCCGCTTCCATCGCCCGGCCGAACTCGCTGTTCTCGAACGAGCGGATGACCGAGAGGTCGTTGCCGATCACGGCGTCGACCATCTGCGGGTTCATGACGACCCCGTCGTTGGCGATGCCGGCGGCCAGCATGGCGATCTGCAGCGGCGTCGCGGTGACCTGGCCCTGCCCGAATCCGGAGAGCGCGGTCTGCGCGTCATCGAGGGCCCGAGGGTAGCTCGACGGTGTGGACTCGAGCGGCGTCGAGAAGCTCTTGTTGAAACCGAACTTCTCCGCCATCTCGCGGATCCGGTCGTCGCCCAGCTCGACGGCGAGCTCCGCCATCGGGATGTTGCAGCTCAAGCGGATAGCCTCGGCGATCGTGACCGTGTCGCCGGACCCGCAGGTTCCGCCCCAGGCGTTGGACACCGTGTTGGAGGAGCCGGGGAGCGTGTAACGGGAGGGGTTCGGCAGGGTCGAGTCGGGTGTCCACTCCCCGCTCGCGTACGCGGCGGCGGCGGTGATGAGCTTGAACGTCGAGCCCGGAGGGTTCAGGTCGCCCCGGAGTGCGCGGTTGGAGAGCGGCTTGGTGGGATCGGACTCGAGCTGGTCGTAGGTCGCGTTGGCGGCATCCGCATCGTGCGAGGCCAGCAGGTTCGTGTCGAAGCCCGGAGTCGAGACCATGGCCAGGATGCGCCCGGTCGCCGGCTCGATCGCGATGACCGCGCCCTGGTACCCCTGGAGCGCGTCGTAGGCGGCCTGCTGTGCGGCGGTGTTCAGCGACAGCTCCACGCTGAAGCCACGCTGCGGCTGGCCGGAGAGGATGCGCTCGACCTCGGCGAGGAAGGCGTTCGAGCCCGTTCCGGAGAGGTCGGCGTTCATCGCCTCCTCGATGCCGGTCGCGGAGCCGAGCGCCGGGTTGAACCAGCCGGTCACCGGCTCCCACATCGGCGCGTCGGAGTAGACCCGCTGGAACTGGTACTGGTCGTCGCTCGGGATCGAGGTCGCGATCGCGGCGCCGTCGACGATGATCGATCCGCGCTGGATCTCGTAGCTGTCCAGGCGCGTGCGCTTGTTGTGGCTGTTCTGGGCGAGGCTGTCGGCCTCGACCACCTGGATCCAGCTGCTCGCGGCGAACAGCGCGATGAACATGAACAGCATCACGATGCTGAGGCGGCGGAGCTCCTTGGTCATCCGATCACCACCCGGGGCTGGCGGCGCACGCCGTCGGAGATGCGCAGCAGGAGTGCCACGATGAGCCAGTTCGCGACGAGCGACGAGCCGCCGGCCGCGAGGAACGGCGTCGTGAGGCCGGTCAGCGGAATGATGCGCGTCACGCCGCCGACCATGATGAACACCTGCAGCGCGATCGTGAACGACAGCCCGGTGGCGAGGAGCTTGCCGAAGTCGTCCTGACCGGCGAGACCGATGCGCATGCCGCGGCTGACGAACACCATGTAGAGGCAGAGGATCGCGAACAGCCCGATCAGGCCGAGCTCTTCGCCGAGGCTCGTGATGATGTAGTCGCTGTGCGCGAGCGGTGTGATCTCGGGGCGGCCCTGACCCCAGCCGGTGCCGATGAGGCCGCCGCGGGCGAGTCCGAACAGGCCCTGCATGGGCTGGTAGCCGGCGCCGTCGGGGTCGACCTGCGAGGAGTCGAACAGGAAAAGCCAGTTGATGAAGCGTCCCTGCACGTAGCTGAGGATCTGGGTGGCGAGGGCGACGCCGGCAACCACGAGGGTCAGACCGATGAGCACCCAGCTCGTCTTGCCCGTCGCGACGTACAGCATCGCGACGAACATGCCGAAGATGAGGGTTCCGGTGCCGAGGTCGCGCTGGAAGATGATGATGCCGAGCGAGATGACCCAGACGACCAGCACCGGCCCGAGTTCGCGCATGCGCGGCCAGGTGATGCCGAGCACGCGCTTGCCCACCGACGTGAGGCTCTCGCGGGTGCGCACCAGGTAGCCGGCGAAGAAGATCGCGAGGGCGATCTTGGCCAGCTCACCGGGCTGGAAGGCGAAGACGCCGCCGAGCGAGACCCACACGGCCGCGTTCGCGTCGTCGATGCGCAGGCCCGGCACGAAGGGCAGCAGGAGCAGCACGATGCCGGTGAGGCCGAAGATGTAGGTGTAGCGGAACAGGACGCGGTAGTTGCGCAGCAGGATGACCACGGCGATCGCGCCGGCGAGCGAGATCGCCGTCCAGGCGAGCTGCTTGGTCGAGTAGGCGTCCCAGCCCGTGTTCGCCTTCGCGATGTCGATGCGGTAGATCATCGCGATGCCGATGCCGCTGAGCAGGGTCGCGATCGGCACGACGAACGGGTCGGCGTCGGCGGCCACGACGCGCAGCACGAAGTGCAGGGCGAAGGCGAGCACCGCGAGTCCGCCACCGATCGCGAGCACGACCGGGTCGATCACGCCGAGTGCGCCGAGCTGGACGAGGGTCAGCGCCGCACCGCTGATCGCGCACGCGAAGAGCAGCAGCCAGAACTCGCGGTTGCGCTGCGTCTGCGGCATCCGGATGCGCTTGAGGGCCTTGATGACGCTGGTGTCGGCGGCGACGTCGGTGCTCATCCCTCACCTCCGCCGGCGGGAGTCTCTTCCGGAGTCGGGACGGGCGTGGGCAGCGGAGTCGGGAGGGGCGTCTGCTCGATGGCGTTCGCGTCGGCGCCGGCGCGCAGACGGTCGACGATGGCCATCGCGTCGGCGAGCGAGCGGGCCGTGATCGTGCGCTCGACGGATGCCCGCTGGTACGGGGGCAGGTTCGCCAGGAGGATGTCGGTGTCTTCGAGCGGGGTCGACAGCGTGATCGGACCGATGTTCTGCTGCACGCCCTGGAAGATCACGACGCTGTCGTCGTCGGCGCCGATGAAGTACCGCGTCTGCGTCCAGCTGTAGGCCGCGAACGCGGCTACACCGAGCATCACGAGGACGACGAGGACTCCCGCGATCCAGCCGAGGCGGCGGCGCTTGGCGCGACGACGATCCTCCTCGATGAGCTCCTCGAGGTACTCGGGGGCCGGCTCGAAGTGGCTGGGCTCGTTGGCGGCCTGACGCACCGGGTGCAGCCAGTTGCCGCGCGTCGGGCGCACGGGCGGCACGTAGACGCCGGACGGGTTCGACGCCGAGCCGACGACGGTCGCGGTGCCGGTGTGGATCGGATGCTGTCCGCCGACGTCGACCAGCACGATCGTGACGTTGTCGGGGGCGCCGCCGTCGAGGGCCTGCTTGAGCAGGTTGTCGGCCGTGCGCCCGGGGGCGAGGCCGAGTTGCATCGCCTTGAGGATGTGGGCCTCGTCGACCACGCCGGACAGGCCGTCGGAGCAGAGCAGCCAGCGGTCGCCGGGCTGCGTGTGCATGACGAACATGTCGAGCTCGGGGTCGGAGTCCATGTCGCTGAGCACGCGCATGAGCACTGAGCGGCGCGGGTGGTAGCGGGCTTCTTCCGGCGTGATGCGACCGGAATCGACCAGGCGCTGCACGAAGGTGTGGTCGGCGGTGATCTGGGTCAGCGCGTCGTCGCGGTACAGGTAGATGCGCGAGTCGCCGATGTGGCCGATGACCGCGTACTCGTCGACCATGATGATCGCGCTGAGCGTGGTGCCGAGGCCGGCGAGCTCCGGTCGGTCCTTCGCGGCGCGGATGAGATCGCCCGCGGCGGTGGTCGCCGCCGCCTGGAGGGACGCCTGCGCGTCTTCGGTGGAGGCGTAGGGCTGGTCGAGGGGCTCGAGTCGGTGGATCGCGATGCTCGAGGCGACGTCGCCTCCGGCGTGGCCGCCCATGCCGTCGGCGACGACGAACAGGTTCGCTCCGGAGTAGCCGGAGTCCTGGTTGTTGGAGCGGACCTTCCCGGTGTGGGAGATCGCGACGCTCGAGCCTTCGAAGACCATGCCGGGGTCAGGCTCGCAGCTCGAAGGTCGTGGCGCCCACCTTGATCGGGGTGCCGAGCGAGAGGTTGACGGGTCCGCCGGTCACGCGCTGGCCGGCGACGAAGGTGCCGTTCGTGGAATCGAGGTCCTGGATCGCCCAGGCATCGCCCCGGAGCATGAGGCGCGCATGATGGCTCGACGTGTAGTCGTCGCGGATCACGAGCGCCGATTCGCTCGAGCGGCCGATCGTCATCGAGTCGGCGCCGAGGGGGAGCTCGAGGCCCGTCTTCGGTCCGGAGGTGATGACCAGGCGCTTCGCCGTCGCGATCGTCGCGGGTCCCGTCGACGGCTTCGCGGATGCCGGACGAGCCGCCGCCGCGGGCTTCGCCGGAGCGACCGGAGCGGATGCCGCGCCGGCGGTCGCCTCGGCGGGGAGCTTGCGCACCTTCACGCCGAACAGGTCGGCGCGCAGCGAGTACACGACGCCGAACACGAAGAACCACAGGACGATGAGGAACCCGACGCGCAGCAGGAGGAGGATCAGTTCACTCATCCGAAGCCCCCGAACGCGCGGGTGGAGTCGTCGGTCGGGCGCGACGGCGCCGACACGGGGACGATCTTGAACACCAGGTCGGTGCGGCCGATCGTGATCGTGGTGTCGGAGGGGAGCGCGGCTTCGCGGAGCTTCTGGCCGTTGACCTTGGTGCCGTTCGTCGAGCCCAGGTCGCGCATCATTGCGCGCTCGCCGTCCCACAGGATCTCGACGTGCTTGCGGCTCGAACCGGCATCCGCGATGGTGATGTCGGCATCCGAACCACGCCCGATCACGGTGCGGGCGCGCGAGAGCGAGTGGCGACGGCCGTCGACGTCGACGACGGCCTGCCAGCTGACGCGGCCCTCGACCGTTCCGGAGTCGACGCGGACCGTGCCGGTGGCGACCTTGTCGTCGGCCTCGAGGCTGATCGAGAGCGGCCCGGAGAAGCTGTAGCCCTGGGACTTGGCGTGCTTGTTCAGCAGCGCGTGCAGCTCTTCGGTGAGGGCTCCGCCGAGGCTCCGCATGCGCTCGGCGTCGTCGGTGCTCAGACGCACCACGAAGCTGTTGGGCGCGATGATGCGGTCGCGGCTGACGACCGCCGCTTTCGTGTCTGCTTCACGACGGACCGCCGAAGCGATCTCCACGGGCTGGATGCCGCTACGGAAGGTCTTCGCGAACGCGCTGTTGACTGCGCGTTCGAGACCCTTCTCAAAGCTGTCAAGTAGTCCCACTGGGCTCCTCTGGCATGCTGACCGGTAGGGACATCGTAGCCAGGTGACCTGGGGGAACGCCGCCGATGACGGTTTCCGGGTGTGCGAAGAGGCCGAAATCGCGTGATATCCTCGGGAAGTTGAGTTCTTCGGAACGAGACCACTCGCGCGAGTGGCGGAATGGTAGACGCGCTGGCTTCAGGTGCCAGTGTCCGTAAGGACGTGGGGGTTCAAGTCCCCCCTCGCGCACAGTAACGAATGAAGGCCGGGCCCGGAGGGTTCCGGCCTTCATTCGTCGGTGAGCGCGAGTGAGGCCCCTTTGTGATCCGGCGGTCAGGACCGCCAGAATCCGTTGGCCGCCGCGACGGTATGGAAGTTCGTCGCGACGACATGCGATATGGCGATGAGCGCCCCGAAGTCCTCGGCGTAGTCGGCGCGAACCCGCTCGCGGACCTCGGCTGAGGGCTGGGTGAGCTTGACCGCCGTTCGGGAGAGTCTGACGGCGAGGGCGTATCCCTCCTCGGAGGTCTCGGTCAGCAGGGTCGGAAGCCAGGAGTCGGTCATGGGACTGCCTTTCGTGGGTGTTGATGGGGACGGAGGAGGGCCTGGGTCAGGTGCAATTCCCGCCGATGTCGCAGAAAGCGCTATCGGATGCCACGCTCTCGGCGGGAGCGCGGACGAGTTCCGCGGCGGGTTCAGCGAGCAGCCGACCGAGGTAGGCGCCGAGGGCGAGCTCGTCGACCGTGCCGAAGGCGATGTCGCGCAGGTATCCGTCGCGATCGATGATCAGCATCGAGGGTGTGCCACGCAGCCCGTACCTCTGCATGGTCGCGGGAATCGCCTGCCCCGGGATCGGACGGTCGATCGCGACGGGAAACTCGATCCGATACTCGGAGAGGAAGACTTCGAGGGCATCGCAGCCCATCACGGCATGATGTTCGAACACCGTGTGCAGACCGAGAACGACGACCTCATCGCGGTCGAAGGTGCGGTGGATGCGTTGAGCGAGGGGCAGGCCGTGGCTGATGCAGCCGGGGCAGAGCATCTGGAACGCCTCGATGACGACGACGCGTCCCCGCAGCGATTCGATCGAGATCGGGGCGCTGTTCAGCCACGACGAGACATCGAGGGTGAACGGATCGGTGGAGAGGGTGGATTCAGGCATGACGATCTCCTGTTCTTCGCGGAGCGGTCGATGGGACGTGTTGTTCGAGCCAGGCGTGGAGCACCTTGGCGGCGGCCTGCCGGAGTTGCGGTCCATGGGCCCCGGCCTGGGCTCGGATGCTCCTCGGATCGAAGCCGTGGTGGCTCAGCTCGTGCGCGTGGCCGATGAGCCAGCGCTCGATGAGTTCGGAGTCCGCCTCGAGATGGAACTGAAGGCCGAGGACGTTCGGGGAGCTGAAGGCCTGGTGCGGAAAGCCGGGTGTGCTTGCGAGATGCGCGGTGCCCTCAGGGATTCCGAACTCGTCCCCATGCCAATGCAGCACGGGCACGCCATCGAGGTGACGGAGGGGAGACGTGCGCCCCTCAGGAGTGAGGTGCAGGGGCGCGTAACCGATCTCGGCCGAACCCGTCGGCCTGACCGCTGCTCCCATCGCGTCCGCGATGAGCTGAGCGCCGAGGCAGATCCCCAGCATCGGCGTTCCGCTGCGGAGCCGCTGAGCGATTGCCGTCTTCGTGTCCCTCAGCATCGGGTAGCGATCGTCGTCGTGGACGCCGATCGGGCCGCCGAGGATCACCAGGAGATCTGCGGCCTCCACGTCGCCGGGGTCGACGCGGCCGATCCCGGCGTCGGCGTATCGAACGGTGTACCCCCGCGCGGCGAGCGCCGGCTCAAGGATGCCGAGGTCTTCGAACGCGACGTGGCGAAGGGCGAGCACGGTACGGGGTCGGAAGATGTCAGACATTCGTGTTCCTCTCGTGCTCGCCCTGCGAGCCGTCAGTTCGCGCGGCGGAGCGGCACGTTCGGGAAGTCGATCGGAACGTCGAGCGCGATGTTCACGTAGTTCGTGAACAGGTTGAGCGCGACCTGCCCGATGGTCTCGACGATCTGCTCGTCGTTCCAGCCCTGGTCGCGTACGGCCTGCACGTCGGCTGCGGAGAGCTGACCGCGGTCGTTCACGAGCTTGAGCGCGAAGTCGAGCAGGGCCGCCGTCTTGGGGTCGTCGGACTGGCCGTCCTGGGCTGCGGCGAGAGTGTCGCGTGAGAGGCCCGCCTTCTTGCCCAGAGCGGTGTGGGCCGCGAGGCAGTACTCGCAGGAGTTGCGGTTGGCGACCGCCACGGCGATCTGCTCGCCGAGAGCCGCGCCGAGGGTGCCGCCGCCGAAGGCTCCGAAGGAGCCCCACATGCTCGCGAGGGCGGCGGGCGAGTTGGCCACGGCCTTGAACATGGCGGGCACGGTGCCGAAGGCGGAGGTGATCTGGTCGAGGTGCTCCTTGACGGATCCGGTGGTGGCGGCACGGTCGACGAGGGGGACGTTGGGCATGATGCTCCTTGGTGGAAGATGGGCCCGTCGTTCGGGCTTGTTTCCAGCCTTCCGTTCCGGGCAGGACGATGCGCACCTTTCCGTCTTGACTTCTTGACGAATCGTCCACAAACTAGCGGAATGGCCTCCGTCGATCGGCTCACTCCCCTGCTGCAGCGATTCCGCGTTCAGACCCGGCTCTTCCACGCCGGCCCGCTCTGCGGGGTGACGGCCTTCCCGCCTGAAGCCGGTCGCGGTTTCCTGCACGTGCTCCGCCGTGGGGAGATGGAACTGACGGTGACCGACGAGCGCGGCGGCACGGAACGACTGCAGATCGAGCGCCCGAGCCTGCTCTTCTTCCCGCGGCCGAGTGCGCACTCTTTCCTCAATGCGCCGACCGAGGAGTCCGACTTCGCGTGCGCCACTCTGGAGTTCGCCGGGGGCGCCACGCATCCGCTCGTCCAGGCGCTGCCGCCGGTCATCGTCCTCCCGCTCGACGAGGTGTCGACCCTCAGCCCTGCGCTCGATCTGCTCTTCTCCGAGGTCGACAACGTGGCGTGCGGCCACCCGATCCTGGCGGATCGCCTGTTCGAGGTCGTGCTGATCCAGCTGCTGCGATGGATGCTCGACAACCCCACGCACATCGCTCTTGATCAGAGTCTGCTGTCGGGCCTCGCCGACGAACGCCTCTCGCCGGCTCTCGTGGCCGTCCACGAGTCGCCGGGCGACCCCTGGACGCTGCAGTCGATGGCGCGGGAGGCGAACATGTCGCGCAGCGCCTTCGCCGCTCACTTCAAGAAGGTCGTGGGTCAGACGCCGGTGGACTACCTCACCGAATGGCGGCTGACGATCGCGCAGGAGAACCTGCGCGCGGGCATGTCGGTGAGCACCATCGCTGCGGAACTCGGCTACGCGAGCGCCTCAGCGTTCTCCCGGGCCTTCGCGCAGCGCCTCGGGCGCTCGCCACGCGCCTGGCTCGCGCTCGCTGCCTGAGCGCGCCTCCGGCATCACCCTTCTTCGCCCGAAGCTGCGACGAGGCTCTCCCGACGCGCGTACGCCGCGAACCGATCGGCGACCGGATTCCGTACCCGCTCCAGCGACGAATCGCCTTCGACGAGGTCGAACAGACCCATCGTCAGCAGATGATCCGCTCGAGGCTTAGTGCTGTGGCGATACGTCCATTCGTACATGTCGAAGAGCGGCCACCAGGTGTAGCCGACGACGTCGGTCCCTTCGGCACGCAGGTCCTCCACCGCCCGCACCGATGCGTCCATCCACGCGATGCGCGTCGCCGCGTCATCCGTGACGCATGTCTCCGCGAGCATGACCGGTGCGCCGTAGCGGTCGGCGTAATGTCGCAGCATCTCCTTCAAGCCGTCGACCCCATCGTCACGGGTAGGGCGCGGGTCGGCAAACCCTCCGCCATGGTGCACGCCGGCTTCGAACAGCTCGGTCGAATGCCGCGGGTAGTAGTTCACTCCCATCACGTCTGGCTGCACGGCGTTGTCGCAGAACCACTGCAGCAATGCAAGCGGTGCACCGCGCGATCGCAGGAAGTCGAAGAGCGGATGCCGATCGTCCACCTTCCCCGTGACGAGATCTTCGACCAGGAAGCCCTGATGGGTGTACCGCCTCGCGGTCTCCCAATGCTCAGGAGCATCGATGTCCCCCGCATACCGCATCGACGCGTCCACGTGCACGAAAGTCGCTCGATCGCCGAGCGCATCGGCGATCGAGCGCTGAGTGAGCACGAACCCTTTCGCGATCGCCGTCGCGATCTCGACCAGGCCTTTCGCGCCGCTGCGGTACGGCGGCCAGTAGGCGTACTCCCCGCTGAACAGCGAATGCAGCATGGGTTCGTTGACCGGGGTGTAGTCCGTCGCGACATCCCGGTAACGGTCTGCCGCACGCGCCGCGTACTCGGCGACGAACTCCGGGTAGTCCGGGTGCGCGAACTGGTCCTCGATCCACAGCGGAGTGCCGTAGTGGAGCACGTCGACGACCGGACGGATGCTGAGCTCACCGAAGCGGTCCATCACGCGGTCGGTCCACGACCAGTCCCATCGGCCGCGCTCGGGAGAGACGAGGTGCCAGGGGATGCCCCAGCGCATGAATTCGGCGCCGACGGACGCGGCGAGACCGAGATCCTCGCTCCACTGGTCGTAATGCTCGGTGAGCGCATACTCGTCGATGGCGCGCTCGCCGGAGCGCTCCTGAGGGATGAACGTGTTCTCGATGCCGAGGCCGAAGCGCAGGCGGCCGTCGCGGTACCAGGTCATAGGGATGTCACTTCAGTCCGGTCGAGGCGATGCTTTCGACGAAGCGTCGCTGAATGAGCAGGAAGACGATGGCGAGCGGCAGGACGGCTATCAGCGAGCCGGCCATCATGACCCCCTGCGGAATGATGCCGCCGGGGCCGGTGAGGAGGGTGAGACCGGAGGTGACCGTGCCCATCTCGGCATCCGTCGTGAACACCAGCGGCCAGAGGAGGTCGTTCCAGTTGTTCACGAAGATGTAGATCCCGAGCGTCAGCAGTGCAGGCACGGCATTCGGCAGCACGACGCTGCGGAAGATGCGGAACTCACTCGCGCCGTCGATGCGGGCCGCGTTGTCGAGGTCGCGGGGGAGGGAGAGGAAGAACTGCCGCAGGAAGAAGATGCCGAAGGCATCGGCGGCACGCGGGGCGATCATCCCCGCGTAGGAGTTCACCCACCCGAGGTCCGACACGAGCTGGTAGATCGGGATCAGCGTCGCCTGGAACGGGATCATCAGGCTGGCGATGATCGCGATCAGGAGCACCCGGCTCCCGCGGAAGTCCAGTCGTGCGAGCGCGTAGGCGGCCAGCGAATCGAACACCAGCGCGAACAGGGTGACACCGCCGGCGAACACGAAGCTGTTCACGATGAGTCGCGCGAACGGCAACTCGGTGAAGATCCGCGTGAAGTTGTCGAGCGTCCAGGATCCGGGGAGAAGAGTGGGCGGGAACGCATTCACCTCGGAGACGGGCTTGAACGCGGTGAAGACGATGATGAGGATCGGGAGCATCACCGCCAGCGTCGCCGCCGCGGCGACGATCAGCAGAGCGACGGATGCCATCCGCCGACGCGTCGCGTGCGGCGAACGACGGGGAGCTGTGAGGGGGGCGACGGCGGTCACGAGGCATCCTGCTCTCGGCGGGAGAAGAAGAGGAACTGCACGAGGCTCAGCACGAGGGTGATGAGCAGCAGGACGTAGGAGAGCGCCGAGGCGAAACCGAGCTCGAGCTTGCGGAAGCCGGACTCGTAGATCTCCATGACGATGGTCTGCGTGCTCCCGTAGGGGCCGCCGCCGGTCATCACGTAGATCTGGTCGAAAGCCTGCAGCGCGGCGATGAGCGCCACGATGAGCACGAATCCGAGGGAGTTGCTGAGCATCGGGAGGGTGATGCTGCGGAACCGCTGCCACGCGCTCGCCCCGTCGACGCGGGCGGCCTCGTACAGGCTTCCGGGGATGTCCTGGAGCCCGGCGAGGAAGATCACCATGTAGAAGCCGAAGCTCTTCCACACCGCGACCAGCACGACCGTGGGCATCGCCAGTACGGGATCCTGCAGGACGTTCCCCAACTGGATGCCGAATCCCCGCAGCCAGTGGTTGAGCAGGCCGATCTGGGGGTCGAGCAGATAGGACCAGGCGAACGCGGCGACGGCGAGCGAGACGATGAACGGCAGGAAGAGCATGGTGCGGAACACCCCGCGACCGGGGAGGAGCCGGTTGTTCAGGAGCAGCGCGAAGGACAGCGCCAGCACCACGACCAGCGGGGTGAAGAGCAGTGCGTAGAGGGCGGTGTTGCCCATCGCGCC
Source organism: Microbacterium sp. TPD7012 (assembly GCF_003075395.1). Classification (GTDB taxonomy): domain Bacteria; phylum Actinomycetota; class Actinomycetes; order Actinomycetales; family Microbacteriaceae; genus Microbacterium. Next base: position 70,534 of record NZ_QDFV01000001.1, on the reverse strand, counting down.
GAGCACGCCGGAGTCGGTGAAGACGTCGACGTAGTTCTGTAGTCCGACCCACTCCTCATCACCGAAGCCGCTCGCGTCGGTGAAGGACAGCCGCAGCGCGGAGACCATCGGCCAGGCGACGAACACCGTGAGGATGATGATCGCGGGAAGGAGGAACGCGATCACCGTCAAGCGGTAGCTTCGGCTGCGGCGGAGAGGCGTCCGTCCGCCCAGCGGTGCAGGCGGGCGGTACGAGCGGCGGGTGGGAGGCACGGTGGCCTGCGTCGTCATCGGCGCTGCTTTCTGGAGAGGGCCCGTGGGAAGGACGCCGTGGACGCCCCTCCCACGGACGGGATCACTTGAGGGCCTGCTGGATCTCGCTCTGTGCGGCGGAGAGCAGCTCCTCGATGTCGCCGCCGGCGACCGCCTTCTGCGTGAGCGTGTCGATCGCGGCGAGCACGTCGACGCTGTTGACCACGCCCGGCAGCAGAGCGCGACCGGTCGGGGCGATCTCGGTCAGCGAGACGACGACGGGGTTCGACTCGACGGACTCCAGCGGGATGTCGGTGCGCAGCGGCGGCCACCCCGACGCGAGCGACCACTCGGTCGCCACGTCGTCCTGGAAGAAATAGGAGAAGAAGGCTTCGGCACCGGCGACCTGTGCGTCGTCCGCCTGTTCGGTGATGCCCATGGCCACCCCGATGGCCGAAGCGGCCTGGTCGTCGGGACCGGCGGGAATCGCCGCGATGCCGTAGTCGATGTCGTTGTCGGCCGAGATGAACGACATCCAGGGACCGCCGACGTGCATCGCCGCCTTGCCGGAGCTGAAGAGCTCGTCGGCGCCGATGCCGTCCAGTCCGGTCGGGGAGATCTTGTCGTTCGTGATGGCATCGACCCAGTACGCGAGCGAGTCGGCGTTCTCCTTCGAATCGATGACCGCGTCGGTGGAGCCGTCGACGATGCCGCCACCGCCGCTGAGCAGGAGGCTCGGCCACAGTCCGTTCGCCACGGTCGCGTGGTCGGGAAGCGCCAGGCCGTACTGCTCGGGCGTTCCATCGCCGTTCTCGTCGACGGTGAGCGCTTTCGCGGCGTCGACCCAGGCGTCCCAGGTGGTCGGGAACTCGTCGATGCCCGCCGCCGTGAAGAGTGCCTTGTTGTAGAACACGGACAGCGGGACGAAGCCCGTCGGCACGCCGTACGGCGCCCCGTCGACCGTCACCATCTCGACGGACTGCTCGACGAGTTCGGAGGTGTTGCTCTCCGCTGAGCCGTAGAAGTCGGTCAGGTCGACGAAGGCACCGCGGTCGGCGTACACCGGCATCCGCTCGGCAGGCATCGCCACGATGTCCGGACCCTCGTCGGAGGACAGGGCTGGGAGCAGGGTGTCGTCGATGACCGCCCACGTCTTCGTCTCGGTCTCGATGACGTAGTCGTCCTGGGACGCATTGAAGTCGGCCACGATCTGATCGAGGACTTCGCCGTCGGCCTCGGTGTAGCCGTGCCAGAACGTGAGGGTGGTCGTGCCTTCCGGGTCTTCGTCCGCCGGGGCGGAGCATCCGGCCAGGGCGAGAGCGGTCGCGCTCACCGCTGCAGCGGCCATGATCGTTCGTCTCATCATCTTCGATGCCCTTCTTGTGACTGCATTGTCGGGTTCGGCTCGATGCCGTGGTGCTCAGGGTTTACAACGTTGGAGGTAAACGTTGTAAATGGATGATCGCTCCTCGCGGGACCGATGTCAAGTGCTAGCGCGGAGTGCTCAGTGACGAGGCACGGTCGACTCGCGCTCGACGAGGGTGAAGTCGGTGAAGACCTCCCGGGGAGGTCCGGCATCCGCGCCGCCGATCCGCGATGCGAGGAGCTCGACGGCCGTCCGAGCGATCTCGGAGCGTCCAGGGTTGATCGTCGAGAGCGCCGGCAGGCTGTAGCGCGTCTCGTCCAGGTCGTCGAAGCCGATCACGGCGACGTCGTCGGGTACGCGGATGCCGCGCTCGAGAAGGACCCGGAGTGCGCCGAGTGCCAGCGAGTCGTTGAATGCGACGATGCCGTCGAACGCCACGCCCGCGTCGAGCACCGCGCGCATCGCCTCTGCGCCGTCGGCACGGTGCCAGAGGTCGACGGGGATCACGAGCGCCGCGTCGAAGGGGACGGCCGCGTTCTCGAGGGCATCGGCATACCCGCGCAGGCGCAGGCTCGGAGAGCCCATCTCCTCGCTGGGGTGCGACCCGAGAGCGAGGATGCGGCGTCGGCCGAGGTCGAGCAGGTGGGCGGTGGCTGCCTGCGCGCCCTCAGTGTTCCGCATCGTGACGTGATCGCGCGAGGAGTCGAAGATGCGCTCACCGAGCAGCACCAGGGGGACGGGGACGCGCTCGAGCAGGGCGGCATCCCCCGGCTCGAGGGTCAGGACGGAGTGCAGGATGCCGTCGAGCCCGCGCAGGTGGGCGTTCCGCAGGGCCGCGAGCTCGCTCTCGCGGTCGAGGTCGAACTGCTCGATGAGTACGGAGAACCCCCGCTCGCGTGCCGCGCGCATCACGTCATCCGCCAGTTCGGCGAAGTAGGGGTTGCGCAGGTCGGGGACGATCAGCCCGATCATGTCGGTGCGCCCTGAGCGCAGGCTCCTGGCCGCACGGTTGGGCTGGTAGTTCAGCTGGGCGATCGCCGCCTCGACCCGTTCGCGGGTCTCGGGGCGAATGTGCGGGTATCCGTGGATGACGTTGGAGACCGTCTTGATCGACACGCCCGCCGCCCTCGCGACGTCGTGCAGAGTCGCCGTCGTCTCTGCCCCTGGTTTCATTCTGGGCACTCTACAACGTTTCCCTTCGCTCTCGGACGGGCCTGTACCGGCGCCGAGCGGGCGGGGAAGAATGACTCCCATGCGCCTCCACTCCACCACCACCGGATCCGGCGAACGCCACGTCGGACTGATCCATGGGCTCGGCGGCGCGGGAGCGACGTGGCAGCCGCTCATCGACCGGATGCGGACCACCGGCCGCTACACCGTCACCACGCTCGACCTCCGTGGGCACGGCGAGAGCGACCGCGCGCCGTCGTACACGCTCGACGACCTCGCGGGCGATGTCGTCGAAGCCCTCCCGACCGGACTCCACAGCGTCGTCGGTCATTCGCTCGGGGGAGCGGTGCTCGTGCGCGCCGTCGCGCGCCTCCAGCCCGAGCGCGCGATCTACCTCGACCCGGGGTTCGAACTCTCGCTCCCCACGACCGGGTTCAAGGGCCGCGCATTCTGGGCCGTGCCGCCGCTCTCGCTCGGCGTCATGGGTCTGCTTCAGGCGCGGCGGAGCGCGCCCCAACGCGCGGCCTTGGATCCGAGCATCCGCGAAATCATGAAGCAGGCGCAGCAGCAGTTCGACGCCAAGATGGCGATCGGGATCTTCCGCGAGGTGGCGTTCCACCCGATCGCGATCGCCCCGCCCGCCGTGCCGTCGACGATCGTCCTCTCCGACGAGTCACCGGCCGTCCTGTCCGACGCCATGGCCACAGCGCTCGAAGGCGAGGGATGGGACATCCGCCGTCTCGCCGGCATCCATCACGACATGCATCTGGAGGATCCGGATCGCACCTTCGCGGCGATCGAGGACGTGCTCTGAGGCCTTCGTCCGCGCGTCCGGCGACAGTAGGGTGGCCGTGTGACCGATTCGGAGGCGACGCTCATCGCAGCGGTGATCGCTGCGGTCGTGGCCGGTGGCGGACTCGTCTGGTCGGTCATCGCCTTCCTCCTCACCCGTCGGAACCAGCAGGCGACCGATGCCCGCGCGCAGTGGTCGCAGCGATTCGAGCAGGCGTACGCACTGGCGCTGAGCACGGATGCCAGGGAAGCCCGCACCGGGCTGATGCTGATCGAGGCGCTGACGAAGGAGCAGTGGGTGACCGATGAGGACCGTGCGACGGCCGTGAGCGTTCTCTCGTCGCTCTCGCCGGGTGCGGATGCCGATACGGCGGAGCGGCTGCGCACCAGCATCCTCGGCGACATCGGGAATCGTGAGGTCGCGGCGGAACTCGCCCAGGCATCCGACGGGCCTCGAGGGCGCTTCGAGATCTCTCAGGATGCTGCGGGCGCGTACCGCTGGCGGCTGCGGGCCGCCAGCGGAGAGATCGTCGCGACAGGAGAAGGTGCGTCGACCAGGGTCGAGGCGCTCCGCTCACTCGAGCAGGCCCGCCGCGCGCTCGGTGGTGGGACCGCGGTCGACGAGTGAGCTCTGGCGCGGCGCGAGACGCACAGCCCGAGACGCCGGAGCGTGGTGAGAGGATCGGACCATGACCGACGATAGATGGCTGGCACGGCTCGAAGCCGAGCACCTCGCCCTCGACCTTCCCCGATTCGACCGGCGCGATGCGTGGCGACTCGGCAGTTCGATCGCGGAGCGCGCGCTCGCCGCAGGGCATCCGGTGGCGATCGATGTGCGCACGGCATCCGGCATCCTCTTCCATGCGTCGATGCCGGGCGCGACGGCCGACAACGACGAGTGGGTGCGGCGGAAGGCCGCGACGGCGTTCCGCTTTGAGACGAGCACGGCACTGCTGGAGGCCCGCGTCGCCGCCGGTGGACGCGACATGTTCGAGCCGGGATGGCTGGACCCCGCCGAGTACGCCGTCGCCGGCGGAGCGGTTCCCGTCCGGGTGACCGGCGTCGGTGTCGTGGCCGTCGCGACGGTCTCCGGCCTGCCCTCGGCCGATGATCACGACCTGGTCGTGCAGGCGCTGAAGGAGCTGCAGCAGGGGTAGTCGTGTCCCCCGAAGACCCGACAGACACGACGGGGCGCGCGACCGTACGCTCTCCCTGGTGCGGCTGCGAAGGTCGCGAGGGGACAGGACGGATGAAGGCGGTTCACGCGGGCGCGGTCGCGGTGCTCCTCGCGGCGAGTGCGCTCGTCGCCTGCGCGCCGCTGACCCCGGATCCGGCATCCGCACCGTCCGCGAGTCCGAGTTCCCCGCCGACCGCGACAGCATCCGCTCCCCCGACATCGAACGTGCTGACGGTCTCGATCCCCCGGGATGAGAATCTCGTCGGCGAGCTCCCCGCGATGCGAGGCTCGGCGCAGGCCGGACCCTTCGACAACCCGACGGGGCGGGTGGCTCTGTACATCCGGTGCGTCGGCGAGGGAGACGTCGTGGTCGAGATCATCGGGGCCGCCGCAGTGACGCAGGCATGCCAGGGCGATCCGGACGATCCGGGGTCGCGGAACATGCTCGACGTCGGAGCGAACGAGGACATCGTGATCACCGGCTCGGCCGAGAGCACCGCTCTCTGGACCGTCGCGGTGACATCGATTCCGAATTCCTGAGTCCGAGCATCGAGCCTGAGGCGACCCCGCCCCGGTCGGAGCCGGGCAGACTGGGATCGACGACTCGCCATGAATCCGGAGACCCGATGACACAAGAGCAGCCGCGCCGCGCACCCGAACAGGCCGTCCTCACGGTTCAGCAGGTGGAGCAGGTGAGCCCCGACCTGATCCGGATCACGGCCGGCGGCGACGGGTACGCCGCGTTCCGCGACAACGACTCGACCGACAAGTACGTCAAGATCCTGTTCGCCGATCCGGCTCACGGGCTGACGCCTCCGTACGATCTGGCGCAGCTGCGGGAGGAGAGCCCGGAGAAGCTCCCGACGCGGCGGACGTACACGATCCGCTCGGCCGATCCCGTCGCGCAGCGCCTCGTCATCGACTTCGTCGTGCACGGCGACGAGGGTGTTGCAGGACCCTGGGCGCGCGCAGCGCAGCCCGGAGACGTGCTCGTGGTGAGCGGCGCCGGCGGCGGCTACCGCCCGGATCCGACGGCACCCTGGCACCTGCTGGTGGGGGATCACACGGCCCTGCCCGCGATCTCCTCCGCCGTCGAAGCGATGGATGCCGGGGCTCGGGGCCACGTGCTGCTCTCGGTCGCCGATCCTGCAGACCGCGTCCTTCCCGCGCCGCCGGCGGGGCTGACGGTGACCTGGATGCAGACCGACGACGAGCTTCTCGCAGCGCTCGTCGACCTTCCCTGGGCCGACGGCCACCCGCATGTCTTCGCCCACGGAGAGCGCGGGGCCATCAAGGAGGTGCGCGCGATTCTGAAGCAGCGCGAGGTTCCGCGTGAATCCCTGTCGATCTCGGCGTACTGGGCCCGGGGCCGCGCCGAGGATCAGTTCCAGGCCGAGAAGCGCGAGCCGATCGGTCAGATCGAGTAGACGCGTCCTTCCCGTCGAGCGGCCCCTCTGTGTGCGAGCGGCGCCCTTGCGGGAAGGGGCCGGGTCGGCACGGTCGCGGAACGTGCAAGGCTGGAACGACACGCGCTGACGACAGAGGAGAGAAGACGGATGCTGGAGACGACCGACAACGTACGGCTGGGGAACACCGGACTCCGCATCTCGCCGGTTGTGCTGGGCTGCATGAGCTTCGGCGCGCCCGACCGCGGCACCCACCGCTGGTCGCTCGATGAGGAGACCAGCCGTCCCCTCATACGGCAGGCGCTCGAAGCCGGCATCACGACGTTCGACACGGCCGACGTGTACTCCGACGGCACGAGCGAGGAGTTCGTCGGCCGCGCGCTCGCCGATTTCGCCCAGCGCGACCAGGTCGTGATCGCCACGAAGGTCCACGGCCGCATGGGGCAGGGCGCGAACCAGGCCGGGCTCAGCCGCGCGCACATCCTCTCCGGCATCGACGCCAGCCTGCGGCGGCTCGGCACCGACTTCGTCGACGTCTACCAGATCCACCGCTGGGACCCGGAGACGCCGATCGAGGAGACCATGGAGGCGCTCCACGACGTCGTGCGCTCCGGGAAGGCGCGCTACATCGGCGCCTCGTCGATGTGGACCTGGCAGTTCGCGAAGGCACAGCACGTCGCCGTGAAGAACGGGTGGACGCCGTTCGTCTCGATGCAGGACCAGTACAACCTGCTGCAGCGCGAGGAGGAGCGCGAGATGCACCCGTACTGCCTCGACTCCGGCGTCGGCGTGCTCCCCTGGTCGCCGCTCGCGCGGGGTCGCGTCACCCGCGACTGGGAGGAGACGACCGCTCGTACGGCGACCGACGAGTTCGGCGCGACCCTGTATCGCCGAGAAGAGGAGTCGAACCGGGCCATCGTGGATGCCGTCGGCCGCGTGGCCGCGGAGCGCGGCGTCTCGCGCGCGCAGATCGCCCTCGCCTGGGTCGCACAGCAGTCGGCCGTCACCGCGCCGATCGTCGGCGCCACCCGTGCGCAGCACATCGAGGATGCCGTCGCCTCCACCGGCATCCGTCTGGAATCCGCCGAGCTGGCGCAGCTCGAGAGCGCCTACACGCCGCGGGAGCCGGAGGGCTTCTGAGCCCCTGCGCCCCGAGCACTCGCGGCCCTCGGGGTCCCAGGGTCGCCGTTCGCGCCCCCCGTAGACTGGTCGGGACCCCTACCCTCGGAGCCTCATGTCACGTCTTTCCCTCGGGACCCGCATCCACTATCTGCTGGGACGCGCGCGTCGCATCGACATCGGATCGGTGATGGAGCGGGCCAAGGAGGCCTCGAAGCAGCACCACAAGGCGGTGCCGGTCATCGTCGTCGACATGCTGTGGTCGGCCGCTCGGCACAACGTCGGGTTCCAGGACTACATCGACTACGACTTCGCCATGCTCACGAAGGCGGAGCGCGAGACGTACATGACCCACCCCGTCTCCAACCTGCTGTCGCACCGCTACGACCACCCGGACTTCCGCTGGATCTTCCAGGACAAGGTCGCGTTCGACCGGCACTTCGCGCAGCACCTGCACCGCGAGTGGCTGGTCGTGGAGGAGGGCAATGCGGATGCCGTCCGCGAGCTCACCCAGCGCCTCGGCACGATCGTCACCAAGGAGCCGGTCGGCCAGGCGGGGACGGGCGTGCACCGCTACCACGCCGCCGACGTCACGGACTGGGACGACTTCCACCGCGGTCTGCTCGCCCGCGGCGAGCTGCTGATCGAAGAGGTCATCCGTCAGCACGACGACCTGGCGGCCGTCTGCCCCGGCACCGTCAACACCACGCGCGTCACCGCGTTCTTCGACGGCGAGAAGGCGCACATCCTCGCGATGGCCCAGAAGTTCGGTCGCGGCGCGGTGAGCGACCAGATGACGTTCGGCGGCTTCTACACGATGCTCGACGAGAACGGCCACGCGGTCAGCGCCGGCTACGACTCGCACGGCCATGTGCACGAGAACCACCCGGACAGCGGCTTCCGCATCGCCGACTTCCAGCTGCCGTACATGGACGAGGTGCGGGCCTTCATCGACGAGGTCGCGCGCGTCGTGCCGCAGGTGCAGTACGTCGGATGGGACATCGTGGTGTCTCCCGACGGACCCGTCCTCGTGGAGGGGAACTGGGGCGCGGGCGTCTACGAGAACAAGCCCAGCGTCACCGGCATCCGCACCGGGCACAAGCCGCGCTACCGCGAGATCATCGGCTTCTGACCTCGCGGGCGCGCCACCGTCTACCGGTACGCTGAGCGCATGAGCGAGGCCCCCGCGCGCAAGCCCCACCCTGTCGTCTCCGTCGTGCGGCGCATTCCCGCGACCCTGACGATGGTGCTGCTGATCCTCGTCGTGGGGGTCGTCTGGGCGGGGCTGTGGACGTCGTTCGAGGACTCCGCCCTGTTCCGGAACGTGGCGTACGGGCTGCCGAACCTCGCCGAAGGCAAGTGGTGGACGCCGCTGACGGGCACGTTCTTCGTGAACCAGCCGTGGGTGTACATCTTCACCATCACCGGCTTCTGGGGCATGGCCTACGTGGAGTTCCGCCGCGGGTCACGCGTCGCTCTCGCGTACTACTGGATCGGCCAGCTGTTCGCGATCTTCGCCACCGCACTGCTGCTGTTCGCGCTCTCCCAGTTCCCGTGGGCATGGGCGACGACGCAGGCGCAGGCGCTCGACGTGGGAGCATCCGGCGGGACCATGGCCTGCATCGCCGCGGCCGTCGGCCTGTTCCGGCCGCCGTGGCGGGTGCGCGGGTGGCTGATCCTGCTCGGATTCGTGTTCATCGCGATGCTGTTCTGGGGCAAGGTCGCCGACCTCGAGCATCTGCTCGCCGTGCTGCTGATCCTGGTCGTCGACCGGTCGATGCGCGTGCGGCACACGACCGTGCGCGAGCAGAGACTGATCGCCGTGGTCGCGCTGCTCGTGCTCGGTGCCGTCGAGATCATCACGACCTTCGTCCCGACCGACGGCCCGTTCGGAGAGACGGAACCGGCATCCGGAGGGTTCATCGACCTGGCGATCGACGTCGTCGTGATCCTCGTGATCGCGAACGGCCTGCGCCGCGGACGGCGGTTCGCCTGGGTGCTCGCGCTGCTGCTGGGCATCTTCAACGTGCTGGTCGCGGCTCTCGTGCTCACCCTCATCACCGTGTTCAGCCAGGCTCAGCTCGACCTGCGCTGGGACGGCGAGACCGAGCTCGCCCTCGCGAGCGGATTCCTCTGGTTGATCATGCTGGGGTACCTGGTGTGGGTGCGCCGCGCGTTCCGTGCGAAGCGACGCTCGACCCTGGGAGCCCAGCCAGCCCCGACCCTCGACGACGTGAAGAAGGAGCTGCGCACGCACGGCGGCGGCACGCTGTCGTGGATGACGACCTGGGAGGGCAACAGCTACGCGCGCGTGCCCGGCGGCGTGGTCGCCTACCAGCGCCGCAACGGGGTCGCCCTCGCGCTCGCGGATCCGATCGGCCCCGCTGCGGAACGAGCGGATGCCGTCGCCGGCTTCATCAGCGCCGCCGAGCACGCGGGTCTCGTGCCCTGCTTCTTCAGCGCCGACGCAGCGACGCTCGCCGCGGTGCCGTCGACGTGGCGGAGCATCGTCGTGGCCGATGACACCATCGTCGACCTCGCCGGCCTCGAGTTCACCGGCAAGCGCTGGAACTCGGTGCGGTCCTCGCTCAACCGTGCCGGCCGCGAGGAGATGACGTTCAAGATGACGCAGCTCAAGGCCGAGTCATGGGGCGTGCAGCAGCAGCTGCGCGCGATCTCGGAGGCCTGGGTCGGAGACAAGGACCTGCCCGAGATGCGCTTCACGCTCGGCACGCTCGATGAGGCGGAGGACCCGGAGGTGCGGCTGGCCCTGGCTCTCGCGCCGAACGGGGATGTGGACGGATTCCTGTCCTGGCTTCCGGTCTACGGCGACGAGGGCGTCGTGCGCGGCTGGACCCTCGACCTCATGCGACGACGAGACGGCGGCTTCGGCCCGGTGATGGAGTACCTCATCGGCTCCTCGGCCCGGCAGTTCTCGGAGGAGGGGGCCGAGATCATGTCGCTCTCGGGTGCTCCGCTCGCGCACGACTATCCGCCGGATGCCGGAGTGATCGCCGCGCTGAGCGACAAGCTCGCCGAGGCGCTGGAGCCCGTCTACGGCTTCGGCTCGCTGCACCGGTTCAAGCAGAAGTTCCACCCGCGCTACGAGACCATGTACCTGCTGTTCCGCGACGAGAGCGACCTCACCCGCATCGGCGGCGCGCTCACGCGGGCCTTCCTGCCCGATGCGACCCTGCGGCAGTTCGCCGGGGCCGGGCTCGAACTCGTCCGTGGCGGCAAGGACTAGGAGCCGGCGGCCGCGGCGTCGATCCCGAACACCCGGACGGCATTGCGGTAGTACACCTTGTCGATGACGTCGCGCGGCAGCGCCAGGCCGGGGACGTCGGCATCCAGTGCCGTGACACTCTGGCTCTCGGCCGTCGCCAGATAGCGCCAGTCCGAGGTCCAGATGGCATGCGCGGCGCGGCAGAACCTCACCGGATCGGCGCTCGGGTGGAAGGACAGGTCGGTGCCGTACAGCACCCGATCCTGGTACCGGATGAAGAAGTCCCGAGCGCGCTCACGATCCTGCAGCGACTGGAACTGCAGCTGGCTCATGCGCGAGGACATGTCGACCGTGGCATCCGGGAAGCGGTCGAGGAAGGCGCTCAGCTGATCGACGTCGTGCTCCAGGCTGCCCAGGTGCGCGCCGACGAAGCGCAGTCCCGGCAGCGCGGTGAGGAAGCGGTCGCGCATGGCGATCAGCTCGTCGTGGCCGGGCAGATCGGGATGCAGGTACATGTGGTACTGGGGCCGACGGCTGAAGTACCGGCGGTCGTTCTCGGTCGTCATCTGCTCCAGCGGCAGCCAGCAGTTGTGCGGCTCGCCCTGGTGGCCGATCAGCACCAACCCGAGCTCGCGCGCCCTTTCCGCGATCGCCACGAGTCCCGGGTGGTCCAGCATGACCAGGCGACCGTCGGGGTCCTCGGCACCCATCCCGATGTCCTTCCAGAACTTCACCGCACGCGCGCCCTCGGCCGTGGCCGTGGCCAGATCGGCGGTCACGTGCTCGGCCCACCCCGGCTCACCGAAGCCGTGCATCGAGAAGGACGTCGACCAGTGCACCTCCGACGGGTAGGCCTCGGCCATCGAGATCGCGATCGCACGCTGATCGGCGATGGGCGTGAAATCCGGCGCGTCGACGTTGATCGTCAACAGCTCGAAACCGTCCTCGAGCGCCAGTTGGACGAGAGCCGGGTCATCGACGTTGATGTGCACGTGGGCGTCGAACTTCCGGACACGAGCGAAGTCCGCCATCCCGTAATGCTCGGAGGTCAGGGTGCGGGGACCCTCGTCCTGACCGGACGGGGATGCGCTGGGAGAGTTCACGCCCCTCATACTGGCAGGAAAGCCGTCGGAGGCGGCGCAAGCGCCGCGCGGGAACATCGGTGACGACGCCCGGCGAAGAGCGGCGGCTAGTGGGCGGCCTCGGCATGCGGCTCAGAGCCGGACTCGTGCGCATGTCTCGAGCGCACGGCCATGGCGAGTCCATGCAGGATCAGGCTTCCGAGCACGACGACCACCATCACGTAGACCGCGATGTCGGCGTCGTCGTCGTTCATCGCGTTGTAGGCGAGCAGGCCGAACACGATCGATGAGGTGCCGCGAGGGCCGAGCAGCCCGAGGCCCATGCGTTCCCGCCACGGCAGACGGCTGCCGAGCAGGGAGATCAGCACCGGGAGGAGACGGACCAGGGTGAGGGCCAGCAGCGCGAACAGGATCCACGTCCACTGGAACCCGATCTCGAGGACCAGGACGCCGACCGCGCCGAAGACGAACCACATGATCAGCGACGTGGTGGTGGCCAGGTCCTCGACCGCGCTCAGCTCTGCGGCGGGGATGTCGGTCTGGCCGTCGGCGCGAGCGTTGCGGCAGAGCTTGTACGCGATGCCCGCGAGGAAGGCGGCGACGAAGCCGTTGCCTCCGAGGGGGGTGGCGATGGCGTAGACGATCAGCGGGACGAGCACCATGACGATCCGGACGCCGCTGGTGCGGGTCCAGCCTCGTCGGACGGACACCCAGACCAGGGCTCCGGATGCGGCCCCGATGACCACGCCGACCAGGAGGGCGATCCCGGCGGCCTCGAGTGCGGCGCCGACGGCGGTTCCGAGGTCCTCGGTGTGGGACTGCGACAGGTACAGCAGGGCGAACGCGAACACCGGAGAGAAGATGCCGTCGTTGTACCCGCTCTCGACGGCGACGGTGTGCCGGACGCGCCGCGGCCATCGCCCGTCGCGCAGCAGATGCGCGGCCGGCGCGAAGTCGATCGGCATCACCACGCAGGCGATGGCCAACGGGACCGCCCAGGACGAGCCGTCCAGGAGCAGCACGCCCAGACCGAACGCCACGACGATGGTGAGGGGCAGGGCGATCCCCAGGAGACGGCCGACGAGACCGCGCTCACCGGCGAGGAATCCGCCGCGCACCTCCGTCGCATCGACGAAAAGCAGCACGGCGAGGATGAGCTCGGCGGTCTTCTCGGCGATGTCGGTGTTCAGGTCGGTTCCGATGTCGGGACCGACCAGCAGGCCCGTGACGATCCCGGCGCACGCCATCGCGACGGGTCCCGACACATGCCAGCGCTCGAGCCGCGCGGCGAGCACCGCCCAGATGAGGATCGCCACCAGGCTCGCGACGATCACCATCAGCATGGTTCTGACGATAGCGGACCCGGGGGATGGACGCGCTTCCCCGCCCGACCTCGCCGTCCTAGTAGTTCTCTGCGGGAACTCTCTCGTACCACCAGAAGGGGTGCGTGAGCACGTGCATGAGGGGCTCCCTGCCGACCCACGAGCCGAAGTGACCCTCACGCCAGCTCATACACCGTGTCCGGCGTGATGATGGCGAGGCTCGCAACGGCAGCGTCGAGCTGCGGAAGAAGCGCGGAGAACGGATCGATGTCTGGCTAGACTCCTCAGCATGACGACGAACCCGCCGAGCGGCTCACGTCGCGGCGTCGCGATCGGCTCCGTGATCGCGGGTGCTCTCGCCACCGTTATGATCATCGCCTTCTGGCTCATCGCGGGCGGTTCCGACGGTCAGGGGCTGTCGACAGGGTCCGTTCTCGCCGTCCTGTTCTTCTACGCGGCGCCCGTCGTCGGCGCGATCGCCGTTCTTCTCGGCATCGTCGCAGCGATCATCTCGCGGTCGAAGCTTCTGGCCGTCGTCGGCATCGTCCTGGGTGTCGTTCCGATCGTGGTCGTCCTCGTGTCGCCGTTCTCTGCGAGCTGAGAAGGATCAGCGAGAAACCTGCCTGCGGTACCTTCTTCAGCGCCGAACCGGGTCCGCGTCGCCGTCGAGGAAGCGCTCCAGGTCGCGCCCCGTCGGTGCTGCTTCCCAGTCCCCGGGCGTGAGGCAGGCCATCGCGCCGCAGGCGTTCGCCCGGTGCAGCGCCGCGTCGACGTCGAGGCCTTCGAGCAGGGCGCTCAGGTAACCCGAGACGAACGCGTCTCCGGCGCCGACGGTGTCGATCGCGTCGATCGTGAAGCCCGACGCCTCGAACGCCGCGTCACGGACGAACGCCGTCGCGCCCGCCGGTCCGCGCTTCAGGACGATGGTCGTGCAGCCGGCATCACGCAGCAGTGCCGCGGCCTCGGGCGGCGCTGCATCCGGGTACAGGATCGAGAACTCGTCCTCGCCGCCGAACACGATGTCGGCGCGCTCCGCGATCTCTCGCAGGATCGGGCCGGCCACGGCCGCCGGAGCCAGCGCGGCTCGGTAGTTGATGTCGAAGCTCACCGGCACGCCGACGGATCGCGCACGGGCGACGGCGGTGAGCACGGCGTCCTGCGCCGTCGACGACAGCAGCGGCGTGATGCCGGTGACGTGCAGCAGCGCGGCCCGCTCGATCCAGCCGTCGGGAAGATCCGATCCGGACACCCGCGATCCGGCGGACCCCGCCCGGTAGTAATGCACGGCGGTCGACGACGCCGACGGCCGCTCTTTCACCATGAGCCCGGTCGGGGCATCCGCATCCACCACGACGCGCACATCGACGCCCTCGGCACGGATCTCTCGCGCGACCCGTTCGCCGAGCGAATCGTCGCCGACGCGTCCGAGCCACGACACGGCGACGCCGAGGCGGGACAGTCCGATCGCGACGTTCGTCTCCGCCCCTCCGACGCCGAGCGCGAGACCGTGGGCGTGACGCAGCGACCCGATCTCGGTCGCGCGCACGAGCGCCATGGTCTCGCCGAGCGTGACGACGGAGCGAGCGGTCACGGCGCGCAGACCTCGACGAACGCCTGGGCCCTGTCGCGCAGCGCGACGAGGTCGCCGCCCGAGAAGGCGTCGCCGAGCAGCGGTCCGCCGACGCTCACCGCGACGGCTCCGGCCGCCAGCCAGACCGATGCGCCCGCCAGGTCGACGCCGCCCGATGGCACCGCGACGAGGTCGGGGAACGGTCCGCGGAGATCCTTCAGGTAGCCGGGTCCCACCTGGCCGGCGGGGAAGATCTTGACGGCCGCCGCGCCCGCCGACCACGAGGCGAACAGCTCGGTCGGTGTGAGCCCTCCGGGGACGATCGCGACACCGGCATCCGTCGCCTGCGCCACGAACGCGGTGGACGTGATCGGCGTCACGAGATAGCTCGCGCCGGCGTCGACCGCTCGGGCGAGGTCGGTGGCGCTCGTCACCGTGCCCACGCCGAGATCGGCGGCGACGCCGTACTGCGCGCGCAGGTGCGGCAGCCGGTCGAAGGTCCCGGGAGTGGTGAGGGTGAGCTCGACGCTGCGGATGCCGGCATCGATCAGCACATCGAGCACGGTGTCGTAGTCCTCGGCACGGTGTGCACGAGCGACGACGACGAGCCGGGAGTCGACCGTGCGCTGCGGCAGGGCGACCCGGCGGACCTCACCAGTCATGGACCGTGCCGTCGAGCAGACGGTTCACCGGCAGGTAGGCCTTGGTGTACTCGTGGCCGGCTGCGGCATCCTCATCGAGCTCCACTCCGAGACCCGGGTTGTCGCCGGGGTGCAGGAAGCCCTTGTCGAACGTGAACGACGTCTGGAAGACCTCGAGCGTCTCGGCGTTGTGCGGCATGTACTCCTGGATGCCGAAGTTGTGGATCGCGAGATCCAGGTGCAGGGCCGCGGCCATGCCCACGGGCGAGATGTCGGTCGGGCCGTGGATGCCGGACTTGATGCCGTAGATCGCGGCGAAGTCGAGCAGCTTCTTCATGGCGGTGATGCCGCCGGTATGGGTGACGGCCGAGCGCACGTAGTCGATCAGGCGCTCGGTGATGAGGGTCTGGTAGTCGAAGACCGAGTTGAAGACCTCACCGATCGCGAGGGGCGTGGTGGAGTGCTGGCGCACCAGGCGCAGGGCGGTCTGGTCTTCACCGGGGGTGCAGTCCTCGAGCCAGAACAGGTCGTAGGGCTCGATGTCCTTCGCGAAGCGTGCGGCCTCGATCGGCGACATGCGGTGGTGTCCGTCGTGCAAGATGCGCAGGTCGGTGCCGAAATCCTCGCGGATCTGCGAGAAGATCCCCGGCATGTGGTTCAGGTAGTTGCGGGTGTCCCAGGTCTCCTCGCTCGGGCGGTCGCCGGAGCGCCTGGCGGGCTCGTAGTCGTAGCGCACGCCGGGGCCGCTCGAGGAGACGCCGTAGATCTGACCGAGTCCGGGAACACCGGTCTGCACGCGCACGGCCGTGTACCCGAGCTCCTCGTAGCCGGTGATCGCGTTCTTCAGGGCGGCGTAGTCGGTGCCGGAGGCGTGTGCGTAGACCCGCACGCCCTCACGGCTGGCTCCGCCGAGCAGCTGGTACAGCGGCATCCCGGCCTTCTTGGCCTTGATGTCCCACAGGGCCAGGTCGACGGCGGCGATCGCGGCCATGGTGACCGGCCCGCGCCGCCAATAGGGTCCGCGGTAGAGGTACTGCCAGGTGTCCTCGATGCGGTCCTCGTCGCGCCCGATCAGCATCGAGGCGACGTGGTCGGCGAGGTAGGAGGCGACAGCGAGCTCGCGGCCGTTCAGGGTGGCGTCGCCGAGCCCGGTGATGCCGTCGGAGGTCGTGATCTTCAGCGTCACGAAGTTGCGGCCGGGGCTGGTGATGTTGACGTCGACGAGCTCGATGGTCATGTCGTTCTCCTGGAGGGGTGCGGGGTGCGGGCGTTCGGGCGCCCGCACCCCTGGTCGGGATGAGCGGTTCGGTCAGATCGCGTCGCGCGGATCGGTCAGATCGCGACCGGCGACCTCCGGCATCCAGATCGCGGCGATGAGCGCGCTCAGCGTGAAGATCATGAGCATGATGATGATCGGGATGAACGAGCCGGTGACGGCCGAGACCCACGCGGCTGCGATGACGGGACCCGCGCCGGTCGCGACGATGGCGGCGATCTCTCGTGCCATGGCCGTGTACGTGTAGCGGTTGCGGGAGCCGAAGAGCTCGGGGAGGGTGAGGTTCTCGAGCGAGGCGAAGCTCATCACGGCGAGGTTGTGCAGCACGACGTAGCCGACGAAGACCTGCACGGTGTCCTTGCTGCTGATCATCAGCACCGTCGGGACGATGACGATGAGCGCGATGACCGCCCAGACGATGTACATGCGCTTGCGGCCGAAGCGGTCGCCGAGCCAGCCCGACAGCGGAACCGTGATGAAGGCGACGAGCGACGAGACGATCACGGCGTTGACGCCGATCGAGCGATCCAGCAGCAGCACGACCGTGATGTAGCTGATGAGGTACGTCTGGATCATGCCGGAGTTGCCGGCCTGCCCGAAGCGGAGCATGAGCGCGATCGCGAACGCCTTGAGGGGCTTGCGCTGCATGGCCTCGAGCGTGCGGACATCGCCGGTCTCGGTGGCGAGCTGGATGGTCTCCGCCTTGGACAGGGCCTTGCCGTCGACGACGTCGTCGCGCTCCTCGAAGACCGGGGTCTCCTTGAGGTTGAAGCGCACCCAGATCGCGAAGAGCATGATGACCGCGCTGCCGATGAAGGGGATGCGCCAGGCCCAGTCGATGACCTCCTGCTCGCTGAATGCGACGAGGAGGATCGCCCAGATGCCGGATGCGAGCAGCGTGCCGCAGTTGGTGCCGAGGGCGACGAGCGACGCGATGATGCCGCGGCGCTTGGCCGGGGCGTACTCGGCGAGCATGACGCCGGCGCCGGAGATCTCCGCACCGGCACCGAAGCCCTGTGCGATGCGCAGCAGCACGAGCAGGATCGGCGCGAGGATGCCCACCTGGTTGTACGTCGGCAGGAATCCGATGAGGGTGGTCGCGAGCCCCATCAGGAGGATCGTGTAGAACAGCACCTTGGTGCGACCGGTCTTGTCGCCGAGGCGCGCGAAGAAGAATGCGCCGACCGGGCGGGCGACGTAGCCGACTCCGTATGTCGCCATGGCCGCGACGACCGCGATGGCGGGGTTCTCGGAGGAGAAGAACAGATCGGCGAAGACGAGGGCGGCCGCCAGCGAGTAGAGCTGGTAGTCCATGAACTCGAGGGCGGTGCCGAGCCAGCCGGAGACGGCGGCGCGGACGAGGTCGCGGACCGACCTCTTCGCGGCGGGGTCGTCGACGGCCTGAGCCGTCGTCTGTGATTCGGACATGTGAGGTACTCCTTCGGACCAGGAACAGGGAGGGTGTTTAGAGGGAGAGCAGGACCTTCGCCGAGGCCGACGAGTCGCGAGCGATCTCGAATGCCCGGACGGCGTCGGATGCCGGGATGACGTGCGAGACGACGGAGTCGAGCGCGCCGGATTCGGCCAGCATGCTGACCGCGTCGTCGATCTCGGTGGAGAAGCGGAAGGCCCCGCGGATCGTCAGCTCCTTCGCGAGCATCGGAGCGAGGTTCACCCCGATGTCGGCGTTCGGGAGCATGCCGACCTGGACGACGGTCCCGGCACGGCGTGCAGCGCGAACGGCCTGGGTGAGGGCGACGCCCACGCCGGAGCACTCGAACACGACGTCGTAGGACTCGTCGTCGATCGCGTCGCGGCCCACGAGGGAGACCTCGGTCGCGCCGAGAGCCTGAGCCCGCTCGAGCGGTTCGATGCGCACGTCGCTCGCGCCGACGACGGCGGCTCCGGCGTGCAGGGCGGCCGCGACGACGAGCAGGCCGATGGGACCGGCGCCGATCACGAGCACCCGCTTCCCCGCCACCTCATCCGCCAGACCCACGGCGTGGATCGCGACGGCCAGCGGCTCGGCGAGGGCAGCGCGCTCGAGCGGCAGGGACTCGGGGAGCACGCGGATCATCTGCTCCTCGACGATCAGGAACTCGGAGGCTCCCCCCTGGCGGTGCGGGTTCGCGGCCGCGCTGCCGAAGTAGTCGCCGCCGGGGCGCAGGTGCGGGCGGTCCTCGAGTCCGGAGATGCTGGGGCCGTAGCGCGCCGGGTGCACGGTCACCGGGGTGCCGGCGGCCAGGCGACCCGACGGGTCGAGGTCGACCACGCCCGACAGCTCGTGTCCGGGGGTCAGCGGCTCACGGATCGTGTACTCGCCGTTCGCCCCGTGGAAGTAGTAGTGCAGGTCGGAGCCGCAGATGCCGACGTAGTTCACGCGGAGGCGCACCTCGCCCTCGCCGGGCGCCGGAACCTCGCGGTCCTCCCAGCGGATGTCTTCCTTGCCGTGGATGGCGAGAGCCTTCATGGCTGCAGCTCCTTCGTGATGGTCTGGGACGCCGAGACGGCATCGGCGATGGCCGAGCCGACGCCCTGACGCTGGATCGTATCGATCAGGTCACCGACGCGGGCGATGAAGGCGTCCTGCCCGGCGAGCCCGTCGCCGAACAGCTGGAGTTCGGAGATCACGCGCTCGGCGAGCTCGCGACCGGTGCGCGCGGTCGCTGCGAGAGCGCCAAGGCGCTCGCGCGCGGCATCCGTCATCGCCGCCGCGTGCGGGCCGGGGTCGAAGCCGGGGAGCGGAGCGATGCACGAGAGGTAGCCGGCGATGGTGAGGGCGATCAGGTGCGGCATCTCACCGCGGGCCAGCGCCTGGATGGCAGGCTCGGGGATGCGCTGGCGCAGCTTGACGGATCCGTCGGTGCCGACCTGGCTGGTGCGGTGGCCGAGAGCGCTGTTGCCCCAGCGCTCGAACAGCCGCGCCTCGTAGTCGCGGATGTCGACGCCGGACGGAACCTCGATCGACGGCTCGTACTCGCTGCGGAGAACGGAGAGCGCGGCGCGTGCGACGTCTTCGAGACCGATCGCCTCGGGGATGGTCGCGACGCCGCGGAGAGCGCCGAGGTAGGCGATGAGCGAGTGCGTGCCGTTGAGCAGCCGCACCTTCATCTGCTCGTACCGACCGACCTCGGTCGTGAACACGGCGCCGCCGGCCTCCCAGGCAGGGCGTCCGCCGGCGAAGCGGTCTTCGATCGCCCACATCGTGAACGGCTCGGCCGGCACCGGGATCTCGTCGCGCGCACCGAGGAGGGCGCTGACGCGGTCCCGCAGCTCGGGCGTGGTCGACGGGACGATGCGGTCGACCATGCTGGAGGGGAAGGTGACCGCCTGGTCGAGGTACGTGAGTGCCTCGGCGCCTTCACCCTGCGGGAGCGCCTGCAGGAATTCGCGGACGAGCTTCTCGGTGTGGGCGCCGTTCGAGGCGAGGTTGTCGCAGCTGAGGATGGAGATCGGTTCTCCGCCGACCGATGCCCGGGCCTGGAGGCCGCGAGCGAGCTGCCCGATCGTGGAGCGCGGGGCGCCTCCGCCGAGGTCGGCGCGCACGGTGGCGTCGTCGAGGTCGAGGTGCTGGGTCGCGGCGGAGTAGCTGTAGCCGTTCTCCGTCACGGTGAGGGTGACGATGCGGATGCCGGAGTCGGCGATCTGTGCGACGACGCGCTCGGGCTGCTCGGCACCGACGAAGGCGTCGGTGTGAACGCCGGGGACCGTCAGCGCGGTGCTGTCGGGCGAGATGGTGGCGACCGAGTAGAGGAGGTTCTGCGCGTGCATCGCGTCGACGACCGTGCGAGAGCGCGAGGCGACGCCGACGATGCCCCAGTCGCCGCCGGCCGGAAGAGCGGCGGCCGTGTAGACGGCCTGGTGCGCCCGGTGGAAGCTGCCGAGACCGAGATGCAGGATGCCTGCGCGCTCGGGGCGGGGGTGATCGGCGATGATCGTCATGTAAAACAGTGTGAATGGTTTGTACAAACTTGTCAACCCGTTACACGGTGGGATGGACGATCATAGAGTGACAGTGAGCGAAGGGCGGGACGTGGCGGCGACATTGACCGACGTGGCACGGCGGGCCGGCGTGTCGATCGCGACGGCGTCGCGGGCGTTCGGCGAGCCGGATCGGCTCGCCGGCGGAACACTCGAGCGGGTGCTGCAGGCCGCCGTCGATCTCGGGTACACGAACCCGCAGAGCAGCGTCGCCACGCGGACCATCGGGGTCATCGTCCCTGACATCGCGAACCCCGTCTATGCGATGCTGCTCAAGGCCATCCAGGGTCAGGCCTGGCACGGCCGCCACCGCATCGTGCTGTTCGACGCCGACGAGGACCTCCGCCGGGAGCGCGAGCAGATCGAGCAGGCGCGCAAGCTCGACGGCATGCTGCTGTGCTCACCGCGCCTTCCCGACGAGGAGGTCCTCGCACTGGTCGGAGGCACCCCGTACGTGGTGGTCAACCGGCAGATCGACGGGGCGCCGTGCGTCATCATGGACACCGAGCACGGCCCCACCCAGGCGATCGAGCACCTCGTCGCCCTGGGCCACCAGCACGTCGCCTACGCCTCTGGCCCGCGCGGCTCCTGGGCCGATGCCCGCCGGTTCGACACGATCTCCCGCGCGTGCGAGCGCCACGGCATCCGCCTCACGCGCCTCAGCCATCACGCCGCGTCGATCCAGGGCGGTCGCGCCGCCGCCGCGCTCGCCGCAGCCAGCAGCGCGACGGCGGTCGTGGCCTACAACGATCTGGTCGCGCTCGGACTCGAGGCCGGGATGTCGGAGCTCGGTCGCATCTGCCCCGATGACATCAGCATCGTCGGCATCGACGACATCGATCTCGCCGGTGCCGTGACGCCGGGCCTCACCACCGTGCAGATGCCGATCGACCGCTGCGGAGCCCTCGCGGTCGACCTGCTCCTCCAGGCGATCTCCGGCACCGTCGTCAGCGATGTCGTGACGCTCGGCTCGCAGCTCATCGTGCGAGCCTCGACCGCCGCCCCGGCCTGATCCGGTTCTGAAGAGGCGCAGCTCGATCTGCGCCGCCCGCGATACCGCCGCCGACGCCCTCTGTCAACGGACCTGCGCCGGCGCGGCATCCGATCGATCCTGGAGCCTCCAACCGAAGGAGAGCACCATGTCGAACCCCGAAGGCCTCATCAACAGCATGGATCCCATCGACGGCATCTTCCCGACGGATGTCGAGCAGCCCGAGACGCAGGGCGACGAGCCCCTCGAGGCCGAGCTCGGCGAGGACGGACAGGGCGACCTCGCACGGGAGGACGAAGGCACTCCGCACAGCGGTGACGCCCCGACCGACCTGCGGACCGCCGAATGAGCGGCGGGAACGCCGCCTCGCCCGCCGAATCCGACGCGCAGGCGCGCATCACGGAGCACCTCGAGGCGCGCGAAGGCGAGGGCTCCGGCGAGCTGCTCTACGTCGGCGACACCCCGGCGGGCGGCGGCGGAGCGGACTCGGGTGCCGTCGATGCCGTGGGCGTCGACGAGGCGACGGAGCATGCGGCGAAAGAGGAAGCCGAGTCGTACGAGTCGGCCCACAACGACGAACCCGGCATCGGCACCCGCCCCGCCTCCGACTGAACTGCTGCGAGGCCGGGGAGGAGCCCGTCACACCCTCCGTGGCGCGTCTCCCCGACCTCGCATGTCCATGGGCGTCCACGTCGACGCTTCCCCCAGGTTTCCTCGCATCGAGGAATGTCGGAAGCGGGTTGACACATCCGCCACGATGGCCCACACGCGTGCGACGCGAGCCGAAGGGGACTTGTCAAGCACCTCGCCGGGTCGCTCATGAGGCCGCACGATGAGGGCGGAACGGAGACAGGATGGCGACCAACACTCGCGCGATGGACTGCGCACCGGATGACGTGTTCCGCGTGCTCGGGAACGGCTGGCTCTACCCGACCTGGGTCGTCGGCGCCTCGCGCATGCGGGACGTGGACGAGGCGTGGCCGGGCCCGGGGGCCGAGCTCCACCACTCCTTCGGGGTGTGGCCCGCCCTGCTCGACGACACGACGCAGATGAAGGAGTGGGACCCGCCGCACCGCGCCGTCCTGCGGGCCCGCGGCTGGCCGGTCGGCGAGGCGAGCGTCACGATCCGGGTGCGCAGGCTCAGCTCCGGGTGCCTGGTGCGCATCGACGAGGAAGCGGTGAAGGGCCCGGCCACCATCGTCCCGCGCTTCCTCACGACGCCGATGCTGCGCTGGCGTAACGCCGAGACGCTGCACCGCCTCGCGTACCTCGCCGAGGGGAACGCCGGCTGAACCGGGTCACTCTCCTGCGCTCTTCTTGAACTGCCGCTCCCAGTCGCGCAGCTCGGAGCGCCCGATCAGCGAATCCAGCGACACCTGGAACAGCAGTCCCTTGCGGGCGTTCACCTGCTTGATGTTGTCGACGATCTGCGTCGACACGGCGGCGAGTGCCTCGCGGACCTCGCCGACGCGCTCGTCCGGCGCATCCCACAGATCAGGGCGCGTCAGCAGATCGAGCAGATAGTCGCGGTCGAGCGCCGCCACGAGCCGGGCGAGCTTGTCGGAGTACTCCGCCTCGGCCAGCACGCCCTGGTCCTCGCCGGCCTTCGCGTCGAGGCGCACGAACAGCTGCTCGACATGCGAGGCGAGCGCGTCGATGCCGGCTGCCGTCTCCGCCGCGACCGGATTGCCCGGAAGCGCCGCGTAGTCGGCGCGCAGCTCGCGCAGGCGGTTCACCCGCAGACGGATGCCGGCCGGCACCGGATCCGCGCTCGCCGCGGGCTTTCTGCGGCGCCGGGCGATCAGGCCGATCGCGGTGCCGATGCCCGCGACGATCACCACGCCGCCGATCACGACAGGCAGCAGGAAGTCCGCGCCGCCGCCGACCGAACCCCCGGGAGATGACGGGCTCTCCTCGACGATCTGCTGCACGGTCTCGATGAGCGCCGCCTGCGTGTCACCGCCCGCCGCGCTCTCGCTCTCGTTGGCGATGCGCAGGGCCTCTTCGCTGCCGATCACGGCTGAATCCGCCTGCACGTCGTCGCCCACGGCGAGCACGATCGTCTGCTGGGGCGAACGCTCGGTGAGCCTGTCGAGGATCTCGAGGGCGTAGACGCTGCTGATGTCCGCGCCCTCCGGCAGCACCACGACCGCGATCGACCCGTCGTCGGGCACGACGCCCGTCAGAGCATCCGTCACCCCCGACGCATCCGGCACCTTCGGCGCGACGTAGATGTTCCCCGACTGGAGTGCGGCGATGGCGTCGTCGACCCCGCTGGGATCGGATGCCGCGGCGATGAACATTCCCACCTCAGAAGTTGTTGATCACGGAGGCGAAGACGAGATCGATGCGCTCGGCATCCGAGGCGTCGAACATCTGGCCGCCGGTGGCGTCCGCGATGCGCTGCAGCGCGGTGGGGTCGGCTCCCTCGCCGTAGGCGATCGTGAAGATGCGCACCGGGGCGTCGTCGCCGCCCTCCTTCGAGCTCTTGCCGATCTTCGCGATCAGCGAGTCGAGAGAGGTGGTGGAATCCGTGTCCTCGCCGTCGGACAGCACGACGATCGCGTTGATGCGTCCCGGTTCGGCGCGCTCGCTCATGGCCTCGTACGCCGTGAGCACCGCGTCGTAAAGGGGCGTGCCGTTGCGCTGCGCGTACCGCAGGTCGTCGAGCGAGGAGTCGAGCTTCTCACCGTCGGCTCCGAGGGCCGTGACGTCGCGCAGCACCTGGATGCCGTCGCCCTCGTCGGACGAGATGCCGGTCGTGAACGCCCAGACGCCGACCTCGTCGGAGGAGCGGAAGTGACCGAGCGTCGTCTGCGCGCCCTCGATCGCGCCGTCGAGCCGGGAGCGGCCGTCGCCGATCGGGTCGTCCATCGAGCCGGAGATGTCGATGAGCTCGAGCACGGACGAGGGCTTGCGCACCTGCGTCCACTGGTCGATGGCAGTGGAGATCACGTCGACCTCGGGCTTGGGGAGCGTGACGGCCGGCTGTGCGGGGTCGACGCCGAACTTCGCCGTGAACAGGTCGCCGAGGGGAACCGATTCGTCGAGCGGGCGGAAGCCGTACTCCGGCAGGACCTTCTGCGCGGGCGTGGACTGCAGGAACTCCGCGAACGCCTCGCCGGCCGCGCGCTGTTCGGCCGTGACCCAGTCGGCCCCGAGGACCGTGACCGGGTTGTCCGACCACATCGAGCCGCCGGCGGGATACACCGCCACGAGCTTGGTCTTGGGCGGGGTCAGGGTCTCGCCCGGCTGCACGGTGTGCGAGTCGGGGTTGCCCTGGTTGTAGTTCAGCAGCGAGGTCTCCTCGAGCGCGACCGCCGAGACGTAGGCCGAGCCGTTGGCGCCGTTCTGCGTCTCGTCGTAGAGCGTCGACAGCACGTTGCCGGTCGTGTCGCCGTAGTGGATCACGCACTCCTCGAACACGCGCGAGAAATCGGCCGCGGCATCCACGTCCTCGGAGGTGAGCGCGTCCGCCTTGCCGGATGCCTCGTAGGACTGCATCAGGATCGTGGAGAGACCCGTGGTCGAGGTGTTCGGGTTCGTCTTCGAGATCTTGAAGGCGCCCCAGATGTCCTTGCCGACGCTGCCCCATCCGCTCGGGTCCTGGCAGAGCCCCTCGAGGTCGGTGATGCTGATCGGCTTCTCGGGGTAGCCGAGCGCCTTCGCCATCGGCTCCGGCATCCCGAACACGACAGGGGTGCGCGTGAACGACGCGGGCTCGCCGACGAGGCTCGGCGATGCGGCCGCGGCGACGCGGTCGGTCCAGACGGTGGATGCCGGCGACCAGAGCGTGGGCCAGAGCGCGCGGTCGTCGCTCGGCCAGTCGTCTCCCGCCGTGAGGTAGCGGGCGGCGTTGCCCGAGGAGACGTTGGTCGGCCGCACGGTGGCACAGGTCTCGAGGCCTTCGTGCTCCGGGGAGTCCTTGAACGCCGCGGCCAGCTCGTCGAGCATGTTCACCTTCTCCGACGAGGTCGCGATGGTGATGTGCGTGCACCCGTCATCGGGGAAGCCCTGGCTGCTGTCGGTCGTCGTGCCCTCGTCGCCGCCGCCCGTGCACGCCGCCAGCACGAGTGCCGCGATCGCCGTGGCGGCGAGGGCGGCGGTCGTCCGCCGGGCGATGGACCGTGGGGCGATGCGAGGCGCGCTCATGCGCCTAGGCTACCCAGGTATCGTGCTCCCGATCACGAACTTCCGCTTATCCGACGGCTCGTTCACCGTGCGTCACGCATGAACTCCTCGGCCGCGCGCACCTGGTCGGAAGAAGGACGGATGCCGGTGTAGAGCACGAACTGCTCCAACGCCTGCAGCGTCGCCACCTCGGCGCCGGTGATGACGGTCTTGCCCGCCGCGCGTCCCGCAGCCACGAAGGGGGTCTCGGCCGGGAGTGCGACGACGTCGAAGACGACGGATGCCGCGGCGATCGTCTCGGCCGGGAACGAGAGTGCGTGCTCCTCGGCTCCACCCGCCATGCCGATGGGGGTGACGTTCACGAGCACATCGGCCGTGGCGGCACCGGCATCCGGGAGCCAGTCGAACCCGTAGAGCTTGGCCAGGGCGCCGCCGTTCGCCTCGTTGCGGGCGACGATCGTCACGTCGGTGAATCCTGCGTCGCGGAAGGCCGCAGCCGTCGCCTTCGCCATGCCGCCCGAGCCCCGCAGCAGCACCGACGAGCCGGCATCGAGACCGTTGCGCTCGATCAGCTGCGCGATGGCGGAGTAGTCGGTGTTGTACGCGGTGAGCACGCCGTCGTCGTTCACGATCGTGTTGACCGAGTCGATCGCGGTCGCCGACGGATCCATCCGATCGACGAGCGCGATGACGTCCTCTTTATAGGGCATCGAGATCGCGCAGCCGCGGATGCCGAGACCGCGCACGCCGGCGATGGCCTGGCCGAGGTCGGTCGGGGCGAACGCCTTGTAGATCCAGTTGAGCTCGAGCGCCTCGTAGAGGAAGTTGTGGAACCGCGTGCCGTTGTTGCTCGGCCGCGCCGACAGCGAGATGCACAGCGTCATGTCCTTGTTCAGCATCGTCACCGCCTCAGGCTACCCGCGATGGAGCGGGAGAACGTCCGCACGGGCGGAAGCGACGGGCGAAATCCGCCGGTGCTGGCCTCGTGCGAAGCGCCCGGATGTGTCGTCGTGCTCGGCATCGCCATCACGCAGGGCCGGGTGCGGTGGAGGCGCCCGAAGCGGAGCGGAGCGGCCTGAATGCGGGGGATGAGCGTCTCGACGTTCGCGGATCGTGCTCACCCGACGGGTCCATGGCGCCGATCGCGCATCCTCCCCTATGGTGAAGGTGCGTGCACAAGGGGATCGATCGTCTCCGTCTCTCCCCAGAGGACGGGCTGCCTTCCCCAGAGGCAAGACGATCCGTGCGCGCGATTGGGCCCTCTCGAGTAGTTCAGTCCCCAATGGACTATTCGAGGGGGCCGCTATCGACCATCCTCCCACCGATTTTCGATTTTGTCCCCCAAAAGGGGGACAAGAGCATGGAAAAAGGGTTAGGCTGTTTCTGACGCACCCTCCGGTCGTCTTCGGCCCTCATCGCTCCCCCCGCGGTGAGGGCCACACCATTTTCCGGGCACGTTCGAGGTGCCCGATGCCGCCGGTCAGCCATCCGGCCGTGTGACGGCCGGATGCCGCTCTTGCAACATTTGGGTTACCTTCTTGCCCGCGCTCTTCCCCTCGGGGCCGCCTCCACTACCGTTAGCGATGTCGGGGCATACCTGCGTCGGCTTCTTCATCAGTAGAACGAACAGGCAGTACATGAGCACTCAGGGCACGGTCAAGTGGTTCAACTCGGAGAAGGGCTTCGGCTTCATCTCCCCCGACGACGGCGGCGCTGACGTTTTCGCGCACTACTCCGCCATCGAATCATCCGGCTACCGGTCTCTCGATGAGAACCAGCGAGTCGAGTTCGATGTCGCGCAGGGCCCCAAGGGCCTGCAGGCAGAGAACATCCGTCCGCTCTAAGAGCGGGCGAATCACAGAACTCCCCGTCCGGATTCGCCTCGTGCGACATCCGGCGGGGAGTTCTGTGCTTTTCGGGCCCGATTCGAGGGCCTCGGCCGCCTTCAGGCCAGGAGCCGAGCGCGCAGTTCGTCGACCGAGGCGGCGCGGAATGCCGCCTCGTCTCCCTCGTGCTGATCGCTGAAACCCCACTCGACGAAGATCACCGGGACGCCGTTGGCGTTGCCGCCCTCGACGTCGTGGTGCCGGTCGCCGACGAGCACGGGCCTCGACGTGTCGGCGCCGAGCTCCTTCAGACGGCGCAGGGCCTCGGCGACGATGTCGGTCTTGGAGGCGAGGGTCGACTCGTCGGGCGTGGCACCCACGGTCGTGAGGAATGACGGGCGCAGGCCGAAGTGGTCGATCAGGGCGTCGACCTGGATCTCCGGCTTCGAGCTCGCCGTCGCCTGCGGCACTCCCGCCGCATGCAGATCGTGGATCAGCTCGGTGATGCCGGGGTACGTCGCGGCATCGGTCGTGTACCCGTCGGCCTTGCCGAGCGTGCGGTAGAACGTGACGGCTTCCGCGGATTCGGCAGGGGTCATGCCGGCCTGGTCCTGGAACGACTGGAACATCGGCGGACCGATCCAGTGGATCAGCTCCTCGCGGGTCGGCGCCGGCCGGCCGAAGTGGGTGAGGGCGACATTCAGGCGTCGCAGGATGCCGACGGAGGCGTCGACGATGGTGCCGTCGACGTCCCAGAGCACGCACGAAAAGGGAGAAGAAGAGGGCATGCCTCCAGCCTACGGGCCGTGGGTGGACGTCATCTCCTCCTGCACAGGTGTGCAGCGGATGGTGTTCTCCACGGTTTGCGCACCGCCCTCGAGAGGCCCTCTATAGTCCGAAGCAACTGCGAAGAGACATGGACAGGAGCCGGAAGTGCTGATGGAGCTGATCGGCCTTCGAACCTCAGAACAGCCGGGGGATGCCGGACTCGATGCCCTTCATGTCGTCGTAGTCCAGCACGAGGCACCGGATGCCGCGGTCCTCGGCGAGCACGCGCGCCTGGGGCTTGATCTCCTGCGCGGCGAAGACGCCCTGCACGGGGGAGAGGTGCGGGTCGCGACCGAGGAGCTCGAGGTAGCGGGTGAGCTGCTCGACGCCGTCGATGTCGCCGCGGCGCTTGATCTCGACCGCGATGGCGCCGCCGTCGGCATCCCGCACCAGCAGATCGACCGGGCCGATCGCCGTCGGGTACTCACGGCGCACGAGGGTCGCGCCCTCCGAGATGCGGTCGACCTGTTCGGCCAGCAGCCGCTGCAGGTCGGCCTCGACGCCGTCCTTCTGCAGGCCGGGGTCGACGCCCAGCTCGTGCGACGTGTCGTGGATGATCTCGTAGATCTGCACGCGGAGGGCGTCGCCGGTCTTCTTGTGCGTGACGCGCCAGACCTCGACGACGCCGGCACTCGCCTCCTCCTCGCCGGGCTCCTCGCTGGAGAGCGAGCACGGCGGGCTCATCCAGTTCAGGGGCTTGTAGCTGCCGCCGTCGGAGTGCACGAGCAGACTCCCGTCTCCCTTGTGCACGAGCAGACGCGTGGCGAGAGGGAGATGGGCATTGAGCCGACCGGTGTAGTCGACCGAGCAGCGGGCGATGACGAGACGCACCCGTCGAGCCTAACGGCATCCGACCCGGCCGACGTGCGTCGATGCGGCGCGCGGGAGGTTCAGCCGCCGAGTCGGGACAGGGCGTCGAAGATCCCGAGCTCGGTGGCTGCGGAGCGCGCGATGAGGAAGCCGATGATGCCGATGATCCACGCGGTGTTCTCGGCTCCTGTGCGCTCCATCCAGGCGGCGAACCGTTCGAGCGGCCGCTGCACCAGCGGAGCGGCGACAAGTCGGAGGATGAGCAGCACGACGGCCGGGAGGACCATCAGCGCGCAGTAGCCGACGAGCGACAGCACCCGAAGCGGCGTGCCGACGCCGGCATCCGCCAGCATGGTCATCGCGACGATGTAGGGGAGCATCGTCGCGACCTCGACAAGCCCGGCGGCGACCGCGACCGCCATCACCGCGGTGCCGCGGGTGCGAGGGTCGAGCAGGCGCTCGCGCCAGCGGGTGATCCGACCCGGCTGCGGCGCCGGCCGATCCTCGGCCTCCGCGTCGCGGACGGGCATGCCGGTCCACGGGGAGATCCGCGGAGCGACGCTCCCCGACGCCGGGGCTGATACGACGGTCGATGCCGATCGCGCCTCGACCTTCGTGCCGGTGGGCATCACGAACGCGGTGATGAGCAGCGCGGCCCCCACGACCAGGCGCGTGATCAGCCCCGCGGGCGACGCGAGGAAGTCCGCGGCCACATCGACCAGATTCACGAGGCCCCACAGGAAGAGGAGTCCGACCACGAGGTAGAACGCCGCGATCGTCGCCAGGTAGAGGAGGATGCGTCCAGCCCGGACACGGCCCGGAGTGAGCAGGAGGAACACCGGGATGAGCAGGGTCCCGACGCTGAGGCCGTCGATCAGTGCCAGGAGGGCCAGGGAGAGGGGAAGCGGGAGTCCGCCGAACAGTTCCATGCCTCCACGCTCGACGACAGGCGCGCACGACGGATCGGGCGAAAGTCCCGTTCCGCCCGTCCGGCCTCATCCCTTCGTCGGATGCGCCGTCGGCGCCGTCGTGGTTGCATGAAGACCATGCAGGAGGCGACGGCGGAGCGGATCCGCACCTGGTCCCGAGCGCGCCGCCCCCTGATCGATGCGGTCCTCATCGGACTGTTCTGCGTGCTGAGTGCCGCGCTCGGCTTCAGCGGCGTCTGGAGCATCTTCTCGCTCCTCGACGCCGACGTCTCGCCGTGGTGGACGCTGGCGACGGCCCTTCCGGGCTGCATCGCCGTCCTCCTGAAGCGGCGCTTCCCGATGCTCTCGCTGGTCGCGGCGGCCGTCCTGTTCACGGTCGACCTGCTGACGATCGGCGGGCTCGGGCCCGTGATCATCCTGCTCGACGTGCTGTGGACCGCGGCCTTCGTCGCCTCACCCCGCATGCGTACCCGACTGCTCATCGCCAGTGCGGTCGCGGTGGTCACGATGTTCTTCGGCGCGCTGGCCCTGTCGGACGCCTCCGTCCCGGTGGCCTTCCTGGTGGCGGTGCAGTTCGGCGCCTTCGTCGGCACCGACTACTGGTGGGCGGTCGCGGTCTCGCAGGCGAACGAGCTCGCGGAGCTCCACCGGCAGCGCGCCGATGATGCGGCCGCCGTCGCCGAACGGGAGCAGGCGGAGGCCGTGCAGCGCGAACGCGAGACCATGGCGAGGGAGCTGCACGACGTCGTCGCCGGTCATGTGATGGCGATGGCCATCCGCGCCGAGGCCGCGCTGGCGACCGCTCCGGATCCGGTCACCGACCGCGATGCGCTGCAGGCCGTGCGCGACGCGGGTCTCGACGCCCATGGCGCGCTGCGCTCGATGATCTCGGTGCTCCGCCGGGGCGACGGCGCGCTCTCCTCCACTCCCGGATGGACCGACCTCGAGGGCATCGTCGACGAGGCGCGGCGCGCGGGTCTCGGCATCCGCTTCTCTGCGACGGACGTCGAGGGCGTGGGAGGCGCCGCCGAGCAGGCCGTCGTGCGGGTCGTGAGAGAGGCCCTGGCCAACGGCATCCGACATGCGAGCGGAGCGGACGTGGACGTCGCGATCGAGGTCGTGGACACCGATGTGCGAGTGCGTGTGCGGTCGCGCGGCGGAGTCGCCCACGCCGCGGCCACGCACGGCGGCCAGGGATGGGGACTGCAGATGCTCCGCGAGCGGGTGGAAGCGCTGGGCGGCGTCTTCGCCGCCGGACCCGAGTCCGACGGATGGTCGGTCGCCGCCCGCATCCCGGTCGAGGTGCGCCCGTGAACGCGCCCACGGTGCTTCTGGCCGACGACCACGGTGCGATCCGGACGGGTCTGCGCATCATGCTGGAGGCGCACGGCATCTCCGTCGTCGGAGAGGCGGCGGACGGAGACGTCGCGGTGCGGAACGCGGCGGCGTTGCGACCGGATGTGGTGCTGATGGACCTGCGGATGCCGGGGCGGGACGGGATCTCCGCCACTCGGGAGATCGTCGAGCGGGGCCTCGGTGACGTGCTGGTGCTGACGAGCTTCGATGAGGACGATCTCGTGCTCGGTGCGATCAGCGCCGGTGCCGTGGGCTTCCTGCTGAAGACGGTCGACGCTCCGGCGCTCGCCGCGGCGGTGCGTGCGGTGGCCGCCGGGGAGGGCGCCCTGGATCCTCGTGTGACCCGCAGGGCGCTCGCCGCCGTCGCGCAGAGCGCCGCGACACCGACCGCGCCGAGAACGGAGCCGGGCGATCGGCCGGAGCTGACGGCGCGCGAGCAGGAGATCCTCGAGGGCATCCTGCAGGGGTGGTCGAACGCCCAGCTCGCCGAGCGCCTGCACATCTCGGTGCCCACGGTGAAGACGCACGTGTCGAACGTGCTGGCCAAGCTCGGTGCGCGCAGTCGCTCCCACGCGGCGGCGCTCGTCCGTCGCCGCGACGCGTGAGACTCAGCTCTCCCGTGCCGGGACGGCGGTCTTCTCCTCGTCGCGCAGGGGACGGGCGGCTCCCGAGAACAGTCCGGACGCCACGACCAGCCCGACGAGGATGAAAAGCGTGTTGAGCAGTCCGATGTGCTCGCTGATGACGCCCAGCACCGGAGGGCCGCCGAGGAACGCGACGTAGCCGATCGTCGCCGCCGCACTCACCCGGGCCGCCGCCTTGGCAGGATCGTCGGCTGCCGCCGACATGCCCAACGGGAACCCGAGCGAGGCGCCGATGCCCCAGAGCGCGGCACCCACCAGCACGAGCGGGAAGCTCGGCGCGAGGATGAAGAGCAGGATGCCGGAGGCCGCGGCCACCGCGAGGATGCGCAGCACCAGCACGCGGCCGAACCGGTCGACGAGCGGTCCGCCGAAGAGGCGCACCACGGTCATGCCGACCGAGAACACCGCGAGCGAGACGGCCCCCGTGCCCTCGGCGAAGCCGTGGCCCTGCTCGGTGCCGAGCGCGATCCAGTCGTTGGCGCCGCCCTCGGCGAACGACATCCCGAGCATCACGACGCCCAGCAGGTAGGTGCGCGGCTCGCGCCATGCCTCGAGGGCCGTGTGCATGCGCTCCCGGAACGGGGGCTTCTCGTGGCCTTCCGGATCGAGTGCGGCCTCGCGATCGGGCACCTGGAAGAAGCACACCACGGCGATGACGACGATCAGCGCGCCGATGACGCCCGCGTGCGTCGCGACATCGATCGAGAGGCCGGCGGCGAGGGCGCCGATGCCGGCGCCGATCACGGTGCCGAAGCTGAAGAGGGCATGGAAGACGGGCAGGATGGTCTTGCCCATCTGCTGCTCGATGGCCGTCGCCTCGACGTTCATCATGACGTCGACGCAGCCGTTGCCGAAGCCGAAGAGGACCATCCCGAGCAGCACGATCGGGACCGAGCCGAAGACGTTCGCGCCCAGGCCCACGAGGGCGATGCCGACGGCGAACATGAGCATGGCGAGGAGCATCCCGCGCCGCGCGCCGGTGCGAGCCATGACGGCGGGACTGGTCGAGATGCCGATGATCGACGCGAGACCCATGCCGAGCAGGATCATGCCGACCTGGGCGTTGTCGAGCTCGAGAGCCTGCTTGATGCCGGGGACGCGGGACGCCCACGTGGCGATCGAGAGTCCGCTGGCGAAGAAGATGGCGAAGATCGCTGCGCGCCAGCGCACGAACTGCGAACGGGTGAGGGCGGTGTCCATGCCGGACAGCCTATCGAATCGATTCGACTCCTGGCGACCGAACCGGGTTATCCTCGGAGTATGAGCACTCAGGAGACTCCGCGGCGAGCGACCATCGCCGATGTCGCGCGCCAGGCCGGGGTGGCGACCTCGACGGCCTCCGTCGTGTTCAGCGGCAAGGCCAAGGTCGCGAGCGCGACCCGCGAGCGCGTGCTCGCCGCAGCAGCTGAACTCGGCTATGCCGGGCCGGACCCGCGGGCGGCATCGCTGCGACGCGGACGCAGCGGCATCGTGGCGGTCGTGCTCGAGGGGCACCTGCGAGCAGCCTTCCTCGACCCGGTGACGACCGCGATGATGGACGGCCTCACCGACGGACTCGCCGAGCTCAGCGCCGGCATCCTCCTCCTGCGCGACGAGCCCGGCGAAGACGGATCGGCCCTCGCCAACGCCCCGGTCGACGCGTTCGTGCTGATCGGATGCTCGGGCCGCACCCGCGCATCGCTCGAGGTGGTCCGCGGCCGCGGCCTGCCGGTCGTGGTGATCGAAGGAGACGCGGGGGAGGGGATTCCGCGCATCACGCTCGACAACGCCGCGGCGTCCGCCGACATCGCCCGCCACGTGCGCGACCTCGGGCATCGCGACGTCGCCCTCGTCACGCTCCCGCTCGACACGGACCGCGCGCGCACCGCCGTGACCGCCGAACGCGTCGCGACCGCGACGGTCGACGTCACCGTCGATCGGCTCTCGGGTCTTCGCGAGGTGTTCCCCGACGCTCCGGCGATCTCCGCGTCAGGGAGCCTGATCGACGAGGGCGTGCTCGTCGGCCGGATGCTGCTCGCCGATGCCTCCACGCGGCCGACCGCCGTGATCGCTCAGAGCGACCTGCTCGCCGTCGGCGTGATCCGCGCTGCGGAGGAGCTGGGACTCCGAGTTCCGGAGGACCTCTCCGTCGCCGGTTTCGACGGGATCGCCGTCGACGGCCTCGCGGACCTCACCCTCACGACCAGCGTGCAGCCCGCTGTCGACAAGGGACGCGCGGCGGGGGAGCAGGTAGCCCGGATGCTGCGCGGCGAGCCCGGCATCACCCAGCACCTCACCTGCCGCTTCCGGGCAGGGACGACCACGGCCGCGCCGGCGAGGCGCTGACTCGTCTCCTGGGCGGCTGAGCTGTCGTCCCTGGGTTGCTGAGCCTGTCGAAGCACCCGTGGCGGGCCCTTCGACGGGCTCAGGGACCCAGGTTCACCGGGGCCCTTCGACAGGCTCAGGCGAGGCGCCTCAGGAGTGCGGCGGACCGAGCGGGAGAGTCGTGTCGTCGAAGTCGAGGATGCGGTAGCGGCCGCAGTCGACGACCTCGGCGGGAACGACCGCCAGGGGCAGCTGCCACTGCACGGTCTGGGAGTCATCGACGAGGAACGACACCTCGCCGACCTCGAAGTCGTGGCGGTTCACCAGCCACGCGTATCCGTTGAGCTGGTGATCGACCTGCACGAGCTGCGCCGGATCGTCGAGGTGCAGCTTCGGCAGCCGCACGGTCCAGAACTGGCCGGCGCCGGTGCGGCCCGACGCACTCACCCAGTCGGTGACGCAGACGAGATCTGCATCGGGGGCGTCGGCTGCCGCAGCGAGCCGCGGCACGCTCAGCGCACCTCCGACCACCACGAGCACGGTCGCGACAGCGGCGGCCGCGCGACTGGCCCTGCGCGGCATCCGCGGAGTGAGCGGCGCCGCGACCAGGGCGAGCACCGGTGCGAAGGCGACCGGCTGCAGGTAGCGCGCCGCGTGCGTGCCGAGTGCGATGGCGCCGACCACCACGAGCACGGGCATGAGCCACGCGATCGTGGCGACGAGGCGCGAACCCGCGTCCTCCGCGCGCGTCATCCGGACGAGCGCCCCGGCGAGCAGCGCGAGCGTGAGCAGGCACCCGATGACGCCGAGCGGCGACGACAGACGGTCGGCCAGGAGGCCGCCGTAGTACTGCGCGGACTGGGGCCAGAGGGCGGGCTGAGCGTACCCCGCTCCCGTGTTGGCGATCCATGCCCCGAAAGGAATGCGACCGACCAGTCCGAGGACGGACCCGCCGACGAGCACCGCCAGCAGGATCGGCATCCGCTTCTTCTGCGTCGACAGGCGCAGGGCGAACAGCAGGTAGATCGTGAGCGGCACGGTCGCCCACACCGCGTAGAGCGGATTCGTCAGGGTCGACACCACGGCGACGGCCCCGAGCGCGAAGAGGAGTCCGGCGTGGCCGCGGTCGCGGTCGAGCACACGACGCACGAGTCCGATCGACATGACCACGCCGACCACCGTCGCCGCGTAGTACGTCGTCGTCAGCTGCAGCGAGGCGAGTTCGAGAGCGTCGCGCGAGGCCGAGATCTCGGTCGCGGCGAGGAGACCGAAGACGACGAGGGCGATCAGCGACCAGGCGACCGGTGCCCGCCCTTCGCGTCGACGCCCGGCCACCAGGCGCAGGGCACCGTAGAGCGCGAGAAGGTTGACCACGGCGCTCATTGCGAGGAGTGCGCCGACATCGAGGGGCAGCAGCGCATCGAGTCCGGCGAAAGCCGCGGACTCGGGCAGGAACAGCACGCTCGACATCGCCCAGTCCTGGGGCCCGCCGGCGAGCACCGACCGCGCGAACATCGCGACGATCAGCGAGTCACCGTCACGGAAGAGCAGCTCCGAGCGGGCGGATGCCGAGACCTGACCGGCGATGATCACGCTGACTCCGAGGGCTGCCAGCCACCCCGTCAGCTCCCGCACCCACACCCGCCCCATGCGACCACTCTCGCACGCTCGGAGAAACCCGCGGTCCTCACGGATCCCTAACGCCGGTAAACTGGACGGACACCCGCCCGCCTGAGCCGATTCACCCCCGGCCGACGAGCCCCGAGGGAGCCGCGTATATGCTGACGCTCCTCGCCGTGTTCCTCCTCGGGTCCCTGCTCATGCCCGTGCTGGTGCGCTGGCTGGGATCGCAGGCATTCATCATCGCCGCGCTCATTCCGGCTGCGGCATTCGTCCACGCGCTGGTGCGGACGCCGGAGGTCCTCGACGGCTCCGCGCCCTTCGTCTCGATCCCGTGGATCCCGCAGCTCGGGCTCAACCTCTCGATGCACATGGATGTCCTGGGCTGGGTGCTCACCCTCATCGTCACCGGCGTCGGCGCCTTGGTGCTGCTCTACTGCCGGTGGTACTTCCTCGACGACTCCGCGGGGATCGGCTCCTTCGCGGGCGTGCTGCTCGGGTTCGCCGGCGCCATGTACGGGCTCGTCCTCACCGACGACCTGGTGATGCTCGTGATGTTCTGGGAGGTGACGAGCATCCTCTCGTACCTCCTCATCGGGCACTACCGCCGTCGCGCGGTCAGCCGACGTGCGGCACTGCAGGCTCTGCTGGTCACGACGCTCGGCGGTCTCGTGATGTTCGTCGGGGTCGTGCTCCTCGTGGTGGATGCCGGAACGAGCAGCATCCGGGAGATCCTCGAGATCGCACCCACCGGACCGATCATCAATGCCGCGATCGTGATGCTGCTGATCGGCGCCATCAGCAAATCGGCGCTGTTCCCCTTCCACTTCTGGCTTCCCGGTGCGATGGCCGCCCCGACACCGGTGAGCGCCTATCTGCACGCCGCCGCCATGGTGAAGGCCGGCATCTACCTGATCGCGCGCTTCGCGCCGATCTTCGCGTTCAGCGGTCCCTGGCGTCCGATCGTCATCACGCTGGGGATCGTGACCATGCTGCTCGGCGGCATCCAGGCGCTGCGCGAGACGGACCTCAAGCGCATCCTCGCCTTCGGCACGGTCAGCCAGCTCGGCTTCTTCGCCCTCGTCGTGGGCTACGGCACGCAGGCGACGGCGCTGGCAGGCCTCGCCCTGGTGATCGGTCACGCCCTCTTCAAGTCGGCCCTCTTCCTGATCGTCGGCGTGATCGACCGTCAGCTCTCCACGCGTGACATCACCGAGCTGTCCGGCGTCGGCAGACAGGCGCCCGTCATGGCGACCGCGGCATTCATCTCGGTGGCCTCCATGGCCGGCATCGCCCCGACCATCGGCTTCGTCGCCAAGGAATCCACCCTCACGGCGCTCCTCGACGACGGACTGCACGGTTCGCCGTGGGGTCTCGTGGCGATCATCGGCGTCAGCCTCGGGTCCATGCTCACCGCGGCATATGGCATCCGCTTCCTCTGGGGTGCGTTCTGGACGAAGCGCGACGAGCAGGGGCAGCGGATGCCCGACACCGCGTGGCCCGACCCGCCGGTCGGCTTCCTGTCGGCGCCGATCATCCTCGCCGGCGTGACCCTCGCCGCGGGCATCGGAGCACCGGCGCTCGACGTGGCGCTGCAGGGCTACGCCCTCACCGCGACCCCCGGACTCGACGCCGCGGGCGAGGCTGTCGAAGGCCCAGGACACCTCGCGCTCTGGCACGGTCTCGAACCTGCGCTCGGCATCTCGATCCTGACGATCCTCCTCGGCTTCGGGATCTTCTGGCTGACCCGCCGCACCGGCTGGGACGCCAAGGCGCGGATGCTGCCCTTCACGGCCGCCGACGCCTACTACCTCGTGATGCGCGGGATCGACCGCCTTTCGGTGCTCAGCACCACGCTCACGCAGCGGGGTTCTCTGCCCGTCTACGTCGGCACCATCTTCGTGGTCTTCGTCGCCGCCGAGGTGACCGCGCTGATCGCGAGCGACGTCGATCGCTACAACCTCTCGGCCTGGCACACCCCGGCGCAGATCGCGGTCGCGCCGATCATGGCGGTGGCCGGCGTCTTCGCCGTGCGCGCGCAGAAGCGCTACACCGGTGTCGTCCTGGTGTCGGTGACCGGGCTCGGCATGGTCGCGCTCTTCGCCACCAGTGGCGCACCCGACCTCGCGCTCACCCAGATCCTCGTCGAGACGGTCACGATGGTGACGTTCGCGCTCGTCCTCCGGCGCCTCCCGGCGCGCATGGGCGAGCACAACGCGTCGGTGAGCCGGATCCCCCGCGCGCTGCTGGCGATCGGCGTCGGCGTGACCATGGCGTTCGTCGCCGTGGTCGCCACGCAGTCGCGCGTCGCCGAACCGATCTCCGAAGCCTTCCCCAAGCTCGCCTACGAGATCGGGCACGGCAAGAACGTCGTCAATGTCGCGCTCGTCGATCTGCGCGGCTGGGACACCATGGGCGAGCTGTCCGTTCTCGTGCTCGCCGCGACCGGCGTGGCATCTCTCGTGTTCGTCACGCACCGCGCCGATCTGCTCGCCGCGACCAAGGTCCTCCCCCGGGCGACGCGCAAGGCGGCCCGCAGCCGTCCCCTCGTCGAGACCACCGAGGGCATCCGCTTCCAGACCGCCGAGAACGAGAACAGTCCGCGCGCCTGGCTCGTCGGCGGGCAGAAGATGAAGCCGGAGAACCGCTCGATCCTGCTCGAGGTGATCGTCCGCATCCTGTTCCACACCATCATCGTCGTGTCGATCTTCCTGCTCTTCGCGGGGCACAACCTCCCCGGCGGAGGCTTCGCCGGCGGTCTGGTCGCGGGTATGGCGCTGGTCATGCGCTACATCGCCGGCGGTCGCTGGGAGCTGGGAGCTGCGGCACCCACGGATGCCGGTCGGCTCCTCGGCGCCGGCCTGATCCTCGCGGTGGGCACCGCGGTCGTCCCGCTGTTCTTCGGTCTCGCGCCGCTCACCAGCTCCTTCTGGGAGTGGGAGATCCCCGGCATCGGGCACATGGAGTTCGTCACGTCGACGATCTTCGACGTCGGCGTCTACCTCGTCGTCATCGGACTCGTGCTCGACGTGCTCCGCAGCCTCGGCGCCGAGGTCGACCGCCAGTCCGCGCTCCGCCCGCAGGAGAGCCCCACGCGGGGAGGGGTGCGCAGCTGATGGACGTCTCGCTCACCCTGATCGTCGTGATGGCGGTGCTCTTCGCCTGCGGCGTCTACGCGATGCTGGAGCGCAGCCTCACACGCGTGCTGATCGGCTTCCTGCTGCTCGGCAACGCGACGAACCTGCTGCTGCTGATCGTGATGGGCGTGCCGGGCAACGCGCCGTTCTTCGGCACCGAGGGAGAGATGAGCGACCCGCTCCCGCAGGCACTCACCCTCACCGCCATCGTGATCACCTTCGCCGTGTCGGCGTTCCTGCTCGCGCTCATCTACCGCTCCTGGCAGCTGGGCCAGGCCGACACCGTCGAGGACGACGAGGCCGACATCGCCCTCCGCGAGCGCACCGACGCCGACGAGGACGTCATGGAGGACGACGCGAACCTCGAGGAAGAGGCGACCACCGACTTCGTCGGCGTGCAGACCGCGCCGATCACGGTGCTGCACATGCGCGACCATCCGTCGATCCACGACGACGCCCCCTTCGACGCGCCGGACCGCCGGGGCGACGACGAGGAAGGACGCCGTCCCGCCGAGCGCCCCGAGAACGAGGGGGACCGGTCATGACCGCCCTCGTTCCGCTCCTCGTCGCGCTTCCGCTGCTCGGCGCCGCCGTCACCCTCGTCTTCGGACGGAACGCCCGCCTGCAGGTGTTCGTCACCGTCGCCACCCTCGCGATCGTGTCGGTCATCGCCGCCGTGCTGCTGGTGGTGGTGGATGCCGGAGCACCGCTCGCCGTCTCCGTCGGCGGGTGGCCCGTGCCCTTCGGTATCGTGCTCTACGTCGACCGGCTGTCGGCGCTGCTCGTGCTCGTCTCCAGCATCGTGCTGCTGGCCGTCCTCCTGTTCTCGATCGGCCAGGGAGTCGCCGACGGCGCGGACGAGACACCGATCTCGATCTTCAACCCCTCGTACCTGATCCTCGCGGCGGGCATCTTCAACGCGTTCATCGCCGGCGACCTGTTCAACCTCTACGTCGGCTTCGAGATCCTGCTCGTGGCGTCGTACGTGCTGATCACGCTCGGCAGCACCGAGTCCCGCATCCGCACCGGTGCCGTGTACATCGTCGTCTCGCTGGTGTCGTCGATCCTGTTCCTCGCCTCGATCGCGATGATCTACGGGGCGCTCGGCACCGTCAACATGGCCCAGATCGCCGAGCGCATGTCGGAGCTCCCGCAGGAGACGCAGTTGGTGCTGCATCTCATGCTGGTGATCGCCTTCGGCATCAAGGCCGCCATCTTCCCCGTGTCGTTCTGGCTGCCCGACTCGTACCCGACCGCCCCGGCCCCGGTGACCGCCGTGTTCGCCGGCTTGCTGACCAAGGTCGGCGTCTACGCGCTGATCCGCACCGAGACGCAGCTGTTCGCATCGAACAGCATCGACACGGTCCTCCTGATCATCGCCCTGGCCACCATGATCATCGGCGTGCTCGGCGCCGTCGCCCAGGCGGAGCTGAAGCGAATCCTGTCGTTCACGCTGGTGAGCCATGTCGGGTACATGATCTTCGGCCTGGCGATCGCGACACCGGCCGCGATCGGCGCCACGGTGTACTACATCGTCCACCACATCGTCGTGCAGACGACGCTGTTCCTCGCGGTCGGGCTCGTGGAGCGCCGCGCCGGCAGCACCTCGATCCTCCGGGTCAAGGGACTGCTGAAGGTGGCGCCGGTGATCGCCGTGCTCTACTTCGTGCCCGCGATCAACCTCGGCGGCCTACCACCGTTCTCGGGGTTCATCGGCAAGTTCGCGCTGTTCGAGGCCGCGGCATCCGTCGGCACGCCCCTCATGATCGTGCTCATCATCGGCGGCATCGTCACCTCGCTCCTCACCCTCTACGCGCTGATGCGCGCCTGGAACCTCGCGTTCTGGCGCGAGGAGGAGGACTCGACCGAGACCGAGGGCCGCATCTCGTACCTCGGCAACGCGCCCGCCGCCGACGACCAGCAGAAGAAGCGCCGCATCCCGAAGATCATGACGCTCGCGACCGGAGGGATGGTCGCCGTCACCGTCGCGCTGACGATCTTCGCCGGTCCTCTCTACGCCCTCTGCGACCGCATCGGCTCGGCGCTGCTGCAGCCCGTGAGCCTCGTGCAGCTGGAAGACGAGGTGAGCGGATGAGAGACACCCGTCGTCACCTCTGGCGCGACATCCGCGTGCAGCTGCCGTTCCTGGCCTGGCTCGTCGTGCTCTGGATGCTGCTGTGGGCGCAGTTCACCGTGCTGTCGTTCCTCACCGGACTGATCGTCGCCGTGTTCGTCACGCGCGTGTTCCGCCTGCCGACGGTCGCCCTGTCCGGACGCATCAACGTCTGGTACGCGGCGCTGTTCGTCGTGCAGTTCCTGTTCGCCGTTCTGCGCGGGGCGCTGTCGGTCACGGTGCAGGTCTTCGACTTCCGTCGCCAGCCGGGAGCCGCGATCATCGCGGTGCCGCTGCGGTACGCCGACGACCTCGTGATGACCCACGTCGCGGTCACCTCCTCGCTGATCCCCGGCTCGCTCATCGTCGAGGCGGATCGCGACCGGCGCATCCTCTACCTGCACGTGATCGGCGTGCGCGACGCCGCCGACGTCGAGAGGCAGCGTGCGGGCGTCCTCCTCTGGGAACGGCGGATCGTGCGCGCGCTGGGCGACCCGGAGCAGTACCGTGCGCTGAAGGCCGACGAGCGCTCGGTCGGCGTCGGCGGATCCCCGAGAGGCGGTGCCCGATGAACGTCCTCCTGCTGGTGATCATGGTGGTGTTCGGCGTCGCCGCGATCCTCACCGTGATCCGGATCGTGCGGGGGCCGTCGATCCTCGACCGCGCGGTCGCCTCCGACGTGCTGCTCACCGAGGTGATGTGCGTGCTCGGCGCCGAGATGGCGATCAACGGGCACACCCGCAGCATCCCGGTGCTGCTGATCATCGCCGCGATCGGGGTGTTCGGCTCGATCGCCGTCGCCCGCTTCGTCGCGAGAAGGGACAACACGACGCAATGAACGTGCTCGGTCTCCTGATCCCCGACGCCGTCATCGATGTGGCGGTGCTCGTGCTGATCCTGCTCGGCGCCCTGCTCTGCCTCTCGGCCGCCGTCGGCCTGCTGCACTTCCGCGACGTGCCGTCCCGGCTGCACGCGGCCACGAAGCCGCAGGTGCTCGGCCTCGTGCTCATCTGCGGCGCGGTCGCACTGTCGCAGCGCTCGGTCGGCGGCATCCTGATCGGGCTCGTCCTGGTGGCTCCGATCGTGCTGATGCAGTTCGCCACGGCCCCGCTCTCCGCCCACATCGTCGGCCGGCAGGCCTACCGCAACGGCACGACCGACGAGCGCAGCCTCATCGTCGACGAGCTCGCCGAATCGAAGCAGACCCCTCCCGGCGCGGGGTAGTGCCGAGCGGCGTCCGGGCCATGAGGACGTCGGGCTTCGACGCGCGGCGTTCACTATTCAGCAAGAACGCGGCTCTGCGGCTCTCTCGGCCACGAGTACGCCGCATCCGCGAAGTTCTGGCTGAATTGTGAACAGCGCCCCGCGCTGAAACTACTTCTGCACCGACCGAGCGTGGCGGAAATTCGTCCACAATCCCCCGCTCCTGGGCCCTACGAGAGCGGGTTGTTCACACACTTCTCGGATGACTGATGAGACGAGGACCATCCCGCAGCGCGCTGCCGCCGCCTATTCGCGCATCGCCTTCACCCGGGCAGACCTGCTCGCCATGGGCATGTCAGCCCGCTCGATCTCACGGGAGGTCCGACGGGGGCATCTTCAACATGTCCGACGCGATCGCTACGTCCTGGCCGAGGCGAACGGAGACATCGTGGAAGCGGTCCGGATCGGCGGGCGGTTGACGTGTCTGTCACTGTTCGCGCTGATGGGTGTGTTCGTGCACCGATCTCGCGGCCTGCACGTCTTCGTCACGCGAGGGAGCTCTCGGTTGCGCTTACCGAAGGGGCGGCACGTCACCCTTCATTGGAACCTCTCGTCTGTCACGCCGGAGCTCCTCCACGTCGCGCCGTTGATCGACGCAGCACGTCACGCGGTGCGGTGCCAGGAGCCCCGCGCCGCGGTCGCCACGCTGGACAGCCTGGTGCATCACGGCCCGCTGACGACCTCTCAGGTCGACGAGGTCTTCGCCGAGCTGCCGGCCCGGTTGAGGGCCGTGCGTGGACTCGTCGACGGCTCCGCCGAATCGGGACCCGAGACATTCGTGCGCCTGATCCTCCGGGCCATCGGCGCCCTATTCGAGACGCAGGTGTTCATCGCCGGCGTCGGGCGGGTGGACTTCGTCGTGGAGGGATGGCTGATCATCGAATGCGACAGCAAGGAGTTCCATGAGGGATGGCAGAAGCAGCAGGACGACCGGCGCCGCGACCTCGCGGCCGCCCGACGCGGATACGTGACGATCCGTCCGCTGGCGACGGACATCCTCGGTGACCGGCAGACCGTGCAGAAGGCACTGCGGGAGGTCATCGAGGTGCTCGGTCCGCGGTTCACCGGCGATCGACGTTCACAATTCAGCAAGAACGGTGCCCGACAGCCCTCGCGAGCCCGGTATTCGCAGTCAGCGCGAGATTCTGGCTGAATTGTGAACGGCTGCGCAGCGGCACCGGTGACCGGCCTGGAGAAACATGCGCGGGGGCGGTACCGTGCTGCCATGGAGACGTTCCTGATCGTCCTCGGCGTGATCGCTGTGGCGTGGTTCGCGATGCTGATGCGGCGGCCTCGGGCGTCGCGCGGGGCCGATCCGGACGGATTCGCGGTGGATCCGGCGCTGTCGAAGGCGCTCGACGACTCCGCGTCCGACAGCGTCAGGTTCCGGGGCTACCCCTGATTCAGCGGGCGTCCGCGAAGCGCTGGATCAGGCGGGCGGCCGGCTCAGAGTCGGTGATCAGGGTGCCGTGACCGTGGTCGGGGATGACCTTCAGGTCGGCGCCGGGGATCGCGTCGATGATCGCCTGGCACCAGCTCATCGGTGCGAGCGGGTCGTCCTCTCCTCGCAGCACCAGCACCGGGCAGTCGATGCGGGCGAACGCGTCTTCGGGCTCATGCACGATCGTGGCGCGGATCTTCCGGATCAGGTGCGGGCCACCGCGCAGATACTCCCTCGCGCCGCGCCAGATCACGAGCGGACGCTCGCCCAGCAGGTCGATCAGCAGGTACCTCGCCTGGGATGCGACGTTGCGCGCCGCCTTGTCGACGGTCGGTCCGGCGAGGATCACCTTCGCGACGAGCGACGGATGCCGTGC
The DNA here is from genome assembly GCF_003075395.1 of Microbacterium sp. TPD7012. Taxonomy (GTDB): domain Bacteria; phylum Actinomycetota; class Actinomycetes; order Actinomycetales; family Microbacteriaceae; genus Microbacterium. The sequence goes on along the minus strand of NZ_QDFV01000001.1, from coordinate 26,406 downwards.
CGCGAGCTCGGCCGCGATCTGACTCCCCATCGAGTGCCCGATGACGATCACGGGTTCCTCGCCGGTGTGACGGAGGTAGGCGGCGACGAGGTCGGCGTGGCGCTCCATCGTGAGGTTCCGGGTGGGCTCCGGCGCCTCACCGAAGCCCGGCAGGTCGAGTGCGATCACACGGCCGTCGAGACGCTGCACCACGTCGAGGTAGACGCTGCGCCCCATTCCGATGCCGTGCAGCAGCAGGAAGGTGTGCTCGCCCTCGCCGAAGGTCTCGGCGATGAGGGTCGCCCCGCCGTACTCGTATTCGAGCAGGGTGACGGGGGTGCCCTTCGGGGCGAGGTAGCTGGTCGGCACCCGTCAACGGTAGTCGACCCGGCTGGACGGGCGCTTCGATGGCTCAGCGACCCCGTGGTTCAGCCGGCGGGCGTCAGCACCAGCGTGTGCACGGCGGCGCTGTCGACCGCCTTCGCGGAGAACGCCCACGGACGCTGGATGCCGACCGCCCAGTCTTCGGTCTGATCCACGTAGTGCTCGGCGAACGCGTGGCCGGAGGCTCCGGTGAGGTGGATCCACGTCGAGGCGTCGAAGTCCGACAGGTCGACCACCATGCGCATCGAGGGCACCGTGGTGGTCGCGTAGGAGGTGCCGAGCTCCCACCCCGTCGCGTTCACGACCGATGCTCCGCCGCCGACACGGAAGGGGCCGCGGTTGAAGAGTGCCTCGATCGGCGCGATGCCCGAGGCGCCGAGGGTGTCGCTGCGGAGGGTGATCGCGTGCAGGTCGCCCCAGTTCCAGAGCGCGACCGCCGTGCCCTGAAGCCCGGAGAGCTCGTCATAGGCGTCTTCGGCCGAGAGCGCGAGCATCTCGTCCATCCCGTCGACATCGAGCTCCGCGTTGGTCCAGAGCGGATCCGACGGATCCTCCAGCATGCCCGCCACGACCGTGAACAGCCGGGCTTGTCCGTCGATGGGAAGCGGCTGCTCGCGTCGGCCGAAGATGTTCTGCACGAGGTTCGACCAGAGCACGTTCGCGTACGCGGCGGCGGCGGAGGATGCCGTGTTCTGCGCGTCCCAGGAGCGGAGCAGCTCGACGGCCTCTCGCGGGCCCGCCCCGGAGACCTCGATGTCGGCGAGGGCGGCGGCGAGCTGCTTGCCGATCCACATCTCGTTGTCCATCTGGATGGCGCGCATGTCCTTCGCCGTCAGAGGCCCGGCGGCGGCGCGACGTTCGATCAGGTAGGCGATGCGGGCGGCGCGGTACCCGTAGTCCCAATCGCGGGAGAGGAAGTACTCGTAGTCGTCGGTGACGATCGCGTTGTTCGCGGTGACGATGTATCCCGAGGTCGGGTTGTACGACACCGGCAGCTCCTCGAACGGGATGAATCCGGTCCAGTCGTAGCTGCTGTCCCATCCGGGCTGCGGCATCCACCCGTCGCCCGCGCCGCGGATCGGCAGGCGCCCCGGCGTCTGGTAGCCGATGTTGCCGTCGGTGTCGGCGTAGATGAGGTTCTGCGCGGGCACGTCGAAGAGTGAGGCGGCGTAGCGGAAGTCGTCGAAGTCCTGCGCGGTCGAGAGCGCGAAGATCGCGGTCGCGGCCGTGCCGGGGTCGAGGGCGGTCCAGCGGAGGCTGACCGCGTACTCGGGTTCCACCTTCGGCTCTGGCAGGGTTCCGCCGGAGAACAGATCGGGGCCTCCCGGAATGCCCGCCTCGAGCGCGGGGACCGGGTCTTCGGCGATCGCAGTGAAGTCGTCGGTGAGCCCGGAGATGATCGGACCGTGGACCGTGGAGCGGATGGTCAGTTCGATGTCGTCCCCGCCTGCGACCTTGATCGTCTCGGTGCTCTCCTCGAGGGGCACGAGGACGCCGTCGCGCCAGTACTCGTCGCCCTGCACGCGTTCGATGTAGAGGTCCGTGACATCGGTGGTGAGGTTCGTGAAGCCCCACGCGACCTTCTGGTTGTGCCCGATCACGATGCCGGGAAGGCCGGAGAAGGAGAAGCCGCCGACGTCGAACGGGCACGCCGCATTCACCGTCGAGCACTTCAGCTGCACCTGGTACCAGACGGAGGGGAGGGATGCTCCGAGGTGCGGGTCGTTGGCCAGCAGGGGCATCCCCGTGTCGGTGAGGTCGCCGGAGACGACCCAGGAGTTCGATCCGATGCCCTCGCCCAGGTCGCCCACGAGCATGCTCGCCGCGGCGATCACGTCGGAGGTCTTCTCCCACTCCACGGTCGTGACCGCCTGCTGCACGTCAGCGCCCGTGTCGGACAGGAAGGCGGCGGGTTCGGCATCCGTCTCGAGCGCGGGGACCGTCGAGATCTTCGGGACGATCACCGGATTCTCATCGAACGGATACTCCGGGTAGAGCCTCTCGAGCATCGCGGTCGTGTCGTCTGCGGCATCCGACGCATCGTCACCCGCGGGGCCGGCATCCAGCTCGGCGGCGAGGAGCGCGCGCTCGGTCTCGTCCTCGACGTTGCCGCGCAGGTCCCAGGCCATGGCCTTGAGCCAGGCGACGGAGTCGGCGGGCTCCCAGGGCTCAGGGGCGTAGTCCGGGTTCTGCATGCCGAGCACGGCATATTCCAGCGAGAGCTCTGCGCCCGAGCGCGAGGCGAGATAGGCGTTGACGCCGGCGGCATATGCCTCGTAGTAGCTCAGGGTCACGTCGTCCATAGCCTCGACCTCCGCCTCGGCGACCTTGCGCCAGCCGAGCGTGCGGAGGAAGGCGTCGGTTCCTGCCTGGGAGGCCCCGAACATCTCGGCGACGCGACCCGATGTCACGTGCCGGCGGAAGTCCATCTCGAAGAAGCGGTCCTGCGCGTGCACGAATCCCTGCGCGTAGAAGAGGTCGTCCGTCGAGTCGGCGGTGATCGTCGGCACGCCGCTGGCATCGCGCTGCACCGTGACGGCGGCCGTGAGCCCCTCCACCTCGATCGCGCCCTCGGTCTGCGGGAACGACCGCTGGATCGTCCACGTGACGAAGAAGGCTGCGGCGACCGCGATCACGACGATCGCGGCGACGACGAGGAACGCGATCCGCCCGATCCGGACGCCCAGAGAAGGGCGGGAGGGGACGGCGGTGGCCGGCGAATCAGTCGTCATCGTTGAACGCTCTTCTCGGGATAGCAGGTGGGACTCAGTCCCACCGAGCCCCAGTGCGCGTGTCAGGGCCGCGCCTTCGCATCATATCCGCCGGAGGTCCTGGCCGCAGGAGCGCTCCGGCGGACCGGGTTCACCCGATGAGGCTCGGCTGCAGATCCCGCAGCGTGCGTCGGTGCGTCATGCGCGTCACCCCGACCATCGCGAGCGCCAGGGCGCCGACGAGCCACAGGGCGAGGACGGCCAGATCCCAGCCGGCCCGGGCGAGGTCTCCGCCGTACATCAGCTGACGCATCGCGTCGACGACGTATCCCAGCGGCAGCACATGGTGCAGGGCCGCGAGCGGGGCCGGGAGGGTCTGCCACGGGAACGTGCCGCCGGCGGTGACGAGCTGCAGCACCATCAGCACCAGGCCGAGGAACTGCCCGACGGATCCCAGCCAGACGTTCAGCGTGAGGATGATCGCGGCGAACGTCGCCGAGGCGAGCACCATCACCCCGAGTGTGCCGATGGGATTGTCGAAGGTGAAGCCGAGCGTGATCGCGAGGATGCCCATCAGTCCCACCATCTGCACGGCGCCCAGCATGGCGGGGGTCAGCCATCCCGCGAGCGTGATGCGGATCGGGGAGTGCAGCGCCGTGACCGCGCGACGCGAGATCGGCTTGACGATGAGGAACAGCGCGTAGATGCCGATCCAGGCCGAGAGCGCCGCGAAGAACGGCGCGAGCCCGGCGCCGTAGTCCTCGGCCGAGGCGACCTTGTCGCTCGAGACCTTCACCGGGTCGGCGATCGTGTCGGCCTGCAGCGAGCGGAGCTCGGGCGTGGATGCCGGGATCTGCCCGACCCCCTCGGACAGCCCGTCGCGCAGCTCCGCGGTGCCCGCCGCGAGCGTGCCGAGTCCGTCGCGGAGCTGAGCGGCGCCGGCATTCGCGGATGCCGCACCGCTGGCGACCGTGCCCGCTCCGGTCGCGAGCTCGGAGGCGCCGGAGGCGAGGGATGCGGCGCCGGCGGCGAGCTGATCGACCTGGCCGACCGCGGTCTGCACCTTCGAGTTGCCGTCCTGCAGGCGGCTCGCCAGAGGGTCGAGGGCCGCGAGGACCTGATCGATCTCCTCCTGTGTCACGCCCTGCTCGGCGAGGGTGGTCGCGATGTCGGCGCGCACCTGGGGCAGCGCATCGGCGGCCTGCTGCACGGCCGCACCCGCGCGGTCGGCGACGTCGGCGAGCTGTCGGTTCCCCGCGCTCACCTGCTGCGCCCCGCTCGCCAGTGTCTGCGCGCCCGCCGCGAGCTGCGCGGTGCCGTCGGCGAGCTGTGCCGTGCCGTCGGCGAGGGTGGAGCTTCCGGATGCCGCGGTGTTCGCGCCATCGGTCAGCTGGGTCGCTCCGTCGGCGGCGGTGATCAGGCTGTCGCGCACGTCGCTCAGGCCGGTGAGCAGACGCTCGGCGGCCTCGCTCCCGACCATCTCTGCCACGGAGCTGCGGATCTTCTCGACAGCCTGCGTTCCCATCGAGGAGGCGAGGTAGTTGTTGGCGTCGTTGGTCTCCAGGTCGATGCGCGCCTGGTGCGGGTCGTCGCCCGCCGCCGAGGTGAGCGCGGAGGAGAAGTCGGCGGGGATCGTCACGGTGAAGTCGACGGTGCCCTCGCGAAGAGCATCCGCGGCCTCTTCCGCGGTCATCCGCTGCCAGTCGAAGGCGTTGCCGTCGATGAGGTTGTCGGCCACGTCCTCGCCGTAGTTCACGGTGTCGGAGCCGGCCCCCTGGTTCGCTGAGGTTGCGGCAGGGGCGCCCTCGTCGTCGACGACCAGCGCCACGGGGACCTCGGGGAACTTCGCGTAGGGATCCTGGTTGGCCCACAGGTAGAGACCGCCGTAGAGGATCGGCACGCAGATCAGCGCGACGAGGGCGATGATGCCCATCTTGCTCGCGGTGAGGCGCCGCAGCTCGGCGGCGATCATGGAAGGAACCTTCATCGCTCGCCTCCGTTCTCGGTCGGGGCTTCGGATTCCGGGGCTTCGGGCCCCGAAGTGGCGCCGGATTCCTCGAGCACGAGCGGCTGGATCGGCCCGGAGGCGTTGATCGCGTCGAATTCCTGCATCCGCTCGAGGGCGACGGCCGCCGAGCCGCCGATGATCACGAGCATGGCGTAGCCGCGGTCGGCGAACTCGCCGGCGATGCGCCACCAGCCGTCGGGGCTGCCGCCGTGCCGGTCGGGGGCGACGAGCACGATGCCCTCGACCCCGTCGCGCAGCACCGCGAGCTCGCACATGATGCGCACGCGGGCAGCGGGGTCGACGGTGCCGATCGGGACGGATGCCAGTTCGGCGAACCCGAGCTGAGCCAGCCAGCGGCGCGCGTGCAGAGGCGTCGCGCCGACGCCGGCGAACATGAGCTCCTCGCCCACGACTCCGGCGAGCGTGATGTCGGCGTGCGGATCGCTGACGTCCGGTGCATCGACCAGAGCCACGCGTCGCCGCAGCTCCTTCGCGTTCTCGGCGCCGTCGAGGGTGACTCGGCCGGCGTCCGGCCGCATCCGTCCGCTCGCGATCAGTCCGAGCACGGTCGGCCGCTGCTCGGTCTCGGCGAGGGCGAAGCGCACGGCTCCGGTGTGGAACTCGAGGCTCGTCACCGGCAGTGCCTGTCCGCCGCGCCCCTTGCTCACCTCGTGCAGGGTGATCCTCACGCTGTCGCCTCCTCATCGATCTCCGCGGCGATGATGTCGGGATGTGCGGCGAGCAGCTCATCCGCTTCTCGCCACGACAGTCCGGCGATGCTCAGCACCGTGCGCACCGCGACGTTCGCGGCGCCCATGCTGGCGGCATCCGTCCGCGAGACGACCGTGCGCGCCATCTCCTCGATCAGCCGGGCGAGGGTGGGGGCGGCGAGGTCGGTGCGGAAGCTCCCGTCCTCCTGTCCGCGACGGGCGAGCGCCGCGACCGTGCGGCGCAGGGGCGCGAGTGCTGCCGCCGTGTGCTCGACGTGCGCCTCGTCGAGGGCGAGCGCGGCGGCGACCTGCACGTGCGCGGCCTCCTGCCAGAGACGGGCGGCGAGGCGGGCGAGGGCGATGCGGCTGTCGGGATCGTCGACCGAGGCGGCGATGGCGTTGAAGCGCTGCGCGCCGCTGGAGATGAGCTCGCGGATCAGGGCGTCGCGGTCGTCGAAGTGTCCGTAGAGGGTTCGGCGCGAGAGTCCGGCGCTGCGGGCGATGACGTCGACGGAAGCGTGCGGATCGTTCGCGAGGGTCGCACGGGCGGCGTCGAGGATGCCGGCGCGGTTCTCCACGGAATCGCGGCGGGGTGCACGGGTGGTCATGTCCCCATGCTACTTATAGTGCACACGAGTGTGCAAGATAACTCGGAGGACTCACAGGCTCCGCGCATCTCCGCGTTCACAACTCAGCACGGAACGCCCGTTATCGTTCGGGCGGGATGCTCTGCGCGGCGAGGCGGCGAGTTCTTGCTGAATTGTGAACGGCGCCGCGGAGTGTCGGAACGCAGAAGGGGGGCGGATGCCGCAGCATCCGCCCCCTTCCAGGTCCCTGAGCTTCCTGGGTCCCTGAGCTTCCTGAGCCCCTGAGCTGTCGAAGGGTCAGTCCGTGCCGGAGTCGAAGGCCGCGCCCTCGGAGGCGACGTCCACGGCATCCGCGAGGTTCTCGTCGACCTCTTCGACCGAACCGGTGATCTCGCCCGACTCGCCCGCGGTCACGCGGCCGACGAGCTCGCCCGTGGCGCCGCCGATGAGGCCGAGGCCGGCGTACTGCTCGAGGCGCGAGCGGGAATCGGCGATGTCGAGGTTGCGCATCGTGAGCTGCCCGATGCGGTCGACCGGTCCGAAGGCGGCGTCGCCGACGCGCTCCATCGACAGCTTCTCCGGACCGTACGAGAGGTTCGGCGACGTGGTGTCGAGGATGGTCCAGTCGTCACCGCGACGCAGACGGATGGTGACCGAGCCCGAGATCGTGAGGCCCACCCAGCGCTGGATCGACTCGCGCAGCATGAGCGACTGCGGCTCGAGCCAGCGGCCCTCGTACATCAGGCGACCGAGGCGGCGGCCCTGCTCGTGGTAGGTCGCGAGCGTGTCCTCGTTGAGGATGCCGTTGACCAGACGCTCGTAGGCGATGAAGAGCAGCGCCATGGCCGGGGCCTCGTAGATGCCGCGCGACTTCGCCTCGATGATGCGGTTCTCGATCTGGTCGCTCATGCCGAGACCGTGGCGTCCGCCGATCGTGTTGGCCTCCATGACGAGGGCCACCGGGTCGCTGTACTCGACACCGTTGATGGCGACCGGACGGCCGGCCTCGAAGGTCACCGTGACGTCTTCGGTCTCGATCGCGACCGAGGGATCCCAGAACTTCACGCCCATGATCGGGTCGACGGTCTCGAGCGAGACGTCGAGGTGCTCGAGCGTCTTGGCCTCGTGCGTCGCGCCCCAGATGTTCGCGTCAGTCGAGTACGCCTTCTCGGCGGAATCGCGGTACGGGAAGTCGTGGGCGACGAGCCAGTCGCTCATCTCCTTGCGGCCGCCGAGCTCGGTGACGAAGTCGGCGTCGAGCCACGGCTTGTAGATGCGCAGGCGCGGGTTGGCGAGCAGGCCGTAGCGGTAGAACCGCTCGATGTCGTTGCCCTTGTAGGTGGAGCCGTCGCCCCAGATGTCGACGCCGTCCTCCTTCATGGCGCGCACCAGCAGCGTGCCGGTGACCGCGCGACCGAGCGGCGTCGTGTTGAAGTAGGTCTTGCCGCCGGAGCGGATGTGGAAGGCGCCGCAGGAGAGGGCGACGAGGCCCTCTTCGACCAGGGCGGTCTTGCAGTCGACCAGGCGCGAGGCCTCGGCGCCGTACTCCAGCGCACGGCCGGGGATCGACGCGATGTCGTCTTCGTCGTACTGCCCGAGGTCACCGGTGTAGGTGAAGGGCACGGCGCCCTTGTCGCGCATCCACGCGACGGCGACGGAGGTGTCGAGTCCTCCGGAGAAGGCGATGCCGACGCGCTCGCCGACGGGCAGGGACTGGAGGACCTTGGACATGCTTTCCAGTCTATCCGCGGGCGGCGTGTCGCCCTGTGCCGCATGACGACGGCGACGCTCAGGCCCCTTGAGGCCGAAGTCGATAGTGTGACCGCGTGCAGAGACCTGCTGACTTCTTCGGCCCGCCGGGCGCGGCAGATTCGTTCGTGTGGAGCATCGTGCTGATGATCGGGGTGCTTTTCGGCCTGGTCGCCGTACTCATGATCATCCGGGATCGGCCGCATCTCCGTGCTCGGGCCTGGTGGATCTTCGGCGGCGCCTGCCTGCTTGCCATCGTCGCCGCGGTGAGTGTGCAGTACTTCCGGGTCGCGTCCGCGACACGGGACGAGATGACCACGCAGCTCGAGTTCCCCGTCGACTATCACGATCTCGACGGCGGAGACACCGCCGCGACCTTCACTCTGAGCGCGGACGGCACAGCGGAACTCCGCGGACTCTCGCTCGGCACGGAGGAGCGGAGCGCTGATGGCGACCGCCGATGCCTGGCCGGCGACGTGATCCCGGTCGTCGGGGAAGGGCGCTGGTGGACGACCGATCAAGGGTGGGTGATCGTCGAGGCCGACGACCGGCGCACGCGATTCGTGCAGGACGATTCGCTGCTCATGGCCGAGGGCTGGGGGAAGGTCTATGTCCTGACGCCATGTACGGAGGACTACACGGCGACATTCGTCACACCCGACCTCCAGTGATCAACTCCTGCCGCTCCTCATCGCGGACGGATGCCGGAGCGGCCAGCATCCGTCTCTGATGCGCGGCGTACTCGCCGCCCCACCGGGTGAGGGAGTCGACCAGGGGGCCGGCGCCGCGCCCGAGGTCGCTCAAGCGGTACTCGACCTTGGGCGGCACCTGCCGGTACACCTCGCGGGTGATCAGGCCGTCGTCCTCGAGCTCTCGCAGCTGCCGCGTGAGGACGCGGGCCGTGGGCTCGAGCAGGAGGCGGCTCAGCTCGCCGAAGCGGAGCACGCCGTGCTCGCCGAGGAGGGAGAGGATGCTGGGCTTCCAGGCGCCGCCGAGCACGGCGATCGACACTTCGGCGTCGCAGGCATCCGTCCACTCCCGGACGATGCGCTCCGTCTTCTCCCTCATGAGCTCGCCTCTCGTGCTTCCTCAGTATCCAAACGGTCACTATGTGACCGGAATGACAGTACTTGTCCCCTCCGTACCATCACACCAGACTGGGACCGTGACGTCCAGTACCCCCACGACCCTCGCCCCCACCCGTGCCCTCCGCCACCCCTGGCTCGCGATGATCCCGCTGCAGCTCGGCATCCTCATCGGGGCCCTCGCGATCAGCAGCGTCTCGACCGCCCTGCCGGCGATCCGCGGCGATCTCGCCCTCACCGACAGCGGAGCCCTGTGGCTCGTCGACATCTACTCGCTGTCCCTCGCGGCCACCCTCATCCTCGCGGCGCGGATCGGCGACGCCTTCGGACGCAAACGCATCGTGCTCATCGGCCTCGCGGGGTTCGCCGTGCTCAACGCCATCGGCGGGTTCGCCGACAACGGGATGGTGCTGATCGCGATCCGGGCTCTGCTCGGAGTCGCGGAGGCGTTCGTCGTCGCGGGTGTGGTCGCCACGATCGGCGCCCACTACCAGGCGCGGGAGCGCGTGCTCGCCTACGGCCTGTGGACGGCGACCTTCGGCGCCGGGAGCGCGCTGGGCCCGGTGCTCGGCGGGATCATCACCGAGGGCCCGGGATGGCGGTGGCTGCTCCTCGGCAGCGTGCCCCTGGCCGTGATCGCCGGCGCGCTCGCGATCTGGTTGGTGCCCGACTCCCGCAGCTCCCGTCCGGCGTCGTGGGACGTGCTCAGCATCCTGTCGTCGATCGTCGCCCTCGGGGCGCTTGTCTTCGCGCTGCACGAGGTGCTCGCGGCGCCGGTTCCCGCGGCCGTCGCCGGTGTCGTCGCCGTCGCGGTCCTGATCTTCTTCATCCGCCGGCAGCGCATGTTGCGCGAGCCGCTCATCGACATGCGGTTGTTCGGCGTGCCGGGCTTCAGCCCCGCGATCACGCGGATCCTCGCGAGCAGCGGGGTGGCGTCGGCATCCGTGGTGCTGGTGAGCCTCCACCTGCAGGATGCACGCGGTCACAGTGCGGCCGAGGCGGGGATCGCGATCCTGCCGCAGGCGGTCGCCATCGCCCTCGGCGGCGTGCTGGCACCGGTGTTCCTGCGGGTGCTGAGCGCGAACGCGTTGACGGTGCTGGCACTGACGGTGCAGGGAGCAGGGCTCGCCTGGCTCGCCTTCGATCCGGGTCTGGTCGCGCTCCCTCTCCTGCTCGTCGGTCTCGGCTTCGGGATCGGGGCGACTCTCGCGGCGACCGCGCTGTTCGACGTCACGACGGAGGACGACGCGGGCCAGGTGGGTGCGATCCAGGAGGTCGGCTTCGCGCTCGGTGGCGGACTCGGCATCGCGGTGCTCGGTACCATCGGCTCGATCCTCGGGGCGAGCGGGTTCACCGTCGCCCTGTTCATCGCGGCGGTGGTCGTGGTCGCCGCGGCCGTCCTTCCGCTCGTCCGCACCGGGAAGGCGACGTCATGAGCGCCGAGCGCCCGACCGCGCACTGGATCCTCGCGCACCCGCAGTCGAGCTCGTTCAATGCACGGCTCTTCGGGGAGGGAACCCAGGCGCTCGCCGCCCACTACGACGTGGTGACCACCGATCTCTACGCGCAGGGCTTCGACCCGGTCCTCGACGCGAAGGATCTCGGTGAGCCCTTCGGCCGCCCCGGCAACCTCGTGGACCTCATGGGCGAAGCTCAGGCTGCGGGGCAGCTGACCGACGACGTGGTCGAGGAGCAGCGCAAAGTCGCCGCGGCCGAGCTTCTCGTGTTCCAGTTCCCCCTGTGGTGGTACGGTGTGCCCGCGATCCTGAAGGGCTGGTTCGATCGCGTGCTCACGAACGGGTTCGCCTACGGCACGGTCGACCCCGAGAGCGGCGTGCCGCTGCGCTACGGCGCCGGACCCCTCGCGGGCCGGCGGGCGCTGGTGATCGTCACAGCCGGTGAGGACGAGCGATCCATCGGCCCGCGCGGCATCAGCGGAGACATCGACTCGCTGCTCTTCCCGGTGACGCACGGCACCCTCTGGTACACCGGGATCGAGCCGCTCGACCTGCATGTCGTGCACGACGCCGACGGCCTCGACACGACGGGAATCGACCGCGAGATCGAGCGTCTCGGTCGGCGCCTCGCAGGGATCCGCACCGAGACGCCGCAACGACCGTACCGGCGTCTGCAGGACGGCGACTACCGCGGCACCCGAGCGCTGCGCGCCGACATCCTGGCTGATCGCACCGATCTCGGCATCCACCGCACGGGCGTCGATCCGGCTCGGTGAGACCGGCGCGGCCTCAGATGCCTTCGTGTCGCGGCCCGGTACCCGGAAAACGGAGATCGGATGCCGCGGGCGCGGCGTGTCCGGACGCGACTCGCCGATACGCGCAGAGATCGTCTCTGTTTTCCGCTCGCGGGGTGCCAGAGTGTCAGGCGGAGGCATGACATGGGCGAAGCGGTGCTGTGGGGTGTGGTCGCGGCATCCCCGCTGTTCGTGGGAGCGGTGCTCGCCATGCTGCGGGTCTGGCCGCCGCGCTGGCTCGGCATCGTCCTCGGCTTCGGCGCCGGAGCGCTGATGGCCTCGATCGCCTTCGAACTCTGGGAAGAGGGGCTGGAGCGGGGCGGTGCTGTCCCGCTCGTCAGCGGAGTCGCAGCCGGGGCCCTCGCCTATTACATCGCCGCGCGCATCCTCGACGCCAGGGCGGCGAAGAAGAAGGGCGAGGCGGGAGGGGGTCAGCTCGCCGTCGGCGCCCTGCTCGACGGCATCCCCGAGCAGCTCGTGCTCGGCATCGGGCTCGCCTCCGGCGAACCCGTCAGCATCGCCCTGGTCGTCGCGATCCTCGTCTCGAACCTGCCGGAGTCGATCGGGTCGGCGGCCGACCTCCTGAAGGGCGGCATGGCGAAGAACCGCGTGCTGCTCCTCTGGGCCGGCGTCGCCGTCATCTGCGCGCTCGCCACCGTCGCGGGCTTCGGCCTCGCGACCGTGACGGGCGATGCGTTCCGCACCGCGGCGAGCGGCTTCGCCGCCGGCGCCCTCCTCGTCATGCTCGTCGACTCGATGGTGCCCGAGGCGCAGTCGAAGGCGAAGGAGTCCACGGGTCTCGCGACCGTGCTCGGCTTCGCGCTCGCCGCAGGCCTGTCGTTCGCCGGCTGACGCCACGCTCCCGTGGCAGTTCGGCAGGGTCGACGGCCCGGGCACTGTGCTCTTCTGCCACGGGAGCGCCCCGCCGGATGGCGGCCGGACGGGGCGAGATCGGGGGCGGGTGGCGGGTTACCGTGGGGGAAGACGTGAAGGATGCTGGCGGGACGCCGCCACGCAGACGGCGAGGACAAAGGAGTTCTGATGACTGACACGCTGGCTCGCCCGCCCTTCGACCCCGAGCTCGAAGCCGCACTCGCCCTGGTCGCCGACCAGATCCCGTCCACCCTCACGCCGGAGATGATCCCGCTCATGCGCCAGGCGCCGGTCAGCGGCGACGAGGAGATCTTCGCCGTGCTCGAGGCGCGGGGCTTCACGCGCCGCGACGTTCCGATCGCCGGGCACGGAGGGGACGAGATCGTCGTCTCCGTGATCGAGAAGGAGGGGCGGACGGGCACGGGACCCGGCTTCTTCCACACGCACGGTGGCGGCATGATCATCGGCAACCGGTGGCTGGGCGTCGTCGGCTTCCTCGACTGGGCAGAGCGCTTCAACGGCGTGATCGTGACCGTGGAGTACCGGCTCGCGCCGGAGTACCCCGACCCGTTCCCGGTCGAGGACTGCTACGCCGCGCTCGTGTGGACGGCGGACCACGCGGAAGACCTCGGCATCGACCTGTCGCGTCTGCTGATCGGCGGCGGCAGCGCCGGAGGAGGACTGGCGGCCGGTACGGCGCTCATCGCCCGCGACCGCAGAGGTCCGGCGCTCGTCGGGCAGCTGCTCATCTACCCCATGCTCGACGACCGCGACGAGACGGTCTCGACGCGGCAGATCGACGGCATCGGCGTCTGGGACCGCGGTTCCAACATCACCGGCTGGACCGCTCTGCTCGGTGACCGCAAGGGCGGCGCCGACGTCTCGATCTACGCCGCTCCTGCTCGCGCGACCGATCTCGCGGGCCTGCCCCCGGCGTTCATCGACTGCGGCAGCGCCGAGGTGTTCCGCGATGAGGACGTGGCCTACGCCACGCGCCTCTGGGAGGCCGGCGTCCAGGCCGAGCTGCACGTCTGGGCCGGAGGGTTCCATGGGTTCGACATGTTCGCACCGCATGCGGCCGTCGCGCAGGCGATGCTCGCCGCGCGCGACAACTGGGTGAACCGCCTGCTCTCGTGACGCCGTCCCCTACGGGGTCGCGAGTCGACCCCGTAGGGTGGAACTCCCGCGCGATGGAGCCGACATGCAAGATCTGCTGGGGCGTCTCACCGCCCTCGACCCGGACGCCAGCGAGACCCTCAAGGTCGTCACGTACTTCGATGCCCTCGTGGAGCGGTCGGTCGGCGTCGAGAGCATGCTGCGCGGTGCTGCGGTGTTGAGCGGCGCGACGGTCGGGCAACGCGACGGCCGTCAGATCATGCGTGTGCGGGCCGACGGCGTCCGCATCGATCCGATCGATCCCCGAGACGGATGGATGCTGCGCGACAGCGGACCCGACGCCGTCGTGTGGATCGAACGCGAGGGCGAGCCGCACACCAACGACGCGATGATCCTCGAGCGGCTCGCGCTCGCGCTCGGCATCATCCGCGCGCGCCGCTCGGTCGGCACGGCGAGTGCGGTCGAGCTCGCCATCAGCTCCTATGCGGGTGCCGACGAGCGGGTCGGCGCGCTGTCTCGGCTGCGGCTCGCGCCCGGACGCTTCCGCGTGATCGCCTCCCTCCCCGATCCGGCACCCGGAGCGCAGCATCCGTCCGCGGTCGTGGCGACCCGGCACGGACTCACCCGGGCGACGATCCTCCCGGAGGGGGTCGCGGTCGAGGACGCCTGGGATGACGATGACGATCTCCGACGCGGCGTCGGCACGGCAGGCACCGAGGAGCAGCTCCCCGCCTCCTGGGCCGCGGCCCTGGTGGCCGTGCGACTGACCTCGCCCGCAGAGCCCACCCTCGACGCCGCCGATCTCGGCGCGCTGCTGCTGATCGCCGAGAACGCCGATTCCGGCGCCCTGCACGCGGATGCCGCGGCGCTCGCGCACCTCGATGCCCGCAGCCTCGAACTGCTCGACGCCGTTGTCGACGAGCAGAGCGTGCGGGCGGCCGCTGTGCGTCTGGGCCGACACCACTCCAGCGTGCAGGATCGCCTCACGGCGCTCACCGAGACGCTCGGCTATGACCCGCGCACCTCTCGCGGGCATGCGCGGTTCGTCGTCGCCCGGATGCTGCTGCGCCTCGCCGACTGAGGCGTTTCGTCTCGTCGCTGCGCTCCTCGCTCAACGACCGGGCTGCGGATACTGAGGCGTTTCGTCTCGTCGCTGCGCTCCTCGCTCAACGACCGGGTTCGGTGAGCGAGCGCAGGGAGACGAGACGGTGAACGCGGGGCTCAGCCGAAGCCCGGATACTCCTCGAGCTTCTTCTCGAACTCGGCGCGGTCGGCCTCGCTGAGCACGCCGCTGGCGATCACGACGAGCTGCAGTCCTTCGAGCGGCTCCCCGGTGCGCGCGTTCTGCGCCTGGCGGGCGGTCAGGAAGCCGCCGTCGGGGTCGTTCGACAGGTCGTAGATGTTCGCGTAGAACCGCAGCGGATCGGGGTAGTTCTCGGTGTAGTACTCCCACGTGTTCTGCGTGCGCGGGTCATCGCTGCCGTAGAGCTTCGCGATCATCGCCGGGTCGATGCCCGAGTTCGTCGGGTCGTTGAACGAGTAGAGGTCCCACAGCCCGTGCTCGAGCACGACCTCGTCGATCACGGCCATGACGTCGAGCTTCTGCGCGTAGTCCTGGATCGGCTCGTTCGTCGCCCAGCCCGGGGAGGTGTACTCCACGAGCATGGATTCACCGCCGTAGCCGTTGCGCTCCGGGCGCAGGTCCTCATCGCCGACCGGCACCCAGGTGTAGCCGAACTCGGCGGTCAGCCGGGCACGGATGTCGGCGAACAGCACGTCGGCCTGTGCCCGCACCTCTTCGAGGGACTGCTGGCTCAGCGTCTGCTGCGGGTCGGTGCCTTTGATCGCGGGATACGCCTCCTCGTGCTTCTGCTCGTCGCTCTTCACGCCCTCGTAGTTGCCGGAGGCCGACGTCTGCAGGGCGCTCATGCCGCCGACCGTCGCGACGTTGAACAGGATCGTCACGATGAGCGCGATCGCGCCCAGCATCCGTCCGCGCGGGGAGAACAGGGCGGCGATGATCACCGCGACGACCACCAGCTGCAGAGCCAGCATCGTCACGCCGTAGAGGATGTCGGTGCCGCCGGCGACGAGCGTGCCGAGGAGGATCAGCGCGAACAGGACGGATGCCGCCAGAGCGATCCAGCCGAGGGCGTTCGCCGGCTTCTTCTCCACGTCGAGCGTCGCGGTGTCTCCGGGAGTCGGCGGCAGCGGCGCACCGGCTGCGGGTGCCTGCTGGCGACGCGCACCCCGGTAGCCTCCGGGCGGAGGGACGGGAGGCGCGCCCTCGGTTCCGGCGATGTACCGTGCCCGCTGCTTCTCGTGGTCCATCACCATGGCTTGTCCGTTCCCGAGCTGCCGGGGTCGTCCTTCTGCTGCTGATCGCGCTCCTGCGTGCCCTGCTCGAGCTTGTCCTGCAGGTCCTCCAGCTTGTCCTCGGACGGCTGCGGCTCCTGGTCCTCGGGCTGCGGCTCCTGGGGCTGGGGCTCCTGCTCCTGTTCCTGCTGCTTCTGCTTGAGCCGCTCCTCGGTGCCGTCGAGGGCGTCCGACATGTCGCGCTCCGGATCGGAGGACTGCTGCTGCGCCTCGTCGCTTCGGCATTCCTCGGGCGTCTCGACGGTGATCGTCAGCGCCTCGCCGTACAGCTGCGCCGCCGTCGCGCCGTCGCCGCCGGCGCGGGCCGTATCGCCCATGCGCTCCACGACCAGGGCCAGGTTGATGCGCACGCCGCACACCTCGAGACCGTGCGCGAGTTCCAGGGCCTCCTCGAGCTTCGCCCTCGCCTCGGGCAGCTGCTCGGCTGCGCCGAGCGCCGTGCCGACGTTGAAGGGCGCCTTGTACGGCTCGAACCAGTTCAGGAACTCCTGCCCGCGGGCCGACGCCTCGGAACCGGCGTAGTCGTCGACCACGTAGGCGGTCACCGCCTGATGGGCGAAGGCGTACATGCTCAGCAGCTTGCCGACGAAGAACAGCGCGGCGAGTGTGAGAGGGAGGGTCCCGATCGCGACCCAGCGGCGGATGCTGCGCCGTCGGCGGTTCGATCGCAGCAGGGCTGCGGCGGCCTGGGCCCCTGAGCTCGTCGAAGGGTCGGTCACGAGGCACCCCCTTCGCCGGTCGTCGAGCGTCCTTCGTCTCGTCGCTGCGCTCCTCGCTCAGGAACCGCGGAGCGAGACGACACGCGCTCAGGAACCGCGGAGCGAGCGCCCTTCGTCTCGCTGCGCTCGCTCAGGGACCGATCGGTACGGGGCGACCGCAGCTGACGGAGTCGCGCGATGAGCAGCGTCGCGCGGGTCAGCTCGACGCCGAGGAGGACGATGATCACCAGTGCGGCGATCCAGTAGAGCTCCGTGACGTTGCCGACCTCGCCGGACTCGGCGTAGCTCGTCGTGGTCGAGGGGGCCTCGGGCAGCGTCGGCGCGGCATCCGCCGTCCTGTGCTGGTAGTCGACGCCGAGCTGCTCGGCGACCGCCTCGAGGTTCTGCTCGTCGATGACCGAGAGCGCGTTCTCGCCCTGATACTCGATGTACCCCTCGTCGGCGTCCACGCCTCCGCCCGTGATGCGCATGGGGCCGCCCTCGGCCGTACCGTAGCCGAACACGCCGCCGGCGTCGGTGTACTTCGCGCTGCCGCTGAACGGCTCGGGGGGCGTATCGACCGTCTGCTCGCCGTCGCCGAAGTAGAACACCATGCGCGAGCGGTCCGGGGAGGCTTCGGCGGCCGAGGCGAGCGTCTCGGAGACCAGCGGCGCGGAGATGCCGATCGAGCTGCCGCGCGACTGGCTGGTCACCTCGGGGCGCAGCACTTCGAGCGACCCCATCAGCGCGGTGGTGTCGGTGGTCAACGGCATCCGCAGTTCCGCCGCCGCATCGGAGGTGATGAGGGCGAACCGCGCGCCGGGGTATTCCTCGACGATCGCGCGGACGTCTTCACGGACGCCGTCGAGCCGGGGCTCGCCGTCGCCCCAGTCCTCCGCCACGATGCTCGCGGTGGTGTCGACGACGAGCACGATGTCGGTGTCGGTCGCGAGCGTCTGGGTCGCACCGCCGGGGATGCCGGGGCGCAGCAGCATCACGAAGCACGCGAGCAAAAGGAGAAGACGCAGCGCCCACAGGGCGCGCTGCTGAGCGCGCGAGCGGGACTGCGCCCGAGACGCTTCGACAGGCTCAGCGACCCCTTCCCCTGCCCCCTGCTTCTGCGGGGTTCCTGAGCTCGTCGAAGTTCCTCCGCGCGCGGTCAGCCAGACGGCGAGGGCGATCACGGGCACGAACAGCAGCACGAGCAGCAGCGGATGGAGGACGGGCTGGAAGATCACAGTCTCACCCTCCACAGCACCACGGCGAACGAGAGCAGCGTGATCGACAGCACCACGATCCAGAGATTCGGACTGTCGGTCCAGACGACCTGGGCCTCGCCGCGCAGCTCGGTCGCCTCCTGCTCCTGCACCTCGGTCACGATGTCGGACACGGTCGTCGTGTCGCGCAGGCCGTAGGCGGCGCCCCCGGTCGTCTCGGCCGCGGCGGCGAGCTCGGCGCTCACCTCGGCATCCTTGCCCTGCACCGGATTCAGGGCGAACACGCGCACGCCCTTGGCCTTGGCGTAGCCGGCCGCCTCCTCGAGCGTCACGATCGAGGCGCCGTTGATCTCGTTGTCGGTGGCGAAGATGACCGAGCGCGACCGCTCGTCGTCGGGGCGGTCGAAGCCCATCGTGCACGCGGCGAGACCGTCGCCGATCAGTGAGGCACCGTCGCCGTTGAGGGTTCCGACCCAGTGCTCGGGGATCTGATCGACGTAGTCGAAGCTCTCCTTGATGCTCGCGAGGTGCTCGCGGATGAAGTCGTAGTCGTCGGTGAGTGGGAAGATCTGCACGGGAGAGCTGTTGAAGATCGTCAGGCCGATCCGTTCGCCCTCGAAGTCCTCGAGCAGCTCTTCGAACACGCTCAGCACCTCGACGTCGACCTCGGTCATCGAGCCTGACACGTCGAGGCACAGCATGATGTCGCGGCTGGTGTTCACCGGCTGGATGGTCTGCGACGACATCGGCCGGGCGGCCACCACACCGGCCGCGACCGTCGCCACCGTGCCGAGCACGAGGATGCCGGACAGCGCGAGCACCCGCCGGCTCAGCGCCTGGCGGAACGACGGCAGCGCGCGCAGACGCTCGGCACGGGCGACCCGCGCCCGTTCGCCGGCTTCACCGCGTCCGGCGCGGCGCAGGCCCAGCGCGAGCCCGATGCCGAGTGCGACCAGCACGACCGCGAGGGCGACGATGATCATCCAGAAGGTGGCTAGTGCCATGTGCGCACCACCGTCCGCGCCGCTTCGGCACCCGCGATCGGGTCGATCGCCGGTCCCTGACGGAAGATGCTCGGGTAGTAGTGCCGACCCATCGCATCGATGAGTGCGGGATGCACCCCGCGGGCCTTGAGGTCGTCGAGCGCGAGCACGGGTGCTTCGAGGCCGCTGTACTCGTTCACGAACGTGCGCACGACCCTGCTCAACTCGAAGTTCGCGTTCCGCGCGGAGAGCTTCCGCTCCCGGTAGTCGGTCTCGACCATCTGGATGCGGTCGAGGTACTCCGTGCGCAGCTGCGAGAGCACGTCGACCGTGAGCAGGGTCGGTCCCTGCGGCTCTCCGGCGGTGGAGAGGACGCGCCGGGGACGGGTGAGCACGATCAGCAGCCATGCGCCGAGCACCAGCAGGATCAGGATGCCGATGGCGAGCAGCATCCATCCCCAGCCGTACTGCGCCGGCGGGTAGAGCTCGTCAGATCCCGGCATGAGACCTCCGGTTCAGCAGCTGCAGCAGCTGCGAGACCGCGTCGTCCTGCCCGTCGAGTGCGGCATGGCTGATCTCCATGCGCTTCAGGGTCTCGGCGAGACGCGCGGCATCCGCCTCGGTCTGCGCCGTGAGCTCGCGGACGATGCCGAGGTCGCCCTGCACGAAGTCCGGAACGTCCCACCGGCTGTCGACGTCGCTGCGGATGGTGCGCGTCGTGTGGTCGAGCACGGGGTCGGCGTCACGCACCGTGAGCCACAGCACGTCGTGCTGCACGCGCAGTCGTCGCAGCATCCGCTCGGTCTCGTCGGTGATCGGCGCCTCGTCGGTGATCACGACGACGATCATGCGGCGGGAGATCGTTCGCGTGACGTATGACAGCAGGGCGTCGCGATCGCTCGGGGCGGTGCTCTCGTCGATGGCCCTGTCGATCGTGCGCAGGGCGTGCTCGAGTGCGCCCTCGCTGCGGCCGGGAGCGCGACGGCGCACACGCTCCGCATCGCCGTAGACCGTCGTGAAGTCGTCGCCGTGGCGCAAGGCGAGCACGCCCAGAACGCCGGTCGCGAGGATCGCCAGATCCTTCTTGGACTTCTCGTCGTGGGCGAGCGCGGCCATCGAGCGCCCGGTGTCGACCACGAACATGATCGTGTGCATGCGCATCGCGCGATGACGCTTGACCAGCGGAGTGCCCAGCCGCGCGGTCGCACGCCAGTCGATGTCGCGCACCTGATCGCCGTACTCGTACTTGCGCAGATCCTCGAAGTCGAGACTGCGCCCGTGCAGCAGCGACGCGTACGCGCCGTCGAGCGCGTGCAGCGACTTGCGCGACGAGTGGATGAAGAGCTTGCTCTTCACCTGCGTGATCAGGCTGGGCATGGGCGGGTCAGGGAGTCGGAACGGCCGCGAAGATCTCGTCGATGATCTCCTCGCTGCGGATGCCCTCGGCGTCGGCCTCGAAGGTGAGGAGCAGGCGGTGGCGCAGCACCAGGTGACGAAGGGCGCGGATGTCCTCGGGCAGCACGTGCGCGCGGCCGTTCAGCAGCGCCAGCGCGCGCGAAGCCTGCAGGAAGGCGATGCTCGCACGCGGGCTGGCCCCGTACTTGATGAGGCGTGCGCGCTCCTCGCCGATGTACGGCGCGGGGTTCCGGGTCACATAGGCGATCGAGACGATGTAGTTGCGGATGGCCGGGTCGACATAGACGCGGCTCGCGACGTCCTGCAGCAGGTCCACGTCGTCGAGGCTCACCGAGCTGGTCACGTGCCGGTCGGGGTCGAGCACGCCCGAGTCGATGCGGCTGAGGATCTCGAACTCCTCCGCCGGGCTCGGGTACTCGACGATCTCCTTGAGCAGGAAGCGGTCCATCTGCGCCTCGGGCAGCTCGTAGGTGCCCTCCTGCTCGATCGGGTTCTGCGTCGCGATCACGAGGAACGGCTTCGGGAGGTGATGGATCTCGCCGCCGATCGTCGTCTGGTGCTCCTGCATCGCCTCGAGCATCGCGCTCTGGGTCTTCGCGCTCGAGCGGTTGATCTCGTCGAGCAGCACGAAGTTCGCGTGCACAGGACCGAGCACCGTGCGGAACGAGCCGGTCGCCGACTCGTAGATCTGGCTGCCGGTGATGTCGCTGGGCAACAGGTCGGGCGTGCACTGGATGCGCTTGAACTGGGCCTTGACGGTGTCGGCGAGCGTGCTGGCCGCCGTGGTCTTGGCGAGTCCCGGCACGCTCTCGAGCAGGATGTGGCCGCCGGCGATGAGCGAGACGAGCAGGCTCATCCGCAGGCGGTCCTGGCCGACCATCTTCGCGGAGTACGAGTCCGAGATGACCGTGAGGACGGCGGCGGCGCGCGACATCTCTGCGTCGGTGGGGGCGCCCTGGTTCTTCGAGCCGGACACGCCCGCCGTCGTGGACGCCGACGCCCGGGTCTCTGAGCCTCCGCCCTGGGTCCCTGAGCCTGTCGAAGGGGCGGGAGGAGGAGGCGGGGGCGGCGGCGCAGAGCTGGCCTGCGGGTCCGGCGTGTAGGGCTCGTTCATGTGGTGGCTCCCTCAGTCACACGGGGACCACACGTCACGGCCATCCCCCGCGCACCAGCGTAATCGCATCCGGGCCGGAGTCCGGCGGGCAGGGGTGCCCGGGTCAGGCGGCGACGGCCGGTCGTGTGCCGCGCTTGCGGCCGATCCAGACCACTCCCGCGGCCGCACCGATGATGATCGCGGCGATGAGGAGCACGTAGAGGGTGACGGCGCCGTAGCCGCCCGGCTGGTGCGGGTCGAGGAACGGGTACGGGTACCAGTACGGGTTCCCGGTCGCCGGGGCGATCACCAGGTTCGCGCGGATCAGCGTGTAGACGACCCACACGATCGGGAAGATCGCCGCGATCCCCACGGCGCCCCAGCCGAGCGCGCGCCGGCGCGGCGCGACCAGCACGTCGATCAGCATGATGATCGGGACGAAGACGTGGAGCACCTCGTTGGACCAGGGGACCGTGGCGCCCTGGGGCAGGGGGATGCCGCGGAGCAGGGTGTTGTAGACGACGCCGGTCACGATCATGTATGTGCTGGCGCAGACGAGCAGCACCGCGAGCCACCGCGGTTCGACCAGCGTGCGGTCCTTCTGGCGCAGAGCCCAGATCCCGCCGCTCGCGAGGGCGACGGCCGCCAGCACATTGGACTCGATCGTGAAGAAGCTGAAGAAGTTCGCGATCACGGTCGGCATGTGCTGCCCGTACTCGGTCTCGGCGCTTCGGGCGACGTCGATCGATCGTACGAGCTGCGCCACGATCGCCGCGACGGCGAGAACGGATGCTGCGAGTCGTGCGTAGGGCCACCAGGTCGTCATGTTCGCCTCCGCCGGTCACTGTAGCGGAACCCGTGTGTAGACCGTCGTACCGGAATATCGATAGTGTCTGACCGGGGACGCGCACGATGCACGGCGGAGGGCGCATGAGCGAGAGCGGGACCGGTACGAGCAGCGCGGACGGCGCGACGAGAGTGCGCCGACTCCGCGGCGGAGGCGGACTCAGCATCCAGTCCAAGCTGCTGATCATGCTGCTCGCCGTGAGCCTGGTCTCCTCGGTCGTCGTCGGGGCGATCGGCTTCATCAACGGGCGGCAGTCCCTGCACGACGCGGCCGTCGACCAGCTCATCACGATCCGCTCGATGAGAGCGGTCGAGATCACCGAGGCGATCGACGACGTCAAGCGCGAAGCCTCTCTGCAGTCCCGCAACCTCAGTGCGCAGACGCTCTCGAACACGATGAACGCCGCGTGGGACGACCTGCAGCAGCAGGAGATCTCCGCCGAGCAGTCCGCGCAGCTCGAGGCGTACTACGCCGACACCTTCATCCCGGAGCTCGAAGCCCGCGCCGGCGAGCAGTACGGAGACGAGGCGTTCATCCCGGAATCGAGCGCCGGCCGCTACCTGCAGCTGCAGTACACGACGAAGAACCAGGACTTCGACGCCGACTACGACGAGCTGCTCGTCGGCAACGACAGCGGTGACGGCACGAGCTATTCGGCCGGGGCCGAGCGCTACGGCGACTACTTCACGCGGCTGGTCCAGCAGGCCGGCTACGAGGACGCGCTGCTGCTGAACCTCGACGGCGACGTCGTGTTCTCCGCCTACAAGGGCATCGAGCTGGGCACCAACCTGAACACCGGGCCGTATCGCGACACGGCCTTCGCGCAGACGTACCGGGACACGATCGCGACCAACTCGGTCGACGCGATCGGCATGACCGACTTCGAGCGCTGGATCCCCTCGCTGAACATCCCCACGATGTGGGTCATCTCCCCGGTCGGCAACGACAGCGGCATCACGGGGGCGATGGCCCTCCAGGTGCCGGTCGACACGATCAACGACGTGATGACCGGCTCGGAAGGATGGAAGGCGCAGGGTCTCGGCGACACGGGCGAGGTCTACCTGGTGGGACGCGACGATCTGATGCGCAGCACCTCGCGACGCCTGGTGGAAGACCCAGAGGAGTACGTGAAGCGGCTGATCACAGGAGGCATCGCGCCCACGATCGCGAATCGCATCGGTGAGATCAAGGGGACCGTGCTCCTGCAGCCGGTCGACACGTTCGCGGTGGCCGAGGCGCAGGCCGGACGCAGCGGCACCGTCGTCGGCCGCGACTACATCGGCGGCGACAGCGTCACCGCGTACGCGCCCCTGGAGATCGAAGGACTCGACTGGGTGATCATCGCGCGCATCGACACCGCGGAGGCGTTCGAGCCGGTCAACGACTTCACGCGCAACGTGCTGTTGTCGCTGCTCGGCATCATGCTCGGCGTCTCCCTGCTCTCGCTGCTGCTCGCCCAGGTGTTCACGCGTCCGATCCATCGGCTGGTGGGCGCCGTGCATCGGGTCGCGGAGGGCGATCTCGACGTGCAGGTGCCGCAGGGGTCTCGTGACGAGTTCGGCGACCTCGGCAGCGCGTTCAACGACATGGCGTCGAGCCTGCGGATCAAGCAGGAGCTGATCGACGAGCAGCAGAAGGAGAACGAGAAGCTGCTGCACACCCTCATGCCCGAGAGCGTCGCGACCAAGTACAAGCAGGGTGACGAGGCCATCACCGAGGCGCACGAGAACGTGTCGGTGGTCTTCGCCGAGCTGGTCGGATTCGACGACGCCGTGCGCGGCAAGAGCGCGGAGGAGGAGATCGGACTCCTGAACACGCTCATGCGCGGGTTCGACGAGGCGGCGGAGAAGGCCGGTGTCGAGAAGGTGCGCACGCTGCGCGGCGGGTACCTGGCGTCGTCCGGACTGATCGTGCCGCGTGTGGACAACATCCGCCGCAGCGTCGAGTTCGCCCGCAATCTGCTCGGGGTGCTCGAGCGGTTCAACTCCCAGCACGGCACCCAGATCGGGCTGCGGGCCGGCGTCGACGCCGGCACCGTGACCAGCGGTCTCGTCGCGCGCACGAGCCTCGCCTACGACCTGTGGGGCGACGCCGTGAACCTGGCGTACCGGGTCCGGTCGGTCACGGGCGAGCCCGGGATCTACGTGAGCCAGAACGTGCGCGACCGCACGCAGGAGCTCGTGACCTACGTCGAGGCGGGGACGGTGGAGACCCAGGGCCGGACCGAGACCGTCTGGAAGGTGGTCTGATCGTGGCCGACGCGTTCGAGGACGGCTGGGCCTGGTGGGTCATCGGCCTCGCCGTCGGCGTGCCGGTGCTCCTCGTCGTGCTCACCGAGATCATCGGGACCCTGACGCGTCGAGGGAATCCGGTGGCAAAGCCGCTGCGGATGCTGCGCAACGGGGTCATCCCGGTCGGCGCGCTGTTCGGGCTCCTGGCCTTCGCGATCCAGTCGCCCGCCGATCAGGTGTGGACGCGTGTCGTCGCGACGGTGTTTGGCTTCCTCGTCATCCTGCTCGT
The DNA here is from genome assembly GCF_003075395.1 of Microbacterium sp. TPD7012. Taxonomy (GTDB): domain Bacteria; phylum Actinomycetota; class Actinomycetes; order Actinomycetales; family Microbacteriaceae; genus Microbacterium. The sequence continues at coordinate 1,803 of NZ_QDFV01000001.1, read as the reverse complement.
GCTCTCGGCCTTCAACGTGGCGCTGTTCGCCAACGCGGAGAAGGACTCGTGGCGCGGCCGCATCCCCACGATCTTCGTGGAGATCGCCCGGCTGATCCTGGTGGGCGTCGGGCTCGCCCTCCTGTTCTCCTGGGTGTGGGATGCCGATGTCGGCGGCCTCTTCACCGCTCTCGGCGTCGGGTCGATCGTGATCGGCCTCGCCCTGCAGAACGCCGTGGGCGGCGTGATCTCGGGGCTCCTGCTGCTCTTCGAGCAGCCGTTCAAGATCGGCGACTGGCTGGATGCGGCGGGGGTGAAGGGCCGGGTCGTCGAGGTGAACTGGCGTGCCGTGCACATCGAGACCGGCGGCGGCATCCAGATCGTCCCGAACTCGTCGCTCTCCGGTGCCTCGTTCACGAACATGAGCGAGCCGGAGGGGCCGTACTCGGCCGAGACGCCGGTGAAGTTCTCGACCGACGATCCGCCGCACGAGGTCATGACGCTGCTGGTCGCGATCGCGGATGCCCTGCCGATGAAGCTCCCGCGAGAGCGCGCGACCGTGCACTACTCGGGTGCCGGTGCGTACGCCGTCTCGATCCCGGTCGCCGGGCCCGCCGACGCGTCACGCGCTCTCTCGATGTACCTCTCCTGGCTCTGGTACGCCGCGCGTCGCCGCGGCTTCGCGCTCGACGGGGACGCGACCGATCCGCTCGCCGAACCGCAGCGGCTCGTCGAGGCGATGACCGCGATCGCGCCCACGCTGCATCTTCGCGATGACGACATCGAGGCGGTGACGGCGGGTGCGCGCCTGGAGCGCTACGGCGTCGGCGAGACCGTCCTCGCCAGTGGGATCGTCCCCGACGAGGTGCGTGTGGTGGTCTCGGGCCGGGCGGTGCTCGCGATCGAGGCCGACGGCGGCCGCATCGAGTTCGCCGGCGCCGAGAAGGGTGACATCGTCGGGCACACCGCCCTCACCCGCGAGCGCACCCAGGCGGTCACGATCGCCGGCGAGGTCCTCACGGTCGTGGTGCTGCCGCTGTCGACGGTCGACGCACTGATCCAGAGCCGCCCGCGGCTGGCGGGCGAGATCGGCGAGGCGCTCGAGCTGAAGCGCACGCTGGCGGCCGCCCGGCTCGCCGAGCTCGGCATCGCGCGGAACGTGATCGGCGAACGCTGAGCCGCGTCGGAGGCGCTATCGGTCGCGGCGCCCCCAGCGCATGCGCGTGACGAGCACACCGAGGAGGCACAGCGCTCCACCGAGGAACATCAGCGGCGTCGGCACCTCGCCGAGGATCGCCCACGACATGAGGATCGCGATCGCCGGCACCACGTAGGTGGTCGCCGACGTCTGTCCCGCGGTGCTGCGCTGCAGCACATAGGCCCAGGTGGTGAAGGCGATCGCCGTGGGGAAGATGCCGAGATAGACGACCCACAGCGTCGCATCGAGCGGTGCGGTCTGCAGGGCGCCGATGAGGCTGCCTGTCCACGGCAGCAGCGCGATCGTCCCGGCCGCGGCGCCGAGCCAGGTCAGCGTCGTCGCATCGGTGCCCGCGGTGAGAAGGCGCTTCTGCAGGAGCGTGCATCCGGCGTACATCACCGCGGCCAGGAGGGCGAGGAGCAGCCCGGTGATGTCGGGTCCTTCGCTCGTGGACGAGTTCATGCCGATCAGCACGACGCCGAGGAAGGCGATCGGGGCCCCGATCACCAGGGGCTTCGGGAAGCCCTCGCGGAGGAACAGTCCGCTGAAGACGACGACCATCAGCGGGGCGAGGTTCACCACCATCGCGGCGGTGCCGGCCTCGGCGAGGTAGCGCACCGTGTCGG